>NC_009900.1:0-967500 GCF_000016625.1 Rickettsia massiliae MTU5
ATGACAAAGCTAGTTATTCACTTGGTTTCAGACTCTTCCGTGCAAACTGCAAAATATGCAGCAAATTCTGCCATTGCACAATTTACTTCCGTAAAACCAAAATTATATCATTGGCCAATGATTAGAAATTTGGAATTGCTAAATGAAGTATTAAGTAAAATAGAATATAAACGTGGGATAGTATTATACACGATTGCCGATCAAGAACTCCGAAAAGCTTTAACGAAATTTTGCTATGAATTAAAAATTCCATGTATTTCTGTAATAGGTAAAATTATTAAAGAAATGTCTGTTTTTTCAGGTATTGAAATAGAAAAAGAACAGAATTACAATTATAAATTTGATAAAACTTATTTTGATACACTTAATGCCATAGATTATGCTATAAGACATGATGACGGACAAATGCTTAATGAGTTATCAGAGGCTGATATAATATTAATAGGTCCTTCTAGAACTTCTAAGACACCGACTTCCGTATTTCTAGCGTATAACGGTTTAAAAGCTGCCAATATTCCTTATGTTTATAATTGCCCCTTTCCTGATTTTATAGAAAAAGACATAGATCAATTGGTAGTAGGACTCGTTATTAATCCAAATAGGTTAATTGAGATAAGAGAAGCCAGATTAAATCTATTACAAATTAACGAAAATAAAAGCTATACAGATTTTAATATAGTACAAAAAGAGTGCCTAGAAGTCAGAAAAATTTGTGATCAAAGAAATTGGCCGGTAATTGACGTGTCGACTAGATCAATAGAGGAAACAGCAGCTTTAATAATGCGAATATATTATAATAAAAAAAATAAATATAATAAATAAAAAGATTTTCATTATTTACAAGTAGAAGCCTGTACTTTATAATTTTATTTATAAATATAGATGTTGTCCATATGAATCCAAAAACAACACTATGTCATTCCTAGCTAAAAGCGACTTTGTTGCATGGATTGAAAAACCTACTCGATGTCATCCCCGCGTAGGCGGGGATCCAGAAAAATAACTTCAAATATTTATATAGAAGTTACACATTTAATAAAATAAACCTAAAAAAACAAGTTTTTTATAGGTTTTACTGGATTCCCGCCTACGTGGGAATGATATAAAAGCCATATGGACAATGTTATAAAAACATAGAGGAATTTATGGCAAATAACGTAATGGATAGCTCTTTTAAAAAGGAAGTATTAGAATCAGATTTACCTGTACTGGTTGATTTTTGGGCAGAATGGTGCGGACCGTGTAAAATGTTAACACCGATAATAGATGAAATCAGTAAAGAATTACAAGGCAAAGTAAAAGTACTTAAAATGAATATTGATGAAAATCCTAACACTCCTTCAGAATACGATATTCGTAGTATTCCAACGATAATGTTATTTAAAAATGGTGAACAAAAAGATACTAAAATAGGTTTGCAACAAAAAAAGTCTCTTTTAGATTGGATTAATAAATCTATTTAATATTTATTTTATGTCACTTAGCCATCCAAAAGTATTTATAGAGATAACTAATGGTTATGTTGAAGGTATTGATACTCATAAAAGAGCTCAAGGTTTAAAGCATTTCTTCTTGAAAAAAGGAGTCTCTCTTTCTCCAAATATACCTATATTAAACGATATTAATTTTTCTTGTTATGAAGGAGAAAAAATAGCTTTTATAGGGAGTAACGGTTCGGGAAAAAGTTCGCTTCTAAAGCTAATCGCCGGAATATATCCGTTAAAATCCGGTACAGTCAAAGTTCATGGAGATATTGCGGCAATTATAGATATGGGAGTTGGTTTTGAGCCTGAGCAAACTGGTCGTGAAAATATAAAAATGTTAATGCTATATAATAATATGCTGGATAAATATAGCAAAAAAATTGAAAAAGAAATTATAGATTTTTCAGAACTTGGTAGTAAAATTGATTTACCGATAAAAATTTATAGCTCCGGTATGTTATCACGCCTTGCTTTTTCTGTATCGATATTTCAAAATCCGCAGATTCTATTACTTGATGAAGTTTTTGCGGCAGGCGATAGCTATTTTATAGAAAAATCTCTTAGTTTAATGAAGAATAAGTTTAAAAAAACTCCTATTTCAATAATAGTAAGCCATCAAGAAGAAATTATAAAAGATAATTGCAATAGATGTATTTTATTAAAAGATGGCAATATTATAGGTGATGGTACACCATCGGAAATGTTTAAAATCTATAACCAACAACAAGGAAATTCATAAATGATAAAGTATTTTTTTTCTAAAAAATACTGGCAGGCAATAGCATTACTAGTTAAAACTTCTATAATTAGGCAAAATAAAGATTCTTTTTTAGGTTCTTTATGGAGTTTAATTCAGCCTTTTATTCACATAATGGTAATTTCATATTTTTTCGGTTTTTTATTAAGACAGCCGAGAGAATTTATGGTAATGAACTTAGTCGGCGGTATTCCTTTGTGGAGTTTTATAGTAAGCAGCTTAACGATTTGTTCAAGTTCTTTAGTTACACGTGATCAAATAATAAAAAAAGTTAGAATTTCTAAGACTTTTTTTCCTGTTGCGGATAGTTTAGGGCAATTATATACTTTAATTTGCTCATTTTCGGCAATGTATTTTGCTTTTATTTTATTATTTCCAGAAAAATTTTCTTGGCAAATAATATTTATGCCGATATTAATTTTGCCCTTAATAATATGTGTGATTAGCGGTTCTGTCGCTGTAGCATTTTTAACGCCGTATATTCGAGATATTCCGCAAATGTTGAGTGTTATTCTTGGAGTTATTTATTGGAGTATACCGATAGTTTATCCATATTCGCTAATTCCGGAGTCTAAAAAGATATATTTTGAATTTAATCCGTTCTTTTTAGTTATAAGACCCGTACAAGCGTTGGTGATTGACGGAACATTACCGGATATGATGCTGATAGTTAAGTCTATTATAGTTGCATTTATTACTGTTTGTATCAGTTATTTAATTTATAGACAATTTTCTAAAAGAGTTATTTATTATTTATGAAACTTGGTTTTAATCTAGATTTTAATGAATTAGATTTAACCGGACTTAAAAAATTAGATCAAATATTTTTAGATTATCTCTTTAAAGCCGATAGATCTTTGCATAAAGATTTAATGTTATTTAGATCGACTCCTCTCTCCATTATTCCAAAAGATTATTCCGAATTTTTGCTAAAAATTTCTCCTCATTTAGACGATTTTTTAGCAGAGTTATTTTGTATTTCAAAAGAAATAACGATATCAAGGTTAAAACATAAAAATTTTGATATTATTTATGAATGTAAAAGAAAATTTGTTCAACGTGTTGCCGTAAAAAAATATCCACCGGAAAAAATAAAAGATATTGATTTTGAAGATGTGTATTTAAAGCTAACTGATTTAATAGGTACGAATTTTACTTCTAGAGAATTTGCCAAACAAATAATTATATGGCAACAGGCAGAAGAAAATTTTGCAGAAGAATTAGACATAGCAGCTAGGTATGCTGCGTATAGGGTTTATTCGTGTGAGGGTATCAAGCCACAGGATGACATCCTATTCAACCTTCCACAAAAACTAGATAAAGAAAATCTAATAGACGATAAAAAAATATTAAAATATCAAAAAAATGAGAGAGTATATTTTGACTATACAGATTCTTTTTTAAATCTAGATGAAGCTTTAAACCATTCTCATTATTGTATTTATTGCCATAAGCAGGATAAGGATAGCTGTTCTAAGGGATTACTGCAACCTCAGAATCGTCATTGTGAGGAGCGAAGCGACGTGGCAATCTCAGGAGATTTGATGAAATTGCCACGCTCCTTGCAGTCGCTCGCAATGACGGATTTAAAACAAGGTTGCCCGTTAAAACAAAAAATTTCTGAAATGAACTATGTTAAGGCACAAGGTTTTAACCTAGGTGCTCTTGCTATTATAGTTATTGATAATCCGATGGTTGCAGCAACAGGTCATAGGATTTGTAATGATTGCTCAAAAGCTTGTATTTACCAAAAGCAAGATCCGGTAAATATCCCATTAATAGAATCAAATATTTTAGAAGAAACGCTTAAATTACCTTACGGCTTAGAGATATATTTACTGCTTACTCGCTGGAATCCGCTTAATATTTATGCACCGCTTCCGAAAGAACCTACTAATTATAATATTTTAGTTACCGGTCTTGGTCCTGCAGGTTTTAGTCTTAGCTATTATTTATTACGGTCAGGTCATAATGTTGTAGCTATTGACGGTTTAAAAATTACTCTACTGCCTTTTGATGTTCATAAGCCTATAAAATTTTGGCATGAATATAAAAATTTGTTATCGGAAAGAATGCCAAGAGGATTTGGAGGAGTAGCGGAATATGGGATTACCATTCGGTGGGATAAAAACAATCTCGATATATTGCGGCTGATATTAGAGAGAAATAATAATTTCAAATATTATGACGGAGTAGCTTTAGATTTTAATATAACGAAAGAACAAGCTTTCGATTTGGGTTTTGACTATATAGCTTTTTGCATTGGAGCAGGTCAGCCGAAAGTTTTAGATATAGAAAATTTTAAAGCTAAGGGCGTAAAAACGGCTTCTGATTTCTTAATGACTTTGCAAAGTGGAGGGGCATTTTTGAAAAATTCTAATACTAATATGGTAATTAGGATGCCGATTGCGGTAATAGGCGGCGGTCTTACTTCCTTAGACGCAGCAACGGAAAGTTTATATTACTATAAAAAACAAGTAGAGGAATTTGCCGAAGATTATATAGAAAAAGATTTAACGGAGGAAGATAAAGAAATAGCTGAAGAATTTATTGCTCATGCAGAATTGTTTAAAGAAGCTAAGAATAATGAAGAATTAAGAAAGGTTTTTAATAAGCTTGGGGGTGCTACTGTTTACTATCGTGGAAGATTGCAAGATTCGCCGGCATATAAATTAAATCACGAGGAGCTAATATATGCATTAGCACTCGGTGTTGATTTTAAGGAAAATATGCAACCTTTAAGGATTAATGTTGATAAATACGGTCATGTGGAATCTGTGGAGTTTGAGAATCGAAACCGTCAATGCTACGCATTTCCTCGCAATAACATCAAAACCAAAACCGTGATTATGGCAATCGGTATAGAAAATAACACTCAATTCGATGAGGATAAATATAGTTATTTCGGTGATTGTAATCCTAAATATTCGGGTAGTGTGGTGAAGGCTCTTGCTAGTACCAAAGAAGGGTACGACGCTATTAATAAAAGGCTTATAAATAATAATCCTAGCTTTAAAGGTAGTTATAAAGATTTTTGTACGCAGCTTGATTATTTGCTGACTTCTAGGGTTAATAAAATAAATATTTTAGATGATAAAACTTTTGAGTTGATAATTCATTCGCCGCTTGCTGCTAAAAATTTTAAGTTCGGACAGTTTTTTCGCTTACAAAATTATTCTGAAGATGCTGCTAAGTTAATAGAGCCTGTAGCCTTAAGCCCTATCGATATTGATGTAGAAAAAGGCTTAATTAGTTTTATAGTTTTTGAAGTCGGTAAATCTACTAGCTTATGTAAAACATTATCCGAAAATGAGAAAGTAGTTTTAATGGGACCAACAGGTTCGCCGCTAGAAATACCTCAAAATAAAAAAATAGTTATTGTTGATTTCGAAGCCGGTAATATAGGCTTATTAAAAGTTCTAAAAGAAAATAATAATGAAGTTATATTTGTTACCTATCCTGATATAAAAATCCGTAAATTAGTTTCAGTGGATATAGTAATAATTAATGCTTCTCCTGAAATAATAGAAGAATTGCAAAGTCTAAAAAATGAAATATTCAGTGAAAATACAAAAATAATAGTTAGCGTTAATTCATCGATGCAATGTATGATGAAAGGAATTTGCGGACAATGTATTCAAAAAGTTAAAGGAGAGCAGAAATATATTTTTGCATGTAGCCAGCAAAATCAAAATGCAGAAATAGTTGATTTTAAGAGCTTGAAAACTCGTTTACGCCAAAACTCTTTGCAAGAAAAAATGAGAAAATTATTGGCTAATTCATCCATGATTTAATAGCTTCAATTAACTCTTCTAGTTGTTCAGGTGATAATTCACCAATTTTTTTTGAATTTTATCACTTCTTATAGCACTAATTTTATCAACCATAATATTGAGATCCTAAATTAAGACCATTTAGCTCTGTAGGAGTCAATAACAGGCGAAAAGTTGGGGCATCTATTAAAATCCGTTGTTAGAGGACAAACTGTTTTATACTGGGATGATTTTTATATAAATTAGATTGAACAACAACAGCGGGGCGAGGTTTACCATAATCTCCAGATATTACACCAAGCAACAATATATCTTTTTTTAATATTATTTCCATTCATCTAACCAACTTTCTTCATTGTGTTTTACCATAAGTCGGCATCAGGATTGTTTTCTTTACTAGCTAATAAGGATTGACGTTTAGCTTCTTTGGCTAGGTCTGAATTTTCTCTAGTTGTTTAAGATATATACGTATTGCTTCACTAATTATCTAGCTTTTTCCACGGTGTAAATCATAACGACAAAATGCTCTACTACTATCTTGATTAAGAAAATCGATAATTTGTATTACTATAGAATTATTGTTATATTTCTCGGCAACTTGTTTTATACGCTCAGCAAAATTACCTTCACCTGAGAAGATTTCTTCGATAGCTTTTAAAGCACTTAAAGACTTTACTTTATCAAACCCTTTTCTATTCATACCGATTAGATTTAAGCCCTCAAGCACCGCACGTTTGCTACTTACAAGCCCAAACGGTATTACATCTGCTCCGACCGGCGATAGCCCGCCGATCATCGAATATTCACCGATTCTAGCATATTGATGTACGGCAGACAGCCCGCCGATTATTGCGTAATCACCTACCCCAATATGACCTGCTAGGCTTACATAATTAGCAAATACTACATTATTGCCGATTTTACAATCATGACCTATATGGACGCCGACCATAAATAAATTATTATTTCCTACTCTTGTCACCATTCCGCCGCCTTGGCTTCCTGCT
Organism: Rickettsia massiliae MTU5; assembly: GCF_000016625.1. NCBI lineage: Bacteria > Pseudomonadati > Pseudomonadota > Alphaproteobacteria > Rickettsiales > Rickettsiaceae > Rickettsia > Rickettsia massiliae. Next base: position 7,022 of record NC_009900.1, read on the forward strand.
TGTACCGTAACATATTCTCTAATAGTATTATTAGAGCCGATTATCGTGCTTGATCGCTCATTAGCATATTTTAAGATTTGTGGAGGTTGACCTATTGATGAAAAAGGATAGATTACGGTATTTTCGCCGATTTCGGTAATCCCTTCAATTACTACATGGGATTTTAGCTCGACATTGTCATGAAGCACCACTTCAGGACCTATAATACAATACGGTCCGATTTTTACGTTTTTACCGAGCTTTGCACCTTCTGTAATTACAGCTGTAGTATGGATATTAGAATTTGACACTATATGTCCCTATGCTTTATCTTTAATCATTGCGGTAAACTTACTTTCTGCAGCTATTTCACCTTCGACCGTAACCGTACTTGAAAATTTCCATACGTTAGCTCTTTGCTGATCAATAACAACGTGGATATGCATAGTATCCCCCGGCTGAACAATTCTACGAAATTTTGCATTTTCGATAGCCATTAAAAACACTTCTTTATTCTTAGTAGAGCCTAAAGATTTAGCAACTAATATAGCAGCTAATTGTGCCATAGCCTCAACCATTAGAACACCGGGCATAACAGGCCTTGCCGGAAAATGTCCTGTAAATTGCGGTTCGTTAACAGTAACGTTTTTAATACCTGTTATTGATTTGTTAGGATCGATTTTAAGTACTCTATCTACTAATAAAAATGGATAGCGATGAGGTATCCAATCCATGATTTCGGTAATATCTATGATCATTTATTTAGGTCTCTTCTTTAATGTAAATTTTCTGTCATTGCGAGGAAATTGCATAGCAATTGACGAAGCAATCTCAGGAGTTTGTTATTATTTCATGAGATTGCCACGTAGCCTATGCCTATGGCTTGCTCACAATGACGACTCAGGTATTCATGCAACAACAAAGCTCTTTTCAATAGCAAGCTACTTTTTTAATTTGCTATTAGAGGTTAGTAATTGTTTCATAATAATAGATTGTCTATGCCAATCCATGATAGGAACTGCAGGGCTGCCGCCGACAATTTTACCTGCTTCTATATTTTGTGCTACACCGCCTTGTGCCGCTACCTGTGCCCCGTCGCCTATATTTAGATGTCCGGCGATTCCTACTTGCCCTCCAAGAGTACAATATTTACCGATCGTGCTACTTCCTGCTATACCTGTCTGTGCTATGATAATAGAGCCTTTACCTATTTTGACGCCATGCCCTATTTGTACTAAATTATCTATGCGGCATAAATCTTTTATAATTGTATCTTGAAGTGATCCTCTATCAATAGTAGTGTTTGCACCGATTTCAACATTATTGCCAATTTTAACTATTCCTATATGAAATATTTTGTGATGTATGCCTTTTTCGGTAGAAAATCCAAACCCGTCCTGTCCAATTTTTGCACCTGCAAGTATTACGACGTCGTCGCCTATAATTGTGTAATTTATTGAAACATGTTGTTCTATTCTAGCGTTTCTGCCGATATTTACGCCTCTACCTATAAAACTTCCGGCTTCTATAATACTATTATCACCTATAATAACATCATCTTCAATAACTACATTGTGACCTATATAACAATTTTTTCCGATAGTCGCTGAATCTGCAACAATAGCGGATTTCATTATTTTAGCAGGGTATGATTTAATAGGAGCATAAAAAAAATCTATTAATTTGCCGTAAGCAAAATATGAGTTCTGGGTGTGTAATAAAACAGTATTTGGATTTGCTTCTCCCGTAAAATTTTTCGGCACTATACAAGCAGCAGCTTTGGTAGTTTTTAAAAATTCGGAGTATTTAGGATTGCTTAAAAAGCTAATATCATTTGGTGATGCTTCCTGCAGAATTTTAATATCATGAATAGCTATATCTTCATGAATCTTAGGAGGTTCTATAATATCGTGTAAAAAATCTATAATTGCCGTTAGTTTTCGTGGCCCTAGATTTTTATAAAAATTACTACTTACCATATAACTTTAAGCAAATTAATCATTAGCGACAGTATATAAGTGATAGTTTTATTATGCAACAAAATTTACAGGTGGCATAAAAAGGTATTGCTAAGTAAAGAATGATATCGTCATTACGAGCAGCCGTAGGCTGCGTGGCAGTCTCATGAAATAATAACAAACTCCTGAGATTGTGCTTCGTCAATTACTATGCAATTTCCTCGCAATGACGGAAAAACCGATCCACGCAACAACGTCTACTTGATTGTAAGATCTAGGAAAAAAATAGATAAAAAGTCATAATTTGTATTAATATAAACCTAATATTTATCTTAATATCTAGAAAAATATTTAGTTAATATTAATTTACGTTTTATTAAGAAGAATTAAATTAATATATTGTAGCTATTTTAATACAAATCTTATCAATTTTTACAAAAATATTAATAATCTAATTTCTTGTTATAAAGCCTAAATTATATTAACTAAATCAAGGTATTGAAAATGTTAGAAATAAACAACTTAGCCTTTGCAGGTGGTGGAATAAAAGTCATCGCGTATGCAGGGGCTTTAAAGGCATTAAAAGACAAAGATTGTTTAAAAAAATATCCAGAAAGTAGTTGGAGCTTCCGGTGGTGCAAATAGCTGCTTTCTCCATAGCACTAGGATATCAACCGGAGGGAAGATATACTTAAGAAAATTGATTTTAATAAATTTTCAGATCATACTAGTAAATGGGACCAAGTGTATAATCTTGTATTCTACGGAGGGTTAAATTCTGAGAAATATCTAGAAGAATTTTTAGGGCAATATTAAAAGACAAGGGATTTGACCCCGATTTTACTTTTAAACAGCTACATGACAGTCAAAAAACAAATATAGACTTATATACGTAGTGTGTACTAATCTCAGTACTCAATTTCCGGAAATTCTATCTTATGAAAATGCTCCTGATGAGAAAGTCGTAAAATTCGTATACGCTTCAGGGGCTTTTCCTATATATTTTCAGCCCGTACAAAAAACTGTTCAAGGAGTAGTTTCAACATATGTGGATGGTGGAGTTACGAAATAATTACCCGGTTGAGGTGTTTGATGATAAAACTGCAGCACGAAACCTTCCTCAAACAGATAATAAAAATTATAAAACTCTTGGGTTTAAACCAATTAATAAAGAAATATTAGAAGCTTATCAGAATGGTACAGAACCTAAACCGTTTTGGTGGATACTACTAATGTTGTGGATCAACTATATGCATTAGCTGAAGTTCTCACAAGCTCTGACTTGATAAGTTGTTTTCAGAATCATGATAGAACAGTTTTTATTGATGATCATAATATATCAGCTTTAAGTTTTGATATCACAGCTGAACAAAAAGAAGCATTAATAAATTCAGGTTATTCTGCAACTTGTGACTATGTGACGAGAATGGAGAATATAATGCTTGCAGGACTAGGAGTAAACGATTCTAATGATAGCCATTATAACAACACGAGTGGATAACCCGCTATTCGCTTTAATCTTGTTTTACAGATAGCATAAAAGGTATTGCAAAATAAAGATTGATATCGTCATTGCAAACGACTATAAGCTTTGTTGCATGGCTCGAAAACCCGCTCGATGTCATTTCCGCGAAAGCGGAAATGACATAAAACGAGTCATGTGAGCAATACCAATTTTTGAAATCATATTGACTTGTTTAAAGTTTTGCTTAGAATCATCTTGGAACAGCTAAGGTTGTTCTGGAGTATAGAAACCTCCATCAAAAGGCGGTAAAATCACCGTTAAATTGGTTTATTCCTCGATATTTTACGGTCGGGGAGGTAGTAGTCATGTTTAGGGCTTAGAGTATTAACTTTAAGCCTAAAAACTACTCAGCTGTTCTTGTTGACGGTGTTTCTAACTCCCTGATCACCAATCGGGCTTTAACTTAGCTTCTTGGTGATCAAACTTGAATCATTTAAGTTTAACTAAGGAGAACTAAGACGTTATGAACACTAAAACAGTAGAAGAAAGAATAGCTATTTATTGAGCCATATCTAGATTTTTTTATTAAAGACAAAGACTTATTACGTGAAATTTATCCAAATGGTATAAACAACTTTTAAAAGCATCGCTTGGTTTATTTCGTTCAATTATTCTTGGCACTGTATTAATATCTAAACTTAGTTAAAATTTTTATCTAATGATAAGAATGATTTTGTATTGAACATACGAGCTTTAAAAAGTAATGAAAATTACTTTTTGTTATATAAAATTAATTACTTGTTATTATAATAGATTCAGGATTATTATTTTGTTCTTGTAAATAAGATGCTAATAGTTCCTTATTTACTTTCACTTTTTTATAGAATTTTGTAGCATATGCAATTTTAAAAAAATTATCTAAACCATTGTTATTTAAAAAAGTTTTATTTAGAAATGAAGCTAAATTTTTTAATAAGTTTTGTTGTTTTTCTTGTAATAATTCCCTTTTACCTCGGCAAATGCTTTTTGTCCGTATCTGCGTAGCTTGCAGCCATATTCCCATTATTATCAGCACGAATAATCATCTCAAGGTGGCAGCAGCTTAATAAATTCTAGAGAAACTGCTATCATGCCTTTTTTGGCTGCAAGCATTAACAATGTCCTTCTGAATTTATCAATAGCGTTAATATTTTCCTCAAACATTCTTGGAATAAGCTCTATACAAACATTATCTAAATCACGCCACATAGCCTTTGTTAATGCAGGTTGACCACGTATATTCTCGATCGTATTAATAGCCCCTCGTCAGATATCTTGGGAATAAGTTTTAAAAACAAGCTTCTTCTAAACCTGCATCAGCAGCTAAAATTAAGGCTGTATTATTACCATCCTCATCGGATTGATTAAATAAATTAGTATTTTTTATTTTATCAATTAATTTTTCAACTTCTTTTTTATCTTCATCTTTTGCGTGTATTATTACACGCGTTAATTTTTCTAGTAAAGATATTAGTTGATTATATAATATTTCATCAAATAAGTTTACAGATGCAATAGAAATTTAATTGAAGATATAAAATAACGGGATTTAAAGTTAAGGAATGGTGGTGGCCACGGTTGGAATTGAACCAACGACACAAGGATTTTCAGTCCTTTGCTCTACCGACTGAGCTACGTGGCCGTATATACTCGATGAACTTGAAAAATTGGCTTCGTCGTCTTTGTAAGTCCTCGGATGCTCACGTATTAGTATACGCTCTGCTCCTCGGCTTGCAGACTCCTTGCTCTTTTCCAAGTTGATGATCTTCGTCTATACTATTCTTTCATTTATTAGGGTGTAAGAAAAAGAAATATAACTTAAGCTTATAATAGATTAATCGGCTTTTGTCTATTCTTAATTAGTAATATTAGACAAAAATACTTAATTATGATATTATGAGTGTTTATTTTTCGGTTTTTATGATCAAAATCGGCAATATTGAGCTTTCTTTAAATATTATACTAGCTCCAATGTCGGGTATTACGGATTTAGAATTTAGAAAATTGGTGAAAAGATTTGGTGCAGGGCTTGTAGTTTCTGAAATGGTAGCAAGTAGAGCAATGATTGTGGAATCTATGCAGTCACTAAAAAAAGTGCCATTATGCGTGATGATGCAACAAGTGCTTGCGTACAGAGCTAGCCCCAGGCTGTGAGCCGAATGCGATAGCAGAAGCTGCTAAAATGAGAGGGTATGGGGGCACAAATTATCGATCTTAATTTTGGCTGTCCGGTGAAAAAAGTAGTAGGCGGTTATTTAGGCTCGGCTCTAATGAGGGATGAGCAGCTGTAAAATTTTTGAAGCTACCGTTGAAGCGGTTAAGCTGCCGGTAACCGTTAAAATGCGTATGGGTTGGGATGATAATACGAAAAACGCTCCGACTTTAGCAAAAATTGCTGAAAGCTCAGGTGTTCAGATGGTTACCGTTCACGGTAGAACTAGATGCCAGTTTTATTCCGGTAATGCCGATTGGGATTTTATACGATCAGTTAAAGAATCGGTAAAGATTCTGGTTATTGCTAACGGTGATATTACTAATTTTGCTAAGGCAAAAGAAGCCCTACAAAAATCCGGTGCAGACGGTATTATGGTCGGTAGAGGAGCATATGGCAAACCTTGGCTTATTTCACAAATTGATCATTATCTTAAAACAGGTGAAGAAAAATCTGCTCCCTCTATAGCAGAGCAGCTAGATATCGTAACCGAGCATTATGAGATAATACTTGATTATTATGGTGAAATCTGTGGGCGCGTGTACCTATTGCACGTAAAAGCATATTGGCTGGTTATATGATAGTAGCGGTTTACCGAATTCAGCAGAGTTTAGAGGTGCTGTTAATTTAATGAACGATCCTCTAGCTGTAAAAGAGAAAATTGCGGAATTTTATACGAGCGTTATGGAGACAAATAAATTAAAAGAATTTTAAGTTTTATTTTTGTAATATTGTTTTTTAGTTTAAGCTATGCAAGTGAAAAAGCAGTAATTATAACTGATTATAAACCGGTATTTTTGCATGTAATTGCTGAAAAAAATAAGAATTCGTTCTTATTTAAATAATGAAAAATCATATTTCGTTTTAGTAGACCCGAATTCTTTTAAAACTGAAATAGCCCTACAAGAGCTGGTAATTTTACCTACGAATAAAATAGAAAAAGAAAATCTTCTAAAAAAATTAAGTAAAACTCCGTATATTAAAGTTTTAAATAAATATAGCTCTGCACCTTATATACAACAAAATTACGGTGCTACGAGGAGTAGCATGTATAAAGAGGATAGTTCTTGACAATTGACATGTGTCCTTCTTCCAAAAGCTTTGAAGAAGATTTTTTTAAAAAGTTCGTAGAATTATCGATCAAACTAAATAAAACTATTCCGATTGCTATATGTGTTTCAGGATTATGGATTAATAAGCATACAGAAAAAAATTCTTATGGTTATTAAAACAACAAGAAAACGGTTATTTACAAATAACATGGGTTAATCATTCATTTAGTCATCCTTATTTTAAAGATAAACCTCTTGAAGATAATTTCCTTCTTTCCAATAAAGATGATTTTGAAAATGAAGTATTAGAAGCAGGGAAAATATTAGTAAGTTATTATATTGATAATAGCTTATCATAGCTAATATAATAATTATACAAACTAAATAGAGTAACAATATGAAAAGTATTAGTAGTAAAGAAGCTCAAAATCATTTTGGGGAGTTGATGAATCAAGCAGTAAAATCACCGGTAATTATAAATACGGTAAGCCCATAGTTGTTCTTATATCACATCAAGAATATGAGAAATTTAATCAGCTTGAAGATATGTATTGGTGGGCAATGCAAGCAAAAAATGCGAGTAAAAGCGGTTTTTTATCAGAGGAAGAGAGTAAGGATTTTTTTAAATAAGATATTAAATATCTTTCTTGTAGGAAAAAGAAATGATGGAGAAGTTTATAAATTATTTAAAAGAAAAATTAAATAGTTCATAATTATAACTTAACTTTTCTAGTAGGGCTTTTATCTCTTTGAATATCAAGTTTTGTATCGAATAGCGGAGAATCTTGTAAAAAATCAATAAGGGAAGATTCTTGTGAATTTTCTTTATAATTTGTTATTATACTACATAAACGTTTATTATTATCTAATACTTCTAGATTTACTTCGATTAAAGGCGGAGTAAGTAAATGCTTAATAATTTCAGACCATTCTATTAAAATTAAATTGCCGTTTAATAATGCCTCTTCAAATCCAAGTTCATAAATTTCTTCAGGTGATTTAAGACGATACAGGTCATAGTGATATATAGTGAAGTTAGATGCTTTATTATACGTTTGCAGTAAATTAAAAGTCGGGCTTATAATGCTTGTATTTTCACCGCAAAAATATTTAATAATTTCACGACAAAAAAATGTTTTACCTGCTCCAAGGTCACCGTTAAGTAAAACTATATCATTTGGTTTTAAGCTTTGTGCTAAAAGCTTTGCAAGCTTCTTTGTCTCTTCTTCGCTATTTAGTGTATGCATTTTTTAACTTGATAAATCATTTGTAAATATTGATTCTGAAAAGTGTTGGAATCTATATTCTGCACATTCCAGTTTTCGCTATTTAATATTATTATTTTAGCGTTTAATTTGTCGTATAATCGTGAATTTTGTTCATTACTGAAAACAAGACATTTGTTATTAGACTCTTTAATTAAATCTTCTAGCTTGCTTATATATCGGAGGCTTGTTTGACTTTCGCTATATAATTTTGCAGTTTTAATATTAGTATTAAGAAAAAAATACTCGCTACTGTCACTTAATAAAATTACGTCTTTTATCGTTGCAAGCTCATTATTTTTAATCTCTTGTAGCTTATTTAATTCTTTAAGTGCTGTTGAAAGGTTATTATTAATATCTTCTTGTAGCTCAGGAAAATTTTCACTAAATATTCGTGCAAATTCCTGTAGTAAAATCACAGCATTATTAAGATCAAGCCAAATATGCCAATTATCTTTTATAGTGGTTAAAGATTTAATATCACTGATTTTTATAATGTTTTTGCTATAATTATCAATTAATTTCTCGGCAAAACCGTCAAATTGTTCATTAATATAAATTGCTATATCGGAATTTTTGACTTTTACTAAATCACTAGGTTTTAAATTATAATGATGTGGACAATCACTACTAATAGCTAAGCTCTCGATATCCGCTTTATCCTTAACAAGCATCGAAACAATACTACCGATTGGCGTAATACTTACAACTATCTTAGGCTTAGCATAGCTAGTAAGGCTGAGGAATGTAAGGAATAGTAATGCTAGGTATGTCATCATCCCTGCGAAGGCTTGCTTGCGTTGATACCAAATCGTCATTGCTAGCGACTGAAAGGAGCGTGGCAATCTTAGGATTTTGGCACGAGATTGCTTCGTCAAAATTTTCAATTTTTCCTCGCAATGACAGTGTGATGTACTAGCTCTCATAATTTCTCCAACAACTCTAATTTACTAGGTTTAAAATCCTGCTCTATCCAAAAATTTTTTAGATATTCTAGTTTTATTCCTATCTCTTTTTTTTCTATATTCATATTTAACAAATCATTACCGTTTACTTGGAATTTAGGACGTAATAACGCATCATATTTAAGGATAAATTCTTTTACTTGTGAATGATTTAATTTACCGATTATGCTGGCTGCTAATAAATATTCCTTATAATTCTTTTTTTCAAACCAAATTTTTTTCATGTTAAATTTAGCGTCATTCAGAAAGTTCGTTATTGATAATATTTGCATTGCTTCATGTTTTGAGAATTTCCAATCTAGAAAGACCTTTAAATTAAAATCTTTTTGACAATATAATAAGAGTGCATATCGAGTCACTAATTCTAATTTAAAATCATTTGCCTGCTCAAAAAATTTTATTTCATAATTTTGGATAGAGAATATTAGTTCTAATATTCCTATTTCAAACATAGCTTTTAAAATTTGTGCTGCTCTTTTTGAAACAATAATTTTATCCATTTCGCTTTTAATTCGCTCTCGTGATAAAGTTTTTAAGCCGTCTTTTAAAGCTTTACATGCTTTAAAGTTGCCATCATCAAGCTGATTCGCATAATAGCTAGAAAACCGAAAAAAGCGTAGAATTCGCAAATAATCTTCTTTAATTCTATCTAGAGCTTCCCCTATAAATACAACCTTTTCCTGCTGCAAATCCTTAAACCCTTCAAAATAATCATATATCTCGTTCTTAAAGGGACAATAGCTTAAAGCATTAATAGTAAAATCTCGTCTTGCGGCATCTTCGGCAAAATCGTTGGTGAATATTACTTTGGCATGTCTGCCGTTACATTCAATATCTTTCCTAAGAGTCGTGATCTCAAATTTTTCATTATTTAAAGTAGCCGTAATCGTGCCAAATTTTAAACCGGTCGGAATAGTTTTTATTTTAGCTCCAGATAAAATATTTGTTACTTCACTAGGTGTCAAATTAGTAGCTATATCTATATCGTAGCTACCTTTCTCAAGTCGATCTCTTGGATAACTTGCTTCTAAAGGTAATTTGTACGTCGATCCAGCAAATTCCTCTTTATTAGTTTTGTTATGCAAGAGATCTAGTAACGTATCACGTACGCAGCCACCTATAAGTCTTGCTTGTCCTTTTTCATTTAAGAGACTCAAGATTTTTCTATATCCTTTTGAGGGGATTTTTAGTATTTTGTGTGTAACTTGCATTATTCGATATTAAGCTCCCGCGGCATTTAGATTTATAATTGAGATTAATATGAATTTCGGCTTTCTCACAATGATTATCTTTATTAATGACAATTTTTTGTCCATAGTTGGTTAAAAAATATTATTCTCTAAGGTAACACCATACTATCTTTTTGTCCAAACCAATTAGCCCAGTAAGTTCTATTGAAAGCAGGTATTTTATCAGCATGTATTACTAGTTTATTTTCTCTATCTTTAACGCCTACCGCCATATGGCCATATGATTTGCATCAAATATTAATTCCGGCTTTGGGGAGTAGAACATAAATATAAAAGATATTGCCATGATTGCAAGACCAAGCAAACGCCAAGCGGTTTTCCATATACAAATCCAAAAAAGCCGAATAAAAAGAGTAATATGCTGAAATTGGTAATATAACCGAAATACCATACAGCAGCTGGTGAACTATTAAAATAGGCGGCTGATTTTATTATTATATCAATAAAGAATCCCCATAAGCTTTAGAATATCGTTATCAAACCCGATCATGGTAAAAGGCAGATCCTAGCTTTTCTATTAAATTATTATAAATATAGGAACGCACTCTATAAATAAAACTATCAAAATTTGTTTCATTACGTTCTATAATTTGCGGCTCAGACATCGCATAGCCGTTTGCTCCAATATCCGATAGATAAGCGTAAAAACCAAAATCATAATCCCCGGGTAAGTATACTATTTTGCGGCTTATAGAGCTTAGCAAGCAAAGTAATTCGGTTATTTACCCTAATTTCTTGTATATATTTTTTCGGTATACTAATTTTAACTTTTTGTAAGTTACGATTAATTTTTTCTATCTTTATACGACTTAATACTACTTATCCTCCTATATAATAGTCGGTTTTATCGATTCTATTTTACCGCTAATTTTAGTGATGATAGCTTTATAAAGCATTTCGCTATGTGTAAATTTGTCACACAATATTTAGAGATGAATATGCCAAAAATAAAAGCAATAATCACTCAGTAAATAAACTGTAAAAATATATTAGAATTTCTAGTAAAGGTTAATATTAAACAAACACAAAAAATGAAAAAATTTGTTGTAAATGAAAGTTCAAAATCAAGCGAAAATAAACAATAATACCGTAAAAATAAAACTAACAAAGTACCAAATATTTAAATTATTATACTCCGTTTCCAAAGTTATTTTAAAATATTGTAGTATTTTCTATCAAAAGTTAAAAATACATTATACGTCATATCTGTTATATTTTCAATAATTAGAACAAAATTCTCTTGTAATTATAGGTTAAGATAAATTAACTTTATATATTGCTTTTTATTAACTTATTTATTAGAAGAATATCCAACGTTTATGTATATAAAAAATTTTAATTTAAATTGAGATATTTATAATGAATAAGTTAACAGAACAACATTTACTAAAAAAATCAAGATTTTTAAAATATTCTCTGCTTGCCTCTATTTCAGTAGGAGCAATAATTGCAATACCTTTTGAGGGTATGGCGATGAGTAAAGAAGCATTTCGTATCGACCTCAGTAATAAATTGTTGAATAATTTGTCACAATTAAACGGAAACAAAGATACGACAAATACCCCGCAGCAGATAGGAACAGTAATTGTACCGGAACCGGAAATAAACACATATACTCCATCTGAAATAAGAGAAATGAAAATATCTAACAAACCTAAGGCATCTAATCCATTAAAAGATGTTCCTGTAGAGGATCATTATAAAGTGGTAGCACGTAGTAAGTCTGATGTCGGGAAAGCAAGAAAAGTACGACCAATTACTAGACGCAAAACATTTGTAGGCACTGAAAAAACAGAGCAAATTCAAAATACTTATACTCCTGAACCGACAGAACAAATGCTTCAAAAACCAGAGATTATAATAACAGCGTCTTCACCTACTGTTAGCCCAGCTTCAAATAATAGTTTTGTCACTGCACCTAATACACCAAATACTACCCTGATATCACCTGAACATTATACTACGGCACCTGGTACTCCATCATCAACACCGGTGACTCCGTATCAGTCTACTTCAGATTCTAAACCAAATGATAGTTTAGGAGCTAATACACCACCAAACACAAACTCAAAGGCAGCACGCAGATTATCGTTTAGCAGTAGCGACCCGCAACAACAGACAGTGCAATCTAGCTCGCAGGTTAAACCAGAAGTTCCTCCGAAGTCGACATTTGTACCGTTGCCTATAAAAAAAAGCAGTACTGAAATTGCAGCAGGAATGGTAAGTAATATATCACGAGTTAATGAGATGATAGGAATCAAGTTAGCTGAAGTAACACAGGCTATTCAAAAAAATACCACAGATACAAAAAATACAAAATCATTGCAGAAGTTGTATATGCAGCTAACTTCAGCACAAAAAACAATAGAAACACTCAAGTCAAAAGCTGAAAAGATAGAAACACAAATCAAAGTAGGTGGTGAAGATAAAAATAAAATAAAGAAACTTGAAAAAAAGTTAACAAGTAAAAACAATAAAGCAGATAGATTATTTCAGAAAATAGAAAAAATAGATATTCCAGCAAATAAAATTTCGATAGAATCGCAGGAAACAGTTCCGGTTACAACGGCGTCAACCCAAGTTAGTGCGTTTCAAGCACAGCAAGCAAGAATTAATGAGGCTCAGCAAGGTGTATTAGTACAAAAAAATCAACAACATATTGCTGCAGAAAAAACAAAAAAACAGCGACAAGCAGAGGATAAGCAAAGAACAGAAAGAGAAAAGAAAAAACAAGAAGCACAAAAGCAGTTATCAGAAATAAAGAAACAAGAACAAGCTATAAAAACGGCAGCAGATAAAGCTAAAGAAGTAGCTGCTAGTGCGAAAAAAGAAACAAGTAGAACGGCATTACGAACCATGCAAGATAAAATGAATGGTTATTCTGAACAATTAAATGAGATGGCAAATCTAAAGTTATTAACTCCTGCTGTTTATAATAGTTCTACCGGTTCTACTTATAAGCAGCCGCCAAAAGCAAAGCCAACCATGCCATTAAGTCATGGGGTTCAGAGAATTTTAGGTGAACAACCAGAGGATGAAGAGGAGTACTTAGTACCAATAAAAGTTCAGCAGCAACCTTATATAGTAATATTGCCGAGTCAAGAAATAGAGAACCCTAAAAGTATGGATTCAGGCTTGGGGAGCTTATCAAGCGGCACTTTAGGTAAAGAAACAGATCATTCAAAAGATATTTACGAGGCTAAGGCTTCACAATACATTAATTATTTGAATAGCATACAGCCAAATCAGTCAAATCAAGCTCAAATAGATGGTGTAATGGATAGTTTAGCGACAGAAATGAGAAAGTTAAGTGCGGATCAATTTAATCAAAAATTAGGTGAGATTGCACATCTTGCCAGTATAAAGGCATATGAAGGTTTGTTCTCGAAATTATATGACATTCAGCAAGCTAGAGTTCCGGAAACTCAAAAAGTATATGAGCAAGTGGAAATATTTCAGTCTTATGCAGAGTATGAAGAGAAGTCAAGAAAAAGCGCTACTCCAATATTATCACGCTCGTCTTCAGCTAAAAGTGACTCATCGAGGAAAAATAATGTAAGTGGAAGTATTCCGGAGATACAACAATTGCAATCAGAAAAAATGCGTACCGAAACTTTAGGTGTGCAGAATGATCTAGGGCTAGATTTACATTCACAAGAAGAACGTTTTGATTCAGGCTTTAGGAGTTTGGAAAGTCAAAATTTGTCGTCAGCCTATGATTTCGATCAACTATCAGCGAGTTGGGATGCAGCGTATAACCAAAGAATGAATACAAATGTACCTCAAGAAACTTTAACTGAAGAAAGTACCTATTCAGGTTCTAGTAAGAAAAAACAAGGTAATATAATAAAGAGAGCTGTATCAAAAGTAGGGTCAATTTTGCAAACAAATGATGCAGAGAACAGAAAAAGGAAAAGAGATGGAGAAACCTCAAAGCAAAGAACAGTAGATCAAGAGGGAGGATTTGGCCACGCCTGGGGAAATGAGAATCATAAGGAGTCTAGTTTAAGTGTAGTTAGTGGATTCACAAAAAAGGCAACTCAGCTTGTAAGCCTTTTAGATGCAAAGAGAACCACAATACTGCAAACAACCAGTCCTTCACAAAAAAAATCACTTAATTTAGTTTTACAGGAAATAGAAAATGATTACCACGAAACAATTAAAATCTCTCAAGAACTACAGCAGGTATTAATACACAAACCGGAAGATATAAAAGCATATAATGCAAAAGCAGAAAAAAAAATAGATGCTATTAAAAGCAGAGCAGATAAACACTTTAATAATATAAAAACAGATGCAGATGTTGGATTTAATCCAAATTGGGGAAATAGCCATTCTATGCCGACTGCTAATATGAATAGCTTACCAAATTTGGTTGATAGTACTATTAAAAAAGGTACACAGCCATTATCTACTATATATGAGTCGGTTAGTGATGAGAATTTAGCATCAGAAACAATATATAAGACAGAGCAACCTAAGCCATCTATAAGTTACAAGAATACTAGTAAACGAAAATTACCTATACCATTATTCAGAAGTGCCGAGCTTGACAAGAAATTAGATTATTTGGATTTAGAAGATAAACTATTAAAAGTAGAGGAAGCTAGAATAGTTAAGGAAAAGCAAGCTATTGCCAAATTGAATCAATATCGAGATCCAGAAAACCTAGAATTTAAGCGGTTAGCTGTAGAAGCACGAGACTTATCTTCAAAAGAATCACAATTAAAAGAAAAAAGGAAAGCCATAGAAGCAGCATTTTCTTTAAATGAAGAGTATTCAAGCACAGATGTATCAATATCACGTTCCTATTCAATTGGTGACATAAGCAGTTTACTTAGTGATGCAGAATCAAATCTATCCCGTTCACCTTCGGTTAGTGGCTTAGAGGATTTAAACAATTCTAATGTTATGAAATTAGGGGAATTAGAATCTAAACATGATGAAAAAATAGCCAATGATTATAAAGCTAAGGTAACTGAGAGTAAGCCGGTATTTTCATGTTCATCTTCAGTTGGTAGCATAAACAGCTTATCTAATGGTGATGATTTGAGTAGTCGTGATGTTGTAACTCCGGTAGATACTCTAACTATAGAAATTGATAAAGATTATGTAGATACCTATATAAGAGTATTAAGCAATAAAATACAAAAAATAGAAGAATTGCCTGGCTCAAGTTCTAGAAGTGAGGAACTTAATCATATTAAGGAAGCAATGGCTTATATAAGTAATCGTATACAGGATGTAGAGGAATTAGATGAAAAAATGCTTTTAGCAATGAATGCACGATTACAAGAACATGATGAAAAAATTTCTTCGTTACTTCTAGAGAAGTATACAGGCGAAGAAGCTGCAGATATTCTTGCTCAGTTATTGTTACAAGACATGTTAGTGTCGGATGGTAAATCAGAATCTACCTTACCTGCAGGAGATGAAGAACAAGAAGACACAGAAGTAACAGAAGTAAGTAGACAATTATCTTCATTACCTGCACTTGCATCAAGTAATGAGTGTGCATTAGCATTAAGTGACGATAGAGAAAAGGAATGTTTAGCATTAGGCGATGGTAGTGAAGATAAAGAAAGTTATGATTCAGGGTTTGAAGAGGAAGAAGAAACAATAGGGCAATTATCCGATTCCGATGGGGGTAATCTTAAAATAACGGAAGTTGATACGGCTATTCCTCTTGAACAGGAAGCAAAAAAAGAAATGCAAACGCAAATTTCAGAAAACGCTCCTACTTTAAATCAAGTGAAAGTTGTTAATACTATTGTAAATAATATGATTCGTAACAGATTAGATGCATCTATGAATATGTCTAATAATATGGTAGCAGTAGGAGCCGGTGATGAAGAAGAGTCTCATATAAAAAGAGGTTTGTGGATGCGTGGTATGTACGGCACTAATAATCATGGACGCGTTGAAAATATGACCGGTTATAGAGGTACTAACAAAGGTGCTACTATCGGGTTCGATGCTGAAATCGACAATAATATCGTAGGTATAGCTTATAGTAATGTTCATTCAGTATTTAAATTTAAAAATAGTAAAAATAATGATAAAGAACTTATTAATAGTCATGTGGTTTCTATTTACGGACAAAAAGAATTACCGAAAAATTTTGCACTACAAGCTTTAGTCTCTGCTTCTAAAAACTTTATTAAAGATAAAACAACTTATTCATATGGTGATACTAAAATTAGAAGTAATGTAAAACATCGTAATCATAGTTATAATGCGGAAGCATTACTGCATTATAATTATCTTTTGCAGAGCAAGCTCATTATTACCCCGAATATCGGCTTAAGATACGGGAAGTCACGAGACGGGGTATATCATGAAACCGGTATTAACGTACAAGAAATAGCTCTTACAATGAAAGAGAATAATATATTGTCCGGAATTGTCGGTACTAAAGTCACAGTACCTTTAAAAGATGCTCTAAAATTTAATAATTTAGGTCTAACATTCCAAGGAGCGGTAGAACATAATTTTAAAGAGAAAACCCAAAGAATAAATAGAGTTGTTAAAATATTTGATAATACATTCAAACATAATTATCTAATACCGAAACAACCGAAAACATCCTATAATTTAGGAACGGGTATTATAGGCAGTATCAAAAATACTACTATTTCGTTGGATTATAATTATTATCTAAATAAACATTATAGAAGTCATCAAGGTAGTGTTAAGCTTAAGGTAAACCTATAATTTTTATACTTGCAATATTTGCAAAGGTGTTGTATAAAACTTCTAACTTACTGTCATGCCGTGGTCATAGCCACGGTATGACTAAATATATCTATATTGCCAAATTAAGGCCCCTTCGTCTAGCGGTTAGGACATCACCCTTTCACGGTGGGAACACGGGTTCGAGTCCCGTAGGGGTCACCATTCTATATTTTCCTATAATATAAGATCTTAAATAATCTAATTTTTAAATTCAGAATAAAAATAATAACTTTTAATTTATAATGCTTCAAAAAATTCGGTTGAAAACGCAAAGTTCAGTTCAATTTTTATGAAGTATATTTATGAAAGCAGATGTGTTTTCTTCAAAAAATCTAGTTAACTATTCTCAAACTATAAGTGACTATCAAACAATTATAGTGTGTCTAGAAAAGCATGCCCCTTCATTTGTTCATTTAGATTTTAGCAATCTACATTTAACGCTTCCGCAGCTAGAGAAAATAGCCGCTAAAATCCAAAATAATAATTTTATCGGTAATGTATAAGCTGGGGCAAGATGCCTAATGCTTCTAGTGAGCTTGTACAAAAGATTGAAAGTAAAATTATCTTAAATAATCAAAACTATAAGCACCACCTTACGGACTTTGTCCATGGTTTATTTAGTTTACATGCTTATATGGATTCTACGGACATGATATTGTAGAGTTTGCTGTAGAAAAAGAAAATAATGAAAAGGTCAAAACCCGAAATGAACAATTAAAAGACTGGAAAGTATTTAAAATATTTAATAAGCCTGAAATAGGTAGATATTACGCAGTAGCATATGTAAATGAAAAAGTAAAACAAATGGTACTTACCTATCGAGGTACACTACATTTGAAAAATTAGATTTGCTCAAAACTAATTCACCGTTTAAAGCTCATTTTAAAAGTATTTTAGATGGGCAGATAGTGGGGGAGCAAGCGGCCGCATATGAAGCTACAAAGGAGATTACCAAATATGCTGAAGAGAATAATTATAATTTATCTTTCACAAGTCATTCTTTAGGTGTGTATGGCTCGCAGAGCTTAGTTTATATTGTGCTCATAGAGATTTTCATTATCCAAAAGCAAAGGCAATCACATTCGATAGCCCGGGTTTAGCTACAGAAAATCTTCAGCCGCAGATGTATAGCCATGAAACTACCTTTGACGTAAAGAATTTAAATATAACAAACTTATTTATCAGCTCCGAATTTTGTAAATGTCTGTAATCCGCATATTAATAAAGTATATAGATTATTTCCTAAAATTACTCCAAAGCATACAGGTAAGATAATAAATATATTAAATAAAACACCGCTAATTAAAAACTATGTGCTCCCTTGTTAGAAGGCGTATTATCATTATCCGGTTATTTACTTGATCCAATGCTAGATGCTTTTGATCCAAAAACCGGTAAACCTATAAAGTATGAGGAAGTACTAGATTGGCCTCGCATAGAATATAATCCTAAAGATAATACGCTAATAAATAAGGCACTTGATATTTATACCTTTAGCAAGCAATCTAATATATAAAAATGCTACTGCAACGACATTTGGAAGCTTCTTAGAGGTAATCGATCAGCTTATAAGCGGTAATATTGCAACCGGACAATTTTTAGAGGTTTATAAGCATTTAGAAAATAATGCCGCACAAGGTTGCCTATCAAAAGAGATCATAACCCCTGAGGGAAAATTTAAACTTTCTTACAAAGGTCATTATCGTATAAAAGAAGTAAATTTGTCTGTAGATATAGCAAATACAAATAATAAGGGCAGTAGCGATTGGTATCTAGCACACAGTTGAGCAAATTGAGTATAGATAAAAAAGAAATACCAAATTTAATAAAACAACAGTTAAAAGTAATAAAAGAACTATATGAAATAAAACCTCAATATGGCAAATATTATATATTTACAAACTTACCTAAAGTTAAAGTAGATGACTTAAGAGAGCAAATTTTAAGGTTAATTGAAGTAAGTAGGGAAGCAAAGAAAGTATTAAAAGACTGCAATGCTTATACTCCTAATGAATCAATTAAAGTTACAGAAATATAATTAGCAATTTACCCCCTTTATTAACTTATAATCTGATTGTCCGTAATGAAATATTACAACAAATAGAAGAAACTTTAAACGAAAAACGATTTGTAACAGTTAGTGCTTTCGCTGGAGCCGGTAAAACCACTCTAGCTATAAAATATGGAGATAGACAAACACAAGCGCAAAAGAAAATAGTACGTTTTATTAACGCAGATTCTGCAGACAAAGTCCTTGAAGCATATAGACAACTTGCTAAAGAATTTACTATTTACGTAATAGATGAAAAGGAAGAAAACATAATAAGATTAGTCCATGAGAGGATTGCTAATTTAAATTCAGCTATATTATTTATTTTTGATAATGTTGAAGATCATAAAGATATAGAGCATTATCTTAACAGTATAATTAATATACTTAATGATAAGGCACAAGTGATAATTACTACTAAAAATAATAATTTAAGTGATGATATAGAAAATATTATATTAGAGTCTTTTAGTAAAAAAGAAGCGATATTATATTTAAAGAAATCTCTAAAAAATAGATTAAACAAGAAAGATATTGATGATAAATTAGTAGAAGACTTTGATAGTAACACGATGCTGCATCACCTTATAGGCTATCTAAAGCAGTATTTAAAAAAGCAAATAAATTACTTAAAGTAAATGATTACATTAATTACTTTAACAATAGCAAAGATGATCATATAGAAACCGTTTTATTACTACAATTATTAGAAAAATCACCTTTAGCTTGGCAGATATTACAATATTCTGCAGATGTAGACCCTGATTTTATCAGTATAGAGATTTTCAAAGAATTATTTTTAATAGATAAAGAAAAGCTACAAGAACCTATAAAAAGGTTAGAAGCATTATCGATAATGAATCTAAAATACCAAAATAGACAAGCCGGCTTACAATTACATAGATTAATGCAATTTATAACAAAGCAATATATAAATAAATATAAAGAACATGCGATAGATGAAAAAGAGATTTATACAAGACTAGCAGAAATCTTAGATGATTTATTTCCAATATTAACAGATGTTCCAAGTGAAGACTGGGAAATTCTAAAATATTTTATCCCCATGTAGTAAAAATATTAAATGATGATATTGAAATTGATAAATGTAGAAAGGCAAATTTATATCAAAAAATGGGTTATTATAATGAATATATATTATGTAAATTTGAAGAATCGTTAAAATATTATAAGAAAGCTTTAAAAATCGATCATGAATTAGTGTGCATCCTTCTTTTATTGCTAGCTCTCTTAATAATATCGGAGTGATTTATGAAAATTAGATAATACATACGAAGCTATATAGAGTTCTATAAACAATCTTATTTAATGTACGTACAAACTTTAGGTTTAGGTCACTACAAGGCTAAAAACTTATCTCAAAAAATTGCACCAGAATTTATAAAAAATAATGAAAGAAACTAGGGAGTTTATATTACAAAGAGGCGATTTTGAGGAAGTTACATTAGAAATTAAACAAAAAATACAAAAGAATGTTTTAAATAAAATATATATTAATGCTGCTAAAGATAAGTGGAATAGTAAGTTCTCAATCTTAGGAAATTGGGGGGTGAAAGGCTATTTAGGCGATAGATATTTAGCAAAACAACTAGGAGTTTTATCTGACCTTAAAAATATAGAAATAGCTAAAATGTTATGTTTTGAAGCGATTTGCTTAGGAGCGATTAATAACAGCTCTAGTAAAAACTTCACTTGTGTAAAAGAATTTGTTAGAGCCTATCCTGAATTAACAAATAAGATAACAAACGAACATCCTGAATATTTTATTGATGGCTCGATATTACTTACGGGTATGTGTGTTAATGATGAAGCAATTTAAATTGCTAGCTAGTGGTTAGTGTGGCTATGTAGACCCTTATCCTGAGGAAAATCAGATTTATCCATTAAATTTTTAGCAATGTTACTTTCTGAAAGCTTAACTGATTGAAAATATTCGGATACAAGTTTTATCACTTCGTCACAAAATTCATCTTGTAGCTCTTTACTTGCGGTTGATTTTTGGTTTTGCATTAACTGTATAGCATCAGATTTTTTATGCTCTAAAAATTCTTCAATTTCTTTAGTTTTTTCTTGAATGATTTTCTTGGTAACTTCATTACTTTCTTCTATCATTTGAGAGCGTAAAGTTTCTAATTTCTTTATTTGTGCGTTGGTATGTTTAAAGAGCAAAGCAGCATCTTCTTTTAACTTTTCAGCTTTTAGAACTTTTTCTTGGACTTCTAAAATCTTAGCATCTAAAGAATTTAAAATGGCTTTTTTTGCCGGTCTATAAACTAAATATACAAAAATTACAAAACTAACGGCAAGCCAGAAGCTCTCATCTAGGAAATTCATTATTTTACTTTTATATTTTGTAGTAAATTCATATCTGCTTTAGTGCCGGTTATTTTTTCAATAATATTAACGGCAAGCTTTATGATTGCTGCGCTTTTATTAGTTCTAAATTGCTTAGCAGCTAAATTTATATCTTCAATGTTTTGATTTATAGCATTTTTTAAATCTTGCTCTAGATTCTTTTTTTTAATTAAAAATTCTGATTCTAAAGAGTCTATTTTTTCTTTTTTTAGCCTATCTATTTCAGTATTTGTTTTGTCTATTTCCTCGTTATAATATTTATTTAGCTTTTCTACTTCTATGGTCAATGTATCGGCTTGCGTAATATTATCTTGAATATTTGTCTGTCTATTATTAAAAATTTCTTCAGCTTTTGGAGTTATAAATTTATAAACAAAGATATACAATAAGCCGAAAGTCACGATAAGCCAAAAAATTTGTGAATGATAGGTAGCAATATCAAATTGAGGCATCTCATTTAAAAATGAATTTTAAGAAAAAATAAGTAACATAGCAATTACAAAGGAAAAAAGTCCCATTGCTTCAGCAAGACCTGCACCGATCAGAGCCATTCTTTGTAAGTTTTCTGTAGCCGAAGGGTTTCGTGCTATTGAACTAAGTAGAGAGCTAAATATATTACTAACGCCTAAAGCTGCACCGTACATGCCGATAGCCATAAATCCTGTACCAATAAATTTTAAAGAAACCATATCCATAAAAAACCTCACTTTTAATTAATCAAAAAATTTTATCTAATCATCTTTAGAAGCAAGTTGTGCAAAAAGCCTAGTGTAAATTAATAGCATCATTAAGATACATACAAGATAAAATAGTAAAAATATAAGCTTGAAGTATTGCAACAAAAATTTCAAACCCAATTAGTATCATCATAAGAGGGATTGGCAGGAATTTCAAGTAAATCATTAATGAAACGGTAAAACCGGCTATTACTTTTAATAAAACATGTCCCGCCATCATATTAGCGGCAAGTCGCAATGATAAACTAACCGGTCTTGCTAAATATGTAAATAGTTCAATTACTATCATCAACGGTGCTAACCATAAAGGAGTACCGTGCGGTAAAAAAAGGGTTAAAAAACGTAAGCCGTGTTTTACAAAACCGACTATAGTTACCGTTAAAAATACTAGAATTGCCAAGGTAAAAGTAACGATAATATGACTAGTAGTAGTAAAGCTATAAGGTGTCATACCAAGTAAATTACAGAATAAAATGAAAATAAATAAACTAAAAACTAACGGAATAAATTTACGTCCTTTTACTCCTATATTCTGATTTAACATATCAGCTACAAGATTATAAACTATTTCAGCACTCACTTGTAATCTAGAAGGTACTAATTTCCGGTTATAAAAAGCTAAGTAAAAATAAGTTAGAGCTAAGATGCTAGCAAGTAACATATAGATACTCGAATTAGTAAAGCTGACGTCAAAACCGAACATTTTGATGTCTATTAATTTTTTGATATCAAATTGTGCTAAAGGGCTATGCGTCATTTCCTTACTTTTTATTATTTACTTTTTGCCTTATAATGTTAAAGCCGGCAATCATTCCTATTATTGTAAATATAATAAGAAATAAAGGTTTAGAATTAAAAAATTTATCCGTAAATATTCCAATTACGACACCTACCATTGTACCTGAAACTAAATCTACAGCGATAGTGAACGGGCTAATTTCTTGCCGAATTTTAGGATTAGAAAACTTAGGAGTTTTTAAGTCTTTAATTCTTGCTTTGATATCTTTTAGTTTTTCCGTATTCATTAGTTTATCTCCGTCATTGCGAGAAGACGCCATAGGCGTCGACGAAGCAATCTCAGGATATTTAA
The DNA here is from genome assembly GCF_000016625.1 of Rickettsia massiliae MTU5. Taxonomy (NCBI): domain Bacteria; kingdom Pseudomonadati; phylum Pseudomonadota; class Alphaproteobacteria; order Rickettsiales; family Rickettsiaceae; genus Rickettsia; species Rickettsia massiliae. The sequence continues at coordinate 30,195 of NC_009900.1, forward strand.
CGAGATTGTCGCACAGTCTACGACTGCTCGCAATGACGATCTAAATTACAAGCTCATTTCATTTTTTGCTTTTTCTTTCTGCTCCTCTAAAGCTTTATCAACTGCTGTGGAAATAGTATCTATGCTATAACTTCCTGTTTGTACTCCGTTAACGAAGAAAGAAGGAGTACCTATAAATTGGGGTGCTTTTGCTACAAAATTGGTATTAGCAATTAGTATTTCAGTAATTTTATCATTATTTAAACATTGTTTATATTCTTCTGGAGAAATACCGCCAAGTTGTCCTATATCAGTTAATAATTCTCTGTATTTATTGCTATATGCCCACTTATCTTGTTGTATTAATATAATATTATGAAGTTGTGTAAAACTATTTGTATCCCCCTTGCAGCGGGCTAAAATTGCAGCATCTAAATCTTGTTTAGTAGCAATAAATTCACGAACCACATATGCAATTTTGTTAGTATCAATATATTTTTTCTTAAGTTCCGGAAAAATTGTTTGATGATAATAAGCACAATGCGGACAGGTAGGAGAAAAATACTCGACTACTATAACATTTGATTTTTTGTTACCGAGAACCATATCATTATCATCAACTTTAAAAGTGACTTTAACAGGTTTTATTGCAGGATTTTTTGGTTCTTGTTCTTGTGAAGCCGGCGTTGATACTTCATCAGTCTGATTATTATCATTAGCAGGAACTATTGATTCAGCCGTATTTTCAGAATTTACGGCTTCCTGATTCGTTTCTTTAGAAGTTTCGTTATTTTGTAGAGTTTCGTGCTCTATTATTTGTTTTTCCTCATGCTTCTTATCTTGTGCTTTTTCTTCTGAACAGCTACTCAAAAATAATAAAAATATTAGTACAATAAAAATACTTCGCATATTTATTCCTTTAACTTATTAATATTATCTACAATAAGATCGTATCAATTTTATTTCAATAAAAATCTCTACTTTATAATAAAAGCAAAATGTGCTATACTATAGAAAATAATGTCTAACATTAAGTTCTTAGGCATTAAAACCACTACGGAGGAATTAATAATGGCAAATACAACACAATCCGAACATAAAACCGAACAAAAATCCGAGTTTAAAATAGGGCAGAGAATTGTCTATCCTGCACATGGAGTTGGTGAAATAACAAATATAGAATATCATACTATTGCAGGTACTGAAATTAAAGTATATGTAATTTCCTTTTCGCAGGATAAAATGACATTAAAAGTGCCTGTTAGTAGAGCTGCGGTTGTTGGTCTTAGAGCAGTTGCAAGCAGAAAAGATTTAGATGTCATATATTCAACTCTTCAAGGTAAACCAAAACAAGGAAATAGAATGTGGAGTAGAAGAGCCCAAGAATATGAAGGCAAAATTAACTCAGGTAATATTGTAGCCATAGCCGAAGTATTACGGGACTTACATAAAAATGTTGATAATGATCGTTCTTACAGTGAAAGAACACTCTACGAATCAGCTTTAAATAGACTTGCAGGCGAGCTTGCTATCCTTGAAAACATCCACCCAACCGAAGCAATTAATAAGTTAGTTGAAGTATTGCGTGAAAAATTAGTAGCATAGTTATACTCGTTCAACTTGAAAAATTGGCTGTGTCGTCTTTGTAAGTCCTCGGATGCTCACGTATTTAAGTATACGCTCCACTCCTCGGCTTACAGGCTCCTTGCTCTTTTCCAAGTTGAGCTTCGTATAGCTACTCTTCATTTACTCAGATTATATTTTTATGGATTGGCTGTAGTCTTACGACTACTCGCAATAATGGAAAAGCTGATCCATGCAACAAAGCAGACTTGACCACGAACATTTTAATTACTCTACTAACAGATAATTCATCCGGAATTTCTCAAGGGATGTATTAACTACATAGTCAACAAATTCTTTTAATAATTTTGGATCTGTTACTTCCTGTCCTTTATCGTCACGAGCAGTTAAAAGTTTTGAATTAATTTTTTCAAGAACGCCTTTCTTAATATCATTAATATTATGCGTACCGTCTAACATTTCTAAAATATATTTTTCATGTATCGGTATACCTACCATATCGTTAAGTCTATTAGTGACGCTAAACACGCTAGTTACATTATTAAAATGTGCTTGTTTTGCTTGGTATCTTGCAAATTCGCTAGTTTTAGGTTTTTCGGTGATAGTTGCTATAGCATGAGGTTTGGTCTCAAATATTTTGAGATAACCTTGAAAAATGAATATGATAAAATGCTGTTCTAATGCTGCTAAGAAATCTTGTAATTGATATTTACCAAGCTTTTTAAAAGCTTCTTTTGCTACTTGTTCTAAGCTTATCGGATTGCTAATATTTTCAGCATATACATATAAAATAGCTTTCATGATCGGCGAAGTGGTTGAAATAAAAGGCTCAGGTAAATTTTCGTAATAGAAGCTGACATTTTCCTGTTCGTTAGTTAAATCAACAGCTTTTTCTAGAATTACCGGTCTAATATTAAGGCTAGTAAAAAACTCTTTTAAATTATTAAATTCAATTTTTCTGTTTATAGGTATGTTTTGATGACATAATAATGTCGAGCGGAACTTTCTATTAGTGATAAAATCCATATATTGCTCAGTACGAACAATATCATTAATGGCTTGTAGCTTTTCTGCTGCCTGAGTAGGTAAATTACCGATAAACATTGCAGTAAGCGATGTATCACCTAAGTAATTTAGATGATTTTTTTGAGCTTTTTCTATGAATTGGTGAAAGTATGTACCTGTATTAATTTCGCCTAAATATTCATGTAATACATATGAGTCCGTATATGCAGATAATAATTTTGTTTCATCTCGTAAGAAATTAGAATAAGGCGTTGTGGAGCTTTCTAATGAGTCATTGATGAACTTTAAAAGTAATCTAGCTTGCTGTAATTTATCGTGGCTAGTATTAAATAGCTCTGAATGGAACATAATCATTTCACGTATTGTTCCCTGCATATTCCAGCCCGGGAGCGTATTATAGCTTACAAAAGCTATGCCGTTCGGATTTAGCAGTTCATTACAGACTGCGAGTATTTTATCTTGTACTTCTTCAGGTACCCATGAATATACGCCGTGACAAACTATGTAATCAAACTTACCGTATGACTCATCAAGGTCCAATATAGATAATGCCTTTAGTTCGGCATTTTTTATTTTCAAATCACTGATAATTTTTTTACCTAATTCTATTTGTGTTTTGGATAAGTCAACACCTAGAGATTGTGATTTAGGATATGTTTCAGCAAAGTTAAGCAGATTAACACCGATTCCACAACCGAGTTCAAGTATTTTAGCAGTTTCAAGAGGTGGAGGGTTTAGCCCGAATAGCTTGCCGATAGTTCTTAAATAAGGTGGGGAGGTATAACTGAAAGTAAATGGAGAATAAGGTACTTCATCATAGGATATTTTATTAGCTTGTTTTGTCATAGTATTTACATAAATTAAAAATTAATTTTAAGCAGTTTTAAAAGATTAAGCAATATATTTATATACAAAAAACTTTAAATTTAACTAATGCTCATATAATATGTAAGTGAAGTGTTATTTTATGAAAAATAATAATAGTTATTTTGGTTTTTTAAGAGGTGCGATAAAAATCAAGAAGGATATTGTAAATTTTTCTTGTGAATCTGATTGGGATAGTGCTTTATTGTATGGATCAGAAAATACTCTTGATGTCATTCCCGCTTTTAGCGGGCGTTGTTACATGGTGCGAGAAAAGTGTTCAATGTCATTCCTGCGAAAGCAGGAATCCAGCATAAAGCGAGATAAATCGAGCTTTTAATTTCAAAAATTTGCTGTATTTAATACTTTTTTTCTGGATTCCTGCTTTCGCAAGAATGACATTATTACACAAACTATAACTTAATCAATTGTGCTTTAGTTGCAAAATTTTCTATTCCCTCTAGATTGGTAGTGGTAACCCATAGTTGCATGTTTAAACCGGTAAAAAATTCGATTAAATATTGACGTCTTTTGTCGTCTAAATGCACAAAGACCTCATCTAAAAGTAAAATCGGTGCTATTTTAGTTAGCTTTATAGCATAATTCATTTCAGCAAGGATTATTGCAATTAATATAGCTTTTTGTTCACCGGTAGAACAGAATTTGGCTAAGATATTTTTCTTTTGATGCTTTACTAAAAAGTCACTTTTATGAACTCCAAAACTAGTGCGACCAAGTAGTTTATCGTTGTTTCTTGTTTGATAAAGTTCTGCAGTAATAAAACTAACAATATTTTCTTCGCCGTTTAATATTTTTTGTTCAACAATGCCGTCAATCGATAAATCGGCTTTTGGAAATTCATTTTCAAGGTCATCTATTGCGTGCTGCATAAATTCTAAGGTTTTTAAGCGATTATTAGCAATATGGTTAGAAATATCAGCCATCTTTTCTTCAATAATTTTAAGCCAATTATCATCTCTTATATCTTCTACTAGAATTTTATTTCTCTCATGCATGTAATATTCGTATTTACTAACTAGCTCTGTATGCTTTGGATCAAAATTATAAACTATTCTATCAAGAAATTTTCTTCTATCACTGCTACTGCTTGTAAAGATTCCTTCCATGTGCGGAGTCAGCCATACCATGCTAGTGAATTTACTTAACTCATTATTGGCTATTTTACTTTCGTTATACTCAGTTATCCTTCTATTAGAACTACGTTTAAATTGGGTGGTAAATTCTGCAAGTCCTAGCTTACTTTGCAATAGAGCTTTAACTAGACAATGATCTTCTGAAGTTTTGCATATATCGGCAAGTTTTGCTGATCTCAGCCCTCTTCCTGGATAAAATAGCGATATAGCTTCTAAAATATTAGTTTTACCGCTACCGTTTTCACCTATTAAAATTATTGGTGTATTATCTGTTTTTAGTTCAAGATTTTTAAAATTACGATAATTCTCAAGACTTAAGGAATGTAGGAAGATATTTTTCATTTTATGAGAGAATAATAGTTAAATTATTGATACGTTGCATTTATACCGTCTGAGCTTAAATTATTAATTAAATTTGCACATTCTTGTGTATACACCATTGATCAACTTTACTATGAACAATATTGTAAAGTTCTGTAATCTGAAATTCCATAAAATTTTTGTAACCCTTGAATTTTAGAGTCAAATACTTTAGGAGTCTGACGCTCATAAGCATAAAGTGCTCCAAGACCTATAGAAAAAGATTTCTCTGTTAATTTCAAATAACCTTGAACAAGTTTTTGAGTTGAGTCTAATTTAGGTTCTGAAGTGAGTTGGTTTTCTTAAATATCCAAGTCCTTCAGCAAAACGTTTCCATAGTTCCGGGTGATTTTCTTCACCTTGTTCTTCTTCTATAAGATTACCAAGTAATATTTGTCTAGCTTGTATATCACTACATTTGGAATGTATTGCACTTATATAACGTGGGAAAGCTGTAACGTGATGATAATATTCTTTTGCGTAAATTTGTAAAGTAGAATGAGTAAGTTTTCCCATATTCTACATAATTGATAAAATGGATGATTTAAAAGGTTATATTGCTCAAGATTTTTATATTAAGCTGTTCTAAAAATTGCATCTTACCTCCTTTTAGAGGTTATCAGTAAATAAATTTTAATTACTAATTAAAATTTATTTACTGATAACCTCTTAGTAATTTTATAAATCTGATAATTGTTTGTTTTATCTATTATTACAGAATGCCATTCTGCTAAAAGATTAAGAGGTAAAAAAGTATCTCCATCATAATTTTTATTTATTTTTGTAGGTAAAAATTCATCAATAAGATTTTGCTCTAGGAAAAGAGTCGCTATTTCTGCCCCTCCAACCATAAAAATTTTCTTATCAGTAAAAGGTTTTATTACCTAAAGTCATCTAAAGATTTAATAAAAAATATATTATTATAAGATTGTAATGGTGGTGTATTTCTTGAAAAAACAATACAAATACAATTTTTTAAAATCTTTGCAGGTATAGAGTGAAAGGTTTTTCGTCCCATGACTTATAATATTATTTTTTACCGTCTGATAAAAATATTCAAACTCCTTAGTATATAAGATCAATGCATTTAACTATACATATTTAATCATATGGTCTGCTACAAAAAATCTTTGATGCTCTATAAACATTATGCACTCGTACATAATCAACTACGTTTTCCATTAAATATTTTGATATTGCTATTGTTTCTAAGTCTCTTTCCGGTGCTTTGGAATTATAAAAAGCAGAAATATAAGATTTTCGTGAGTGTCCTACCAATATCTCACATCCTAGAATTTATATATATTACAACATATTTTTTTAAATTCTTTAATATGTTGTAATATATATAAATTTTGATAAACGGATTTTCCAAAACCAATTCCAGGATCAAGAATGATATTTTTTTATCAAATTCACATTTTTCTAATTTTGTTATTTTTTGCTCTGTCCATATATTTAAGCTAGCAAGCGGAGATTTATCGAAATCAAGACATTTTTGTTTTTGCGGTGGAATGGTTAATGAATGCATAGTAATAATTTTACAATTATAATCGGCAATTAATCGTAGTGTAATAATCATCTAGATTATTTTTAACCAAGTTGATACAGGAAATAGGGTATTTTTTTTAAACACGTTTAATTACTTCAGGAGTAAAACTATCAATACTGACTATAACTTCCTTAAGCTCTTCAAGAATATTATCAAGCCTTGCATATTCTTTATCTTCATTAATAATTAAAGCAGAAGGACGTGTTGATTGTGATCCAAGTTCAATTATTGTAGCCCCTTCATTTATCAAGCATACAAAATTTCTAACGGCATCTTCTTTATGAAAACTCAATCCTCCATCAGAAAAAGAATCAGGAGTAATGTTTAAAATACCGACAAATTGAGGATTTAAAACAAGAGAGCGTATAACTCCTTGATTTTCAATTAAATGTGCTATTTCTGCAAAAGTTTTATTGTTGTAAAATTATTGATCGGACATGAATAACGACATTCCAAAGCTTAAACCTGCAATTAGATGAATAAGAAACGGTCTGTTTAATAATTCAGGATGCGGTATCTTTAAATCAGGTAAATCTATATGGCAATTATTCCAAAGTAGGATATCTAAGTCAATAACTCTTGGAAACCATTTATCGTAAAAGCTTGCTCGCCCTAGTTGTTTTCAATCTTTTTAAACTCAATTAGAAGTTTACTAGGCGTTAAAGTACTTTTGCCCTGCACCACCATATTTAAATATGATTTATCCCAAGCTTTATCTGCATTAGGTGGTAAAATCACAACTTTTGAGTAAATTTAGAGCTTTTTTAATATTTACAAGTCTATTACCTAAATTACTGCCTATAGAAATATAAATCATAGTGTCTCCTTTCCTGAATAAGAAAAAGAAACTCCGCCATGCACTCCTGAAACCGGTGATTTTAATTTAGTAACGGTTACGTTTAGAAAAATCTTTTCTAATTTAGATTCGATAAAATTTTGATAAATAATATCATATATTTGTACGGCTAAATACTCGATAAGATTAAAGTGATTTTCTTGAGAAAGTTTTTGTACTAGCCGTACGATTTCTGCATAACAAACAGTATCGTTTATATTATCCGTTACAGTAGCAAGGGGAGGAATTGAGAGAAAGAGTTTTATGTTAATTTTTACAGGTTGAGCGTGGTGTTTTTCTTGAGTACTGCAGCCAAGATGTACCCAAGTTATTAGTTCCGAAATATTAAGTTTACATGCATAATTTAAGTTGAAAGCTTGATACCTATCCATAATCTTAATGTTAGTTTAGTATAAGCTCTTTATAAAAAGATACAGTAGTTAAATTGATATACCGCCACTTTTTTTAAAGCCGGCATGAGCTTTTTCAAGTTTTTTAATAAGTCTAGGTGAATATGATTTAATGTCTTTTGCCTTGCCGCCTTCATATTTTTGAGCGAGTTTCATGCCCCCTCTGATCATATTATAGGCGAAGTTCATTAGCTTCGTTTCGCCTGCTATTCTTTTTGGGTTCATAAACATATAAATTTGGTAAACGGCAAAGCTTTTTAATAAACGTTTTAAGTCTATTCTAGCTTGTTTGGTTAAACCTTGTAATTTGTCTTTTGGGTTTGCAAGGTTTTTATTAGCATCTCTAACTATTTTAGAATGCTGATGCATTAAATAATTACTGACTTCGGCAACATTCTTGTTAATGAGCTTCTCATCCATTTTAAGCATTTTAAGCTTTAAGTTTTTAGTTTTACCTAAATACTTACGGATTAATAAGATAATCCGACTTTGCAGTTGAGTTAAATCCATAGTTTGTTCATTTAAGATAGCAAGCATTCGTTCCATCTCATACTCAAATTCTTCATTTTGGCTTAATTCTTCAAAAATTTCCTCTACCTCTTTACTTTCAAGTACAAGATTGTCACTAATACCCATTAATGCATCTTTTATTTGATCAGCAATTTTTTTGGTATCTTTGGAAAATTGATTATTTGTCATAATCTAATTCATCGTTAAATATAGCTATTTTTATACTAGCACCACATTTCTGCTTGTCTATAAAAATTGTATTAAGAGATATTAAATTTTTCTCATTGAGGGATACTCTGAGGAATTATAACAAGCACCTAACATATTGCTAGAATCTTCATTATTATCATAATAATGATGGTCAAATGAAGAATTAAGGTTTACATCATCAAACTTAAGTAAAGGTTCTTTAAAGTATGAATCATGTGACCAGCTTGTCGTAATATTCGTATAATCAGTTTCTAGTTTTTCTTCTTTAAATTTTTCTGCTAAATTTTTATATTTTTCAGTTTTTTGTATAAGTTTAAGTTGACTACACGGTGAAGAAATTATTGATGTTAACTCTTTAGACAAATCATATAATATTCCATAAGGTTTAGAGGTCTTCCTTGTTCTTCTATGAGAGCTTTCGTATTAAGACAAAATACTTTTAGTGAATCTTGCAGACTTTTTTCTGATATATCTAGATTATATTGGTTATAAAAATCACCTTGGCTTGAATATAATTCAATTATTTCTGATGCTAATTTAGCTATATCTTGCGGATTCTTTTGCTGTATTTTCTTTTTTAGTTCTGATTCTTTGAGATGTAATAATTTATTAAAAGCTTCTTTTGCATAAGATATATGAGTAGTATTTTTAAAATATTCTAAAGCTTTTACATAATTTCCGCTCTTAAATTCAATCTTCCCAAGTTTTATATTTGCCTCTTCAGAACCAAGGTTAGCAGCGTTTTCATACAATCCTATTGAGTCTTTAGATAGTTTTGTTGAGCCATTAGGTGTACAGATTTGTGCTTGTTGACAATAAATTTCTGCTAACTGATGTTTTTATATAAGTTTTCGTTTTTATAACAATTTTTATAACAATCATTAATAGATTTATGAGTTTCTTTTAGTAATTTTTCTAATAAATTATAAATAGGTAGCGCTTGATCAGGTAATACAGGCTGATGTAAAAGCTTATCATATATTACTTTATCGAGATTTTGAGATATTTCTGTAATAGATTTAGAGGCGGTAATATACCTCCAAAGAGATTTAGCTTCTTGTTTGCTGACTGAGTCTATTAGTTTTTCTAAATTACTAATGCTATTATTTATAGTTATACCTAATATATTATTAAAATTCTTAAAGCTCTTTGTTAAAAATAATTTAATATTATCTAAATTTTCAACATCAGTGCTAGAATTGTTAATATGCTGTAAAAAGTTTTTTAAGTATATATATTATTGATTGCTTTTAAGTCTAAAACATCGTTATTTTTGATATCTTCATAAAATTTTTCAATAGTTTCATTTAATTTTTTATAAAATGAATCTTTATCTTTGCATATTGTATGCTTAAATGATTCTAATAACTTTTCTTTTATATTATATGCCCCGAGGTTACTAAATAAATCGTTAAACCATTTTGCAGAATTAAGTGTAACCAAATTTTCTTTTTCGGAAAATTTGATGTTAGATAAATATTTAAGGTAATTTAGAAGATTCTCTAATTTATTTTCTGATTTCGGTGTTTCTAAAAGCTGATTTAATTTTTTAACGGTTTCTAAGAAATTTCCTATAGTTTTGGCATTGTCTTCTAACTGTTTATAATAATTTACTATATCTATTAATTGTTTCAATTTGTCTGTTTTAGGCAAAACATCTTCAAAACTTAAATTATTTTCTATATTTTGTTCCCATTTTTTTCTATATATGTTTTAAGCTCATTGATACTAATTGGTACTTCTTTATTAATTACATTTATAGAATTTAAAATATATGTTAAATTTTCGCCGTCGATTGTTATTTTATTATATTCATCTAGAATGATATAATTATCATCTCTAATATTTAATAGATTTGTATAGTCTTTTGCTTGCTCGCTAGCTTGAGGTAATAAATAGAATCTTTTATTTTATTAATGATACTCTTGTGTTCATCGCTAAAATTACCGAGTTTTATAATGTCATCAATAATTTTAGATATACGAGTATGATTATTGCTTGCTTGGGCTATCGGTCACTACTATAGATAAATTACCTTCATTTATATCAATATATCTCAATAATTTAGTAAATTGTTCAAATATACCGACAAGTTTTTCTAGATTGGCTTTGACAAGGGAAGAGTTAGAGTTTTTGGTTTCAATATTTTTTATTGCTAATATAAATTTAGTAGGAGTCGTACTTAGAGAATTTTTTGTAGGAAAAATTTGTCAATAGTAAATTCAGAGGATGAATTAGCAGCATCCAAATAAGAACTGTTATATGTTAAATATTTTTCGTTTTTTATATAAAAACTATCTAAAGTATTTGAACTTGCTGTTAGACTTTTTTTTGAGAAGTCCCAATCTCCATACTCATTACTTTCTAATATTAATTCACCGTCTTTAAGAAAATTAGCTATGAGATTTAAATCTTCTTGCTCTTGCCCTAATATAATTATAGCTTTATTACTCCTATCAATAATAGATTCATATTTCTCACTATTTTTATTAATTAAGTCGATAAAATTTTTATCTTTTAACATATCGGATATAAAATTTTCCATTTCTGCTTCCTTTATTTCTTCTTTTTTCAACATCATTATATCCCTCATATTTTCTGCTTTATTGTGTTCAATATTATTTGTTATTTCAAACGAATTTTGATTTAGGAGTGTTTGTATCGGTTGAGTTGCATTGTTGTTGTCATTTAGTATTTGAAATAAATGGTCTTCAGAAATAGTACTATCTACTATTTTCGTATGTTCTTGTTTTTTAAATTTATCATTTAAACGTTTTACATAAGCGGTATAATTGTACATAATTAATCCGTTTCTTAGTTGTTGTTTTATTTAATAATCTTAACTTTAAGATTAACTCAAAAAATTTCAATTTAGTTAATAAATAAATTAATTTTAACTAAAAATATCACAATTTAGATATTACGATATTTAATATAGTGAAAGATGATTTTTATTTCATATATTATAAGAATAAGTTTTATTATAAATAAATATTGATAATTACTTAGGTTATGAGAAATAATAAAAACCAAATGTATATTATAAAAATTTTTATAGCTCTAGCTATGATTACGAGCATAATATTTTTATTGTATTCTTCATTAACTCCGTCCAAGCTTAAGATTGGTGCGAAAACTAGTAATATGGACGATTCGCCTAAAATTAAGTTTACTCTTATAGATCAAGAAGGAAAGAAATTTGATAGTACCCATTTGCAAGGTCATTTAAGTTTGATTTATTTTGGTACTACCTATTCCTTATATGACAATCAAGTACTAAAAAGAGTAGAAGATATTATTAAGATTTTGAAGAAAGAGAATATTTTAGTACAAGTAGTTTTTATTACTCTAGATTCTGAGCATGATACAAGTGAGGTATTAAAAAAATATTTAGAAAAAATAGATGATAATTTTATAGGTTTAACGGGGAGAGTCCAAGATATTGAACAATTGGCAGATCAATTTAAGGTCTTCTTCTATACATCCAAAATATTTGATGTAAAAACAAACAAATATGAATTACAACATTCTAATTTTGTGTATTTAATTAGCAGTCAGGGAAAATTTTTAAAGCATTATTACTTAGGCTTACCGAAAAATGGTTAACAGATAATCTCTAAGCATTTCCTATTTGTGATGAGAAATGTATTTCATCAATGCCTAAGTGTTTTAATGCATTATGCCATTTACTTTCAGGATTATCGGCAAAAATAAATTCTTTATTACAATCCATAACCAGCCATAGGTTTTTCTCTAATTCTTCTTCAAGCTGCCCTGGTTTCCATGCTGTATAACCGACAATGAATAAGCTATTTTTAGGTCCTTTACCGAAAGCTATATCTTCTGAAATTTCTAAATTAGAGCTTACTGCTAAATCATTATGGAAATCCAATAATAAATTTTTATTATAATCGCTAGAATGAAGAAAAAACCCTTTTTCATGTTCTATGGGTCCGCCAAGATATATAGGAACCATAACCGGGGTTGTTATTTTGTCATTTTTTATTTTAAAAAACGATTTTAAATCTATATGATTTACTAAGCGGTTAAATATTAATCCTATTGCTCCTTCTTCCGTGTGTGATAACATATAAATTAAGGATTTATGGTAAATGCCTTTTGTAATTACATGCGGTGTAGCAACTAGTGTTTTACCGGATAAGTTATGAAAAATTTTATCGCCCATAAATAAAACTTTTTAATTATATAATATATAAGCTTTAAATCCAATTATTCAATAGAAGTTAACAATAATGATCACATTTTTTGATATTACTATTTTTGCTATTATTACTCTTTTCTCATTTTTCGGCTTATATCAAGGCATAATCGGGTTTGCAACTAGAATACTCGGTTTTATTACTTCTATAATGTTAGGATATTTTTTATATCCATATATTTCTGACCTAATCGGGAAATATATGGATAATGAGGTTATAAGAATAATTATTGTCGGTGTTATATCTTATGTTATTGCTTTAATTTTATGTGTTTTTATAGTTTATAAATTTCTTGCTATAATTTCATTTATGAGAAACGGTTTTATTGACAGATTTTTAGGGCTATTAGCAGGATTTGCCGTAGGTACTACTATCTCGTTAGTACTATTTTTTATAACAATGATCTTTACTTCTGAAAACTATTTTAAAAGTAAATCTTTAAAAGATTTTGTAGTAAGTAGCAAACAGAGCAAATATGGAGGAGTACTGAAAGTTTCCGTTACCACTGATTATTTAGATGAATTAAGTAAAAATATTATAGTTATAATTCCAAACGAGACTTTAAAATCTATTGAAATATTTGAAAATAAAGACCTAAATAATTTCAAACACTCTCTTAAGAAATCGAATGATTCTAACGATGATGAGGATGTATTTTCTCAAGAATTACAAGATGAGCTTTCTAATATAGATGATGAATAGGATGTTATTTTGACGTCATTGCAAGGAAATCACGCCATCGTAAATAATTAATAAATATTAACTAATAGTAAACTTATTAATTAATTATTGTGTGTCGTAAATAAATAGTTTATAATGACCGATAAGTTAAGTGGTAAAATCATTAAAAGCAATAAGTTATAGGGGAAATTATGACTAATAAGAAAAAAACTTTTTTTAATAAACTTTTACTAGCAACCAGTAAGTAGTATCGGGCTACTTGCAAGCATAGAAGGCTTCGCAGCGGATATTATTCCGGCGGGAAATCCATCTTCTAATATAGGTACAGGTACGATGAATGATTGGAGATATAATCACAACCATTATCTTCCGCAAGATAATGACAATATTATTATCATAGAAAATAACCATAGGGTTAATTTTACCCAAAAGATTAATATTAATGATATTAATATTTATGGTTTTAATGGGGTATTTACTGTTATTGAAGGCAATCCAACTACAAGAGTTAGTATTAACAATATAACTAACGTTGAAAATCCGCAAACTCAAAGGGTAGTTCAAAATGCTTTAGGAGCACCTCTTGCATATGGAGCCAATAATAATGCAAAAGCAAAGTTAAAGCTTACAAGCGGTAATGGAACAGGTTCTGAGCTAACCATTACCGGTAATGATATTAGTGCCGTTGAGTCTATTGAGCTTGTATTTAAAGAAAAAGTTGATATGAAACATCGCAACGGTGGTGTAATAAATACAGGGAATTTAGACTTTATAAGTTTTGGGAAGGTAAGGGTTAATTTGTAGCACAGCTGGACTTAACAAATGCACAAAGAGAAGACAAGTTGCAGTACTGCAGCGAGATGGACAAGCTAGACAAAGAGAAAGATGTTACCGGTAATATTACTACTACTAAAACTATGAGAGGAGAGGTAACTTTCGTAAAGACTCCTGATATTTATGAAATCGGCTCACAAACCAAACAAGTTTCTAAAGTGACGTTTGAAGGTAATCATGAACACAAATTGCATAATGATATTCATTCTAGACAAACTAATTTTGATTCGGGGACTTATAATATTCGCACGCAGGACATTACAATTAACGGTAATGCTAACATTAACGGTTCGACATTCGATCTTAGACGTAACGTAATTCTTACCGGCGATGTAGTACTTGAAGGCAATATTACTATAAATGCTTTAGGAGAAAGCGGTATAGTTTTTCAAAATCTCCCTACGGCATTCGGTACAAATATTGTGATTAATATTAATAGGGCTCACACGGCGAATGATGTAGAGCCGCCCTATCAATTTTGAGGATGAGTAATATGGATATACTTATACTGCAGCTACCGGAACCGTTGCTTTACTGCAAGGATTACAAGTACAACAAGTAGGAGTGCAAGCAGCGGCACAACCGGCACATGCTCAAGCAAGAGCGGAAACAGCGATAGTAGGAAACGTAATAGTAGCAAGAGAAACAGTAGATACGTTAGGACAGAGATAAGCACGACTACAGCAAGATATGGTAGCGGCTCCGGTGAGGGTTCAGCAACAAGTAGACAGAGAAAACTTAAGGTTAAGGCAAGCACAGAATGCGACTAGCACGAATACAAGCCGAGAATCCGCAACAATTAGCAGATGCACAACAACGATTAAATGCTGCACGTGCAGGAGCCGTATAGGGGAACAAAATCCGAGCACAGCAAGCTTTATTTGATATTCGTAACGCTCCGTAGATACAATAACCAATTGATAATATAGATCTAGAATTGGTTCAAGCTAGACAAGATCAAGTTGATGCAGAGACACAAGCTAACCTAGCCGGTTTAGTAGTACCGGCAGATGCACAAGCACAGCAACAAGCACAAGCTCAGCGTTAACGAAAGAGCTGAACAGCAAAAGACTGCAAGCTCAGCAACAGCAAGAAGAAAGAAGAAATGAAAATGAAAGATTAGCACAACAAGAGGCTAACGAAAGAGCAGTGGTTGAAAAAAATAATAGAAGAATAGAAGCGCAAAGACTGCAAGCGGAGTTAGCAACGTCAAGCTAACGAAATAAGAGTAGCAGAGGAATATGTTAAAAAACTGAGTCGCAAAAATTAGCTGAGGCAATCAATAATACTATCGTTGTCCATATGGAAAATACTTTTGTAGCGGAAGCACAAAAAGAAGTGATTAGAGAAAAATCTGCACTTGTTATGCAAAATCCTGAAAAACACGCTGTAGAGCTTGCTAAGTAATTAGTAAATAATAAAGCTGAGCTTAAAGAAGTAGCTAATGATGATACTGTTGTAGTGAGTAAAACAAAACAAGAACAATCCTTATTATTCGTAGCAAACTTAGCTCAAGTTGCACCTGATAATACAAAAAAAGTAGTAGAGCATTTAACCGAGCAAGGAACAAGATCGGTTAGTGTAGCAAATGTTACAGCTAAAGCAGTAACTACTAATATTAATAATCACTTATCAGGTGGTACTATGATAGCCGTTGCAGCAGGTGATGAAGCAAACCCTATAATTACTAAAAAAGGATTATGGGTTGCCGGTACTTTCGGTTCAAGTAATCAAGATGTATATAAAGGTAATCCTAGCTATAAAGGTACGCGGTATCCGGCGGGGCACGATCGGCGGTGAGCTTTACATCGGGGAAAATAGTCTTGTCGGTATCGCATATAGCCGTATGAACTCTGACTTTAAGTTTAAAGGTTCAAGCACTGGTGACAAATTATCGGCAGAAAGCGATATTATTGCTCTATACGGTCAACCACAATTTAGTAATGGCCTTATATTACAAGAAATATTTTCAGCAAGTAACAGTAAAATCAACAAAAAGGACTTAAGATCGGTCGGACTTAATAGCTATAAAATGGCTAGCAGTAAATATACAAGCAAAGCTTATGGTTTTGAGGGTAATGTCGGTTATCAATTCTCTGCCATGGACGGTATAAATTTAATGCCTAATATCGGTATCATATAAAGATAATGGTACAGGTGTGAATAATATGTATGTCGCTGGTAAGTCCGGTAACTTAACTAAAGGGATTGCAGGCATAAAATTAACCGCTCCTAAGAGATTATCAAACGATACTCAAATAGTACCGGGACTACATGCTTCCGTAGAAAATAGCTTTAGCAATAAGCAACCTAAGGTGAAAGTTAGATTTATTTGGGCAGATAATTACTTTGAGAACACTACAAGTAGCAGCACACCGAAAGTCGGCTATAATGTAGGTGCAAGTTTACTTACCGCTCATAAGAATATTGAGCTACTTGCAACGTATAACTGTAATTTACGCAGCAATACCTCATCGCCTTGTGAATTCCTTGCTCTTTTTGAAGTTAATCTTCGTCTACCATTCTTCATTTCACATCAGTATACTCATAATTCCCTAACCGGTTTTAGTACTAACTTTTTGTTACTAAAGATATTGATTTTAGAAAAGAAATTACTTTTTGGCTTTTTAAAATCACGTTGATAATTTTCACCGGTGACAGCATTATAGCTAGTAATTAAAGAAGGTATAACCTCGTTATAATATATTTTATAAAGGTCATGCATAGTTTCTTTGGTAGTTAAATATCCCCATTTTACGGCTTGTTGCGGTACTCTTGCTAAGGCTTCAATGCAGGCTATCGCTTCTTCAATTTCAGGGTTTTTATTTTTATACACGTCAGCTGCCGGTGATAAATTAGCTTGCATATCTTTAAACATAGCATAAATCATTAATGCCATATATTCATCGGTTTTAAATTTTCTTACAAATATTAGATTATTCCTACTGCTATAATTTAAAAGCCGAAATTTATATATAAAAATCATGAATTTTATAGCATAAACTTTTAAGCCGCTAACTTTATTTGCATTATAAAATTTAAGTTTCGTTTCATAATCTAATTGCTTTTGCATACCTGCTTTAAGGAGCTTACTCAGCAAATTATGACAATGTATTATGTCATTTTTTCTAGCAATTCGTACTTTATCGGTAGCTTTAGTACCGGAAAAATTAGCCGAATGGCGAGTTATTTGCCTGCCTTTATCATCTCTTTTTATATCGGCAAAATGCCCAAGCTCTTGGGCTGCGATAATCTGAAGTCTTGCTGCCGCAGCAAAGCCGTTGCCGTAAGTCGGATGATCTTTATTGTTTTCAGCAAAAGGATTACCGCCGCATGAAACAAAAATAGCTACGTCCTTGCCGTTAGTGCTTTGCATACCGCTATTACCGCCTACTCGTTGCCAGCTAACCATATCCATCATATCGCCGATATTATGTGAGTAGGTAAGAAATACTTCCGTCTTATTAAGAAGAAGCCACCTTATTACGATCGGATGAGCCGACTGAACAAAAATACGTGCTAGCATTTCGGTTACTTCTTTCTTAACCGGCTGTAGCTTTTGTATTTGCTTTTTTAAATTATCGAAAATTGATTTTATTTTTTGATCTGAAGCGGAATTTCTGTATAAATTTTGAAAAAGCTTGGTAGTTTCAGGGATTAAATGCGGGCTTGTTAGCTCTTCTTGACTAACCATTAAGCTTATATTAAGAGCAGGTTCGGTAAACCTTGCAAAATTGCAGCAATCATCGGTATCTATCCGTAATTTACCGGACTTAATTAATTGCATAGCCAAATGCTCATACTCTATTTCCATGTCCTGCTTATAAATAGCAGGAACACGGTCAAGAATGTGATATATGCTAGTCATTTTAAAAATTTAGTGGTTATTTTCTACATTACCTGTTGGTAGTACATCATCATTTTCGTCTATATTTAAAGGTATGAGCTCTAAGTTAAATACAAGCTCAGGCTCATTAGTAGGGTACGTGCTTCGGTTTAGGTTCTTCTTCAAATATGAGGTTTACAACAACATCTACCTTAGGGAATACTGTATCAAAGCAATCTTTAAAAAATTTATCTGACGATTTTAACTTTATTGCATCTAATGCTTTTTGTCTACCATCTTCATTTTTAATACATATTTTAATTGCCTCTCTCCTAAAAAATAAATGAGGATAATCATCAAAAATTTTTGTAATTAGCTCCGGCTGTTGCTCGCTAAAATATTCGAGACATACCTTATTACCATATCTAAATATTTTATATGTTAAGAATAAGACAAAACAACCTTGTTTTTCTTCAGTAAATTTATCAGCAAAATATTTTTGATTAAGAAAATCTTCAACTCTTCTTCTGATGCCGGTTGAAGAAATCGCTATTTTTTTCAAAAATGGCTTTGAGCAATCAACCGAAAAGCAAGATATCTTTATACTTCGCAGCTGTCCGCTTTTTGCTTTCTCAGTGATTATTTCAGATTCAGGTACTTGCTTTTCCATTTGCCATAAATCGTATTCTACATTGCCGGGAGTAGTTTTCGTTATATCATCCCATGATGATGTGCTTAATCCTTCTTTTGTAGTAGTTAAAATTTGAGTTAACAACGATTTAGAACTCTTTAATATATCCTCTGCATGATGGATACATATAACTAATCAAAGAAATAGCATCTTGAAACGCTAATTTTTCCATAGGATTACTATTCATTTCTTTGGTATTATTGGTATCATAACGAAAAAATTTATTTTGCATTGGCAATTTAGTCGTAAAGAAATTACTGAAATCTGTCTCATTATTTTTTTTGATTTCTATACTCCTTAAATTAGCAAAAAGTAAAGCTAATCTCTGTAGATCTTGTCCTACAGGTATGGTTATATCAGATTGTTTATTAATCATTTTACAAAATTTAGTAAGTACATCTACTAGCTTTTTTTCTTCCTTAGAGTTAAACATATTATCACCGGCATCATGTGCAGAACTGCTATTAGAGCAGTGGCAATAGAATTTAAAAAACCGGACGCTGCTATGTCGCCAAGATAACAAACCCATTTTATAAGAGAAGAGGCACTCACACGTTCCAAATGCCCATGCATCAGGGAACTACTAGGCCGCTACTTATACAGCACTAGCAGCAATACATACATTGTGTAAAGCCATACTATTATAATATTCTTCTAATTTAGGGTTAATGACTTTCAATTCTTTAATTTGGTTGTTTATATCTGCAGTATACCTAACATTTGCAGATTGTAACATTTTTTTATGTCTGCAATTGCTTGCGCATGTCGAGCTATATCGTGGTCATGTTTAGCTATTATGCTTATTAATGCATTTAATGTTTGACTCACTTCTATTATATCATGCGAATCTTTATTATTAAACGATAATTGACTACTATCTCTCGATAACATCGGTGAATTAGTAGTTTTATTAAGTTCTAGAATTATTTGACTGAGAATTTCCTGAAATTCTTCTTCATTCTCTGGACAAGATATTATATATTTGTTAAGTACAGTACCAGCTTTGCTTAATTTGCCTGCTTTATAAAAAGCTTTTCCTAATAAAAATCAGTATCTTTAGGTTTAGATGTATATAGAGCTGCTTGTCGTAATGAAGCTACTGCCTTAAGGTAAAGGTCTGTTTGTTCAACATTATTATAATACTCTCCCCAACACAAGTAAATGATGCCTTCATAATAATAGATATGTAGAAAACCTTTATATTGTTTAATTAAGGTAAAAATATATTAAGTGCTTCTTTATATTCATTTTTACTTAAAAGTTCTCTTCCTTTAGAGATTAATTGGTTTACGATCTCTTTCATATTCTAATCTATTATTAGTTAATTGTTTAAATCATATTATGGCCGCCGTTGATAGAAATAGTCTCACCTGTTATTATAAATCCGGCATTTTCATCAACTAAAAATGCCACGGCTCTAGCTATTTCTTCCGGCTGTCCTAGTCTTTTTTTGGGGATACTATTAACGATTTTAACAAGCACGTCTTCGGGTACTGCTCCTACCATTTCGGTTGCAATATACCCTGGAGCTATACAGTTAATGGTGATATTTTTAGAAGCAGTTTCACGAGCAAGGGCCTTAGTAAAGCCGATAATTCCAGCTTTAGCAGCAGAGTAATTAGTCTGCCCAACCTTGCCCTGCTTAAGCATTAATTGAACTGATATTTACTATACGACCGTAATCTTGGTTTCGCATCTGCTCCATTACGCTACTAGACATATTAAAGCAAGAATTGAGATTAACGTTAATCTCATTCCAATCTTGATGACTCATGCTATATAGCATTTTATCTTTGGTAATACCGGCATTATTTACAAGAATACTTACCGGTTTTTTAAACTCCTCTTCAATTTCCTTTACTGCTTTTCTACATTCTTCAAAATCCGCAACATTCCAGCATTTGGTTTTTATACCGTATTTTTCTTCCATTCCTTTAGCAGCGTCGTAATTGCTGAAAAAATTAGCAACTACCGTAAGACCCTTATTTTTTAATTCTAAAGCGGTAGCTTTACCTATTCCTCTAGTACCGCCTGTTACAATTGCAAGTTCTGACATTATTTCTCCATACCTATATTTTGACTTTTATTAAATTTAATCGGTGGGGTTATACTTGGTTTAAGCTGTGACACCGATTTAGTTAACGGTTTAACAACTTTCCTATCACTGCGTATTGCGATAGATTCTCTAGGGTGATTTTTTCATATTCTGCATCTATCTTTTTATCCATCTTTTTTTGTCTTCAATTTTATTAGTTTTAGCAGTTAATGCCATTATAGCAGCAAGTGTTTCTTTTCTACTTTTTGGAATGACTCTTTTATTTTCTTTTTTAGTGCCGTAACAACCTATTGTTGCACCGCCTGCATAAATACTACCTGCTTGCTGAGCAATATGACAGTTTTTAAGTGATTGTTTATCGATGTCTGTTTTCTTTTTTTATACCGGTATATTTTTGATACTGCTTGAGATATTTTATTATGTTCATTAAGCCCTTCTCTATCTTTACCGCTAGCACACATTGTTAATATTTCTTCCTGAGGTAAATTTATTAAACTAGTGGTTTTAGTTTCTTGTTTATTTTGTCTTATTTTCGCTGTTAAATTACTTAAGACATCTGATATATTTAGATTAATATTTTCTTTATCAAAAGATATAAAAGGAAGTTTTGTCTCGAAGGATACTCTAAAAGGAATATCTGCTTGCTCAATATTTTTTCTTAATGTTACAGTTTTTTTAATATTTCTTTTTCCTGATCCGTTAAATTTGCATTGTTAATTATTTCTGCTGCATTTCCTTTAGGTTTATTTATCCTAAAAAAACGTTCAAATTTGCTTCTAGGTTTAATATGTGCTTTTAATTCATCAATTCCTTTTTCAGTCGGTAAATTTTCTGCTATTTTGTTTAAAGTATCACTCACTCCTGCAAAGTTATTTGTTACTCCTATAAGCCTAAATAAATTAAAAGGAGTATTAGTATTTTTCCCACCGACATTTTCCATAGATTTTTTTGTCTGATCAACAATTGTGGGATCATTGCCAGCTCTCCTATAGGACCTGAGTTTAATGTATTAGTATGAAGAGTAACGCCGTCTTCAAGCCATTCTTGGGCTTGCGTGCATTTAAGTCGGTAATTTTTTGTCTAGAATCTATATCATTTGAAATCGAGGCTAATGTACCTGCATGTTTAGATGTAAGCAATGTTTCAAAATTTTTACCGTCTTTGTCGGTTATTGCCTCAATTTTCTCAAAGGCGTTTTTCATGCCAACAATTTGTCGTCACTGGGTTGGGATAACATGCCTACCGTTTTAAATTGTATCAGTATACTGATCAACAAGCTTCCTCTCCCATCAGGCATTACATTATACCAGTTTTTACCGTCTCTATTTTGATATTCTTGCTTTTGTTCTTCTGTCAAGCCTTTAAAAGCTACTTCCACTTCGACTACAATATGCTCTTTTCCCTCATCATTGATGACTTTTGACAAAGTTATTATATTACAATGCTCATCATTGAAATTTTGAAAATCTTTAGCAACATTTAATTTTTTATGAGCATTTTTAATACCATTTTTTCCTAGCAATTCAGCAACACTGTCAATTTCAGCTTGCATATTTTTTGAGATATTTTCTTGTGATTTTTCCATATTCAAAGCATTAAAACTATTAATAAATTTTATTGCTTCTTTATTTAATTTCAGCACAAGCTCAGGTTTATTTTCGCCCTTTGCTATGTCTATCGCTCCTCTGATAGCATTTAAATATTACATTTCAAAAGCTTTAGTGCCTAAAACAATTTTTTCATGGATTGTTACGACCGTCACGTATTAATATTGGAGTTTCACCGTTTTGCCCTTCAATTTTAGCTCTATGTGTTTCTAAAGGAACGCCTACTCCGGGTGTGTAAAAATTCTTTTGTATGATTTAATAAAAACCCCTTATCGTTATCAAATTGTTTTCTTAATGATGAAAGCATTATAAAATTCTATATGTAGTTGTGCATCTCTTGTTATTTTAATTAAAAATTATTATATAAAAATAGTCTAGTTAAAAATATTTAACTTTATTAATTAAAATATGTTATTTATATGAATATTGATAAATTTACTGCACATGCTAAATCAGTGATAGCTAGTAGCCAATCACTTGCTGCTAAAAATGATCATCAGCAAATATTACCTTTGCATTTATTATCTAGTCTTTTAAGTGAAGAAACAGGTATAATTCAAACCCTTATTAATAATACCGGCGGTAATATAAACTTATTAAAAGATCAAGTTCAGCTAGAACTAAATAAAATCCCAAAAATTCAGGTTGAGGGAGGGGGGCAAGTTTATTCTTCTGCTGAAGCTCTTAAAGTTTTAGAAAAAGCTAGTCGCATTGCTAAAGACAGTGGGGATAACTTTGTAACCATAGAGCGTATATTTGAAGCATTAACTTATGATAATACTATAGCCGGTAAAATTTTAACGAATAATGGAATTAATAATAAAAAAATAGCAGCAGCTATTTTACAGCTTCGTAAAGGCAAAAAAGCAGATACCGAATCGGCAGAAAATAGTTACGATGCTCTAAAGAAATACGGCAGAGACGTAACAGAGTTTGCCGAAAGCGGTAAGCTTGACCCGATAATCGGGCGTGATGAAGAAATAAGAAGAACGGTGCAGGTACTATCACGACGTATGAAAAATAATCCTGTATTGATCGGTGAACCTGGAGTCGGTAAAACTGCTATAATAGAGGGGCTTGCACAACGAATATTTAGTAAGGACGTACCTGAATCGCTTATTAATTGCCGTATTATTGAGCTGGATATGGGAGCTTTAATAGCGGGAGCTAAATATCGAGGCGAATTTGAAGAGCGTCTTAAAGCAGTGCTTAGCGAAATCAAAGAATCAAGCGGTGAAATTATTTTATTTATCGATGAATTGCATCTATTAGTCGGTACGGGAAAAACCGACGGTGCTATGGATGCCTCGAATTTACTAAAGCCGATGCTTGCTCGTGGTGAGCTGCATTGTATCGGTGCTACTACTCTAGAGGAATATCGTAAATATATCGAGAAAGATGTGGCACTTGCTCGTCGTTTTCAGCCTGTTTACGTGAGTGAGCCGACGGTTGAGGATACTATATCAATACTTAGAGGAATTAAAGAAAAATATGAGCTGCATCATGCAGTGCGAATTTCCGATAGTGCAATAGTTGCAGCAGCGATGTTATCAAACCGTTATATTACCGATCGTTATTTACCTGATAAAGCTATTGATTTGATTGATGAAGCTTGTAGCCGTATGAAAATAGAGCTATCAAGTAAACCAGAAGAGCTTGATGAGCTGGACCGTCGTATTATTCAGATAAAAATAGAGCTTGCAGCACTTAAAAAAGAAAATGACGAGCATTCTAAAAAGAAAATAGAGCATTTAACTACAGAATTAGAAAAATTAGAGTCTAAATCCTATGATATGGGAGCTAAATGGCAAGCTGAAAAGTCTAAACTACAGCAAACACAAAAGCTCAAAGAAGAACTAGACCGTAGCCGAAACGAGCTTGAACGTGCTGAACGTGATGCTAATCTCGCTAAAGCTAGTGAGCTAAAATACGGAATTATACCTGAGATTATGAAAAAGATTCAGGAAGCCGAAAGTATGGATAATAAAGGGCTGTTAAAAGAAATTGTATCGGAAAGCGATATAGCAAGTATTATCTCACGTATTACTGGTATTCCAATTGATACGATGCTATCAAGTGAACGTGAGCGTCTGCTTGTGATGGAGCAGAAATTACGAGAATCGGTAATAGGGCAGGATGAGGCAATTAAAGGTGTTAGTGATGCGGTAAGAAGATCACGTGCAGGGATTCAAGATATTAACCGCCCGCTTGGTTCGTTCTTATTCTTAGGACCGACCGGAGTCGGTAAAACCGAGCTTACCAAAGCCTTAGCTGGTTTTCTTTTTGATGACCGTAATGCAATACTTCGTATAGATATGTCGGAATATATGGAGAAGCACGCTATTTCTCGCCTGATAGGAGCTCCTCCCGGCTATATCGGATATGATCAAGGCGGGGTGTTGACGGAGGCAGTAAGACGCCGTCCTTATCAGGTAATATTATTTGATGAGGTTGAAAAAGCCCATCCCGACATATTTAATATTATGCTGCAAATACTTGATGAGGGAAGATTAACAGATAGTCAAGGTATAACGGTTGATTTTAAGAATACTATAATAGTTTTAACGTCTAATTTAGGTGCTGAGATACTCGTTAATCAGAAAGAGGACGAAGATACATATAAAGTAAAGGATGAGGTTATGGAATATGTAAAAGCAGTATTTAAACCTGAGTTTTTAAACAGACTAGACGAGATTATATTATTCCATCGCCTAAATCGTAATAATATTCATGATATAGTTAAGATACAGCTTGAAAGCTTAAGGAAAATTTTACTAGCACAAAATATTATTCTTGAATTTGATGAATCTGTCTTAAATTATTTAGCCGAAAAAGGTTATGATCCAAGCTTTGGAGCAAGACCCTTAAAACGCCTTATCCAGCGGGAAATACAAAATAATTTAGCCAAAATGATTTTAGCAGGCGAAATAAGTAGCGGTAAAACGGTTAAAATAAATGCAAAGGATAATAAAGAATTGAAGGTAACAATGAGTTGATTAATTTTTTCCGAATAACGCATTATCGCATAATCCACTATTCTTGTTAAAGGCACTGTCTAATAATTATTGATTTTGTCATTGCGGGCTATTAAAAGATTTGTTGCATGGCTCAAAAAACGCGTTTGATATCATTCCCGCTTTCGCGGGAATGACACAAAACGAGCAATGCAATAAGACCACAACTAAAAGGAGTATGGTCATCTAGAAAAAGTAATAAAAAATTCTATTAATTAGTATTAATAACATTCAATTTCAGCTAATGTTATACTTTCAGTACCTGATAATTTATAATAATCACTACTAGTAGAGTTAGGAATTTGTAAGTCAAATAATAGTGCTTTTTCTTCTTTATACGGATCAACTAAGTAAGAATTTGTAATATCTGTAACTATTGGCGATAAATAGGTTGTTGTTTCAATAAGCTTATCAATAGCATTCTGTCCGTCTTTTAATATTTTATCGACTAGTTTTTTATCTTTATAAAAAGTATTTACGGCCCCTATTAAGGTTGTTGATATCTCATATATAATAACACCGTTTTTAATTATATTGGTTATATTAGAGTCTAATTTTGCTGTTTTAGAAAAAATTAAAGAAATAACAGTAGGATATTTATTAAATACATTAGGTAGTTCTAAAAAAGTATTTGCGGCTGAATAGGCAGAATTGGCTGCTTCTGAAAAACAATTAAATGCTTTGTATATGTTTTCATAATTGCTATTACTCATAAACTTACCTCTTTTTTTATATATGTAATTACCATGAAACATGGTAATTACATATCATACTACTAAATTAAGAAGTGTCAATATTAAAAAATTATATTTCTTCTTAGAGGATATCAGTAAATAAATTTTAATTACTAATATCCTCTAAACTCCACCTAGCTTTTGGACAGAAATTCAAAGGAGTAAATAACTTATTATTGTAACGCTCAAGTCCTGCATATGCAATCATTGCAGCATTATCGGTGCATAAGTGGATAGGTGGATAAATAAGCCGATAACCATATGTTTTAGCACAACTACTTAATATTTCTTGTAAATATTTATTAGCAGCGACACCGCCGGCAATAACTATATTCTTCTTATCAAAATTATTTGTTATTTGTTCATATGCTCTAATAGCATCTTGTACCTTACTACTTAGAATTTCTCCTATAGTAAATTGAAAACTTGCCGCTATATCATTGATTACAGTGTCATTAATTTCCTTTAAATTCATTATTAAAGTACGCACGGCAGTTTTAAGCCCTGAAAAGGACATATTGCAATTACCGCTGTTAATTATAGGTTTTGGAAATTTATATTTATTAGGATCGCCAAGTGTTGCTCTTTTCTCAATTTCAGGTCCTCCGGGAAAAGCTAAGTTTAGCATTTTGGCTACCTTGTCAAAGGCTTCGCCTACGGCATCATCTATAGTAGATCCTAGTATTTTATATTTTCCGAGGCCTAAAACTGCTACAAATTGGCAATGTCCGCCCGAAGCTAACAAGAGTAAATAAGGATAAGGAATATTATCGGTTAGTCTTGCGGTTAAGGCATGACCTTCTAAATGATTAATTGCAATAAAGGGTTTTTTTAAAGCACTGCTTAGCGATCTTGCAAACATTGAGCCAACTATAACACTGCCGATTAAACCTGGACCGGAAGTTGCGGCAATTGTACTAATGTCCGTTAATTTAGTGTTGCTTTCTTTTAAAACATTTTTTAATGCTTTATCTAGATGTGATAAGTGAGAACGTGCAGCAATTTCAGGTACTACCCCTCCAAAAACTGTATGTTCTGTATTTTGTGAAATGATTATATTAGATAAGATTTCTCGATTTTCGGTGATTATAGAAACAGCTGTATCATCACAGCTTGATTCTATACCTAAAATTTTTATCATTCAAATTGAAACTAATTAGAGGCGTTGTTAAGTAAAAAATGATAGTTTGCGTCATTGTGAGAAGGTGTTGCCCACGTGGATACCGATGTCATTCCCGCGTAAGCGGGAATGACATAACAGGATCCATGCGACAACACCAACACCCGCTTGCAATCACGATATCTATCTTTATTTAATAATGCCTAATTAGATACCTTTAAGGTATTTAATTGATTATACAGCTTATAAATAGATTGTTCGGCATCAATAATTTTGTTATTAACTATTTTTAATAGTTTTTCCGAAGGTTTTTCTGTTATTTGCGTTGTAGAACTTACTTGCTCCGCTAAATTTTTAAGTGATTCTTGTATTTCTACAAAAGATTTTTTAAATTGTTCTTTAATAGTAATAGATGATTCTTCAAGCTCTTTAATTTTTAAGCATAGATTTTCTAATAAATGATCTATTTTAGTTTGCATTAAAGTCAATTTTTGCTTTTGTTTTTCACTAAGATAGCTTAAAGTTTCTTGCATTTTTGCCTGTATACGTACTTTTGCAGTACGTTCAAGTTCTGAAGCTAAACCGATTTTACTCATTAAAAATATTATCCATTTGTGAACGTCAAAATGATACCATTTTGCACCGTTACGATAATCTGAAGGAAAAGCATGATGGTAATTATGCCAATTTTCACCGAGTAAGAATAATGCCATCCACCAAATATCTCCGGCAGTGCCTTTGTAATATTTTTTACTACCGGCAAAGTGGCATAAAGAATTAACGCAGAAGGTTGCTTGTTGCTGTAGGAATCTACCGAGCCCCATAAATAAAAATCCTGCATATGCCGATTGTATAGTACCGCCGACTAAGTAACCGATAAATAAAGGCACGACAATATTCATAAAAGCTGCTATTTGCCAATAATATTTTAGCTGCCATTTTAATAAATTGTTTTTCCCGTGCTTAGCCCAAGTAATGCGATCAATAGACTTATAGCTACCGCTTCCGACTAGCATCCATCCTATATGAGACCACATAAAGCCTAAAAATTTATTATCAAATTTTAAAGGAGTATGCGGATCTTGGTCTTGATCCGTATATCTATGATGTTTATAATGATTCGATGCCCAAGATAAAGCTGGTCCTTGTAATGTCCCTGCAGACAGCATAATTAAGACAAACTCGGCATATTTATTTATTTTATAAGCATTATGAGACCATAACCTATGCAAACCGATCCCAACGGTAATATTATTAATATAATAACTAGCAATTATAAAAATAACTTCAGTTAGCCCTATTCCATAATCAAACGAATATTTAACTATAAGAGATATAATAAAAATAGGATAAAATATTAAAGCAAATAAAGCGGGCTTATTTAGTTTACTTAACATAAAATTTACAGTTTTTAGTTATAAAATATATAAATCGGCAACGAATAAAATCTTAATTATATTTATTATACATAAATATTAATGGACATTAATAACATACTTAATGCATAAATACAAAGAAAATTTTGATAATAAAATTCTAGTTATCCTTATTTAGACAATAACCGATAAAACGAACGGTTGTAATAATTAAATTGTCTTTCCCTAAGGCCTCTCTAATCCTATTTATATGAACATCTATGAGACGTTCATTAAAGATCTCTTCACTTTCCCATAAATATTTTATTATTTCTTGACGCGAAAATACTTCATTTGGAACCTGAAAAAAAGTCGTAAAATTTTAAACTCAGTAGGACCTAGACGAATATTCAGTCCGTCTTTGTATACTTTTTCAATATTTAGATTCTTAAATTTAATAATATTATCTTGTACAGCTGACTTGGAACGTCTCAATTAAAGTACCTATATTATAGGCGTTTTAGAAAATTTATTAATTTTTCTAACGTTATTTATTGTTATTAAAGGATTTTCTTGTAATTCTGCACTAATAATCATGATAGCAAGCGGCTGACTAAAAAAATAAGTTAATGCTTTTTCTAGAGTTGAAGCCCTCATTATATTAAATCCTGCTCTCTTCTATATCATTACTTAAAAGAAATATTAACACTTTTTTTATTTTTTTCTTCTATAATTAAAACTTCAGGTAATAGCTTATCAAACACTGAATTAATCTTCATCAATATTTAGTAAATAATTAAAAATTTTTGTAATAATTTTCTAATTTATTAGGGTTTATAGCAAACTTTTTATAAAAAGAAACAAAGAAATAATAATTTTGTAAAGATAATACTTGAATTTAATAGTTTTAGTTGCTATAAATAGCTTTATTTTAAAGTTTGTTTGTTGGAGATTCTTATATATCATGAGCTTTTATGAATCAGTTTTTATTATACGCCAAGACGTATCATTAAACGATATAGATAAAATCGTTAATGATTTTGCTAAAATTATTAAAGATAATAATGGCACTATCATCAAAAAAGAATATTGGGGGGTAAGAACTTTAGCTTACAAAATCGGTAATAACAAAAAAGGACATTATTATTTTTTAGGTCTAGATATTACTGGTAATGTAAAAGAAGAGCTAGAAAGAAAAATGAAGCTTAATGAAAATATCATTAGATTTCTTACAATTCAAGCAGATTCAATTAGTAGTGAACCTTCACCGATATTAAAAAATCAGAGTACAGAGAATACTCCGGTAATTGACGTAACGATTAATAATTAAATTTGTAAGAATTAAGGTTAAAGAATGTTAAAAAGTAATAATGCTAGTGAAACAGCTGCTCGCAAGGTAGGAGATAAAACTGCTAAAAAAGTATTTTTTAGAAGACGTAAAGGATGCCCTCTTTCTGTGCCTCATGCACCTGTTATTGATTATAAAAATCCTGAGCTTTTAATAAAATTTGTCTCTGAAGGCGGTAGAATGTTACCAAGCAGGATCACAAATGTTTGTGCAAAGAAACAAAGAAAGCTAAATAATGCTGTTAAAATTGCAAGAATTTTAGCGTTATTACCTTTTGTATTTCAAGCTAAATAAAGGCATAATACATGGAAATTATATTAATAAAACCCGTAAGAAAATTAGGAAAAATTGGCGACATACTCAAAGTAGCAGACGGGTTTGGTCGTAATTATCTTTTACCGCAAAAATTAGCTATTAGAGCTACTGAGCCTAATAAAGAGCTAATAGTTAAACAAAAACACGAATTTGAAGCAAAAGATAAGCAAATAAGAGAAGAAGTAGAAAAAATTAATGCTCTTATTAAAGATCAAAAATTAGTTTTTATCCGTCAAACATCAGATGACGGTAAACTTTTCGGTTCGGTTACTAATAAAGAAATAGCCGATAAATTATCTGAAAATGTATCTTATAATATTTCTCATTCAAATATTATTCTTGATAAACAAATTAAATCTACCGGAATTTATACAGTTGAAATAAGACTCCATGCAGAGCTTAATGCTATAGTTATGGTTATTGTTGCAAGATCAGAATCAGAAGCACAAGATTATTTACGCGAACAAAAGACTGAAACTTCGGAAGATTTAGCTGAGTCAGCATAAATTTTCTTTATCATCTAATTGTGTGGTTTTTTGTTACCATTGCAAAAGCAGAGCATTGTTGTATGGATTGAGAAACTTGCTCGATGTCATTCCCGCGTAGGCGGGAATCCAGCATAAAGCGAGATAAATCGAGCTTTTAATTTCAAAAGTTTGCTGTATTTATACTTTTTTTCTGGATTCCTGCTTTCGCAGGAATGACATAAGAGCCATGCAACAATGTCCCGCCTACGCGGAAATGATATACTACTACGTTTCAATATCCAAACACTTTACAATACTAACATTTTTCAACCATGCTATATGAAAAATTTGAGTATAATATCAATAATCTAATAGGTAATTTTGGCTTATCTAAAATATCGATTGCAGTATCTGGTGGGAGCGATTCGGTAGCACTTCTTTATCTTGCTAATATTTGGGCAGAAAAAAATAATATAGAATTATTTGTTATATCGGTTGATCATAACTTACGGGAACAGTCGAAGCAAGAGACCCATTATATCCAAAATATCAGTAATAGTCTAAATCGCAAGCATTATAGTTTATCTTTTGACCATCAAAATAATTTTTCCAATTTACAAGAAAGAGCAAGAGAAGGACGCTATGATTTGATGACAAATCTATGTCTAGAACTCGATATATTAGTACTTTTAACTGCTCACCATGAAGATGATTACGTAGAAAATTTTTGTTTAAGATTAGAGCGTAATAGCGGTATATTTGGACTTAGTAGCAGTAATATCAATTGGTATAATAATATACAAATAATTAGACCGCTATATAATATTCCAAAAAGTGAATTAGTAGAATATTTAGTCAGTCATAATATAAAATGGTTTGAAGATGAGTCAAATTCATCTGATAAATATAGACGAAATGTTATTAGGCAAAAATTAGCTAAAGGTGCAGATTATATTAGACATCGTTCCAAACCAGCTTATAGAGAGGAATTTAAAGGAGACACGGAACGCAGCACCGCAGCGTACACAAGCGTAGGTGAGGAGGCATTATTGCGTGGATCAATTTTATCTCTAGAAGCGAAGTTTGGAACGATGTCTAAAGCCGCAATAATTTCACAACAACTTAAAACCAACAAACTTATAGAAAACGAGTTGAAGCCTGAATTAATATCGGCGATAGCTGAAGCGGTCAAGATTTTTGAATATGGCTTTGCTTTTCTTGATTTAGTTAAATTTGATAAGTTTTCAAATGAGGTGAAAGTACAAATAATTAATTTTTTACTGATAATAATTAGTGGACAATCTAGAGCAGCTCGTTTTTATTCGGTAGAACCTATTTTGAAATTAATTACTCAAGACGTAAACTTTAAGAATACACTTCATGGCTGTATAATTAAGCGTATACAAAACGAGTTACTTATATACAGGGAATTCGGCAAAAAATTACCTGAGAGTAAAATATTACTAGATAAATCCGTTATTTGGGATAATAGATTTTGTATCACAAAAAATCAAGAAACTCCAAATTGTTTTGTAACTCATCTATCGTTAGAAGATTATAAAATAATAAAGAAACAATTAGATTTAGAACCTTTGAAAAATCTATCCTGCAAAAACCACAATGCAGTTTTATTGACCTTACCTATCATTAAAATACTTGAAAAAGTTATAGCAATACCACATATATCATATTATGATAATGACATGTGGAACTTTGAAGTATCTTTTGCTCCAAATTTTGTATCTCGTTTCACCCATTTTTGCTAACACCGGTATTTAAGAGGTTATCTGTAAATAAATTTTAACTACTAATTAAAATTTATTTATAGACCTCTTATACCAATAAAAATTTTTATTAGGTTTTATATCGATGAATAATCAAGGTAGAAGTATTTTAGCTTGGGCAGCACTTTTTGTTTTTATAATATTACTTTTTAATGTGTTCCAATCTGACGGTTTACTTGGTGGAAGAAATAATATAACTTTCTCGGATTTTTTAACACGAGTTGATGAAAAGACCGTTAATGCGGTAAAAATTCAGGGTAGAGTAATTGAAGGCACTTCAAATGACGGCTCTACTTTTAACACTTATGCTCCTGATTATCCTGATTTAGTAAATCGTCTTACTAGCAATGACGTTAATATTGAAGTAGTGCCTCTTGAAACAAGAATGAATACCTTTTTAGGCTTTTTAATTTCTTGGTTTCCTATGCTTTTATTGATAGGTGTTTGGGTTTTTTTCATGCGTCAAATGCATGGAGGCGGGAAAGCCATGGGGTTTGGAAAATCTAAAGCTAGGTTGCTATCAGATAAAGGACCAAAAATTACCTTTAAAGATGTAGCAGGTATAGATGAAGCAAAAGAAGAATTAACTGAAATAGTAGATTTTTTAAGAGATCCAAGCAAGTTCCAAAAGCTTGGCGGTAAAATACCGAAAGGCTGCTTACTTATAGGTCCTCCCGGAACCGGTAAGACACTTCTTGCTAAAGCAATTGCAGGTGAGGCTAATGTTCCGTTTTTTAGCATATCCGGCTCTGATTTTGTTGAAATGTTTGTAGGTGTCGGTGCAAGCCGTGTGCGTGACATGTTTGAACAGGGTAAACGTAATGCTCCTTGTATTATCTTTATCGATGAAATTGATGCGGTAGGTCGCCATAGAGGTATCGGTATGGGTGGCGGTAATGATGAACGTGAGCAAACCTTAAACCAAATGTTAGTCGAAATGGATGGATTTGAAGCAAACGAGGGAGTTGTGATCATTGCAGCTACAAACCGTCCTGACGTTCTTGATCGTGCATTACTGCGTCCCGGTAGGTTTGATCGTCAAATTGCCGTTGCAAACCCTGATATAAACGGTCGTGAGCAAATTCTAAAAGTACATTTAAAGAAAATTAAATATAATAGTACGGTACTAGCACGAATTATTGCTCGCGGTACCCCGGGTTTTTCCGGTGCTGAACTTGCTAACTTAGTTAATGAAGCTGCTCTTATTGCTGCAAGGCTTGGTAAGAAAGAAGTAGATATGCACGACATGGAAGAGGCAAAAGATAAGGTGCTGATGGGAGTGGCACGTCGCTCTATTGCAATGTCGGAGAAAGAAAAAAGGTTGACTGCATATCATGAAGGCGGACATGCATTAGTAGGACTTTATTGTCCTGCAGCATCACCTATTCATAAGGCCACGATTATACCGCGTGGTAATGCTCTTGGGATGGTGCAAAGACTTCCTGAAACTGATGAATATTCTCAGAATCGTGAACAGATGGAATCATCTATAGCAGTTTATATGGCAGGAAGAGTAGCGGAAGAAATTATTTTCGGTAGAAATAAGGTTACCTCAGGAGCTTCGTCGGATATAAAAGGTGCAACTAATATTGCAAGAGCGATGGTTACAAAAGCAGGTTTAAGTGATTTAATAGGACCGATATTTCACGGTTCAAGTGGTGACGATATGTATGGTAGACAACCTAATAATGAAACCTCGGAAGCTACTGCAGAATTAATTGATGCTGAAGTTAAAAGAATTATTACGCAAGGATATGAATTTGCAAAAGATATTTTAACAAAACATATAGATCAACTTCATACCTTAGCAAATGCTTTAATTGAATATGAGACATTGTCCGGTCAGCAAATTAAAAATTTACTTAGTGGTAGAGCTTTAGATTCAGAAGAGGAGAATAAATTTCCTTTTAATGATTCATCTACTATAAAAATAGATAAAGAAAAAGCACCTGAGAAAACAAAAACAACTAAAGCTAAAAAAGAAAATTCCGCTTCCTAAGTTTAGTAGTATAATTTATAGATTTATTTTGTGGTATCGGTGGTTTTAGAAAAGCCTTGGAAATAAAGGGTCTTGAATGTGTGTTTTCTTCTGATATAGACAAAGACGTACAAGAAGCATATAAAAGAAATTTCGGTGATAAGCCATACGGTGATATTACGAAAATATCAGAAACCAAAATCCCTAAACATGATATTTTATGTGCCGGTTTTCCTTGCTAATCTTTTAGTATTTCAGGTAAGAGGCTTGGTATAGGAGATGTAGACTCTTGTATAAAATAATCAGAATAGCACAATATCACAAACCCTATATATTATTACTTGAGAATGTTAAAAATATTCTGAATATTAATAATGGCAGCGTAATTGAAACTATAGACTAAAGTTAGATGAGATTGGCTATAAAGTATATAGAAATGTGTTAAATGCTGCATTATTTGTGGAGTACGGAGTACTGCAAACAAAGAGAAAGAGTTTATTTTGTTTGTTTACGAAAAGATTTTAGCAGTGAATATACACTCAAATATGTAAAACCGGAAGAGTCTTATGAAAGGATTTTTCTTAATGATATTTTAGAACAGGATGTTGATAAAAACTTATATATTAATAGAGATAATGTTATTTTAGATAAAACACTGGTTGAAAAGCAATTAAAGCCAATTAGGATTGGTCAAGTTAATAAAGGCGGTCAAGGTGAAAGGATTTACAGCCCTTTCGGTCATTCACTTTATCAGCTTTTGGTGGCGGTGTCGGTGCTAGAACCGATCTTTATTATATAAATGATAAGATAAGAAGACTAACAATCAATGAATGTAAATATTTAATGGGTTTCCCTCAAGATCATTATGTTGCAGATGGATTAAAGGGTTATAGGCAATTCAGTAATTCCACAAATAATAGCAAATATATATGACTCAATAAGAGCAGTTTAATGGATAATGGAATATACGAAGATCAACTTCAAAAAGAGCCAGGAGTTCACAAGACGAGGAACACAGCGTATACTTAATACGTGAGTACCGCAGTACTTGTAAAACGACGTAGCCAATTTTAAAGTTGATCTTCGTATATGGATTGCTAACTATAAATATCGTCATTGTGAGTAGGCATTGTTGCATGGACCAGTAAATGCTCTTGATGTCATTCCCGCAGAAGCGGGAATCCAGTAAAACCTACAAAAAACTTGTTTTTTTAGGTTTATTTTGTTAATACTAATTTTTCTGGATTCCTGCTTCTGCGGGAATGACATCGGTATCCACGCTGGCAATACCTTGTGAGTAACTGTAAGTAGCATGGCAACCTAGAGACATTAATGTCATCCACGTAACAGGTATGAAAGATTGTGAATTAGCTAATTATTTTGTATAGTTCTAAAAACAAATTTTAAGAGAGTACTTAAATGGCAGAGTTAAGGTTACCGCCAAATTCAGTAGTAAAAAAAGGTAGAGAGCATAAAGAACAAGAGGAAATGCTTAAACCTAAAAAGATAAAAATTTATAGGTATGACCCTGATCTTGATGAGAATCCTACTATCGATAGTTTTGAGATAGATTTAAGCAAAACCGGACCGATGGTTTTAGATGCTTTAATTAAAATCAAAAATGAAATCGATTCTACTTTAACTTTTAGGCGTTCTTGTCGGGAAGGAATTTGCGGTAGTTGTGCAATGAATATTGACGGTACAAATACTTTAGCATGCATAAAACCAATAGAAGATATATCAGGCGATATCAAAATCTATCCGCTTCCTCATATGAAAGTAGTGAAAGATTTAGTACCTGATATGTCGCATTTTTATGCACAATACGAATCTATAGAACCTTGGCTCAAAACCGATAGCCCTACCCCTTCAAACTCTGAAAGGTTACAGTCGATTAAAGACCGAGAAAAGCTTGACGGTTTATATGAGTGTATATTATGTGCTTGCTGTTCTACTTCTTGTCCTAGCTATTGGTGGAACGGTGATAAATATTTGGGTCCTGCGATTTTACTACAAGCATATAGATGGATTGCCGATTCAAGGGATGATAATACCGGTGAACGTCTTGAAGCTTTAGAAGACCCATTTAAGCTTTATCGTTGTCATACGATTATGAACTGTACTAAGACCTGCCCGAAAGGCTTAAATCCTGCTAAAGCTATCGGTAAAATAAAAAGTTTAATTGCAGAACGTCACGGTGTGTGATTCTTAATTAATTATTTTTACAAATGATAAAATTTGTAATAATACCATGACACAAGGTGACATGAATTATTGTGTCGCTGCAGAATATAAGAAAGTTGATAAGAAACTAAATCAAATATACCAAGAAATATTAAAACATATTTCAGACAAACAAGAACAAGTTAATTTACTTAAAAAATCCCAAAATTTATGGATTAAGTACTGAGATGCTGATTGTGAATTTCAAAGTTTTGGGGTTTATGGCGGTTCCGTATATCCAATGATACTGCTTATGTGTCTTACAGGAAAAACCGAAGAGCGTATAAAAGAATTTGAAGCCATGCTGAAATGTCCACAAAACCTAAATTAATTCATAATTTGTAATACTTTAAATAATTCTCCCATTTGTTTCGGTGATATTAGTCTTTCTACCTGTCTTTCTATTATTTGTGCCTGCTCAGACATCTTTCCAAACTCTACTTCTAGAGGTAATTTATACGTCGATCCGATACTCGCATCCTCACGTACTAAAGTGCACGCTGCGGTGCTGCGTTTCGTGTCTCCTTTAAATTCCTCTCTATAAGCGAATTTGGAAAGATGTCTATCATTAAGCTTGTCTTGCAATGTTTGTTTGCGTAATAAGATTCCGTTTTCTATTAAAAAATCTCGTTGCGATATTGTATCTATTACGTTTATTTTGCTGTTTTTAGCTACCGTCTTTAATGTATAAAAATCCACATGTGCCGATAAATCAGCTTCTCCAAGATTTTCAAGGATGGGGCAATATTTATGGTTTTTAACCGCTTGTAATGTTTGATTATATTGATATCTAGTTCTACCATTCGGAGCTATATCATAGCCGTAATCTATTATTAAGCCACTGCCGCTTAGTCTTTTTAGATGCTGCGCTATAAATTTTATAATTTCTATCGATTTATAAGATTCTTCAA
Organism: Rickettsia massiliae MTU5; assembly: GCF_000016625.1. NCBI lineage: Bacteria > Pseudomonadati > Pseudomonadota > Alphaproteobacteria > Rickettsiales > Rickettsiaceae > Rickettsia > Rickettsia massiliae. Next base: position 67,843 of record NC_009900.1, read on the forward strand.
GTACTGCCCCGTCTTTTGCTTCAATATGAGTACGCAGCAGATATTCTTGTAATTGCTTATTAATGCTTATTTTATCGTATTTAATTCTTTCGTCTACCGGCTGCACTACAAATATTCTTTCATACCATAATTCCTTGACTTTAATATATTGCTTTATCGGTATAGCATCAAAGAATTCGTTAGCTATTATTATAGTAGGTTTTTGTGGTATATCTTCTACAAATGATTGATGACTAATCGGTAAATTAATATCTTGTAAATTAGCCTTTTGATGAGCAATAAAATTTTTATTAATTTCTATTAGTGCAATTGATAAAGCTTTATAAAATTCCGGTACTAATTTTGCAGTACGTAGTAAATCACGCATTAATAGACCTCGACCAGGACCAAGCTCTACTAAACTAAGACTTTTTGGGCAGCCAATTCTTTGCCACTCTCTGATACACCATAAGCCGATAATTTCACCGAATAGCTGTGAAATTTCAGGAGCCGTAACAAAGTCACCTTCGCTAGCCAATGATTTTACTTGCTTATAATAGGAAGTAGGATTTAAGTTTAATACCTCCTGCATGAGGACATCGCAAGTAATATAACCGTTTTGATCAATTAATTGTCTTATTTTGGATTCGATTGACATATTAAATAACTTCCTAAAAGTAACATAGGTACAGATAAAATTTGTCCCATAGTTAAGCTATCTAAAATAAACCCGATTTGTATGTCGGGTTCTCTAAATATTTCGATAGTGATTCGGAAAAGACCGTAAAATGTTAAAAATATTCCTAAGTTTAAACCGCACTTTTTAAGAGTTTTGTGCTTAAATGTTGCATATGCTAAGATACTAAATAATACTAAACCTTCAAAAAAAGCTTCATATAATTGACTAGGATGTCTTGGCATCAAATCGCTATTCGGAAAAATCATACCAAAAGAAGAATTTGTAATACGTCCGTATAATTCGCCGTTAATAAAATTAGCGATTCTACCTAAAAATAATCCGATAGGTACTACAGGGGCTATTATATCCGTGAGACTTAAAAAATTAATTTTATATTTTCGGCAAAACAAATAAGCAGCAATAATCACCCCTAAAGCTCCGCCATGGAAAGACATCCCGCCTTCATAAGTTTTTAAGATATCTATTGGATTTGAAAAATATCTAGAAGGGTTATATAATAAAACAAACCCTAGTCTGCCTCCGACTATTATGCTTATAACGGCATAAGTAATGAAATCTTCTAGATTTTTTTTGGTAATTTGAGGCTTAAATTTTTCTATAATTTTATTTGCATAGAACCAGCCTAGCAAAATTCCTATTACATATGAAAGAGAATACCAAGAGATAGCAAGTGGACCTATAGAGAAAATAATTGGATTGATATTAGGAAATGTCATAGATAAATAAGTTATTTAATTCATTTAACGTCTGAGTTACGGAAAATTATGTAAGTAATTGACGAGGTAATTCAGTTTTTTATTATTTTTATGGGTTGCCGTAGCTGCTTCGTGGCTTCGCAATGACAGTATCTATATTTGCTTAGCAATACCAAATTCTTTTGAGTTAAAATTATTGATAAAAATAAAATTCTTAGTAATAATAAAAAAGATTTATATTTATAATAGTAATGATAGGTAAAATATGCAATATTTAATGGATCTATATCATACCTCAAGTACTGAGTTAGTATTATTGTTTGTTATGTTAGTATCTCTTATACCGGTGATATTTCTAATTAAAAGATTAATTTTTATTCCTGTAAAAAATTATTTAACTAAACATCACTATGATGATTATGAAAGGATAAAAAAATATCCTATATTTCGTTATTTATTACATACTTTATTAGCGCTTTACTTTATATGTTGGGGAAATATTTTTCATCATACTTCTTTTAAAGCACATGTATTACTGGGAATCGAAGATACTATAGTAATCTTATATACTGGTATATCTGTGACGATGTTATTATTAACGCTTATAGATGCTTTTGCAGATCTGTATCACAATAGAATCAAAGCCGTTACAAAAAATGCACCGCTTAGCTTATATTTTCAAATATTAAAAATTATTGTCATAGTTATTGCAGCAATGGTAACTATTTCATATATATTAAATATTTCGCTTAGTACATTCTTAACAAGCTTAGGTGCAGCCACAGCTCTTTTAACATTTGTTTTCAAAGATACCGTTTTAGGATTACTTGCAAGCTTGCAACTAACTACTCAAGAAATTATTAATATTGGAGACTGGGTACGTATAGGCGAAATTGAAGGAACAGTTGAAAAAATTACTATTTCCGTAGTAACAATTAGGAATTTTGACCAATCTATTGCCACAGTTCCTACTTACAGCATTTTAAATTCTAACATAACTAATTATAGAGGAATTAGTGAATCAGGAGCAAGAAGGGTAAAGAGAGTATTTAATATTAATATGGCAACTATTAACTTCTGTGATGCTACTATTTTAAAAGCACTAAAAAAATCTCCTTATATATCAAAGGATGTAATAGATAAAATCACTCTTGATAAAGAAGAGAAAGATTTAACCAACATTAAACTATTCAAATTATATATTCAGGAATATCTAAAAAATAATCCGGCAGTTTATACCGAAGGGTTTACTTTTCTAGTAAGACAGCTTGAACCTACGATTAATGGGTTGCCTATAGAAATATATATCTTTGTTAAAGAAGTAAATTTAGTAGGTTATGAAAATATACAGGACAATATTTCTGAACATTTCATTTCTATACTTCCTGAATTTAAATTAAAAATATTTCAGAATGTAGGAGTGGTATAATATATCCGAAGTAAAATGAAAAGTAGTAAAAAAATAAATTGCATTTGTATCCAAGATGGAAGTCGTCTTTCATCTTGGATATTCACTACTTTTGAAAGCAAAGAAGTATATATACTACTTGATTATTTTCTCTAAATGCTTTAAAACTTTAAGCTTTAAAAATATTAAAATTTAAGACCTAGGAATGAATAATAATATAATTAATTTAGTAGCCGCTATTATACTGTCTTTAAGTATAATTTTCGGTTGGCAGTATTTTGTTGTAAAACCTGAACAAAAAAAACAGCAACAGCAAATAGCAGTGCAGAAAGCAGAAAATTTAAAGAAACAACAGTTAAAAGCTTTAGTCGAACCTGCAACTGGTATTGTTGTTCAAGAAGAAAGTCAAATACAGCGTATTAAAATAGAATCTGAATCACTCACCGGTTCTATTTCATTAAAAGGACTTAGATTTGATGATTTAATATTAAAGAAATATAAACAAGATTTATCTAAAAATAGTCCTGAAGTGAGATTATTTTCACCGTCTAATACAGAAAATGCATATTTTGCTGAAATTGGTTTAGTGAGTAATTTATCTAGTGTAAAACTCCCTAACAACGATACTATATGGAATAGTGATAGTGAAATATTAAGCCCTGAAAAACCTGTTCATTTATTTTGGGTTAATGAAGACGGAGTTAAATTTTTAGTTACTATTACTGTCGATGAAAACTATTTATTTACTATAGAGCAAACCATCGTTAATTATAGTGATAAAGAACTTCCTGTGCAATCTTACGGTTTAATAAATCGTAAATATATTGCCGTAGAGAAAGCGGTGAATATATTACATCAAGGACCTATCGGGTGTATAGACGAGAATCTTAAAGAATATTCTTATGATGATATTAAAGATAAGAAAAGTGAAAAATTTGCAGCAAGTAAGGTTGACTGGATAGGAATTACCGATAAATATTGGTTATCTTCCTTGATTCCGGATAAATCAAGTAATTACAGCTCGAATTTTAATTATGCTCTTAAGCAAGGGACTGAAAGATATCAGGTAGATTTTATTTCACCGGTACAAATAATAAAGCCCGGCGAAAATTTTTCAATTAAAAGCAGAATTTTTGCCGGAGCAAAAAAAGTAGACTTGCTTGATAAATATGAAAAGCAATATGATATTAAATTATTTGATAGAGCTATTGATTTCGGCTGGTTCTATATAATTACCAAACCGGTTTTCTACGCCATGAATTTTTTCTATGGCTATGTCGGTAATTTCGGTGTTAGTATATTAATTGTTACGGTTATAATTAAGCTATTAATGTTTACTTTAGCTAATAAGTCTTATCGTTCGATGAAAAAAATGAAAAATTTACAGCCGGAAATCGATAGGATAAAAAATTTATACAGTGATGATAAAGCACGTTTAAATCAAGAAATTATGGCTTTATATAAAAAAGAAAAAGTAAATCCGGTAGCTGGTTGTTTACCTATACTTGTTCAAATTCCGGTATTTTTCTCCATCTATAAAGTATTGTATGTAACTATTGAAATGCGGCAAACACCGTTTTATGGCTGGATTAAAGACTTATCTGCACCTGACCCTACTACTATTTTTAATTTATTCGGCTTATTACCGTTCTCGCCGCCGTCATTTTTAATGATTGGAGCATGGCCTATTTTAATGGCTATTACTATGTTCTTACAGCAAAAAATGAGTCCTGAACCTGCGGATCCGATGCAAGCTCAAGTAATGAAATTTATGCCGCTAATTTTTTTATTTATGTTTAGTAGTTTTCCTGTGGGACTTTTAATATATTGGTCTTGGAATAATATTCTATCCATCATTCAACAATATTATATTAATAAATTTAATTAATGAGAATAGATAAAAATTTACCTAATTATCTAACTATTGCTCGAATAATGGTAATTCCGGTTATTATACTGGTATTTTATATAAATAATTCACTTGCACGTAAACTTGGGGCATTATTATTTGCTTTAGCTAGTATTACGGATTTTTTTGACGGTTATATTGCAAGAAAATATAATTTAGTTACAAGTTTCGGCAAGATGTTTGACCCTATAGCAGATAAGCTACTTGTAGGTTGCGTTATTATCATGCTACTAAAAAAAGATAATGTAGATGAGATACCTTGCTTATTAATTTTAGCACGAGAATTTTTAGTTAGCGGTCTTCGGGAATTTTTAGCTCTAGTAAAGGTTAGTATGCCTGTATCGAGACTCGCTAAGGTAAAAACGTTTTTACAAATGTTTGCTTTATCGATATTGATACTAGGCTCAAAAGGTTCAGGAATTATTTATTTAGATATAGTAGGGGAAATAATTTTATGGATTGCCGCTTTTTTAACAATCATTACAGGTTATTCTTATTTTAAAGCCTGTAAGAAATATTTTTAAATAGGAGAATTTTATGATACATGTAAAATATATAATTTTAGGGTTTATTATGGTGTCTAGTTTAAATCTTTACGCTGCTAAAAATGATATAATTGCCAATAAGAAAGTTGTAAAGGTAGAAGTAAGTAATGAACATTTAAACACATTAAATGAAGCTTCTACTCTTTTAATTAGTTGTGTAGATTTTAGATTAATAGACGAAACAGATAAATTAATGAAGCAATTAGGATTAGAAGATAATTTTGATAAAGTATCACTGCCCGGTGCATCGCTTGCCCTCGTTAACGACAAATATACTTATTGGGGAAAAACAATAGAAGATACTATTGAGATTTTGCAAGAATTACATAACATAAAACAAATTGTTTTTCTTGATCATAGAGAATGTGGAGCTTATAAAATACTTATAGGTCAGGAACAGCTAAATACCAAGGAAAAAGAAACGGTAGCACATGCAGCAATTTTAAACAAGGCCCGTGATATAATAAAAGAAAAATTCCCTCAATTAAAAGTTTATACTTTTTTAATGGGTTTTGATGGTGTAGTAGAGCAGATTTATGAAATACCTAGCTAAAAGCGGAGTTGTTGTATGGATAGGTTTATCCGTCACTGTGAGGAAATTGCGTAGCAATCTCAGGAGTTTGTTATTATTTCATGAGATTGCCGTACAGCCCTATGGCTGCTTGCAATGACGATTTTTGATCCGCACAATAACGGCTAAGAATGATAATAAGAGCAAAAGTAATTTATTTTGTATCTTTGCTCTTATTATCATTAGAATCAGCGGTATTATTCTTTTGGTCGTTTTCTGCCGTTAGTTTAGAGATAGATAGTTTTTGTTTATATTTTTGTTGCTCTGCTAAAAAATTTTGAGCCTCTTTGGAAAGGCTGTTATATAGTTCACGTTTCTTCTTATTAATCTTGACTATTGCTACTCTATATTTTTGTATTTCCTCCCGTACTTCCGGTTTTATAGTACCGGCGTAAGCAGAAAAATCATCTATAATTTTTTGTGTTGTAACATCGTTAGTTTTTGCTGCATCTTTTTTTGAGCCGTCAGAAGTTGTACTATTGGCAAAGCAGCTTGTACTAAGTAAAATAGTTATTCCAAATATTATTTTTTTTATCATATAAACCTTAAGCCTTATTCTTGATAAGTAGACCATTTTTAAGTCTAATAGTCAATAGACTTCTTTTGGAACTCTACTTCTAGAGGTAATTTGTACGTCAATCTGGTACTTGTATCCTCACGTACTTTTTTATACGCTGCGGTGCTGCGTTCCGTGTTTCCTCCAAATTCCTCCCTATAAGCGAGTTCGAAAAGAAGTCTAATATATAATAGAAATTATATGTATTTTCTATTTGTATTTTATTGTTTGGTGAGTATAAATATACTAATAGTTGGGAAAAATATAAAATTATGAAAAATATACAGTATTATAATAATAACGCTCAAGAGTTTTATAGCAGAACAATCAATGCAGATTTGTCTGATAACTATAAAGCATTTACTAACTATTTACCTGAACAAGCTCATATTTTAGATGCAGGTTGCGGAGTTGGTCGTGATACAAAATATTTTTTAAGTCAAAGATATCAAGTTACTGCTTTTGACGGTTCAACCGAAATGGTTAAATTAGCTACAAAAGAAACCGGAATAGATGTACTGCACTCCACTTTTCAAGATATCGATTTTAAGGAGTCGTTTGATGGTGTTTGGGCTCAAGCAACTCTCCTTCATGTACCTTATAATGAAACAATCAATGTGTATAAAAAATTCATGCTGCATTAAAGCCGGAAGGTATTTTTTATGCTTCTTACGGATACGGTTCAGATATTATACAACGTGATGATCGTGATTTTTACAATATGCATGAAGATACAATAAAACCTTATTTTAACAGGCTTTTTGAAATAGTTAAAATATGGACGGAAAAGAGTAAGAGATTCTCTACAAGTAAAGAGGCATTATGGTTAAATTTTATTGTTAAAAAAAGTAAAACAATATGATTAGGTTAGTTTACTTATTTCTTGCTTTAATAATCAGTTTTAAAATATATGCAAAGGAATATAAAGGCTTAACATATAATCGTTATGAAAAAGATAAGCATGTGATTCATGTGTTAACTATTGATCCTAAGAATTTTGGGTTAAAACTAGTTAAAGCTCATAATCAGGTTATAGGCAGAGAAACAGTAAACGTTATGGCACACCGCACTAATGCAGCTGCTGCTATTAATGCCGGATTCTTTGAAATCGCCGGTAGTGATGACGGCAGACCAAGCCTTACTTTAATGATTGACGGCAAGCTATTTAGTCTTAGACAACAACTACAAAGTTTGTTAATTATAGATCAGGGCAATATTCAAATTACCAAGGCTAGTGCAAAAATTTTAGTAGAAATAGACGATAAATCTGTTATTCCAAATAAAGACGGTAAGCTTATAAATTTAAGTAACACTGCTTCAATAGTAACCGGTATTCCCTTATTGATTCAAAACGGTAAAAATGTTGTAGATAATCCAAAGCAAGATGATCCGGCTCATGCTCGTACTGCCTTAAGGAGTGCGTAATGACGGCACTATAGTTGTAGTTGAGCATATTTATAAGCAACATGTAAAAGACCTTAAGCTTGTGCAAGTAAGATCAATATTACGGAAAGAGAAAGAAATAAATATCCCTGAAGCTTTAAAAATTTTAGAAAAACACCTTGTTAATGATACTGTGATAGGATTAACTAAAACAGAACTTGCAGATTATATGTTAAGCCTTGGATATGAATCGGCAATCAATTTAGACGGTGGCGGTTCTTCTACATTATTCATGGGCGGAAAAATTATAAATAATGTAACAGGTGATGAAGATGAAGCTTTAGGCGAACATCTCGTGCGTCCCGTATCCGATGCAATAGTATTATACCAAATAATATAAAGTAAATTTACGTTGCCCTAACATGGAACAATGTCATTCCTGCGAAGGCAGGAATTCAGTAACTAAAAGATACAAATATATTTAATTTTTATATTAAAAGCTCGGATAATTTCGCTTTTTTCTAGATTCCCGCTTTCGCGGGAATGACATACTCAAATTTTAGCTAGAATGATATTTGAGATTTAGAGAACTCTAAGATTTTATATTTTCCTGCTCCATTGCTTTTTTACGCATTTCTAAATATTCTTCTTTAGTCATTATTTTTTGGGGAGCTACATAATCTAAAAATACTTTTCCGTTTAGATGATCGATTTCATGCTGGATAACTCTTGCTAAAAATCCTTCTGCGATACCTTGAATTTGATTTCCATTTATATCATATGCGTGATAATGAATTTTCTTGAATCTTGCTACCGGTCCTATAGCATTTTCAACAGAAAAGCATCCCTCGTAATCTTCATGTTTATCAATACCTATCGGTTTATATGAGGGGTTAATCCAAATAGTTTTAGGCATTGTATCCTTAAGGTCAGGACGCCATTTTTTTAACTCTGCATCTTCATGTACTGCAAATATTATTATACATTTTGATATGCCTATTTGTGGTGCAGCAAGTCCTGCACAATTTTCTTCTTGATCATATTTCTTTTCTAAAATAGATATATCACGTAAATCTTCTGAAGATAACGGAAAGTTTAAAGTTTTTGCCTTTATTCTAATAGTTTTATCCTCTGAACTATTTAAGGTTTGAATGTTCAAAGTTACATATTGCGGTAATGAAATATTGTTTTCATTTTTCATATTACTTTTACAACCTGTTATAAAAATTATAGCAGTTAATAATAGAGCTGTTTTTAATTTGGACATATATTTTAATTTTATTATAATAATTTATAAATAGAAAATTATAGATAGAAACTAAAATCGAGTAAATAAATTGTCATATTTCTTTTACGCATCCTATAGTTAATAATTTTATTTAATTTCTTTTGAGAAAAAATCAATAGGTTTGACTTTTCTAACATATTCTAGTACAATATTTATCTTCAAAATAAGAAAAATTTAATTTATGAGTACTTCCAAAAGTGACAATTATCTCTCGGAATTAAGAAAGGTAATTTGGCCTATAGAAAGATATGAAAATAAGAAGTTTCTTCCTATGGCGTTTATGATGTTCTGTATTTTATTAAACTACTCAACGCTTCGTTCAATTAAAGACGGGTTTGTAGTAACGGATATAGGGGCAGAAGCAATAAGTTTCTTAAAAACATATATAGTACTACCTTCTGCCGTAATCGCTATGGTAATTTATGTTAAGCTCTGCGATATTTTAAAGCAAGAAAACGTGTTTTATGTTATTACTTCATTTTTCTTAGGGTATTTTGCATTATTTGCGTTTGTTCTTTACCCCTACCCTGATTTAGTTCATCCTGATCCTGAAACCATAGAATCTTGGAGTTTAGCTTATCCTAATTTCAAATGGTTTATAAGAATAGTTGGGAAATGGAGTTTTGCATCTTTTTATACTATGGCAGAGCTTTGGGGAACAATGATGCTTAGTTTATTATTTTGGCAATTTGCTAACCAAATTACTAAAACCGATGAAGCTAAACGTTTTTACTCAATGTTTGGTTTACTTGCTAATTTAGCATTGCCTGTAACATCCGTAATTATTGGATATTGCTTGCATGAAAAAACTCAAATAGTTGCAGAACATCTAAAATTTGTGCCTTTATTTGTTATAATGATAACAAGTAGCTTTTTGGTAATATTAACATATAGATGGATGAATAAAAACGTTCTAACTGATCCTAGACTTTATGATCCGGCATTAGTAAAAGAAAAGAAAGCTAAATCTAAAATGTCATTAATAGATAGTTTTAAAATGATCTTTACTTCTAAGTATGTAGGTTATATTGCATTGTTACTTATTGCTTACGGTGTTTCAGTAAATTTAGTTGAAGGTGTTTGGAAATCCAAAGTAAAAGAATTATATCCGACAAAAGAGGCTTATACTATATATATGGGTAAGTTCCAATTTTATCAGGGTTGGGTTGCAATTGTTTTCATGCTTATAGGTAGTAATCTTTTAAGAAAAGTATCATGGCTAACTGCAGCTATGATAACTCCATTAATGATGTTAATTACCGGTGCAGCGTTTTTTGCATTTATCTTTTTTGATAGTGTTATTGCTATGCATTTAACAGGTATTCTTGCTTCAGGTCCTTTAGCACTTGCTGTTATGATCGGTATGATTCAAAATGTTTTAAGTAAAGGTGTAAAATATTCTTTATTTGATGCCACTAAAAACATGGCGTATATTCCGCTTGATAAGGATTTACGAGTAAAAGGGCAAGCTGCTGTTGAAGTTATCGGAGGAAGATTTGGTAAATCAGGCGGTGCTATTATTCAATCTACATTCTTTATTTTATTTCCTGCATTTGGTTTTGTAGAGGCAACTCCTTATTTTGCTTCTATATTCTTTGTAATAGTAATATTATGGATATATGCCGTTAAAGGTTTAAATAAAGAGTATAAAGTTTTGGTAAATAAAACGAAAAATAGACTCTGAAACTTGCTTTTTTATAGTCGGAGAGTTTACAATATGACAAATACAAGATCCAAAATTAAAACTCCAAGATCGCCATATGTAAAAAAATATAATAGTTGGCGAGTAAGAATTTTGTATTCTATTATTATAGGTTACGCAACTTTTTATTTTTGTCGTCAGAATTTTAATATAGCAACTCCTGCTATAAGAGCATATTTTGGGGTTACTAAAACACAAATTGGCTGGATATTAACTGCTTCATCTATTATGTATGGAGTTAGTAAAGCTTGTAACGGGTTTATTAGCGATAAAGTTAATGTTCGGATATTTATGGTTTTGGGTCTTTTATTTGTCGGGATCATTACTATGCTAATAGGTTTTTCAGATTCTTTATGGCTTATAGGAATTTTATGGATAGCCAGTAACTGGTTTCAATCTATGGGCTGGCCTCCTGCAACAAAGATGCTTACTCACTGGTTCGCTTCAAAAGAACTTGGAACTAAATGGGCTATGGGTGCAACTTCTAATCAAATAGGTGGTGCCCTTGCTATGATAAGCTGCGGTTATTTAATCGATAAATTTGATTGGAGAGCTGCTTTTTTTGTTCCAGGTGTAGTTGCTTGTGTAGTATCACTTTTTTTATATAATAGGCTTCGTAATTCTCCAAAAGAAGTAGGTTTATCTACCGTAGAGGCATATAAAGAATATCCGCCTGAAGCTATAGGAGATTATGAGAAGCTATTAACTCCACAATTACTTAAAATGGTCTTTTGTAATAAGCTAATATGGTATGTTTGTTTAGCAAACATGTTTGTTTATATAATACGTTCCGGAGTAATTTATTGGGCTCCAACATTTTTAAAAGATTTACGTAATATAAGTCTTGCAAATGCAGGCTTACAAATCGGTTTATATGAAATGATAGGTATCCCAGGGGCATTAATAGCAGGTGTTTTATCTGATAAACTATTTCAAGGTCGTCGAGGTCCTGTTGCATCCATATGTATGGTATTGCTTAGCTTATTGTTAGTCTTATTTTGGAAACTTCCTATTCATAGTGAATTATTCAGTATAGTAATTCTTTCTTTAATAGGCTTTTTTGTTTCAGGACCTCAGCTCCTTGTGGGTATAGCAGCTGCTGATTTTAGTACCCGTCAGGCTGTCGGTACGGCTAATGGATTATCAGGGTTATTTGGTTATTTAGGAGCGGCTATTGCGGGAGTCGGCGTAGGATGGATTAGCGATAATTATGGTTGGAATGGGGTATTTATATTTTTCAGTATTTCTGCTCTTTTAGGAGGAGGGTTATTTGCTTTAATATGGAATCGTTCAGCTAAAAAATAAATTTAATAATTATAATAAATAGGTTACAAAATGACAATACAATATACTTTTTCAATGATTAAGCCTGATGCTATCAAAAGGAATAAAATAGGGCAAGTTAATACTTACTTAGAAAATGCCGGTTTAAAAATAGTAGCCCAGAAAATGAAATTTTTAACTAAATATGAAGCTGAATGTTTTTATGATGAGCATAGAGCAAGACCGTTTTTTAATAGCTTAGTTGAATATATTACTTCAGGAGCGGTAGTACTTCAAGTGCTTAAGGGGGAGGATGCTATAACTTTAAACCGCACAGTTATGGGTGCAACTAATCCTGCTGAAGCTGAAGCAGGCACTATTAGAAAAGATTTAGGCGAATCAATTGAGGCTAATAGTATTCATGGTTCAGATAGTGAAAATAGTGCGAAAAGAGAAATCGAATTTTTCTTTAATAAATCTGAAATTATAGAATAATTAATGCTAAAATATGACGTAATAGTTATAGGCGGTGGACATGCAGGCGTAGAAGCGGCCGCCGCTTCTGCACGTCTTGGAGTTCCTACTCTCTTAATTACGTTAAAACCGGAAAATTTAGGCGAAATGTCTTGCAATCCAGCAATCGGTGGAATTGCAAAAGGCACATTAGTTAAAGAAATCGATGCACTTGATGGGTTAATGGGTTATGTTATAGACCAAGCCGGTATACATTATAAAATGCTGAATGAGACTAGAGGACCAGCCGTTTGGGGACCTAGAGCTCAAGCTGATCGAAAGCTTTATAAAAAAGCGATGTATCAAATATTAACAAATTATCCTAATCTAGATATATTATATGGAAAAGTGGAAGATATAGAAATTAAATCTTCTAAAATTGAAGCGGTTATTTTAAATAACGGTAGCAAAATTCTTTGTCAAAAAATTATATTAACTACAGGTACTTTCCTATCAGGGCTTATTCATATTGGACAAAAAAAAATTCCTGCTGGTAGAGTAGATGAAGAGCCTTCGTATGGATTATCAAATACATTAAAACAAATAGGTTTTAAACTGGCTCGTTTAAAAACAGGTACACCGCCTCGAATTGATGGACGTACTATTGATTATAGTAAAACAATTTTACAACCCGGCGATAAAATTCCTCGTCCTTTTTCTGAATTAACAAATATTGTTAATGTTTCTCAGATAAATTGTTTTATCACAAAAACAACCTCAGAAACTCATGATATTATACGTGAGAATCTTGATAAATCCGCAATGTATTCAGGGCAAATAGAAGGAATAGGACCGCGATATTGTCCTTCTATTGAAGATAAAATAGTCAGATTTAGTACAAAATCAGAACATCGTATATTTTTAGAACCTGAAGGGTTAGATGATTATACGATTTATCCAAACGGTATTTCTACTTCTTTGCCTGAAGATGTGCAACATAAATTAATCAAAACAATACCAGGATTAGAAAATGTAAAGGTTTTACGTCCAGGTTATGCTATAGAATATGATTATGTTGATCCACGTGAAATAAGTGTTACGCTAGAGACAAAAAAAATAGCTGGATTGTATTTTGCCGGGCAAATTAACGGTACTACAGGATATGAGGAAGCCGCAGGGCAAGGTATAATAGCCGGTATAAATGCTGCTTTAGCAGTAAAAGATCAAGCACCGTTTATGTTAACAAGAGCAAACAGTTATATTGGAGTAATGATTGACGATTTAACAACATTTGGTACTATAGAACCTTATCGTATGTTTACTTCTCGCTCAGAATATAGATTATCTTTAAGAGCAGATAACTCTGATTTACGTTTAACAGAATTAGGGATGAACATTGGAGTCGTATCAGAAAAACGTAAAAAAATATTCACAAAAAAATGTGAAGATATAGAAAAAATAAAATCATTATTAAATACCTTGTCTTTAACTACTAGTAAACTTGCTAAAATGGGTATACAGGTTGCACAGGATGGTACATATAAAACAGTATTAGACTTATTTAAAATACCTAATTTTAATGTTGAACAAGCTATTAAAATTTTTCCTATGCTTAAAGAAACACAAAATAATAACATTTTGCAATTACTCTATATTGAAGCAAAATATGCTTCATATTTAACTAGACAACACGCAGATATTAATTTATTTCAAAGTGAAGAGGCGCAGTTAATACCTAAAAATATTGACTATTTTAAAATACCAAGTATATCATTAGAGATACAGGAAAAACTTTCTTCCCATAAACCTACTACTATTGGTGTAGCACGTCGAATTCCAGGGATTACACCTGCAGCAATTACGGCTATTATAATTTATTTAAAAACTAAATATAGTGATGGAAGTTCCACGTGAAATAATTGAAAAGTTAGAAATTTTTCAAAAGTTAGTTAAAAAATGGAATAAATCAATCAATCTTGTATCGGATAATACTATACATAATTTTTGGCAACGTCATATATTAGACTCATTACAATTAATACAATATATTGATAATAAAGAAATACATTTGGTTGATATAGGAAGCGGTTCCGGTTTGCCTGGTATAGTATTATCTATAGCGGGGGTAGCACAAGTAAGTTTAATAGAAGCTGATTTACGTAAATGTATATTTTTAGAAAAAGCATCAAAGATATCAAATAATAACATACAAATAATCAATCAAAGAATAGAAAAAATAGAAATAGATTGTAGTATATTAACTTGTAGAGCTTTCTCTAACTTAAATACAATATTTAATTGCATAAAAAATATTTCAGTACGAGAAAAATTTTTGTTATTAAAAGGAAAAAATTATTTAACTGAAATAGTAGAAGCTAAAGAGAGATGGTTATTTGGTTATTTAATACATCAAAGTATTACTTGTGAAGAAGGGAAAATTCTAGAAGTTAGTAATTTAACAAAAATGATATGAAAGTAATTGCTATTGTTAATCAAAAAGGAGGGGTAGCAAAAACTACAACTACTGTAAATTTAGCTACAGCTTTTGCTGCTGTAAATAAAAAAATTTTAGTTATAGATCTTGATCCTCAAGGGAATAGTAGTACCGGTTTTGGAATTAGTCAGCAACAACGCAAAAATACTATATACCAAGTATTAACAAATTTAATAGAATTGAAAGATGCAATAATTTCTACAGATATACCAAATTTAGAAATAATTACTTCAAACACTAATCTATCTGCGGCTGAATTAGACTTAACAAAATTAAAGGACCGAGAATATATTTTAATGAAGCTATTGGAAGAAATAAAAATATTATATGATTATATAATTATTGATTGCCCTCCTTCATTAAATTTATTAACGGTAAACGCTTTAGTTGCAAGCGATGAAGTACTGATTCCAATGCAATGTGATTTTTATTCTTTAGAAGGATTGAGTCATTTGTTAAAAACAATTGAAATTGTAGAGAAAAAATTAAATCCTAAGATAAAGATTGCAGGTATATTATTTACAATGTATGATAAACGTAATCGTTTAACTGAACAAGTAGAAGATGATGTTAGAAAATGCTTAGGAGCATTAGTATTTAAAACCGTTATTCCAAGAAATATTAAACTATCTGAAGCTCCTTCATATGGAAAACCGGCTATTATATATGATTATAAATGTTCGGGAGCAGTGGCATATATAGAACTTACAAAAGAAATCTTAGAAAGATATGGCGAAAAATAAAGGATTAGGAAGAGGATTATCTTCATTACTTGGAGAAGAAGTTATTTCTATAGAATCAGAAGTAGTACAAATAATAAATATTGATAAAATAAGACCAAATGAGAATCAGCCTAGAAAAAACTTTGAATATGATAAAATAAAAGAATTAGCAGATTCTATATTGAATAATGGTTTATTACAGCCTATTATTGTTGATAATAATTTCCAAATTATAGCAGGAGAGCGACGCTGGCGTGCATGTAAATTAGCAAAAGTTTTAGAGATACCGGTAATTATAAAAAATTTAGATGCTAGAGAGAGTATGGAAATAGCATTAATTGAGAACATACAAAGAACTGATTTAACAGTGATGGAAGAAGCTCGTGGCTTTAAATATTTAATAGAAAATTTTAATTATACGGCAGAAAAATTAGCTGAAAGGCTTGGTAAAAGTCGTAGTCATATAGCTAATTTATTAAGGCTTAATAATTTGCCGCAGTCTATTCAAGATAAAGTAAATGAAAATATACTAAGTATGGGGCAAGCTCGGTGTTTAATAAATCATGAACATGCAGAAGTAATAGCCGATCATATTATAAATAATGATTTAAATGTACGTCAAACAGAAGAACTAGTAAGACAATGGTATAAAAAAAATGAGTATACAAAATCCCCTAACAATAATAACAAAATAGGAAAGCGTTTTTTAAAGGACAACGCTACGGATAATGATCTAGAATTATTAGTAAAAGCTTTATCAGAAAAATTTGGTATAAAAATAACAATAGAAAATTATCCATTAGGCGGAAAATTAATATTTCATTATAAAGATTTGGAAGAATTAGACTTGATATTATTAAAATTAAATTAAAATGCATATGGAAAAATTATCAATAAGCTTGAACGAAAAATTATAAGTATAAAAGTATACACAATCCTCAAGCTGCTAAAATTAAAGTATATATACAGCATTTTATTTCTTAAGATCAATATCTAAACGAGAAAAACAATGATAGAAATTACAATGTCTGATTTTGAATTATATGATCATAGAGCAATAAATTCATACAATACAGTAGTAAATATATATATATATCGGAGTAAAATAATAATATAAGGAAATAAGTAATTTATGTCATATCAATATGTTTATGAAATGGTTGGTTTAAGCAAAATTATAAATGGTAAACGAATTTTAAAAGAAACAAATTTATCATTTTTACCAAAAGCTAAAATCGGTATAATAGGTCCAAATGGAGCAGGCAAATCGACTTTATTAAAAATAATGGCAGGTATTGATAAAGAGTTTGAAGGTAAAGCAACAGCTAAAATTGGTATAAAAGTAGGATATTTACCTCAAGAACCGTATCTGGATGCTAGTAAAAATGTTTTTAATAATATCATAGAAGGTCTTCATGAAAAGAAAAAACTTATTGATGAATTTAATTATATAAGTAACAAATTTGCTGCTGAAATCACTGATAAAGAAATGCAAAAGCTTCTTGATAAACAAGCAGAATTGCAAGAAAAAATAGACAATTGTGATGGATGGAATCTAGAACGTGAAATAGAGGTCGCAATGTTTGCTTTACGTTGCCCACCAAAAGAAGCAGATATTACAAAAATTTCCGGTGGAGAAAAAAGAAGAGTGGCTTTATGTAAATTGCTTTTAGAGAAACCTGATATGTTGTTACTTGATGAACCTACAAATCATTTGGATGCAGAATCAGTTGCTTGGCTTGAGGATTATTTAAAGCATTATGAAGGTACTGTAATATTAATTACCCATGATCGTTATTTTTTAGATAATGTTACAGAATGGATATTAGAAATAGATCGTGGAAATTGTATACCGTGGGAATCAAATTATAGTTCTTGGCTTGAGCAGAAGCAAAAAAAAATAGCTTTAGAAAGTAAAGAAGACGATGATAGAAAAAAACAATTGAATCGTGAACTTGAATGGATTCGTCAAACTCCAAAAGCTAGACAATCAAAAAATAAAGCACGTATTACAGCATATCAAGAGTTATTAAATAAACAACAAGAACAAAAAACCGATCCTACTCAAATAATTATACCTAACGGACCTCGTTTAGGTGATCTTGTTATTGAAGCAGAACATATAGCTAAAAAATTTAATAATAAAATATTATTATCAGATTTTAGTTTTAAAGTTCCACGTGGAGCTATTGTAGGAATTATTGGACCGAATGGAGCAGGTAAGTCTACTTTGTTTAATATTATTACAGGTAAAATAATGCCAGATAGTGGTTCTATTAAAATTGGTCAAACGGTAAAATTAGGTTATGTCGATCAATCACGGGATCATTTAGATGATAATAAGACTATATGGGAAGAAATTTCAGAAGGTCTAGATGAATTACAACTTGGTAATAGAATAATTAAAAGTAGAGCTTATTGTGCAGCTTTTAATTTTAAAGGCGGTGATCAACAAAAAAAAGTTGGACAACTTTCAGGTGGAGAACGTAACAGAGTACATTTGGCAAAATTATTAAAAGAAGGAGCAAATGTTATATTATTAGATGAGCCGTCTAATGATTTAGATATTGATACGTTAAGAGCACTTGAAGATGCTATTTTAGATTTTGCAGGTTGTGTATTAGTGATTAGTCATGATAGGTGGTTTTTAGATAGAATAACCACTCATATTATATCATATGATAAAGAAAATAATGCTACATGGTTTGAAGGAAATTATCAAGATTATCATGAATATATGCTAAGTATTAACGGGGAAAGTATTTTAAATCCAAAATATAAACATAAGAAATTAATATAAATATGTCTTTAACGCAAATATTATTAATTTTGTTTGTAGGAATATTGGTAACAAAACCGCATGATATTTTTATAATTATTAAAGAATTAAAAAAAATAAAAGCGTATTTAATTAATATTAAGTCGTCTATTGTACAAAATATAGATGAACCGTTAGAAACAGAGCAGGTAAATTTTTATTTAAAAAAAATTATTAACCTAGAAGGTTATTATCATGGTAGTTATGATTTAACGACAATAAAAGAAAAATATTATACACTAATAATTAATAATGACTTAATAGAAAATGAATCAGTACCTGATATAACAGAGAAACACTAATCCGTGCCTCGCTCAATTAATTAAATCTAAGAATTATGCAGAAAGTAGTAAAACTTAACAATATCAAAATAGGAAATGATTTACCGTTTGTTCTAATTACAGGGCCTTGTCAGATTGAAGGAAAAGATCATGCGTTGTTTATGGCAGAAAAACTTGTTAAATTAACTAGCAAGCTTGAGATTCCATTTATTTATAAATCTTCTTTTGATAAAGCTAATAGAACTTCCGTACATGGGATTAGAGGACTTGGTATTGAGAAAGGTTTAGAAATTTTATCAAAAGTAAAATCTGAATTCGATTGCCCTATTGTTACTGATGTTCATTCAGAGAGTCAATGTACCGAAACAGCCGAAGTAGCAGATATTTTACAAATTCCGGCATTTTTATGTAGACAAACCGACTTGCTTCAAGCTGCAGCAAAAACAGGTAAAATAGTAAAAGTAAAAAAAGGACAGTTTCTAGCTCCGTGGGATATGAAAAATGTGCAAACAAAACTAGAAGCTTTTGGAGTAAAGGATATATTATTTACAGAGCGAGGAGCATGTTTTGGCTATAATAACTTGGTATCTGATATGCGTAGTCTTGCAATAATGGCAGAGTTAAATGTACCTGTAGTTTTTGATGCCACACATTCCGTTCAGCAGCCGGGCGGGCTAGGAAGTAGTACCGGCGGAGAAAGAAAATATGTAGAGTTACTTGCAAAGGCAGCAACTTCTGTAGGTATTGCCGGTATGTATATGGAAGTACATCAAGACCCCGATAACGCTCCAAGCGACGGTCCATGTATGATGAAGTTGGATAATCTAGAGTCCATTCTTATCAAACTAAAAAAATATGATAAAATTACAAAAGAAAAATAACTTCAAATTTTACCTTTCAAAATATATATAAAAATATCCCCTATTAATTCAATTTTAAAATAGAAGTAATAATTTTTTACAATGTAAAAAATAGAACTTTCTTATCATTAGAATTTCACCAATTCGCCTTTAAATCTTTGTTGTAAATTTACTTATTTAGAATTTTTTAAATAGTATTAATATTTATTTATTCAACTTATAGATCATAAATGATTTTTTGACGGAGTATTTTAATAATATTTTGGAACAAAAAAACACTCCAAACTTAACTGTTCTTGAAGAAAGGATATATTAACTATCAAGTAACCGATAATGTAGAATCTAATAAAGAACAAAAAAAATATTATAAAGAAGCATTAGAATGGCTTAATAAACTTACGGGATCGCAAGCTGAGCATATTGTTATATCTATAAATGCAATAAAAGCCAATGCTCATTATTATTTAGGTATGATCTATGAAAATAGTAAATCGGAATTAGATTGGTTTAGAGCAATAAGAGAATATATTAATACTCTGGAAATTGATAAAGATTTTAACTTTCTCTATGGCCATGATACAATTCCGTACATTTTTAGCAATATTTGTAAAAAAATAGGTGGATTGTTTTTAAATTTAGGGAGGATTCTATAAGGACGAAAATAAAAGCGAAATAGTAATTAAATTGCTTCTTGAAGCAATAAAATATTTCAAGGTAAGTTTAAGTATAGACCCGATAGAAGAGTGTAGTTTTATTCTTAGAGAAATTTTTAACATACCTAAGAATAAAAAAGAAGTAGAGAATTATCTATCTTTAAAAAAAGATCTTTATATCTTTAGGGGAATTTTTATTTAAATTTAATACCGCTAGCTGCTTTTGAATATTTAAAGGCTGCAAGTATAGCTAGCTCTCAGGTATTGTTAAAAGTGCATAAAGTTTATAGTACGAAGATGGAGGAAAATACTACTTTTATACGCTCAATACTTGACAAAGGTAAGATGGAAGATCTGAGTATAGTTACTAAAGAGGCTGACAGAACAAAATTTTTAAGTGATACACAGACTATAATAAATGATTTTGTTTCACTGCCGGAGCCGTAAGCCAAGGAGTAGCCAGAAGTACAACAAAATCAAAATGAGCAATTGACTAATGATCAACAAGAAGTAAACAAACAAAATGATACGCAGCCTCAAAAACAAGAAGAAGCTTTAATGCAGCCGCAGCAAAAGCATCCACAACAACCGCCGCCAACGAAAAGTACCCCGCTTTACACTATAGAAAATATACAAGAATCGGATTACTGGTATAGTGAAGATGATATAAAAAATATATTAGAAGCAAATATAGACAAAAATAAATTCTCTATAGTACCCTATGTTGATTTAACAAGCCCTGAACAAGTAAGAGATGCACTTAGAGGGAGTGCATGAGGATTTGAAGAACAAAGGTAAAGTTGTACTTATGCCGATTAATACAGGACATGGGCATTGGGTAAGTATGATGATTAGTAAAGATAATGATACAAATAAGATAATATTTACTTATAATGATCCTTTGGGCAGATCGTTAAATGGTCGTCCTGACTTAGTAAAACTTATTACCGAGGTTTGCTCTGATGAAATAATGGATTTAAAAACTCAACAACAAGAAGAAGGAAATACTTCGGACTGGTTGGTATGCGATGATTTAATAAGACAATCTCAAGGCCTTAAAATTCTCTCCACGGAGCAATGTAAAGGACAAGGACTAAATTTAAGAAAATCTCAAGCTGAAACATTAAAACAAAGTTTAATAGCTCAACAAGTCCAAGAACAACATGTTTATATTAACATAGATAGTAATGCTTCAGATAACGAAGAAGATAAAGATAATAACGTTAATAGTAATGAAGTAGAGCGTCCTCCTTATGATAATAATGACGAAGTTGAGGTAGGTGGAGCAACTATGCAACTTGATGATTAACATTAAAAGTTTGACGTTGCGATGTCATTGCTGCTGTTGCAGGAATGACATCGGCATTCTAATAACAATGCCCACTCGCAATACTTGCATTTACACCGAGAAAGAATTACCGCAGCCGCATTTTGCTTTAGCTTGCGGATTACTAACATCGAAATATGAACTGCCTAGCTCTTCTATAAAATCAAGAGTGCAATCTAGCATAAATTTTTGAGAGATAGGATCAATAATAATTGTAGCATTATGTTTAGTAGTGACATAATCATCTTGCTCTATATTATCTTTTGAGACTAGTTCGTAATTATACATAAGTCCTGAGCAACCGCCGCTATCAACCGAAACTCGCAGTACTAAATTCTTATCTTTTTCTAGCTTTACTAACTCGCAAACCCGTTCAAAAGCTCTATCCGTAATTGTTATCGTCACTTAAAATTACCTTGTAAAAGTCTCATAAATTATATAGTATATCTTGATATTTTTCAAGTTGGCTTTGTTGTGTGGATACCAAATCGGCATTGTGAGCAGCCGTAAGCTGCGTGGCAATCTCATGAAATAATAACAAACTCCTAAAGTTATTAAATAAAATTCCGGTTCAGAATGATTGCTTCGTCAATTGCTATGCAATTTTCTCGCAATGACGAAAAGTTAGAACCACACAACAACGTCTTTCAAAATAAAGGATAACGATGCTTGCTTCATACGCTTCTGATCCTCTTAAAAGTAGGGGAAGATTATATAAGGAAATCCCGACCTCTTATAGAAACGAGTTTGAACGTGATCGTGATCGCATTATACATACTAATGCATTTAGGCGTTTGCAATATAAAACTCAAGTTTTTATTAATCACGAGGGAGATCATTACAGAAATAGGCTAACTCATTCTCTAGAGGTTTCGACTGTTGCACGTTCGGTCGCTAATACTTTAAATTTATCAAATGATTTAGCTGAGACAATAGCACTTGCTCATGATCTTGGGCATACGCCTTTCGGTCATGCGGGAGAGCGGGCTTTAAATGAATGTATGAGAGAATATAACGGCTTTTCTCATAATGCTCAATCTTTAAAGATACTAACATTACTTGAAAAAAGATATGCGGCTTATAATGGAGTAAATTTAACATGGGAAGTTTTAGAAGGAATAGTAAAACATAACGGTCCTATACTAGGAGAGATAAATGAATATATAGCAGAGTATAATAAGCAAAATGATTTAGAACTTAGTACCTATGCATCAGCAGAGGCTCAAATAGCAGCTCTTGCCGATGATATTAGCTATATTTCGCATGATTTGGAAGATAGTATCGGTGCTAAAATTATCGATTTTGATAGTCTTGCTGAACTTAAATATATTGATCAACATGTTTTTGAACTCAAGTCAAAATTTAAAAATATTAGTTCCTCATGTCTGATTTATGAGGTAGTACGTAAGCTAATACAGGAGTTAATTACCGATTTATTATGGCAAACAAAAGAAAATTTAAATAAAGAAAAAATTACTAACATAGATGAGATACGTAACTTGAATTATCAGATAGTGGATTTTACGGAAAAAACTAGTGAAAATATTAAGGAAACTAAGAAGTTTCTTCATGAGCGAGTTTATAAAAGTAATAAAATTACGGCCATCAGCCTTAAATGTACTAAAATCGTACAAGGTCTGTTTAAGGTTTATATGGATGATATTAATTTATTGCCGGTTAATTGGAAAATGCTAATAGACTCTAATGAAACATATAGTAAAGCTAGAGTTGTTGCTGATTATATAGCAGGGATGACTGACCGTTTTGCCATTCAGGAATATAATCAGCTCTGCTCGACTTCCTACATAACTTGCTTCTAAGGGTAATTTGTGCGTCGCTCCGGTACTCGCATCCTCACGTACTAAAGTGTACGCTGCGGTGCTGCGTTCTGTGTCTCCTACAAATTCCTCCTTATTAACGAGCGTTTGTAAGAATTCTATTCGCTGAATTTTAATAACATTTAATAATTATGAATATATTTAATCAATTGAAACAAGATATAATTGTGGCAAGCAGGCAATTATATAATAATCAAGAAATAGCAAAT
Source organism: Rickettsia massiliae MTU5 (assembly GCF_000016625.1). Taxonomy (NCBI): domain Bacteria; kingdom Pseudomonadati; phylum Pseudomonadota; class Alphaproteobacteria; order Rickettsiales; family Rickettsiaceae; genus Rickettsia; species Rickettsia massiliae. Next base: position 91,497 of record NC_009900.1, read on the forward strand.
ACTGCTACTATTGAAACACCGAAAGATAGTTTTAACGGTGATTTATCAAGTAATATTGCAATGATTATTGCAGCTAAAGAAAGTATTTCTCCTCGGGAAGTGGCTTTAAAATTTAAAGAAGTCCTTATAACATTACCTTATATTGCAAGTATAGAAATAGCAGGACCGGGCTTTATTAATTTTACTATAAAAGCTGATAGTTGGCAGGCATCAATAAAGGATATTTTACAGCATGAAGAAAAGTTTTTTGAAATTGATATAGATAAAAGCAGAAATATTAACATCGAGTATGTTTCGGCAAATCCCACCGGTCCAATGCATATAGGGCATGCTAGGGGTGCGGTATATGGTGATGTGCTAGCAAGGATTTTGCAAAAGGTAGGTTACTCCGTTACAAAAGAATATTATGTTAATGATGCAGGCTCACAAATAAATGATTTAGTTAGTACGGTATTATTACGTTATAAAGAGGCTTTAGGTGAGCAAATGACTATCCCTGCCGGGTTATATCCGGGAGAGTATTTAATTCCGCTTGGGCAAATTTTAGCGAAAGAATACGGCAATAAATTATTAACGATGAACGATGCTGAAAGGTTCAAAATAATCAAAAGTTTTGCCGTAGAAAAAATGCTTGATTTAAATAGAAAAGATTTAGCAGATTTAGGGATTAAACATGATATATTTTTCTCTGAGCAATCATTGCATGATAAAGGTGAGATAGAGGCAACAGTTAAACTACTGGAGCGTATGGGGCTCATTTATGAAGGTACGTTACCTGCCCCTAAAGGTAAAATTCACGAAGAGTGGGATAATAGAGTTCAAAAATTATTTAAATCTACTAAGTATGGTGATAGTCAAGATCGTCCTATAGCAAAAGCTGATGGAAGTTGGTCTTATTTTGCTTCTGATCTTGCATATGCTAAGGATAAAATAGAGCGGGGAGCGAATCACTTAATTTATGTACTTGGTGCCGATCATAGTGGATATGTTAAAAGAATTGAGGCAATAGTTAAAGCTTTAGGTAAGGAGCAGGTTAAAGTGGACGTTAAAATCTGTCAATTGGTCAATTTCGTTGAAAACGGTGTGCCGGTTAAAATGTCAAAACGTCTTGGGAGCTTTGCTAGTGTGCAAGACGTAAATCATGAGGTAGGAAAAGATATCATAAGATTTATGATGTTGACTAGACAAAATGATAAGCCACTTGATTTTGATTTGGTAAAAGTGAAAGAACAATCAAGAGAAAATCCTATCTTTTATGTACAATATGCACATGTGAGAACGATATCTATTTTATCAAAAGCTAGAGAATTAATGCCTGAATCTTATAATCACTTTGAAGCAGGTAAGTATGATTTATCTTTATTATCCTCTGAAGAAGAAATTGAGATTATAAAACTTTTGGCTAGCTGGACAAAAACATTAGAAGCAGCTGCAAAATATTTTGAACCGCATCGCATCGCATTTTATTTAATAAATTTAGCCTCAAAAGTTCATTCTATGTGGAATTTCGGTAAAGAAAATAGCGATTATAGATTTGTAATTGAGAGCAATAAAGAATTAACTCTAGCACGCCTTGCTCTTGCAAGTGCCATACGGAAAGTTATAGCTAGCGGTCTCGAAGTGATAGGTGTAGAACCAATGAACAAAATGTAGTGAGGTTTTCATCATCATTGCAAGGAGGTATTGCTCGTGTGGATACCGAGTTGTCATTGCGAGCAGCCTTAGGCTGCGTGGCAATCTCATGAAATAATACTCCTGAGATTGCTTCGTCAAAATTTTCAATTTTTCCTCACAATGACGTTTTTCTATTATCAAATTACTAAATATGATCAATAATATTTTTATTAAAATATTTCTAGTATTTTTAGTATGTATATCCGCTATTTATTTTGGTTATCAATATTATCAGAATAGCAAGCCGGTAATTACTATTTATCCTGATGAGCTGCCTACAAAAATAAAACCGTCTATAATAGAAAATAACCAAATAGCAGCAGTACATAGTACGATATATGAAAATCTTATTGCTAAAGATACAAATATTAAAACCGTAAAATTGCTTCCTGACCCTGAGAAACCTATGCGTATAGATTCTCGTAACCAAAGTCAAAGCGATGAATCTTTTGATGAAATATCTAACCTTATTGCATTAATAGAGCCAAATAATAACTCCAAAAATGAAACGGATTTAAATATAATAAAGCTTGAAAAAGGAAGTAAAGATAAGGTTAGTAATGCTAAAAATTGTAAAAATAATGAAAGTTATAAAGTACAACTAGGTTCGGTAAAATCTGAAGCAGAAGCAATGAAAGAAGGGGAAAGAATAAAAAAGAAATTCCCGAAAATTCTTAAAAATGTTGTTATCACAACCAAAAAAGTTAAATATGATGACGGCAAATTTTTCTATTTAATCTTAGCCGGTGATTATGGTAGTCTTAGTCAAGCTAAAGCGGTTTGTAAGAAATTAGCTTATAATAAGCAGAGTTGTGTGTTGAAGTGATATTTGTATACTCTTATGTCATTCCTGCGAAAGCAGAAATCCAGAAAAAAAGTATAAACACAGCAAATTCTTAAAATTAAAAGCTCGATTTATCTCGCTTTATGATGGATTTCTGCTTTCGCAGGAATGACATAGAGAACCACGCAACAACAACTGCTCGCAATGACGATAAATAAAAACTAAATAACTTATGAAAGAAGCTAAAATAGAAAATATTGACTTTGGTAATGCATTATCAGAGCGTTATCTTGCTTATGCGTTATCAACAATTATGTCACGTTCGCTTCCTGACGTACGTGATGGACTCAAGCCTGTACATCGTAGGTTATTATACGCAATGCTACAGTTAAGGCTTGAGCCGAATTCCGGCTATAAGAAATGTGCAAGGGTGGTCGGTGATGTAATAGGTAAATACCACCCGCACGGTGATGTGGCAGTGTATGATACCTTGGTACGCCTTGCTCAGCATTTTTTGTTGCGTTATCCTTTAATTGATGGGCAGGGTAATTTCGGCTCTATCGACGGTGATAATGCGGCAGCTATGCGTTATACCGAATCACGTATGACGGACATATGTACGTTATTAATGGAGGACATCGATAAAGATACGGTAGATTTTCGCCCTACTTATGATGATGCCGATTTAGAACCGGTAATAATGCCGGCAGGTTTTCCGAATTTACTAGCTAATGGTTCTGAAGGGATAGCAGTCGGTATGGCAACCAATATACCGCCTCATAATTTACATGAGCTTTGTGATGCTCTAATACATTTAATCGACCATCCGAAAGCTGAAATTAACGATATAATGAACTTTATCAAAGGTCCTGATTTTCCGACCGGCGGCATAATTATTGATAAAGCTGAAGTTATTAATGCTGCATATACTACTGGACGCGGTAGTCTTAGAGTGAGAAGCAGATGGGAAAAAGAGGAGCTAAGTTACGGTACATATCAGATCGTCGTAACCGAGATACCTTATCAGGTTCAGAAATCAAAACTTATAGAACAAATAGCAATATTACTAAAGGATAAAAAAATTCCCCTTGTTAGCAATATTAGAGATGAATCAACAGACATTATAAGGTTGGTTATAGAGCCGAGAGATCGGGGATGTGATCCGCAAATAGTTATGGAATCGCTATTCAAGCTAACGAATTTAGAAAGCCGCATTCAGTTAAATATGAATGTGATCGGCAGTAATAACGTGCCGAGAGTAATGAATATTTTGGAGATTTTACAAGAGTTTCTAGATCATAGACAAAATATTGTTACTCGCAGATCAACTTATCTTTTAAACAAAATCAAGCATCGTTTAGAAATTCTAAAAGGGCTTAGGATAGCTTATCTAAATCTTGATGAGATAATTAAAATTATTCGTGAAGAAGATGAGCCAAAAGCGATAATGATGGAGCGGTTTAAACTAACCGAAATACAAGTAGAAGCGATATTCAATACCCGTCTTCGCTCGCTTCGCAAGCTTGAAGAGCAGGAAATTATTAATGAGCATAGTAATTTGCAGAAGCAACAAGCTATATTAGAAGAAATTCTAAATAACCCTAAAGAACTATGGAAAGTAGTTAAAAAAGAAATCAGAACAGTACAAACGAAATTTGGATTAAATACGGTAATAGGAGCAAGGCGTACAAGCTTTGAGGAAGTAACGCTTACGAATCAAGTAGTTGATATAACGGCTTTCATTACTAAAGAGCCGATTACTATTATCTGCTCAAAAATGGGGTGGGTGCGTTCGTTAAAAGGCCATAACACCGATTTATCGACTATCAAATATAAAGAAGGTGATGCAGAAAAATTTATTTTAGAAGCTTACACGACTGATAAAATATTAATAGTTAGTTCAGAAGGCAGATTTTTTACTTTGCTTGCCGATAATATTTCCAAAGGTAAAGGAACAGGGGAATCTATAAAGCTACTTGTGGATATAGGCAATAATGATATTACGAATATTTTAGTCTATAAACCTGATCAGCTTTTATTACTTGCAAGTAGTGTAGGTAAGGGGTTTTTAGTTAATTCAAATGAAGTAATGGCTCAAACAAAAACAGGAAAGCAAATTATGAATGTACCGGATGGTCATGTATGTATAGCTTGTTTACCTGTAAACGGGGATAGTATTGCTTGTATCGGTGAAAGTCGTAAATTACTGGTATTTAATATAGATGAAATACCTGAAATGAAAAAAGGGCAAGGTGTAACGCTGCAAAAATTTAAGAATGCTAAGCTTCTAGATATTAAAATATTCAATAAAGAAGACGGCTTAGGTTGGAATAACAATGGAAAAGTAAAACTTGAGAAAAACATTGTTGCATTTTTAGGCAAAAGAGGTAGTACCGGTAAATTACCTCCTATGGGCTTCCCAAAAAATAATAGATTTTCATCATAATTATAATAAAGATTGAGTATATACAAAAAAATAGCATATTTTATATAGTTTGATACAAGCGAATTATTTATAAATTCGCTTGTACCGTTCTATTATTAAAAGTTTTTATAGGCTTTTAAACTCATCTCACCTATTTAAATTAATAGATGTTACTATCTCCTACTTCCTATAACATCAACCTGATCATCCTGATAACCTTCCTCTAATTGATAATATGTAAAATCTTCATTATTATTACCGAAAAGGTTATAAACACCAGTTAATAGCGTTACTATCTTTGAAAAATTGAATTATAGTAGAACAATCCTCTCTAATTGTATCTATTAAAGGTTTTTCAATAGTGGCAGCCATAAGTGCTCTGGTACCTTTATTGCATCAAATTTGCTTATAACGTGGTTGGGGCTTGAAATTTTTTTTAAGGTAAAATCTATACTCATTAAATGAGGGATTGCAGTAATATATTTATCTATAATGTTACTTGTTTCCATCATGTTTTTAAATACATTTAATATAGGGGAGAAAAGATTTTCATTGTCCCCTGATGCTGGTTTTCGATGTTCTGAGTACATCTATCTTTATCTTTAGAGAATTATCCTGTTTCATATTAAAAAACTTCAATGCTGCCTCAAAATCCCCGTCTTTTGTATAGATTTTCTGAATATTTAAAGCATGTAATATTGTAAATATTTTTTTAAGTTGGAACTAGAAACAAAATTATATGCATCTTTAAATAATAATTTAGAAGCGGTTGGCATATATCTTGTAACTGCTTTTAATCCATTTACAAAGAAATATCCTGAGCTTGTAAATTGAGCATGATTCATAGTGTTACTCCTGTTTTAAAATAATAAAAATCATATATCACATGATTACCATATATTATGGTTGTATCACAATATATGGTAATCAGAGAAAATCAATATCTAAAAATAAAAAAAGTAAAATATATAATTTTATTTAATCAAAAGGCAGTATAGCATAAATTTTTCAAGGTTCGCCGGTACTTGAAGTACAAAAGCTAAGCATAATTTGACAAGAATTAGAGAGCTGTAAGCTAATAGAATGGTTTAAAGATTGAACAGAAGAGAAAACAAGATTATTACAACGACGGAACTATAAAGTTTATTGATAGTTCAATTAAAAAAATGGAATAATCAAGGCTTAGAGCAATCTTATACCTTGATTATAATAGTGATGGCAATTTATTTGTAAATAATTAAAACTTAAGTTTTGTACCTATAAGACCAACAGTACCTCGTATTGTTTTACTAGGTGCTTCAGGGTAATATACAGGTTTACCTTTAGCTTGGAAATGAGAAATTTCAGCATATGGTAATAAACCAGGCATGATCTTATATTCAGTAGCGAGGCTTACAGCATCAACGGTGTTTTTATATCTTGAAGTTTTAAGATATTCAAGACTTGTTTTTATAGGCCCTTGTCCATAAGCAACTGCTCCATTGTAATAATAGGTATCACGACCGACTTTATAATATTCCTTAGCGGTTAAGCTTTTACCTAAATTACCGTAAGAAGCACCACAAGAAAAATTACCGTAAGTAAATACAGCTCCAAGATTATATGCTTTTAAATTAGAAAGCTTATAGGTATTAAGTACTTGAATTGTAGTTCTGTCCATTTTAGCATGAATAAGACGACGAGCAGGTTTACCGTATTCTCCGGTGATAGATAATTTTAAGTCTGCATCTTCGCTAATTTCATGTTCATAAGTTAAGCCGGCAGAAAAAGCATCCCTAATATTCTGATTAATAGTCATGGTTTCGTTATTCTCTAATTTAACTGTCTTTATTCCGGTTTTAGAAACACTAACTCCGTTTCGGCCTGAGCTTTCAAGTGTTAGATTATTTATATCTCTATTACCGCCTGTATTAGCAGTATCGGGAGTATAAGAAACTCCGGCTTGGAAGCCTTTTATTTTAGGCGTGAAAAAATTCAATCTTCTAGCTTTCTCAGCTTTATCATTGATTTGATCAAAAGAATTAGAGTATGACTCAAGATAAAAGCTAGCACTAGTATCAAAATCCGATTTTAAACCGTTATATCGCATATATTGACCGTCAAGTAGAGCATATCTATACCATCCTCCGGTACCTGCAGTTACTTGACTACCGGTAATACGCAACTTAGTGCTTGCGTCAGCAGGAGAGCCGAGTTCTACTTTACCGTAACTAGTTTCAATAAAGATATGTGATCCATTATAACTTGTAGAGGTTTTTGCTCTTGTAGTAGGCTGAAGCACTATTTTAGCACCTGCTATTACATCATTGATAGTTTTAGCAATAGTGGCCGCAAACGCTGCTTCCGTGTAAAACCCTAGCTTTTTCCTGTTATCAGTTACATTTTTATCAAATAAAATTAAATGATTCTGTTTAATATAACCGCTTTCAAATAAATAGAATCCTTCTAATTTTATTTCAGTATCAGAATTAGAAATAATAGGTGTTGGATTTTCTTCGGCAAGACCAGCCGATGCAAGGCAAATAATACTTGCAGCTAATAATAATTTTTTCACTTTAATAAAGCTCCTATAAACTTAAATAATAAGATTTACTATAAATTTTTAGTATTAATAAATATAAATCAACTACGCTAGAATATAATAATACTTTTCAGAATTAACAATAAAAAACTATTTTAATTTGTAATAATTTTAAGTATATAAATGTTGTATTATTATCACTATCATTATTCAAGTAGTCTCAGACTTATAGTTTTAAAGAAAAATTTTGTATTGTAAATAATTATGAGTTATAATCATTAGTTTATTAATTAAATCAAGTTTTGATTATGGCTATAATGTCAGATAAGTGGATAAAAGAAGCTGTTATAAATCAAAGTATGATAAGGCCCTTTGCGGAAAAGCAGGTAAGAGTGCATAATAAAGAAAAGATTATTTCTTACGGCTTATCTTCTTACGGCTATGATGCTAGAGTATCTAATGAATTTAAAATATTCACCAATATAAATTCTACTACGGTTGATCCAAAAAATTTCAGTGAATATAATTTAGTTGATAGAGAAGTAGATGTGTGTATTATTCCACCTAATAGCTTTGCCCTTGGCAGAACTATAGAATATTTTAAAATACCGCGTGATGTATTAGTTATTTGTGTCGGCAAGTCCACTTATGCAAGATGCGGTATAATAGTAAATGTGACTCCGTTAGAACCGGAGTGGGAAGGACATGTAACTTTAGAGTTTTCTAATACTACTCCATTACCTGCTAAAATATATGCAAATGAAGGAGCTTGTCAGTTTTTATTTTTAAAGAGTGATCAAATTTGTGATACTTCATATGCCGATCGCCAAGGAAAATATATGAAACAAGTAGGCGTAACTTTACCGCTGACATAACTCTTTTATGTAGAAAATTATATTTAATTTTTAATAAGGATTTTTATGAGTACAATAAATACCGATACTAATGATACAATGCCGCATATTTCTGTTCATGCACAATATATAAAAGATTTATCTCTTGAGAACCCTTCTGCCCCGTCTTCTCTTGCGGCTTTGGATCAACGCCCTCAAATTGATTTATCTCTAGATATAAATGTTACTAATTTATCGGAAGAAAATTTCTATGAAGTAGAGTTAAATATCGAGGCAATTGCAAGAAATGAGAAATATAAATTATTTCAGATAGAATTAAAATATGCTGGAGTATTTAATTTAATTAATATTGATTCTGAACAACATCCGATTTTATTATCCGTTCATTGTCCGGCAATGATATTTCCATTTGCCAGAAAAATTATAGCTAGCTGTACTCAAGATGCAGGATTCCAGCCTTTAATGATTGATCCTATAGATTTTGGTGCCTTATATCATAAGAAAATGTCGGAGCATCAAAACTAAGAAAATCATTTAATTATTTAATAAATTTCGTTTTAAACGCCATGGTTTTTAAATCACAGATAGAGCTTAATAGTAAAAATTTTATCAATTTGATTAAATATTCTTTACTTATGTTATTAATGAATGTATAAAGCACTAGATAAAAAATTATAATTTAGTTAACAATAATTAACTGTAATTAAATTATAGCACAATATAAAAATTGAATTTTATGGAGAAAAATAATGAGAGTTTTGTTAATTGAAGGCGAGCCGGAAATGGCTAACTTAATTGAGCTAACTTTAGCTTCAGAAGGGATAGTTTGCGATAAAGCTTCAGTTGGTGTGGAAGGGTTAAGACTTGGTAAAGTTGGTGGTTATGATTTAGTAATCTTAGACCTTATGTTACCGGATATTAATGGTTTTGAGATATTACTAAGATTGCGTGCTGCAAAAATAAAAACCCCAATCTTAATTTTATCTAGCTTAACGGATACGGATCAAAAGATTACTGGTTTCTCTTCCGGAGCCGATGATTATCTAACCAAGCCGTTTGTAAGAGAGGAATTAATTGCTAGAATTAAAGCTATAGTTAGACGTTCTAAAGGTCATGCAGCATCAGTATTTAGGTTTGATAAGGTTAGCATAAACCTAGATACTAGAAGTGTAGAAGTTGACGGCAAAAAAGTACATTTGACGAACAAAGAATATGCTATTTTAGAGCTATTAATACTCCGAAGAGGAACTATCTTAACTAAAGAAATGTTCTTAAATCACTTATATAGTAGTGTTGATGAACCGGAAATGAAAATTATTGACGTATTTATTTGTAAACTTCGTAAAAAGTTAAGTGATGCTGCTGGCGGTAGAGATTATATCGACACGGTGTGGGGACGTGGTTATATGCTAAAAGAATATGATGAGTTACAACAAAAAGAAATTTTAGCACAAGGAGCATAATTAATGCCTTTATCTACTTCTTTACTTGGTAAAAAAAGTACTTATAAAGATAGTTATGATGTGACTTTATTATTTAAAATTCCACGTATAAATAATCGAAACGAACTTGGAATAAATAGTAATAATCTTCCGTTTTACGGTGTAGATGTTTGGAATACATATGAACTATCTTGTCTTAATAAGAACGGTAAGCCATGGGTTGGAGTAGGCACTTTTTATATACCGACGGATTCTGAAAATATAGTAGAATCAAAATCATTTAAATTATATCTAAATTCTTTTAATAACTTTGTTGTTGAATCAGTAAAAGAACTAGAAAGAATTATCTTGCAGGATCTAAGTAATGTTACACACGCTAAAGTAACAGGACGTATATTTCCTATAAATACAAAAGTAGAATTTGGTGTTCCAAGCGGTAAAAATATCGATGATTTAGATATAGTATGCAATAATTACGGTGCACCCGATAATAGTTTAATTGAGTATGAAGATGTTTTGGTAGAAGAAGAGATTAATTCTAATTTACTCAAATCAAATTGCCTAGTAACCGGTCAACCGGATTGGGGTACAATCGTTATAAAATATAAAGGAAAAAAGTTAAAACATGATTCTTTTCTGAAATATTTAATATCTTTTAGAAATTGTAATGAGTTTGCAGAGCAGTGTGCTGAGCGTATTTTTACAGATATTAAAAACGCTATAAGTCCTGATTTTCTTTCTATTTCTATAGTATATACTAGGCGTGGAGGAATTGACATTTGTCCCTATCGTTCTACCGATAAAAGTTATACTTTACCTAGCGATAAACGATTTATTAGGCAATAATCACTTTTCTAATCCATAAAAAATCCGTTTGTGAGAAAAGTATTGTCAGTGTAGATTGAAAAACACATCCGTTGTCATTCCGTGGCTTGACCACGGAATCTAGCTTAAAATACTAATAATATTAGTATTTTAGATTTTTTTTATGGACCCCGTGGGTCAAGCCATGGGGTGACACAGTGGATTTTACCGGTCCATCCAGCAATGTTCCGACTATACAGGAATGACATAAACGAGCCACGCAATAACGCTGATCAAGGGGCGGGGTAACAATCACAAAATAATTCACGTAAGCAAGCTTTTCGCAGGATAGCAGTTAGTATAATTTTATGATTCTTTTGTAGGATTTTGTGGAGGCTTTAGGCTTTCTACTATTTTATTCAGGTCTATTTGACTACAGATCCCCAGTAATACGGGATCACGAGGATGAATAGAATTCATATTCCAATGGCTACGGGTTCTAATAGCATCTATAGTAATTTTAGTAGTACCTATTAATTTAATTATTTGATGGTCTTGGATGTTCGGATAATTAGACAACAACCAATATATAGCATCCGGTTTATCTTGACGTCTTGCTATAGGAGTGTATTTAGCACGCTGTTTTTTCTGGTTTTTCATCAATTCATCAGCAGGGCTATATGAAATTTGTAAATTAGCATTAGGATCTTTACTGCAACGCTCAATTTCCTCTAAAGTTAACTGACCGTTTGCAATTGGATTTAAACCTTTTATAGATTGTGCTACTTCACCGTCAGCCATACCTTTTATTTCAAATTCATGAATACCGCAAAAATCGGCAATTTGTTTAAAAGTTAAAGAAGTATTTTCAATTAACCACATAGCCGTAGCTTTTGGCAGAAGCGGTAATGTTTTTTGCAAATTCATGATAATTGTTTTTTGGCTTAATTTAAGAAGTTATAACAAATAGAGTTATTTAAGTCAATCTTCATTTAGAAACTTAACTATCTCCTCAACTACTTTCTTAGCATCACCGAATAACATAAAAGTATTATCGCGATAAAATAGCGCATTTTTTATACCTGCATATCCTGATGCCATAGAGCGTTTAATAAACAAAATCGTACGTGCTTTTTCGACATCGAGTACCGGCATACCATAAATTGGACTGTTCGGATCATTTTTAGCAGCAGGATTAGTTACGTCATTTGCCCCAATCACAAGCACTACGTCAGTGGTAGCGAAATCTCGATTAATTTCTTCAAGCTCAAGTACTTTCTCATAATCTATATTAGCTTCTGCAAGTAAAACATTCATATGCCCCGGCATTCTGCCTGCTACCGGATGTACGGCAAAACGTACATTAATATCTGAACGTTCTAATATATCAACCATCTCTTTTATGATATGTTGAGACTGGGCTACTGCCATACCGTAACCGGGAACAATTATCACCGATGATGTATTAAGTAGTAAATGTGCCGCATCTTCAGGGCAGCTTGTTTTTGCTATTTTATCGTCGTCTATATCCTTGTTAATTCCAGTATGTGCAGGCAAAAACGCCTCAAAAATAACCTTAATTAATGAGCGATTCATCGCTTTGCACATTATATAGCTCAGTATAGCTCCGCTACTACCGACTAATGCTCCAGTAATAATAAGTAGGCTATTGCTAAGCGTAAAGCCTATACCTGCTGCCGCAAAACCTGAATAAGAATTTAGCATTGAGACTATAACAGGCGTATCTGCACTGCCTACCGGTATTATTAGTAATACTCCGATTAACAGTGATAAAAAGACTATTAGATTAAATAAAAATATATTCTCTGAACGAATAAACGATATTACTAGAATAACCAATATTATTGCCGTTAATAAGCATATATATTGCTGACCGTAGAATTTTAACGGGCTACTTTTCATTAAGCCTTGTAGTTTTAGAAAAGCTATAATCGAACCGCTAAAAGTTAAAGCACCGATAGAGACGCCTACTGATATTTCTATTAATGCATTAATCGGTAAACTTCCTGCTATTCCTATAGAAAAATTTTCAGGAGCAAGTACTGTAGCATAAGCTACAAATACCGCAGCAAGACCGACAAAAGAGTGAAATCCCGCTACTAATTGAGGCATTGCCGTCATGGAGATTTTAAGTGCGATAATCCCGCCGATTACAGCACCTAATAATATGGTTGCTATAATGGGTAATTTATGAGTAAAATCCGGTAGGAAAAAAGTAACGACGACTGCTATCGCCATCCCCAAAATACCTATGGTACTGCCTAAACGTGATTGTTTCTGTGAGGATAAGAATTTGAGTGATAGAATAAAGCAAACAGCCGCAACTAAGTATAATAACTGGATAATTTGTAGGGACATAGGTGAATGTATGTTTATATTATTAGCTATTTAGTGTCATCCCGCGGCTTGACCGCGGTATCCAAAAAAATAAAAAAACTGGATCCCGCGATCAAGTCGCGGGATGACAAATACGCTTCAAGAACCATGCAACAAGGCTAAAAAGTAAATCCTATACCTATAGAAACTATTAAAGGATTAAGTTTAACTTTAGAGATCACGGTTTTATTACCTACTAAATTCGGTTTATACTCAAGTTTAGGATTTAAGAAAAATTGTCTTACGTCAATATTGATTAAAGTGTCATCTTTAGCATAAAAATCTACACCTATTTGTCCTACGGCACCGTGTCCGTTTCTAATTTTAAGACCGGTAGCTTGCGTAAGCATATAAGAACCGTGATAACCTATACCTATATATGGTCTTATTCCACCGTAAGGAGCTATATGAAATTGTCCGGTAACTGTTGCAGGAATCATATAAATAGGTTTGTTTTTTCCTAGTTTGACATTATCAACGCCATAATTATGAGCAATGGCTGCAAGGTATGTATATTTAGTGCGTAAAACATTAAAGCCAAGTGATAATTCAGTAGCTAAATAATTATTAAAGAATATAGTAGTGGACGCATCACCTCCATAACCGTTTTTTGCAACTTCTCCTACTGAAATAGGTTGAGGAGAGGTAGGAGTAGGTAATCCTTTTTGCTTAGCACTTGAAACAACACCTCCTAGACGCATCTTGAAAACTAAACTGCCTTCGTTTTCGTAATACGGTGTACTATCATAGTCAGGAGCAGAGTCTACATCATCATACATGCTTTTAGCAAAACTATTAATACTTATGCTGGATACAAACAAAATTATCCCTAATTTTTTCACTATTCTTAACATATAATTATAACCTTTACTTGCTTAAAATTGATTACCGTATTATTATATAAAATTTTTGTTTATATATTCATACCATTGTCATAAAAGATAGAATTCTTTTATGCTAAAAGTCAAGACATTTAAGTAAAATTATAGAAATTATTGGAGCATATTAATGAATGATGCATTAAAAACATATTTAACCGGTATAGGTTGGTTTTTACTTAGTTTAGTAAGTAGTAGTGCCAATGATGTAATGTCTAAATATCTTGGGACTCGTTTACATAGCTTTGAAGTAGCTTTTTTCCGCTTCTTTTTCAGTAGCATAGTTTTACTACCTTTTGTTGTTTATTATGGTAAAAATACTTTAAAAACAAGTCGTCCTTTTGTACATATATTAAGAGGGTTATTATTATTTTTCGGTATGACTTCTTGGACTTACGGTCTTACCATAGCTCCCGTTACTACTGCAACAGTCGTAAGTTTTTCTATTCCTTTATTTACTTTAATACTTGCCGTATTTTTTCTGAACGAAAATATTATTTGGCCAAGATGGGTGGTTACCGTAGTAGGATTTATAGGACTTGTTGTTACGCTTAAACCGCATGCCGAGGATTTTAACCCAGAAATTTTGTATTTTGTATTAGCGGCTATTTCATTTGCTATGCTTGATATTATTAATAAAAAATTCGTAATAAAAGAATCGATGATTAGCATGCTATTTTATTCGGCAATAGTAACTGCTATAGTGTCGTTACCTGTAGCATCGCAGTATTGGCTAACTCCTAGTAGTTTTGAATTAGCTTTATTGTTTGTACTCGGTAGTAGCGGAAGCTTAATATTATTCTTCCTGCTTAAAGCTTTTTCCATGGTAGATGCAACCGCTACCGCTCCTTATAGATATTTAGAGCTGGTGATTTCGGCAATAGCGGCATATTTCATATTTAATGAATTTCCCGATAAAAGCACACTTCATGGAGCAGTAATAATAATTCCTACCACCTTATTTATAATATATTCCGAAAAAAAAGCTATGAATAGAAAACATGAATCGCAGTAAACTAGTATTTTCAAGCGGTATCGCTAACACTTTTGAATGGTATGATTATGTATTATTCGGTTATTTTGCACCCATAATAGGAACAAAATTTTTTCCAAATGAGGATGCTAATACTTCTTTACTGCAAGCTTTTTTAGTATTTGCTATAGGTTATTTGGCAAGACCGTTGGGTGGCATATTTTTTGGTGTTATCGGTGATAGATTTGGACGCAAAGTAGCCTTAACTAGTGCGTTATTTTGCATGTCTGTCCCAACCGTGTTAATAGGAATATTACCAACTTACCATACTATCGGTATAACTGCGACTATATTAATGATTTGTGTACGAATTCTACAAGGATTATCAATGGGAGGAGCTTTGACCGGCTCTATTTCCTTTGTTATTGAGCATACTAGCCATAAACACCAAGGCTTCACCGGTAGTATTTCAATGTCTAGTATATGCTCCGGTTTATTGCTTGGTTCTTTTGTTTCTTATATCGTTAAGAATATCCTAACAGCTTCACAATTTGATAGTTTTGGCTGGAGAATACCTTTTTTACTTGGTTTTTTTATTCTTTTTGCAGCATTTTATATTAAAAAAAATACACACGAAACACCGAATTTTAAAAATCTAAGAGAGCAGAAAAAGATTTTACAATCACCGTTAAAAAAAGTCATTACCAATTATTGGTTTGATATATTAATCTCGATTTTTATCAATGCTCCCGGTTCGATAATATTCTATCTAACTACAATTTACTTGGTATCGTTTTTAAAAATCAGCCGCAACTTTACTGAAAATGAGGTAAATAGCCTTGCTAGTGTGTCTTACGTGATTATGATAGCCGTAACTTTATTAAGCGGTTATCTATCCGATATTATAGGTCGCAGGAAAATTTTTGTAATTAATCTGATAATAATTATTGTAACAACGTCGTTTTTACTTAATAATTTTGAGAATGGGGCCTTCACAAGTGTAATTATCTCACAATTGATACTTGCTATACTTGCTGCTAGCTATATCGGTCCTGAACCGGCATTACAAGCAGAATTGTATCCTACAAATATACGTAACACTGCTCTCTCTATTTCATATAACACTGCTACAAGTATTTTTGGTGGTACTACGCCTCTTGTCTTTGAATATTTAGTACACAAAACAGGGCATGTAACCTCAGCAGTTTATTATGTCATATTAAGCTGTATTTTTGCATTGATTGCCTTATCTTTCTACAAAAATAGAAGTTTAGATAAAATATGAAAAAAATTACAAAACCTGCAAACCTAGTTGAATTTAATAACAAAATTGTAGTCTTTAAACCTAAGAGTTATTACTATGGCGATGCTTGTGAACATAAAATAACTGAAAAGGGATTAGTCTTTGCCAGTATCTCTGAGGATAACATCAATCATTCCAGAACTTTTAAAGAAGTAACTAGTGACGAAGCAATTTCAATAATAGATCTAGACTTATTCGGTACATGTCATAGAGTTACGAGTGTAACGGCTGACCTTCTACAACAAGAAGAAAACGGTTGTTTGGACATGAGGCTTGTTACTGCAGAAGAGATACCCAAATTACACAAGTTAGTACAAGATAATAAAATGATATTACCATGCCAAACCAAAGAAAAAACACTAAAGATTTTAAGTGATTATTTACAGAAAGAATGTGGGATGCATGCTAATGAAACTACAGTAGCATTTTATGATGGGGTACATATAAGTGGCGCGAATGAAGAGCTAGCATAAGAGCTTTTTTGTAAATAGTAAACGAATTTCCAAAATTTTTCTTGATTTAATAACAAATATGTGGCAAAAAGGGTTTGAAATAATCTTGCTACTATAGCTCAGGGGTAGAGCACTTCATTGGTAATGAAGAGGTCGGGGGTTCAATTCCCCCTAGTAGCACCACCACACATCCTAAGCTTTGTGAGTTTTTAACCTTTCTTGAAGAACTCATATGCTGATTTTAGTCTAGTGTCTGTCAGATACTATTATAGTATTATGTTTATTTTATAAAGCTAAGTTGCAAATAATATAAAACTAATGTATGATTTACATTTAAAATACGATAACGATTATTTTATTATATGATAGACATTCTTCTCTTTGTACATATTACTATTGCAATATTGCTAATTATAGTTATTCTGATGCAGCGTAGCGGATCGGATGGAATTAGTAGTATAAGCGGCGGTAATAATATGGGAGTAGTCAGTGCTAAAACAGTCGGTAATTTTCTTACTAAAAGCACTATAATACTTACAACATTATTTTTAATAAATGCAATAGTACTTGCTAACCTTTCCTCAAAAAAGAAATCTGATTTAGTTTCTAAGATTAATGAAATTGAAGAAAATCAAGCAGAAAATAGTTTACCTATAGCTAAGTAGTTACAGCTTTATCTTAGTAATATCTCTCATACTTTTCATTGTCTACCTTTGTTGGTATTGTCGCGTGGGTCGGTAAAATCCACTGTGTCACCCCGTGGTCAAGCCACGGGGTGACAGATAAAAGTACTGGATTCCTGCTTTTGCGGGAGTGACATAACAGGAGTCATGTAACAACACCTATAGATCAATGGCATGACATTAGAGAATTTAGTATAGTTTTCAGAACTCCCAATATATATTATTAGAGTACAGTAATATTTTTGCACCTAAAATAATTTTAGAAATGTCTATAGAATTTAATATAAAAGAAAAAATTTATATCATTTTATGTACGTTTTTTACAGTCCTTATTATAAGTAGGAAACTTAATATATTAAAAATTTGTTTACCTTAATATTTTTAATTTTTATATTCTTGAATTATCTATAGGAGCAATTTTTTACCCGTTAACTTTTTTATTAACGGATTTAATAGCTGAGTTTTACGGTAAAGAAAGAGCCAATTTTTGTGTAAAGCTTGCTATTATTTTTAATATAATAGTAATTTTAATAATAAGTCTCATGGATAAATTGGAAGCTACTAATTGGTCTAATGTTGACAACATAACTTTTCATAAAGTCTTTGGTTCAATACCATATATCTTTTTTAGCATCAACTTTTGCCTGTTATATAGCTCAACTTGTTGATATTAATATCTATTTATGGATAAGAAATAATTTTAGTACGGCAATTTCTTTATTTATCGATACTTTTATTGTAATTGGGATTATGAGTTTATTTAATATTTTTCCTTTGGACCAATTAGGTCATCTTGTACTTAATAGCTATTCATTTAAACTATTTTTTACTATATTAGTACTCCAGTATTCTATAATGCAGGAGTTTGGTTAATAAGCTTATGCATTAAGAAAGGATAAGCTCTTAGGAAAAGCTTATCCTGATTTAAATTTTCTATTGGTGATTTACAAATTGACTTTTAGTTTAATAAGTCCTTGATGGCTTTGATACTTTTTATGCGTATAATAATTATACTCAAGTAAAACATTTATATTTTTTCTACTCATAAGTATATTACTACCGATATTATATCCAAGCTTAGGTTGTTTTGGTATAATAATTTTTTCTTGTAATGTTTGTCCTTTAAAAGTCGCTTTTGCATTAACTTTTGTATTTTTATTATTGAAGTGATGCTCAATATTACCATACAAACTTGGTGTTAATACTATATTGTTTGTGGTCACTATAGGCTTAAACACTATTTTACCGCCAAGGCTACTTTCAAATGATTGATTTGATTTCTTTTGAATCATGAGATTTTCTATATCTACATTATACTCTTTATAGTTGCTAGCTCTTGAATAATCATATTTAAAACCGATATTAGGAATAAAATATAAATCGTATTTTGTACGATATTTATAATTCAATAAAGTTTGAAAACTTAAATTATTGTTTTGATATTTTCCAATTATATTATTAATGCTTTTAGATCTATTCTTAATATAATTATGACCGTAAGATGTTATAGCCTGCAATGAGAAACCTTTAATTAGTTCTTTTAGACCGTAAATGCTTAAAAGATGACCGTTAACTGTTGTTTTCCCTAGTTTTTTATTATATTTAATTAGGGATTCCAAACGGCTATAAGCTATTCCTATAACATCATGACTATTGATGAATTCAGCATCAGTCCCGATAGTTATGCCGGTTGTACGACTTTGATATTTTGGAATGTTCTTCCAAGTTTCTTGTGTGTTGATGCCGTATAAGCCGCTAATCCATACCCCTCTGTTTATACTAGCTTCTTCATCACCGGCCCCTATTGCAGCAACCTTTAATCTATCACTTAAAATATTATAGTGAACAGGTTTGTGAAGAGTTGAAGTCGCCTTAACTAATATTGCTACTTTCCTACTAGTGTCATCAGATACCTGTTGTCTCTGTGTCGCCTCATCTTGTTCTGTAATTGCTTCAGTTTTGAATGACACATCGAGAGCTTCATCTTCGCTTTCTAAAACTATATCTTTTTTTAATTCTTCGTCAGTGGTGCTATTGCTTTCTTCTAATTCTTCTTCATCAGTTTCATACCCTTTATCGTTTTCATCACTAGATCTTAATGCTAGAAGTGATTTTTTGTCATCTGATGATTTATCATTTTTGCTATCGTTAGAACACAATAATCTCGGTGATAAAACGGTTTTGGAATCAGATTGCTCTGACTTTTTATTGTTATCTTCAGGTTGTGTATCATCCTTTGTTGAGGATTCGTCATTTGTGGCTTCGTTTTTTTGTTGGAATAATCGTAATGTTTTCAGATCTAAACGTCCTATTTTCTTTTCATTGTTACTATTTTCTGATTGAATATCACTACCATATTTTTGTTCTAGTGCAGTAGACTCTGCTAGTAATTGTGTAACAAATAGAAACAATTCTTTATCTTTTGCTAATTCCAAAAGTTGAGAAGTATAAATATTACGTACTTCTTGTCCTATTTCAGTTCTAGGACCTATAAAATCAGAGTCAGCGGAAGTAAACGCCTCTTTTACCGCTTCTTCTGGATATTTTGTCAATTGCTGTGTATAAATATTATGTATTTTTTGTTCTATTTCAGTTCTAGGATCTATAAAATCAGAGTCAGCGGAAGTAAACACCTCCGTTAATTTTTTGCTAAGTATAATATCATCTTTAACATATTTAATAAATTCTTTATCTTTTGCTAATTCCAAAAGTTTAGAAGTATAAATATTATGTACTTCTTGCCCTATTTCAGTTCTAGGACCTATAAAGCTAGAGTGCATAGTGTCGACTGCTTCTTGGATTTTTGCAAAATACTTATTATTTTGATGAGCTTTAGGTAATTTTTTTGAATGCTCAAATGCTACTGATTCCGCTATAGCTTTTTTAAATAAATTGGCATCAGAGTATTTTGCTTTATGTCCTGCTGCTTTTTGTCCTGATAAAGCAAATTCTTTATATCTTACAGCTATATCAGAGCTAAAGTTATAAATTTTTGGAGTTGTTTTAAAAGTAGATGTATTTGCATTGGATTTAGTAATCCCTAATCTTGTTAGATAAGCTAATTCCAAATCTTGTGAATCAGGCGGCAGTGGCGGTGGCGGTGGTGGCATGTTTCCGGTATGGATGTGTTTTTTAGCTTTTTCTTGCGAGCACTCGTGAAGAGCTTTTAATATTATAGGCATATTTAATTTACTAGTAAGAATTCTTACTTGTTCATTGCTCATGCCTGTAAATGAAGGCAAAGCTAATCTTAATTGATCTAAATTATTATTACCTGTTAGTTTGATAGTAGTAGCGTTTAAAAACTCTTGTAATAATTCGGGTTCTTTTTCCTTTACTATAGCAATAAACTCATGTTGAGGTAAATTTGCTTTAATTAATTCTTCAAATTTTATTGTGCTTAAAATAGCTGTTCTTAAATCATCAAGTTTAGCCTGTGCTTGATCAGAATTAATTGTTTTTCTTAAGTGTGTATCTTCTGTTATTAAAAAAGTAGCTTGTTGTGCTATAGTTAATATGTGAGGGTTGTTAATTAACTCTTCGACTCTATTACCAAATATATCTTGATCGAAGTATTGTGCATTAGTATAGGCAAATTCTAATTGTTCAAACGGATTTTGTTTGCTCTGTAACTCTCTAATCAATTCTGATTTATTGAATTCAAGTTTAATAGGTCTCTTTAATTCTTCAGATATTTTACATGACGATAATAAAATACGTTTTACTGCATCATCAGTGTCTTCATTGAAAAGATTTTTAATTATCTCTTCGCTTGTTGTTGTTTTCTTACCATTTACGGTTATATCTTGTATATATGGGTCTTGAACAAGGGTGTTAAAAGCTTCTTTAGCTTTTTCTGCGATTTCAGGGGTTGAAATGCTAAATAAATTTATAAGAGTTTTCGCGTCAGCTCCTTGGTTGGCGTATGATTCTGTTAATATTTGACGTATAACATTTGTAAGATCAGCTTGTCTTTTTATAAGCTGATCTTGTAAATCATCAGCTTTTTTACCTCCTGTCTCAGTTCTATATGCTGCATATAATTTGGCATAAGCTGTCTCTGGCGTGCTTCTGTCTGTGCTGGTTGCACTAGCAGTTGTAGGTTGAAGTGGTACTTTCGGTTGAACAGTAGTATTGCGAGTAAACTGAATATATAATGAATGTATGTGAGGATATTCTGCTTGTAACTTATTTAAATCAAAATTGTTAGAGTTGCTACTAAAGTCTTGAGAATTTAAGGGAGGTGGTGGGGGTGGCATGCTTCCATTTAGTGGTAGAGGAGGCGGATTTGGAATACCCCCGTTTAGCGGTAGAGGTGGTGGATTCGGAATGCCGCTTTGTGTTTGTTCTAAATTATTTGCATTATTACCTACTGCTAACCCTAAAATTTTATTGGTTTCATTGCTGAGTATGTTACTATCAGATAATATTACTTTAATTGCTGAATTTAATGTTTGTTTATTTAATGCTTTGACTAGTTTAATCATATCGTCTTTAGTTAAACTATCTATTATTAGCCCTTTATTTTTTAGTTCTATATTTATTGCTTTTACTATTTCTGGTGTTAAAATATAGGTGCTTTTTACAATATACGGCTGCATTTTGTTTTTTAACTCTAATTGCAGAGCTAAAAAGTTTTCTACTGAACTCTTATCTTTACTTGCTGCTAGTTTGATAAGATCTAATCGTGCCTTTTCTTTAAATTGACTATTAGATATATTTCGTGTTGCATAGTCTTGAATTCTTTCAGTAAATTTAGTTTTTTCTTCAGAAGAACTATTTTCTAATAATTTTTTTAAAATAGGTCTATTTTTAACGTCAATATTGGTATTGAAATCTAATTGTCCCGTATCATTGCTAAATAATACCCTTTGAATAGTATCATCATTAAAATCACTTAAGATAGTCGTTACTGCTTCTTGTGTATAACTACTATCTACTTCAAGATTTAATGCTGCTATAGGATTTGTTTTAATAAGATTGTTAAATGCTTCAATATTTTCTTCTTGTTGTATTATTCTATTTATATTGTGTTGAGACTGCGTTAAATTACCCTTATTTTTTTTATGATTAAAGTGAGTTTTAAAAGTACTTATAGGATCAAAAAAATATGGTTGTTTCTCTTTTCTACCCGTGGAAATTCCTGAAGATGTCCTTGAAACCCCTGAAGATGTTTCTGTATTATGTGTACCTTGATTTGACATATACCAATTGTGTTTGCTTCCGCTCTTTTTTTGAGAGTGTCCGGCAGACTGTTTAGTAGTAGTATCATTGTTGTTTAGCAACTGGTTTGCGTCTATTCCGGCTCTTATTTGGTCTATATAAGAATTTGCTTTTATTTTCCCTATCTTAAATTCATTCATTAATTCGTCAGCGTTAGGGATAATATTATTATCTATATAGTACGATTTTTTACCAAGCATCATCTGAGTTGCTATTGATGCGATATAGTTTGTTGCCTCATCTTTATCAGCACCAAATTTCTTCTCTAGCTCTTTTTCTGTAGGAATACTATTATCAGCTATATATTGTGGCTTTTCTTTGTCCATAACTTTAAGTCTTATTGACTTAATATAGCCGTCTCTATTATCATCACGAGATATACCAAACCTATTTTTTAACTCTTTTTCTGTAGGAATATGGCTATCGGCTATATATTGTCCCTTTGCGTTTTCCATAATTTCAGTTCTTATTGAAGCAACAAAAGATTCTGCATCATCTTTATTCATGTTAAGAGCAGTCCTTACTTCTTTCATTTCAGGGATAATATCATTATCAACATAATGTTTGTATTTAATATCTCTGTTTATTGAGCTGATATATAGCTCGATTACCGCTTTTTTGTCTTTTGCTGCACGACGTACCTTTTGATCGTTTTCTACATTATTGTCTATTTTGCTAGGGTCATAACTTATTCCAAGATTTGTTGCTGCTTCTATATCTGTAGGAACTACACCTTGATTAATATATTCTTGTTTTTTTGTATCAAAATCCTGTTGTTTTACTCTTTCGATGTATAATAAAATTTTAGCTCTTGCGTGTCTTGCTTTATTTCTAGTATTATCTACAAAACTTGATAAATCTGTTTCCTTATACTTTATTCCTAGATCATCTTGTGCTTGAGTAAAACTAGGAACTAAATCTGCTTCTTGCCATTTTTTGATTTTTTCATTTGGAGTCAAATTTTTCCAAATGTTTTGTTGTTGTGTTGAATTGTACTTTTCCCATGTCGGGGTTTTACTAACTAAATCTTTAAAGTTTGCCGCTCTAGCACTTGTACTTAAAAAGCTACTAGTCAACAAACATATTGACATGAAAAAAGTTAAAACATATTTTTTTGAGTAGGAATTTTGTAAATTCATTCAAACCTCGATTAGTTATTATTTTTTTAATATAAACGAGGCGAGTTATATAATATTTGTTAACTTATGTAAACTATTAATTACTAATATTTGTTAACCAATGAATTGTTTAGCCAAAATATGTTTAATATATCACATGCTAATGTATACTCCGAATTTTAAACTTTTTTCAAAAGTAGTATTAACATACTACTTTTGAAAGAAATGTACTTCAGTTTTTGGTAAATAAAATATGCAAATTCAATTTCACTTATATAACACTCTGAGCCGTACTAAAGAGGTTTTTAATCCTCAAGATCAAGCTAACGTAAAAATGTATGTATGTGGACCAACTGTTTATGATAATCCTCATATAGGCAATGGTAGGTCGGGAGTAGTATATGATTTACTTTATCGTATAGTTATAAAAATATTCGGTGAGAAGACAGTAAAATATGTACGTAACATTACGAATGTTGACGATAAAATTATCGATAGAGCTGAACTACTTGGTGTTACTATTGATGAGTTGACTGATAAAGTTACGAAAGAGTTTCATAAAAATATGGCATATTTAGGTTGTATGCTACCTAGTATTGAGCCGAAAGCTACAAAGCATACTGATGTAATGATCGCAATAATAGAACGCTTAATAGCAAAAGAGCACGCATATGTTGTTGATAATCATGTTTATTTTGATGTTTTATCAGCTCCAAATTATACGGAATTATCTAACCGAAGTTTAGAAGAAATGTTTGAGGGAGTACATGTAGAAAATAGTAAAACCAAAAAAAATCCACAAGATTTTGTATTATGGAAACCGGCAAAGCAAAATGAATCGGCAAATATGAATTTTGAAAGCCCCTGGGGACTTGGTCGCCCTGGATGGCATATTGAATGTTCAGCCATGAGCTACAAATATTTAGGTGAGAATTTTGATATTCACGGCGGCGGAGCAGATTTAATCTTTCCGCATCATACCAATGAGATTGCTCAAAGTAGATGTGCTTTTCCAAGTTCTACCTATGCTAAATATTGGGTACATAATGGGTTTCTAACGGTTAACGGTGAGAAAATGAGTAAATCTCTTGGTAATTTTATTACCATAAGGGATTTAATGGATAAACAAATTCAAGGAGAAGTAGTAAGGTTATTTTTATTAAGTAGTCACTATAGGCGTCCTCTTGATTATAATGATAAAGCTATAGAAGATGCTAAGAAAACTTTAGATTATTGGTATAGAGCTATAGAAAATATTAATGTGCAGAAAATAGATTTACCTCATGATTTCATGCAAAGCTTACTTGATGATATGAATACGCCGCTTGCCGTTAAAATAATTAATGACTACGCTAAAGGTGTTTTTATTTCTAAAACTGAAGAAGAAAGGCAGCTTAACGCCTCTGCTATTATTACTTGTGCTAATTTTATTGGTTTAATGAATAAGACTCCACACGAGTGGTTTAATAGCGGTGTGGATGAACTCTATATAAATGAGTTTGTAAATAAGCGTTTGGAAGCAAAAAAACAAAAAAATTGGTTATTAGCCGATCAAATTCGTAACCAGTTATTAGAGGAAAAAATAATTCTAGAAGATCAACCTGACGGTACTACTATTTGGCGCAAAGAATAAAAGCTTGTAAATTACGCAATATGCGTATATAATTTATAGGCTTATAAGTCGTCATTGCGAGAAAATATATGTAATAATTGACGAAGCAATCTCAGGGTATTTGATGAGATTGCCACGTAGCCTACGGCTGCTCGCAATGACGATTATCCAAAACTTAAGCAAAAAATTCACACGTAAGATATATGTTAGTTCATTAGAATGAACATCTTACGGAGGTATAAACTAACAATGGAGAATTTAAAAATGTCAAAAATACCATCTGTTAACATTAAAGAATTATTAGATGCGGGCGTGCATTTCGGTCACAAGACCTCACGCTGGAATCCTAAAATGGCATCTTATATATATGGTGAACGTGATGATGTTCATATAATCGATTTAAGACAAAGTGTCGCTTTAATGAGTGTTGCTTTGAATGCAATATATGAAACCGTAAAGAAAGACGGTAAGATATTATTTGTAAGTACTAAAATACAGGCAAGCGATATTATAGCGGAATATGCCGAAAAATGCGGACAGTATTACGTAAATCATAGATGGCTTGGTGGTATGCTAACTAACTGGAAAACTATTGCGGGTTCAATAGAAAAGCTAAATAAGTTAGACAAAACCTTAGAAAACGAAGAAGCCCTTATGGGTTATACTAAGAAAGAGATACTCGATATGAGCCGTAAGAAAGATAAATTACTTCTATCTCTTGCCGGTATTAGAAATCTTAATTCTAAACCTGATCTTCTAGTAGTTATTGACACTAATAAAGAGCATATCGCAATTAATGAAGCGGTAAAGCTTAATGTTCCTATAGTTGCAGTAGTTGATACTAATTCTAATCCTGATAATGTAGATTATCCGATTCCGGGTAATGATGATTCTATAAGATCAATAAGACTTTATTGTAGTTTATTTGCAGATGCGGCATTACAAGGACTTGAAGAATCAATGAAAGCTTCAGGAGTTGATATGGGTGCTATGCAAGAGCATACAGATAAGGCGTTAACTTCTAAAAATGTTTCTAAATTAAAACAAGCTAAAAAATTCTCTAAAACGAAAAATATTGATGAAGAGACAAATACAGAATTTGAGCAAGCATTAAATGATGCCGATGAAAATAAAAATTCTGATAATGCATAAGTGTTGTTGCATGGATCGGCTTTCCCATTGTCATCCCGCGACTTGATCGCGGGATCCAGCTTAAAATACTAATATTAGTATTTTAAATTGTTTTTATGGACCCCAGGAACAAGCCACGGGGTGACACCGAGGTCGTTCTTCGAGCCACAACCCAAGCCAAATATAATAATTCAGGAGAAAGTAAGGTATGAGTGAAATAAATATAAGTGCTGCAGCGGTTAAAGAATTAAGAGAAAAAACCGGTGCAGGTATGATGGACTGCAAAAAAGCATTAATAGAAACCAGCGGT
This sequence comes from Rickettsia massiliae MTU5, assembly GCF_000016625.1. Classification (NCBI taxonomy): domain Bacteria; kingdom Pseudomonadati; phylum Pseudomonadota; class Alphaproteobacteria; order Rickettsiales; family Rickettsiaceae; genus Rickettsia; species Rickettsia massiliae. Next base: position 118,081 of record NC_009900.1, read on the forward strand.
AATTTTGAAGAAGCTATTGATTTTCTTCGTAAGAAAGGTTTAGCTGTTGCTGCAAAGAAAGCCGGACGCATTGCTTCTGAAGGTTTAACGGCTGCAAAAGTTGATGGGCTTACCGGAGTGGTAATTGAAGTAAATTCCGAAACGGATTTTGTTGCTAGAAATGAGCAGTTTCAGGCTCTAGTTAAGGATATTGCAAATCTTGCAGTAATTGCAAAAACTATAGACACGCTAAAAACATTTAAAATGCAAAGCGGTAAATCAGTTGAAGAAGAAATTATAGAAAATATCGCTACAATCGGTGAAAATTTAACATTACGTCGTATGGATATATTAGAGATATCTGAAGGAGCAATCGGTTCGTACGTGCATAATGAAGTTGTACCGAATTTAGGAAAAATTTCCGTATTAGTAGGTCTTGCGTCTAACGCAAAAGATAAAGCAAAACTAGAAGCGTTAGCTAAACAAATTGCTGTTCATGTAGCAGGAAATAACCCGCAAAGTATAGATGATTCAGGCTTGGATCAAGCACTCGTAGAGCGTGAGAGAAAAGTATTTTTTGAGAAATCTAAAGAAGAAGGAAAGCCTGATAATATTATAGAAAAAATGGTAGAAGGTAGAATACGTAAATTCTTCTCGGAAGTTGTATTGCTTCAGCAAAATTTCTTATTTGAGCCTAAACTTACCGTTGCGGAAGTAATTAAAAATGCTGAAAAAGAACTCGGTGCAGCAATTAAAATCGCCAAATTTATTAGATACGAACTTGGTGAAGGTATAGAACACGGAGAAAAAAACTTTGCCGATGAAGTAGCTGCCATTACGCAAGGTTAATGGGCTTGTTTCATAGCTTCAATGTCATTTCCGCGTAGATACCAAATCGTCATTGCGAGCATGCGTTGTTGTGCAGACACAATTCCATCCTGTCATCCCGCGACTTGATCGCGGGATCCAGTAAAAATATAAAAACAACTAATACTAGTTATTTTTATGAATACCGTGGTCAAACCACGGTATGACACCGAATGCGTTTTTTTATCCACGCAACAATACCTTCCCGTGGTCAATTGAACTAGGTGACAGTAAAACACTCGTGAATGCTCACTCACACCTTTTCAAAGCAAACAAAGGCGAATTTAGGATAAGTGCTTATTCTAAACTCGTATTTATAATATCTCTCTAACTACAATCAACTATCTATTAATAAATAATTTTCGGTTTTTTACTTTATAATATTATAATAAAAGATTTATATTGACTTAATAATAGAAAATCTTACAATAATAATTATTATTAGTTTAAATGAAGAGCATTTTATGTCAAGGACAAAAGAGGAATATGCTGCACAAATTTATACTGCCGCAGAGCATCGTAGGAGAATTATAGTGATAATGATGCCGAATTGCTTGGGGTTATTATAGTATGTGCCGGTTATGCATGTTATAAAGCAATAGAAGGGGCAGTAAAAGTTACCGTAACAGGAAGTAAAATTATAGAAAACGCCTATAAGATAGGAAGTGGACAAATAGTAGTACTCGGTACTGATGCCCAAAGTAAAATAACTTATATAACAAAGCATCCTTCGTCTCGAGGTAATACAAGTACTCCCACTCAGTCGATGCCAACTAATCTTGTAGATCCTTTAGAGCAAACTCCCCCTAATACTCCTCTACCTCTAAAAGAGAAAAGACTAAAATATACGGAAAAAAACTGGTAGGTAGTGCAAAGATTGGAGCTAAAACCCTTTCAAACGCTTATAAAGTGATAACCTGTACAATAGAAGTCGTCAGTCCAGGAAGTGATTTTAACAGCAACGGTAAGGAAAAATTTATATTTTCTGAACCTACTAAGCATAAAGTTGTTCAAAAAGAATTTAAAACCGAAAACGGTTATAAGTGCAGTATTGCGTTGGAAGAGACAATTGAAGCTTCCTTAACATTAAGATTAAATAACAAGCGGATAGTTAAGATTAAAGAATTTAGAAGCATGATTGTCCCTGATACTACAGAAGATACGGGAGAAACTTTTGATATTTTGCTAATTTTAAAATATTCTGATGGGGCAAACATGCTTAAAGCAGATCCTGCTTTTTTAAAGATACATTACGGTAGAGACGGAAAATTAAATAAGTTATCGTTGCCAAACCCACCTATAATTTTTCATAACCAATGGTATCCGGCCTTAACCGTTTATAAAGGTGAATTATGTTCTTTGCCTATAAAAGTAGTGGGTATTTTATAGGTATTTGAATAAGAAAATACTAGAAAATAACGGAAGTATAGAAATCAGTCACGTAGATCCTGAATTTATTATAGAGCTTTTAGGAGAATAAGAGTTTTTAGTTAAATTCTATCAAAGAAACTTCGTAATTACTTTTAAATATTCATCTAGGACTGTTTGGTTGTCCTTAACAAATTTTAAAGCATTTCCGCGGTAAGCTTTAAGTTCTAGAGAATTATTAGACCTGAGTAGATATGTTAGTTTGGTTAGTAAATCTTCACCGTTTTTGATGTGGATAGCTGCTTCATTTTGCAGTACGCCTTTAGCGATAGCGGTGTTTTTGCTCATATCGGGACCGAATATAATACAATTAGAGAAATATGCCGCTTCTAAAATATTATGCCCGCCTTGTTTAAAAGAACCGCCGATAAAAGAAATTGTAGCTACAGAAAAAAATAGTCCCATTTCGCCGAACCTATCAACTATATAAAGATCATCGCTTAAAACAGGTAAATCATTTTGCGACTTAGCGGTAGCGGATAAATTATGTGACTTACAATTATCGATAATTGATTTAACTCGCTCAGGATGTCTTGGAATTAAGATAATATAGCAGTCTAAAAACTGCTCTTTTAGGTTTTTGATTATAGGCAAAATCACCTCTTCATCTTCGGGGTGAGTGCTGGCAAATAGCACGACTCGCCTATTGTCTAAATGTAAGCTTAATTTTGATAACTCTTCTTGATTGACCGGAAGTTTTTCGTTGGCAAATTTAATATTGCCTAAATTCACTGCATCTGATACGCCAAGTTCATTGAATTTTTGTAAGTCACGCTCGCTTTGCACGATAATTTTACTGAAATTTTTGAGAATAAGCTGAAAAAAGCTTTTTCTTTTTAGCCAAGCTTTAAACGATTTATCGGAAATACGAGCATTAACTAGTAGTAATTTACACTGCTTTGCTCCCTCATTAATAGTACACGGCCATAATTCCGATTCTATAAAAATGCCTAAGTCAGGTTGCCAATTTCTTAAAAATTTTCGAGTAAAAATAATATTATCTATCGGTAAAAATTGGTGAACTGCTATTTTAGGTAATTTGGCAGTTAATATTTTAGCGGAGCTGTTAGTCCAAGAAGTTACTAGAAAACGAACGTCAGGGTAGCGTTTACTTATATTATGTATTAATGTTAAAGCTGCCATAGACTCGCCAACGCTTGCTGCATGAATCCATATCAGCCTTCGTGCATAACTTGCTTCTAAAGGTAATTTATACGTCGATCCTAACCCTTCATCCTCACGTACTAGTGTGTAAGCTGTGGTTCGCAGTGAAGTGTCTCCTTTAAATTCCTCTTTATTAGCGGACGTTTGCACGAAGTCTAATGAATCGTCTTGTCTGTGTTTGCCAATAGCAAAACGCTCTTGAATGCGTCTTATATCTTCTTTACCTATTAATAAACGTATAAGAATTATGATAAAATAAATAGGTAATAATATAAAGCTTAAAGCATAATATAATAACATCGTTTCTTTAAACTCTCTGTTAAGCTTGCTAATTGTTTTTCAAGGCTTATATGGTTTTGTATTTTATCATTTGTGAGTTCTAAAGGCGAGCCAACTATGATTTTAATGGTACCAAACGGTAGGGGTATTATTAATTTATCCCAACTTTTTAATCTGAAACATCTAGAAGTGGAGCTGACTATAGGAATAAGTTTTGTGTTATATCTATAGGCTATTTCGGTAATGCCGCTATTTACTTTATATACCGGTCCTTTAGGACCGTCCGGCGTGACTATTATATTTGCACCTTGAGATAACTTACCTATAATATTACGTAAAGCTCCAATTGGATTTTTATTAGTAGAACCTACTATCACTCTGCAACCGAATTTTCCTACTAGATCGTTTAAAATTTTTCCGTCTAAATGCGGTGATATTAAAGCATAGATATTTCTATGTCCTATAAACATAGCCGGACTTAAGGCAAGCATATTATGCCAAAATGCAAAGATTACCCCTTGTTCGTTTAGGAATTTTTCCTTATTGCCGTTATCGTAAAATATAAATTTCTGCTTTGAAGTAAAGTAAACAAAACGCAAATACCAATATAGTAAAATAGTAATTATACTAAGTACGTATTTATTATTTTTTAAAAATTTTTTAAAAACTTTCCGCATTATTTTTTTGTTGGTTTAGGTGGCTTTTTAACTTTTCCGTCATTGCGAGGAAATTACGAAGTAAGTGACGAAGCAATCTCAGGATATTTGACGAGATTGTCACGCAGCCTATGGCTGCTCGCAATGACGATTTGGTATCCATGCAAAGCCTTAAGAAGGAGTGACATCGATTGTTCTCTCAATTCTAATACAAGCTTCTTCTAGCTCTTTCATAGAAGTAGCATAAGAGATTCTAAAATATCCCTCTAAGCCGAAAGCGATACCGGGTACTACGGCAACTTTTGCTTCTTCAAGTAAATATTCGGCAAAATCATTACTATTTGCAATAATTTTTCCTGATTTAGTTTTATGCCCAAATATTTTATCGCATTTAACAAATAAGTAAAACGCCCCTTCCGGCTTATAGCACTCAAAATATTTTACTCTTTTCAAAATTGATAAAGCAAGATCACGCTTTTTTTGACAATTTAAAGCATTAGGCTTTATATAATCTTGAGGACCGTTTAATGCTTCAATAGCAGCCATTTGACTTATTGAACAAGGGTTTGAAGTACTTTGCGACTGAATAATAGTCATTGCTTTAATCAAAGCTTTAGAACCTGCACCGTAGCCTATACGCCAACCCGTCATAGAATAAGCTTTAGATATTCCGTTTACGGTAAATATTCTCTTTTTTAAATCAGGTGCTATTTGGGCTAATGTATAAAATTTAAAATCATCAAAAGTAATATGCTCGTAAATATCATCGGACATTACGTTTACATGTGAATATTTTCTTAAAACTTTAGCAATATTTTCTAGTTCTTCAAAATTATAGCTTGCACCTGTTGGATTACTAGGTGAGTTAATAATAAGCCACTTAGTTTTATCCGTAATTGAACGTTCTAAAGCTTCTGCACTTAATTTAAAGTTATTTTCAATTCCGCAATTTACAAAAACAGGTGTTCCTGTGCTAAGTGCAACCATATCAGGATATGAAACCCAATAGGGTGCTGGAATAATTACCTCATCCCCTTGGTCTAAAGATGCCATAAACAAATTATATATCACTTGCTTACCGCCGGTGCTTACTATTATTTCATCAAGTTCGTAATCTATATTATTTTCACGTTTGAATTTGTCTTTTATTGCTTGCTTTAAAAGAGGCATACCCTCAACGTTAGTATATTTAGTAAAGCCGTCTTTAATCGCTTTAATCGCCGCTTCCTTAATATTGTCAGGCGTATCAAAATCAGGCTCACCGGCACCGAGTGTGATAATATCAACTCCCGCTTTTTTAAGTTCAAGAGTTTTTTTAACGACTGCAAGGGTCGGCGACGGTTTTATAGAACTTAGCCTCGTAGAAATAATTGACATAATTTGAGTCCGTATTAAATGAAAACTATAGTAAAATCGGTAATTTCAAGAAATAAATATTAATTTTTATAATGAAATCTACAATTATATATTATAATTTGTTTAGTATTGACAGAATATATTAGTCTATGTTCGTGGTTAATTCTACGTGACCATAAATCTGATAATATATCTTTTAAAGATTCGGGCTTACCTATACCTGTAAACGGTACTTCTTGGATATTTTTTATTAGAAGTTTAATACGTTCATATTTTTTAATATCGTATTTTTTCCAATACGCTAAATCCTCCGCTGCTTCTAGTGTCCACTCAATCTCAATCATCTAAATTAACTTTAGCAAACTCTCCTCTTTTTGCTTGTTCGATAGATTTTTTTATTCGATTCGCATTAGCCGGATTAGATAATAAATATAATGTTTCTTTTGTAGATTCATATTCTTCTTCGGTTAAAAGAATAATATTCTTATGATTCTTTCTTTTAATAAGATAAGGGACATGATCGTTTTCTACGGTATTTAGTACAGAGCTTAAGTTTTTTCTAAATGAAGTGCCGCTAATTGAGTGCATGAGCTACCTACTGATGTACATATAACATGTACATCCTAGCTTCAATTCCATTAATTTACAAGTAAAATTATTATTTTATTTAAAAATTTATCAAGATATGCTTTATTATATAGTAAGTAATATTAATTTAGTAATTAAACTATGCTCGGTAAAATAAAAGACAAAATCAAACATTATTGCTTAACTATAATAAATATACCGAATTTTATTAAGAATAAAATTTTAGAATTTAAAAATTATATAAGTGATTGTAAATATAAATTCTCTCATTTAGCCGAAACTAATTATCAACTTGGACTCGATCATTTATATAGAGGTAATTTAAATGATGCATTACTTAGGTTTAAACTAGTCGATAAATTTTTTAATCCTAATGATTCTAAAGTATATTATCAACTCGGATGGGTTTATTTTTTAAAAAATAATTACAGGCAAGCTATAGAATATTTAGAAAAATCTAATGAAAAATATAAACCTATATTTATAAATTTTTTGAAAAATTATAAGGATATTACTGAAATACCTCAAGAAATTTGTGGAAAATATCGTGATTTAACTGCACAATATTATCCTACTATTTTTAATAACGATAAAAATATCCATCTTCCGTATAGGTTTGTTAATGAAGCACTTAAGCAGATATCTGATTTACCGGATAATTACTCTATTTTGGAACTTGGAAGTAATATAGGGCTTGTAGGTTATGAAATACAAAAACGTTTTCCGGAAAGTTTTACTTTAACCGGTGTAGAAGTTTCTGCTTTAATGAATGAGTTACAAGAAACATATTACCCGAACACTAAAATTTACGATCAAATATATAATATTGCTATCGATGAATTTTTAAAACAAAACTCTAATAAATTTGATATTATTTTTAGTTTTTGCGGATTATCGTTTACTAACAATTTAATAGAATATTTTAATTTAATATACTCATCTCTTAATAAACAAGGGTATTTTGCCCTTTATTTACCGAATGCGACGAAGACACAATTTTCAGTAACACGCAAAGAATTCATTTTTAACTTGAATGAAATAAATAATTTTTTACAAAAAAATAATTTTACTATATTAACTTCGGAAGAAATAATACTAGCGGAAAACAATAAATATAGTATTATTGTTTGTAAGAAAACAGCATAAATCAATGAAAATATTAATTATATTATCCATTATTTTATGTTCATTATCGATAAGAGCTGATCTTGAATATGTTGATAATGACATATATAACTATAATGGTGGAAGAAATAAAAACGGTTGCTTGGAGGTTTATGATCCATACGAAAAATTTAACCGTAAAGTGTTTGTATTTAATTCTGTGTTAGATTATATAATATTGCGTCCTTTAGCGATAGGTTATAAGAACATCACGAATGATTACGTAAAAGCGCGCGTTAATAGTTTCGTCAGTAATGTCGATACACTGCTTACGGCGGTAAATTACGGGCTTCAGTTAAATTACGATAAAACTATGAAAAGCGTTTGGCGGTTTCTCATTAACACGACGCTTGGCATAGGCGGTTTATTTGACGTGGCAGGTAAAGTAGGTTTGCCGTCTAATCGTCAAACTTTCGGTAGTACCCTCGCACATTATGGAGTTGCCCCAGGTCCTTATTTAGTATTGCCGATAATCGGCAGTACTAACGCAAGAGATATGACGGATTTGGTAATTACTAATTATGCTCTTAATCCATTAATGTACTACACTCATAATGATTTTGACTTAGGAGTACTAGCAGTTAGTACAATAAACGATCGATATGTTGTATTACCGTTTAGTGATTATGTGATGAAGAATTCTACCGATCCTTATGTGGCTATTAGATCAGCATTACATCGTGCTCGTGAAGCATCGGTTCAATATCCTGAAAATTTTAAATGTCCTAAACCTAAGAATTAATGAAATTAAAGAGGATTATATGCAAAAAATTATTACAGGTTTATTTTTATTAGTTATGACGTTTTCCGCTTATTCTAATGAAAAAGTGCCTGCCGGTTTGAACAGTTATGTTACTAATTTAGTAAATGAAGCTTCTAGTATATTAAACGATAGTAAGTTATCTGAGCGAGTAAAAATTGCTCAAGCACGTGAGTTAATTTCTCAGAACCTAGATTTTGATTGGATGGCTAAATATACATTAGGCAGAAATGGGATAAAAACTTTATCAGGTGGGCAGGTTCAGGAATTCATCAAAGTTTACTCTAAATATGTTACTAAATCTTATACTGATTTAATAAAAGATTATAAAGGCGAACAGCCTAAAATAGTAGGAGTTCGTCCTTTAAGCTCGACCGATTTTATGGTTGCTATGAATATCATTAGTAATAAAGAGCAAGACCCTATTAAAGTAGAATATCTTGTACGTGAAATGAAAGGAAACGGAAAAGACGTTTTTAAAGTTTCTGATATAATTACGGAAGGTGTAAGTCTTATTGGAGCTCAACAAGACGAGTTTACCGATACTTTAAAAAATCAAGGCTTTGAAGCACTAATACAAAAATTAGACAGTCGTTCTTAAGCTTATTTCACTGTCATCTTAAATCGTCATTGCGAGGAAATTGCATAGCAATTGACGAAGCAATCTCAGGAGTTTGTTATTATTGCATGAGATTGCCACGCAGTCTACGACTGCTCGCAATGACGATTAGATATCCACGCAACAAAGCCCGCTCGCTAATAGCGTTAAACAACATAAATCACTCACATGAAAATCTTAGCAGGCAGTAGTAATAAGTTACTCGCAACGCGTTTAGCTATAGCATTAAATATTAAATATATTGAGCCGAAAATTACCTATTTCAATGATTCCGAAATAAAAGTAGAAATTCAAAAATCGTTTCATAATGAAGATATAATCATAGTACAATCCACATCAAAACCCGTTAATGAGCGCTTAATTGAGCTGTTTTTGCTAGTAGATGCAGCAAAAAAAGCGGGAGCAAATCGAATAATTTTAGTAATGCCTTATTTTGGTTATGCAAGGCAAGATAATATAAATTCTCAAAATATAATTCCTGCTAAGTTAATAGCAGATTTTTTAGAGAAGCTCGGAGTAAACCATGTAATTACTATTGATTTACACTCCGATAAGATAGAGAAATTTTTTAATATTCCTGTTTCTAATCTTGAACCTATAAATTTATATATCCCGTTTTTAAGAACTTATAGCAATTTCGTTATAGTTGCACCTGATAAAGGAAGTATCAATCGAGTTCAAAAAATTAGTAATTTACTAAATATAGATTCAGCTTATATAAACAAAGAAAGGGATATAAATAATAATTGTGAGATGATATCAATAACAGGTAGTGTAGAGGGCAAAAATTGCATATTAATTGATGATATTATAGATAGTGGAGAAACAATCGTAAAAGCAGCGAGATTTTTAAAAGAACATTCGGCTTTATCGGTTAGTGCTTTTATAACTCATGCAGTGCTTTCTGCCGGTTCTAAAAATTCGATAATAGACCTCTTGGAGAACGAAGCTAATAAAGAGGAATTTGTAGGAAACACGGAACACAGCACCGCAGCGTACACTTTAGTACGTGAGGATGCGAGTACTGGATTGACGTACAAATTACCTTTAGAAGCAAGTTATGCAAGAGGTCTATTAGACAATATTTTTATCACGGATACTATAGAAACAAGTGACTTATCTACAAAATTTTATATAATACTACCCGTATTGCCTATCATCGTAAAAGAGTTAATAAATATACTATGAGCTTGTGTACTGTAGAAATAAATCTATCTACAATAAAAAATAATTACCTTTTATTACAAGATATTTGCAAAACCTCATTAGTCGGTGCTGCCGTTAAAGCTAACGGTTACGGTCTTGGAGCAGTACAGATTTCTAAAGCTTTAATAGAAGAAAATTGTAGGCATTTTTTTGTGGCCTCAAGTGAAGAAGGAGTGAATTTACGCAACGCTTTAGGATTAGATGTTAATATTTTAGTTCTTAACGGCGTTTTTGAACATGATGCTTTAGAGCTGATAGAATATAATTTAACACCTGTCCTAAATAACTTAAAACAAATAGAAATTTGGCAAAAATTTAGTAATTTGAAAAACCGATTATTGCCTTGTTATTTACATTTCAATACGGGGATTAATCGTCTTGGCTTAAGCTCTGATGAGATAGAGCAGCTAATTAATGATCGTGATTTGTTAAAAGGGCTAGATTTACAATATATTATAAGCCATCTAGCTATATCCGAGGAAATAGATAATCCTTATAATCTAGAACAATTAAACAGATTTAAAGCTTATTTACAATATTTCCCAAACGTCAAAGCAAGCCTTGCTAATTCCGGCGGCATATTTTTAGGACAGGATTACCATTTTGATTTAGCAAGATCGGGGGCAGCCTTATACGGTCTTAATCCCTTAACAAAGAATCCTGTAACCTTAAAAGCTCCTATAATTCACTTACAGAATTTGACACTAGATAGCCATATTGGTTATAATATGACTTTTACAACTAAGCGTGATAGTGTCATTGCAACGTTACCGCTTGGTTATGCCGATGGGTTTAGTCGTAATTTTAGCAATCAAGGCGAAGTATTTATTAACAGTCGTGGCGTTCCTATAGTAGGGCGAGTATCGATGGATTTAATAAATATCGATGTTACCGATCTACCACCGTCCGAGATTTTTCTAGGGCAGGAAGCGGAAATTATCGGAAATTATTGCACGCCCGATAAAATAGCGAGTATTATAGGTACTATCGGGTATGAGGTATTAACTAACCTTGGTAGTAGGTATAAAAGAAAGTATATCGGGTAGATATCTGTGTCATACCGTGGCTTGACCACGGTATAAAAAAATTAAAAAAGACTGAATCCCGCGATCAAGTCGCGGGATGACATTAGAGGTTACTAGATTCCTGCTTTCGCAGAAATGACATAGCGTACTTAAATTAAATAGAAAAAATACAAATGTTATTAAATATAGCTAATTCGGTTGGTAAACGTACTATAAAGTTTGCACAAAGTGTAGGTAGTTTTTCTCTATTTAGCTTTGCTGCCGTTAGCAGTATCATAAGACCGCCTTTATATTTGAGTTTAATCATCAGACAATTATTATTGATCGGGTTTCACTCGCTTCCGGTTGTTGCGATGACGACTTTTTTCTCAGGGGCGGTACTTGCATTACAGAGCTATACCGGTTTTTCCCGTTTCTCAGCTGAAAGCTCTATTGCAACGGTAGTAGTATTGTCGCTGACTAGAGAGCTTGGACCTGTCTTAGCCGGACTAATGGTAGCGGGAAGAGTTGGGGCATCAATCGCCGCCGAAATAGCCACAATGAGAGTAACGGAGCAGGTAGATGCTTTATATACTTTATCTACCGATCCTATTAAATATTTAGTTTTTCCAAGAGTAATAACAGCTATTATTACAATGCCTTGTCTTGTTTTAATCGGGGATATAATTGGTGTTATGGGCGGTTATTTGGTAGGGGTATATAAACTTGATTTTAATAGTGCAGCTTATTTAACCAGTACTTTTCAGTATTTAGAACCGATTGACGTAATTTCCGGTCTTGTTAAAGCGGGAGTTTTTGGGTTTATTATTTCTATAATAAGTTGCTATAGCGGCTATTATTCAGGTAAAGGGGCTAAGGGAGTTGGCAGAGCAACTACCTCGGCAGTAGTGAATTCTTCTATCCTTATCTTAATCAGTAATTATTTAATAACCGAATTATTTTTTAAAGTATAGGTATACTCGTTTAATTTGGAAAAGAGCTAGGCGTTTTATATTTTTTAACCGCAGCGTACATAAACGTACGTGAGGAGCAAAAAATATAAAACAACAAAACCAATTTTTCAAATTAAACGAGTATACAGTTTTTTTTGTTTATTTGGAGTATGCATGAGTGTAGAAGAATTTAAAATTAAAATTCGGTCATTATATAAATCATTTGCTAATCATAAGGTGTTAAACGGAATAGATTTGGATGTAAAAAAGGGCAGTTCATTAGTGATTTTAGGTGGTTCCGGTAGCGGCAAATCGGTTCTAATTAAAAATATAGTAGGATTGATTAAACCTGATAAAGGTAAAATTTTTATTGATAATGTAGAAATCCAAGATATCTCAAGTAAACAAAAATTTGAGATTATGGACGGTATAGGTTTTTTATTCCAAGGCGGAGCATTATTTGACTCCTTAAATATACGTGATAATATTACTTTCGAGACTAAAAAATTATCTAAGAAAGAAAAAAACGACCTTGCCGGTGCAAAGCTTAATTCCGTTGGTTTATCCCCTAGGATACTCGAGCTTTACCCTGCCGAATTATCGGGAGGAATGCAAAAAAGAGTAGCCCTTGCTAGGGCTATTTGTAGTACACCGTCGATTTTATTTCTTGATGAACCGACCACAGGGCTTGATCCTATCATGGCAAATGTTATCAACGAATTAATTATAAAAATCCAAGAAGAGTTAGGGGCAACTACGATTACTATAACTCATGATATGATTAGTGCCGCAAAAATAGCTAAAGAAGTAGCTATGATTTATCAAGGAAAAATTAAATGGTACGGTAGTAAAGATGAAATGCGTAATAGTGATAATCCTTATTTAAAACAATTTATAAATGGATTAACTACTGGGCCTATAGAGGTATAAAATGTTTAAGAACTTATTATGTATAATAATATTTCTAGGTATAAATCTAAATGTTTATGCTATAAATTCTAGCTCTTATACGACAGATGATATAATAAAAATAGTAATTATTCTTGGAATAGTTATTTTAATTTTTAGTCCTGCACAATTTCGTATAATCGTTATCGGTACTATGTTAGGCTTGGCTTGTGCCTATTTCACGTATAAATACATCGTACCTATCTTTATTTCTTCACTAAATGGACCATAAAGATAAATATTGCTATTAGTTACGCCCCACATCTCAGCTATTTTCTCTTCTAATAGTATCAATTTAATATTCTACAATTAATCTAAAGCTCTAACCCCCCCGTGATAGCAATCTCATTCAAAAGAATTGGGATGTATATTTTTACATGCATCTAAACCTATTATATTAATCATATTATTATTATCAATACCATTTAAAGTAGTACGAATATCTTCCAAGTATTTAGATGATTCAGGCAAATCATTACCTCCAATTATTCGTACTTTTATTAAATCTTGTTCTATCAATTAATTCTGATTAAAGTCAGTAATTAATTGCTCTAACTGTTGTGAATTAATATTTCTAGCTAATGCTATTTTATTTAATTTTACAGAAAACGCGAGTTTCGTATTAATAAAGGTGTTGTATAGCTGATAATCACTAGGTTACGAGTGTATTAATACGAAACTCGCGTTACGGAAAAGAAACTACAGGCAATCTCTTCATTTAAATCTTTAGTATAAATTACTAAATCATCATTTATATCATAAATTTTATATTCTTGTGCGTTAATTTCAATTTGCATAGTTTATTTGCTTTGTTGATTATTTTGGTGTAAAGCAATATTTTTATTGGGAAGCGTATAGCTAGGTGCAGCTATTTTTGTCTTAGTACTTATATTTTTTTAATATCTTATCACTTATTAAGTTTAATTTTGGTTCATTTTTTGTTTTATTACTACTAAAAATCCGGATTTAAATTGTTAGATAATAAATAATCAGTTTTAGCTATTAAATTATTTACAATTTTTGTTTGTTCTTGATCATTTAGATTCAATTCGTGAACTCGATTACTAATATTTTTAGTTACTACATTTTTTACTAATTTTGGATTAGTTTTTTGAATTTCCGCTGCTACTTTAGTAAGTGGTCTTGATATTTGATTAGATTGCCATGTGTCCATAGAATTAGGATTTTGATTAGATCCTAATAAATATTGCTGAATAATATGTTTTTGTTGGATTTCATTTAAAGAGCGATTAGGTATATTTTTATTTTTAGTTAAATCAAAAGCTTTATAAAGTGCAGGAGTATTACTTCCTATACTTAAATGTACTTGTCTAGCAGCGGTTGTTTTATCCTCTCTACCCGGAACAGTTACCTGTTATTGGATCAAATATCATTCCTGATGGAGCTCCCTTGTCTTCTATATCTGCAGATTTTATATTTACGTTAGAGTGGTTATTTAATTCTTGTGTTACTTTACGAATATTACCCATCTGATACCGCAATTGATACTGCAGATCTATCACGCCCTCCTACTAAATAAGCTTCTAATTTAGTATTAGGAGGAAAGTTGCTTATTACATCATGTGTTAAAGAACTAGCATCAGTAAATCTGTTAACATGGGCTAATGCAGTTTTTTTAGTTAATGGATCATGTAAAATTACAGCAACGCATTGTTGAAGGTTATCAGTGCCTATCTTTTTTTTATCAGAAAAACCAACTTTATGCTGTTCCACACGAACAGCTTCATAATCAACTATACCTTGCTGTAACGAGTAAGCATATGCTGCATACTGCGCTATTAAATTTTCTTTACGGTTTTGAGTTTTATAAGAGCTCCTAAAGCTAATCTTGCCATTAATTCTTTAGCTTGGTCATTATTTAGCTTGGCTTTTTATTAAAAGTGCTTCTTGCTTTTTAATAAATTTATCTAATGTTCCTTGTTGTTGATGTGCAGTTACTAATTCTTTGTATGAATTTTCTACATTATAATATTGCTTTGCTTCAAAAGAATTCTCTAGGCTATCTTGAAATTTTTGAATAGCATTATCAAACATTCCCAGTTGTTGATAGCTACGTCCTATCATAGTATTAATATAGGAAAGAAAATTAATGTCAGTTTGACCTATAGCAATTTGTTCAGCTTGTTGTAGTTGTTTAAGAGCAACAAGATGATTGCCTTTGTTATATAATTTTAATCCTTCATTATACAAAAAAGCTGCTTGATTATGATCAATTTGCTCCTTTGTACTTAATGGTTTTGGAGTAGGATTACTAATATATTCAGGAAAACTTGAAGGCAACTTCCTAATTTTTTAATTAGTCCGGTGATATTACCTTGAACTGGCTTCCCATTAATAAGCATAGATTTATAATAGTTTAATTAATTTATATTTTTATATAAAACTCTGTTATTTAATCAAAATCAAGCATTAGCTAATACTTAGCTACAAAATAATTATCTCTTGACACTAGGGGAGTATTGCTTTATATACTGTATATACTCGATGAATTTCAAAAATTGGCTACGTCGTTCTACAAGATCTGCGGTGTTCACGTATTAAGTATACTCTCCGTTCCTTGGCTTGTGAACTCTTAGCTCTTTCTGAAGTTGATCTTTGTATATGACTCTTCATTTACTTGAAGTATATTTTATAAGTTTTAAGGTATTTAACTTATGTCTCGTAAGTGCGAACTCACAGGTGTGGGTGTTTTATACGGTAACAATGTATCACATTCTCAGCGTAAAACTAGAAGACGTTTTGAACCTAATCTAAGATCGGTTAAGTTTACAAGTGATATAACAGCCGGGGAATATAGATTATCGGTTAATGCTAGATGTATTAGTTCAGTGGAAAAAGCCGGGGGTTTTGATGCATATATTCTAAAAGCCGATGATAATGTTTTATCAAGTAACGCTAGAGCTATTAAGAAAAAAATAATTCAGACTAAAACAGCAAAATCATTATGAAAAGCGGTATACATCCAGAATATAAAAAGTTTTTGATTAAAGTAGGAAGCGATGTTTTTGAAACAATGTCTACTCATCCTACAGGTGAAATTTTAATGGATGTTGATTTTAGAAAGCATCCGGCATGGAATAAAGAGTCCGGAAATGTAGTAAATCAATCGAACAAAAGTGTTAGTGATTTCAATAAAAGATTCTCAGGTCTTTTTTGCGGTAGTAAGAAAGAAGCTAGCTAGGCTTTGTTTGTGGATAACAAATCGTCATTGCGAGGAAATTGCATAGCAATTGACGAAGCACTCCAGTAAACAATTCTGATTTATAGAATTTTTTTATTATTTTTTCTGAATTGCCGTGCAGTCTACGACTACTCGGTATCTATGCAAGAATGATATTAACAATATTCACGTAGTATTGGACTAAGTCAAAATATAACACAGATAAATCGTCAATTCTCAATTATTGCGGGGTGGAGCAGCTCGGTAGCTCGTCAGGCTCATAACCTGAAGGTCGTTGGTTCAAATCCAGCCCCCGCTACCATATTTTTTAATGTCATGCTAGCTCACTTATAGCGTTATTGAAGTCTGCTGATGCCATTCCTAACTCAGTGTTGTTGCATGGTTAGAAAGTAAATTATGACTACTCAGAAAATAGTGCCTACAAAATCAACTGATGGCAGTAAGCTTTTTCGTCATCAAGCTAAATTTGTAGCCGGTGCTATGAATATAAATCAAATCCTCAATTTTTCATTACCGGAAATTGCTTTTGTCGGTAAGTCAAATGTCGGCAAATCAAGCCTAATAAACACGATATGTAATAATAAAAATCTTGCTAAAGTTTCTAATACTCCAGGGCGTACTAGGCAAATCAATTTCTTTAACCTTGCAGATAAACTTATTATAGTTGACCTTCCCGGTTATGGTTTTGCTAATGTTCCTATATCAGTCAAAGAGCAGTGGGGAGTGTTAATTAGTTATTATTTACGAAATAGTTATAATTTAAGGTTAGTTAACTTATTGATTGATTCAAGAAGGGGTATAAAAGAAAATGATAAGAAAGTAGCTGATCTATTACTGGCAAATAAAAGAGAATTTCAAATTATTTTCACAAAATCCGATAAAGTTACGGATCATAAAAACCTTAACGATGAAGCACAGAATTTTCTTGCAACTTTAAACTACTCATGTAATGTTATGTATGTAAGTAGTAGGAGTAAAGAAGGTGCAAGAGAACTTAAAGCTAGTTTGGCAAAATGGATCAAACCTCAAAAATAAAGAGGTAGATAGTATTTCTTCATTAAATAACATTGCTATAATTAAGAATATAATAAAGTGTAGTAGTGAGTTGAAGAATCAAGCAATAGTTCTAAAATTACCTGCTACTATTATTATTGACGATAAATTATTTACGGCTTTTATTGAATCTGTTAGATCGCTTGAGATGTGTGGTGCTAAAATATATATAGTACATGATCATATTGATTTACGAAGTTCGTCTTTAATATCACAAATAGATGAAAATTTTAGTCAAAAAATTAGTAAAATAAGCGACTATAGTTCTCTAAATAATCCTATTATTATGGAAATTTTATCCAGTTACGTTAACAAGCTTATAGTAACAAAGTTAAGTAGTATAGGTTGTTATGCAGTTGGTATTTCAGGTAAGGATGCTAATTTACTGCAAGCAAAAAAATCAAAACTATCTCACCGAAAAATTGTAAATCATGGTGTTATAAATATTGGCTTTTTAAGCGAGCCTATTATGATTAATCCAGAAATTTTATTAAATTTTGCAGATAATAATATTATACCCGTGATAGCACCGTTTGCGAGCGACGATCAGGAGAAAACGCATTTATTAAATGTTAACTTAACGGTAGCAACAATTGCTTCTGCATTAAGTGCAGAACATTTAATATTGCCATATGAGATATTACAGGTATCCGAGACGTTTCCGTATAATATAAAAATACGAGATATTAACTTATTGAAATCAATGTTAGATGATAGTAATAATTTCATTGAAGAAGCATTAATTAAGATAGCAGTTAATGCCCTTGAAAATAATAACGGTTACGTACATTTTGTGAATAGTGAAGCACCGAATTCAATATTGTCAACTATGTTTGATATTAATATAAATTAATAGAGGTTTTGTATGGTAGGAACATTAGCATCCGATCTTTTATTTGTAGGGTTAACTAGACCGCCTATGATATTTGGAGTAAGTATTAAGTTTGCTGCATTAAATATGATAATGACGATGATAGTATTTATTTGGAATAACGGCATTATGATTTTATTCATTGCAGCTGCTTTGCATTTGGTAGCTTATATTATATGTTTTAAAGAACCGAGATTCATAGAGCTATATTTAAATAAAATGTCAAGAACTAACCAATGTCCTAATAAATTTTACTACGGAGCAAATTCGTATAATATTTGAGTTTTATGTCATTCCCGCCTACGCGGGAATGACATAAAAAGAGGTATAACTGACAAAATAAATCAAAATAGTTAAATCAGGTGAGGTAATGAAGTTATTTAGAACTAGAGCAGCTAAAGAATTAAGGTCTCAACAAGAAAGACCCACTTCGCATTTTATTCCTTATAAATGTCATTGGGATAGTAATACTATTTTAACAAAAGATAATTCTTTATTACAAGTTATTAAAATAAATGGATTTTCTTTTGAAACTGCTGATGATGAAGATCTAGACATTAAAAAGAATATCAGAAATGCCTTACTTAAAAATATGGCTTCGGGAAATATCATTATGTATTTCCATACTATTAGAAGACGTAAAGCAGTAATATTTGACGATACGGAATTTACTTATGATCCTACCGTAAAAGTCCCTAATGATTTTATTACTTATTTAGGTGCAGAATGGCGTAAGAAACATGCTGGGGCTAGGTCGTTTTTTAACGAATTATATGTTAGTATTTTATATAAGCCTGATACTGGCGGTATTGCTATAGTTGAGTATTTTCTAAGGAAGCTTAGACAGAAATCTAATAAAACCGCTTGGGAAAACGATATGAAAGAGATGAAAGAAAATCTTCAAGAAATGTCAACTAGAGTGGTTAATACATTCAGAAGTTACGGAGCAAGATTACTTGGAGTTCGTCAAACGCAGTCAGGTAGTTATTGTGAAATTTTAGAATTCCTTTCATCTTTAATCAATTGCGGCGATTCACCGGGTCCTATAGCATTACCACGTGGTACTATTGACGAATATTTACCGACTCATCGTTTATTTTTTGATTCTCGTACTATTGAAGCAAGAAGTCCACTTGGCAAGAAATATGCCGGAATGATCAGTATACTTGAATACGGTCCTAATACTTCGGCAGGAATTTTTGACGGATTTCTGCAAATGCCTTTTGAATTTGTTATGACGCAAAGCTTTGTCTTTGTTAATAGAACAGTAGCGATCGGTAGAATGCAATTACAGCAAAATAGAATGATACAATCCGGTGATAAAGCTACTTCACAAATTGCTGAAATTAATACGGCCCTTGATATGGCCACTAGCGGTGATATCGCTTTCGGTGAGCATCATTTATCGCTTTTATGTTCCGCAAATAATATTAAAGCTTTGGAAGATATATTGTCAATGGCAGCAGTTGAGCTTTCTAATTCAGGAATTCAGCCGGTTAGAGAAAAAGTTAACATGGAACCTAGCTATTGGGGACAGTTGCCGGGAAATATGGATTATATAGTGCGTAAATCCACTATAAATACTCTTAATATGGCTAGCTTTGCCTCACAACATAATTATCCGCTCGGTAAAATTAGAGATAACCATTGGGGAGAATATGTCACAGTACTTGATACTACTTCAGGTACACCGTTTTATTTTAATTTCCATGTAAGGGATGTTGGACATACTCTCATTATCGGTCCAACCGGTGCCGGTAAAACAGTTCTTATGAATTTCTTATGTGCTGAAGCACAAAAATTCAAACCTCGTATGTTCTTTTTTGATAAAGATCGAGGAGCAGAAATATTTATACGTGCTTTAAACGGAGTTTATACAGTAATTGATCCGGGTTTAAAATGCAACTTTAACCCTTTACAGCTTGAAGATACTAGTGAGAATAGAACGTTTATTTTAGAGTGGTTTCGCGTGCTTGTAACTTCTAACGGTGAAAGTTTAACTGCACAAGATAATAAAATCTTATCTCAAGCGGTAAGCGGTAATTTTAGATTAGAAAAAAAAGACAGAAGGCTTAGTAATGTTATAGCATTTCTTGGTATTGATACACCAAATAGTTTGGCAAGTAGGATTGCAATGTGGGTCGGTAAAGGTTCACACGCTAAGATATTTGACAATGAAATAGATGATATTGATTTACAAAAAGCAAGAGTATTCGGTTTTGATATGACTGAATTACTTAAAGATCCTGTAAGTCTTGCACCGGTATTATTATATATTTTCCATCGTATTAATATCTCTTTAGATGGGCAGAAAACTATGATAGTACTTGATGAAGCATGGGCTTTAATCGATAATCCGGTATTTGCACCTAAGATCAAAGATTGGTTAAAAGTGTTGAGAAAATTAAATACTTTTGTTATATTTGCTACGCAGAGTGTTGAAGATGCCGCAAAAAGTAGAATTAGTGATACGTTGATTCAACAAACAGCCACGCAGATTTTTTTACCTAATTTGAAAGCTACGGATATTTATCGTAGTGCATTTATGTTAAGTCAGCGAGAATATATTTTAATTAAAACTACCGACCCTACTACACGTTATTTTTTAATAAAACAAGGAATAGATGCCGTAGTTGCAAAAGTTAGCTTAGATGGTATGGATAACATAATCAGTGTTTTATCCGGTAGAGTTGAGACTGTAGTATTGCTCGATCAAATTAGAGAGAAACACGGCAATGATCCGGATAAATGGTTACCTATATTTTATGAAGCAGTTAAAACATTATAGATTCCTGTCTGTCATCCCACGGCTTGACCGCGGGATCTTGTTTCACAGACTGTATTCTGAGATCCCGTGGATAAGCCACGGGATGACATTTGTACAATGTGAGGCAAGTAACTAGTTATGAAATTATTTCCTCGTAGTATACTTATAACATTAGTATTAAGCTTTGCCCTAAATTTAGGGCTAGTTACTAAAACGCATGCTAAAGATACTCTTGATAGCATTGTAGATATTTTGAGTGGCTTAACTTGCGAAACCCAAGGCGTAGGCGATTTGCTGCGTACTGAATTTTCTCATACATGTATTGTTGCTCCGTTCTTTACTTTTGCGGTAATGAATCTTGTCTCTCCCATTTTATACATGAATACGTTTTTAAAGCTTAAAATAAACGATAGTGATTTATTTAACGATAGTAATTTTGGGAATTTCCCCGGAGGTCAATGTACTCGTGAAAACAGAATTGATCCTAAAAATCCAGAATTACGCTTTGCTTTATGTAATAATGCTAAATTAATTGTATCTCGGGCAAAATCTGTTGCAGAATCGGCACTTGCTATTGCTAAAGCGGTCTTAACAGGGAGCGACCCTTGGGATGATATAAAGAAAGTGTGGGTAAATAAAAAAAAGGAATATCATGTTCCATATAGTGGTAAGCCCGGTGATGACGGTTTTGCATTTGATGTAGGCTTTCCTGTAATATATTGGAAAGTTATTCAAGATAAAGATAGAATATGCGTATCGACAAAAGGATTTACAGGAGACGTTCCCGTCGGCTGTAAATATATGAAAGAGCCGTTTCCAAAATCCATGTATAATAGCTTTATGGATGTAGCAGATAAGGATTTTATTGAGGATCCAAATGACACTCCTACCGATCCTTTAGCTTTAGTTTCCTGTAGTGCAGCGGGTGATGGATGTTATCAAAAAGCTTATAATGCTTCAAAAACTGCAGTAGTCATGACTTCTCCTCTTATAGAATGTATGAGGCAAATGATTGCTAGATTAATAATTAGTAAAGATGTTTGTAGTTTTGATAATGTAAGCCAAGTGGTTAATTTAGCTTCAAGGCAAGATAGTGCATTCTTTCAGTTTCAAGTAGGAATGTATAAAATAGTTACGGCTTTTCTAACTTTATATGTTATGTTTTTTGGCTTTAAACTATTACTTGCAGGTGAAGTACCGCCAAAAAGTGAGTATATAAATTTTATATTGAAAATGATATTCGTAACTTATTTTTCAATAGGAATTAATATAACCCCTGGTAATGGTTCTCCGTATGACCGGTTAGACGGCATGATTCAGTGGGCGTTTCCTTTCTTACTTGACGGTATAAACGTTTTAGCAAGTTGGGTTATGAATGCTGCTCCGTCCGGTTTATGTAAATTTAACAATCTTTCTTATGACGGTACCGTTTCTTATATTGCATTATGGGATGCATTAGATTGTAGGGTAGCTCATTATTTAGGGCTTGATATATTATCTACGTTACTTGTCGAAAATGCTTATCGCAGTCATGATTTTTTAAATTTTGATTTCTTTAGTTTTAGTGCTCCACCATATATTTATTTGCTAATTCCGGCGATAATCTCCGGTAATATGATGTTGGTGTCACTCGCTCTTTCTTATCCGTTACTTGTGATTTCGGTTGCTGCCTTTATGGTTAATGCAACGATTATGTGTATGATATCTATAGTAATACTCGGTATTTTGGCTCCTCTTTTTGTACCTATGTTTTTATTCGCATATACAAGAAATTATTTTGATAGCTGGGTTAAACTAATGATCTCGTTCTTGCTACAACCTATGGTGGTAGTTACTTTTATGATCACGATGTTTTCGGTATATGATTATGGTTTCTACGGTAAATGTCAATATAAGAGCAAGTTAATTCACAATAGTATAGAAGACAAAATTCAAGGTGGCATTACTTCTAAGAGGGATGTTTTAATATTTTACATTAATAATGATTGGGATGATACATCACAATATCCTGATAAAGATGCCGTAGAAAGCTGTCAAAATAGTTTAGGTTATATGTTAAATAACCCTATTACCACGGCATTTAACTTTGCAAAAGATAGTGTAAGTGAAATTGTCGATAGTAAACCGGGTAATACCACTACCGATAAATTTCTTGCTAAATTCCAGTTTTTATCGGGAGTAGTTTTGGGTCCCGGAATGTTTTTCATGTCTCCAAAAGTGCTTTTTGAGAAAATTAAAAATATATTGCTTGCGTTAGTTACGGCATGTTTTACATTGTATTTAATGTATAATTTTAGTAGTCAGCTAGCTGAATTTGCTGCAGATATGACGGAAGGAGTAGCTCTTAATAATGTTGCTATAAAGCCGCAAGCAATATTTAAGGCAGCTATGGCAGTACTTGCTACTGCGGGTGCTGCAACTAAGGGGGGCGATCAGATAGCAAATAGAGGAGGAGTTGGTGATTTAAAAGCTGGTCAAGGTGGAGGAGCAAGTGATTTAGAGGTAGGGAAAGGCGGACTACCAAAGGATAATATTGCTGCAAGCGGAGGTACGTCGGCACCTGCGGTAACAACGCCGATAGCTTCGTCTTCTGTAGCAACTTCTAGCCCAAAAACTGTAAGTAGTGAAGCAAGATCAGATGTTGTTACTCCTCCTGCTCCTACAGAAGCTGTTTCACCACCGCCTGCTAGTATTAGAACTTCTATTTCTACACCTGCACCACAAAGTAATATTGAAGCTGAAAGTGTTGGAAAAATCATAAGAGCTAATAATCAAGAAAGTAAAAAAGAGATTGATAATACTCCGCCTTCACAGGAAAAAGTTGATAATGCAGCTCCACAAGAAAAAGTTGACAGCACAAGTAAAGGTACAGGAGTAATTGATTATAGTTTTAACTTACAGAAACATGATAATCCGACAGGAGTAAAGCAAATACGGGAAAATGCGGAGATTCGTGATAAACGTGCAGAAGTAGAGAAAGCGTGGAACGAATTAGTAGCAAGCGGGGGAGGAAGAATAAGAGACCAGCAAGGCGAAGAAACATCGGAGCGACGTGCGAATGCAGCAAAGAAATGGAATGAATTAGTCGATAGTGGTGTAGTAACTGAGATAAGAGAAAGGGATAATAGTGTCACTCATAAATTTGATAAATTAGCTGATGAACTTAATAAGTCAGAAAAAGCAAAGGTAGAAGAAAATAAAAATATAGAAGACGACAGAAAAGAAGATAATACTACTACGTCACCGCAAGAAAAAGTTGACAGTACAAGTAAGGGGTCAGGAATAATTGATTATAGTTTTAACTTAAAGGAACATGATAATCCGACAGGTGTAAAACAGATACGGGAAAATGCAGAGATTCGAGATAAACGTGTAAAAGTAGAAAAAGCATGGAATGAACTAGTAGCAAGCGGAGGAGGAAGAGTAAGAGAACAAGAAGGAGGAGAAATATCAGAACGACGTGCAAATGCTGAAAAGGCATGGGATGAGTTAGTAAAAAGCGGTGTAGTCACAGAAAAAAAAGATAATAGTTCTAATGAAAACTCTTAAAACCTTAAAGATATTTATTATAGTTTGTATAGCGTCTGTAAGCTTAGCTAGCTTTGCTGGCTTTGGAGAATCATGTTCTAGTTTACCGACTACTTCAGATGGGTATTTAGAAACGGACACGGCATATGGCTATATAATTCGTAATATTGATATGAAAGATCCGAGAGGTAATTGTAACTCAGTTGCGTCTAGTATAACGTTTTGTTTTAAAAATGTAGAAGGTAGTAGTAGCCCTTGCACCATGTATACTTTAAATGAAGGTGACTCTAAAAAGATTAGTGATTTAAGTATCGATAATAATCCTGATCTTGGAGCAAATCCTGTATTAAAGAATATCGTTTTAACGGTTAAAAAATGGGGTAATGATTTATGTTTAGTTATGCCTACGTCAAGGGGACCGATGCCGGTAGCATGTAAATCTTTGAGTGCTACACCGACTCCACCTCCTCCTGAGGATGAGAATTGTAATATAGGAAAAAGTTGCTATATGGGAGCAAATTATAGTCAATCGTTAATTAATTTTTCCGGTCTTGCAGTTCAGTGTTTGAGCGAAACGCTTAATAAAATATTTTTTGCTGAAAAGAGTTGTAGTGTTCAAGATCACAATTCTAGAATAACTAATCTTGCTGCTTTTTCTACGTTTCAAGGTTATTTAAAGAGAATTATAGGTGCGGCATTAATTCTTTATACTATGTTTTTTGCCTTTAATATGGCTCTAAATACAGAATATGCAAGTACTGAAAAAATAGCTCTTTTTGTAATAAAATTCTTATTTGTTGCTTATTTTTCTATCGGTCTTGGACCTTTAGATTTTAGCGGCGGTCAGCCGACAAAAGAAAACGGTATGTTAAAATATGGATTGCCTCTTTTGACAGGAGCAGCACCGGACTTTGCGCAGATGATCTTTAATGCAGCAGGTTCTAGAGGATTATGTCAATTTGATAATTCAAAATATAAGGACGGTTATAAATTTTACGGTTTATGGGACGCGATTGATTGCCGTATAGGTTATTATCTTGGTTTGGATTTACTTTATAATATAGATAAAAATGGAGTGTTAGGGAATGTGGTCGGCAATGGTCCCCGTGGTAATAATACACCTATACCTAATTTTGAGCCTGACGGCAAAAATGACAGACCGAAGGATTTAAGTAAAGCAGGAGCACTTAGATTTTTTACCGTTATGTTTGGATTCTTTATGGCCGGAAACGTTATTATACTTGCAGCAGGTTTAGTATTTTCTGTAATATTTTTATCTATACTTTTATATTTTATTACGCATTATTTAGTTTGCATGATTACTATTTACGTTATGACATATATTTCTCCTATATTCATTCCTATGGCTCTATTTACTCGTACAAAAGCTTATTTTGACGGGTGGCTAAAAGTATGTATTTCATGTGCATTGCAGCCGGCAGTAATAGCAGGTTTTATAGCTTTATTAATAACTATGTATGATTCCGCAATATTTAAAAATTGTGAATTCCTTAGATATGATTATGAAAAAGGGGATATTAGATTTAGTACTTTTGAGTTAAGGCTTCCTGTCGGCGGGGCAGATAAATGTCAGGAAAGTTTTGGATATAAAATGTTAGAATATTATGCAGGTGAAGGTTGGGAAGAGCATTTATTGATACTTTTTCCAATAAAATCAATTGTTAGAGATGTTGTATCTATTTTAGCGGAACTTTTATGCGTATTAGTATTTTCGGTTATTTTTTATTACTTCTCTAAATCTATAGGGCGATTTGCTTCTGATTTAACTAATGGTCCTAATATGGATGCAGTAACGGCAAGTCCAACTAAAATCGTTGATTTAGTAAAGAAAGGAGCAGCTTTCCTTAAGGATGTTGCTATGGCTTCGCAAGGTAAGCCGCCGGTAAGAGATAAGCCGGATGTTAGAGGTAAGCGTAAAGCGGGAGAGCAGCAAGGCGGGGATTTAGCAAGCGGTTCGGGTGGAGGTAAATGATAGAACATGCAGAGTAACTTATTAAAAGTTTTAGGAGTACTTGCTATAGTAGCAACGTTAGTTTGCTTTATTTTTGCAGCACTTGGTATGATAGGAGCAGTAAAAGTCGGTGATGGCTGCTACATGAGATATGCGTTGGACGGTAAAGGAGGAGCGGATTCAATAACCGGTACTATAACCCTTAATGCTAATGCTAATTATGTAAACACTTCTAAGATGTTGCCCGACGGCACGACTCGGCTTATTCCTGATCCTACTCGTTACGGTGAATGGCTAAATACTCAGGTGCTAGTAGAAAACGGCCAACCGGTGAATTTACAAGTGGTCGGTCAGATTAGTTTGTGTTTAGCTTATATACCGAAAGATAATTTACAACGTACAGGGGCTGGATCTAATTTAGACGATAACGGTCAAATGATCTCGATTCCTCGTATTAACGATGCAAATACTCCACCTATCTCTCTAATAATGGATGCAAAAAATAATGAATGGCGTAATATTGCCGAATTATACGCTAATGATAGAGTTTTAGTTTCCGTATCTCCTAATTTTGCCAATACGGATGCAACAGTTAAGGATACTTTTAAAGGTGCTGAAGTTACGCAAGATTGTTCAGAGAATAAAACTACTTATAATCCAATTTGTGGAAAATATTCTGTTTATTCAGGTGAGTATGTCAATGCTTGCGAGTTAAAAGAGAAGTATTGGAATTGTAAAGTCACATTGAGGTGCCTTAACTGGTTTGAGCAAGGAGGTTGCGACTGGGCAATATTCGGCTGTAATCCTAAGTGTGATAAGAAACGAGAATGTAAAGAGAAATGTATGGCTTGGGTTAATATAACTAGACCAGCACCAGAAAACTACCTAGATGATGGGAGTTTTACATTTTCGTGGTCTGACGACACAGGTAAATTATTTACCGACTATTCAGCCCTTCAATGTTCTAATAATGCTAATATTCCTCCAAATGGTCAATGTCCTGATAGTGTTAGCGATCGTAGTCCAAAAGATAAAGATTATATTGGAGGTGTAAATTGTACTTCGGGAATATGTAGCGATGGAGATTTTCAAAAGCATCGGAGATTTTGGTATACGGCAGACGGTAAAGGAGGCAAAGGACCAACTGGATTAATATATCAAATGAATGATGCGGGTTCTGTAAGTCAAGCTCTGCCTTCTAAGCTAGAATTTGCTAAATTTGTTGTAGATACAGATCAACCGTCTGACTATAAAGATAAAGACGGTAAATATTTATATAAAGTTATATATAATATACCTTTTAACAGTAATATTGAAAAAAGTTATTTACAATATAGGCTGTGGTCTCCTACCTCACAAGATAGTAGTAAGAATACGGGAGGATACGTTTTAAATATTAAACAGACTAAATGCTATAGAGAAAACGGTAATAGTTTTAACGATACTTTTGCTGATCGAGGACGAGTGCAATACATAATAGTAAAGCCTTCGGAAAACCCGAATACTAGCGGTAAAACCTATTCACCTCAAGGAATTAGCGTTGATAGTGAAGGTAAATATAGCTTTAACGCAAATGAGGCGGGTTATATATGGATGAAAATTCTAAATGATCCTGGTAATAATTTAAGGGACTATAAAGATAGTGAAGGTAGCTATAAAGTACATTTCTCAACATCCTTAAAAGTAGGAAGTTTTACTATTAAAGTAATGAATCCGTTACTTCAGTTATTTAAAACTAAAGTGCAAGGGGCTGCTACTTCTATTTTTAAAAATATGGTATGTTATAAAGCTAATGATAGCTCGTCCTGTACTAACTTTTTTACCTATATTAAAGCAATTTTAATTCTGTATGTGATGACTTACGGAGCAATGTTTTTGCTTGGTTTTGCTAAGATAAACCAAAAAGAGCTAGTAATTAGAATAGCAAAAATCGGGGTAGTTAGCGGACTTATGAACGGTAATACCTTTGAATTTTTTAATAACTATCTTTTTGATGCAATTACCAATTTTTCAGACTCAATTATTGCTAATATGAGTGGATATAGTTTGTTTACTTCTACTAATACTATTTCTAATCCTTTCATGTTTTTAGATGCAGTAATGAGTAAAATATTTTTTAGTCAAACCTTTATCGCTCAATTACTTGCACTTCTTGCTCTTGGGCTTAGCGGTATTATATATTTTATAATTACTTTTATTGCGGTTGGTATAGTAATTATTACGGCACTTAGAGCTGTTGCCGTTTATATTATGGCATTTATGGCAACTTGTATATTAATCGGTATAGCCCCTTTATTTATTAGTTTCTTATTATTTGATTTTACTAGGTATTTATTTGATAATTGGGTGAGGTTTACGATCCGCTATATGATAGAACCGGTAGTTATGATGGCAGGTATTATAGTGCTAACACAGCTATTTACCATTTATCTAGATTTTGTTTTAGGTTATAGCGTGTGTTGGAAATGTGCTTTACCGATAAAAATTCCGTTTATCGGTACTATTTTACCTGTTGCATTGCTGAATGTACCTATCTTCTGTATTAATTGGTTTGCCCCTTGGGGAATGGATTATATGTCGGGTATGATGGGAGTAAATATGCAAAATATCGTAGCTCTAGTTATTATTGCTTACGGTATGTACGGTTATGTCGAATTTTCAGGACGTATGGTAGTAAAATTAACTAGTGCTGTTGGGCCTTCGGCTACTGAAATTGGTGGTAAAATGTCTCATGATGCAGGACAAAAAGCATTAAGTCCAATAGGAATGGATGATAAAACAAGACAAGGTATTGCCGGCAGGGCGGAAGCACGATTAAAACAACGCAATAAGACATTAGATCAGGCTGAGAAAAATAGGAAAAATACGTCAAAAGAAGGGGGCGAGAAGACAAATGAAGAACCACCTAAACCTGAAACACCGAAATAGAGGGTGAATCGAAAATCGTCATTGCGAGGAAATTATGAAATAATTGACGAAGCAATCTCAGGAGTTATTTCATGAGATTGCCGCGCAGCCCCATACGGGGCTGCTCGCAATGACGGGTTTACTATTTAATACTATGGACAAGCCACGGTATGACGTGTTGGATAACAATTTAAAATTATGAAAATTCTTAAGAGTTTAGTTTTATTAGTTTTGTTTATGGCGATGCCAGCTAAAGCCGATGATGCTTTTTCATGGATGTCAACCAGTTTTAGTGGGTTAAAAAGCTTATTCGGTTGTTTAGAAGTGCCTGAATTTACAAGTTTTCAAGAGGGTAATATAGGAATTAGTTTATCTACAGCCGGAATTTGGCAATCAACAGGTAATACTGTTGCGAAAGGTAAATTGTTAAAAATAAATTGGTCTACTTCAGGTATTACTCCTGAACCTAGAAAATATCTAGTATTATATAGAATTGATCCAAGGTTTAGTACGCCGCAAGTTTTCATTAAAACTTATAATTATTCTAAATTACAATTTGAAGCTTTAGGATTTCCTCGTTTTGTTACGGACAATAACAGTGAAACACCGGGGGCTATACCGCCTGATAAAGACCTTGATGCACTTTCATTTACTAAAATGTCTGATTCTGTTAAATATTTTAACTATTCTAACGGTAATTCGAGAATTGAAGTTAAGGCCGGCGATGTAGTAAATATTAGTTTAGTTGGTAAAGATAATTTTTTTAGCCCTAATACTCCAAAACTTCCTAATACCGTAGATAATATTTTAACACAGGAACTTGATAACTCGATATTCGCTGCTGCTGCACTTTATACTCAAAGTAACCTTGGAAATTTTGATAATAGAATAATTTACTCTTCTGCAGAGCAGGTGTGTAATATGATAGATGAGGAAAGAAAAAGTGTATGTAGCGGCACGGGTACTGCTACAAAGTATAAAAATACCGATAATGGAGTAATAGTCGGTAAGCCTATGATAACGGGAGCGGTACAGTATTTCATGGGTTTAATTAATGCTTGTCCTGCTAATGCCAGTATAAATACTAGCCCTGCTTGCTATTACGATCAAGGTAGAGGGATGATAATTAAAGTAGGCGGGCAGGTTATTAAGGGACGAGATCAGAGTTTTGTAAATTCAGGCAACACTCAAAGTAGCTTTATATATTATCAAGCCACTAGCGGCGGTGCTATGGATTTTACTAGCGATTGGCAAGTTAGTAACATGTTTAGTAATTCAGTTTTAATGAGTGATTGGAGCCAAAATTTTTCAAATTATGCTAGTTTTGTAGATTATATCAATAAGAATGATTGGTCAGCTAATTTTTTATATTTTGGTCGTTATTCGATGATTGTTGAAATAGGTAATGGGGCAAATTCAATTAATCCTGGTGATCAACAAAATATAAAGTTAGAATATTTAATAACATCTGATGGTACGTTACCTGATCCATCTGTTCGTGGTACGCCGGTAGATTATAACTTTGCGGCTGATGCACCGCAAGATGGATATTTATGGTTAAGGGTGGTAAATCCTAATAGTAATATACAAGGGGTAGTTAGTGTAAATTATGCTAGTTATACCGGTACAACTTGGTTTTCTGATATAATATATAACGGTGCTATTAAACCTATTACCGATCAGTTTAGAACTTTTAGTCAAAACTTTTATATTAAGTTAGTTAAAAATTCTGCAGTGCAGAATTTAGCTAAAGCTGCATTAACCCTTTATATTACTATATTTGGGTTAATGTTCGTTGCAGGAGCATTAAAATTAACTGCCGTAGAAGTAATAACACGTATATGCAAAATAGCTATAGTAGCTTTTTTAATTAGAGAAGACAGTTGGAGCTTCTTTAATACATACTTCTTTAGTGCATTTACTGACGGTATTGATTTCTTTGTAACTAACGTAGTAGGTGCTACAAGCTCTAGATCTAATATTTTTGGTTTTATTGATCCTATATTTGATAAATATACTAACGGTAGGATTTGGGGATTACTATTTATTGAATTATTACAAATACATAATGGTTTAGCATTTATCGCTATTATAACCATTTATTCACTTATTACTTATTTTAGAGCTATTTTAGAAGTTATAATAGGTTATGTTATTGCATTCATAGGGGTAACTGTTATGATTTCATTGGCACCGTTTTTTATAATATTAATGTTATTTGAAAAAACTAAAAGTTTATTTGATAATTGGATATCGACATTGCTTAGCTATGTAGTGCAGCCGACAATATTATTGATTTTCTTTTTATTGATAGATCAGGTTTTATCTGAGCAGCTTTTAAAAGTGGTAGTGAGAGCCTGTTGGGATACTCTTATACCAATAAAAATAGGGCTTGATTTAACAAATCTTGGTATTCCGATTCATTTCTCTTTTACATTACCGTTCTTACCCGGAATACCTTTCTATGTACCGGATGTTCCGGAAATTAGTAGCTCGAATATTCTAACGAACAATGCTAATACTTTCTTAGTATTATTTACTACGGCTTTATTATTTTATTCATATTGCTTGATGTCATATGGTTTAGTAACTTTTGTAAATATAGTAGTTGGAATGCTTACAAATGTTACACCGGCACGAATATCAGGAAATTATCAAGAACGTTCTGATCCTGTGGGAGCCGTTATGCAGGATATAGATTCGGTAACAAAACCGGTTAAAAAGGCTGCAATGGCTCCGGCTAGAGTTTTCAAAGACAAGATAATTGATCAAAATTATAAAGCTAGAAAACCGGAAGAAGGTAGTGAATTTACAAATAAATTTCTTGCTGAGCGTAATGATATGAAGAAAGAGGAAGGAGAGAAGAAAGAATAATTGTAAATATTTTCACCGTCATTGCGAGGAAATTGCATAGCAATTGACGAAGCAATCTCAGGAATTTAGTACTGCTTCATGAGATTGCCACGCTCCCTATTATGGTCGCTCGCAATGACGTTGAAATTGAGACATATGGAAATAACACATAATAAATGAACAAAAATATTTTTATTACATTATTAATATCGCTATTGCTGCTTTCCGGTTGTACCGGCGATACTTGTATTGACCCTGATGATTTCGGTTTTATCAAATTCAATGTCTCTTCTAGATATGATCCAGAAGAAATTACTTCAAGACAGGAAGGTGATCAGGTAGCACCATGGCGTGATAGTGCTTATAAAGTAAACGGCTATCCTTTAACCGTTATGGTAAAACCGTGGAGTTATATACTTGGCGATAAAAATACTTCAGGTCAGTTATCTGCATGGTGTCCATGGTATGGTCAAAAAAATAACACAACTACTTTGGCTGCTTTTTGCGTTAAGCTACAACCGTGTACTTTTTGGGATAATGCTAGACTTGATATGTGTACTCCTAATCCCGCAAATCAAAATGATGCAATGATTAGTAATGCTCCATGTATAATGACAGACGGTGTTGGGCTTTATTTTCTTATTGCCGCTAAAAATACCGATCCCAATATTTCACCGGACTCACAGCGTAAACCGCAAGGTATAACTCAGCATTTAGGAGAGCTTACTTCGAGTGTAGGCTATGAATTTTATAGTGTTAGTAGTACAGGACAATTCTTGAAAGCCGGCGGTATAAATTATCAATATAAAGGTGAAGATAAGTCAAAATATGCTCAATCTCCTCTTTATTTTAAGATTATAGATAAATTTTATGATGATAATAGCGGGCAATATAGATTAGTAATAAAGTCCGGAGTTACTGATACTAGACCCGATCCGCTACAATTTTTAACGGATTTAATAAAAGGAGTATTATTTGGTAAGGATGGGATTATAAAGAAAACTTATCAACAAATAATTGATACGTCAGGTTATAGGATGAGTGTCTCGGCTATTTTAACTCTATATATAATGTTTACGGGCTTTTCCTTTTTAATAGGTAATATAAACCTTACTCATGTCGAACTTATAGTTAGAATATTAAAAGTTAGTATAGTCTCAATATTATTAAGTACGGATAAAGCTTGGACATTTTTTCATGATTATTTATTCGTATTTTTTATTGATGGGGTTCAGCAAATACTGCAAATAATTAATGAAGCTTCGGCTACCGGCCCCGGTTCTCAAAGTTTGCTTGGGTTACTTATTTCTCCTCAAACTTTATCTAAATTATTTTCTTTACTATTTGTTGATTGGCTTGGTTTTATATATATCATTCTATATTTAATAGCCTTATATTTTATTTTCTTTCTTATATTTAAAGCCACTATTATCTATCTAACCGCTCTTATAACTATCGGTATGATTATAATTATGGGACCGATATTTATTTGTTTCATGTTGTTTAATATAACTCGTTCGTTATTTGAGAATTGGTTAAGACAATTAATATCATATGCATTACAGCCTATAATTTTATTTGCTGGTATCGCTTTTATTTCAATGATCATCAGAACCGAAATATATTCAACGCTTGGTTTTGCGGTATGTAAACATGATTTTCCTAATTTAGGTCCGATAAATGAAATATTCGGTAGTTTCCTTGAGGATATAGATCCAAGCCTGGGTCATTCAATATTTTATTGGTGGTTCCCAGTACCGATGAAAGGCGGTATAAATAATTTCCACAAAGCAAATATATTAGTTCCTGAAGATCATATAATAGTAGATGATTCTTGTAAAAATGACCCTGATAAATGTAAGCATTGTGCTGCGTATGAGTGTATAGATGAACGCTATATTGAATTACCGTTTTTAGATTTAGTTAAAGATGCAAAAAGAATTAGTAATTTTATAAATGGGCAATTTGTCCAACTTGACGGGATATTACTAATTTTTGTGTCTATTTATTTGCTAAGTAAATTTAACGATACTGCTATATCGACGGCACAATTTATTGCCGGTACTTCAGGTAATTTAACAGACATACAAAAAGTTAATCAGCAATCTTATGAATCTGCAGCGAAACAAATGAATAGACCGCTAAATTATGTGGCTAAGACGGTAAGTGCACCTGTAACTAGCCGTGTAAGTGCAGGGAAAGAGCAAGCTCGTATGTTCTTTGCCGAGAAATTTGAAAATATGATGATGAGAAGGCTTGAAAAGCAAGCTCTCGGTTCTTCAGCAAATAAAACCGTACAAAATGAGGTTAAGAGAAAATACGGTATAGATTCTAAAGATGTAAAAATGAATGCTATTACGGATTATGAAAACGGTATTGCAGGATTATTAAAGAATTTACCTAAGGGGAATGAATTAAAAGCAAAAGAACTATCGCAAATGAAGTTTACTCAGCTTCGAGATAAAATTGCTGCAAATAAATATGGAGTGAAAGATTACGCCGCTTTAAGTAAAGAACAAAAAGCTGAGCTTGATAAGTCATTAAAAGATGCTAACTTACGTGAACTCGCTAGCGATGCAAACTTTACTAGAGATTATCAAGATGCTTATAAAAATGCTCACCAAGAAATGTCAGGGCGAGGTGTTGGTCTGTTCGGTAAGAATATAGGAGTGCTTAGAAGTTGGCAAGAGATAGAGCATCGTATTGATACAAAACGTAAATTAAAAGAAGAAAAGCGTGTAAGGTATAGGCGAAAAAATATATGCAGGTTATACAGGAATAAAAAGAGGAGCTTTAACTGCAATAGTCGGTAAAGATTTACGTGATGCTTATGAGGGTAATCTAACCAGTGCCGAATGGCATGATTTTGAATATAACGATCCAAGGCTTAGAACTTATAGCGAAAAATTAAAAGATGATGAAAAAGCACGAGAACACGAAGAGCTCCAAATGCATATTAATAAGGAAGCGCTAGCTGCTCAAGCAGATATCTTATCACCGGAATATCTAGCAAGACTAGAACAAGCAGGTAGACATAGTGATGTGGAATATTATCAAGAATTAGCTCATAGAAAGCTTATTCATGAGGTGCATGGTAGGTTATTTGAGGAAGGTGAACCGGTAATGATGGGCGACAGATTTATGCGTGAGAAAGCTACTGATTCTCAGATGCGAGATATGATAGATAACGCTCATAGAAAACATGCAGAATTTATAGATGGAGATCGATATATTCGTCGCCAAGAGCATTATGATATTATGCACGAGAAAGCCCAGGAAAATTTAGAGCAAACTTATAAAGAGCTTAAAGATCATTTCAAAAGAGATGATATCAAGATCGAAGAAATGCCGGCATTAATAGCACAAAAAGTTAAAGATACCGCCGAGGGAGCTGAAATAGACCAAAAGATTATGGAAGAGCTTAATAACTTTAATGCTAATGTTAAAAATTATGAATATAGTACTGAAGTATTAAATAAAATAGAGGATAGAAAGCAAGTCATTACCGATGAAATCAATGCTCAGATCGATCAGATTAATAAATATAGAGAAAATGCCAAAATGCAAACCTATGTAAAGCCTATAGTAAACGAGGGTAGAAAGCTAAGAAAATTAGAAGATCATTTAAGAAATATGAAGTAGAATAACTAATAGTTGTTTTTTAAACAATTATAGTATATAGAATATGTAAAAACAAAAATATTTATGAACGATCAAACTAAAAATGGTTCTGAAGAACTCAAGTATTTATCATCAGATAAAAGTTTAAAACCGCAAAAAAAGTTGGGACGAAATATTTACAGAACTAAGCTCAAATCCTACTAATGATTTTTTTCTGAAGGAAGAGAAGATTCTCCACCGCAAGAACGAAATTGGAAATTATTTAAATGATTAATATATAGCTCTTATGTCATTCCTGCGAAAGCAGGAATCCAGAAAAATAACTTCAATATTGATACAGAAGTTACATATGATAAAATAAGCATATAAAAAACAAGTTTTTTTTATGCTTTACTGGATTCTCGTTTCCGCGGGAATGACATTAAGGGTATTTTCCGAACTACGCAATAATGCCTACACGGAATTCGAATATACACTGTTGCGTTAATAGCACTTAAGCAATGCCCGCTAAAAACAATAATTAGTTTTCCCTTTATTAATTAACTTATATACTATCTAATTAAGTTAGTGATTAATTTATTAAGGGGTTTATGAAGAAGCAATATATAATAAACGAGACTTTTTGAGATGCCATTCTAGCTAAGAAATTAGGCACTACTTATACTCCTCCAAAAGAAATCAACGATCCTGACTTTGATGAAGCAGCAAAGCATTTCATCGATCTATTACTTAGAGCCGATGGCTTTAAGCATGTTAAAACTGCAGTAATTCATCCGATCGATACAGAATCATTACTCGGTGCAGTTAGAGCAGCACAATTTAATGTAATAAAACCGGTCTTGATTGGTCCGCAACATAAAATTGAATCAGTAGCAAAAGTTAATAATGTCGATCTTGAGGATTATCAAGTAATTAATGTTGAGTATAGCCACGAAGCAGTAAAAAAAGCCGTAGAGCTTGCGAAGAAAAGAGAAGTTGCAGCTATTATGAAAGGGTCGCTTCATACTGATGAGCTTATGTCTGCGGTAGTTCATAAGGAGAATGGACTACGTACCGAACGTCGTATAAGCCATGCTTTCTTAATGGCAGTTGCTACCTTTCCAAAACCGTTCATTATTACCGATGCTGCTATTACTTATTCGTCCTACTCTAGAAGATAAGCGTGATATAGTGCAGAATGCTATTGATTTAATGCATATGATCAAAGAAGACAAGCAGGTTAGAGTTGCGGTATTATCGGCAGTTGAGACGGTAACTTCTGCAATCCCTACAACCCTTGATACTGCTGCTTTATCGAAAATGGCAGATAGAGGGCAAATTACGAATGCTATAGTTGACGGACCGCTTGCGTTTGATAATGCTATCTCTTTATTTGCTGCAGAAGCAAAAGGCATTAGCTCTTCAGTTTCATGAAATGCCGATATATTAGTAGTACCTGATCTTGAATCAGGCAATATGCTTGCAAAGCAGCTAAAATATTTGGGTCAAGCGGTTATGGCGGGTATCCGTTCTTGGAGCCCGTGTGCCTATTATTTTAACAAGTAGAGCCGATCCTATGGATATGCGTGTTATTTCCTATGTACTTGCTTCATTTATTTATAATCACACTAAGGCGAAGCTACATATCCAAGCAGGTAAATAATGAAAAATGTTATTTTAATAGCTAATGCCGGCTCATCTAGTTTAAAAATTTCTATTTTTGAAATTCAGAATAAAAAAGTTAAGGATAAAATATTATTTCATATAAATAGAAAACAGGCATCTGCTACCGACATTAAAGATGATGCTATTGAAATGATGATTGATCTTTTTGAAGATTGGTGGAAAAAACAAGAAAATCTCAAGTGAATTGCAACCGGTCACCGTATTGTCTATGGCGGGAAAAATTTTAATAAATCGGTTATTGTTAATGAAAAAGTGAGTGAAGATTTAAGAGCATTAATACCTCTAAGCCTCTTGCATCAACCTTATAATTTGCAGGTACTGGATTTATTTCTTCAAAAATATAAAGAAATCTCACATATAGCTTGTTTTGATACGTCGCTTCATTTTACCAATCCTCCTATTACAAAAGCTTTCGGTTTACCGAAAAAATATTATGATAAAGGGATAATTCGGTACGGTTTTCATGGGTTATCATATAAATATGTTAGCAGCCATTTTAAAGAAATGACAAAGGAAGATTTACCTACAAAGACTATTATAGCTCATTTAGGAAGCGGTAGTAGTCTATGTGCTATTAAAAACAGTCTTAGTCTAACAAGTTCCATGGGTTTTAGCGTACTTGACGTTGTTATGATGGGTACAAGGACAGGTAACCTTGATCTTGGAGTAGTGTTATATCTTATCGATCATGAGCAAATGACTACGAAAGAGGTAACCGAGTTACTATATAAGAGAAATCAGGATTACTCGGTATGTCCGGTGAAAGCTCCGATATGCGTACTTTGCTTGCCAGTAACTCACCTGATGCTAAATTTGCTATAGATTTATTTGTGTATTGCATTGTACTTGAAATAGGTAAGCTCACTGCTGCACTTGAGGGAGTTGATTGTCTAATTTTTACTGCTGGTGTTGGACAAAATTCCGCTGTAATACGAGAAATGATTACTGAAAAACTTTTATGGCTAGGCATTAAAATAGATGATGCAAAAAACCAAAAAAATGAGCATCTAATAAGTGCTGAAAGCAGTAAGGTTAAAGTTTTCGCTATGCCGACAAACGAAGAGCTAATCATCACTGAGGAAGTGATGAAGTTTTTATAACACAAATTGGTTAATTTTTAATTACTTATACCTCTATTTTTCTTTATTAACTTTTTTTGAAATAAAATATATGCAACTATAGATATATTTTTAACTTAAATAAGGATATTAAAAATAATAAGATAAATCCATATAATGATGCAATGAAGAAAAATTCTAGAGTGGGTTTATGCAGAGGCAAGTTATAGCTAAAAACGCAGCAGCAGGTTATAAGACAGCATTAAAAATAGAGCAGCAAGCAAAAGAAGCAGGTATTAGTTTAGATAAAGATGCTATGAGACGCTTAGAGAAAATAACAATTCGTTATATAGAAGCTGCTAAGAAAGCAGAATTTCAAAAATTTCAAAGTGATCAAGCTCATAAAACGCGTCAACAAAAAGCTGAAGCATTTAGGAGTGGTACTACAACAGCTGCTGCTAAAAAACAAAGAAAAGAAGATTATAGGACAGGTGGGTGGGGTAAATAATTAAATTATAATTTTATTGCGTTAATTGGTACTGTCTACTATTTTAAACGTATGTCTATACTTCATGCCACAATCTTAACCGTTTTTCCTGAAATGTTTCCTGGGACTCTAGGACATTCTTTAGCAGGACAAGCACTAAATAAAAATATTTGGTCATATGACGTTATTAATATTCGAGATTTCGGTTTAACTAAGCATAAAAATATTGATGATGAGGCTTATGGCGGTGGTAACGGGCTTATAATGCGTCCTGATGTTCTAGGTAGTAGCATAGATCACGCTCTTGCTTTAAATCCTAATGCTGAAATGTACTATCCTTCACCTCGCGGTATAGTCTTTACCCAAAGCTTTGCTAAAGAGATGTTGAAAAATAAAAACCTCATATTCTTATGTGGACGTTACGAAGGGATTGACGAACGTGTAATTGAAGAGTATAATGTTAAAGAAATTAGTGTAGGCGACTACATTTTATCCGGCGGAGAAATACCTACCCTCACCATTCTCGATTGCTTAATTAGACTATTGCCAGGTGTTTTAATGAATCAAAATACCTTATCTTCCGAGTCTTTTGAAGAAGACGGGGAATTTAAGGGCGGGCTTGAATGCGGACTATATACAAGACCTGAAATTTGGCGTGATCGAGCTGTACCGAGTGTTTTGTTATCCGGTAACCACAGGCTAATTAATGAATGGAAAAAAGAGCAATCACATATGATTACTAAATTACGCCGTCCGGAGTTACTTAAAGATTTATAGATTTATAGAGTTAAGGAGTTAAAAAAATGAATATTATTGACCACTTTGAACAGGAAAATATTTCAAAGCGTACTGCAAATACAAAAATTCCTGAGTTTGAAGCCGGCGATACAGTTAAGGTGACTGTTAAAATTATTGATAGATCGATTGAGAAAGACGGTAAGGAAAAATTAACGGAAAGATTTCAAGCTTATGAAGGTGTAGTTATCGCAAAAAGAAATCGCGGTATCACTTCATCTTTCTTAGTACGTAAAATTAGCCACGGTGAAGGAGTCGAAAGACGCTTTATGACTTACTCGCCGATAGTACACTCTATTGATGTAGTAAAATACGGAGTAGTGCGTCGTGCTAAACTTTATTATTTAAGAAATAGAAGTGGTAAGTCGGCTAGAATTAAAGAGAGACATATCCCTATTGCTAAAACTAAGGCAGCAAAAGCTTAAATATATTTGTATCTCTTATGTCATTCCTGCGAAAGAGTGCGTTGTGCTACGTGAATACTAAATACGTCATTGCGAGCAAGCCGTAGGCTGCGTGGCAATCTCATGAAATAATAACAAACTCCTGAGATTGCTTCGTCAATTACTTCGTAATTTCCTCGCAATGACGTATGCCTCAAATCCCTAAAGTATCTCTATAAAGCTCAAGCATAGCGTCCTGCTCGGCAAGTTTATCTTTATCCAATTTCTTTAGTTTCAATATAGATTTCATAGCTTTAACATCAAATCCATGTGAAGAAGCATCTTGGAAGATATCTTTTACTTCTTGAGATAAATCAGCTTTTTCTTGTTCTAATCTTTCTATTTTGCTTATATATTGCTCTAATTGTTCTTTTACTACTACTTCTGACATAAAAAATCATTTAACCTTTTTGAATTTACTATATAATACAAATATAATCCTTATTCAACAAAATATATAATAATGCAAATTTATCCTTTAAGACTTTTACCTAATAAAATCGATTTTGATTTTATGAATTTTAAAAAAGTTAGCTACACTTTCTCAATTATTTTATCACTCATTAGCTTTATTTGGATCGGTATATATAAATTTAATTTCGGTATTGATTTTGCCGGCGGTATAGTTATTGAAGTAAGGCTTGATCAAGCTCCTGATTTGCCAAAAATGCGTGGGGTTCTAGGCAAGCTTGGAATAGGTGAGGTGGTCTTACAGAATTTCGGTAGTGAGCGTGATTTATCGATTAGATTCGGTAGTAGTAGCGAAGAAAATCTCATGAAAAATATTGAGTTAATTAAAGCATCTTTGCAAAGTAATTTTCCGTATAAGTTTGAATATCGTAAGGTAGATTTTGTCGGTCCGCAAGTCGGTAGGCAGCTAATAGAAGCGGGGGCTATGGCAATGCTATTCTCTTTCTTAGCGATTATGGTTTATATTTGGGTGCGTTTTGAGTGGTATTTCGGTCTTGGTATACTTATCGCCTTAGTGCATGACGTAATACTCGCTCTTGGGTTTATGAGTATGACAAAGCTTGATTTTAACTTAAGTACTATTGCTGCAGTGTTAACTATTATAGGTTATTCCGTTAATGATTCGGTAGTAATATATGATAGGATTAGAGAAAATTTACGTAAATATCATAAAAAAAATATCACGGAAATTATAAATTTAAGTATTAATGAGACTTTATCAAGAACTATTTTAACTGTCATTACCACGCTACTTGCCAATTTAGCCCTTATTCTTTTTGGCGGTGAGGCAATCCGTAGTTTTAGCGTACTTGTATTTTTTGGGATAATAGCCGGTACTTATTCCTCAATTTTTATCTCTGCTCCGATACTTACAATGTTTGTTAATAGGAAGTTTAATAAAAAAGTAATAGAAAGGTAAAGAATCGTCATTGCGAGTGGCCGTAGGCTGCGTGACAATCTCAGGATTTTGGCACGAGATTGCTTCGTCAAAATTTTCAATTTTTCCTCGCAATGACGTTTTTAAGCCATAACGAGAATAGTTTATGCTAAAAGAAGAAGACAAAATTTTTACTAACCTGCATGGGCAGCAAAGCCATGATTTGAAATCTAGCAAGAAGCGAGGTGATTGGGAGAATACCAAAGCTTTGCTTGATAAAGGTAGAGATTTCATCGTTGAAGAGGTTAAGAAATCAGGGCTTAGAGGGCGAGGAGGTGCCGGATTTTCTACCGGTATGAAATGGTCATTTATGCCTAAAAATTCAGAGAAGCCTTGCTATTTAGTAGTAAATGCCGACGAGTCTGAGCCTGGCACTTGTAAGGATCGTGATATATTAAGGTTTGAGCCGCACAAATTAATAGAAGGTTGCTTGCTTGCAAGCTTTGCTATAGGAGCGAATAATTGTTATATCTATATTAGAGGTGAGTTTTATAATGAAGCCTCTAATATTCAGCGTGCCTTAGATGAAGCCTATAAAGAAGGGTTAATAGGAAAGAATGCTTGCGATTCGGGCTTTGATTGTAATATTTATTTACATCGTGGGGCGGGTGCTTATATTTGTGGCGAAGAAACGGCATTGCTTGAAAGCTTAGAGGGCAAAAAAGGTATGCCTCGTTTAAAGCCGCCTTTTCCTGCCGGCTTTGGGTTATATGGCTGCCCGACTACTATAAATAATGTTGAGTCTATCGCAGTAGTGCCAACCATTTTAAGACGAGGAGCTAGCTGGTTTGCCGGTATAGGTAAACCTAACAATACGGGAACTAAGATTTTCTGCATATCAGGGCATGTTAACAAGCCTTGTAATGTTGAAGAAGCAATGGGAATTTCGTTAAAAGAATTGATTGAGAAATATGCGGGCGGTGTTCGTGGTGGATGGGATAATCTTAAAGCCATAATCCCGGGCGGTTCTTCCGTGCCTTTACTTCCTAAGTTATTATGTGAAGTGGAGATGGATTTTGATAGTTTAAGAACCGCAGGTTCCGGACTTGGTACAGGCGGTATTATAGTTATGGATAAATCTACCGATATTATTTATGCAATAGCAAGGCTTAGTAAATTTTACATGCATGAATCTTGCGGGCAATGTACTCCTTGCCGTGAGGGTACGGGCTGGATGTGGCGAGTTATGATGCGGCTAGTTAAAGGTAATGCCAAAAAATCTGAGATAGACGAACTCCTTAACGTTACGAAAGAAATAGAGGGGCATACTATCTGTGCTTTAGGTGATGCGGCAGCTTGGCCGATTCAAGGGCTGATACGCCATTTTAGAAGTGAGATTGAGGCGAGGATAAAGAGTTATAGCGTGGTTTGACTTTATCGTCATTGCGAGGAGATATTGCCCGCGTGTGGATACTAAGCCGTCATTGCGAGCGACTGAAAGGAGCAAGGAGCGTGGCAATCTCATGCAATAATAACAAACTCCTGAGATTGCTTCGTCAATTACTTTGTAATTTCCTCGCAATGACGATTCCAATTTATAAATAATTAAGAAATTATGCAAACAGATAATACAAAATCAAACACTAATAAAACAGCTAAGCAAGAGTGGGGGTCTTTTGTTTTTGTAATATGTATCGCTTTACTTATTAGAATACTTATTATGGAGCCGTTTACCGTTCCGACCGGGTCTATGAAAGCAACCATACTTGAGAATGACTATATATTTTCTACGAAATATAGTTATGGTTATAGTAATTATTCTTTATCTTTTTTTGATTTTATTCCTCTTTTTAAAGGGCGAATATTTGCTCGTGAACCGGAGCGTGGCGATATTGTAGTTTTTCGTCCGCCTCACGATATGAGTGTTAGATATATAAAGCGTTTAATAGGGCTACCCGGCGATAAAATTCAATTGATTGATGACGTAATATATATTAACGACAAAAAAATAGAACGCACAGAAGTTGGAACTTATATAAGCGAAGAGGGAATAAAATATTTAAAGTTTAAAGAAACACTGCCAAACGGTAGAACATATTTTTCTTATAAGCTTGCTCCTATTTATGGTGTTATATATAATGATAGATACGGTAATACGGATGTTTTTTATGTACCTGAAGGGAAATATTTCTTTTTAGGGGATAATAGAGATCAGTCAAATGATAGTAGAGTAAATCTTGGATTTGTACCGTTTGAAAATTTTATTGCTAAAGCACAATTTATTTGGTTCTCAACAAAAATAACTTGGTGGGATAATGATATAGGAGTTATTAATCTAGTACTAAAGTTAAAGCCATGGATTGAATCTGTTAGGTTAAATCGAATTTTCAGAAATCTTTATAACACGGATGTGTAATGGAATCATTTGAGACGTTAGAAAAGCTACTTAGCTATAGTTTCAAAAATAAAGAGCTTTTAATAGAGGCGTTGAGTCACCCGTCTTTAAGGCAACATCACGAGTACAAGGATGATAAAGATTATGAACGATTAGAATTTCTAGGTGATGCCGTATTAAATTTA
The DNA here is from genome assembly GCF_000016625.1 of Rickettsia massiliae MTU5. NCBI lineage: Bacteria > Pseudomonadati > Pseudomonadota > Alphaproteobacteria > Rickettsiales > Rickettsiaceae > Rickettsia > Rickettsia massiliae. The sequence continues at coordinate 162,202 of NC_009900.1, forward strand.
GTAATCACAGAAATTTTATTTAGAAATTTTGCAAATTATAATGAGGGGCATTTAGCTAAAATTAGATCATATTTGGTTTGCAAAGAAACAATATGCATGGTTGGAGCTAAACTTACTTTAAAAAATTATATAATTATGACTCATGGCGAAGAAGTAGCAGGTGGGCGTGATAATCTTAATAATATAGAAAATGCCACGGAAGCTTTAATTGCAGCTATATATCTTGATAGCAATATTGAAACAACCTATGATATTATCGAGAAGTTATGGGCAGAATTTATAAAAGTTCAGAATTTAACGGATTATGACCCAAAAACTGCTTTACAAGAATGGGCTCAAGCTAGTGATCATCACCTACCTATATATCGTCTGATAAAAAGAGAAGGAGCCTCCCATTCATCGACTTTTACGGTTCTTGTAAAAGTAAAAGATTATGAACAAACAGGCACTGGTCACGCAATAAAAGAAGCAGAGAAAAACGCAGCACGAAGCTTATTGCATAGACTTAAAAATGACTAATAGACATCTTGCCAAACCAGCTTATAGAGAGGAATTTAAAGGAGACACGGAAGCACTTGCCGCCGCAGCGTACACACTAGTACGCGAGGATGCGAGTACTGGATCGACGTCTAAATTACCTCTAGAAGTGAAGTTTGAGAAGATGTCTAATCAGAAAACGGTATCGGTTTGTATAATCGGGCGACCTAATAGCGGAAAATCAACTTTATTAAACAGAATAATCGGTGAGAAGCTTTCAATCGTTACCCCAAAAGTTCAAACTACTAGGTCAATTATTACCGGTATTATTACCTTAAAAGATACGCAGGTAATTTTATACGATACGCCTGGTATATTTGAGCCGAAAGGGAGCTTAGAGAAAGCAATGGTAAGATGTGCGTGGTCTAGTTTGCATAGTGCGGATTTAGTTCTGTTAATTATTGATAGTCTAAAGTCGTTTGATGATATAACGCATAATATTTTAGATAAGCTTCGCTCACTTAATATTGTTCCGATATTTTTATTGAACAAAATAGACATCGAATCAAAATATCTAAATGACATTAAAGCTTTTTTAACAGAAAATCATCCTGATAGCTTGCTTTTTCCTATATCTGCTTTATCAGGCAAAAATATTGATGGATTACTTGAATATATAACAAGTAAGGCCAAAATTTCTCCTTGGCTTTATGCAGAAGACGACATAACGGATTTACCTATGCGTTTTATTGCAGCAGAAATTACACGAGAGCAGTTATTTTTAAATTTGCAGAAAGAACTCCCTTATAAATTAACCGTACAAACCGAAAAATGGGAAGAGCTTAAAGACAAATCCGTAAAGATTAATCAAGTTATAGTAGTTTCAAGAGAGAGCTATAAAACTATAATACTCGGTAAAAACGGCTCTAAAATCAAAGAAATAGGAGCAAAATCCCGAATGCAAATGGAGAGGTTTTTTGGATTTCCTGTTCATTTATTTTTATTCGTTAAGGTGCGTGAGCTGTGGGAGAATAATCAAGCATTTTATCAGTATATGAAGATATAACGCTGTTACCCTGTGGCTTGACAGGCTTTGTTGGATGGTTTTTGATGTCATTCCCGCGAAAGCGGGAATGACACAAAAGCCATATAATAATGCCAATAAAAATAACATTAAATAATCATGATAATACTTGGGATTGATCCGGCACTTGGGAGTCTTGGATGGGCAGTAGTGGCAAAGGAGACCGCACAGTTGAAATATTTAGCTAGTGGTATTATTAAAACAAATAGTAAGGATGCAATTCATCATAGACTTGCTTTTATTAATAGTACATTAGAAAAAGTAATATTAGAATATCAACCAAATATGGCAGCGATTGAAGAAACATTTGTTAATACTAATAGCGTGACTTCTTTAAAGCTTGGATATGCTAGAGGGGCGATAATGTCGCTGATCGGTAGATATAATTTGGACATGCGAGAGTTTAAGCCAAATACGGTAAAAAAAACCGTAACAGGATATGGGCATGCAGAGAAAGACCAAATTTTGCATATGATAAAGCTTTTGCTGCCTGGCACTTTCTTAATTACCAATTCCGATGAAGCTGATGCCGTAGCGATTGCCTATACCTGCTTAGTTACAAAAAATTATTAAAATGAATCCAATAATAATATTAATTGCCCCGCAAATGGGTGCGAATATCGGTGCTACTGCAAGAGCAATGAAGAATTTTGGCTTAAATGAGCTTAGAATCGTAGCTCCAAGAGACGGTTGGCCTAATGAGCAAGCACGTAGTAATGCAGTCGGAGCGGTTAATATTATAGATCATGCAAAAATTTTTGATAGCCTAGAGGATAGCATTAAAGACCTCGAATATTTATATGCTACTACTTGCATTAAAAGGGCTATGAATAAAGATTATGTATTTTCACAAAATTTACCTTTAGATTATCCAAATTCTGAAAAAGTCGGGATAATGTTCGGGCGGGAAAATAATGGGCTTAGCAACGAAGAAATCGCATTTGCTAATAAGATTATCACTATTAATACAACCAAATTTAGCTCATTAAACATTGCTCAAGCGGTTATTATTATATGCTATGAGTTGTTTCGTAATTCTACGCCCAGAGAGGATGTACATAACATTCAAAAATTAGCTACTAAAGAAGAAATAGAGCATTTTTTAGTAAATTTATTCGGCAAACTCGATAAAGCCGGATTCTTCAAGGCTCCCGACAAAAAACCTGCTATGCAACAAAATATCACTAATATATTTACACGTATAAATAGTCTCTCTTCCCCTGAAGTCCAAACTCTGCAAGGTATTATTAAATCTTTAAATCAATGATATTTAGTAATTTCTTAAGTTCAGGAACGTAATTTCTTATTCGGTCATATATTTCATCGGCAAGCTTTTTATTGTAAGTATGAGGTGTCATATTACGATCAGTAAGCATATAAATCCATAAACTCTCATCATTTATAATACCGGCAACAAAAACTTCCTTTATCACTTCTTTAGGATAGTGAAGAACTGTGCCTTTTTGAGAAAAATATTCTTTTAAAAACTTCCAAGCGAGTTCAAAAGTAAATTCAAATCTTTGTATAGTGGCATCAATATAAGCCCTATCTGCTGTTGTCGGTTTTAAATAAATATCTTCAAGCGTCATAAAAGCTTTACGAAATTTTTCAAGTTTAAGGTTTATTTTTGACATATATAATTTTTTTCTCTTTTAATATATTTTTATAAAGCTCAGAGCGTATTTTAGTACTTTCAAACCTTACACAATCTATTTTTAAAAGCGTGTCGGCATTCTCTATAATAGACATAACTTCTAGCCATTCTTGATTTGTAATATTAGGGCAGATAATTGCAATATCAATATCGGAACGCTCATCGTTATCCCCTCTAGCACGAGAGCCAAAAAGCCATATTTCGTTGACAAACGGTAAAGATTTTAGCTTATTAATGAATATATATGATTGTATATCTTTATCCATATAATTACCAGCTTTTGATTAAAGATTTAATAATTTCAGCTACTCTTTCTGCTTCATTTAAGGGTTTGTAGCTATATTCTTCTAGAGCAATAGCTGACTTATCAAAAATTCTTGCTATCTTCTGTTCTACTAACTGCTTTATAAAAATCTTATGCTTTGAAGAATTAAAGTTTGGTGGGCAGAATATATAAAGAGGCTTGCCGCTTGAAGCTGCTTCACTGCACATTGAGATTGAGTCTGCCGTAGAGATTATATATTTTGCCTTGGAGAGCATAGCTATATAAGGATTATAGCCTGCGTCTTCGTTCGGGTCATAAATAATTGTGGAAGATAGCGTATTATTTTTAATAATTGATTTTACAGTGTGTGGTGTACGTCTACTAAAACTAATGAAAAAAGGTATTTTTTGATTAGTATATATTTTATTTAATAATGAAGCAAATAAAACTGCTTCATCTTCATGGAAATTAAATTTTTTATTATTCCCACCGATTATCACTGCAATAAACTGTTTAAGATTAGGATAATGTTTTTGGAGTTCCAAGTTCGCCGCGGCGAACTTTTCGGTTACGTTGTTGATAGCTCCGTTGATGGGGATGATGTTTTTAAAGTCGTCATTGCGAGGAAATACGAAGTATTGACGAAGCAGTCTAGTAAAAAAGCCCTGAGATTGCTTCAGCCACTTTGTAGCTTCGCAATGACGTTGGTCATGATAAGACAGAATAACAGCATCAAATGCATTGTAAGGAAGATTAGGCTGCATTATTTGTATTAACTTGATATCTTTAAATTTCTTTTTTAAATAAAATGCTAGTACTGCCGTTCGTCTTCCAGCGGTAATTATCATATCAGGCGGGGACTTATCCAAAAGATACTGCAATAGCTCACTTTTTATATGAATAGGATAATATTTTAGTAAAAAGTTCGGTAGCTTAGCTAAGCAATTATATTCAAGCTTAATTGTTGTATATTCTTCCGTTAATTTTTCAGCAAGTGCAATAGCCTGATGGGTGTTGCCTGTTCTATCATCTGCCAATATGTGTATTTTCATTGTAAATACTTCTCTAAAGGTAATGTTAATAAGTTTGTTAGAGGTAGTGATTTATCGCAAGCCTCGGCTATTTGCGGTGTGATCGGAATTTGAGCGATTAGTGGTATATTATATTTTTGCGATAAATGTCCGCCGCTATTATTTTTAAGCATATAGCTCATATTCTCAATTATTCCCAAAATAGGTAAATTTAGTTTTTGATATAAATCTATAGAACGTATTACGTCTATTTCTGATATTTTTTGTGGTGTAGTTACGATTATTACGCCGTCTAAATGATAATTTTCTAGTATACTTAAATGAATATCACCTGTCCCCGGCGGCATATCGATAATTAAATAATCTAAATTATCCCATTTTGTTACCGATAATAAATGATAAATAGTCTTACTCGCCATAGGACCACGCCAAATAATTGCCGAGTGGTCTTTAACGAAGAAGCCTATAGACATAATTTCGATGCTTTGAGCAAGTACCGGTATTATTCGCCCATCTTTCGTTTTCGGTACTTCGTTAATGCCGAATATATGCGGAATTGACGGACCATAAATATCCGCATCTACTATCCCGACTCGGTAATTTTCTAGACTTAACTGCTGAGCAATAAGAGCCGATATGGTAGATTTTCCGACTCCGCCTTTACCTGACGCTACTAAGATAATTTTTTTTACATTTTCTACAAAATATTTTGGTTTTTGAACTTTGTTCTCCATCGGTTTACTTTCGGTAAAAACAATTGTTATTTTATTTACTTCCGAAATCTCGTTAAGTTTATTAATTGCCTTAAGTCTAATTTCTTCGGCTTCTAACTTGTTTTTACCTGATATATCTATTGAGAAACCGATATTATTACCTTTAATTATAATATCCGATATAACTTCATTTAAAAAAGTACCGTCTTTAAAGGTAATATGCTGAATTTTATCTATAATTTGTCGTTGGTGTAAATTCGCCATAATTAAATTTCCTTTTTAAAGCTGTTGAAGCTCGTAACTTGACGTTATATACTATAATATATATAATTATCTCATCTTGAAAATAATATAAAACAACAAAGCAAATGCTTAATAAAAAATATATCTCAATTTTAAAAAAATCCCCATGGAGAGATTTTGATTCTGATAAAGAAGATAACATATTCACAAGACCGCGTAAAAATCAATTTAATTTTGATCAATTTCAATGCCCGTTTAATTTCAATGCTAAAACAATAATTTTAGCTGTTGTCGCAGTGGTTGCTTTATGGCTCGCTTCGGGTATTTATGAAATAAAAGAAGGCGAAGAAGCAGCGGTAATAAGATTTGGGCGTCTTGTGCGTAAGGGCTCCCCCGGGCTTAATTATCATTTACCGGCGCCTTTTGAAAAGATAATAGTTGAGAAAGTTAAACAATCACGCCGGATTGAGATTGGTTATCGTACAAATAGCTTTCTGCGTAGCGGTGGCGATAATACTAAAAATATTGCCGGTGAAAGTATAATGCTCACCGGTGATGAAAATATCGTTGCTTTAAATTGTGACGTAATGTGGCATATTAATAATCTTGAAGATTTTATTTTTAACGTACAAAGACCTGAAGAAACAGTAAAAGCAACAGTCGAGAGTGCCGTTAGGGAAGTCATAGGTAATACTCCTATTTCTTGGGTATTATCCGATCAAAAGCAGGAGATTACTTATAAAATAGAGAAATTAGCACAGAAGATATTGGATAGTTATAATGCCGGCGTTATGATTGAGAAAGTACAATTATTAAAAGCCGAGCCGCCTGCCGAAGTAATAGACGCTTATAGAGACGTGCAAACTTCAAAAGCAGATAAAGAAAAAGAAATAAATCAAGCTCAAGCCTATAATAATAAGATTTTGCCGGAAGCTAGAGGAGCGGCTGCAAAGATTATACAAGAAGCAGAAGGTTATAGAGAAGAAGTTATATCGAAAGCAGAAGGTGATAGCCAAAGATTTAATGCTATTTATAAACAATATGCTACAGGTAGGCAAGTAACTAGAGATAGATTATATTTAGAAGTAGTCGAAGAGATATTAGGCGGTTCAAATAAAACGATTATTAATAATGCACTACTGCCGCACATGGCTATTAAACCATAGGGATGCGATGTCATTCCCGCTTTCGCGGGAATGACATCGAGCGTGTTTTTCACGCTATACACGAATGACATCTAAACAACAAGGAATATTAAATGCAACACAAGATTTATTATATAATTTTTACAATTGTTTTTTGGCTGATGCTGATTTCTAGCTCCTTATTTTCAGTTGACCAACGCCAATCTGCAGTAGTATTCCAGTTTGGTGAGGCAGTTAGAACTATAGAAAATCCAGGACTGAATATTAAAATCCCGTTTATTCAAAATGTTGAATTTTTTGATAAGCGTCTTTTAGATGTTGAGGTTGAGGCAAAAGAATTAACGGCTGCTGACGGTAAACGAGTTATTGTTGATGCCTACGCCAAATTCCAAATTAATAATCCCGTAATGTTTTATAAAACGGTACATGATTATCAAGGTGTGAAAATTAGGCTGACTCGTAATCTTGAATCGTCAATGCGTAAGGTGATAGGTAAAATCTCGCTAAGTAGCCTTTTAAGTCAGGAACGTAGTAACGTAATGTTAAATATCTTAAATCAAGTGGACGGTGAAGCTAAAAGCTTCGGTATTGATGTTGTAGATGTTAGAATTTTAAGAGCAGACTTACCAAAAGAAAATAGTGCGGCTATTTATCGTCGTATGCAAACGGCACGTGAAAAAGAAGCAACCCAAATTAGAGCGGAAGGACAAGAAGAAAGCGTGCGTATTCGTTCAAAAGCAGATAAAGAAAGTAAAATAATACTTGCTAAAGCTTATCGAGATGCACAAATTATTAAAGGTGACGGCGATGAGAAAGCGGCAACAATATATAATTCTGCTTATTCAGTCGACCCGGAATTTTATAAATTTTATAGATCACTTTTAGTATATAAAAATTCTTTAAAGCAAGAGAATACTAATTTTGTAATTTCACCGGATGCTGAAGTTTTAAAATATCTAAATCTAACTAAGTAGTGTACTAGTCTATCTACTTTTTATTTACTTGGAGTATATGGTTAATCTGAAAATAGTTCTTGTTATAATAGTTTTAACATCAAGTAACGTTGTTCTAGCACAAGAAAATAGTAAGTCTTTAAAAGTAGCAGATCAAGAAGAGAATGAATTTACGGAAATAAATTCTGTTCCTTTAAAAGTAAGTGAAGCCGCCCGTTATAGCTTTGCCGATATAGTTGAACCGTTAATTCCTGCAGTCGTTAATATTTCAACAATAGAATATGTTAATAGTAAATCGGAAAATGCCGAGAAGGATCCTCTGCAAGAAAAAGTTAATGATTTTTTAGAAAAGCTTAATATACCGCTGAATTTGGAAGAGATCAATCAAACTCCGAAAAGTGTTCCGCTTGGTTCAGGATTTATTATTGAACCTAACGGCTTAATAGTGACAAACTATCATGTAATTGCAAATGTTGATAAAATTAATATAAAACTTGCAGATAATACCGAATTATCGGCTAAATTAATAGGTAACGATACTAAAACCGATTTAGCTCTCTTAAAAATAGATAGCGAGGAACCTCTACCTTTTGTTGAGTTTGGAGATTCAAATGATGCAAGAGTAGGAGATTGGGTTATTGCGATCGGTAATCCGTTTGGTAATCTAGGCGGTACGGTGACAAGCGGTATTATTTCTTCTAAAGGGCGGGATATTGATATAGATACGGACAATATAGTCGATAATTTTATTCAAACGGATGCTGCAATTAATAACGGTAACTCCGGTGGCCCTATGTTTAATTTGGATCAGAAAGTAATCGGCGTAAATACGGCAATTTTTTCACCGCTCGGTACTAATATAGGTATCGGTTTTGCAATACCGTCAAATACTGCAAAGCCTATAATCGAACGTCTTAAGAAAGATGGAAAAGTAAGTAGAGGACGCCTTGGCGTAACAATACAAGATTTAACCGAGGAAATGTCTGAAGGGCTAGGGCTTAAAGATACTAGGGGGGTGTTAGTAGCTAAAGTACAAGAAGACGGTCCAGGTGATAAAGCGGGAATTAAAACAGGTGATATAATAATAGAGTTTGCAGATATACCGGTTAAAAATACTAAAAAATTACGTGTAATTATTGCAGATGCTCCTATTGATCAGGCAGTAAAAGTAAAAATACTGCGCGATAAAAAGGAGCTTGAATTACCTATTAAAATTACTTCGGATAATGAAGAGGTTACCAAAGATTCTACAGAAGAGACCAATAAGACAGACATAACAAATAAAGAAGAAAACAATTTATCTATTACTAAAAATAATATTACTTTTGGTAATTTGACTGAAGAACTAAGACAAAAATATACTATTCCTCAAGATAAAATGGGAATAGTTATAACCAATATTGATGAAGAAGAAAGTAGCTTCAAAATTGGCGATCTGATAACCAATATTAATCAGGAAAGCATAGACGATATAAGTAAGCTAGAAGAATTATATGAAAATGCTAAAAAATCAGATAAGCAAAATATTTTGCTCCTGATTGAAAGGGGTAGTAGTAATATGTTTGTACCATTGCAGGTTATGTAAGACATAGAATGTAAAAATAATACCTAAATAATTTATGAATGAAAAAATAGCAATTTTAAGTGCATATAGTTTTGTTAATATAGAAGAACCGGCGAATTTGATACCGAAACTTTTGCTTATCGGTAAAAGAAAATATGTTAGAGGTACTATTTTATTAGCTAATGAAGGCTTTAACGGTTCTTTTTCAGGTTCATATGAAAATGTAAATCTTGTACTTGAAGAATTGATAAAGCTGACCGGTCCCAAAGATGTTAACGTTAAAATAAATTATAGTGATGTTCATCCTTTTCAGAAATTGAAAGTCAGACTTAAGAAAGAGATCGTAGCAATGAACGTTGATGATTTAAATGTTGATTTGTTTAAAGGCGAATATATAGAGCCGAAAGATTGGGATGAATTTATCACAAAACAAGATGTTATAGTAATAGATACTCGAAATGATTATGAAGTAGAGGTCGGTACATTTAAATCAGCAATTAATCCTAATACCAAAACATTTAAACAATTTCCTGCTTGGGTTCAGCAGAATCAAGAATTGCTCAAAGGTAAGAAAATTGCTATGGTTTGTACAGGTGGTATCAGGTGTGAAAAATCCACCAGCTTACTTAAAAGCATAGGTTATGATGAGGTATATCATTTAAAGGGTGGAATACTGCAATATCTAGAAGATACACAAAACAAGAACAATTTATGGCAAGGTGAATGTTTTGTTTTCGATGATAGGAGAGCAGTGACAGATGATTTATCGCCCGTAGAAAGACATTGGTTGCAGAGATAGATGTCGTTGACCGATTGAAACGTGTAGTATGTCATTCCCGCGGAAGCGGGAATCCAGCAAAAAGAGAGCTTTTCAGTATATGTGTATTTTTTAATTACTGGATTCCCGCTTCCGCGGGAATGACATAACCCTTTTTTATTTATTAGAAATATATGACTAAAACCAAACAAGAAATTTATAATAAGCGTCCAACTTCGCCGCATTTAACTATATATAAACCGCAAATAAGTTCTACATTATCAATTTTGCATCGTATGACCGGCGTAGCTTTGTTTTTTGTGGTGTCAATCTTGGTGTGGTGGTTGATTCTTAGTAAATATGACAATAATTATTTACAGCTTGCTGAATGCTGTATTATAAAAATATGCTTAGTAGCTGTTAGCTATGCTTGGTTTTATCATTTATGTAATGGCATTCGGCATTTATTTTGGGATATCGGTTACGGTTTTTCTATAAAATTGGTTAATATCACCGGTTGGTGTGTAGTGGTAGGATCTGTATTATTAACGGTATTGTTATGGGTGTAGTAATTAAAAACGTCATTGCGAGGGAGATGCGTAGCATCGACGTGGCAATCTCAGAAATAATAACAAATACCTGAGATTGCGGACGTACAAATTACTTTGTAATTTTCCTCGCAATGACGAAAAGCTAAAACAAATAATAGAGAAAATTAATGGTATATGATTTTAAAGCAGCAATTGTAAAAGCAAAAAATAGCGGTTCTGCTAAAAGCGGTTCTCATCATTGGTTATTGCAAAGAGTAACGGGGATTATATTAGCTTTATGTTCTGTGTGGCTAATATATTTTACGTTAACCAACAAAAATAATGATATAAATATTATTATGTGGGAGCTTAAAAAGCCTTTTAATGTAGTAGCTTTGTTAATTACGGTGGTTATTTCGTTGTATCATGCGATGCTTGGTATGCGTGTAGTAATTGAGGATTATATAAGTTGTTACAAATTACGTAATACATTGATTATAATAGTGCAATTATTTTGCATTGTGACTATTGTAGCTTTTGTAGTAGCGATATTTTATAAAGGATAAAAATTGTCATACCGCGGCTTGACCGCGGTATCCAGAAAACAATTTATAGCATTATTGTGTATTGAATGACTGGACCCCATGGTCAAGCCATAGGGTGTGACAGAGGTAGACAATTCACGTATCAAAATAGTAAAAAATTAATTTAATGACCAAAGCGTATAATATCATTCATCATCAATTTGACGTAGTAGTTGTAGGTGCAGGTGGAGCAGGTCTGCGTTCTGCATTCGGTATGGCTAAAGAAGGGCTAAATACCGCTTGTATAACTAAGCTGTTCCCAACCCGTAGTCATACTGTGGCTGCTCAGGGCGGAATTAGTGCGGCTCTTGGGAATATGGGCGAAGATGATTGGCGTTGGCATATGTATGATACGGTAAAAGGTTCTGATTGGTTAGGCGATCAGGATGCCATTGAGTATATGTGCAAAAACGCTCCCGATGCGATTTTAGAGCTAGAGCATTACGGCGTACCTTTCTCAAGAACTGAAGAGGGAAAAATTTATCAGCGTCCTTTTGGAGGAATGACAACAGAGTACGGCAAAGGAAAAGCAGCTCAGCGTACATGCGCTGCGGCAGATCGTACGGGGCATGCCATACTTCATACTTTATATCAACAGTCACTAAAACATAAAGTACAGTTTTTCGTTGAGTATTTTGCTATTGATTTATTGATGGAAGATGGTGAATGTAGAGGCGTAGTTGCGTGGAATTTAGATGACGGTAGTCTGCATTGTTTTAGAGCTCATAATGTAGTGCTTGCAACGGGCGGATACGGGCGTGCTTATTTTTCGGCAACGTCTGCTCATACTTGTACGGGTGATGGGGGTGGCATGGCGATTAGAGCCGGTCTTCCAATGCAAGATATGGAATTTGTACAGTTCCATCCGACAGGTATATATTCGGCGGGCTGTCTTATTACCGAGGGGGCAAGAGGCGAAGGGGGATATCTCGTTAATGCAAACGGTGAGCGTTTTATGGAGCGTTATGCTCCTGCTGCAAAGGATTTAGCTTCAAGAGATGTAGTTTCAAGAGCAATGACTATAGAAATCAGAGAGGGGCGAGGAGTCGGCGAGCATAAAGATCATGTATTTTTACATTTAAATCATTTATCGCCTGAGATTTTACATAGTCGTTTGCCCGGTATCTCTGAGACGGCTAAAATTTTTGCCGGTGTTGACGTGACTCAAGAGCCGATACCGGTACTTCCTACGGTACATTATAATATGGGCGGGATACCGACGAATTATCACGGTCAAGTCATAATCAAAGACGGTAAAAATCATAATAGCGTAGTAAAAGGGCTTATGGCAATCGGTGAAGCGGCTTGCGTATCGGTACACGGTGCTAACCGATTAGGATCAAATTCTTTGCTTGATTTAGTAGTATTTGGTAGAAGTTCTGCATTAAAAGCAGCCGAGCTTATTAAGCCTGCGAGTCCCCACAAGTCTATAAACGAAGAAAGCCTTGAAAAAATTATAAATAGATTTGATAAAGTCCGTCACGCTAACGGTAATATTTTAGTTGCAGAGTTAAGGCTTAAAATGCAAAGAACTATGCAAAGCCATGCTGCGGTATTTAGAACTCAAGAGGTACTAGATGAAGGAGTAGGAATGATTAGTGAAATAAGAAGCGGCTATAAAGATATAAAAATTAACGATAAATCTTTAATTTGGAATAGCGATTTAGTGGAAGCCTTAGAGCTAGATAATCTACTTGATCAAGCTTTAGTAACGGTATATTCGGCAGCTGCAAGAAAAGAAAGCAGAGGAGCTCATGCACGTGAAGATTATCCTGATCGTAATGATGGGGATTGGATGAAGCATACTCTTAGTTCTATCGATGAAGCAGGTAAAGTAGTTCTTGATTATAAACCTGTGACTTTAACTACTTTAACCGATGAAGTAACAGCAGTCCCGCCGGCGAAGAGAGTGTACTGATTAATGTTCTGATGTCATTCCTGCGAAAGCAGGAATCTAGAAACCTTTAGTGTCATCCCGCGATTTAATCGCGGAATGACAAGAAAAAAATATATATAAAATATGTTTGAGTATTTAATAAAATTCTATCCAAAAATCTTTTTTATTGTAGAGGGAACTTTGGTAACTTTAAAATATAGTGTTATTGCCGTTATATTCGGTTTAGTAATAGGGATGCTGCTCGCTATTTGTAAGGTAAATAAAAATCGTGCTTTAAGGCTTTTTGCAAATTTCTATACTTCTATTTTCAGAGGAACGCCTTTATTAATTCAATTAAGTATTATTTATTTTGCTTCACCTTATATCATAGGCGTTAAATTTAGTGTGTTTATGGCGGGAGCTATTTCTTTTTCTCTTAATTCGGGAGCATATGTTTCCGAAGTAATCAGGGCAGGGATTAATACAGTTGATAAAGGGCAGTTTGAAGCGGCTGAAGCTCTTGCTATTCCAAAGTTTTTAATAACGAAAGATATAATTCTGCCGCAAGCAGTTAAAAATATTTTTCCGTCATTAGTAAATGAGCTTGTAAATTTGATTAAAGAATCAGCCATTATTTCTATGCTTGGAGAAATGGATTTAATGCGTAGAGCACAAATTGTATCAATTGAAACATATAATTATTTTTTTCCAATGCTTATTGCTGCGTGCTGTTACTATATTTTAGTGATGTTAATCAGCTTTATAGCAAAAATAATTGAGAAAAAAATGATTGTTAATTAAAACATACTTGCTTTTATGGAAAAAGTAATTATAATTTAAATTTAGTGTAATTTACAAGTTCTTAATAATTTGTATTTAGAAATGATTGAAAATAAAGGGTGGAAGTATTTTCCACCCTTTAATTATCGTATATATAAGTTTTTTTGGAGTATTTTTTTAATGCCGACATATAATCAATTAGTACGTTTTGGGAGAAAGTCAAAAACTCGTAAGACCAAATCTCCTGCCTTAGAATCTAATCCTTTTAAAAGTGGTGTTTGCATAGTTGTAAAAACCGTTACCCCTAAAAAGCCTAACTCTGCACTTCGTAAGATTGCAACGGTGCGTTTAAGTAATAAAAGAACCGTAAATGCATATATTCCTGGTGAAAAGCATAGTGTAAAGGAACATGATAGGGTGTTAGTAAGAGGCGGGCAGGTTCCTGATCTGCCGGGGGTGAAATATCATATCGTACTCGGTGCTTATGATATTGCCGGAGTTAAAGGACGTAAGCAAGGTCGGTCACGTTACGGTGCGCCTCGTAAACAAGTTGCAGTTACAAAAAAATAAATTATTAGTTAGAGAGAAAAAATAAAATGTCACGTCGTCATGCCGCGGAAAAGCGAGTAATTTTACCTGATATGAAATATAACAGTATTGTACTGTCAAGATTTATCAATAATATTATGAAAGAAGGGAAGAAAGCCCTTGCAGAGAAAATTGTTTATTCAGCCTTTAATAAAATTGAAAAGAAGTATAGAGTTGATCCGTATCAAACCTTTAATAATGCTATGCATAACGTGAAGCCGCATTTAGAAGTAACTTCGGTTAGGGTTGGAGGAGCTAATTATCAAGTTCCGACGCATGTTGATGAAAGAAGAGGATATGCCCTTGCTAGCCGTTGGATTATTAATGCTGCGTCAAAACGTTCTGAAAAAATGATGATTGATAAACTTGCTGAAGAGCTGTTTGAAGCTTCTAATAATAGAGGCGTTGCCATTAAGAAGAAAGAAGATACTCATAAAATGGCCGAAGCTAATAAAGCTTTCTCTCATTTTAGCCCTAAAAAAATGAAATAAGGTAGGGTAATAATGAGTAAAATAAATAAACTTGAGCATATTCGTAATATCGGTATATGTGCTCACATTGATGCCGGTAAAACCACAACTACCGAACGTATTTTATATTATACCGGTAAATCGCATAAAATAGGTGAAGTTCATGAGGGCGGTGCTACCATGGATTGGATGGAACAAGAACAAGAACGCGGTATAACCATTACCTCAGCTGCTACTACTTGTAGATGGCAAGATAAAATAATTAATATTATCGATACTCCTGGACACGTTGACTTTACTATCGAAGTAGAGCGTTCGCTTCGTGTTCTTGACGGTGCGGTTGCAGTATTTGACGGTGTAGCAGGTGTTGAACCGCAGTCAGAAACGGTTTGGAGACAAGCAGATAAATATAATGTTCCTAGAATGTGTTTTGTCAATAAAATGGACAGAATGGGAGCAGATTTTTATAGATGCGTTGAAATGCTCAAAGATCGTTTAGGAGCAAAACCGCTTGTTATTCAGTTGCCTGTAGGGATTGAAGAAAATTTTAAAGGTATAATTGATCTTGTTAAAATGAAAGTAGTGATTTGGAAAGATGAATCACTTGGAGCTGAGTATTTTGAAGAAGATATACCTGCTGATATGAAAGATAAAGCTGAAGAATATCGTGCTAAATTACTTGATATGGTTGTTGAGTTAGATGATCATGTGATGGAAAAATATTTATCAGGTGAAGAAGTAACAGCAGAAGAGATTAAAAGATTAATCAGAAAAGGTACTATTTCAGCAGCATTTTATCCGGTTTTATGCGGTAGTGCTTTTAAAAATAAAGGGGTACAGCCTTTACTTGATGCCGTAGTAGATTTCCTACCTTCGCCTACTGATATAGGTATAGTAAAAGGTATGGAAGTAAGTACCGGTGAAGAAAAAGATTTCCCTATTTCGGTAACTGAGCCTTTTGCAGCTTTAGCATTTAAAATTATGAATGACCCGTTTGTCGGTTCATTAACTTTTATTAGAATATATTCAGGTAAAATTACTTCAGGAACAACTGTTATTAATACCGTAAAGAATAAAAGAGAAAAAATCGGTAGAATGCTATTAATGCATTCTAATAATCGTGAAGACGTAAAAGAAGCATCAGCAGGTGATATAGTAGCTTTAGCAGGTCTTAAAGATACTACCACAGGTGATACGTTATCCGATATTGATCAGCCAGTAATCTTAGAAAGAATGGAATTTCCAGAGCCGGTAATTGAGCTGGCGGTAGAACCTAAATCAACAGCCGATCAAGAAAAAATGGGTCTCGCACTTTCTCGTTTAGCAGCTGAAGATCCATCATTTAGAGTGTCCACTGATCATGAAACAGGACAAACAGTGATAAAAGGAATGGGAGAACTCCATTTAGAAATTATCATTGAT
Source organism: Rickettsia massiliae MTU5 (assembly GCF_000016625.1). Classification (NCBI taxonomy): domain Bacteria; kingdom Pseudomonadati; phylum Pseudomonadota; class Alphaproteobacteria; order Rickettsiales; family Rickettsiaceae; genus Rickettsia; species Rickettsia massiliae. Next base: position 178,338 of record NC_009900.1, read on the forward strand.
CGTATGAGAAGAGAGTTTAAGGTCGAAGCAAATATTGGAGCTCCTCAAGTAGCATATCGTGAAACTATAACAAAAGCTTGTGAAATTGATTATACCCATAAGAAACAATCCGGCGGTGCAGGACAATTTGCTCGTGTAAAAATTATTTTTGAGCCTCTAAAAGATGTAAAAGATCTAAAAGATGAAGATAAAATTTTTGTCTTTGAAAGTAAAATCATCGGCGGTGCCGTGCCTAAAGAATATATACCAGGTGTTGAAAAAGGATTAAATAATATTAGAGAAACCGGTGTTATTGCCGGTTATCCTATGATTGATTTTAAAGCAACTTTAGTTGACGGTGCGTTTCATGATGTAGATTCTAGTGTACTTGCGTTTGAAATTGCTGCAAAGGCAGCATTTAGAGAAGGGATGCCGAAAGGTAATCCTAAATTACTTGAGCCGATTATGCAAGTTGAAGTTATCACTCCTGATGAATATATGGGTGATATTATAGGCGATTTAAATAGTCGTAGAGGGCAAATTCAAAGCATGGATCCAAGAGGAAATGCTCAAGTAGTTACTGCGAATGTTCCTTTAGCGGAAATGTTTGGTTATGTTAATACGCTTAGGTCTTTATCTCAAGGTAGAGCTCAGTTTAGTATGATATTCTCTCATTATGATCAAGTGCCGAGTCAAGTAGCTGATATTATTAAAGCTAAAAAATAATTTAGGGGTAGAGATGTCACGTCTTACAGAAATAAATGTTGTTTTGCCGTGGCAGCTTATAAATTAGAAGTACTGTTTATTATAGTAATTTTTTAATAATAACAAATATTTTTAATAAATTTTTATTGATTTTTTATTAAAAATATGATAGGAGTGTAGCTCAATTGGTAGAGCGCCGGTCTCCAAAACCGGAGGTTGCGGGTTCGATGCCTGTCGCTCCTGCCATTATAGGCTTAGAGCTTTTTTGCTATAAAATATAGAATTTTTGCAAAATTTGCTTATAGAGAGAAATTTGAAAGAGGTACTTCACCTTGAATCGCAGCGTACATACTAGTATATGAGAATTCCAGTGCTGGATCATCGTCTCAATTGCCTCTAGAAGTAGAATTTTGTAAGAAGTCTAATAAATTACCTAACAAAAATATGTTTAAAGAATATAAAATTTATAAGTTTTTTGAACAAGTTAAACAAGAAACTTATAAGGTAGTTTGGCCAACTAGAAAAGAGCTTGTTGCTTCAACATTAGTAGTGGTAGTAGCAGTTTTTATTTTTAGCCTAATTTGTTTGGTACTTGATTATAGTATACATAACATAATGCAGCTTTTGCTTAATATCGGCAAATAGTATAAGGAATAAATTGTGACAGAACAGAGTATAGATAATATATCGCCTTCTTCTGAAAAAAATGTGAAGCAGTGGTATGTAGTACATACGGCATCAGGAGCAGAGAAACGCATTAAAGAAGATATGCTTAGAAAAATCGCTAAACAGAAAATGACGGATTTTTTTGAAGATATATTAATACCTGTTTTTGGAGTTTCTGAAGTTAAACGCGGTAAAAATGTCAAGGTAGAAAAAAAACTAATGCCGAGTTATATCTTGATAAAGATGAATATGACTGATAAATCTTGGCATTTAGTAAAAAATATATCTGGAGTAACCGGCTTTTTAGGAAGCAAAACCACGCCAAAAGCTCTTACAGAAAGTGAAATACAAAATATTTTTAATAATTTGGAAGCAGAAGCTAAAGAAGCAAAGAATTCTAAATTGTATGAAGTTGGTGAAATAGTGACTGTTACAGACGGTCCTTTTGAAACTTTTATGGGTACAGTAGAAGAAATAGATCAAGAAAAAAATAGGTTAAAAGTTTCAGTTGCAATATTTGGTAAAGCAACTCCAATAGAACTAAATTTTAATCAAGTAAAGAAAAATGATTAAAGGTTGGACTAAATACGGTTTATAAATTAACTTAAGCTGTATTGTACGAATGTTCAGGATGTCATTGTTGCGGGATAATGCGTCGTCATTGCAAGCAGACGTAGGCTGCGTGGCAATCTAGAAGAAATAATAAAAAACTTCTGATTTACAGAATTTTTTTTCTTCCTTGTTTTGTCAAAACTTACAGCTTTTCCTCGCAATGATGGGAAACAAGATCCATGCAATTGTTACAAAGTAATATTAATTTAAGAGAAAAATAAGGATATTTATAAATGTCTCAGAAAGCAATAAAAGGTTATATTAACTTGATAATCCCGGCTACCGGAGCCACTCCTGCACCTCCTATAGGACCGGCCCTAGGACAAAGAAAAGTTAATATTGCAGCATTTTGTAAAGATTTTAATGATGCTACGCAAGGTATGGAAAAAGGAATACCTCTACCAACCGTAATTACCGTTTATGAAGATAGTAGTTTTTCTTTTAAAATAAAAACTCCTCCTGCTTCTTACTTTTTAAAGAAGTATGCTAAAATTACTAAAGGTTCTAGTGCTACTAAAAAAGAAGCCGTAGTAGGTAAAGTTACTATGGATGATTGTTGTGAAATTGCAAAGTTAAAAATGCCTGATTTAAATACAAAAAATATTGAAGCAGCAACAAAAATTATTTGTGGTAGTGCTGCATCTATGGGACTTGAAGTAGTAGGGAATTAATTATTATGTCAAATAAGAAAGATGTTGCTGTAAAAATTAGCGGCGGTAAAAAAATAAGAGAAGCTAGAGAAAAAGTAAAATCAGATACTTTATATAATTTAACAAATGCAGTTGAACGATTAAAATCAGCATCATATGTTAAATTTGATCCAACCTTAGAAATAGTTATGAAGCTTGGAATTGATCCTAGGCATTCCGATCAAATGGTACGTGGTGTAGTTAATTTACCTGCCGGTACAGGCAAAAACGTAAGAGTTGCCGTTATTTGTAAAGAAGAAAGAGAAGAAGAAGCTAAAAGTGTCGGAGCAGATTTAGTAGGTTCAACAAATATTATTGATGAAATTAAAGCAGGGAAAATTAATTTCGATGTATGTATAGCTACTCCCGATATGATGGCAGCTATAGGTTCAGTTGCAAGAATTTTAGGACCAAAAGGTTTAATGCCTAACCCTAAACTTGGTACCGTAACTTTAGATATTAAAAATGCTATTAAAAATGCTAAAAGCGGTCAGGTAGAATATAGAGCAGAGAAAGCAGGTATAATTCATGCAGGGCTTGGAAAATTATCTTTTTCAGACCAAGATTTATTAAAAAATTTAAATGCATTTATTGGGGCAGTAATTAAAGCAAAACCTGCCGAATTAAAAGGAAGTTATTTAAAAGCAATGTATTTATCTTCTACTATGGGAGCATCGGTACAAATAGATTTAACTAGTATAGCATAATTTTTATAGCCGTTTAACGGTAGTATAGTAATAATAAAAAAATTTTGTTATTTTAAGCATTTGTATCAGTTTAAATATATTAAACTGTATTATAAAAGGAGAATTAAAAGGTGTTAAGATCAGAAAAACCGGTAGCAGTAGAGGATATTGTAAATATTTATAAAGAATCGCCCTCTATAATTATTACTCATTATCACGGGTTAACCGTTAGTCAAGTGAGTTCGCTTAGAGAATCACTTAAATCTAAAGAAGCAGGTTTTAAAGTAGTTAAAAATACTTTAGCAAAAATAGCTGCAAATCAAACAGGGCTTGATAGTATTGCTAATTTATTTGCGGGTCCTACTGCTATTGTTTATTCTAAAGAACCGGTTGAGATGGCAAAATTAGTAGTTAATTTTGCTAAGGCTAATGATAATCTTAAGATTATCGGTGGAATAGTCGATAATCACGTATTAGATGAACATTCAATAAAAGAACTTTCTAAGCTACCTGCACTTAATGAGCTTAGGGGTAAAATTGTTGGGTTATTACAAGCACCGGCTACTAAGGTTGTAGGTGTTTTACAAGCCCCGTCTTCGAGTATGGCGAGAGTAATACAAGCACATGCTAGTAAAAATTAACTTAAAGGTTACTGCATCAGGTATTTTAATTGATAATTAAAGAGCTTTTATAGTGAAAATTAATAAGGTTTGTTATAGAATATTATTCTTATTTTAAAAAAGTCTTATAAATTTGAAGCAAAAAAGAATTTAATTAACTTAAAATACCTGATGCAGTAATCTCTCAATATAAAAAAAGTAAAAAGGAAAAAATTATGGCAGATTTAGCTAAAATTGAAGAACAATTATCATCATTAACATTAATGCAAGCAGCTGAGCTTGTGAAAATGCTAGAAGAAAAATGGGGTGTATCTGCAGCAGCTCCTGTAGCTGTAGCAGCTGCCGGTGCTGCAGCTCCTGCGGCTGAAACAGTAGCTGAAAAAACTGAGTTTGAAGTAGTTTTAACAGCTGCCGGTGACAAGAAAGTTGAAGTAATTAAAGTTGTGAAAGATATCACAGGTCTTGGTTTAATTGAAGCTAAGAAATTAGTTGATGAAGCTCCAAAGCCGATTAAAAGCAATATGAAAAAAGCAGAAGCAGACGAAATCAAAGGTAAGTTAGAAGCTGCCGGAGCAAAAGTTGAATTAAAATAATTTGTTTTTATTCCAAGAAAAATCTTATAATTTTCAATCAAAAACAACTAAGTATAGATTAATTTTTTACAGGACCTAATGTTTTGCAGCAATATTTTATAGCTTTAAATTAACTTCTTAAAATCAAAAAAGCCTTATTTTAGTAATTAAATTTGAATAAGGCTTTTTTGTTTAAAAATTATTTTAAAGCTAATTTAAGTTATTGTTTTGAAATAGGATAAAGCTATTACATTAAACATCTTATTGATTAAAATAATTTTGTTAACGTACTACCATTCGTCTAGAAATTTAAATTATTGAAAATTTCTAGGTTCTGTGAACATTTATAATTGATTTTTAGTGAAAATTAATGAGATTTTTGAAGAAATAGCTACCTTTTTTTAAAAAAATAATATTATTATAATTTGTTGCAACAAACAAATAACCAAAATCAAATCTTTTTGGAAATGTTCGTAGAGCCTACAAGATCTAAATAAGAAACTTACTAGGTTTCTTTAATTTAAGTTCTATGTAAAAAATTTTAAAACAGTAAATTTTATTTTACTGCAAATTATAAGCATTTTATTGAAATAGGTATCTATTTCAATAAAAACTTTATTGTTTAAAATATAAATAATTTAAATTTTATATACAGAACCTAGGTTCTGAACACTTTTGATTCATGATTATAATTAGGAGATATTTTTAAGCAAAAATTAATAAGATTTTTGAGAGGAGAGTTTATTACTATTTCAAAAAAATCTTATGATTTACAGCTAAAAAGAGCCATAATTATAATCATTCTATTAAAAGTGCATAGGACCTAATCACTGCAATACGGGCAGTAATTTTATCAGTCAGGAGATTATATGGTTTCATTAAGGGATAATATAGAAGCACAACCCTTGTCACATAATAGAAGAATAAGAAAAAATTTCGGTCACATAAATTTAGTAGCAGATATACCGAATTTGATTGAAATTCAAAAAAATTCATATGAGAAAAACTTTCTACAGTTAAATATTAAAGATTCTGAAAGAAAAAACAAAGGTTTACAATCTATATTAAACTCAATTTTTCCTATTTCAGATTCCTCCAATATTGCTAATTTAGAATTTGTAAAATATGAATTCGATACTCCAAAATATGATGTAGAAGAGTGCAGTCAAAGAAGTTTAAGTTATGCTGCTCCTCTTAAAGTGACTTTAAGATTAAGTATTTGGGATATAGATGAGGATACCGGTACTAGAGAAATTAAAGGGATTAAAGAGCAAGAAGTATATATGGGTGATATCCCATTAATGACTAAAAACGGTACTTTTATTATCAACGGTACGGAAAGAGTAGTTGTCTCACAAATGCATCGCTCACCTGGTGTATTCTTTTATCATGATGAAGGAAAAGTCCACTCTTCCGGCAAGCTTTTATATTCTGCTCGTGTTATTCCATATAGAGGGTCTTGGCTTGATTTAGAATTCGACGCTAAGGATGTTATTTATTTCAGGATTGATAGAAAAAGAAAGCTTTATATTACTACTTTGCTTAGAGCTATAGGTATGAGTACTGAAGAAATTATAAAATTTTATTATAATTCAGTAACTTATAAGCTTGTTAAAAATAAAGGTTGGGCGGTTAAATTTATACCTCAGCATATTACTGCGCATCGTTTAACAAGTGATTTAGTAGATGCAGATACCGGAAATATTCTACTGAAAGCAGGACAAAAAATTACTCCGCGTTTGGCTAAAAAATATTTTGGGGAAGGGCTTAATAATATTTTAGTAGCTCATGAAACTTTAATCGGCAAATATCTATCCGAAGATTTAAGAGATCCTACAAGCGATGAAGTATTAGCAAAAATCGGTGAAATGATTACTGCTGATATGCTAAATGTAATTAATGCTCTTAAAATTAAAAATGTTAACGTATTAGTAATCAATCCTCAATCCGGTCCATATATAAGGAACACCTTATTTGCTGATAAAAATCAGGATCGTGAGGCAGCATTATGTGATATTTTTAGAGTGCTAAGACCAGGCGAACCTGCTAATATCGAAGCGGCTGAAAGCCTGTTTTATAATTTATTCTTTGATGTGGAAAGATATGATCTTTCAGAAGTCGGGCGAATAAAAATGAATTCTAGGTTAGAGCTGAATATTTCTGAAGAAGTTACGGTTTTAACAATTGATGATATTAAAAATATCGTAAGAGTTTTAGTAGAGCTTAAAGACGGTAAAGGTATCATAGACGATATTGATCATTTAGGTAATAGAAGGGTTAGATCGGTAGGTGAATTGATAGAAAATCAATTTAGAATAGGTTTAGTCCGAATGGAAAAATCTGTAATTGAAAGGATGTCGGCAGGTGATGTTGATACCGTAATGCCTCATGATTTAGTAAATTCTAAAATTTTAGTTTCAGTAGTAAAAGAATTTTTTAATACCTCCCAATTATCCCAATTTATGGATCAAACAAATCCATTATCGGAAATAACTCATAAAAGAAGGCTGTCGGCACTCGGTCCCGGAGGTCTTAGTCGAGATCGAGCAGGTTTTGAGGTGCGTGACGTACATCCGACTCATTATGGTCGCATTTGTCCTATTGAAACACCTGAAGGTCAGAATATCGGGTTAATTAACTCTATGGCTACTTATGCTAGAATAAATAAACACGGTTTTATAGAGAGTCCGTATAGAAGAGTTAAAGATGGATGTGTAACCGATGAAGTGGTATATCTTTCTGCTATTGAAGAAGGTAAATACAAAATCGGACAAGCAAATTCTAAAGTTAATAAAGACGGAAAGCTGCAAGGAGAGTTTATTAATTGCCGTGTTGAAGGCGGTAATTTTGTAATGGTAGAACCGTATGAGGTAGACTTCATTGATGTGACTCCTATGCAGGTAGTATCGGTTGCGGCTTCTCTTATACCGTTCTTAGAAAACGATGATGCTAACCGTGCTTTGATGGGTTCAAACATGCAAAGACAAGCCGTTCCTTTAATTAAAACGGATGCACCTTTTGTAGGTACCGGAGTTGAAGGGGTAGTAGCTAAAGATTCCGGCGCGTCAGTGCTTGCATTACATGACGGTATTGTTGAGCAGGTAGATTCAAATAGAATCGTGATTAGAACTCTAGAACAAAAAGTTGACGGTTCTCCTTCGGTTGATATTTATAACTTACTAAAATTCCAAAAATCCAATCATAATACTTGTATAAATCAAAAGCCTTTAGTTAAGGTCGGTCATTACGTTAAGAAAAACGATATTATAGCTGACGGTCCTAGTACGGATAACGGTGAAATTGCTTTAGGTAGGAACGTGCTTGTGGCTTTCTTACCTTGGAACGGTTATAATTTTGAAGATTCAATTTTAATATCCGAACGTATAGTAAAAGAGGATGTATTTACATCTATTCATATTGAAGAGTTTGAAGTAATAGCTAGAGATACACGCCTTGGTCCTGAAGAAATTACCCGTGATATACCGAATGTAAGTGAAGAAGCGTTGCGTCATCTTGATGAGGTCGGAATAATTTATATAGGTGCAGAAGTAAAAGCCGGTGATATTTTAGTCGGAAAAGTAACACCGAAAAGTGAATCGCCTATTACTCCTGAAGAGAAGCTACTACGTGCTATTTTCGGGGAAAAAGCTTTTGACGTAAAAGATTCATCGCTGCATGTACCTTCCGGAGTTAGCGGAACTGTAGTAGAAGTAAGGGTATTTTCTCGTAGAGGTGTAGAAAAAGACCAGCGAGCTATTGCTATTGAAAAACAACAAATTGAAAAATTAGCAAAAGACAGAGACGATGAATTAGAAATTATTGAGCATTTTGTGTTTAGTTGGCTTGAAAAGCTTTTAGTAGGGCAGGTGATTATTAACGGTCCTAAGCAAGTAAAAGTAGGACAAACTATTACTACTGAAATGCTAAAAGGCTTATCTAAAGGGCAATTTTGGCAGATTACCGTGGAAGATGCAAATGTAATGAATGAAATAGAGCAGATAAAGACTCATTATGATGAGAAAAAAGAGGCTCTTGATAAAAGATTTGCTACTAAGGTAGAGAAATTGCAAAGTGGTGATGATTTACCTCAGGGAGCTTTAAAAGTAGTAAAAGTATTTATTGCAACTAAGCATAAATTACAACCCGGGGATAAGATGGCAGGAAGACACGGAAATAAAGGTGTTATTTCACGTATCGTACCTGAAGAGGATATGCCGTTTTTAGAAGATGGAACTGTGGTAGATATCGTTCTTAATCCTCTAGGTCTTCCGTCCCGTATGAATATAGGACAGATTTTAGAAACGCATCTTGGGTGGGCATCAATAAATTTAGCAAAAAAAATATCTACCTTAGTAAAGGAATATAAAAATAAACATATAGGTATTGAGCAGATTAAGAAATTCTTAATTGAACTGTATGGAGAAAATATTAATTCTATACTTGAAAGACCGGAAGAAGAGATTATCTCTTTTTGTAAGAAAGTAAGTAAAGGCGTACATTTTGCAACTCCTGTATTTGACGGAGCAAAAGTTCAGGACGTCAAAGATATGCTAAAGCTTGCCGGTCAAGACCCTTCAGGACAAGTGAAATTAATTGACGGTAGAACCGGTGAATATTTTGACCGTCTAGTAACCGTTGGACAGAAATATTTGCTGAAATTGCATCATTTAGTCGATAATAAAATTCATTCCCGTTCTATAGGACCTTATAGCTTAGTAACGCAGCAACCGCTTGGAGGTAAGTCTCATTTCGGCGGACAGCGTTTCGGGGAAATGGAATGTTGGGCATTACAAGCTTACGGTGCAGCGTATACGTTACAGGAAATGTTAACGGTTAAGTCGGATGACGTAAACGGTAGGATCAAAACTTATGATTCTATAGTACGCGGTGAAAATAATTTTGAATCAGGCATTCCTGAATCATTTAATGTTATGATAAAAGAATTTAGATCTTTATGTCTTAACGTAAAGCTTGAAGTAACTTCAAGTTAAGAAAGATAGGTCATTTAAACAGATAAAAAACAAGTTTTTTATCTGTTTTACTGGATTCCCGCTTTTGCGGGAATGACATATAGGGTGCAATAAGAACTCTTGGTAGACGAAGGTCAATTTCAAAAAGAGCTAGGAGTTCACAAGGTGAGGAGCGGAGCGTATACTTAATACGTGAGCACTGCAGAACTTGTAGAACGACAACGCCAATTTTTGAAATTCACCGAGTATATACGAGTAATTTTTAAGGAAAAGTATTTTTATGAGCGTAGTAAATTTTTGCGGACAATTAAGTAATACTCAACAATTTGATCAGATAAGGATTAATATAGCAAGTCCCGATCAGGTACGTTCTTGGTCTTTCGGTGAAGTAACAAAACCTGAAACAATTAACTATCGAACTTTTAAACCTGAGAAAGATGGGTTATTTTGTGCAAGAATTTTTGGTCCGGTCAAAGATTATGAATGTCTCTGCGGTAAATATAAGCGGATGAAAAACCGTGGAATTACGTGTGAGAAATGCGGCGTTGAAGTTACGGTTTCTAGAGTAAGACGTGAAAGAATGGGGCATATTGAACTTGCAGCTCCTGTTGCTCATATTTGGTTTTTAAAGTCGCTACCTTCAAGAATTAGTACACTTCTTGATATGACAATGCGAGATATAGAAAAGATTCTTTATTTTGAAAATTATGTAGTAGTTGACCCAGGGCTATCGATTTTACAAAAAGGCGAACTCTTAACAGAGGAAGAATTACAGAAAGCAAAAGATAAGTACGGTGAAGATGCATTTACTGCCTCTATAGGTGCAGAAGTAATACAACAAATGCTTAAAGAGCTTGATTTTTCAAAGTTAAAGCAAGAATTATACGAGGAATTACAAACCACTTCTTCAGAAGTCAAAAAGAAAAAATTAGTAAAGCGTTTAAAATTAGTAGAGGATTTTTTAGAGTCGGAAAACAAGCCGGAATGGATGATTATGGATGTTTTACCGGTTATTCCTCCTGAAATTAGACCGCTTGTTATGCTTGACGGCGGAAGATTTGCTACTTCAGACTTAAATGAACTTTATAGAAGGGTAATTAATAGAAATAATCGTTTAAAGAAATTAATAGAGTCAAAAGCTCCTGATATAATAGTCAGAAACGAAAAAAGAATGTTACAAGAAGCGGTGGATGCGTTATTTGATAACGGTCGTCGCGGTAGAGCAGCGAAAAATGCTAATAAGCGTCCATTTAAGTCATTAAGTGATATGCTTAAAGGTAAGCAGGGGCGTTTCCGTCAGAACTTGCTAGGTAAGAGAGTTGATTACTCAGGACGTTCAGTTATCGTGGTAGGACCTGAGCTTAAACTTCACCAGTGCGGTTTACCTAAAAAAATGGCTCTGGAGTTATTTAAGCCGTTTATTTATTCTAAGCTTGAGTTGTACGGCATCGCTACAACTATTAAAGCCGCTAAAAAAATGGTGGAAGCTGAAAAATCCGAAGTGTGGGATGTGCTTGAAGAGGTAATTAGAGAGCATCCGGTTTTACTTAATAGGGCTCCGACGTTACATAGGCTTGGTATTCAAGCATTTGAACCGCTATTAATTGAAGGTAAAGCAATCCAGCTTCATCCGCTTGTGTGTACTGCGTTCAATGCGGATTTTGATGGTGATCAGATGGCAGTACATATCCCGTTATCGATTGAAGCACAGCTTGAAGCTAGGGTATTTATGATGTCTACGAATAATATCTTAAGCCCCGCAAACGGTCGTCCTATCATTGTACCGGATAAAGATATAGTGCTTGGTTTATATTATCTAACCCTTGCATTTGATAATGAAGTAGGCGCAGGGATGATGTTCTCAGATTTAGCTGAGATGGAACATGCTTTATATAATAAATTTATAACTATTCATACAAAGATAAAATATCGCAGAAATCAGTTAAATGCCGAAGGTAAAATGGTCCCTGTTATCATTGATACTACTTACGGTAGGTTAATGGTTGGTGAGTTATTGCCTTCTAACCCTAATATAGAATTCAAGTTTATTAATAAACAACTAACTAAAAAAGACATATCATTAGTTATAGATTTAGTTTATCGTCACTGCGGTCAAAAAGCTACGGTAATTTTTGCCGATCAGCTAATGAAACTAGGTTTTAAATATGCTTGTTCTTCAGGTATTTCATTTGGAATGGACGATATGGTAGTACCGGAATCTAAGAGTACTCATATCAACGAAACTCAGCTTGAAATACAAGAATTTGAACAACAATATTCAAACGGTTTAATTACTTACGGAGAGAAATATAATAAAGTAGTCGATGCTTGGTCCAGATGTACCGATAGAGTAGCAAACGACATGATGAAAGAGATTGCTACGCCGCCGGTTAATGATGATCCAAATCATCAGAGAATAAATGCTATATATATGATGGCTATTTCCGGAGCAAGAGGTTCTTTCCAGCAAATTAAGCAGCTAGGCGGTATGCGAGGTTTAATGACCAAATCAAACGGTCAAATTATACAAACTCCTATTATCTCTAACTTTAAGGAAGGATTAACTGAATTTGAGTGTTTTAATTCTGCTAACGGAATGCGTAAAGGGCAAATAGATACGGCTTTAAAAACGGCAAGCTCAGGTTACTTAACAAGAAAATTAGTAGATGTTGCACAAGATTGTATTATTACTGAAAAAGATTGTGGAACTGATAAAGGAATTGAAGTTAAGAGTGTTATTGAAGGCGGAGAAGTGATAGTACCTTTAGCTGAAAAGATTTTAGGTCGTACTGCTGCTATTGATATATTTCATCCGGTAACTAATGATCTAATTCTCAATAAAGGCGAGCTTATTAGTGAAGCAAAGTTAGAGCAGATTGAGTCGGCGGGACTCGACAGAATTATGATAAAATCCGTATTAACCTGTGAAAGTACTACCGGTATATGTAGCATATGTTACGGTAGGGATCTTGCTACCGGTACATTAGTATCGGAGGGTGAAGCAATCGGGGTTATTGCTGCTCAATCTATCGGTGAACCGGGTACGCAGCTTACAATGAGAACTTTCCATATCGGAGGAGCGGCAACAAAAGGTGCTGAGGTTTCTTCCGTAGACGCTTCCTATGACGCAAAAGTGAAAATTATAAGCCGTAACGTTGTTATTAATTCCGAAGAACGCAAAATTGTTATGAGCCGAAATTGTGAATTATTATTGCTTGATAATAACGGTAATGAAAAGGCTCGTCATAAAATTCCATACGGTGCTAGATTACTTGTTGATGACGGTGATATGGTGATTAAAACTCAAAAACTAGCAGAGTGGGATCCTTATACTATACCGATTATCACGGAGAAGTCAGGTAAAGTTTTATTCAAAGATATGGTTGAGGGTATTACTATTCGTGACGTAACTGACGAAGCTACCGGAATACCGAGTAAAGTTATTATTGAATCAAAGCAATATTCACGCGGTGCAGAATTACGCCCGCGTATACAGCTTTTAGGTGCTAAAGGTGAAGTTATCACCTTATCAAACGGTTTAGAAGCTAGATATTACTTGCCGGTTGGAGCAGTTTTAAGCGTAGAAGACGGAGTACAAATATCGGTAGGTGATATCATTGCACGTATACCGAAAGAATCAACCACTACTAAAGATATTACCGGTGGTTTACCAAGAGTTGCCGAGCTTGTAGAAGCAAGACGCCCTAAAGATCATGCAGTTATTGCCGAAATTGACGGTAGAGTAGAATTCGGTAAAGACTATAAATCTAAAAGACGTATTATTATACATCCGATTGATGAAACAATGTCTATTGAGTATATGGTACCAAAAGGCAAGCATGTTGTAGTTAACGAAGGTGACTTTGTTAAAAAAGGTGATTTATTGATTGACGGTAATCCGGTACTTCAAGATATTTTAAAAGTAATGGGCGTAGAGGTTCTTGCAAATTATATTGTTAAGGAGGTTCAAGCCGTTTATCGTCTACAAGGTGTAAAGATTGATGATAAGCACATAGAAGTTATTATCCGTCAGATGTTACAAAAAGTAGAGGTTACGGATTCAGGTGGAACTACGTTATTAGCAGGTGAAAAAATAGATAGACATGAATTTGATGAGATAAATGCAAAAGCTATGAAAAACGGTTTAAAACCTGCTGAAGCACAATTAATATTACAAGGTATTACTAAAGCTTCTCTGCAAACTAGATCGTTTATCTCTGCGGCATCATTCCAAGAGACTACTAGAGTTTTAACTGAAGCAGCTATTGCCGGTAAAGTCGATAAGTTGCGAGGACTAAAAGAAAACGTGATAGTTGGACGATTAGTACCTGCCGGAACCGGTTACTTTATGGATAAAATGCGTAAAGCAGCCATAAAGCTTGATGAAGAGAATGTATAAATATACTGAGATAGAACTTGAAAAATTGGCTGTGTCGTCTTTGTAAGTCCTAGGATGCTGAACGTTTAATATACGCTCCGCTCCTCGACTTACAGACTCTTTGCTCTTTTCCAAGTTGATCTTCGTATGTACCGGATAGTTTATAAAAAACCCGTCATTGCGAGCCAGCATTTATGCTGGCATGGCAATCTCATGAAATAATAACAAACTCCTGAGCTGGCTTCGTCAATTACTTTGTAATTTCCTCGCAATGACGGGGTGGTATCCACGCAACAATGCCTTCCTAGCTAGAAGCGGGAATCCAGAAAAATAACCTTACTACGCATTATTGACAAAAAAAAGCCTATAAAAAACTTGGTTTTTTATAGGCTTTTTCTTATTTCCCGCTTGCAGAAATGACGCTTTAATAACAAGCAATCGGTGCTGTTAAATGCTCGTAGGTTTGACCTAAATAAGATACTGGTTGTTCAAAGATATACGTATTATTGTTATCATAATTATAATTACCGTATAATTGTAATCTTGCTAAAGAATCTTCATATGGGAAGTTTTCAAGTGTTTCTTGATTTTTAGATATCTGAATTTCTGCTAAACAATGTTCAACATAAGTTTTCAGTACTTCTTGACGAATTGCATCATGTAAAGCTTTTAACATGAGTAAGTTTACTAATAGGTTAATATCATTATGTGCATTAGTAGTAATCGTAGCTTCTTCGTGTTTTTGATCAATAGACATCTTTCCAAACTTCGCTTCTAGAGGTAATTTAGACGTCGATCCGGTGCTCGCATCCTCACGTATGTCTATATATGCTGCGGTGCTGCGTTCCGTATCTCTTTTAAATTCCTCTCTATAAGCTGGTTTAGAAAAGTGTCTAACAGGCAATTCAGAAATTAAAGACTCTTCATTGCTTACTTCTACCTTCTCTATTGCAAGATTTTCTGATTCAGTATTGATTTTTTCTTCAAAATTTATCTCTGGGAAAAGTGCTGTCACATCCGTTATTTCAAGTTTGCCTCCTTTTTTACCTACTTCATAAGCTTTAGCAATAATTTGTTTATAAATAACGTCAATTAATGCTCGTTTTGTTTGTATTTCATCAGAATAGTTAATTCCTCCTTCATTCCAAAACTTGACTATTTTAGAAAAAACAGGAATATATTTACCGGCCTTTGCTAAAAATTTTTGTATAAATGTAGGTTCAATAAGAGGGGTCAATGTAGGAT
Organism: Rickettsia massiliae MTU5; assembly: GCF_000016625.1. Taxonomy (NCBI): domain Bacteria; kingdom Pseudomonadati; phylum Pseudomonadota; class Alphaproteobacteria; order Rickettsiales; family Rickettsiaceae; genus Rickettsia; species Rickettsia massiliae. The sequence continues at coordinate 193,460 of NC_009900.1, forward strand.
TTGCTTCATATTTTCTAAATACATACTCGACAATTTTAGGTATATTTTGATCTGATTCTACTTCGTCAGGTAAGCCGTGTAATATTTTTTTTGCTGTTGCTTGACCCATCTTCTCATGCAAAATATTAACCCCGATCCATGTCCATGCAGGATTAGCCGTAAAACAAAGCTTTGTTACATAAAATGCTAGCGATATAGGTAGAGATAATAACTTTAAATAGTTAAGGAAAGTATATCGTGTTGGATGAGGCGTGAGACTATAAACCTTAGCCATATCTTGGTTTAACTCACATGATGCTTTAATCATTTTATACTTCTGCTTAATTAAATGAGAAGTGATGTCATGTACTGGCATATTATTACTTAAATTTAACTAATTCATCAGTTAAGATATAAAAAACATTAACATTTGTCAAATGCTATTTAATGAGATTTTGTTTCAATTATAATACTTGCAAAGTTTTATCAAGATAAATAGAATGATCCAAAATCAAAAATAATATAAGGAGTAAGTATGCTTAACATAAACTTTGTGAATGAAGAATCATCTACTAATCAAGGTCTAGTAGTTTTTATTGATGAACAGTTAAAGCTTGATAGTAATTTAATAGGACTTGATCAACAACATCATGGATTAATTTCTAAAACTATTCAGAATAAACTGCAGTTTACCGGTAAATATGGACAGATCAAGGTTATTCCGTCCGTCATTAAATCAGGCGAGGTTAGATATTTGATAATAGCAGGTCTTGGGAATGAAGAAAAATTAACTGAAGCAAAAATTGAAGAGTTAGGCGGCAAAATCTTACAGCATGCAACCGGTTGTAAAATTTCTACTATCGGCCTAAAACTTACAAATAGAATTAGCAGGTTTACATCTCAAACATTTGCATCTTTAGTTGCTAGCGGTGCGTTTCTTGCTTCTTACAGATTTGATAAATATAGAACTACCTTAAAAGAAGCAGAGAAGTTCGCAGTAGAGTCAATTGAAATTTTTACCGATAATAGCACTGAAACGGCAAAATTATTTGAAATCAAAAAATTAATTGCTGAAGCAGTATTTTTTACAAGAGATATAAGTAATGAACCGTCAAATATTAAAACCCCTCAAGTGTATGCCGAAAGAATAGTTGATATACTTGAACCGCTAGGGGTAGATGTTGATGTTATCGGTGAACGTGAGATGAAAAACCTTGGTATGGGAGCATTACTTGGTGTAGGGCAAGGTTCACAAAACGAGTCAAAGTTAGTGGTGATGGAATATAAAGGCGGCAGTAAAGATGCTTCGACTATTGCTTTGGTCGGTAAAGGAGTGATTTTTGATACAGGCGGTATTTCATTAAAACCGTCAAGTAATATGCACTTAATGAGATACGATATGGGAGGTTCTGCAGCAGTTGTGGGTACCATCATTGCGGTTGCCGGTCAAAAATTACCTATAAATATAGTCGGTGTTGTAGGGCTTGTCGAAAATATGCCGTCCGGTAATGCACAGCGTCCAGGGGATGTAGTAACTACCATGTCAGGGCAAACTGCCGAAGTTTTAAATACCGATGCAGAAGGGCGTTTAGTACTTGCTGATGCTGTTTGGTATGCACAAGAAAAATTTAAGCCTAAATGCGTGATTGACGTTGCAACTCTAACAGGAGCAATAACCGTAGCACTTGGTAATACATATGCTGGTTGTTTTTCCAATAATGATGAGTTAGCTGATAAGTTAATAAAAGTAGGGGAAGAAGTTAATGAAAAACTTTGGAGAATGCCGCTGCACGATGAGTATGATGCAATGATTAACTCCGACATAGCCGATATGGCAAATATCGGAAACGTACCGGGAGCTGCCGGAAGCTGCATAGCTGCACATTTCATTAAACGTTTCATTAAAGATGGAGTAGATTGGGCTCATTTAGATATAGCAGGCGTTGCAAATAGTAATAAAGCTTCAGCACTCGGTCCTAAGGGGGCAGTAGGATACGGCGTGAGATTACTAGAGAAATTTATCAAAGAATATACTTAAATGCTATTCTTGCGTTGCATTGCCCGCATGGATACCGAGTCGTCATTGCGAGCAGCCTTAGGCTGCGTGGAATCTCATCAAATACCTGAGATTGCTTCGTCAATTACTTACGTAATTTTCTCGCAATGACGGAAAAAACTATCTACATGGGCAATACTGAGCTAAGAATGACATTAAACTTCGTCTATTTACTATTCGTTTATTCTGAATATAATTATGAACACAATAAATAAACCTTATATATTTGTTATAGGTAATGAGAAAGGCGGAGCAGGTAAAACTACCTGTTCTATGCATCTAATAATCGCTCTGCTTTATCAAAATTATTCGGTAGTAAGTATAGATACCGATTCACGTCAAAGTTCGTTAACGAATTATTTAAAAAATCGAGATTTATATAATAAACAAAATCCTGATAAACCTGTATTAGTACCGAAACATTTTCATATATCGGAAAGCGAAGTAGAAGAGCAAGCAAAGAGTTTTGAGCAGATACTCAAAAATAATCAGGATGTCGATTATATAGTGATTGATACCCCAGGCAGTCATACTCCTTTATCAAGGGTTGCTCATTCTTACGCCGATACAATTATTACACCGATTAATGATAGCTTTCTAGATTTAGACGTAATAGCAAAAGTCGATAGCAAAGATGAAATTATTAGCCCATCAATATATAGTCAAATGATTTGGGAGCAGAAAATGGAACGTGCTAGTCGTGATAGAATTAGTATAGATTGGGTAATACTTCGTAATCGTTTAAGTAATCTTGATGCATTAAATAAAAGACGCGTAGGAAATGTATTAGCTAAACTTGCTAAAAGAATTAACTTTAAACTCGCAGAAGGATTTAGTGAACGTGTAATATATAGGGAGTTATTTTTACAAGGTCTAACATTACTTGATCTAAAAACTGCAAAATATGATAGAGCATTTAATAGCTCACACGTGCTTGCACGTCAAGAATTACGAGATTTTTTAGACTTTCTAGATATTAATTAAGGCTGTGTTCAAAGGTTAATTTCTATTAACGTTTTTCTTGTATAAAGTTAAAATATATATATAATGTGCAAAATTAATATGTTTTCACTTGATAAGAGAAACCAAGAAACAAATGCCAAATATTGCTGAAAATATTTCAAAACTACCGGAAGAACAAGAAAAAGTTAATAAGCTTGTTGATCAATATAAAAATTTAACTCCGGAAGAACAAAAAATTGTTGATAGAAAACTTAAGTCACATTTTACAAAAGAAGAGCTAGAACAAGATGAGCTTAAATCAAGAATGAATAGGATACGTAGTAATTTGTCTAAGCAAGACCAAGAAAAACTACAAGCAGGTAATAATTCTATAGGTGAAATAGCAAAAGATGTATTATCGTTAGTTAAAGGAATAATAAATCTAGTCGAAAATGTTGCAGAGATAATTAAAAATCCTAAGAAAGCAATATATGAATGGATTAAAGGTGAGTTAAATCAAGTAAAACCTCAACAACAAAATTATCAGCAACGCTCATCAAAGCCAAAAGCTGCTGCAATATCAAGATAAAACTTTGGCAAGATAAATTTTTAGTTTTTGTTTGCGAAAATTTGCGATTTTATGTATATAATATAGGGGAAATCGTATAATAAAAATAAAAATGCATAAATACAGAACTCATAATTGTAACGAATTACAAATATCCGATGTAGAAAAAGAAGTTAAGCTATCTGGTTGGGTACATAGAAGAAGAGATCACGGGAATCTAGTTTTTATAGATTTACGTGATCATTACGGTATAACTCAAATCGTGTTTACCGATCAAAACCCTCAGCTTATGGAGGATGCAAGTCGTTTGCGTTATGAGTCGGTAATTACGGTAAGGGGTACAGTTGTAGCAAGATCAGAGGACACGATTAATAATACGCTTCCGACAGGTCATGTTGAAGTGCTAGCTGTGGAATTTAGTGTTGAGTCAGCTGCGGACACTCTACCTTTTGTTATTAATACCGAAAAAGACGCTCCCGAAGAGTCTAGGCTTAAACATCGCTTTTTAGATCTTAGACGTGAGAAATTACATAATAATATAATACTCCGCTCACAAATTATTTCTCATATTCGTCATTTGATGACGGCAAGCGGTTTTACCGAATTTCAAACTCCGATTTTAACAGCAAGCTCACCTGAGGGGGCTAGGGATTTTTTAGTACCGAGTAGAATGCATCCGGGTAAGTTCTATGCATTACCGCAAGCACCTCAGCAATTCAAGCAGTTATTGATGGTATCAGGCTTTGATCGTTATTTCCAAATTGCTCCTTGTTTTCGGGATGAAGATGCAAGAGCCGATAGATCACCCGGCGAGTTTTATCAGCTAGATGTAGAAATGTCGTTTGTTACACAGGAAGACGTATTTAGTACTCTTGAGCCTGTGATGTATGATTTATTCACTAAATTTACGGATAAGAAAGTATCAGAGACTCCTTTCATTTGTATTCCATATAATGAATCTATGCTAAAATACGGCTCTGATAAGCCTGATTTGCGTAACCCTATTATAATTGCCGATGTAACTGAGATATTTAGAGATTCCGATTTTACAATCTTTAGAGAGAATATTAAAAAAGGTAGCATAGTTCGTGCAATTCCTGCACCTAAGGCAGCTGCACTGCCTCGTAGTTTCTTCGATAAAATGATAGAGTTTGCGATATCAGAAGGAGCAGGTGGACTTGGCTATATTCAGTTTAGTGAAACCGGTGAAGCAAAAGGACCGGTAGTAAAATTCTTAAGCCCGCAGCAATTAGAGAGTCTAAAAGCTACAGCTAGTATTAGTAACGGTGATGCTGTATTTTTCGCTAGCGATAAGAAAGAGAAAGCTGCTAAACTTGCCGGTAAGGTTAGAATAAGACTTGGTGAAGAGCTTGATTTACTTGAAAAAGATTGTTTTAAATTCTGCTGGATTACCGATTTTCCATTCTATGAGTTAAATGAAGAAACAGGAAAAATTGATTTTAGCCATAATCCGTTTTCTATGCCGCAGGGCGGAATAGATGCTTTAGAGCAAGCTAAAACCACTGAAGAGTTATTAGAACTTACCGCATACCAATATGATATTGTTTGTAACGGTATTGAACTTTCCAGCGGTGCTATTAGAAACCATAAGCCGGAAATTATGTATAAAGCATTTTCCATAGCAGGTTATAGTGAAGAGGAAGTTGATAAGAGATTTGGAGGGATGATTAGAGCATTTAAGTTTGGAGCTCCACCACATGGTGGAATAGCCCCCGGTATTGACCGAATCGTTATGCTGCTTGCGGAAGCAACAAATATAAGGGAAATAATTGCGTTTCCTTTAAACCAGCAAGCTGAAGATTTACTAATGAACGCCCCAAGCTATGTAGAGGATAAAGCTCTAAAAGAGCTAAGCATTATGCTCTCACCGTCTGCTAGAAAAAATGCAGAAAAAGAATAAGAATGTATATAGTTGTTGTATGTTATTATGTCATACCGCAACTTGGCCTATAGTATGTCATTTCTAGCTAAAAGCAGAAAGCCAGTAACTATTAATCTCATCCTGTGCCTTGATCGCAGGATCTAATCTTTTTTAAATTTTTTTTCTAGATACCGTGGTCAAGCCACGGTATGACAGCGAAAAGTACTGGCTTTCCGCTTTTAGCTAGAAATGACATTAGGCCTATGCAACGACGCAATGACGTTTAAGGCATACACTCAACAGTGCTTACCTTTGTTGATGTCTTTCCTTCCTAGCTTGTAATTTAGAGAATGCGATTCCTTTTACCGTTTCTACTCTTTTTGTTTGGAGTCCTTCTTGCTTCTTCTGTTGTAGTAGTACATTACCAATTTTTATACTTTCCGCTATAAGTTTTTCTGTATTATGAATTTTATTTAAATTCTCAGGAGAAATTTGTTTCATAAAATAATTTGCGATATTAGGTAAACCTCTCTTTTCACAAAAATTTCCTACCTTGTAATATATAGTATCTTTAGCAGTTAACTTGAAAGATTTAGCATTTAATAAGTTGGTCGTGTTTTCGATATTATCCTGATATTTAAAATTTTTCTTTATACCCTCAATATCTTGGTCGGTAAGATAATTTTCTTTTTTTAGCGCTTTCATTATATTGTCGTAGAATTTTGCTACTGCTTTATCGGTTACATTTTTAGTTGTTGTCTGCTTTGTAAAATCAACAATTAGTGATGCCAATTTTTCGCCTGTAGATTTGTCTTGTATACGCATTGATTTTGCAGGATCAGAAATTTGTACTTCTACTTTACCTGTCTTAACCTCAACTTCTGTTTCTTTCCATTTTCCGTCCAAATCTTTGCTCCATTGCTGTTCCTTGATTATTTCTTTTTTCAAGCCTATAGGAATTTTAATTTGGTAATTATTTTCATACGCCCACTCTTTAGCATCTTTACCTTCAATTGTAATGTTATTATCTATTGCATAGAGTACCGGGTCTTTTACAGGTGAATTAGCGAAAGCCTCTAACCAACCACCATTGTGAAATTCAGGTAAAACATTACTGAATTTTGTTACTATCTCAGCGCCTTTGGCCACTTCTTGCATATTAACAAGATTTTCTTTTATGCTGCCTTTATAGTGTTTTCGCAAATCATCAAAATTTTTAATATTAGTGGATAACGCAATATTTTTTGGATCAAACCCAGCTTTTTTTAATTCATCAATTTTTTGATCAACTATTGCTTCCATCTGTTTCTCATCAAATTGACTTATCATTTGATTTAACGATTCGCTATATTTATCGATACTGAATGAGAAATTACCTGCTTTAATAGCAGCACTGTAGCCAACACCAGGATGTGCAAACATTGCAGCTGTTGATTGAATCATACTGCCAAAATTCTTATGAAATGCTAAAAAAGAGCGACCATGATCAATTTTGGTTATTGTTTTACCATCCTGCACCATGAAATTACCAGCATGATAATCTACTTCCCCCAGCATATGACAAGCAGCTATGGCTTTTTCAAATCCTTCCAATTTTTTTAAATTGTGATCATTAGCTCTGACTCTAGTTTGACCTGATAAACCAGAAAATTCTGTTAGTGTGACAGCATTATCAAAAAATTTAGAACGTACATAAAGTGAATCAGGGTGTTTTTCATCCGCTGTTACCAGCCCTTCTTTTGGTGCGCGATCATGTAATAAAAATTGATACATGGTAGAGCCTATTAATTCTTGTACTCCGTCTCTTCGGTCAGCAATAGCCTGTTTTTGTGCCTTATTATCTTGTATTTTTTGGCATGCAGCATGAGTTTTATAAAAATGTTTTAAAATAAAAGTATTACCGGCGTTATCTTTAGCAACATAACCGGCCGAGACTCCTGCTGCCTTTTTTCCTTTCCCCTCAAACTCAGCTTGCTGTGCCACCCTCTTATCACGTAGCATAGCATCAATTGCTTTTTTAGGGTCATTAGGATTTCTTATTCCTTCAAGTTTGCTGTAATCTGCGTTATATCGGCTATCATCTAATCCAACCTGTCGTTCAATTGCCTCTGCCATAACTAAATGCTGTAAAAGAGGTGCATCGATTATTTCCCTTAATTCCTTGTTTTTATCCCCTGGAAACGAGTTTTTTATTATTGTTGTAACTTTAGCTAAATCCTTAGTGTTTAAATCGGCTAGGGCCATATAGCTAATATATAGGCTTTCAGTAGTAGGAGATTGGTCATTAGAAAGGGCAATAACAGATTCGGCAATGTTTTCGCAGGTTCTAGATATTTTGGCATTCAATTCTGTATCGTTAGTTTTCAGGGCTTTAAAAAGTTGCTCTTGTAATAATAACTCCTGTTGAGTTTTCTCTTGAGACATAAAAATAACCTGATTTAATATTAACTAATAGTGAAAAAGTGTTGTTGCGTGGGTCAAAATCCTCATCATTGTGAGGAAACCGTGCAGCAACTGACGAAGCAATCCAGTAAACATTCTGATTTACAGAATTTTTTTATTATTTTTTCTGGATTGCCGAGTTCGCTCTGCGACCGCTTGCAATGACGATTCGGTATCCACGCAACAATGCCACGTGGGAATGACATTGAATAAGTTTTTCAAGCCGTACAACAATGCCCCCGCTTTTGCGGGGATATGACATCGAGGTCTTTTTAAAAACTATTCAGTACTAATAGATTTGAGCGTGATATAACAATGAACAAACCGAAGCAATGAAATAAAATCATGACTACTTTGCAAGAATGATACCAATTAATCTCTTCTATTGCCTAAAAATCTCATTAAATATAGGAAAAGATTTATAAAATCTAAATATAAAGTAAAGGCTGCCATAATAGAAAGCTTTTGTCCTACTTCATCGTTTCCTGCCGTGTAATACATAGACTTAATCTTTTGAGTATCCCAAGCAATTAATCCCATAAATATTACTATTCCAATAAGAGAAGTAGCAAAAGAAAGAGCCGAGCTTTTTAAAAACAAGTTGACTAATGAAGCAATGATAAGACCTATAAGACCCATTGCAAAAAATGAACCCATAGATGTTAAATCTCTACTTGTACTATAACCGTATAAACTCATTGCTCCAAAAACGGAAGAGCAAATAAAGAAAGTACGAGCTATTGATGCACCGGTATAAATAAGAGCTAAATATGCAAGCGACATACCGGTTAAACCGGCATAAACCCAAAATAATATTTGTGTCGTTTGCAGGTTCATTCGTCCGAAGCCCATAAAGAAATATAAAGCAATACCGAGCGGAGCAAACATTATAATAGTACCGAAACCTGTTTGAAACATTAAATTATAAATAGGCTCAACTGATATAGTCGTTACGGCTGCTACACCGGTTAGTAAAAGTGCTAAAGCCATATAATTATATACTTTAAGCATGTATTTTCTTAAGCCTTCATCAAAAGTTTTATTTTTTGAGGCAGTAGTTAAAGTTTTTGTATAATCGATCATAAGTAACCTTAGGATTATGTTGTTTACATAATAAAATATAGCCTCTTAAAGGTATTTTTTCAAGCTATATTAATTATATTTTATAAATATCTTGCATTGAATATAAAGCAGAAGGTTTATCTTGTAGCCAAATAGCGGCTTTAATTGCACCAATAGAAAAAGAATTTTTATTCAGAGCTTCGTGTTTTAAGGTGATTATTTCATCGTCACCTAGGAAAGATATTTCATGTATACCGTGAACATTTCCACCACGAAGCGAGGAAATACCTATTTCTTTTTCGCTTCTTAGTCTATTACCACGATTAAATGTTATATTTAATCCTTTTTTGCTTGCGATTGTTTCAGCAAGCATAACAGCAGTTCCTGAGGGTGAATCTTTTTTATTACGGTGATGCGTTTCTAGAATTTCAACATCGTAATCATCTAGTATTTTTGTTACTTCTTTAGCTAGATAGCTAAGCAAATTAGCTCCTATACTCATATTTGCAGCATATAAAACAGGTAAAGTTTGAGCTGCTTTTTCTAAAAGCTTAAAATGTTGAGGTTGGAGACCTGTGGTTCCGATTACTAATTTTGTATTATGTTTTAATGCATAATTAATTAATTGTTCTAATATTTCAGGGGTAGAAAAATCGATGATCACATCAGAATTTTTACAAAAATTATCTAAATCATCTAAATTATTAGTACTATTAAATTTTGCTGAAATTTTACAATCTTTAAATTTATCTATTCTCTCTAGAATGGTTTCTCCCATTTTACCGGTAGAACCACTAAGACCGATATTTAACATATTGGCAATGTATACTCCTAATAAATGAACAGTAAGTAGACGAAGTTTAATTTGGACAAGAGCAAGGAGTCTAAAGTCCTTGGATCGCAGTGTATACTTAATATAGTTCGAACCGCAGATCTTATTAGACGACGCCAATTTTTCAAATTAAACTAGGTGCTGTGAATATTTCTAATTGATTGGCTATTTTGAGGTATTTTTTAGCGAAAATTAATAAGATTTTTGCTGGAATAGTTACTTATATTTCAAAAAATAACCAAAATTAAATCTTTGTATAAGATTTATGAAAATATAATAGAGGCTTTAAATCATTTTTAATAGCGGTATTTATTACTTCACCGATAAATATAACATGATCACCGGCATCGTAAGAAGCATACTTATTACACTCTATATGATAAGTTGCACCGTTTATTAAAGGGCAATCAGTTTTATTGCCAAGCTCATAATCAATTTTTGTAAATTTATTAGATTGTGATTTAGCAAAATGTTTTGAGATATCAATTTGATTCTCTGCTAAAATACTAATTGCAAACTTATCACTTTTTTGAAAACTGTTTATACTAAAAGAGTTTTTATTAAGGCAAAATAATATTAACGGCGGTTTTAAAGATACGGAAGTAAGAGAACTAGCAGTAAAGCCAAAAAGTTCGTTGTTGCAATTTGTTGTTATAATAGTCACTCCCTGAGGGAATCGGCTCATAGCATCTTTAAATTGACTTTCTGTTACTGTCCCAGCCATTTTTTCATAATTTTGTTAATGGTTCCGTCTTTTTTTAATGAATTGATTGCCTCATTAATTTCATTAATTAGTCCTGAGTTTTTAGACATGCCTATAGCAAAATCGGATGAAAATTCTTCTAAAGTACTGCTTTCTAAATTTGAATTATTTGCTTTTAATTTTTTGCCTTGAAATTCCTCAGAAATAATAGCATCTATGACTCTGGCTTTTAATTCTTCAACCAACATTAAATGATTTGCTAAAGAATGAACTTTAATATTTATCGTCTGTGATAGATCGTGTGCTTTTTTTTCTAAAACACTACCGAGCTGTACCCCTACTATTTTATTTTCTAGATCTTTGCTATTTTGTATATTATCGCCTGTTCTATATATTATGGCAAATCTTGCAGTAGCATAATTATCGGAAAAGCTGATATATTCGGCACGCTCCGGTGTTACGGAAAGCTCCGCCACCGCAACATCAATATTTTCACTAACCAAAGCTGCAAGTAAACCGTTAAAGTCGAAGTTTTTTATGATAACTTTTTTATTTAGACGTTCGCTTATTGCTTTGATAATATCAATATCAATCCCAACAATCTCTCCGTCTTGGATAAATTCATAAGGAGGATTATCTGCGGCAGTACCGACTATTAAAGTTTTTTCCGTTTCTTTTTTTTCACAAGAAACTAGTAAGCAAGATAGTAAAAATATTTTCAGAAATTTCATAAAAATAACGTTTTAAGTTTGAGTATGTTCTGTGTCATCCTACGAGGCATTGCCCTTGTTGTACGGATATCAAATCGTCATTGCGAGGAAAATTACGTAGTAATTGACAAAGCAATCTCAGGATATTTGGCGAGATTGCCACACAGCCTACGGCTGCTCGCAATGACAGGAGAATCTATCCACGCGAGATACCTTCAAAGGAATAGCATCCAGAACTCAATTTCTCCTTTAAAAGCTGATTCACAAGCGTCGGATTAGCCTTACCGCCGGTTTTTTTCATTACCTGCCCTACAAAGAAACCGAATAATTTATCCTTACCATTGCTATAACCCTCTACTGATTCAGGATTTTCAGCTATTACCTCGTCAATTACCGTGTTTAGCACGTTATTATCCGAAACTTGTACAAGTCCTTTTTCTTCTACTATTTTATCAGGTGCTTTACCGGTTTCAAACATAATTTCAAAAACGGTTTTTGCAATTTTACCGGAAATAGTATCATTTTCTATTAATTTTACCAGTTTTGCAAAGTTACTAGGGGTAATTTTGCATTCATTTATTCCTATCGATGTTTTATTTAATTGGCCGAACAATTCACTAGTTAGCCAATTAGCAAGCATTTTAGGGTTACATTCATTTGCTGCTTTCTCAAAATACTCAGCAACCGATTCATCGGCTACTATTACTTCGGCATCATATTGACTTAAGCTAAATTCCTTCGTATATTTTTCAATCTTTTGATCAGGTAGCTCAGGTAAATTTGCTTTTAGCTCATTTATTAACTCATCAGAAATAACAAGCGGTAATAAATCGGGATCAGGAAAATATCTATAATCAAGTGCTTCTTCTTTTAAACGCATAGTTCTTGTTTCGCCGCTATCGGCATTAAATAGGCGTGTTTCTTGAATTATTTCTTCACCGCTTTCAAGCAAGTCTACTTGTCTTTTAGCTTCAAATTCTATTGCTTTAATGATGTTACGAATTGAATTAATATTTTTAATTTCGCATCTTGTGCCGAGTGGTTCGCCGCTACGTCTTACTGAAATATTAGCATCGCAACGCATCGAGCCTTTTTCCATATCACCGTCACAGCTGCCAATATAACGTAACAAATTTCTTAGCTTTTTTACAAATTCAGCTGCTTCTGCCGGTGATGATATATCAGGTTCGGTCACAATTTCCATAAGCCCAATACCGGCACGATTCAAATCGATAAAGCTGTAATGTGGTGATTGATCATGCATAGATTTACCTGCATCTTGCTCTAAATGCAAACGGTTAATACGAATAGTTTTAAGATTGCCAGTACTAGTCGGTATTTCCATAGTGCCGTTTTGTACTATAGGATAGTAAAATTGCGAAATTTGGTAACCTTGCGGCAGATCGGCATAAAAATAATTTTTACGATCAAATACCGAATATTTATTTATTTTAGCTTTAAGCCCAAGCCCTGTTTTAATTGCTTGGTGTACACAATGCTTATTTAATACCGGTAACATCCCGGGCATTGCTGCATCAATATAGGAAACCTGCGAATTTGGACTTGCTGCAAAAATAGTACTACTGCCTGAAAAAAGCTTAGATTTTGAGGAAATTTGAGCATGGATTTCAAGCCCTATTACATATTCCCATTTCCCCGTATTACCTTCAATATATGTCATAATTAAAAACCCTTTGGCTCAAATTTAATATGTTTTACACCTGACTCAATTGTCGATGCTACTTTCAAAACATTATATTCGTCTAATTGTTTACCTATAATCTGCATCCCAAGAGGTAAACCGCGTGCCGATAATCCGGCCGGAACCGATGCACAAGGTAAACCGGCTAAACTTGCAGGAATAGTAAATAAATCGTTTAAATACATAATAGTCGGATCATTTTGTTTTTCACCAATCTTAAAAGCTGCGGTCGGGGCAGCCGGTAATAAAATGGCATCAACTTTTGCAAAAGCATTATTAAAATCGTTTGCAACTAAACGACGTACTTTTTGAGCTTTTAGATAATATTCATCCATACCACTAGATGATAGCACATATGTTCCAATCATAATACGACGTTTTACTTCCTCCCCAAATCCGGCTGATCTAGTCATTTCATACATTTCGTCAAGCGTCATATTTTCACGTTCTACTCGAAGACCGTATCTAACGCCGTCATATCTAGATAAATTTGAAGAAGCTTCAGCTGGTGCTATTACGTAATAAACAGCAACACCGTATTTAGCATGCGGCAAAGTAATATCAACTATTTCAGCACCGGCGTTTTTAAGTAGTTCTATGGTGTCCTGCCACATTTTCATAATATCAGGTTCAATAATACTGCCCTCACCAAGGCTAAGAGGTACGCCTATCTTCATATTTTTCATAGAACTTCCGATAGCGGATTGTAGCTCTGGAACTTCTGCTTTAATCGAAGTAGAATCTTTTTCGTCAAACCCCATCATCACTTCAAGCATAATGCTACTGTCTAAAACGCTTCTAGTAAATATTCCTGCTTGATCAAGGGAGCTAGCAAACGATATCATTCCGTATCTTGAGCAACGACCATATGTCGGTTTAAAACCGACTAAACCCGTAAAGCTTGCAGGTTGACGTACCGAGCCGCCCGTATCGCTACCAAGAGCAGCAGATGCCATAAATCCGCTAACTGCCGCAGCTGCACCGCCTGAAGAACCGCCTGGAACTAAATCAGCATTATCATCATTTGCTTTCCAAGGGCTAATTACATTTCCAAAACAACTAGTGATATTTGCTGAACCCATAGCAAACTCATCCATATTGGTTTTGCCGAGCATCACACCGCCCTTATCAAAAATATTTTGTGTAACACTTGATTCATAATTAGGTATAAAATTTTTCAGTATATTAGAACATGCCGTAGTTCTAATTCCTTTCGTGCAGAAAAGATCTTTAGCGGTAAACGGGATACCCTCAAGGGTTCTTGCGGTATTTTGAGCATAATTTTGATCGGCTGCTTCAGCCTGTTTTAAAGCTAAGTCAAAAGTTTCGGTAACATAAGCATTTAGGTTTCTATGCTTCTCTATTTGTTTAATATGTGCACCTATTAATTCCGTACTTGTAAAATCTTTATTTTTTAGACCTTTTATACTGTCTGCTACTGTTAATTTGTTTAGTTCCGTCATAATTATTCAACAACCTTTGGAGTGATAAAATATTTTACTTCTTTAGCCAGCTGAGCACTATTTCCACTTACATTATCAAATAACTCACTTGATAAATCAGAACTTGTAACGGCGTCCTCTCGCATTCTAGCATTTATATTAGAAACCGAAGTTAAAGGCTCTATATCTTTGCAATCTATTTCATTTAAAATATCGATCATATCCATAATAGTACTAAGCTGAGTAGAAAATTTTTCTACAGTATCTTCTTCAAATTTTAATCTAGCTAATTTTGCTATTTTCTGTGCTTCTTCTTTTGTTATCATAGTTTTATTATTTTGAGTGGTATAGTATGATGTTATTCCCGTGAAGGCTTGCCTGTTTGCCTGTGTGTAACGGTATTGCTGTCATCCTGCGACTTGTTGAGCTAGATCCTGGATACAGCCTGTGATACAAGGTTCTATAGCCGATTTTATTGCATGACTCCTTTATTTTATTAAGGCAAAAAAGCTAATTAGTTATTTTTTCTAAAATTATCTTGTTATCAAAACCACCATTAACTTTCTTTTTTTGTTTTTTAATATATCTTTTAGTTTATAGCCATTAATATTACAGATTGTTTCAAGTACTTCTAATATATCGGCAACTTCTCCATATACTCATCTTGTAAAAATTCCTCTACTTCTTCTAGTAGTTTATTTTTTAATAATTCTTTATACTCATATGATTCAGCAATATGAGTAACTGGTATCCTGGCCTGATTTTAAGATAATTTCTGGAATTAAATCTCTAACTAATTTTGTCATTTTATTTGGTCAGTATAGATTCAATTTATGTCATTCTCGCTTGGCATTGTTGCATGGATCGATTTTTCTGGATTGCCACGTCGCTTCGCTCCTTGCAAGGCATTGGTGCGTGGATCAATTCCACCGCTGTCATCCCGCGACTTGATTGAGGGATCCAGTTAAAAATACTAAAATTATTAGTATTTTTTATTGTTTTTATGGACCCTGTGGTCACAAGCCACGGGGTGATACAGTGAATTTTACCGGTCCACGCAACAATGCCTCCTCGCAATGACGATTCAGTATCCACGCAACAAATCTAAAGCAGAAATGACATAGAAAATCAAACAGTCATTATTTCTTGTTCTTTTTGTTTTATTACCGAGTCAACTTTACTACTATAATCATCGGTTAGCTTTTGTACTTGTTCAGATAAGCTATGATGCTCATCTTTTGCGATAACGTTATCCTTTTCTAGCTTTTTAAGTTCTTCATTGCCGTCTCTTCTAATATTACGTAATGAAATTTTAGTATCTTCACCGTATTTATGAGCAAGCTTTACCAGTTCTTGACGTCTTTCTTCAGTTAAAGTCGGTATTGGCAGTCTGATTAATTGACCGTCCGTTGCAGGAGTTAAGCCGAGATTTGCTATCGTAATTCCTTTCTCTACCGATGATACCATAGATTTATCCCAAACCTGCACGTTAATTGTTCGTGCATCAGGGGTGGATAGAGAAGCAACTTGTGAAAGCGGCATTTTACTCCCGTAAGCTTCCACGGTTACGCTATCAAGTAAATTAATTGAAGCTCTACCGGTACGTAGCCCTTTAAGCTCATGATCTAAAACTTTTAGAGCTTTCTCCATCTTTCCTTGTAAGTTTTTCTTTAAATGCTCTTTATCCATCTTTATTTATCCATATATTATTATTAGTACACGCATTGAGACATTGTTATGTGTATTAGGAAATGCCCCCGATGTCATTCCCGCGTAGATTGGTTTTCCCGTCATTGCAAGGAAAAACTATAAGTTTTGACGAAGCAATCTAGTAAAAAATTCTGATTTACAGCATTTTTTATTATTTTTGTTAGATTGGCCACGCAGCCTACGGCTGCTCGCAATGACGATTTGGTCTCTACGCAACAACACCTATGCGGGAATGACATAAAAATCATACAACAATTCACACTACAATATATTATTCCTCAATTGTCGTATATTCCCCTTTATCTTGTATTACTCTAGCAAAATTTCCCTGTTCTTTTATCGAAAATACCCTTATAGGTAATTTATTTTCTCTTGCAACTGCAATAGCTGCCGTATCCATGACTTGCAGGCTATTAGTTATAACATCTTTATAGCTAATAGTGAAATATTTTTTAGCATCCGGATTTTTTTTAGGGTCGGAATCATATACACCGTCAACCTGAGTTGCTTTTAATAAAATATCGCAATTCATTTCGATTGCACGAAGTACTGCGGCGCTATCGGTTGTACAAAACGGGTTACCCGTACCGCCGGCAAAAATTACTACACGCTTTTTTTCCATATGTCTTTTAGCTTTGCGGCGAATATAAGGCTCGCACACGCTCATCATAGGAATAGCCGATAGAACTCTTGTATAGATATTGAGGCTTTCCATAACGTTTTGTAAAGTTAAAGCATTAATCATCGTTGCAAGCATACCTATATAATCCGCTGAAGCTCGGTCCATACCGACAAGTGATGCATTAATCCCGCGGTAAATATTTCCACCGCCGACTACAATAGCGACTTCTACTCCTAAATTGATAACTTCTTTAATATCGCCGGCAATCTTTTTTATTACGTCATATTCATGCCCAAATTGCTTATCTCCCATTAAAGCTTCCCCTGACACTTTAAGTAAAACTTTTTTATACTTTAGAGCGTTTATATCTGATATCATTTTCTGCTTCAAGTTGTTTTTAATATCTGCTTAATTTTTTTAATCATTATACCTCTTTGTAGGTCGGTAATCGATGATTTATGGAGTGCATGCACTAATAACATATTATTATTTATATCAAGTGTTACTGTACCTGGAGTTAGAGTAATCGAATTACCATACATTATTGCGCCTATTTCTTCTAGCCCTTCTGCGTCCACCCATTCAAAAACCGGCTCTATTCCTATCTTTCTTTGCCAAATTATTTTAATAACCGCGAAAGCCGATTTCCATATTTCTAATAATAACCAAGGAAAATATAATATAAATTTAATTTTAGTGAGCATTAACATTTTCAGTTAATTTGATATTTGAAGTAAAAGGTATTAGTAGCATTATAAATACAAATAACAGCCCTATCATATTAAATATATTATTTATTGCAATTACAAAAGCATCATGATTTAATTTGTTTGCTAATAACAAATATGATGCTTTTTCGGGATTCAAAACTTTCCCGCTTAATAATTCAGTATAAGAATCTAGTTGTTCTAATGCCATTATAGAAGTAGACGAGATATTTTCCGATAAATATTGCATAAAGGCTTTAGTATCATTAGTAAGTATAGTACTGATTATTGCAAGCCCTACCGCTCCTCCTAAATTACGAGTAAGATTATAAAGCCCGCTAGCGTTGCCTACTCTTTCTTTCGGCATATTGCCAAGAGCTATATTATTAGTCGGTATAAAACAAAACATTAATGAAAGCCCTCTAACAAATTGAGGAAGT
This sequence comes from Rickettsia massiliae MTU5, assembly GCF_000016625.1. Taxonomy (NCBI): domain Bacteria; kingdom Pseudomonadati; phylum Pseudomonadota; class Alphaproteobacteria; order Rickettsiales; family Rickettsiaceae; genus Rickettsia; species Rickettsia massiliae. The sequence continues at coordinate 211,259 of NC_009900.1, forward strand.
ACAAATGCAGCAAATTGAGAATCAGGCGTTAGAAAACTATTCAAATGGCATCCAAGAGCAAACCCTCCAAGCCCTATAATAAGCATCAGGCGTAAATCTACCCCTAGCCCTAACATTCTACCGGCGAGTGGTGCAGATAAAAATTGTGCTCCGCCCGTCACCATCATAGTAGCCCCGATTTGTAATGTATCATATCCGGCAATAGTAAAGAGAAATAGCGGTAATATATATACTGCCCCGTATAATCCGATACCCATAACGAACGAATAAAGGCAACCAAAAGTAAAGTCTTTATAAAGAAATGTTTTTAAGTCTAAAATTGGATTAATAAAGGTTAGTTCTCTAATGATTAATAAAATAAAACCTAAAATTACTGCAATACTTAAGAATAATATTAAATTATCCTCAAGCCAACCTTTTTTGTTTCCTTCTTCTAACACATACTGTAATAAGCCGAGCGTTAAAGCCATTAGTAATATACCGAGAAAATCAAAATTTTTCAGTAATTTATAATTTGGTTTATCAAAATCCCCATATAAAAAAACTACCGTGCATACGAAAATACCGGGTATGACGTTTAATAAAAACATAAAATGCCATGATAAAATCTCCGTAATATATCCACCGAGTGTAGGTCCTAAAGTAGGGGCAACAGTTACGACAAGTCCAATTAAGATAGTAACAATAGGACGTTGCGATGCAGGAAAAAGTATAAAAACGGTACTAAAGACCGTCGGTATCATAGCACCGCCAAAAAAGCCTTGTAATGCTCTAAAGATAATCATGGATTCAATATTAGTTGCAAGCGAACATAATACGCTCATAACCGTAAACCCTAAAGCTGCAATAAAATAAGCAATTCTAGTAGCAAGTAACCTTGCTAAAAAGCCGGTAATAGGAATAATGATAACTTCAGCTATTAAGTACGATGTTTGAACCCAAGAAAGTTCATCGTTTGAAGCGGCAAGACCGGCAGCTATTACGGATAATGAGCTAGCGACAATTTGAATATCAAGTACCGACATAAACATGCCGACAACCATACCAAAAAAAGCAAATAATTGCTTTTTAGAAAGAGCAGGCGGTTGTAAATTATCATTTGACATAATTAAATTATACAGTTTAAATTAAATAAAGTTAATAAGTGACGTATATGTTTAAAATAAAAAATTATTGTACAACTTTTAATTTTTAATTAAACTATTTATTAGGATATAAGTAGACAAGACATAATATATGGTAATCATGTTATTTATATTTAGCAAATAATAAATATGTGATTGATTTACTCAAAATATTTACTATAATATTAATTAACTATAATTGATTTATCAATATGCAAAACCCAGCACAAAAAGTTATATCTTTTTCAGAGCATAAATCTGATATAGAACGCATAAAGAAATCAATAGAAGAGGGGTGGGCGATAGTAAAGCTAGTACCTAATAAAGACCGTTTTATCGGACTTTTAGAAAAGATTTCGTATGCTGAAGATGAAACAATCTATATTCCTCCAAGAAAAAAGATAATAGTTAATTAACACGAATAGCGAATTATTACATAATCTGCTATTCGGCTTAAGAAGTTGAATATAAAAGGTGACAATTGGCTTTCACTTTTTATATAAAGCTAAGTATATATTATTTTTTAGCAAAAACTTATAATTCTTTACAAAATATAATGGAATTACCTAAAAAAGGTAGTTTTGTTTTTACACCACTCTTAAAAAGACCTTATTGTCATTTCCGTGTAGCATTGGTGTTGTTGCATGGATTAGTTCCACCCTGTCATCCTAGCTCATTTGTAGCGAGATCCAGTTTAAAATACTAAGGTGATCTTGTGGTTAATAAAGTGCATTACCGCAGTTGCTGCAATCTTGCCTATAGTTATGGCTCAGGGAATCACGAATGGCGTCATGTTCTCTTGTTACCGTCCTGCTCTAAACGACTGTAAGCACTTAGCAATATCCCGTTATTAGAATTTAAAGCTGGAGTAACGCTCCCCGCTATTTTATTCTCTATCTTTTTCCCTAAACCAGATAGATAGTGCGTTGTTATTTACAGCATTTACTGCAAGTTCCGTTACTTTCTCTATCGCTATCATCTTCGCCAGCTGTACTCCCGATGCTTTTGCTAGCTCTATGATGGTCTTAAAAAAGTTTCCAACTTCAATCTTGCAAGCATTTTGATAGTTCAATACTCATAGGTCTTATTGGTAAAGGTTTATTTTCTGCTATAGCTTGCTGACGTTCTTTCATGATTGCTTTCCAGCATCTGTAATCTTCATCTTGTCTTTTCATTAAATCAAATTGGGCAAGGTCGGTATTTAGCTTTTCTTGAGCCTTTATCACTTCTCCATCTTTAGCGTGTAAAAATTCTATTAAATGCGGGACATCTTCTGGAAATAGTCTTGGATTACACATTTGTATATAATTTACTATCAATAACCAACCTAAATTAGGTCTATCCTCTTTAGAATATTTAGGATAATTTATATATTTTTCATCATCCATAAAAACATAATCGAAATATTCTTCTAATATTTCTCCAGTATCATATAATTCGCCTAAATGAAAATGATATTGTTGATAATGTTTTAACATTACTTCTAAAAATTCACCTAAATTTTCTAAGGTTATATCTTCTACTGCTTTAAATTCTACAGAATCAAAGAAATATAAATCTATATATTCTTGAAGCGTTTTTCTGATATATGCATCTTCTTCATTTATTTTTTCATACCATAATTTATCTGTCATTGTTTATTTCAGTTTTTTATATTTGGATCAGAAATATTGTTTATTTCATTTTGTTATTCCAATAATTTATACCGCTTCGAGGTTTCATTAAAGTTTTTATTACCTTATTTGCATGTTTTTGTTGTGATTAGGTTATTTTTTAAAACAGCATCTCTCTCTATTTCTTTATATGTCCTTACATGCGCTACATTACCACCTGTATTATCAAATATTACAAACTGGTCATTTTTTATATCAACAGCAATAGGTCTTGCAGTATCATTACTTATTTTATAAGCATTTTTTAAAACCGCTTTAGGTTCTTTAGATGCTGGACTTTTTGACCACTTGGATTGATGGTGATAATAAATGATTAGTATTTTAAGTTATTATTTTTATCGTGGTCAAGCCACGGTATGACACGAATGCGTTTTTCTACACATTATTAGTATATCAGGTTCTACCGCGCCTATCACAAAATAGGGCTATAGTTTTATTTAGAAAATGGTGCCAATGTGGGGATTTGAACCCCAGACCTACGCATTACGAATGCGCCGCTCTACCAGCTGAGCTACATCGGCTGAAATATGATTATATTATGCTGAGATATGGATTCCTACGAGACATGTTTCGTCATTGCGAGCGACTGATAAGGAGCGTGGCAATCCAATAAAAAAATTTTAAAATGCTCAAGACTAGCATCCTTAATTGGACCCCGTGGTCAAGCCATGGGGTGACAATGAAATATCTTTATAAATGCGTTGAAAATCTTAAATGGAAATGCTGCGTATCGTCATATTTCTTCTTCTTAACCGGGAAACCCCAATCCATTCTGATCGGTGCAAAACGTGTTACCCAAATAAAGCCGAAACCAACGGAAGCTCTAAGAGATTTATCGTTATAAAAACCGTTTGGAGTTTGATATTGTTTCTTATTTAGGCCTACTCCCCAAACGCTTCCTAAATCCATAAAGACTGCACCGGTTAAATTAAATTCCTCAGGTACAGGTGTTGGGAAATTAAGCTCTGTTGAGAATGTGTAATATCGCTCACCGCCAAGTCCTTCGTTAGTGACCTTTTCACGAGGTCCTACACCACCGCTTGTAAAGCCTCTTAAACTATAATCACCTAAATTAAAGCGATCGGAAATTCTAATAATTTTTCCTCCAAGCCCTGCAATATCGCCTCCGGAAGCAGATAATTTTAAAGTAAGCTTGTTATGTATGAAAGATTTATAATATTTACCGTCAACTTCATGCTTTATATATTTGTTATCACCTCCAACGCCGGCAAATTCTTGTGTGCCGCTTACTAAATAACCGTTCTTTGGAACAATTTTATTATCGGTTTGATCATAAGTAATAGTATGTCCTATAGCAGAAGTAATGAATCTTCCCATTTGCTCCTTTAAGAATATTGAGCTTGATGGAGTTGGAGCACTTAAAATATCACGTTTGATTAAATAATCTATTTCGTGACCTAAATCCTCTTTAATTTCATAACCAAGAGAAGTTTTGACTCCTATAGAGTGTAACTTATAGCTTTGATCAGTTGTATTTAATACACTAGCACCGCGTCCGGTATAGTTTCTAAATGCGTTTACGCCAAGTGATAAATCACGATCTAAAAAGTGCGGTGCGGTAATACCACCGTAATAGCTTGTAGTGTTTTTACTTACTTGTACACCGGCATTAAGCAGTTTCCCGGTACCGACTAAATTACGCTCTAAGAAAGAGAAACGTCCGAATAAACCGCCGGCAGTATTATATCCTAAATCAAAACCTATAGAGGAAGTAGATTTTTCATCAACTTCAACGTTAACATCATATTTATCTTTAGCTTTAGTCGGAGCTAAGCTAATTGCTACTTTCTCAAAATAATCTAAATTTCTAAGATTACGCTCACCTTTTTCAATATATGAACGATTAATTATATCACCTTCTTCTATTTTAAATTCTCTTCTTATAACATGGTCTTCGGTTTTAAGGTTATTAATAATATTAATTTTATTAATATAAACCTTATCGGCTTTTTCAATAATAAATTTAATATCTGCAGTATGATTAGCATTTTTCATTATATCCGGATAAACATTTACCGCAGGGTAACCGTTCGCTGTAAAATATTCTCCGATTTTTTCAGCTATATCATCAACCTTTTTCATATTGAAAACCTTGCCTTGCTTAATATTAACAATTTTATTAAGCGGTGTTATATCTATATTAGTTAATTTATTGTCTATTGTAATATTACCGAAGCTATATTTTTCTCCCTCTTCAATGGAATAGGTAAGGGTGAAATATTCTTTAGTATTATTGAGTTCTGCTGATGCCGAAATTACTCTAAAATCTGCAAAACCTACAGATTGATAAAACTCTCTCAGTAATTCTTTATCATACTCCACTCTATCAGGATCGTAAGTATCGTTACTTTCTAAAAAACGAAACCAACGAGATTCTTTAGTTAAAACAATAGATTTAAGTTCTGCAGCACTATAATTTTCATTACCGCTAAAATAAATATATTTAATACCGGTTTTTGGTCCTTCTGCTATATCAAAAATAACCTTAACTCTGTTGTTTTCTAAATTTTCGATTTTAGGTGTTACTGTAGTAGCAAAACGTCCGCTACGTTTATAAATTTCTAATATTTTCTTTACATCTAATTCAATTTTAGCTTGGCTAAGAGACTCGCCCGACATTGTATAAATTTCTTTAGCGAGCATATTCGTTTTGATTTTAGAATTACCGTTAAATACTACACTACTTATAAAAGGCGTTTCAGTAACGTTAACTATTAAATGACCATCATTTGTTATATGCATATTTATATTTCTAAAAAGTGAGGTGGTATATAAACGTTTTATTGCCTCATCTTCTTTAGAATTATTATAGGTTTCTCCTACCTTAAGCTTTAAATAGCTCTCAATAGTAGAACGCTCAACCCTATGGTTACCTTCGATAGTTATTTTACGAATTACAGAGTCAGCTAATGAAATATGATAATAAAAAATCGTTAATAATAAAATTGTTAACTTACTAATTGATCTGATTGTCACCTAAAACCTTCTTTAAGATTTAATTTAAATTTCTGTGTTTAAACCCGATGTCATCCCGTGGCTTGACCACGGTAAAAATAATAACTTAGATACCGTGTGCAAGTCGCGGTATGACAAAGAACTGGATTCCCGCTTTTAGCTAAGAATAATACAAAGTTCTCCTAACTAATGCATTCAAACATAATTAATGTACTCCACTATAGTAGATAATATAAACGAGAGCAAGCAAATCTATAATTTAGGAAAACAAATTTTGTATATCGTTGGAAACAGAAATTATAATAAGAAAAATTATGATTATTGCTCCTAATTGTAACAAAATATTTTTAATCTTAGGATTCGGTAATTTACCTGTAATTGCTTCATATAATATAAATACTAAATGTCCGCCGTCAAGCACCGGTATAGGTAGTAAGTTAAGTAACCCTAAATTAACGGAAAGCATTGCTATAAATAACAGATACATTTGGGTTCCACCAGCTATAGATTTGCCTGACTCTTTAGCAATAGCTACCGGCCCTCCTATCTCATCGAATGAACGTTTTCCTACAATCATTTGTGATATTGCGTTTAGAGTTAAAGCAGACATATCTATAGTAGTATTAATAGCTTCCCAAAATCCTCCTAAAATTCCTATTTTAGTATGAATAGGTTCATTTTTAGCTATAATACCGATGCGAAGAGTTTTCTTAAATTGCTTTTCTTCGGGAGGTGATATAATTATTTCTTGAGGCATTATATTAACGATAAATTCCTCACTTTTTCTTTCTATAGTTAAAGTAGAAGAGTTAAAACCGTTAATTAATATCTCTCTCTGCACGTCCCCGAAATCTTTAACAGATCTATCGTTAACCTTAACAATTTTATCTCCTGCTCTTAAGTCTGCTCTCTCTGCCGGTGATGAAGCTACTACATCACCTATTATAGGAGGAATCGCTGTTTTTCCAAAGTAACAATAAAAACCTGCAAATATTATTACGGCAAGTAAATAATTAATTAACGGACCTGCTGCAACTATTAAAAAGCGTTCTAAACAAGATTTAGCATAAAAAGCTACTTTTTCGTTAACGTCTTTAGTCTTATCCATAAGGCTGCGATCATAGCCGTAAATCTTGACATAACCACCAAGCGGTATAAGGCAAATCTTCCACCTAACTCCTTTTTTATCGGTAATGCCTATTAGTGCTTTACCGAAACCTATCGAGAACTCCTCAACTTTTACATTAAAATATCTAGCAATACAATAATGCCCAAATTCATGGATAAATACCAAGATACTAATTGTTATAATAAATCCTATTATAGAGAGCATAAAAATTTTATAAGTTTACTAATAAATTATTTTAAGGTATACCTTGCAAGGGTATAGATATCATTTCGTCATTGTGAGTGGACGTTGCTCCTTGGTTTTCGATGTCATTCCCGCAAAAGCGGGAATCCACAAAAAATGAAGTAATCCAAATGTATTAGTTTTAAAAACTAATAGTATTTATGTTTTTTAATTACTGGATTCCCGCTTTTGCGGGAATGACATCGAAAACCAAGGAGCAACGTCCACTCACAATGACGAAAATTAAATTTTAAATTTCTTTTCTCTATGAGTTCAAATAAAATTAATAAAAAGTCGATTGCACGTATTGCAGCAGTGCAAGCTATTTATCAAAACATATTGCAAAATAACGACGATATGGATGATATCATGCAAAATGTACTTTCTTTTTATCAAAATAATAATTCTATAACAGATTTACCTGAGAATTTAAAAATATCATTAAGTATAAGTCATTTTAAAATGCTGGTAAAGTCAGTATTTGAAAATATTAATAAACTAGACGAAATTATCGACAATCATTTAACAAATGATAAAGATCCTGCACATATGCCGATCTTACTCCGAGCTTTATTGCGTGTTAGTATATGTGAGCTATTATTTTGCCCTACTACGCCTGCTAAAGTAGTAATCAACGAATATACGGACATAGCAAATGATATGTTAAATGAGCATGAAATTGGTTTTGTTAATTCTGTATTAGATAAAATAGCAAAAGAGCATACTCGTTTAATTTGAAAAATTGGCTACAAGTACTGTGGTACTCAAGTATTATTAACGGCTTTCGTTCCTTGTCTTGTGGATTTCCTTGCTCTTTTCCAGATTAAACTTCGTCTACTTATTCTTCATTTATTTATAAGTATAAAAGATTTTATGACAAATAATTTAAGCGGTTATAGAAATAAATTCATTAGAGTTAAGACTTCTAAAAAACGCACCGTCTCTTCTAGTAATTGGCTTAGACGCCAATTAAACGATCCGTATGTTGCAAAAGCACGTATAGACGGCTTTAGGTCGAGAGCTGCATATAAACTACTTGAAATTCATGAAAAATTTAAACTTTTTACTCCTAACATGAAAATTGTTGATCTAGGAGCAGCTCCTGGGGGATGGAGTCAAGTAGCTTCCAAGCTTATTAAAGCTTCGGATAATAACCTAAATAATAAAATAATCTCTATCGATGTGTTAGAAATCGAACCTGTTGCTGGAGTTGAATTTTTTCAAAAGGACTTTTTTGAAGCAGATACGGAAGAATTAATTATTCAGGCTTTAGACGGTAGTAGAGCTGATATAGTAATGAGTGATATGGCATCAAATACCATAGGTCATAAAGCTACAGACCATATAAGAACCTTACTTTTATGTGAGCAAGCTTTTGAATTTGCTTTAAAAGTACTAAAACCCTCCGGTCATTTTATTGCTAAAATTTTTCGTGGCGGTGCAGAAAATGAATTATTAAATAAAGTAAAGCGTGAATTTAAAACAGTGAAACATTTTAAACCTTCATCCAGCCGCAGTGAATCTACAGAAATCTATTTAGTGGCTCTAAATAAGAAATAATGAATATAAAAGGCGAAAGGTGATTTCTGCCTATAAATTTATTATATATGTTATTTTTTTATTTAGCATATTAGAGGATATAGATGATAATTACTTATATCTCCTGTTGTTTTGACTTCCTGAGCATATTCTTGACTGCAGCTTTGAAAATTATTATACATCCAAACTAAATTAGCTCCGGTTTCAGTTTCAACTATTTGATTATATAAATTATTTTTTAAATTTAGAGTATTTTTAGCATATTTTTGTGTTGCTGCTTCCCAATCATCTACGGTTAAAGTAATATTCTGTTTCAAATCAGAAAAATTAACAAGTCCATGTTTACTGATTCCGGCTATGATTTCTTCAAAGCCTTCGACTATTCCATTAATTCCTAGATATTTTGTAACTTTTTGTTTGGCAAAATTATATAAATATGATGCCCATTCTTCTGATTGTGATAGTTCTGTTTTTTTACCAGGAAGTACCATCGTTGTTTTTCCCAAATGCTTATTAGTAATATTAATAAGATTATGTTTTGCATTATATATCTTAGAATGGGTAGCTAGCTCTTTTATTGGAGTTGTTACTTTTCCGGTAAATAAATTTTTTTCTATGCCTCTTTCAATTATCGGTTTTGAACCAGGACTATCGAAAGTTGTAGATTTATTAAAATGTAGGTTGCGAGAATGTATTTCTACTAAGGTTAAATCTGCAATTATTGCTCCAAGTGAATGACCGCTAGTATTAAAACTATATTCTGTGGCTTTACTTAAGCCGCCTAATTTGTTAATTATTGCACTAACAAAATCCTGAAGTGGAGTTAGTTTAGTAGGTAAATAGTGCAGAGCGATAAGTAAGTCGTCTAATAAATCATATATATTAAATTTTGTGCCGGCACTAGCAATATGAACTTCTTTAGTTTCTTTATTTATAAATGCGACGGCTTTATAAGCATATTTAGCAGTGCTGATATTATCACATGAAGCAGTCAGTATTTCCCATCCGGTATCTGTTAATTGTTCATTGACCTTTGATGCTTTTAGCTTATAAATATTTAAATCATCTGTTTTATATGCGAGGTCTAACCCTATATAAGCAAGCTTTTTAGTGCTAATATGTTTAGAATTTTTGTACGTAGACATATCTACCTCTTTTTGATCAATTTTACCATAAAATATGGTTTTTTCTAAAAAATGTCAAGTCAAATATTAATACTTATTAATCTATTATTAAATAAAGATTGACATTTGATTACTTTGGTTATATAGTGCATTTGCATTAATATTTAACAACCATGAAATATGGTGATTCAAACAAGGAGATAGACTATGTTTACATTATTACCACATAATTTATTCGGAAGTAATAAACCGATTACTTACTTATCTTTAATAGAAAAAGCAAAAGCAGAGTATAGTTTTTATATAAAATTAGCATCAGGAAGCTTTTTGGCAGGAATGAGTAGTTTTTTTTCATCTAGTAGTTGGTTAAGCAAAATACCTTTAATAATAGGGGCTGTTTTTGGTACTAGTTATGGGGCAAAAGGCATTATGGATAGTAATGAACAAATAAAGCTTTTTACTAAAGCTCATGAAGCAACTAAAGTTGAAGAGTATTTGGCTACTTCGGGGTTAGGAAGTTTTGTATACGGTACTGCTATAGATAAAAACGGTATAGATAAATTTACCGGTAAATATATTGAAGGAATAAACGGTAAGATAATATCTAATGCAATAACTCGTGTACCAACCTTAAGTTTAACGGAAGACGGCGTTGGTTACAAACATAATGGTGGCTATGAAATAGTAGAATCAACAGATCGTGCGTTATATCAGGAAATACCTGGCGTGAAAGGACAATATACAAATAAATTAGTTCTAGATACTAGTATTCTTTCTTTACATGCTTGTATTATTCAGCAGCTAATACAAAATGGTTATTCAAGTGAAGATGTTGAAAAAGCTTTAAGTTTAGGAACTGTTGCAAAGAGAGAAAGTTACAAAAATAAGCAATTAGCAGAATACAAGCCAAATTTGACAAGTACGTTATGGCATGGTACAGAAAAAGCTATGCAAAATAAAGAAGTAGAACTTTCAAAAGAAATACAGAAATATGCTGAAATAAATGAAGCTTATGAAGTATTATTTAATGATCATACTTCCAGTACTAGTGAAGAACAAGAAGGGCAGTTTTATAGCCTTGATTATAATAATCTTAATGATGATCAAACTCAAATCTTAGGAGATGAGGGAGATGAAGGATATATATCTGATATTGCCTAGTAACTAAATACAAAACTTTCTAGAGAGTAAGGTTATAGATCTATAACCTTACTCTTTTTTATTTAATAACCTCTTTAGCTCTCCTTTCAAAAGCTATAATCATTTTTTCGGTTGCTTTGGTAAAATAAGTGCCGATTAATTTATCCAGTATTACGGATTTCATTTTAAAATCAATAAAGAATTTTAATTCAGTTCCTGCCGTGTATGGAATAAATTGCCAAGTACTTTTTAAATATTCAAAAGGTCCTGAAATAGCTACCGTATTAATCAAATATATTCCATCATCTGTTATTTCGTTTGTAACTCGTGAGTTATATTTTTCTGAAAAGCCTTTTAACTGAATTACTAATTCAGCAATAACCTCTTGATTATTTTCTGAAATAATTCTAGAAGCAGAACACCAAGGCAAGAATTTAGGATAAGATTTTACATCCCAGACCAAATCAAACAATTCTTGCGGTTTATAGGGTAAAATTTTAGTGTGTTGAAGGCAAGGCATTAGAAATCTGTGACTTTACCTTTATACTGCCAGTCCCCGTATCTTGTCGGTTCTAGACCTTTAACACCGCCAATTTCTTTTTCTTTTGGTAAATTTTCTTCTTCTGATATATTAATAGACATCTTTACAAACTTCGCTTCTAGAGGTAATTTAGACGTCGATCCGGTACTCGCATCCTCACGTATGTCCATATACGCTGTGGTGCTGCGTTCCGTGTCTCCTGTAAATTCCTCTCTATAAGCTGGTTTGGAAAGATGTCTATTATCTTTTTTATCGTTCATAGTACTAAATATATGAAATATAACCGTATTTATATTAATAGTCGTTTAGCTGAAAATAGCAAGATAGAATTAGCAAGTGATCATGTTCATTACGTTAAAACGGTGCTACGTCTTAAAGTAAATGATGGCTTGCGTCTCTTTAACGGTACGGATGGAGAATTTCTAGCACAAATTAACGATATAGGTAAAAATAACCTATCGGTTAGACTTAAAGAACAGTTAAAAAAGCCTTATACAGAATCTACGTTAACTCTTGCTGTTGCTATAATAAAGCAAGATAAATTAATGCTTGCAATAAATATGGCTACGCAACTCGGTATAACTAAAATTATTCCGTTAATTACTAGGCGGTGTCAATTTAGATCGGTAAATATTGAACGTTTAACGAAATGTGTTATTGAGGCAACAGAGCAATCAGAACGTCTTACTCCCCCGATAATTGAAAAAGCTATCACAATACAAGATTATCTAAAAAAGAATAATAATTTGATGTTATATGCTAATGAACATGAAAAAGAAGACAATTCTATATTACGCATTTCATCATCACTTAGTAATAGTGATATAACTATTATTGTAGGACCGGAGGGAGGCTTTACTAATGATGAGCTGGAACTTCTTGCCTCATATAAGAATACAAAATCTATAAGTTTAGGAAGGAATATATTACGTGCTGAAACAGCAGCAATAACTGCTATAGTACAAGTGAGGTTGTTAGGTCGTCATTGCGAGGAAATTGCATAGCAATGGACGAAATCTCAGGAGTTTGTTATGATTTCATGAGATTGCCACGCAGCCTACGGCTGCTCGTAATGACGAAAAGGTAGAGTTACTTCACCTTTTCTATTCCGGGTTTACAAAATAGCTTACCTAAACAAAGGAAAGAATATACACCACAAAAGCCTATAATTATATAAAGTATTGTAACAATAATTGGAAATGAGCCAAATAAAAGTGTGACAAAATTAAAATTGAATAAGCCGACTAAGCCCCAATTTATAGCACCTATAGAAGATAATAAATGTATAGTAGTAATAAGCGGATTATTAGAAGTATTTATTAACATATTTAAGCTCCTTTTAGTTAAACGTAAAAGACCTTGTTGCGTGGCTCATACCTCTGTCATCCCACAACTTGATAGCGGGGTCCAGTTAAAATACTAAAATTACTAGTATTATGGGTTACATTTTTGGATCCCGTGGCAAGGCCTCGGGATGACACTGTGTGCGTTTTCCGAGTCATGCAACAAAACTAACGTAAAATAATCATTTCTCATTTTGAGCTATATGTCTACTAAATTTTATAATTCTATAATTTATTAATCCTTCTTAAAAGTTTGATATATTACAGGTATAACAAAAATTGTAAATATAGTACCGATGCTTAATCCTCCAACTATTACAAAGCCTATAGAATTACGAGCAGCAGCACCGGCCCCGTCTGCAAAAACTAGAGGTAAAGCTCCGACTACGGCAGCAAGAGTAGTCATAAGAATTGGACGCAAGCGAAGTTTTGAGGATTCTATTATAGCTTCTTGAACCTTTACTCCTTTTTCTCTTAGCTGATTAGCAAATTCTACTATCATAATAGAATTCTTAGTAATTAATCCAATTAAAGTAATAAGTCCGATATTACTATACATATTAAGGCTATTACCGGCAAGCCAGAGAGCAAGTACACCGCCGGTTATTGAGAAAGGTACGGCGAGTAATATTAATAAAGGGTCAGTAAAGCTTTCAAATTGAGCTGCAAGCACTAAATAGATAAATATAAGAGCGAACACAAATGTTATAAGCATATTACTGTCTGCCTCTCTCATTTGTTTAATTTCTCCGATATATTCAATTATAGTATTACTAGGATCAAGTAACTTAGCGGCTATTTTATTGATTTCATTAATTGCATCATCAATTTTTCCGTCAGGAGCAAGATCGGAAGAAATAGTAACGGATTTTGAATTATTATAATGACTATATGATTTTACTGATATTTTTTCCGTAATATTGGCTATCGATTCAAGCGGTAACATATTATTATTTTTTGCTCTGATTAAAATTTTACTAAAATCGCTAATATCTTTTCGATCTTTTTGATTAAATTGTAATATAACGTCATATAAATCATTACTCATTCTAAAATCCCCGATTTGTTGACCTGCAAGTAAATATTGTACCGTTTTGCCTATATTTGCCAAATCCATTCCGTATAAATAAGCCTTATCACGGTTGACTTCTATACTTATAGTCGGCATTGCCGATTGTAAATTTCTATTGACGTTTAAGAAAATAGGATTTGTTTTCATTATATCAATAAATTGTTGTGATATTTTATCTAGATCATCATATTCAAGGTTCGTTTGAATAGTAAACTCGATAGGGCTACTTGCATTCCCGCTAACCATTGAACGTGGATCCATAGCGCAAATCGACATGCCCGGTATTTCAGAAAACTGCTTATTTAACATATTCTTAATAGTTTCTTGGGAACGAGAACGCTCACCCCAATTTTTTAGAGGAATGAATCCAAAAACATTATCGCTACCGCCTGCACCTATTACCATCAGATAACCTAAGATATCTTTATAATTAGCAAGGATTTTTTCGGCTTCTTTCACTACTTTAGTAGAAGATGCTAAACTAGAACCTTCAGGACCTTTAAGAGAAACTTGTAAAAATCCATCATCTTCTTGGGGTACGAAAATTTTTTGAGTAAATTTAAAACTAATAATCAGCACTATAAATGATGATGCAATAATGATGACAAATTTCTTTTTATTGTCAAAAGTTAGCTTTAGATAGTAAATATATTTATTTTGAATAAATTGTAGAATGTCGTTAAACTTTACTAAGAATTGCGGTAAGTCCGTGTTATGTTTTGTAACCATACGACTTGACATCATAGGAGTTAAAGTTAAAGCAACAAATCCTGAGAACAAAACACAAAATGCTAAAGTCCAAGCAAATTCAATAAATAATTTCCCGATAAAACCCTCTATAAAACCCACGGGTAAAAATACGGCAGCAAGCGTAATAGTCATAGCAATGATTGCAAAGCCGATTTCTTTAGAAGCAAGCATAGCCGCTTCCATGGGTTTATGCCCCATTTCATTATATCTAAAAATGTTTTCAAGCATAACTATCGCATCATCGACCACTAAACCTATAGCAAGTATCATAGCAAGGAGCGTAAATATATTAATAGAAAATCCAAAAGCATACATTACGCTAAAAGTACCGATCAACGATACCGGAATCGTCACAAACGGAATTAAGCTAATTTTAGCAGAAGCAAGAAATAAATAAGTGACTAAAATTACTAATATTAAAGCTTCAAAAATTGTTTGAAATACTGCATAAATTGATGCTTTTACAGGCGTTGCTCCATCATATGCGATACCCATGCTTATTCCTTTGGGCATGGATTCTTTAATTCTTTCTAGTGCTTTCGTTACTTCATGTGATAAATCTATGACGTTAGCTTTTGATTCTTTTATAAGACCAAGGGCAATAGAGCTTTTGCCGTTATATCTAAAAATTATGTCCTCATCGGGAGAAGTTAAAGATATTGTTGCTATATCTCGTAATTTTATGATACCTCCGTTTTGTACTTTTAGAATAATATTACCGAATTCTTCCGGTGTAGATAAAGAACCTTCAAGAGTTACTATAAAATTATTACTTTTTGTTTTAATCGTACCTGCGGGATAATCTTTATTTTGCGCTTTTATTGCGGATTCAAGCTCCAATAAAGAAATTTTATGTTGATATAATTTTTTAGAATCGGGTTCGATTCTCATTATATATTCCCGACCGCCGTAAATTTGTGACTGTCCTACGCTTTCAAGTTTATCTAACGGTGTTTGTAGATTATCTTCGACGATCTTTGTTAATTCTAAATCGCTATATTGATCACTTTCAACGCTTATGAAGAGGCTTGGGAAACTATCGGCATCAAGTTTTGCAACTGACGGGGCTTTCATATCTTGCGGGAACATATAAGTGATATCCGATATTTTGGCGCGGACATCGTTTAGTGCTACTTCAATATCGGTAGATAATAGAAACGATAAAGTAATACTACTTTCGCCGGTAGAACTTTGAGAAGTTATATAATCTAAATTTTCAACCGTCTTTAAAGCTTTTTCTATACGTGTCGTTATTTCTTGCTCCATATATAAGGCATCGGCACCTGCATAATGAGCTTTGACATTTATAATGGGAACTGAAATATCCGGAGTGCCTCTAATTTGTAGTTTGGTAAAAAAAATTGCTCCAAGAGCTACGATAACCAAATTCAAAACTGTAGCAAAGACAGGGCGTTTAATACAAATTTCAGACAATAACATTGGATTTAATATATTTTTCTTTAAAAATTTTATTCTAAATTAATGTGAATAGCGAATTATTACATAATCTGCTATTCGGTTAGAAATATTCTATATAAAAGGTGAAAGACGGTTTCCACTTTTTATGTAAATTAAGTATATATTGTTTTTTATTAAAAAACTTATAATTTTTTATAGAGTAGAAAATTAGTTTTTGTAATTTACTACTGACAATAAATTAGGGTTTTAATGATAAATTTTCACTTTAATTACTTGATTAAGATAGTTTTAACAGTATAACTGATGTAAAATGGCTACATTTTTCTATAAATTAATATAATAACGTATATATTTTAAACTTTGTAAATAACTGGCATTTGCAGTATGTGGGTAGTTTGTTATAATTAACTCACATAAAAAATATATTGATGTATATTATTGCCAGTTGTATATATTGTTTTATAAAAAAACATCAATACATATTAACCTATCAAAGGAGAGTTGATTTTATTATGAGTACACATAACAAAAAAGAACCAAAAAAAATGAATAAAACCGAATTTATAGCATTTATGACCGACCATGGTCATACTTCATATAAAACATTAACAAAAGCTGAGGCCGAGAAAGCACTTAATTTAGTTCTTGATAGTGTGATTAGTGCTATAAAGAGCCACCATAATATTAATATAACAGGTTTTGGTTCATTTGAAATACATCATAGAAAAGCACGTGAGGGTCGTAACCCAAAAACCGGAGCAAAAATGAAAATAGATGCTTACAATCAACCTACTTTTAGAGCCGGAAGAAAAATGAAAGAAGCTTGTAATTAAAAGAAGTAACGTATTTACAGTACTAATAATTTCCGAACCCCGTTGCAAGCTTGCGGGGTGACACTAGAAAAACCGGCTCATGCAACAATGCTCTGCAAAAGCCGGAATGATATAGCATACTTCTTAAGTACAATTCATAACGATATTACAACCATTGATAATTGAACGCCTAGAGTTTAACTTAAAACATAATAAGCTATACAATAGTTGGCTTATTGAAGCCGAAAATATAGAGCAAGCTTTAAAAGATTTAGAAGAGTTTATATATATTAAGCTTTTTAAGAATAGCATTCCTCTTGAAAACAATCCTGATTATCATTTCATCGCTAGGGAAACTTCAGCTACATCTAATGCTAAAAATATTTCTATTGAACAAATAAGAAAATTACAAGACTTCTTAAGTAAAACTTCTGCAATTTCAGGTTATAAAGTTGCAATAATTTATTCGGCGGATCTTATGAATTTGAATGCAGCGAATTCATGCTTAAAAATTCTTGAAGATGCACCAAAGAATAGTTACATTTTTTTAATTACTTCAAGAGCTGCAAGTATTATTTCTACAATTAGATCAAGATGTTTTAAAATTAATGTTAGATCATCTATCAATCATACTAAAAACGAATTATATTCCGAGTTTATTCAGTCGATAGCAGATAACAAAACGTTAGATTTTATTAATCGCTTTACTACTAAAGACCGAGAATTATGGCTAGATTTTATTGATAATTTATTATTATTAATGAATAGAATCCTTAAAAAATCTGCCCACGTTAATATTGAACTTCTAGATTTGGAAAATAAGATTTTTAATAAACTATCAAATAGACACCCTTCATATTTACTGCAAAAATTTACCGACATAAAAAAGTTAATATATAATACCATTGATTATGATTTGGACTTAAAAACAAGTTATATATTAGTGGTGAATGCGTTTTCTAGTAATTAACACGATATCACTACGTTCCTTTCTATGTTATCCATAAAACAACAAAATATATTGAGAGAAATATACTCCTTTTTTTTTAAATAGTTAATAGATATTCAAGATAGCAAGCGGTTTCCCTCTAGAATATAAATTTAACTTATGTTTTATTTTGACTATTGTTCATTTATTCGTAGTATATTAGGTTTGAGGAACTTTATAAATTAAATTATTTGCATGTTTAAAACTTTAACACAAAATTTAACGAAGATTTTTGATAAGCTAGTTAGCTCAGGTATTTTGACGGAAGCCCAAATAGATGCTGCTATGCGGGATATAAGAGTGGCTCTTTTAGAGTCAGATGTTGCATTACCGGTGATAAAAGATTTTATAGCGGAAGTTAAACAGAAAGCTTTAGGGCAGGAGGTTATTAAGTCTGTTTCACCTGGACAGATGATAATTAAAATTCTCCATGAAGAGATGATAAATCTCTTAGCTTCAAGTGAAAGTGAGACAAAGCTAAATTTAAATTCAAAGCCGCCCGTAAATTTCCTAATGGTAGGGCTGCAAGGGAGCGGTAAAACTACGGCGAGTAGTAAGCTTGCTTTACGGCTTAGAAATCAAAATAAGAAAGTTTTACTTGTTTCTTTGGATACTTACAGACCGGCCGCACAAGAGCAACTCGCTATACTTGCAAACTCAGTACAGATTAATTCATTACCTATTGTGCAAGGTGAGGAACCCCTCGATATTGTCAAAAGAGCTATTGCCGAGGCTAAAATTTCTGCTTATGATGTCGTAATTTATGATACGGCAGGTCGTACACACATTGATAAAGCGATGATGGAGGAAGCGCTTGCAATAAAAAAGATAGTGGAGCCTACAGAAACTTTGTTAGTAATCGACAGTATGACAGGGCAGGATGCAGTAGTTACGGCAAGTAGTTTTAATGAAAAATTAGAAATTTCAGGATTAATTTTATCTAGAATTGACGGTGATTCCAAGGGTGGTGCAGCACTCAGTGTAAAATATATTACTAAAAAGCCGATTAAATTTTTAAGTAGCGGTGAAAACCTAACTGATTTAGAAGAATTCGATGCTAAACGTTTAGCTTCTCGAATACTGGATATGGGTGATATTATCTCTTTTGTTGAAAAAGCAGCTAGTATCGTTGATAGAGAAGAAGCCGAAAAAACGGCAGCTAAATTAAAAAAGGGTAAGTTTGATTTAAATGATTATCTTCAGCAAATGAGAAGTATAAAAAAAATGGGAGGTTTTGGAAGTATACTTAGTATGTTACCGGGTAGTGGTAAAATTATGGATCAAATAGATCAATCAAAATTAAATAGTAAAATAATTGAACATCAAGAAGCAATTATTTTATCTATGACGCCAAAAGAACGTAAAAATCCCGATATAATTAATGCTTCTCGTAGGAAACGTATAGCTGCTGGAGCAGGAACTACGGTACAAAAGGTAAATATTTTGCTAAAGCAATATAAACAAATAAGCGAGATGATGAAAAAAACCAGTAAAATGAATCCTAAAAATCTATTACGTAGCGGAATTGGAAAATTGTTTTCTTGAATTTATATTATATCTACATTATGTCATGCCTGCGAAGGCAGAAATCCAGTCAAGCATATAAAAACAAGTTTTTATATGGTTATTTTATCAAGTATGTAACTTCTGTAGCAATATTGAAGTTATCTAGGTTCCCGCCTACGCGGGAATGACATCGAGTAGGTTTGCCGATCCATGCAACAATGCCGACTTGATCGCGGGATCTAGTTAAAAATACTAAAATTATATGGACCCTGTGGTCAAGCCACGGGGTGACCTTTTCCTTAAGTTGACACCCATGTGTCTTCGCAGGAATGACATCGACGGTTTTTTTTTTAACTATCCGGTAGTATAATAAGTAACACAATATTGACCTAGTATTAAATTTAATTAATTTTTAATTTCAAAGCAATGTATAAATATTGATCAAGTAATTAGCACTATCTTTTAAATCACTACCACTACCATGCCCACTATCTACGCTTTCTAGAAAGTAAGTTTTAGTATTTGGGTTTTTCTCAAGCACATACTCAAAAATTCTTCCATGCCATGGGTGTACACGCTGCTCTAATACTGAATCTGTAATTAACACAGCTGGGTATTTTTGCGTTAAGGATAAATTCTCTAGCGGTGCATATTTTTTGATATGTACTAAATCTTCTACTTTTGCTGGATCACCATATTCTGTAACCCATGAATGTCCTGCTCCGAATTCTTTATATCGTATCAAGTATCGGCACTTCACATGCTATAGCTCCAAATAAATTAGGACGCTGCATCATTGCAACACTTACTAGCAATCCGCCGTTACTTCCTCCTTTAATTCCTAAATACTCAGGGCTAGTAATATTTTGATGCTTTATTAAATCCTCGCAATAAAATCATTCAAGCCGGTTTTTATTCCTTGAGCCGCCTTATGCCACTCAGGACCCAACTCTCCGCCACCTTTAATATTAGCAAGAACACTAACCCCGCCATGTTTAACCCATACTTCATTTTCCATGCGAGAGAAATATGGAGAGTTGATTACTTGAAAACCGCCGTATGCTTCAAGTAATGTTTGATTCTTACCATCAAATTTTGTACCTTTTTTATAGACAATAAAATATGGTATTTTAACTCCATCCGAGCTTGTAGCTTCCTTTTGATCTACAACATAATTTTTGATATCAAACGGATATAAAGGCTTTCTAATAACTTTTAATTCATGAGTTTTATCCCATAAATAGATAGTTGGAGGAACTATAGAATTTTCTATAGTAATTAATGCATCTTCTTCCTCATCATCAGACAACATACCAAAAATTGTATTTTCATAACGCAGTTTTAAAGTTACCGGTTTTGTCCATTAATTATTTTCTAATGTAAATGTTACTACTTTTGAAATAACATTCTCATAGCTAGTTAAAAATACCGTATCTTTAGTCATTCCTACAAAATACAATACTTCCCTCTCTGTTGGGGTAAATAATATTTTTAAGCTAGCTTTATCGCTATCTTCTTTTAGAAGATCAGCGTAGTGTATGGCAACAAGTGAACCTGCTTTATAGTACTATCTTTAAATTGCCAATCGGAACGCAGTAGCCAAAATACATATTCTTTAAAAGAACCTTCAGGTGTTGCCTCTGATAGCATATTTATTTTTTGTAATTTTAAGCTCTCATCTTTAGTATCTAAAATATAATTATCGTAATTATAAAAATCCTTGTCTGCAGATATAAATATTTAAAGATGAAGAAATATTATCGGATAAAAGCTTACTGGCTGATACACGTATATAATTCTTTTGTATTTCAAATAGTTTTTTGGCTTTCTCTATAGGTGCTCCTCGCTTCCATATGTAGAGCGAGCTAGGATATAAAGAGTCAGTCACTTCCTCTTGATACAAAACTGGATTAAATATAATAGTATCTTGATCAACCCAAGTAGGGACAGTAAATTTACTTGCTAGTAATTTTCCGCTACTTGTTTTTGGCTCAAAACCATTTTTTACAACATCTTTTTTCTCTAAATCCCATTCTCTAAAAAACATCTCATCCTTACCGCCAAATGACATGGTAATTAAGAAACAATTAGGGTTTTGAAAACAATCACTCCCACCTCGATACATTACTTTTTTACCGAGTTTTTTGGATAATTTATCAAAATCGATTAGAACTTCCCAATTTGGTTTATCTTTCGAGTAATTCTCAACCAATGTCCTACGCTATAACCCTTGCGGGTTTTTATAATCCATCCAAAAATTATACACGTAACCTTTACGTATAGCACCAAAAGGAGTTTTTCTTTGATCATAGCAAACAGATTCTATTTCTTTCTTAACTATCTTATAAGTAGGCATAGATTGGCAAGCCTTTTCTATTTTATCAGTACGCTCTTTTGCCCATTTTAGAGCTTCAGCTTCTTCTAGAAATTTAGTGTCTTTTGGGTTATATATTTGTTCATTATTACTTTCCCATAGCTTGAACACAAAAAGTTAATAAAAAAATTATAAAATAGTGGGTAATTTTTTTTCATAATTTTAATAATATCTATTAAATTAAAAGCTTTATTTAAAGTTTTCTTTGAATTAGAATAGTATTTTATCATACACCTTGAATAAAATCAAAGAAAATGCTAGGTTTTGTGGACATTTCTAAAAAGATTTAATTTTGGTTATTTTTTGCTACAAATTATAAGATTTTTTTGAAATATGAATAACTATTTCTACAAAAATCTTATTAATTTTCGCTAAAAAAGACCTCAAAATAGTAAATCAATTAGCAATGTCCACAAAACCTAAAAGCTAGCACTAGCAAAAATACAAAATATGAGAGTTATGGCTAATGATTTAAGTATTTATATTCATTGGCCTTTTTGTTTGTCAAAATGTCCGTATTGTGATTTTAATTCTCATGTGGCAAGTACTATAGATCATAATCAGTGGCTTAAATCTTATGAAACTGAAATTGAATATTTTAAGGATATTATTCAAAATAAATATATAAAATCTATTTTTTTTGGGGGCGGTACTCCCTCTTTAATGAATCCTGTAATAGTTGAAGGAATAATAAATAAAATCAGTAATCTAGCAATTATTGATAATCAAACTGAGATAACTCTAGAAACTAATCCCACATCCTTTGAAACTGAAAAATTTAAAGCATTCAAAGCCGCCGGAATTAATCGTGTTTCAATAGGAGTGCAATCCTTAAAAGAAGACGATTTAAAAAAATTAGGTAGAACTCATGATTGTGTACAAGCCATTAAAACAATTGAGGCGGCAAATACGATTTTTCTACGAGTGTCATTTGATTTAATATATGCACGTAGCGGTCAGACATTAAAAGACTGGCAAGAAGAATTAAAACAAGCTATGCAGCTCGCTACCTCGCATATTTCTCTTTATCAATTGACTATCGAAAAAGGCACGCCGTTTTATAAATTATTTAAGGAGGGTAATCTGATTTTGCCGCATTCAGATGCGGCAGCTGAAATGTATGAATGGACGAATCATTATCTAGAATCTAAAAAGTATTTTAGATATGAAATATCCAATTATGCTATGATAGGGTATGAATGTTTGCATAATTTAACTTATTGGAATTATAATAGCTATTTAGGTATAGGCCCCGGAGCTCATAGTAGAATCATTGAATCCTCAAGTTCGGTATCGGCAATTATGATGTGGCATAAACCTGCAAAATGGTTAGATTCGGTTACAAAAAATGTTGGTATTCAAACTAATACTAAGTTAACTCATCAAGAGGTTATTGAAGAAATGCTAATGATGGGTTTACGCCTTAGCAAAGGTATAAATATTTCTACATTAGAGCAGAAATTAAACACGAAATTAGAGAATATTTTAGACATGAATAATCTTAAGCATTATCAAGCGTTAGACTTAATTAGACTAGATAAAAATATTTATCTTACCGACAAAGGTTTAATGCTGCATAGCTACATAGTACCTAGATTGATTATATGAAAATTATTCAAGTAATTTTAAAGTTTATAATTATTTTTATTATTTCTTCTATTCATGTTATGGAATGTAAACTTTAGTTTAAGACCGAAAAGATATATGTGAATGGTGTTGAGTATGATCAAAAAGTCGGAAATCCCATTACACCGATAGCAGATGCTATTAAAGCAGATAATATTGATGAAGTAAAAAAATATTAGATGAGGGATATGGAGTAAATCAACCATACTTGGGCTGGACTCCTTGAGATTATGCTATATCGAATAATAATATAAAAATTGCCGATTTTTTATTAAAGTGTGGTGCATCCATGAATTTAATCCATATAAATATAGGATTTATGAAGCCGGAAATTGCCGAACTTTTAATTAATCAGGGAATGAGTCCTAATTTAAGATATGAAGACGGTATTACCGGAATGATGCTAGCCGCAGAAAGAAGAAAGAAATAATCTTGATTTAATAAAACTTTTGCTTAAGTTAGGTGTTAATCCTAATGTTCAAAATTCTAAAACTAGAATGATTTTCCTTATTATGCATCATCATATCTTAATGTTGAACCTACTCGTATTTTATTAGAATATGGAGCAGATCAAAAAATTAAAGATTTCAAAGGGAAAAGAGCTTTAGATTGGATAGCGGTGGACCCTAATAGAACCTTACATGCTTCTAACGCAGAATACTATACTGCTTTATTTGTTGCTCCATTTAAAACTAAACTGAAAATTATAAAAGAAAGAAATAGCATAAAGACTCAAAACAAAGAAAAGAAAAAAGAAATAAAAAAGCTTCTCAATTCTCACCGTTAAATTTTTGTAGCGTTTCTATTTATACTTCACAAGTTAGGATAAAAACCTATCTTAATTTTCTGCCTTATGTTCTGTCTCTGTCATTGCAAGAAAATTGCATAGCAATTGACGAAGTAAGGAAGAGACAAAATTCTGATTTACAGAATTTTTTTATTATTTTTTGGAGAGTGCCATGCAGTCTACGACTGCGATGTTGTTGCATGTATCAGACAAACGCATGCAATGTCATGCTGTGGTTTGACTATTATATCTATAAAACAACTTCTGATGCTAATAATTTTAGTATTTTAAGCTGGATACCGCGATCAAGTCGCGGTATGACAACTGAAAAATCGATCCATGCAACAAGATCCTATCTACTGGACAAGTACCACTATTCTATGAATGCTCGCAATGACGTTTTTACGTGATTTACATAAAGCCGTCTGGTATAATGGTTATTATACCCATATCCAAGGTTGAGCAGCATTTGCTAATATACCGTGGTTTTTATATCTTTCACTGAATATATTCTAATAAAATAACGGTCTTTCCCATCCCATTTAGGACTATAGCTATCTCTTTTATGTAAAACCGTTTTATTGCTTAATACAACAATATCACCGGACGTAACATATATATAGTTTTGAATAGATTTTTGATCTACGATTTCTCTCATTTGATTTAAAAACCCTGCTGCTCTTTGTATTTCAGGAATAGCATCCATTTTTATTCTGCTATAATAACCGGTAGCATGTTCTACTAATAAAGGGAGGCTCTTGCTCACTATTTTACATGAAAAAGAATCTGCACTTATTACTGTAAATTCATTACTAAGCCCGATTAAGATATCTTGGTAGCTCAATTGATTTAATATATCTTTAAGGCTAATATATACTATAGGTAGATTCTCATGTCCTTTATGTACAATCCCAAAAATTAAATAGTCAACTATAGGAGATAAGTTATCACTCTTCTTGGTCATTGGACGGTATGCAGCATCTACATGCCAATCTCAATCATTATACGGCGATTGCGAGCTACGTTCATTATGAGAATTACGTCTTGGTGCTACTGTTCTAATAATATTCTTATCTTCCTCTTTATATAATACAGGCACACTACCCATTATCCCTATTACTCCATACATATGACAAATTAATTCTTCTATTCCGCTAATCCGTACCTCACCGTCATAGGGAGGAGTCATTATATTATAATTTTTTTGATCGATATTTTTTATATGTATAATTTCTGCATTATTATTTACGGTATCTTTAATTTCTTTTGTATAATTTACATATTTTGTTTCTAAAAAATTTTTAAAAAATACAGTAGATTTATATGGATTTTTAGTAAAATTGTTTAAAATCTCATCACTATTAATATTAAAATTTTTTAGATCAATTTCCTTTCTCATAATTTATCTAAATCTTTTTTATAACTGAGTTCCAATTTTTAGAAGCATAATAATACCGAAAGGATCTACATATTGTGTATCTACTAAATATAAATCGTTGTTTTCTTTCAACCAGCTAGTTAATCTAACGATTTTATTGTTTAAATTTTCTAATTTTGCTGTACAAGTTTTTTCATCTAAAATTTTCCTCCAAACATCATAGCACGCATTATTCATAGTCAATATTAGTATCTGCAATGATGAGATAATCCCCTTCTTCAAAAATATTATTATGAAAAAAAATACCTATAGTATTAATATGAGCATCTTCTATGCAAAGTATAGGATGTACTATTTCAGATATTTTTTCTTTTGGGAATATTGCCGCTACTTTATTAGAATCATTAAGATAAATATACTTCCTTATCTAAAGTATCTTCGCTGTTATCTATAATCATAGTAATTGTTGCATCGCCGGTAATATTGATAGTAGTACGTAGCATATCAAGTATTCGGTCAATACCAGCAATAATTGCTACTCCCTCTATAGGTAAGTGAACCGAAGAAAGAACCATAGGAAGCATTATCAAAGAGGCACCGGGAATACCGGCACCACCGATAGATCCAAGTGTTGAGGTGAGAATAATTACTAAATAGTCGTGAGGAGCAAGCGTTACTCCCATCATCTGAGCAAAAAATATGGTGGTAAGAGATAAATTTATAGCAAAGCCGTCCATATTAATTGACGCACCTATCGGAAGTACGAACGAAGTACTAGACTCTGAAATGCCAAGCTTTTCACGACAAACTTGCATAGTAGTTGCAAGAGTCGCCTTACTACTTGAAGTAGAAAAAGCAAGTATCTGATACTCAAAACTTTTCTTATAAAAAGGTATAGGTGAAACACGACAGAATACACATATAAGTAAGCCAAAAACTAAATATTGGAATGTCATCGCCACAACTACCGCTACAACAAGTTTCGATAAACTAATCATTACCTCAACTCCCTGCATACCTACAATCCAGCCTGTTAAAGCAAAAGCACCGTAAGGGGATAATTGAATAACAAACGATATCATTTTTAATATTAATTTTGACATTACATGAATTAAATCAGTAATAGGTTCACCGATAGATTTCATTTTGTTTAAGGTAATTCCAACAAAAATAGCAAAAAATACAACTTGTAAGACATCACCGTTTGCAAAAGCCCCAACAGCATTATCAGGGACGATATTTACAAAAAAATCAATTATATTAAATGCAGTTCTGCTTGTTGTTCCTGAAGAGGTGAAATCTATATGTATGCCGACTCCTGGCTTTAATACTAAGGCAACAGTGAGTCCAAAAACCGTGGCAAAAAAAGTAGTACCTAAAAAAGCGGCTACCGCTTTCATTCCTACTCTACCAAGGGCAGAATTATCATTCATACTAGTGATACCGGAAACCAAACTGAAGAAAATTACAGGGGTAATGATCATTTTTATCAAACGTAAGAAAATGTCACCGATAGGTTTAATATAATTAACATATTGTGGTAAGTATATACCAAATATAATACCTAAGATTAACCCTAAGGTAACTTTTTGCCATAATTTCATAATTTACTTACTTAATTTTTAAATTTGCTCAACTATAAATTTATTTATTATTTTGGTCAATCCATTCTAAGTACTTTTGAAAGCCATAGTCAATATTTATTTTTATTATTTGCGGTAATTCATAATTATGAATTTCAAGGAGTTTATTTTCAATTTCGTTATAATTAGAAGATTTTGTTTTAATTACAAGTCTATATTCAGTTGCTAAAGTTACTCTACCATCCCATCTAAAGTAACTTTTGACATCGTCAATTTGAATGCAGGCAGTAAGATTTAATTCTAACAAAACAGATGCTATTTTCTCGGCAATTTGTAAATCATTAGTAGTAGTTAAAATTAAACAGCAATCTTGCATGCCTAAACCTCAACAAAACAATTCGGTGTTTCATATAGTTTGAGGCTCGTTACGAAGAAGTTTTGACTTACGAAAAGTTTAGGAAAAATTTCATTCTTTAAATGTGTCGCTATATTTTCTGCAGTCGGGTTATTTTGCATGTAATATATTTTTTGACCGGTACAATTTTCTATTTGCTGCCCCATTTCCTTATCGTCTTGATGTAGGATTAAGCTATGATCAAAATTTTCATCAATCCATTTTTTAGCTAAATCCTTAATTAAACCAAAATCGATTACCATACCAAGTTTATCGGTTTGGTTTGCGGCTATAGTGATCTCAAGAACATAGCGATGACCGTGCAGGAATTGACATTTATTTTGATGTTCTATAATTCTATGTCCTGCATCGAACTCAATACGACGAGTACATTTTATCATTATTATATACTTCCTTTCTTTGAATGATTTTACTTTTTTTCAAAGAGTAAAAACGGGACCACGTCATTGCGAGGAAATTGCATAGCAATTGACGAAGCAATCTCAGGAGTTTGGTTATTATTTCATGAGATTGCCACGCAGCCTACGGCTGCTCGCAATGACAATTTTTTACAAATCTAACAATAACTTTTCAGGATTCTCAATAAGCTGCTTAATTTTTACTAAGAACGATACTCCTTCTTTCCCGTCAATTATACGATGATCGTAAGATAAAGCTATATACATCATCGGACGTATTTCAATTTTACCGTCTATAACTACAGCTCTTTCCTCGGTTTTATGTAAGCCTAGAATACCTGATTGAGGAGGATTAATAATCGGTGTAGATAATAATGAGCCATATACGCCTCCGTTAGAAATCGAGAATGTCCCACCTGACAAATCAGCCATAGAAAGCTTACCCTCACGAGCTTTTTTAGCCAAAATTCCTATAGCTTTCTCCACTTCGGCAAATCCCATTTTATCGGCATCCCTAACAATCGGTACAACAAGCCCTTGCTCTGTTCCGACAGCTACACCTATATCATAGTAATTTTTATATACTAAATCATCGCCGTCTATTTCAGCATTTACCGACGGAATAAGCTTTAAAGCTTCAATTGTTGCTTTAACAAAGAAAGACATAAACCCAAGTTTCACAGCGTGCTTTTTCTCAAACTCTTCTTTATATTGATTACGCAAAGCAATTACTTTTGACATATCGATTTCATTAAAAGTAGTCAAAATAGCTGCTGTATTTTGTGAATCTTTTAAACGCTGTGCAATAGTTTTACGCAAGCGTGACATACGAACACGCTGCACTCTTTCTTCATTAGATTTACTTATTGCAGGAGCAGAAGTAGCCGTAGTGTTTATTGTTTCAAGCACGTCACCTTTGGTAATTCTACCGTCTCTACCTGTTCCTTTGATATTATTGGGGTCAAGCTTATTTTCGGTAACTAATTTTTGTACAGAAGGAGCAAGAGTATTATTAGCCACGGCAGGTTTTTCTACAGGCTTTTCTGAAGTAGGTTGCGTCGCTGCTTGAGCTTTAGCAGATTCATTATGATGAGTACCGGCAGTATTTGCAGCTGCCCCTTCATTTATTTCGCCTATTTCTTCGCCAACTGCTACATTTGCACTGTCAGTTTTCGATATTTTACCTATAGTACCGTTGCAAGGAGCATTCACTTCTAAAGTCACTTTTTCGGTTTCGATTTCTAACAGTAATTCATCGGTTTTAACCGAATCGCCTTCTTGCTTATACCATTTGGCAATAGTTGCTTCCGTTACGGACTCCCCAAGTGACGGTACTATAATTTTAACGCTCATAATTTATTTTACTCCTATATTTGTATAGCATCGCCCTGTATAGTTTTATCGTCATTGCGAGAAGACGCTATAAGCGTCGACGAAGCAATCTCAGGCAAATTCCTGAGATTGCCACGCTCCTTTTAGTCGTTCGCAATGACGATTATTAGGCAATACTCTAAGAATCATATTCCCAATGCTGCCCTTAATAGCTTCTCTTGCTGTTTATTATGTGCTTGCAGCGAACCTACTGCCGGAGAGGCTGATTCCTCTCTACCTACATATTTAAATTCATTATTAATTCCTGCTTCTTTTAAAGCATCGTTTAAGTGAGAAACTATATAACACCAAGTTCCCATATTCTTTGGTTCTTCCTGACACCAAATAAATTCCTGCGTCCTATTATATTTTTTTAATAGCGATGCTACAAGTTTTTTTTCAAAAGGGTATAATTGCTCAAGCCTAATAATCGCTATATTACTATTATTGCCACGCATTTCAAATAGATCGTAATATACCTTACCGCTGCATAAAATTACTTTAGTAATATTGTTTGTATCTACTTTAGTTACTTCATCTAAAACCGGTAAGAAAGTAGTATTTTCACCTAGCTCGTCAAGTTTAGATACGGCATATTTATGACGTAATAATGATTTCGGCGACATTACGATTAACGGTTTACGGGTATCATCAAGTATTTGGCGACGTAGCAGATGGAAAATCGAAGCAGGGGTAGTAGGGTATGTAACATACATATTATTCTCAGCCGCCAGTTGTAAGAACCTCTCAAGTCTTGCCGAACTATGCTCCGGTCCTTGTCCCTCAAATGCATGAGGTAACAAAACCACAAGCCCGCTCATACGAAGCCATTTAGTTTCGCTGCTTGAAATAAACTGGTCAAAAATAATCTGAGCTCCATTAGCAAAATCACCGAATTGTGCTTCCCATAAAACTAAATTTTTTGGGTTTGCGAGTGAATAACCATACTCAAAACCAAGCACCGCATATTCAGATAAATTACTATCGGCTACCTCGTATTTTGCTTGTTCTTTAGATAAATTATTTAGAGGTATATAGGTAGTATCATCAATTTGGTTGTGCAACACTGAATGACGATGCGAGAAAGTACCGCGTCCCGAATCTTGTCCGGTTAGCCTTATATTTGTGCCTGAAACAAGCAAGCTTGCAAAAGCTAGTTGCTCTGCCGTCGCCCAATCAATAGGTTGATCAGCTGTTAGAGTGGCTTTTCGAGCTTCAAATAGTTTTACAAGTTTTGGATTAACGGCAAAATCTTTCGGTATTTCGCATAGTTTAGTTCCTAAATCGTGTAATGTTTTTTTACTGATACCCGTTATTGTAGCTTGTGTACGAGTACGAGAAATACCTTGCCATAATCCGCCTAAGAAATGTGCTTCTTGCTTATAACTTTTTGCCTGCTCATATTCCTTATCTAGTTTTGCTTTAAATTCTTCTTTTAACTTAGCAAAATAATTATTGTCGATTACACCGCTTTTTACTAACTCATTTGCGTAAATATTTCCAGGGGTCAGTTTGTTTTTAATAATGTTATACATCTTGCCTTGAGTATACATCGGCTCATCGCACTCATTATGCCCGTATTTACGGTAACAAATAATTTCTACTACAACATCCTTACCGAATTTCTGCCTGTATTCTACCGCAATATTGGTGGCTTTTAACACTGCTTCTATATCGTCACCGTTAACGTGTAAAATCGGGGCAGCTATGATTTTAGCAAACTCCGTAGAATATCTACTAGCTCTAGTATCTGCAGCATTAGCCGTAAAACCTAACTGATTATTAATGACGAAATGCAATATCCCGCCGATATCATAAGCAGCTAAAGGTGACATTGATAGACTCTCGGCAACCACGCCCTGACCGCAAAAAGCAGCATCGCCATGCACTAAAATAGCTTTGACTTTGCTGCGTTTAGTATCTCCAAGAATATCTTGCTTTGCTCTTACTTTTCCTGCAACTATAGGATTGACCGCTTCTAAATGTGAAGGGTTATAGGCTAGCGACAAGTGTATTTTCTTATCCTCTAGAGTTCTATCGGACGAATAGCCTAAATGGTATTTTACATCGCCTGAAACATTTAGCTCATCAGGAAATATGCTGCCGCTTATGAAGCCCGCAATAACGGCTTTATATGGCTTACCTACTACTTTAGTTAGAGTGTTTAATCTCCCTCGATGTGCCATACCGATAACGATTTCTGAGACGCCCTGATGCATGGATAAATCTATAGCTTTACTCATAGCAACTATAGAAGCATCACCACCCTCAACGGAAAAACGCTTAGCTCCGGGAAATTTTGTATGTAAATACTGCTCAAACCCTTCTACTTCTACTAAATCATTTAAGATAGTTTTTTTGTCTTCAGAAGAAAACGTAACTTCGCTTTCTAGCTTATTATATAACCAGTTTTTTCCTTCTACATTTTCTATTTGCTCAAACTCTACACCTATAGAACCTGTATAAACTTTATCGAACTTGGTCACTAATTCAGATAATTTACAGTTCCAAGTACCGACAAATTCATCCGTAATATTGATATTTTCTTCTAGCTGACCGCTATCAAGACCAAAAGTTTCTATATTAAGCTTTAAATCATTTTTTGTTTTACGTAGCTCAAGACCAAGCGGATCAAGATTCGCTAAATAGTGAGCATGCTTGCGATAAGCATTGATCATTTCCTTAGCTTTTAAACTATTTAAGTCTTCAGAAGATAAATTATTATTTAACGATTCTTTTTGTATTTCATCAGGGATAATTATTTTTGCAGTACTTTTATTGAGTAAAGTATTATTATCCTTAATGCCGGCAAAAAATTCTTGCCAAGTTTGATCAACCGAGGCAGGGTTGGCTAGATATTGCTTATATAGCTCTTCAACAAAAACAGCATTCCCGCCAAATAAATAACCTGTTTTTTTTAAGTTTTCTTCCATATTATTGTTTGTATTGTTTAGTTTTTGTCATAAGCTGTCATTGCGAAGATACCTAATCGTCATTGCGAGCGACTGCAAGGAGCGTGGCAATCTCAGCAATTCTCCCGAGATTGCTTCGTCAATTGCTATGCAATTTCCTCGCAATAACGATTTTATTACTATAAATACTTCCCTTCTAAATATCTTATATACACCTCAGGGCTAATTTTTTCCTCACCGCTAGCACTTTTTAATAAATCGGCTGAATTTTTTTACGAACCGAGATTTCTAAAATTCTTATTTAGATTACTAAAATCACCCTTTAATATATCATCTTTTATATTTGAATGCATCTCTTTTACTTTTTTCATCACCATTGATGCGATAATTGCACCGTTTGTATAGGCGAGAAAGTAACCGAAATTTCCGTGTGACCAATGAATATCTTGAAGCCAGCCGTTACTAAAACTTATCGGTTTAACGCCTAAATATTCCTGCATCTTACTATCCCAACAGCTTGGTAACTCATCGAGATTCAAGTCGCCATTGATAAGCATTTCCTCTATCTCAAAACGTAATATTACATGCATCGGATAGGTTACTTCATCTGCATCTACTCTTATAAAATCAGGCGTAACTCTTGTAATTTTTCTATATAAACTGGTCGCTGAATATTCTTCGCTTTTAAAAGCAAATTCGTTTCTAAGTAATTTAGCTAAAAATTCGGTAAATTCTCTTGATCTACCTACTTGCATTTCCATAAATAAAGATTGGCTTTCATGGAAGGCCATACCTTTAGCAAGCCCAACCGGCTGCCCTTTATACATTTCTGGTAGATTCTGCTCATAATAAAGCATGTCCTGTTTCGTGAATAATTCCCATTAAACCGCTTATGAAATTATCTTTATCATACCTAGTAGTTAAACGTATTCTCACCTGAACCCATAGGCATATTTACGGCAACATCCCAGTATAATATGCTCAAGATATTATTAAAATGTGAGATGGTTGCAAATTCGTTTTCTAATTTTGTGTAGTTGTTGTTCATATGTTCCCTATTATGTCATTCCCGCTTTCGCAGGAATGACATAAAAACCGTACCGCTAGTGCCTATTACAAATGCAACAACTCCTTTGCTGCTTTTAAACTTGCTTTGGTGATTGTTTTACCTGAAATCATGCGGGCGAGTTCCTCCTGTCTTTCAGCTAAATTTAAAGCTTTTACCGTTACTTTCGTTTCTTTCTCTAGCTGTGTTTTCTCGATTTTTATATGCAAATCCGCTTTACCTGCTACTTGCGGCTGGTGCGTAATAACTATTACTTGAGTAACGCTACTAAGTTTTTTTAATCGCTCACCTACTTTATCTGCGACCTCTCCGCCAATCCCGACATCTATTTCATCAAATATAATAGATGGTTTTACCATTTTATCAAACAAAGAAGTTTTTAAAGCTAACATGAATCTTGATAATTCACCGCCGGAAGCGATTTTATTAATTGCTGCAGCTGCCGTTCCCGGGTTAGTAGACGCTTTAAACACAATATCGTCATTACCGTCGGCTGTTGGTTCTTTAGCATTTATCTCAATCTCAAAAATTGCTTTCGCCATTTTAAGCTGCTTTAGCTCCTGATGCAACGATTCTTCTAGATGTTTTGCAACAATAAGACGCTTTGCAGATAAATTACTCGCTAGTTCATAATATTTTTTCTGCAGTAGTACTTCTTGAGCTTTTAACTCATTACTATTTGCTATTTTGTTTTTTAATATACTGAGCTGCTCTAAAGATTTATCTAAAAATACACCTAACTCATCAGCAGGAACATTATATTTACGGCTAATAGCTTTTATTAAAAATAATCTTTCTTCTGTTTCTTCAAGATTATATTCCTCATAATTAAAACTATCTAACAGATTTGATAATTCTTGGCGTGCTTCTTCTAGATTATTATAGGCTTCCTCTAAACTTGTAACGATAGCTTCAAAACGCTCATTGTTGCCTTGCCTTGCTAATAATTTCTCTGCTCTATTAATCGATGTATTTATTTCAGGGTTATTAATCTGTTCTAGAATATCTTTTATTAGCTGTAAATCCTTATCTTTATTTTGCAAATCTTTTCGTAGATTTGCTAATTTTTTTTCTTCACCTGTTTGAATGTTCAGTTTAGTTAATTCTTCCGTTGCAAAGCTCAAATAATCAATTTCTTCTTCTATAGCATTTTGCTTAAGTGTTATTTCGGCCATTTCTTTCCGAGTATTTTGCCAAGTCTGATAGCATTTGGAAAGCTCCGCTCGAAAGTCCAAAAGATTTCCATAACTATCTAAAATATCACGCTGCGTATTTGCTTCTAGAAGAGAAATATTATTATTTTGTCCATGAAGCTCGAATAAATAAGTAGCTAATTGCTGCATAAGAGCTTTAGTAACCACTTGATTATTAATGAAAAAATTTTTTCGTCCTTCGGCTTTTTGCAGACACTTTACAAACAATAACTCTTCAGGTTCAATCAAATTTTGAATCAGAAAATTTTTTATTTCTTCATTTAAAGAGAATATTATATTAACAACAGCGTAATCTTTTCCACGCTTTATTATATTATTTGAAGTTTTATAACCTAAGCAAAATAAAATAGCATCAAGTAAAATAGATTTACCGGCTCCCGTTTCACCGGTAATAACACATAAACCTTTATTAAACTCAATTTCCAGCTCGTCTATTAGAATGAAGTTTTTAACTGAGAGACTGCAGAACATATGCTGCTTAATTTTGGTGGTTCTGAACTAGCCTGTACGCATAACTATACCATTGACTATCAGGATAGTTGTACCCTAGCACTGAGGCATATTTTTTTGCTTCATCCGGAAGTCCGAGCATCATATAACTCTCGGCTAAACGGTAAAGAGCTTCTACCGAGTGAGAAGTAGTTTGATAATTATCAATTACCTCTTCAAATCTATTTATAGCTGCCATCGGATTCTTTTTCTTTAAGTAAAACCGACCTACCATCATCTCTTTACCTGCTAAATGATCGTTTACTAGGTCAATTTTTAAAGATGAATCAATAGCATATTTAGTATTTGGGAATTTTGCTATTACGTCTTCAAAACTATCTTTAGCTAGGAAAGTTCTAGATTGATCATGATTTACGTCTGAAATTAACATATAATATGATAATGCTTTAAGGTAATATGCATAAGCAATGTCAACATTTGCAGGGTGCAAATTAATGAACATATCAAGCACATCAACCGCTTCTTCATATTGAGCGGCGAGAAATAAAGAATAAGCCTGCATCAATTCGGCTTGCGGCGTCATTTCATTACCTGGATGCTGGTAAAATACTCTTCCGAATTCTTCTGCAGCTTTCTTATATTTTTTCTTTTCCAATAAGGTAATACCTTCATTATAAAGGGTAGGCATAGGGACTACTATGTCATCACTGTTTTTTTTGTTTGTGCACCCGCCTAAAACTAACCCTATAACTAAAAGGGTACTCAATAATTTTGTTAATTTCATAAGAACTTAAATTCAGTTAATAACTAAATATACATATAGGTTTACAGAATTTCAAGGATTCAATTTAAAATCTCACAAACTTATAAATTAGACCTATTCAGAAACTCGTTTATAGGGAGGAATTTGAAGGAGACACAGAACGCAGAACCGCAGCGTACACTTTTGTACGTGAGGATTCGAGTACCGGATCGACTTACAAATTACCTACCCCTAGAAGTAGAGTTTCTGAATAGGTCTATATTCTTGGACTTATTTCGCTACCCAATGTCCTTTATCATTTTTATGGTATTTGTTTTCTACGGCCGGACCATGCTACTTTATGTGCAACTGTCTCTCTAGAGTCATTTCCACGTCTTTTATCGGGCATCCTTATATTGTTCAAATGCATGATTAAAAGCTTCGCGATAAATATCCTTAGCATGGCTCGGAAGATGATTTTTAACTGAATCAGGTAAATTGTTATTATTTTTATAAGGCATAAAAACCTCCGGTAATATTATGCAAATAATTATTATAAAATTTTATAATATTGGAGTGGAGGTTTCATTTCTATAGGAAAGGTAAATAAAATTTACGACCACAGACTTTTCATTTTATTAAAAAAGCTGCCGTCATTTTCTTTTTCATTTATGGATTCTTTTTTGAATTCTTCTAGTAATTCACGTTGTCTTTTAGATAAATTTTTAGGTACTTCGACATGCATATGCGTAAGCATATCACCCCTAATAGTTGATCTCATTTTAGACATACCTTTGTTACGTAGCCTTAATTGATCACCGTTTTGTGTGCCTGCAGGAATTGTTAATTTTACTTTTCCGCCTTCAATTACCGGTACTTCTATCTCTCCTCCAAGAGCAGCATTCACAAAACTAATAGGTAGTTTACAATGTAGATGTGCTCCATCTACTTTATAAATATCATGTGGTTTTATTGCTATATCAACGTATAAATCACCGCTATTACCGCCTCTAATACCTGCTTCCCCTTCTCCGGTATGTCTTATTCTAGTACCGTTTTCAACACCGGCAGGAATATTTACCGATAAATTTCGTTGTTTATGGTAACGTCCCATGCCATGACATTTCTTGCAAGGCTTTTTTATAATGTGTCCGTTACCTTGGCATTTATGACAAGCTTGTTCGATCGTAAAGAATCCTTGCTGCATTCTAGTCACTCCAACACCGCTGCAAGCATCGCAAGTAGTTACGGTTTCACCTTTTTCAGAACCGCTACCGTGACAAGTATCGCATTTTACTGCGCTAGAAAAGCTAATATTTTTTTCTATACCGTGAAATGCTTCCTCTAGGTTAATTGTCAGATTATATTTTAAATCTGAGCCTCTAACTTTAGCTGAAGTTGGGCGTGATGATCTTCTGCTGCCTCCCATAAAGTCGCTAAAGAAGTCACCGAATATGTCGTTAATATCGGGGTGAAAACCGCCATGATTTCCTCCTCCCCCTCGTGATTGTTGATTTTGAAAAGCATCGTGTCCCAAACGGTCATAAGCAGCTCTTTTTTGCTCATCTTTTAGAACATCATAAGCTGCATTGATTTCTTTAAATTTCTTTTCAGCATCTTTAGCATCAGTAGTATCAGGGTGATATTGCTTGGCTAGCTTGAGGTAGGCTTTTTTAAGGTCAGCTTGGCTAGCTGTTTTACTAACCCCTAGTATTTGGTAATAATTTTGTGACATAATTTAATTTATAAAATGAGATTGTAACATCATTACGAGGAACATTACATAGTAATTTGATGAAGCAATCTCAGGATATTTACGAGATTGCCACACAGCCTATAGCTGATCGCAATGACGACATTACTTCTACTTCTTCTCTACATCTTGAAAGTCGGCATCTACTATTTTTTCATCATTAGCGGCACTTTCTTCAGCAGGTTGGCTCTCGCTTTGTGCTTTATACATCGCTTCACCGATTTTCATGCTAGCTGCAGTTAAACTTTCGGTCTTTTCTTTAATCAAAGCAGCATCTTCCGACTCAAGCACGGCTTTTAAAGCGGCTAGTGCTGCTTCAACAGCTCCTTTATCGTCTGATGATAATTTATTGCCATATTCTGTAAGAGTTTTTTCAGTAGAATAAACTAAACTATCGGCAGCATTTTTTGCTTCAATAAGTTCCTTACGCTTTTTGTCTTCATCAGCATTTTGTTCGGCATCTTTAACCATTTGTTCAATTTCCGCATCGCTAAGACCACCGGAAGCTTGAATAGTTACTTTCTGCTCTTTACCGCTTGCTTTATCTTTAGCTGAAACATGCACTATTCCGTTAGCATCAATGTCAAACGTTACTTCTATTTGCGGCAAACCTCTTGGTGCAGGAGGTATACCTTCGAGATTAAACTGACCAAGTAATTTATTATCTTTTGCCATTTCACGTTCACCTTGGAATACTCTAATAGTTACGGCATGCTGGTTATCATCAGCAGTTGAGAATACCTGACTTTTCTTAGTAGGTATAGTAGTATTACGATCGATTAATCTTGTAAATACGCCGCCAAGAGTTTCAATGCCAAGGGATAGAGGTGTAACGTCTAATAATAATATATCCGTTACTTCTTTATTAAGTACTCCGCCTTGAATAGCAGCACCGAGAGCTACAACCTCATCGGGATTTACGCCTTTATGCGGCTCACGTCCGAAGATTTTTTTTACGGCTTCTTGTACTTTCGGCATTCTAGTCATACCGCCTACTAATACTACTTCTTGAATATCAGAAGCTTTAAAACCTGCATCCTGTAATGCTTTACGGCAAGGCTCAATTGTTTTTTCAATTAAATCATCTACTAATTTTTCTAGTTCAGCTCTAGTAAATTTAATATTTAAGTGTTTTGGACCGCTACTATCAGCCGTAATATAAGGTAAATTAATATCGGTAGTTACTGCAGAAGATAGCTCTTTCTTAGCTTTTTCTGCGGCTTCTTTCAAACGTTGAAGTGCTAAAGGATCTTTACTTAAATCTATACCGTTTTCTTTTTTGAATACATCTATTAAATGGTTTAATATTCTTGTATCGAAATCTTCACCACCAAGGAATGTATCGCCGTTTGTTGATTTCACTTCAAAAACACCGTCAGCGATCTCAAGAATTGAAACATCGAATGTTCCGCCGCCAAGATCGTATACTGCAATAGTTTTACTTGCCGATTTCTCGAAACCGTAAGCAAGAGCTGCAGCAGTCGGCTCGTTGATTATTCTAAGGACCTCAAGACCTGCTATTTTACCGGCATCTTTCGTTGCTTGACGCTGTGCATCATTAAAATAAGCAGGTACGGTAATTACTGCTTGTGTTACTTTGTCCCCTAAATAATTCTCAGCAGTTTCTTTCATTTTTTGTAAAATGAATGCACTAATTTGACTTGGTGAATATTTATTATTATCCGCTTCGACCCATGCATCCCCGTTATCGGCTTTAACTATATTATACGGTACAATACCTTGGTCTTTCCTAACCATAGGATCGATAAAATTTCTACCGATTAATCGCTTTACCGCATATATAGTATTGCGAGGGTTAGTTACTGCTTGCCTCTTAGCAGATTGCCCGACTAATTTTTCGCCGTTTGCAAAAGCTATTATTGACGGCGTAGTTCTTTCACCTTCTGCATTTTCTATTACCTTTGGTTCTTTACCTTCCATGACCGCAACACAAGAATTGGTAGTCCCA
The DNA here is from genome assembly GCF_000016625.1 of Rickettsia massiliae MTU5. Taxonomy (NCBI): domain Bacteria; kingdom Pseudomonadati; phylum Pseudomonadota; class Alphaproteobacteria; order Rickettsiales; family Rickettsiaceae; genus Rickettsia; species Rickettsia massiliae. The sequence continues at coordinate 250,655 of NC_009900.1, forward strand.
AGGTCGATACCTATTACTTTTCCCATAAGATTCCTCGTTTTCTTTTTTTGTTTTATTATAACTTTTAATTTGATATAGTGTGGTTTAAATGATTTTACAAGAGGTGACAATGAAAAAACTACCGATTTTACTAAAACTTTTATTTATTATTAATTTAGTATTCCTAAATAATATAGTTTTAGCATCTAGCGAAACAAGCACTATTATATTTGAAAAAGCAAAGAAAGCAATCGTAACGATCGATACTAGAATTGCCGTATCGGCATATGACGATACAAGTAGTTGGACTGGAACGGGATTTATCAACGATAAGAACAATGGTTATATAATTACTAATACTCATGTTGTCGGCGGTGCGTCTATCGGAACTTATTTTGTTACTTTTTATAACGGTGAGCAGGCAGAAGCAAAACTTATCTATTACGATATTTGGCAAGATTATGCCGTTTTAAAAGTAGAGAGTAAAGATATACCGGCATCAGCAACGCAAATATCTTTTGCAAGCGAACTTCCAAAATTAAATCAAAAAGTTTTTGTAGTCGGTAACACAGAAGCACAAGGTTTTTCTTTCCATACCGGTTATTTGTCCGATCTTTATAATATTGCAGGTTTAATGCCGCAATGTACTTATGTTATTAATTTAAATACTACAGGAGGTGCTAGCGGTTCACCGGTATTAAACGATAAGATTGAGGCTATAGGAGTATTATATGGTGGCGGTAAAACTCATTCTCTAGCGCTGCACGGTGATTATGTAGTTCGCACTTTAGAAAGTTTAAAGAATAATAAACAACCAGGCAGAAAACATATAGGAATAATAAGTGAGTTATATTCTTTAAATAAAGCAGTTAGACATCACAATTTCCCTAAAGAAGAAATGGATAAATATATAAAGAAATTTCCTGATAGTAGAAATAGAGTGATAAGCGTTCAGACAGTTCTAGCCGGATCACCTGCTGCAAAATCTTTAAAAGCCGGTGATATTATTTGGGCAGTTAATGATAAGGAACTCGGCGGCAATCTAGCATTATTTGATAGAGAAATGGATAATTTCAAAGGAATAGCTATTAAACTGACTATATTTCGTGAAGGAAAAAAGCTAGAACAAGCAGTAGATTTATATGATGTGAACAATAATAAAATCGCTAAAATGATAAATTTCGGCGGTGCAGTATTTTTTGAAGCCGATGATTATTTTAGTCATAAATCAGGTATTCCGCTTAAAGCTCTAAGTATAGCTTCCGTTCAATCCGGTAGTAGTTTTAGCTCTATACCAACGTTTTTTACTAAAGATTATAAAAATGTTTACAGATTGCAAATTTTTGAGATGAAAGATTTAGCTTTAAGTAATCTTGATGATTTGGTGAAATTCTTACCGGCTATTACTAAAGAGAAGTTTATAACGGTTAGATTTAGAAATTATCAACCTTATTATGCTAATTTCGGTTATAATGAACTTATCTCGTCGCATGATGATATGATTGCTGATGTAACTCTAGATTCTATAGATACTAAGCCTTCTATATTAAAGTATAATACTATTTCTCATGATTGGGATATGGAAAATATAAAACTTCAGTAACTAATGACATTGTGATAAATTAACAATTCTTCATCAATGAAGTAATATATAATTCAACTTGGTTTGTTGTGTTATTATTCTTAAATTTATAATCTTATATTTTAGGAGAATTGCAAATTAGCTCAGAGTAGTTCGCCAACTAGGTCATGTATGGACCTACCCGATAATGCAAGAAAAAAATAATATATAACAGCAAAAAAATCGAATGCAGTCATGTATCCGGCTTATAGTTAATAAATCACTTTAAATTTACCCTATAGCCCTGATGGAATTCGCTGGCTTACAAACTATATTACTTATCATTTTGTCGACTTCTAAAGAGTCATTGTCCAGTTCAGTTTTTTTGTAAGCTAAGGTTCGTCTTATTTACCATCAATATTATCATTCTTTCGCATATTCCGGATTAGAATCTATTAAATTTCTACTTACCTATAATATTATCTCGTCAACTATTTGTACCAATTCTTTAGCTACAAACTTTACTCTCAGTATAATCATTACCTGAACTGTGTACTGTAAACACCACTCTTGCTAGTTTATTAGCTACTGCAACAGTTGTTTTATTATGCCCATTTCGTTCAGATAAATTAAACATCCACTTGGTAAACTTGCTATAATCTTTTTTAGATTTTTGCTCTTCCGTGGTAAATCTTATCTTACTATTCAGTACTGCTCTTGCTCCTTGAATCAACAAAGTGCGTAAATAGATATCACCTCTTTTACTAATACCAAGCAACTTATCTTTGCCACCACTAGAATGTTGCCTTGGCACTAATCCTAGCCATGCTGATAATTGCCTGCCATTTTTAAAACAACTAGCATTACCTATTGATGCTATTAAGGCTGTAGCAGTTATTAAATCTATACCTGGTATCGTCATTAGTTGTTGGTGATTACTATACTGGCTAGCTATAATTTTTAATCTTTGTTTTAATTCTTTTATTTTTTTATCATTCTCTAGAAATTCTGCTTTTAACTCACTAAACGTTCGATAGCTTAGCTGACTTAAATCCCCTTCATCTAAAATTTCGGTTAATTTTGTCATAATCTTATTGATTCCTTGCGGAATAACAAAACCAAATTCATGTAATAATCCCCTGATCTCATTAGCAAGAGCTGTACGATTTTTTACCAATCTCTGTCTTACCCTATGAATAAATAAAATATCTTGTTGCTCTACAGTTTTGATAGGCACAAACCTCATATTAGGTCTTGCTACTGCCTCACATATTGCTTCTGCATCAAGCTTGATCATTTTTATTAGTTTTAACATAAGGCTTAACAAATTGTGGAGCCATTAGTTTTACATTATGACCTAATTTTGTTAATTCTCTTGCCCAATAGCTAGAACCACCGCAAGCTTCCATGCCTACTAGACATCTTCTTGGTAAATTAGCCATAAAAGTTATAACCTGCTCTCTCATTAATTTTTTCTTTAATATTGTCTTACCATTTTTATCTACACCGTGAATTTGAAAAATTCTTTTTGCAATATCTATACCAATTGTGGTAACTTCCATATGGACCTCCTTATTGTTGTTTAGGATTCATTTCCTATCCTAGAAGATTAGCTTCTGCTTCTCATTCTGTATATAGGATAGGTCCATACCATTATTTTTGTGTGGATTGATAAATATTCTTTATGTTATTCCTGCAAAAGCGAGACAGCATTGTTGCGTGGATACATACTAAAACCGTCATTGCGAGCAGCCTTAGGCTGCGTGGCAATCTCATGAAATAATAACAAACTCCTGAGATTGCTTCGTCAATTGCTATGCAATTTCCTCGCAATGACAGAAAAAACGCCCCTTACTCACCACCTAAGAAACATAGCTAATTAACAATTCCTCCTAAAATAATTAATAAATTTAGGAGAATTAATGACTAAAGAACAAATACCTACAGTAGATAAAACAAAAAACATCTTTTTTTTAGTTTTTTACAAAAAATCTAATACTCAGGATTCACTAACATCACCACGTTCAGGTGATGATATAGAGAGGGATGTTTCTAAAAAAGAAGCTTATTAAGAAAATTCAAAGTATTAATAGACAAGAATGATGAAGATGAACTAAAAGCATTTCTATTTGATAAAAATAATAAGTATATCTTACATGATGCGGTTGAGGATAAAGAACAAACATTAGTTGAAAAAATATTAGAATTAGCTACATACGTAACAGTGTTAACCTATAACGCTTCAACAGTGTTACATTCAGTAGTTACAGGAATTGCTAACAAAGAGATTATCAAAGCTTTATTAGCAAAAAATCCTTATTTAGTAATGATCAAAGATGCTTCAGGTCTTACTCTATGATATTATAATACTAGTAAAGAAATATTAGAAATATTGCAAAATGGTGAACGAGATATATTATTATAGACCGGCTTAATATAGAACCATGGCACGGTTGGCAGAGAAGAAATATTTAGAAGATAATATGTCTATAATCGGAAAAAATCAGCATACAATAATGGAGCTTGTATAAAAAATTTGTAAATTATCGGACAAGCATCTTCCTTGTAAATTTAACATAGAGTATTAGATTTGCAAGGAAGATATAGAGAGTTCTTTAATAAAAAACGGTAAGTATGTAAAACTTACCGATTAAATTTAAAGCTTAAAAAATTATAATTCAGTAGTAGGGATACACTGGATATTTCCATCTTCTCCTATCAATAGGTGATACTCTGTTTGAGGGTTATAAGCATCATAACTAATTGATGTTTGTGATGATAGTTTTTGTGCTAATATTATCAATTTTTCTTCATATAACTCAAAAGATTTTTCTAAATCCTCTTTTGTAATCTTTACAGTTTTAGCTTCATCTGTCTTTACAGTTTTAGCTTCATCTGTATTTACTTTGAGTGTTTCAATATTTGCTGTTAAGCTATATTTTGTTAAAGTTACTTTTTCTTTTTCTAGGAGTGGAAAATATGTTCTTATTTTTACCAATGCTATTTGTATTTGTATTAGAATACTTAGAACAAGTTTATTGAATACCATCTATTTAATAATACCTTAAAATTTTTGAAGCGGCAGTATACAAGCCTCACTTATTAATGTCAACATAAGTTATTACTATAAATATTAATAAATGCTAATTATTATAATTTTCTTGCACAAAATCGAAATAAACTGTTATTAATATAAAAAAACAATCTTAATCTAATATATGCGTTCTTTATTTGTAATAATTATATTCTTTCTAATGAGCAGTTGTAATTGTTGTAATTTAAAACCGGTATATAGTGAAACATACAGTAGAAATAATGATTTAGAAGCTATTGAAGTTGAACCGATTCGAACAATTGAAGGAGCTGAGTTTTATCATCGTTTAACTAGTATTTTACCTCAGAAAGCACAAGCAAAATACCTGCTTAAAGTAAAGCTTATCGCAACAACTATGCCTGCTACTATTGAAAAAAACTCCAATGTTTTAAGGGAATATATTAATCAATTAGTTAGATATAAATTAATTGATATAGAAAGCCAAAAGGTTTTAATTGAAGAGCAGTTTTACCAAAACACGTCATATAATGCTATTTTTACACCATATGCAACAAATGTTGAAAGAGATGCAACAGGAATAGACTTGGCATATCAAGCAGCAGAAGAAATTCGTAGCAGATTAATTTTATATTTTACACGGAAATAGTTAAGCTATGAAATTTTATTTTTCACAAATAGGTAGATTATTTGAACTAATAACATCCGGAAAGATTAGAGCTCTTTTACTATATGGTCCTGATAAAGGTTATATAGAAAAAATTTGTAAGCATTTAGTAAAAAGCTTAAATATGCTACAAACTTCTATAGAATACGCAGATCTTAATATTTCATCTTTAGAAATATTACTTAATTCGTCTAATTTTTTTGGTCAAAAAGAATTAATTAAAATTAGATCAGTTGGGAATTCAATCGATAAGAATTTAAAAACAATTCTAAGCAGTGATTATATAAATTTTCCTGTATTTATAGGTGAAGAAATGATTTCTAGTGGGAGCATTAGAAAGTTTTTTGAAACCGAAGAATATTTAGCGGCAGTTGCTTGTTATCATGACGATGAAGCAAAAATTGAACGAATTATTTTAGGTAAAGTAGAAAAAACTAATAAAGTTATAAGTAAAGAAGCTATCACTTATTTAAAAGCTCATTTAAAAGGTGATCATGATTTAATTTGTAGCGAAATAAATAAATTAATATATTTTGTTCACGACGCACGCGAAATTACTTTAAACGATGTTCTAGAAGTTATAAGTAGCGAAATTACGGCAAACGGCAGTGATTTAGCAATGTATTTTTCAAAAAAAGATTATAGTAATTTTCTGCAAGAGCTTGATATATTAAAAAAACAAAATATCAATGAAGTTTTAATTATTAGAGCATTAATAAGGCATTATTTAAATTTATATATAGTTTTGTCGAAAGTAAAAAACGGTGAGCGTTTGGAACTCGCAATAAAATCATTATCACCACCGATTTTCTATCAGTATATTAATGATTTTACGAAGATAGCAAACGGTCTTAGCCTCACTGAATGTCTAAAGACTTTAAAAGTACTACAACAGGCAGAAGTGGATTATAAGTTAAATCCTGCTAGTTTCGATTTATTCCAAAGTATACTCCAAAGTAAATGAAGAGTAGACGAAGTTTAATTTGGAAAAGAGCAAGGAGACTATAAGGCGAGGAGCGGAGCGTATACTTAATACGTGAGCACCGTAGCTCTTAAGATGACGTAGCCAATTTTTCAAATTAAACGAGTATACATTATGCCTAGACCTGATTTTTCTGACCCTGACAAACAAATTCACGAGATCATTAGAGTTAATCATGCCGGGGAATATGGTGCAAAAAGAATTTATCAAGGACAGCTAAAATATATTAAATCTCAAAATGGTCATATATTGATTAAAGAAATGCTTGACCATGAAGAAGTGCATTTAAATTATTTTGAAAAAAAATTACTGGAAAAAGAAGTAAGACCCACGTTTTTATTATTTTTTTGGCATCATTACGGATTTTTACTTGGTGCTTTATCTTCCTTGATGGGAATAAAAACGGCGATGCTTATTACCGAGAGTGTAGAAGAAGTAATAGAAAAACATTATGAACAGCAAATAAATTATTTAGAAAATAAAAATGTTGAGCCAGAATTATTAAATAATATTATTAAATTTCGACTTGATGAAATTGCACATAAAAATATTGCTATAATGAATGATAGTACTGAGGCAATATTTACAGAAATAACTAGTAAAATAGTGAAGATAATTTGTCGTATCTCTATACTTTTAAGTAAGAAAATTTAGAGTTAACAGCTTAATTAGTTGAAAAATCTAGAAATATTTTACTTCTAAGACATTAAGAAGATAATAAAAAAACATTAATATTATTAGAAATGGTGATGAAAAGAAAAACTTTTTTAAATTTTTTTTATTTTTTGCATTTGTATTTTTTAGAATTAATAAATCTTTATTTTTATCAAACATAGCTAATACTACTCGCAATTCCTTTATTTAATTTATGCCTAAACCTAATCTAGAATTAATAAATAAAGGTGCCAGGGGTTTTAAGCTCCGTTGCTGTAAGACAACAACAACCTCCATTATACTTCATGATTTTACTCACTTATAATAATAGACCCCTGGCATAACTTAAATATTAAGTTTTGACAGATTGGTCTTGCAACAATGGTGCTTAAACATTATTAGCGGTCTTATATATTAGTTGAATAATATAAAGAGTCAAGAGATTTTAGTTGTCATTAATAATAAATAATGTAATTCTGAGTTACGGGGTATATTTTCTATATAATCTGCTTCTAGAATTTGCTTTTACATCAATAATAATTTATATTTATTTTCACTCATGCGAGAATAGCAGATTACTTTTGTAGTTTGTTATTGGTGATAATTAGGAAATATAAAATAACAATATGAGTCAAAAGATAATTTTAAATAATTCATATTCTATTACTAAATCGCACTTATTCCATATAGTAGACCCAAGCCCTTGGCCCGTCCTAACATCTTTTGCTTTACTTCTTTTGGTTATAGGCGGCGTCTCGTGTATGCATGGCTACAAATTTAATATATATATTTTATCTGCAGGGATTATTTCAGTAGGTTACTGTTTATATTCTTGGTGGAGAGATGTAGTGAAAGAAGGAATAGTCGAACATCAGCATACTAGTCCTGTTAGAAAAGGTTTACAAATAGGTATGGCGTTATTTATCTTAACGGAAATAGTATTTTTTGGTGTATTTTTTGCTTCTTTTTTTAAATCAAGTCTATCACCCGTAGGTCTTTTAGACGGTGTATGGGTTGTAAAGCAGGGCATGTGGCCTCCACCTACAATTAAAACTGTTGAGCCGTTTGATATTCCTTTTATCAATACTTTAATACTACTCTTATCAGGCACTACCGTTACTTGGGCTCACTACGCCTTAGAAGAAAAAAATCAAAAAGATTGTGTAACTGCACTTGCTCTTACCATATTGCTTGGAATATTTTTTACAACTATGCAGGCATATGAATATTATCATGCGGAGTTTAAATTTACAGATGGTATATATGCTTCTAATTTTTATTTAGCCACGGGTTTGCATGGAGCTCATGTAATTATAGGTACTATATTTCTAATAATTTGCTACTTTAGAGCAAAAAGAGGAGATTTTACTACAGAAGGTAATGGACATTTAGGGTTTGAATGTGCTGCATGGTACTGGCATTTTGTGGATGTGGTTTGGTTATTTTTATTTACATTTGTTTATATATTTGGAAGTTAAATTATACTATATGTGATTATAATGTGACTTAAAATAAGTGTTTTTAAAATATTTTTGCATATTAATTAAAATTGCATATATTTAGGAGTTGATTTATATATAAATAAATTATACATTATTTTTTAAATGCTAATTATTTTATTGAGGTAAAACATATGAACTTTCCTATTCGTAAATTAAACGAAGAGTTAATCGATTATAATCTATCATTACGCATATTATTTACTATTCTAAGCGTGGCTATTATTATGGTAGCTTTTGATAGCTTAGGTAGTGGTAATGTCGACGATCCTGTAGGTGATGCATTATGTAAGTTAATTAAAGTATTCAGAGGCAATACTGCAAAAGGTATAGCTGTTGTCGGTATAATTGTTCTGGGAATTCAAACATTAAGAGGAAAATTGCAGTGGGAAGTAGCTTTAGTGGTAGTTACTGCAATCATTATATTATTTAAAGCTCCAGATATTGTTAATATGGTATCAAGTGATACTAATAGCTCAAGTTGTGGTGTTTCCTAATACACGAAAAAATTATTATATCTTTAGTAATACCCATAAGCCGAAGCTTATGGGTATTTTATTTTTAAGTGATGTTGTTGCATAGCTTCTATGTCATTCCCACATGGCATCGTTGCGTGGGGCGAAAAATGCGTTATGTGTTATAGTGTGGCTTGACTCTCTATTGTATGAACGTTTAGTATATCATTCCTGCAAAAGCAGGGACAAGACAACCTGAATATAGGTTACATATTTAATAAAAATAAACATATAAAAACAAGTTTGTATATGTTTTACTGAATTCCCGCCTACGTGGGAATAACATCAATTGCCTTTATACTCAGGTCAACGGCAACATTTGTACAATACTCAATAGTGTTTTAATTGTTTTGATGGACCACGTGGTTAAACCACAGGATGACAGTGGATTTTGTCGGTCTATGCAACAACGTCCTCACTTAAATAAAAGTCCTAATCTATTACCTATAGCAATATCAATATATTTTGCTGTAATAGGGATCCCTTCAATATTCATTTCTAGATATATTGCTTGTTTTGCAGGGATTTTTGTTTGTAGTTTTGTAATTGATACATATTCATCTAAAGCTTGATTATTAGTATCCATTACTCTCACTTTGATTATAGGATCGGAAATTAAATAATCAGACTCATTAGATAATTTATAGAATATCTTCATACCGCCTATATGATGAGATTTGCCTAAATTAATTTCTTCTATCTTTAATTGATCATATTTACCTAAGAATTTAAAGCTATCTATTAGTAATATCACTAAACAAAAAATTATAAAGCTAGTCCATAATATTGGAAATATATTATATTTTTTCTTAGGAGGCATATACGGTAAAATAACCGGCACATTAGCATTGTAATGATTTTTAATAGGAGTTTTAATAGTTCCCGTGTTTACTTTATCTTTAAAATCATTTAATGTACTAGTATTATAGTCTAATTTCTGATACCACAAGTGGCTACATTTGGAACATTTTACTCGTCGTCCGTTAATACCTATTTGATTGATTGTGACAATAAATCTTGTTTGGCAATTTGGGCAAGTAATATACATAGTTAATTATAATTATTATGTTTGACTTCATGATAATCTCATTTATTATTTTTGGCAATAAAACAGTTAAAAGATATGTCCTCTCTTATTAAAGAAATTGAAGAAGCTTGGCAAATGAAGGACAAACTTCTTCAAGATTCTTCAAAGCTTATAACATTAAAGCAAACTCTTAATGATAGTATAGAAAGCTTAAATCAAGGTATGATTCGTGTTTGTGAAAAGAAAGAAAATAGTTGGCAAGTTAATGAATGGGTAAAGAAAGCTATATTGCTATATTTTATCACTACGGAATCACAACTTTATAATAACAATTATGATAGTTGGTATGACAAAGTTGCTCCTAAATTTTCTGCAGATACTGATAAAAATACATTCAAAGAAGCAGCTATACGCAAAGTGTTCGGAGCTGTTGTTAGAACCGGTACTTATATAGCTAAAAATGTTGTAATTATGCCTTCTTTCATTAATATAGGTGCTTATATAGATGAGGGAACAATGATTGACACATGGGCTACTATTGGCTCATGTGCTCAAATCGGCAAGAATTGCCATATTTCAGGCGGTACGGGAATAGGTGGGGTGCTTGAGCCGTTGCAAGCAAAGCCTGTTATCATTGAAGATAATTGTTTTATCGGTGCAAGATCGGAAATAGCAGAAGGTGTAATAGTAGAGGAAGGAGCAGTAATTAGTATGGGGGTGTTTATCGGTAGCTCTACAAAAATAGTATACAGAGATACAGGTGAAATTATTTACGGCAGAATTCCGGCTTATTCCGTTGTAGTTCCAGGAGTATTACCTGCTAAGGAAGCCGGTAAGCCTGGACTTTATTGCGTAGTTATTGTAAAACAAGTCGATAAAACTACTAGAGCTAAAGTAAACATAAATGATTTACTGAGATAGATAGATCAATGTGAGCGTTCATGGGTTTTTCACTGTCACCCCGTGGCCTGACCACGGGGTCCAGAAAAAATAACTTCAATATTGTACCTACACTACATGTTTAACAAAATAAACATATAAAAATAAATTTTTATATGTTTTACTGGATTCCGTGAATAAATCACGGGATGATAGAGAGGAATAATAAGCCGCTTAACACCAGTGAACGATCACAGATCAATAATATCGCCGATTATACCATTAAGATATCCCTCTCTTTGTTGTTGTTCTGAAATATCTGTTTGTTGAATTGCGTTATTATTTGGGGTTCCTAAGAAAGTATTGTATGCCATAAGCATTGCATCTCGTTATTTTTGAGGATCACGTACAACACCAGCTGCTTTAAAATATGATTCTGCAGCATTTGTTGCCTGTTGTGTTTGAAAGCAAAGTTCGTTTCCTTGTGCCATATATAAATCATATTTTATAGGCTTTTCAGCCTTATTTATAAGACTGTCATAACATTTTCATATAGAGTCTAATTTATTATTCTTTCTATAAAATATGATAGCTGGGTCTTCACGTCCTAAGTTAAGTAGCATATCGCCGATTTTATTGTACATTTCTTTAAGTTCTTCATTACATGTTAGAGCTGCATTATAATTAGCTAAAGCTCCATTATAATCTTCTTCTTCGCTCAATATATCGCCTATTTTAGAGTAGCAGCTAGTTATAGTTTGAGTCACTTCTGCTCTTTGTCCGAGTACTTATTTAACCACTCTATGGCTTCTTTATAATATTGCACTGGTTGATCGTGTTTAGGTTCTATATTTTTTATAGAAGATAGATAGTTATTTTGTATGAATAAATCACATATTTCAATTAAGGAACTATAGCAATCATTGGATTGAGACCATGTTGTAGATAACATTTCTTCAAATAATGATAATTCTTTAATTTGTAGGTTTAATACATATCGGTAAGCTTGAATAACCGGTTTATTATCTGTGAATTGCTCAATAGAGTCTAAAATTTGAAATATTACCCCTATAAGGTTATTAGCTTGTTTGTTTAATATGATAGCTTGAAATTCTGATAATTGTGCTAATCCTTCAAAACAAGAAAGAGTTTTTTCTGTAGCCGGATATTGTATTAGAGAACTTGGTAAAGATGGTTTAATATAACCCTCATAGTTATTATCTAAAAATTTTGAGTAGTTAAGAGGTGTATATACATTAAAGTCTTCAAAAATTGATTGGATAGTATTAATTATACATTCTACATTTATCTGTATTTGTGTATGTAAATTTTCTATCAGACTGTCTTGTCCTTTAGCAATGAACTGAGCTTCTTTATCTCTAAATTTTGTACTCCTTTTTTCTCTTCTAGGCGTTTTAATTCTAGCGAGAGGTTTATTTCCCCATTTTGAGAAGTAGGTTTATAGAAAAATTTTATATCAGAGAATTCTAATATATCCTTGTTAATAGCAATGCTATTTTGTAACATCGGTATAATGTTTTCATGATTATTTTCATTATGTTGTGTTATTACGCATATAACATTTCCTTTTAATTTTTTGTGTTTTTCTGTAGTTTTGTGTTTTTCTGTAGGAAAAATATTTTTAAAGTCTTCTATAATCCTGTTAAAGATAATAGGGGATTTTACGGTCTCTTCTTTTGCTACTATGATAAATTTTAATTTATCGGTCATTTGAACTAGCTTTTTAATGAAAAATACATTGATTAACTCTTGCACTGTATCGGGTACTCCGTTAGAGCATTCCCAAAATACTTTTTCTGCAATTTCAAATTTTTTGGGATCACATATATAGCCGGCTCATATTTATGCTGAATTTCCGGCGTTGTTTCAAAATCAAATAATTTATCAAATGTAAATTCTTTACCGTTTGCGATAATCTTAAGGTTGTTCCCAAGAGCATTTAAAAATGTGCTTTTTCCGCTATAAGGTAATCCTATTACTACTGTAGCTTCTGGTGTTTTTCCTGCTGGTATTAGTGAATAATTCACTTCAGTCAATGCATTTAGAATATTTGCTTTTAAAGAATCAAGAGCAGTTTCTTCTTCTGTGAAAGGTTTAATATCAACTTCTGTGGGAATTTTAAATTTCATATATAACCGCTAATCTATTCTTTAATATAAATTTTTATACTGTCGCTTTCGCCGCTATCGCTGATAGCTCTAATAATAAATTCACCAGCTTTTGCTTTCCATATTACTGCTTCGTTTGGTTTTGCGGTTGCTATTAATTCATTTTCCACAAACCAAAAAATGTTGTTGGTTTTATTATCGCTAATCGCACTAAAAGTAATGTTATCACTATTTTTAATTGAATGTACGGAATTTTTTAACGGGTATATAATTTTAGGTTTTTGATGATGCCAATTTATCAACCTATTACAATGGTTTGTAGGTATCGGTTTCGGTAATATATGTATTCCTGCTTTTTGATAAACCGACAGCATATCTGTTGGCCATAAATTGACTGTTTTATATTCTGTTTGTCCTTTAATAAAGTTACAAGCAGGCATACCGGTTTTTAAATCTATCAACATTTTTCTATAAATACCGGATTGTTTTATCGGTGATTTGCCTTTAATGAATAAGGTTTCTGCTTTAACCGGACACATATCGTTATCGATATCTCCCGTATCTGCACAAACTTTTACTTTAGTAATATTTAGTGCATTAATTTTTGAAAGGATTAAATCCTCATCTTTATTTGGTCTAGCTATGGATTCAATAATATTAAAGAATAAAGGGGCTGCAGAAATATTACCCGTAAATGTCCCGTGAGTTTGCCCTTTGAAATCCCCAACCCAAACAGCAAGTACGTATTTTCCGAATATGCCGACGCTAAGTGCATCTCTAAATGAGCTGGAAGTACCTGTTTTCCAATAAATCGGTAAGTTATGCCTTGTATTATTATAGGTAATAGGACGAGTCGTATCTTTTATAATATCAAGTGTTAAATAGCTTGCCTCGGGGGATAGTAGTACGGTGTCCGTGTCATCCTTGTCCTCTCCTGTGTCATTCCCGCGAAAGCGGGAATCCAGTAAATCATATGAAATTTTTGTTCCAATATTTAGGTCATTTTTTATGGATTCCTGCTTTCGCAGGAATGACATAGGAGAATCCAATACTTTTCTAAGCGGTTTATAAGTACCGAAATTAGCAAGCATAGCATAAAGAGTAGTTAACTCTTCAAGAGTAATTTCTGCTGTGCCGAGTACTATAGATAAACCATAATTTTCAGGTTTTCGTAAGCCGCTAATTTTTGCTTGTTGTAAGAACTCATAAAAATTCGGTTTTTTTAACTTAGACGCCAGAAAGATTACAGGTACGTTACGGCTCTTTATTAACGATTCTCTAGCACTTAAACCGCCTGCAAACCTACTATCAAAATTTTCCGGTTTATAATGATCGTAGTAAGTAGGTGTATCCTTTAGTAAAGTTAATGGATGTATTAGTGATTGATCAAAACTAAGTGCATAGACAAACGGTTTTAAAGCTGAGCCTGGAGATCTATGGCTTTTAGTGCCGTTAATCTGTCCACAAATATCGTTATTAAAAAACTCTCCGGAGCCAATACTTGCAAGCACTTCCATAGTAGTAAAATCAATAAGAATTACGGAGGCATTATTAATGCCATATTTTTTCCGATCATTAATATATAGCCGCACTTGTTTTTCTATAGTAGCTTGCAGATTTTTATCTATAGTAGTGCGTATAATAGGGCTATCATTATTTGCTAGTATGTCTAAAGTAAAATGCGGTGCAATAAAAGGAAGCTTTTTATTTTGATTAAATTTAATCGGCAAACTAATTAACTGATTATAAATAATATCTTGTGGGTGAATCGTGAGCCACTCGGTAAATAGATATTTACGTGCTTTAAAAATATTAATATCATTCCCGCCTCTTTTAAGCGGATTTTGTGGGATTACTGCAAGGCTTAGAATATCGATCAAATTTAAATCTTTTAGGTCACGGTTGAGGTAAATATAACTGCCGGCTGCTATCCCTTCAATATTACTACCGTAAGGCACTAGATTTAGATAACCTTCTAGGATTTCATCTTTTGAATAATGTAGCTCTACATGAATAGCTTTAATGATTTGATGGATTTTACCAAGAATAGTAGAAGAGTGTATTCCATATCTTAAACGTGCTACTTGCATTGTTATAGTAGAGCCGCCTATTTTACGATTATTCTGTAAATAAGTAGAATAAAAAGCTTTGGCTAAAGAAACGGGGTTAACGCCAAAATGCTCATAAAAATGCTTGTCTTCATATAATAGTACTGCGTCTATAAAACTTGCCGGTATTTCACGTATAGGAGTGAATATCCTATATTTATCGTCTTTAGAAAGCGAAATACGCATTAACTCGCCGTTTCGGTCAAATACTCTTTGTGAGAAACTTACGTCTTTAAGTAAAGGTGCAGGAGGAATAGCAAAATATAATATTATAATGCCGCTGATTGTAATAAAAAGTAATTTGGTTTTGAGAGA
Source organism: Rickettsia massiliae MTU5 (assembly GCF_000016625.1). NCBI lineage: Bacteria > Pseudomonadati > Pseudomonadota > Alphaproteobacteria > Rickettsiales > Rickettsiaceae > Rickettsia > Rickettsia massiliae. Next base: position 266,022 of record NC_009900.1, read on the forward strand.
CAAAGTATATACCTTATAGTTTAATGTCATTCCCGCGTAGGCAAGAAAGCGCGGTTGCGTGGAACGATTTTTTCGTCATTGCGAGGAAAAACTGTAAGTGTTGACGAAGCAATATTGGAAAAATTCCTGAGATTGCCACGCTCACTAACGTTCGCTCGCAATGACGACTTGGGTATTCATGCTGGAATGACATCATAATGACATCATGTTATATAACAATCATTATAAAGCATTTTAAAAATAATGAAATTTTTAATAATATAGCTTGCATGTATAGAAGTAATATCGTATAATACTCTACGAGATTTTAATCAATTAACCAAACGTTAACAAAATTAAGCTTTACACTTCCTATAAATACTAAAATATCATATAAAATCCACGTTACTATCCTATTTTATAGCCCATCAATATAAAGCCCATCAATATAAATTTTTGACATAATATTTCTTTATGTATCATTATCTTTAATAACAAACAAGTATTAATATTTTAAGTAATTGTTAAGATTTCAAGAGAAATTAGATATTATGGAAAAAATATTAAATCTATAAATTCTAAACTTACAAAATTATTCTTACTTAGCTGTGCTAATGCTGCAATCCTTACCGCTGTGACCAAGGAAGCAAGAGCAGATATAGAAATCTATGATATATTAAACCATACTGCTGACTACCAAATATTAACTCCTGCTCAAAAGCTTAATGTTATAAAAGGAATTCAGGACCGTACGGATTTTGGTGACCTTGTTGACGATCTTATGCCGGGGGAAAGAAGATTATTCAATAATGAAATAATAGAAGTCACTAGACTTCAAGCAGTTGCTCTTGTACTTAACGGTGCTAGAGAAAGAAGAGAAGTACGTGCAGCCCGGTGTTGAAGTTGTTGATTTTAACAGGTGATACAGCAGTAGAAACAGGACGTAACGAGCAAGAGATGGCTCTAGAAAATAGACTTCAAGTATTGGAAATCCTTGCTAAAGCTGAAGGGGCAAATGCTGTCAGTATTAACGATAAAATTAAAAAGGCTATACATTTTAATAACATAGAAAATTTAAATACACCTTTGGAGCAGTTAAAATATATAGCTATGACAGGCGGTGTAGATGCTAATGACGATTTAAAAGTTGTAAATAATTATGTTGAAGCTCCTTTAACAACAGAAGCTTTTGAACATGTATTTTTTGGTACTAATATTACTGATCCTACTGTAAGAAGCATCGATATTAATGCTAAATACTCTGAATCAGGAAACAGTCCTTTATTAAATAAGTTTAAAAGCGTAGCTACTCCGGAAGCAAAACATAAATTATTAGATCAATTTAAAAACTATGTTAATCAAAACTTAGTTGAGCTTGAGTCTAAACAATCTAGTATTCCCATAAGACCATCCGTAATGAAGTTTTAGCTGATCCTGCAATAGTAGTTAATTATTTAGAGCAGATGAAAAGAAGCATATATTGATAACGGTAAAATTAAGATAGTGAATGAAAACGATAAGGTAGTTGATGAGCAAGGTCTAAAAAGTTATAACAAGATTTTGAAAGATGTCGTTTTAATAACTAAAGATTTGGATGGTAAGAAAATGCTTTAACAATGAGCGATCTGGCACTTGTCCTAAAAAAGACTGTAGGTGAAATAAGAATAGATAATGAGGGTCTAGTAGGTCTTGTAATATAGCACCTCAAGCAATGGCAGGAGTAGTACCGCCTCCTCCGTCTCTACCGGGTGGAGTAGCAGCTCCTCCTCCGGCAGGTGTAGGTATAAGACTTGCAATAGCTAGGGATATAGCAAATCTAGATGCCATAGGTGATGATAACTAAAATTAGTAGGTTATAAATCTAAAGGCAAAAGAAGATGCTGCATTAAGGGGAAGAATAGCTGCACTGGCACCGGTTGTAGGCAGAGCAGTTGCAGAAGTTCTTGTAGCTCCGAATACTTTAGACAGAATATTTCATAATGAGATGTATTTAGCTAAAAATAATGGAAATCCCGGAAAGCTAGAAGTAAGAACATTAGGTGCAGAAACAGATTTAAGGATTACTATCAAAACACTTTTAACTTTAGAAGAAAGGAAAAGTCCACTCGAGTCTTTAGCATTATTTTCAGAAGCAAAGCCTGATAAAGCACAATTAATGATACAAGCTGAGAATATTTGGAATAGACTAAAAGATGATAATGTAATAAAGCAAATTTCAAGGCAAGCTTTAACTTGAAATAATAAAATAGCCAACCAGGAATTTTTTAAAGAGCTATTTAATGAAGAAGAACATAATGCAATAGACCGTTTAAACTATACTTTTGATACATTACCGCTGGACTTACAAAATCATATTACGGCAAGAAGTACTGAAATAAAAATAAAAGATGAACTACAAGATAAGAAAACAATTATATAAAGAATAGATTATATTGCTAAAAATGAAAATGTTTTAGGAGCAAATTCTTTAAATAATGAAATAGAGAGAATTGTTGATAATTTTAATACTTTAAAATTTTCCGATGTACTAGATCTAGCTCTTAATAAAGGAGACGTACGCGATAATATAGCCCTTACTCCTAAAGTAAACGTAAATACTCAAATAAATAATTGGATTAATAACAATATTGTTAATTTAACAGTGGAAAGTAATATAGATAGCGGCTAACATTTTTACAAAATAAAGCTGCACCGGCAACATTATCAAGAATTTATGAAACGGCAGTTAATATTAACGCTAGATTACTAAGAAAAGTTTTAGCCGATAATGCAGTTGGTTTATCTAAAGCTTCTAAAACCATTACAGAGAAAAATATAACAGACGCCGTACAAAATAATTTTAATGCAAAAATGAAAGCTTTAATACCTAATACTAAAGATTTCTCCCAAGAGGCAATTGTAAAATTTCTTAATATAATAAGTGATGAGAAAATAGAAGCGGTATTAAAAGGAGTAAAAGCAGCGAAAGCTGCTAATACCCCTGTTTGTGGCACCGGTAATAGTGGTAACAGGTGGACACACCGCCACTACCTACGAGGGTAGGATATAATGGGCTTGGTATGGACGGTTTAGTCAGAAAGAGGAACAGTCTAAAGCCTATCGAAAATCTTTTTCCTAAAAAAAATGCTGCGGTTGCAGTGGCAGTAGCTTATATTGCTCCTACTTCTAAAATAGGGGAAAAAATATGAAACCGCTGTTCAAGCTATAGCAGCTTCAGTTGACACGGATTTAAAAAGAGAGTTAGCAATAAAGACTCAAGGAAAGGAAAAACTAAAAGCATTAATTGTAGAAGAAGTTTTTGAGAAATATACAACTAAAAATGCAGATGCACTTGATGTTAATATAAATCAATTAACTCAAGCTATAAAAGAAGGAACCAATATTGAGTTCATAGGTCCTAAAAGAGAAGTAGCAAGTTATATATAGATCAGGCAACAAGAAATCTATGTGTTAGAATGAATCAAGATGCAGGATTAATGCAGTAACTTAAAGCGAATAATTCTAGGTTAGCAGCAATTATAGAAGCGGCAGCTATAAATGAAGCAGAAGTGGCTACAAGACGTCCTAAGTCAGGCAGCAGCACAAGCGCAGTAGCAAATGGAGACGTAAGCTATGGTGGAGTAGTTGTAGTAGCTCATGCTGTTGCTTCTGTGGCTTCTGTTGCACTATTGGTTTTACCGGCAGATCCTGAAGAGGACGCAGAAGAGGTAATAGCTGTTCCTGCAGTTGCAGCTCCATTAGCACCGGCACCGGTAGTTATTAATATGAAAGATGTAGGGGTAGTTCCCTACCTCCGGTGGAAGAAGCTCCACATACTGGTGCAGAAATTATGATTGTTCAACGTATAGAGAGGATTGTTCCTGTAGAGGGCAATATTGAAGGCTTTGATGATGATTATAATATAATACAGCGAGCGAACAAAAGTAGAAGTATCTAGTAGTACAAATAAATCAGCATCTAAGGATTCTGAAGTTAGCCTTGACAACTCGAAGCAAGAGGAAGCTAGACAAGAAGAGGAGGCAAAAGTAGTTGCTTCTATAAAGGAAGCTGTAGAAGCAAGCATTGCTGGAGCTGTAAGAGTTGAAGCTGCTGGAAGTTGTAAAAATGCAAAATGCAGTAAAACAAGACGAAGAAATGATTGGAGCAATATATAATCCGATTCATGATATCACTCAAATGAGCTGTAATATTATATCGCATAGAATGTTCTCTAGTGCTGCGGTTGCTGCGGGGATGAAGATGCAAAAGTGTTAGATAAAAGCCTTTGGATTGCAGGTACTTACGGTACTAATATGCAAAAAGGTTTTGCCGGTTATAAAGGTCATGCTTCGGGCGGGTACTATAGGTTTTGATATTGGTTCTGATAACTACAAAGATTTAGTCGGTATTGCTTATACTAAATTGGATTCAAAGTTTAAATCTAACGGTAGTAGGTCAAATACTAATATCGATAGCCATATCGTAACTTTATACGGACAAAAAGAATTACCGAAAAACTTTATGATATAAGCTATGTTTGCTTACAATCATAATATAGTAAAGAGTAAAATCAACCGTTTAGGTACTATTGCAACCGGTAAATATAAGAATAATAATTATAACTTTGGAACTTTATTAAGTTATAATCATCTTATGAATGGTGATATTACTTTTACTACAAATCTTGGTATAAGATACGGCCACTCTAAAGACGATACATATCAAGAAAGTGATGTAGGTATTCAGCATTTGAGTATCGCTTCTAAAAAGCAGCATTTATGGAGCGGTATTTTAGGCGGTAAGGTAGCTTTAGCACCGCAGAAAATAGCTGAAGGTTTCAGTGTCACGTCTGCACTTCAAGCATCTGTAGAACATTACTTTAATGACAATAGGAAAAAACTTAATGCTAAAGTAAAATGGAAAGATAGAGAAGTTAATGACACTATCGCATTACCGAAGCAACCTAAAGTCGCTTATAATATCGGTGCTAGCGTTTTAACTGAAAAAGATAATGTAAGCGTATTACTTGAATATAACTGTCATTTACAAAAGAAATATCAAAGCCATCAAGGCTTTATGCAGTTGAAAGTGAAGTTATAACAGCCAAAATCGTCATTGCGAGCAAAAACTGTAAGTTTTGACGAAGCAATCCAGTAAAAAAATGCTATAAATTAGCATTTTTTTTATTTTTTGTGGATTGCCACGCAGCCTACGGCTGCTCGCAATGACGATTATGGACCCACGCTAGCAATTGCACTCCCAAGAGTCGTAAATAATACTTATTACTCGTCTCTTACTACTAACACTGATATATCTGAATGACGGACGATTTTAGAAGCATTAGGTCCAAGCATATAATCTTTTAATTGTAGTCTGACTGCAGATATTATTATTAAATCGGCTTTAATTTCATTAGAGTGCTTAATTATTTCATCATAAACGGCACCGCTACCTATATAATAATCTGTTTCAATTGCATCGGGAATATATTGTTTGATAAGCTCTTTAATTTGAGCTTTATACTTTTCTTTTTTCTCCGTTCTCCAATTTTTAGGTAAGTAATCTTCAAACATTTTCGTACCGAATTCAGGAATTACATACATAAAATGTAATTTTGCTTGAAAGTGCGTCGCAAGCATTAAAGCCTTAGAAAGAATACCTTTTATAGATTTTTTATCATTTAAATCTATAGGTATAAGTATATTTTTAAATATAGTATTTTCAGACATAAGATATTGTTAGTTTTTGTTTCTTACTGAATCATGTTTTGGTAGAACAAAATTTTTAGTATCGGCGAAATAGTTAATGTCCAGGTTATTTAATAAGTAATTAGAAAGTTTAAAATTTGCTACGTTTCTATGAAAAGCTCCGATAAATTTATCTAAAATATTACGATTCGCCTCATCTCTAGTTACTAGGATTGCTGATACTTTTACTGTAGTTTGATCATCGGTAATCCCTGGATATAGGCCCTTATGAAGTATGGCTTTATGAAAAGCTCTATTTTGTTTTATTACTTCCGTTATTTTATCATTGTCAATTGAAACGAAATCAATTCCACACTTATTAGCTATTAAATTTACTAAGGGGTTAGAATGTCCAACCATCATTATTATAGCATCTATTTCCTTATTACAGAATTTATCACTAGAATCTTCATAATTAATGTGTAGCTCTTCAGGTTCCTTAGCAAATTTATATAAAGAACGTACGGCATCATAAGTAATATTACTACTGGAAAATGCCGGACCGTTAGTTATTTTTTTTCCGTCAATATCAGCAAAAACTTTTATTTTATCCTCATCTTTTACAATAACCGTAAAAAACTCATCATGTAGATTAAGCACCTGACGTAAATTTTGCATTTTTTCTTGATCGTGATAATAACCTATGCCCTCATATGCTTCTACTGCAATATTAGCTTGCACTAGGGCTAAATCAATTTTGCCTTGTTGTAATAATTTTAAATTTTCTATACTACCGTTTGTTGCAACAACTTCGCATTTAATATGTTCATTATTTTTATCGTCATTTGTAATAGTCTTGCATAAATCAAGTCCAATAGCATAATATCCTTTTAAAATAGAGCCGGTACCGATTTTAATGACTTTTGGAGCAGCATAAATATTACTGCAAATAAGAAATATGCTAATAATAGTCGCTAGTTTAAAATTGTTCATAAAACTAATTTGCATTATTTGCGGTATTTTGGTCTTCTTTATGTTCACCAAGTTTTAGTTCTAATAAATTAATAGAACCGATATTTATTCCTTTGTCTGAAAACTCAATATCAAACTTAGCTTTTTCTATATTGTTGTAAGCCGAATTTGAATCATTTTGCTCTGTATTTAATTGCGCGTCGGAAGCTTTATTAATTGTTTTAATTATTTTCTTAGAAAAAATAATATTATTCGGTAATAATTTATCAACTATGGAATTATAATTTTCCAGCTCAAAATGTAGTTTTCCTTTCGGTAATTTATTGGCAAAGAGTTGTAAAGCACCGTTTAAATTAATTGTAGAATCATTATCACAAGTAAAAATAAATCTTTCTATATTAAAATTTTGTAAAATAGCTGAATCTTCTCCGTCTTCAGCAAATTTTAAAGAAGCAGCAATATCTAAATTAGCATTTTTAAAATTCAAAATATCTTTTTCTGAATAATAATTCATATTTAAAAATAAGGATATATTTTCCTCACTTGCTAAATTCTGTTTTCTTATAAGAAATGCTAAATCATTAATTTTAAAGATTTCTTGATTATCTTTAAATATCAATAATGCTTTATTATTTAACTGAATTGATTTTAATATTTCTTTTAAATTATCATCTTTTGATATTTTATATAAAGGTTTATTAAATTTTCCTATACCCTTTAGGTCATCATCGCTGCGTACATCATAGGTAAATGTTTTGTCGCCGTAATTATCGACTTCTCTAATAAAAGGACCGAAATTAAGAGCGGCTCTTTTAGTACTAAAAGCTATATTTAGGACAATATTTTTGCATGTAAATTCTTTAGAATTTACATGATCAATTAATTTTACTTTAGGATCCGTTACGGTAATTTTCCAATTAAAAGGATAGCCTGAAAACTTAACTGCATTATAAGATATTTTAAGATTATCAGATTCAGAATTCTTAATTAAACTTACAACGTTATTTTTTATAGTATATGCAGTTGCAAACCATATTATAGTAAAGGCTAAAAACACAAAAAGAAGTATTTTACGTATCACTTTTTTAATCCATTATAATTTTATATTACGAGTAGCAGAAGGAAGGCGCACTTTTATGCCGTCTAATTCTTCGGTTAAAATAATTTGACATCCCAATCTAGAAGTGTCGGTAAGACCAAAGGCTAAGTCAAGCATATCTTCCTCTGCTTCCGTAGGTTTTTTTAATTTGTTGTAAAATTCTTCTTCTAAAATAACGTGACAAGTAGCACAAGCAAGCGATCCTTCACAAGCTCCCTCAAGGTCTAGATCGTTACTATGGGCAATTTCTAAAATAGAAAGCCCTATCGGTGCTTCTACTGTTTTTTCTTCTCCATCATTTATAATAAATGTTACTTTTATTTTTCCTGACATTCTTCTTATTTTTCCTTATCTAAATTAGTTCGATTAATTATATATTATAATATTTTATATATAACTGAGGCTATTTAATTTGATTGATATTTTTGCCTTTTAGCAAATCATTAATTATTATATTAAACTTTGTATCCATAGATTTTTTTATTTTGGATTTAAACTCTTTAATAGAATTATTAATTAAGATCCGATCTCTAGCGTGTGCGGCTTCTTTTATATTATCTAATAAAGAATTAATTATAGATATCTCACTTTCCGATAATAAAGTTGTTAATTCCGCTATAGCACGTTCTATGCTAAAGATTAAAGCCTCTGCTTTAATTACTGCTTCTTGTAATAATCTTGTAGTATAATCTATTTTAGCATTTTTATACGCGTTTTCTAACATAATATCAATCTCTGTTTTATCAATACCGTGATTTGGCTTTACTTCTATAGCATGTGATGTATTGCTGATTTTCTCATAAGCAGAAACGGATAATATACCGTCTGCGTCAATAGCAAAAGTAACTTCGGCTCTAATATATCCTGCTTTCATAGGAGGAAGTCCCTTTAACTCAAATCGAGCTAAACTGCGGCAATCGGCAGCCATTTCACGTTCACCTTGCAATATATGAAATTGTATACCGGTTTGATTATCGACATAAGTCGTAAATTCTTTTACTACCGAAATAGGAATCGGAGTATTATGCATGATGATTTTTTCAACTATACCGCCATATAATTCCATACCCAGCGATAAAGGTGCTACATCAATCAATAATGAATTGGTATGGGGTGCTATTAAATTTTCTGCTTGTAATGCAGCCCCCCATACAACTGCTTTATCAGGATCGATATCTGATAGAATATCTATTTTAAATGCTTTATATAATTCGTCTTTTATTAAAGGAATGCGGGTTGCACCCCCTACTAAAATAACTCCGTCTATATTTGGATTTCCTGCTTGTTCTAAACACTCTTGAGCTATATTGATAGTACGTTCTACTAAAGGTAAAATTAATTGCTCTAATGTTTGCTTATTAATTGATATATTATCATTATTAAAACTATCTTTATATGTTAAAGTTTCTTTTGCTTTTTTTGCAAGTTGTAAAGTATCTATAGAATTAGGTAAATCAAATTTATTGCAAAGATATTGTGTAATTACTACATCTATATCGTTGCCACCAAGCATATTATCGCCGTTTGTTGCTATAACTTGAAAAATACCTTCTTGTATATTAAGAATAGATACGTCAAAAGTGCCGCCACCTAGGTCATATACTAAATAACAGCCTTTTTGATTTTTGTTTAAGCCGTAAGCATAGGCAGCTGCAGTAGGTTCGGCAATTAGCCTTAATACTTCAAAACCTGCTATTTTAGCCGCAAGCATTACTTCGCCTCTTGCTGCATCGTTAAAATGTGCAGGTACTGTTATTACTGCTTTAGTTAGATTAGTCTTTAATTGTTCTTCTGCTTGATTTTTTAGGTAAATAAAAACTTCTGCTGCAATTTCGGGTACTCTCAGTTGTTTATTTGCAAAATTTAGCTTAAGCTCACTACTATTTACATCTAGATAATCTTTAACTAACGAAAAAAGTGCCGGAGTATTTAGAATTTCTTTTAATGTTTTACCGAAGAGTCTTTTAATAGAACGCAGTCCTTTATTCTTACCTATAGTAAAATTGTTACTTGTAAAATCTATAGTAGTTGGGATTAATTCTTTATCATCTATAGATTTAATAACTTTAACTTTTCTATTAGCTGCAATAGCTATTAATGAGTTAGTAGTGCCAAAATCGATACCGACTGCTATTTGCCGTTCTTGCTTAAAATCAGCTTGCTCCGGTTCCCTAATTTCTATTATTTGCATGATTTTATTTTTTCTTGCAGTTTATGCAGCAATGTCCTAATATATTTAAGCTTGCTAGTTTTTATAGTTGCGTCTGATAGATTTTGTTCTTCAAAAGCTTGTTTTAAAGAATCAATTTCAAGCTTTTTCATTAATTCATATTTGTCTTTTATTTTTTCTAAATCACTAAATAAGATAGTATTTTCGATTATTTCCATTTCATCCCAGAATATGCTTAATTCTAGCGGCGAAAGTAAACTACGTGTTTTTTCGTCATTCAAATTTATCTTTTGCAAAAGTAGCATATATTCAGCACGCTTTAAGGCATCTTTAAGAGTAGAGTAAGCGTTATTTAATTCAGCCGCAGTAATTAGATTTTGTTCCTTTTCCTGCAAAGTTTTTGCTTTATCGGGATGATATTTTACCTGCATAGCAAAATATTGCTTTTCTAATATCTTTAAATTAATATTATATTCTTGCGGAAGTCCTAATAATTGAAAATAATTTTGCACTTTTCCTTTTTTGTAATTCTAAACTGCTCTATCATATATCAAAAATTAAAAAAATACAATTATGGAAGTAGATCTATTATATTTTGAAAAAAAATATCATAACTGTATTGTAGCAGGTATAGATGAAGCAGGTAGAGGACCGCTCGCAGGTCCGGTAGTAGCAAGTGCCGTTATAATAGATAACGCCAATATTATAACGGGCATTAAAGATTCTAAAAAGCTTTCCAAAAAGACAAGAGAATTACTATATGAACAAATCACTAGTAATTATGTTTGGGCAACTGCTATTATTTCTCATACCGAAATTGATGATATTAATATATTAGAGGCAACTAAAAAAGCTTGTTCTATTGCTGTGGCAAATCTTAGCCTTGAGCCAGAAATAGTGTTAGTGGACGGTAATATGCAGTTTAAGGATGAAAGATTTGTCAGTATAATTAACGGTGATAATTTATCATTATCGATTGCTGCGGCTTCTATTGTTGCAAAAGTTACTAGGGATCGTTTGATGCTAGACTTAAGTGCTGAATTGCCTCAATATTTATGGCACAAAAATTCCGGCTACGGTACCAAAGAACATATCGAAGCTATTAATATACACGGCTTATCACCGTATCATCGTAGGAGTTTTAGGTGTTGTTAATGGTATTGCCTGTGTGGACACTGAATCGTCATTGCGAGCAGCCATAGGCTGCGTGGCAATCTCATAAAATAATAACAAACTCCTGAGATTACTGCGTCAAAATTTACAGTTTTTCCTCGCAATGACGATGACGATTTTGGTACCCACAACGCACACCATTAACTCAACTCGAGTGCCGCCTCTTCTAGAGTTTTTAGCTGATCACGAAGTTTTGCGGCTTGTTCAAATTCAAGATTACTTGCGGCTTTAAGCATTTCTTTCTTTAATTTATCAATATGGGTTTTTAGCTTAGCAGGATTATCAAATAAAGTATGAGCTTGTTTTTTATCAAGCTTACTATCGATTTTCTCAAATTCTGCTAAAGCGTGAATAGTACGGTTGATGGTTTTTGGAATTATGCCGTGTTTTGCATTATATTCCTGCTGAATTTGCCTTCTACGCAACGTTTCACTAACGGCTTTATCAATAGATTTAGTCATTTTATCGGCATAAAGTATAACTCTACCCTCGCTATTTCTTGCAGCTCTTCCTATTGTTTGTATTAACGATACTTCCGACCGCAAAAACCCCTCTTTGTCTGCATCAAGTATAGCAACTAAGCCGCATTCAGGGATGTCAAGCCCCTCCCTTAATAGATTAATACCGACTAAAATATCAATAGTACCTTGTCTTAAATCTCGTAAAATCTCTATACGCTCTAGAGTATGAACGTGAGAATGTAAATAAGAAGTTTTATATTTTAGCTCCTGCAAATAGGCGGTTAAATCTTCTGCCATTTTTTTAGTTAAGGTGGTGACTAGAACACGAAAACCTTTAGCGATAGTGGTTTGAATTTCGCTAATTAAATCCTCAATTTGGTTGGTAGCGGGTTTAATAATACATTCAGGATCAAGCAGCCCCGTAGGTCTGATAATCAATTCTACAACCGTGCCGCCGGTTTCTTCTAACTCGAACGGTCCTGGAGTTGCAGATACAAACACAGTTTGTGGTCTAAATTTTTCCCATTCTTCAAATTTTAAAGGTCTGTTATCAAGTGCAGAGGGTAGACGAAACCCATGCTCTACCAAAACTTCTTTCCTTGCGCGATCGCCGTTATACATCGCTCTAATTTGCGGTACGGATACATGGCTTTCATCAACAAATAATAATGCATCTTCTGGTAGGTATTCGAATAATGTAGGAGGCGGCTCACCGGCATTACGTCCTGTGAAAAAGCGAGAGTAGTTTTCAACGCCTTTACAGTTGCCGGTTTCCGTTAACATTTCAAGATCATATTGAGTACGTTGATTTAGCCTTTGAGTTTCAAGTGGTTTGTCTTGTGACTTTAAAAACTCTAAGCGTTTTTGTAATTCTTCTTCAATACCTGATATGGCATTATTGACCGTTTCTTGAGGCATCACAAAATGTGAATTACCAAAAACCATAGCTTTATCGAGCTTAGCAAGTTTTGCACCTGTTAGGGGATCAAATTCATGGATATATTCGAGTTCATTACCGAAAAACGATAAACGCCAAGCTTTATTGCTGTAATGTGAGGGGAAAATATCGATGTTGTCGCCTTTAACTCTAAAACAGCCACGCTCAAATCCGATATCGTTACGCTCATATTGTAGATTTATCAAATCGTTTAGTAGCTGATCACGAGGGTAGCTTTGACCAGGCTCTAGATTAACCATCATTTGGTAATATAAATCGGGAGAGCCAAGCCCGTAAATACAGGAAACGGAAGAAACTACTATAACGTCACGACGCTCTAATAGCGATCTTGTAGCGGCATGACGCATTAAATCAATCTGTTCGTTAATTGATGAGTCTTTTTCTATAAAAGTATCGGTGCGTGCTATATAAGCTTCGGGCTGGTAATAATCATAATATGAGACAAAGTATTCAACGGCATTCTTTGGAAAAATCGATTTCATCTCTGAATAGATTTGTGCAGCTAAAGTTTTATTATGAGCCATAATAAGAGTAGGACGATTAGTTCTTTCTATAATATTTGCCATAGTAAAGGTTTTGCCTGATCCCGTAATACCAAGCAATATTTGTGAGCGTTTTTTGCTACTTAACCCTGCTATAATTTCATCTATTGCTTTTGGTTGATCGCCTGCTGGTTTATATTCTGAGATAATAGAAAAATTATTCATGCATTTTTACTTGCTTTAAAAACTATAGTTTAAGATAATATATTATAAAATCTAACAAAAAAATATAACATTATGAATAAAGCTATATTACACACAATTATTATTTATACTCTCGCTAGTTGTCCTTATTGTATAAAAGCTAAAGCATTGCTTGATGAGAAAAATGTTGCTTATGAGGAAATTGAAGTAAGTAATTTTACTCAGGAAGAGAAAGAAAAATTTATTAAGAAATCCGGTGGAAAAAAGACCGTCCCGCAGATATTTATAGATAATATGCATGTTGGCGGTTGTGATGCTCTGTTTGATCTTGAAAAAGAGGGAAGGCTAGATAAGCTGTTAGAAAATCAGCCAAAGAAGACTTCACCTGCTGCCGGAGCGTAATTAATAAAAACGTCATTGCGAGGAAATTACGAAGTAATTGACGAAGCAATCTCAGGAGTTTGTTATTATTTCATGAGATTGCCACGCTCCATACGGTCGCTCGCAATGATGATTTAGTATCCACGCGAGCAATGCCCGCTCGTAATGATGCTGAAAACTACAATCAAAATGTCCAAAAACAAAACTCGCAAAAATTCATTCTATCTACTTCTGCCGTATTTATGGTCGAAGGATTTTGATATACGCCTGCGTATTGTTACCTCTCTTATTTGTCTAGTCATAGCTAAAGTAATAAATATTTTCGTTCCTATTGTTTATAAATATATAATAGATGGGCTAAATAAAAACTTTGCTCTTTCGGTTATTATCGGGATTATTGTTGCATATGGCGGAACAAAAATACTTGTTCAAATTTTCAGTGAATTACGAAATATCATTTTTTCAAAAGTAGGGCATCAAGCAACTCGCTTAGTTGCTCTAAATGTCTTTAAGTACATGCATAATTTAAGTATGCGTTTTCACATTACTAGAAAAACAGGGGGCTTAAGTAGGTCAATAGAGCGTGGTACTAAAGGTATTGAAGCGGTACTGCGGTATTCGTTATTTAATATTTTTCCGACAAGCGTAGAAATTATATTAGTCAGCGGGATGTTATGGTATGTTTACGGTATTTGGTTTGCCGTAACTATTTTAATAACAATGATAGTTTATGTTGGTTATACTTGCCTAATCAGTACTTGGCGTATTTCTTTTGCAAGGGAAATGAACCAAAGCGATAACACCGCCAATAATAGAGCAATCGATAGTTTACTGAATTTTGAGACCGTTAAATATTTCGGTAATGAAGAATATGAGGCGATAAAGTTTAATGAGGCTTTACAAACTTATGAAAAATCAGCTACTAAAACTACTAACAGCCTATCGATTTTAAATATCGGGCAGGATGTTATAATATCCTTAGGGCTTGTTACCCTTATGATACTTTCAGCAAATGCTATTAACCAAAATAAAATGACCGTCGGCGATTTAATAATGGTTAATACTTATCTATTTCAGCTATCAATTCCGCTTTCAATACTTGGCTTTGCTTATAGAGAAATTAAAAACGCTCTAGTGAGTATGGAAGATATGTTTAAGCTGCTTGATATACCGGCAGAAGTAGAGGATGCTTTGAACGCTAAGGAGCTAATTATCTTAAAAGGTGAGGTTAGTTTCGATAATGTTCGCTTTGCTTATAATCAGGAACGTCCGATTTTACATAATATAAGTTTTACGATCAAGAGTGGTAAAACTTTAGCAGTAGTCGGTAGTAGTGGGGCAGGGAAATCGACGATATCACGCTTGCTTTTTAGGTTTTACGATATTAATAGCGGCAATATTACTATTGATGGTCAGGATATACGAGAAGTCACGCAGCAATCGCTGCGTAAATCTATTGGAATTGTCCCACAAGATACGGTACTGTTTAACGATACTATATATTACAACATCGCATACGGTAATAATGCAGCAAGCTACGATGAGGTTATAGCAGCCTCGAAAAATGCTCATATTCATGAGTTTATTAGCACGTTACCCGAAGGGTATGAGACGCAGGTAGGCGAGAGAGGCTTAAAGCTTTCGGGCGGTGAGAAACAGCGTATTGCAATTGCAAGAACCATCTTAAAAAATCCAGCAATATATGTTTTTGATGAGGCAACAAGTTCGCTTGATACTAAAACCGAAAAGCTAATTCAAGCAAGCCTTAAAGAGATCTCGGCTCACCATACTACCCTTATCATTGCCCATAGACTCTCAACTATTATCGATGCAGATGAGATTATCGTTTTAGATAACGGTTATATAGTTGAGCGGGGCAACCATAAAACCTTGCTACAGCACCAAGGCTATTATGCCGAACTTTGGTATAAACAGCAAGAAGAGGAACATTCTTAAAAGTTATCATTATATCAACTACAAGCTTTATTAAGTGGTTTGGTAAAACCAACTCGATGTCATTGCTGCGGGGCATTGTTGCGCGGATGCCGATGTCATTTCCACGAAAGCGGGAATCCAGTAAAAAATGATAAAACAAAAGAAAATTACATAAAAATTTAGTATATAATTTGCTTAAAAAACTAGATTCCCGCTTTCGTGGAAATGACATCGGCATCCGCGCAACAATGCCCCGCAGCAATGACATCGGTAACTTAGAAACAATGCTACGATTATAAATACAAGCAATCCTTGAAAGAAATTTATTATGTCTCTATTATTAAATATAATTTATTAAATTTAAGGCTAAGTAATCGTGACTGATAAATCTTCTTCTAATTTAGTACCGGTAAATATCGAAGATGAGATGAAAGTATCTTATCTTGATTATGCTATGAGCGTTATAGTAAGTAGAGCTATACCGGATGTTCGGGACGGCTTAAAGCCGGTACATCGCCGAATTATCTATTCCATGCATGAAGCCGGTAATCATGCTAGTAAACCTTATAGAAAATCCGCTAGAATAGTCGGTGACGTGATGGGTAAATACCATCCGCACGGCGATAGTGCTATTTACGACTCGTTAGTACGTATGGCACAAGATTTTTCCTTGCGTTTACCGCTTGTAGACGGGCAAGGTAATTTTGGCTCGATGGACGGTGATGCGGCGGCAGCAATGAGATATACCGAATCTCGAATGGCCAAAGTTTCGCATAAGCTCGTAGAGGATATCGATAAAGAGACTGTCAGCTTTAACCCTAATTATGATGGTTCTGAAGAAGAGCCTTCCGTACTTCCTGCAATGTTTCCCAATTTATTGGTGAACGGTAGCGGAGGTATTGCGGTCGGTATGGCAACTAATATCCCGCCTCATAATCTTGGTGAGGTTATCGATGCGTGCTGTTTATATATAGATAATAACGATATAGAAATATTAGATTTACTTGAAGTCGTTAAAGGACCGGATTTTCCTACAGGTTCAATGATTTTAGGCATTAGCGGTATTAGGTCGGCATATCTTACCGGTAGAGGTAGTATCATTATGCGAGGTCGAGCCGAGATTGAGAATATCGGTAATAACCGTCAAGCAATTATTATTACCGAAATACCGTATATGGTAAATAAGGCAAGGCTAATTGAGAAAATCGCTGAAATGGTTAAGGAAAAGCGTATAGAAGGTATAAGTGATTTACGTGATGAATCGAATAAAAACGGTGTAAGGATTTTTATTGAGTTAAAGAAAGACGTAGTTGCTGAAGTAGTCTTAAATCAAATATACGCATGTACGCAGCTACAAACTAGCTTCGGTGTTATTATGCTTGCTCTTAAAGACGGGCTACCGAAAGTGATGAATTTGAAAGAAGTAATTGCAGCTTTCGTTAGTTTTAGAGAAGTAGTAATTACTAACCGTACTATATATTTACTCAATAAAGCAAGAGATAGAGCTCATATTTTACTAGGACTCACTATTGCCGTTAGTAATATCGATGAAATAATACGTATTATTAAAGCTTCAAATGACCCGAATGCAGCTAAACAAGAATTAATGGCTTGTCAGTGGGAAGCATTAAATATCCTACCTCTTGTAAAGTTGGTTGATGATAAAGCAATGTTAAACGAACAGGGTAAATGTAACTTTACCGAAGTGCAAGCTAAGGCAATCTTAGAAATGAGATTGCAACGCCTGACCGCTATGGAGAAAAACAAGCTTGAAGAGGATTTAAAGAACCTCGCTACGGAAATCACCGAATATCTTAATATACTCGGCTCTCGTACAAGGTTACTTGAAATTTTAAAGGCAGAGCTCATTAAAGTTAAAGAAGAATTTGCGACTCCTCGTCTTACTTCAATTGAATTCGGCGAATTTGATCAAGATATAGAAGATTTAATTCAGCGTGAAGAAATGGTGGTAACCGTAACGCTTGGCGGGTATATCAAGCGTGTACCTCTCAGTAGCTATCGTGCGCAAAAACGTGGCGGTAAAGGAAGATCAGGGCTTTCAATGCGTGATGAAGATATTACCACGCAAGTTTTTGTTGGTAGTACTCATACTCCTATGTTGTTCTTCTCAAATATCGGTCAGGTTTATAGTTTAAAACTGTATAAACTGCCTTTAAGTAATCCGCAGGGCAAGGGTAGACCGATGGTTAATATATTACCGTTGAAAGCAAATGAGTATATTACGAATATTATGCCGTTACCTGAAAATCAGGATGAGAGGGATAATTTAAACATTATGTTCGCAACTGCCAAGGGTAATATCAGAAGAAGCGATTTATTAGCTTTCAAAAAGCTTCAGTCGAACGGTAAAATTGCTATTAGGCTTGATGAGGACGATAAATTAATAGACGTAAAACCATGTAAAGAAGACGAGCATATTTTACTTGCTACCAAAGCCGGTAAAGCTTTAAGATTCGCTGTTGAATCACTGCGTGTTATTAAGAGCCGTACTTCCGATGGGGTACGAGGTATGAAGCTTGCCAAAGAGGATTCCGTAATTTCTATGACTGTGCTTAAAGGTATTAGTAGTACAAAAGAGGATAGAGATGCTTATTTATCCGTGCCGTGGGAGCAGAGATTAGAGATTGCTAAAGGTGAGGCGTTTAATCCTGAAGAACTTGGCGTAAGCTTAACTGCCCCGGCTATTTTGGAAATGGCAAAGTCTGAAGAATTCATTTTAACCGTAACTGAGAACGGTTTTGGTAAGAGAAGCTCAGCTTATGGCTATAGAATTACTGACCGTGGCGGCAGCGGTATAATCAATATGGATATTAACGACAAAACTGGTTTAGTCGTTGGTGTTATGCCGGTTAAAATGGATGATGAGTTAATGCTAATTACCAATAGCGGTAAGTTAATTCGCTGTAAACTTGAGTCAGTACGTATTACGGGACGTAACACTAGCGGCGTAATCCTATTTAAGCTAGATGATGGTGAAAAAGTCGTGTCTGTCTCTTTAATTGCTGAAACTTCTGAAAGTGAAGAAGATAGTGAGTTAGAGGAAGAGGGATTAGAGCAATCTGAAGAGGTGTAAGGGCTGAGGCGTTGTTATGCCCGCATAGCTCTTAAAAAGCTCTCGATGTCATTCTTGCGAAAGCATTTTGCGTAGATACCTAAGTCATCATTGCGAGGAGGTATTGTTGCGTGGACCGGTAAAACCCACTGTGTCACCCCGTGGTCACACCACGGGATGACACAGAGGTGAAATTGATTCACGCAACAATACCTTGCGAGCAGCTATAGGCTACGTGGCAATCTCATGAAATAATAAAACTCCTGAGATTGCGGACGTACAAATTACTTTGTAATTTTCCTCGCAATGACGTTAATTTATTAATTGATCTGCTTTTAGTTAACAATACCCCCCAAAGAACTTCTAGAAAAGTATTGCAACACTAATTTTTCTCTCTATCATAACTGTATATTGAATTTATGAATATGCAAATATTAACTTTCCAGTCTTTTTTTACTACTACAACCGGTCTAAGACGGTAACAATATCTCTATATCTTTCTTTTAATTATATCCATCTATTTAAATTAACTAATTATTATTAGGTAAGTTTTATGTTGCGTAAAATGCCACTTATTTTAATGGCTATTATCCATAGCTATCATATTGTTAAACCCACTAATGAGTTTAGAAGTACAAAGGTTATTGTATTCAATAAGTCTATCTATTAAATCTATATAATTGGATTATTTCTGCCTTTAATTATTTTTGGCTTACTTTTTAAATCTGTTGTAATGCTAGCCAAAGATGCAATACGTATAGTTTTCTTAATATTATTACTAGTATGTGGGTCTAATTTTTGTTCTACCTGCATAAGTCATTATGTAGGTATATACATATATCAATTCGATTTATCAATGATCTCTCCTATAGAAAATGATAGCTTAAAGCCTTTATGGTTGCTTTAATTTTCCTAATATTGTTTCTAATGATCAAATCGTATTTAGTAGTATTAATCTTAGGCTTTATTTCTTCAAAATTGTGTGCTGAAGTTGCAATTGGATTGGCTTGCAAGCTAGAAGCAGTTGTTGCAAAAATATTGCGATTGTTTATCTATATAATTCCCTTATTTATAATGGGCTTTATCGTAAAACTACAGTTTGATGAAGTATTAGATATAATTATTAAAGATTATATGTTCATTTTTGTGACGATCGCATTTGCTCAGTTTGGTTATATCTTTCTTGCTTATTTTAAGTAACTGTCGAGTTAAGGAATTCATAGCTAGCCTCAGTAATATGATGCCAGTGTCTATGAGTGGACTTAGTGCAATGTCTAGTGTTATAAGTATGCCACTTAGTATAATAGGAGCGGAAAATAATACAAATAATAAAGCACTCGCTCGTACCGTTGTCCAATAACAGTAAATATACATCTTGTTGGCGATTGTTTTGTTATACCGATTTTGGCTTATACTATACTAAAAAGTTATGGATTAGCTGAACCTACTTTATTTAATTATTTTATTTTTACTTTTTATTTTGTATTGGCAAAATTTTCAGTAGCACCTAACCAGGTGGCGGAATTATTGTAATGCTCCCTATACTTGAACAATATCTAGGTTTTAATACTAATATGATGTCTCTGATTACAGCTCTTTTTATATCTTATTTGATCCTGTGATCACTTGTGCTAATGTTTTAGGAAATGGTGCTTTTGTTAAACTGATAGATAATATTAGTGTAACTCAGAAAGCTTAATTTAAACAAATTTGCATGGAGCAAGTCATGTTCCACCATGAGCATTAATAAATATTTTAGCCATAGGACTAGGTTTCTCAAAATAAAATACTCTAGGTTCTTGCGTGCAGAAAATTAAATTATTTGTATTTTTAGATATTTTAGGGCAAAAATTAATAAGAACGCAAGAGCCTAATATCTCTTTTTCTTTTAAAGTAATTGTTGAATTATCTATATTTGATAAATTTGTGTTCCTTGAATTATTATTTTTTTACGAAGAATTAGTGAATTTTTTAACCAAATCTCAAATATTAATTAGATAATTGATTTAAAAGAGAAAAAGCATATAATCTTTGTGTGGAAAGTGATATATTGGTAATAAATTATGATGTGGTTATTAATTGCGATTGGTTTAACCGTTGCGGTTCTTATTATAGGGGTAGTGTCGATGGTTATCGGAGGAAAGTTTGATAAGAAATTTAGTTCAAAGTTAATGACTTTAAGAGTTTTTTTTCAGGCAGTTGCTATATTTTTATTGATTATAATGTATTTTTATAAAGTTAATTTATAAATGTCTGAAAATAACTCAAAAGCTACTTAATCGATTTCTCTAATTTCTTCACGTAATTCTTCCCATTTGTCTAAAATTTCTTCTAATGTAACTTCTTCGACTTTTTTCTCTCCATCTTCAAAGTCCTTTAAGTCTCTAATCAGTTTCTCTAGCTTTAATAATGAAATTTTTTTTTCATTATACTGATCGCTACAATGTTCTTCGAGTTGTTCGGCAATTTCTTCAATATCACCCCAATGCATTATTATTCCTCCTTAATTTTATGTAAGCCTTATTTATTAACATGTTATCTGATATTTGCTATTATTTTTTACTAAATATTATTAATTCAACAAATTATTGCAAATAGGTGAGTTTATTATGCAACTATTGCTGGAATTAGGCAGGTTTGCTTTCTTTACATTTTGGTGATTTTATGGTATTTTAAAATAAAATATTAAGATTTTATTATGTCAATATTACCGATAGTAACGGCACCTGATGAAAGATTAAAGCAGAAATCTCAGCCGGTTTTAGAGTTTACCGATCAAACACGAAAATTTATGGATGATATGCTTAAAACTATGTACCATAAAGACGGTGCAGGGCTTGCAGCAGTACAAGTAGGGGTATTGAAACGTATTTTAGTAATTGATATAAAAGATCATGATTCGGTAGCAAGACCAAAAGATTTTTATCCGCTTTTTATAGTGAATCCTGAAATAATAGAAAAATCAGAAGAACTAGTTACGGCTAACGAAGGTTGTATCTCATTACCAGAGCAACGTATTGAGGTGGCAAGACCGGAATCTATAAAGATTAGGTGTTTAGACTATCATGGTAAATCGCAAGAGCTTCAAGCAAATGATTGGCTTGCAAGAGTGATCCAGCATGAGTATGATCATTTAGAAGGTAAGCTTATGATTGATTATTTAAGTAATTTAAAACGAGATGTAGTACTTCGTAAGCTTAAGAAACTCAAAAATAATATAGTGTGAAAGTAATCTTTATGGGAACGCCTGAATTCGCTGTTCCCGCTCTTAAAAAACTTATAACTCATCACGAAGTTAAAGCTGTTTTTACACAGCAACCTAAAGCTAAGGGCAGAGGACTTAACTTAGCTAAATCTCCAATACATCAATTAGCATTTGAGCATCAAATTCCTGTTTATACTCCTTCTACTCTTCGTAATGATGTAATAAATCTAATTAATAAAGTTAATGCTGATATTATAGTTGTTATTGCATATGGTTTTATTGTGCCGCAAGCTATATTAGAAGCTAAGAAATACGGCTGTCTTAATATCCATCCATCCGATTTGCCTCGTCACAGAGGAGCGGCTCCTCTGCAGCGTACTATTATAGAGGGTGACCGGAAAAGTAGTGTATGTATTATGCGTATGGATACAGGGCTTGATACAGGTGATATATTGATGAAAGAAGATTTTGATTTAGAAGAAAGAACAACATTGGAAGAACTGCATAACAAATGTGCAAATCTCGGAGCGGAGTTATTAATTAAAATACTTGCAAATATCGATAATATAGTACCAATAAAACAGTCAAGTGACGGCGTTACGTATGCTCATAAATTAACTAAAGAAGAAGGAAAAATTAATTGGCATGAATCCGCATATAAAATAGATTGTAAAATAAGGGGCATGAATCCTTGGCCCGGAGCATATTTTAGTTATAATGATAAAATAATTAAAATCCTTGAAGCAGAATATTTAAATGCGGATCATCACTTTACTTCCGGTACCGTTATTAGCGATAAGCTGGAAATAGCTTGTGGAAGCGGTATATTACGAGTGAAAAAACTGCAGCAAGAGAGTAAAAAAGCTTTGAATATAGAAGAATTTTTACGTGGTACAAATATTTTAAAAGATACAGTATTAAAATAACAGTATTATTATGGGTAAAGATAAAAAAGAAGTTAGGTTTAATGATAATTGAGACGTTAAGGAGTGTACCTCAAAGCTTGAAAAGAATAGTGATATTTATTCTGTAAAAAGGAAAGTAATTAATATAGTAGATGATGAAGTAGAGGATCAAACTAAGCTATTTACGGAAACTCAATTTCTTGTGAAAAAAACTCCACATGGTAAAACATCTCAATATGAAATTAGCGGCTTTATTAACAAAGCCGCCGAACATATAAACGATCCAAAGCAAATAAAAGAAATTTCAAAATTACGCTCATGCCGCATTTGCTGATTTACAGAAAAATATTTTAGGTAAATTTAATAAGAACGGTAATTTAAGTATCACTAAAGATTTTGCAATTGATGAAAATCTAGTCTTTAGAAAAGACGGTAATTTATTGTTTGTTAAAACGCAAAGCGGTTTGATAAACAGAGAAGGAGAAATGACAGTAGTAAATCATGTTTTACAAAAAGGCAGATTTTTGTTTGAAGATTTAGGCGGTAAGGTAGATACAAAATTAGGGACCGCAAATCTAAACAAAAAGCCGACAAAGCCTACTTTAAAAAGAGGTTTAAATAACTTTAAGCCCTCTCATTAAGAAATAAAATTAAAATTATTTGAAATTAGTGTTTGACAAGCTTTAAAAATATAGATATAAAATCATCACACAAAGTTTGAAACGTAAAGCTTTGTAGCTGTTTAAAAAGTTGATAAAGCTAAAAACTAAATACACTGCGATAATAAAAATTTATATCGTGAGTAGATGCTGAAAATAATTGTGAAATTAATTCTGTATGCATCGTGTAATCTCAAGTTAAAAGCATAAGTAAATATAATAAGAGCATTTGGTGGATGCCTTGGCACTAGAAGGCGATGAAGGACGTAATACGCTGCGATAAGCTTCGGGGAGTTGCGAATAAACTTTGATCCGAAGATTTCCGAATAGGGAAACCCACCTAATTTATTAGGTATTGTATAGTGAATACATAGCTATATGAGGCAAACCCAGCGAACTGAAATATCTAAGTAGCTGGAGGAAAGGACATCAACCGAGACTCCGTTAGTAGTGACGAGCGAATGCGGACCAGGCCAGTGGCTTCAAAAAAATAACTAAAACAACATGGAAAGGTTGACCATAGAGGGTGATAGTCCCGTATAGGTAAAAAGTTTGAAGCCCTTGAGTAAGGCGGGACACGTGAAATCCTGTTTGAACATAGGGGGACCACCCTCTAAGCCTAAGTACTCTCTAGTGACCGATAGTGAACAAGTACCGTGAGGGAAAGGTGAAAAGTACCCCGACAAGGGGAGTGAAATAGTATCTGAAACCAAATGCTTACAAGCAGTCGGAGCAAGCGTATTTATATGTCTTGTGACGGCGTACCTTTTGTATAATGGGTCAGCGACTTAGTTTATCTAGCAAGCTTAAGCCGTTAGGTGTAGGCGTAGCGAAAGCGAGTCTGAATAGGGCGTTTAGTTAGATGAATTAGACCCGAAACCGGGTGATCTAGCCATGGCCAGGTTGAAAGCGGAGTAAAATCCACTGAAGGACCGAACCCACTACTGTTGAAAAAGTAGGGGATGAGCTGTGGTTAGGGGTGAAAGGCCAAGCAAACTCGGATATAGCTGGTTCTCCGCGAAATCTATTTAGGTAGAGCGTTATAGCGATTACCATCGAAGGTAGAGCACTGAATGAGCTAGGGGGTCCCACAGACTTACCAAACTCAATCAAACTCCGAATGTCGATGAGTACAGCATAGCAGACAGACTATGGGTGCTAAGGTCCATAGTCGAGAGGGAAAAAGCCCAGACCGCCATCTAAGGTCCCTAAATCATGACTAAGTGTTAAAGGATGTGAGAAGACCAAAACAACTAGGATGTTGGCTTAGAAGCAGCCATCATTTAAAGAAAGCGTAATAGCTCACTAGTCTAAATAAGTTTTCTTGCGCCAACAATGTAACGGGGCTCAAGTCATGTACCGAAGATGCGGGTTTATGCATTTGGCATAAATGGTAGCGGAGCGTTCCGTAAGCCTGCGAAGGTGAACCGTAAGGTTTGCTGGAGGTATCGGAAGTGAGAATGCTGACATAAGTAGCGATAAAGAATGTGAGAAACATTCTCGCCGAAAGTCCAAGGGTTCTTGCGTAAAGTTAATCTGCGCAAGGTTAGTCGGCCCCTAAGATGAGGCTGAAAGGCGTAATTGATGGGAATCAGGTTAATATTCCTGAACCTGAAGGATGTGACGACAATAGTAAATTGTACAGTCTTATTGGATTGATTGTGCGGTGAATATTTTCCAGGAAATAACACCTTCATTATAGACCGTACCCGAAACCGACACAGGTGGACAGGTAGAGTATACCAAGGCGCTTGAGAGAACGATGCTGAAGGAACTAGGCAAATTGCATCTGTAACTTCGGAAGAAAGATGACCTGTATATGGGCAACCATGTGCAGGTGGCACAAGCTAGGGGGTAGCGACTGTTTATTAAAAACACAGGGCTCTGCAAAGTCAATAGACGACGTATAGGGTCTGACGCCTGCCCAGTGCTGGAAGATTAAAAGGAGGGGTGCAAGCTCTGAATTGAAGTCCCAGTGAACGGCGGCCGTAACTATGACGGTCCTAAGGTAGCGAAATTCCTTGTCGGGTAAGTTCCGACCCGCACGAATGGCGTAACGATTTCCCCACTGTCTCCAGTATCGACTCAGCGAAATTGAATTCTCCGTGAAGATGCGGAGTTCCCGCGGTCAGACGGAAAGACCCCGTGAACCTTTACTATAGCTTTGCACTGGTGTTAGGAATCAGATGTGCAGGATAGGTGGGAGACTACGAAGCGAAGGCGTCAGCCTTTGTGGAGTCACCCTTGAGATACCACCCTTTTGGTTCTTGACATCTAACCGAGATCCTTGAATCAGGATCCGAGACAATGCATGGTGGGTAGTTTGACTGGGGCGGTCGCCTCCCAAAGAGTAACGGAGGCGCGCGATGGTTAGCTCAGGTTGGTCGGAAATCAACTTTTAGAGTGCAATGGCATAAGCTAGCCTGACTGCGAGTCTGACAAGACGAGCAGAGACGAAAGTCGGTCATAGTGATCCGGTGGTCCCGAGTGGAAGGGCCATCGCTCAACGAATAAAAGGTACTCCGGGGATAACAGGCTGATGATTTCCAAGCGTCCATAGCGACGAAATCGTTTGGCACCTCGATGTCGGCTCATCACATCCTGGGGCTGAAGAAGGTCCCAAGGGTTCGGCTGTTCGCCGATTAAAGTGGTACGTGAGCTGGGTTTAGAACGTCGTGAGACAGTTCGGTCCCTATCTGCCGTGGGTGTAGGAAGTTTGAGAGGATCTGCCTTTAGTACGAGAGGACCGAGGTGGACGTACCCCTGGTGGACCAGTTGTCGTGCCAACGGCACAGCTGGGTAGCTAAGTACGGAAGGGATAACCGCTGAATGCATCTAAGCAGGAAACCCACCTCAAAACTAGACTTCCCCATTAGAGCCGTGGAAGACCACCACGTTGATAGGTCGGGTGTGGAAGCACAGTAATGTGTGTAGCTAACCGATACTAATAGCTCGATTGATTTACTTTGCTGTGAGATTACATATGCATATAGTGTTAATGTTATAAGAGTGTAGTATCAACTCACAAAGTTATCAGGTTAAATAGCTTTATCAACTAATAAAAATGTTATTGCATCACTAATGTTATACTGTAGCCCCGCCACGATATCTAGCAAAAATTATTTTGCTGAGTATCGTAGTAAAAGTTAAGATATGATGTTAAGAATTTTTTTGAGTCGTGCAACAACATTAACAGCAAACTATAATACAAATCTATCTTTTTAAAAGTTTGTATTGCTAGCTTGGTGGTTATAGCATGAGTGAAACACACGATCCCATCCCGAACTCGAACGTGAAACCTCGTAGCGCTAATGGTACTATGTCATAAGGCATGGGAGAGTAAGTCGCTGCCAAGCTTGCAATGCAAATTTTTAATTATCTTTCTTTCTCTTTATGAGATATTTTATATTCATAATTTTTACCTTTCTCTATATTAGTAATGCTTACGCTTATTTGAGAGTGACCAAATGGCACAGTAATTAATGAAGGTGGAATTTTAACTCAAGAAGGTTATCTTCTACAAGATACTCAAACAAGCTTAGGTGATCAACATCGTTTATTAAAAAAACGAGATATTAATACTGAAAATCCTTCATATTTTAATGGAAAATTAGCAGTAATTTCATCTTCTGGTTCTGAAAATTGGTATCATTGGCTACTACAAGTTTTGCCTAGATTAATTATATTAAAAGAATCAGCTCTTGAATATGATCGTATCTATATTAATAATTTAAAATATTCATGGCAAATTAAGTCATTAGAAATAGTATTAAATTATTTAAATATACCGGAAAATAAGCTTTTTGTAGTAAAATAGTGACTGTATAATTCAAGCTACTAGACTAATTGTTCCATCTGTACCGTTTATTCCAGTACAAGGTACGCCTTTGCCTTTATGGTTAAAAAAAGATTTAAGAAATATTTTTATTAAAGATAATAGTAAAGCATACGATAAAATATATATTGCTCGTAAATACGCTTCTACCCGCAAAATAGTTAATGAAGAGGAATTAATAGAAAAAATTGAGAGATTCGGTTTTAAAGTAATATATCTAGAGCTATCCTCCCCGTATGAACAGGCCCAGCTTTTTAATAAAGCAAAAATAATAGTTGGGCCGCACGGATCAGGATTTGCTAACTTTCATTTTTGCGGCTCCAAAATGCAAAGTAGTAGAGATTGATTATGGTACAACTCCCTCTAGAAGTTGTTATAAAAGAATGGCAAATTATATGTCATGCGATTATTATCCTTTTTATGTAGATCAGACAACAGACGAGCATTTAGAAGACGATATAAAGATCAATATTGATGAATTTATTAAGTTTCTTAGAGGTCCTGTAAATAAATTTTAATTAGTAATTAAAGAGCTTTTTTAGCGAAAATTGATAAGATTTTTGAAAGAATATAGTAAATCATCTTAACTTAGGTGAGATTTATAAGAAATTAAAAGATAAAATAGAAATCGTACTTAATTTAAGGTGATTTACTATAATATCCATTTCAACCTCTCAAGGAAGTTAATTCTTAAAATCATTATTGAATAAATAAGATTCGCTATTCATTTCATTTAGTCTTGAAATAGTGCGTTTAAATTCTGCGGCTCGTGCTGAACCTTGATATATTTTATTTGGGTTATCTTCTAGGCTCATAAATAAGAGTATTTTATAGAAATAGGCATTATCGATAAAGTTGATAAATCTAACGGCTGTATTTGTATCGTTAGCATCGATAGTATGAACGTTCCCCACTATAATAACGTTGAAATTTTGGCAAATATTAACATAATCGATATAGCTTAAGTCTCTTGTACATAATTCATTATAATCTGTTACTAATATTCTTTTATGCACTTTTTGAAAGGATATTTCTCTACCTAGAACCTGTATATTTTGAGGAGCAAGATTATTATCACTAATATCCGTGATAATTTTTTCAAGTTTGTTTTGGTTTTCTAAAGTTAAAGGATAAATTATCCTTGCCTCTTTAAATCCTAACGCTTTATCAAATCGATAATCATGGTGATTATCTAGATATTTAACATAAAATGTATTATTGATTATCTTTATAAAAGGTAAGAAAGATTCTCGTTGTAATCCGTCTTTGTACAGATTATTGGGACTCGTGTTAGAAGTTATAAAAATAAAAATATTTTGCTTTATTAATGCATTAAATAATCTACCGATTATCATTGCATTAGTAATATCTTTAATTTCAAACTCATCTATACATAACACTTTAGTTTGTTTAGCATAGTTTTTAGCAATTTTAGGGATGACATCTTTCTGATTTGCTGTTTGTAATTTATGCATAGATTTATGAATTTCCTGCATAAAGTTCTGATAATGTATTATTATTTTAGGTGTGGTTAATTCTTCAAAAAAAGAATTCATGAGCATAGTTTTACCGTTGCCCACCGGACCGTATAAATAAATTCCGCTTTTTAAGTTGTTTTGATTAAAGAATTTGAATAAACTTTTAGGCTTATTAAGTGCTGCTGCCAGCTGTTTTAATTCTTCTCGTAAAGCAGTTTGTTTTGAATCTAGTATTAATGAAATAGAGGATTTAATCATCCAAAATATTTTTTATCTAGTTTGTTATAGGTTTTTTCTAAAATGTCGTTCCTAGCTAAAAGCAGGAAGGCTTTGTTGCGTGGATCAATTTCACCTCCGTCATCCCGTGGTCGTAGCCACGGGATCCAGTGAAAAATGCTAACCTTTAGCGTTTTTTTGTTATTTTTGCTAGATTGCCACGCTCCTTTTAGTCGCTCGCAATGACGGTTGTGATTATTATTTCCTACATAAAAGCGTTGCATCGCCGTAGCTAAAAAAACGCATTGCTTCTTTTATAGCATATTTATATAATTCATGCATCTCTTTAAATCCGGCAAAAGCACATATAAGCATAAATAAAGTAGATTTAGGAAAATGGAAATTAGTAAGTAGCATATCGGCTGTTTGAAATTTAAAACCTGGGGTTATGAAAATATCGGTTTCAAAGCTACCTGCTTTTACGATGCCGTTATTGCAAGAACTCTCAAGTGTTCTAAGTGTTGTAGTGCCGACTGCGATAATACGTTTCCCTTCTTGCTTTGCTTTATTGATGATTTCAGCAGTATCAGGAGTAATAGAGCAATATTCGGTATGCATTTTATGTTCATGAATATTTTCGGTTTTTACAGGTAAAAAAGTTCCAGCTCCCACATGTAATGTTAAAAATGTAGCTTGTATGCCTTCTGCCTTAAGCTTATTAAGTATATCCTTTGTAAAATGCAAGCCTGCCGTCGGTGCTGCAACTGAACCTTCTATTTGGCTATAGACAGTTTGATAGCGGTCGTTGTCGTTTTGGAGTGTTTGTCATTCCGTGGTTTGACCACGGTATCCAGTCATTATTTAAATATTTTTTGGATCCTGTGGTCGTAGCCACGGGATGACATAATGAGTGTGAACGCCTAATATAAACCGGTAGCGGCATCTCACCGTATTTATTTAAGAACTCGAATACAGAAATATCATTAAGCTCAAATTTTACTTTAATCTCACCCATTGCAAGTTTTTCGGTAATAATTACCTTATGATTATCAAAATAAAATTCATCATTTACATGAAGCTTTCGAGCTGGTTTAGCAAAAGCCGACCAACTATCATCTGATAATTTTTGATTCAAATTTATTGTAATATTTTTCCCCAAATTTAACTTTGCTTTTATTACCTTACTATTATTAAAGACTAATAAGTCCCCTTCTTTTAAGTAATCTATTATGTTGTAGAATTTGGTTTTAATAGGCGGCGTAACAGCAATTAGTAAATCTGAGTTATCACGTTCACTAGATGGATATTGTGCGATCAGTTCGCTTGGTAAATCAAAGTCAAAATCAGATAGTTTCATTGTTTAAATATTAGTGTAGTGGCTAAAAAAGTGATTATAACATCATATGACAATATTTAATATAATATTTTAGTTTATTGATTGCTTACTAATAAATAAACTATTTGTTGATAAAATAATTTTTTTCTGTACGATACAAAATACTATCAATTGAATCATTAAGGGAAATACTATGATAACCGATGATATCATTAGAAATAAATTTCATGAGATATTAAGCAGTAAAGATATAGAAGAACAGCAAAGTATGGGATTTAATAATATATATAAAATAAAAAGATATGAAGATATGAATTTTTTAGAGAAAGTTTTGTCAAAGAATTCAAAGCTTTGATTGAAGATCCAAATACAAATATTTCTAGTGTGTACAATATGGCATACTGCACTGTAGATAAAATAGCAAGATCTCCTGACACTGCTATAGTTAAAGCAATTTGTCAAGGTGATTATGATTTAGTTGATAGTATTTTAACCGCTTTAAATATTGATCCAAATACAGAAGTATATACATTGGAAGGTGAGGCTCAATCTTTTTTATATTTTGTGTGTCATAATAATCAGAAAGGGATAGTAAGGCTTTTACTTGCACAAGGTGCAAATATAATCCTTGACCACAACAGAGCGGTATGACCGTTTTTCACACTGCCCTAACAGCTCAACATTTTGATATAGCAGCATTTCTAATTGAAAATGGTGCGGATCCTAATTACGTAACAGGTGACAATATGACTTATTTAGAAATATGTACGTTCCTATACCTAAATATAGCCATGGTAACTAAATTGTTCGCGTATGGTGCTAATCCGGATATACTCGATCCTGACGGTCAAATGGTCCGACAAGGAAGCAATTTATGAACCTTTGAAAGCTCTTTTAACGCTTAAATCCGCATTTCGTAAGAATGATTACAAGAAAATTAAGGTTATTGACAAGAAAGATTTAGCTGCATTTGTTCAATGGAAAGCAGCAATATTACCGGTTGCAAAAGATGTTTTTGAGGATGAGTATATTAAAAGCCTATTAGAACTATATAAATGGTCAAATGAGTTTGGATTCGGATGATTCTATAAAACAACCATTAATAGAATTAGGAGAAAAGATAGCTAAATTGATACCGCCTTTAGAGTTTTTATGTATTTTAAAAATTGAAGATATTATTGATAGTAACGCTACAGATAAGATAGAATTACTTGAGAGTGTAATAAAAGCGATGACAGAGCACGGACCACTTAAAGTTGAAGCAACAGGAGAAACAGTGGCTCATAATGATTTAGTTTAAAGGTTGAGGCTGGTATTATGTCATTCCTGCTTTCACAGGAATGACATAATACATAGGTAATACCTCCTCACACTATTAACCCTTTAACTTGAGAGTTCCATAATTTTTGATATAGCTTACTATTTTTTAGTAATGCTGCATGGCTACCGTCATCGATTATACTTCCCTTTTCAAAAACTAAAATTCTATCCATATTGAGTAAAGTAGATAATCTGTGGGCAATGACTATCACGGTTTTATTTTGCATTAAATAATCTATTGACTCTTGAATCAGGCTTTCCGTCTTGCTATCTAAGCTACTTGTTGCTTCATCGAGAATTAAAATAGGAGCATTTTTTAAGATGGCTCTTGCTATGATAATTTTTTGACGCTGACCGCCTGATAAGTTATTCCCCCGTTCACCGCACATAGTATCGTAACCGTCCGGTAGATTATCGATAACATCATGAATATGTGCAGCTTTTGCTGCTTCTATAACCTCCTCAAGAGTAGCTTCTTTTTTTCCGTATCTGATATTGTCCAAAATGGTACGATGAAAAAGCACCGGTTCTTGAGGTATAAGGCTAATGGCTTTTCTTAAAGAATCTTGAGTTACGTTTTTAATATTTTGATTATCTATTAAAATCATTCCTTCTTCTATATCATGTAACCTAGTGAGTAAACTAATAAAAGTGGTTTTCCCTGAACCTGAAAATCCCACTAGTCCTACTTTTTGTTTACTCGGTATTAATACCGATTTATTATAAAATAGATTGTTATTATGATGATAATTAAATGTAACATTTCTAAATTCAATAACCCCTTCTTTGATATCTAATGGAGTAGCGTTTTCAATATCAGTTATAATATGTGGTGCCATTAAAGATAAGCCTTGATTAAATGCCCCGACCTGCTCGAACATATCACCGATTTCTTGCGTTAAATCCCAAATATCGTCTGCTACATTTATACATAATGTTAGCACTAATACGCAATCACCTATGCTTATAGATAATTCGCTACGAATTTTAGATAAATAATAAATCATTATAAAAATCATTATTGAACAAGAAGTCCCAAGAGCATAACGCAATTTGAACATAAAGAATTGCATAGTCTGCTCATCGGCTACGGCATTTTCTACTCTTGTTTCTAGATATTGACGTTCAAATTTATGGGCTGTAAACATTCTAACCGCATTAATGTTGCTAATTGCATCTACGATACTACCGGCAACAAAAGATTGGCTTTTAGCATAATTTAATGAGTATTTATTGATTTTATCCGAGAAAAGAACACTAAGTCCTAAAAAAAACGTAATCCATAAAATAAATATCGTAGCAAAAACGTAATGTACCGAATATAAAGCAATTAATGCAAATACAATAATAGCGAGTTTACGAAGAATTTTTTCACCGAATATTGAAATAATCATCTCAAACGATCTTGCAGTTTCGGTAATACGATTGCTAATATGTCCTGCTAGATTATCCTGAAAGAATTTATGGCTATGATATTGGGTATAATTATAAAGTTCATTTAGTATTTTCCCTTTTATTACGGGCATAGTCTTGATATACAAATAATCATATGAACGGTATGCTATATTAATACTCTCCCACCAAAGAGCATAAAATACTGCCCAGTAAATCATGGAAGATAAAAGATTATTAGCGTTCTCATCGCTGAAAGATTCTATTAAATCAATGATTTTCTGAAGTAATATACTATCAATCGCCGGAATTATACCAAGTAAAATACAAATTACAGTCAATAAAGTCATTTTAACTTTATCGAATTTTAAAAAATAAATACCTAAGCTAAATGTTGATTTAGATAAAGTAGGGTATTTTATCACGATAATGTACCTCGATTTTAAAATAATATATTGATTCGTGTTATTTTGGAGCATATTTTAATTTAATTATTTTGCAAAAATATACCTAAAAATATTAAATCTGTGGAAAATAATAAACAAGCCTTGCTTCTTACCTTAAATAATGCTACAAAGTTCAGAAAATAACTTCAACATCATTAGAAATGCAAGAAAAAGAATTATCTAATAATTTTTTAGAAGAACAAGAAAAGTCTACGGAAGACGATTCTCCGTTCTTTGATGTAAAATATATTTGTCAAGCAAGTTTATTAATTACGGATTCTATCCGAAAAGGGTATGATGTAACGCAATTGCCCAATGGTGATATTAATGTTACAGAAGTAAGAATAGTAAATGTTCATTATAATTGGAACTCCGAAAAAGGAAAATTTGTTAAAGCTAATCAGATAGAATTTAATAATAGCAAAGGTGGATGATTAAATCAAATACTGTATACTCGTTTAATTTGAAAAATTGGCTACGTCGTCCTATAAGTACTGTGGTACTTACGTATTAAGTATACGTTATTACATTGGAAGTATATTGTTATTGCCACAAAGCTTATTATCTTAAAACAGCAGCTTAAATATGGAATTTGATCAAGTATTATTATCAAGGATTCAATTTGCTTTTACCATAAGTTTTCATATAATATTCCCTGCTTTTACTATAGGGCTTGCAAGCTTTTTAGCGGTAATTGAAGGGTTATGGTTAAAAACAAAAAAGCCGGTTTATCAAGAAATATACAAATTTTGGGTGAAGATTTTTGCCGTTACTTTCGGTATGGGAGTAGTTTCGGGCGTTGTAATGTCTTATCAATTCGGTACTAACTGGTCGAATTTTTCAGATAAGGTTGGAAATGTCCTCGGTCCGCTTCTCGGTTTTGAAGTATTTACTGCCTTTTTCCTCGAATCTTCTTTTTTAGGTATAATGTTATTCGGCTTTAATAAAGTCAGTAAAAAAGTACATTTTATTTCTACGTTAATAGTTGCCGTTGGTACTGTAATCTCAGCTTTTTGGATACTTGCAGCTAGTAGCTGGATGCATACGCCTGCTGGTTTTGAACTGCGAGGCGAAGGATTCTTTTATCCTTTAAATTGGCTAGAAATTATCTTTAACTCTTCTTTCCCATATCGCTTTTTCCATATGATTACGGCGGCTTATTTAACTACTTCTTTTGTTATCGGTGGTGTAGCTAGCTTTTATTTACTAAATAATCGTTATAAAGAGCATGCTAAAATTATGCTTTTTATGGCGGTGTTAATGGCGTTAATCGTTGCACCTATTCAAATAGTTATTGGTGATCTGCATGGTTTAAATACTCTTAAATATCAGCCGGTCAAGGTCTCGGCTATGGAAGGTATTTGGAATACAGCAAAAGGAGCAGCTTTTAATCTTATCGGCTTTCCTGACGGGGAAGAAGAGAAAACAAAATATGCTGTAGAAATACCTTATGCTAGTAGTTTAATCTTAACGCATAGCTTAGACGGTGAAGTGAAAGGATTAAAAGAATGGACAAAAGAAGAGCGTCCGCCGGTTGCAGTAGTATTTTTTAGCTTTCGTATTATGGTAGGAATCGGTTGCTTAATGGTATTTACAGGTATTGCGGGGTTATATCTTTACTTGAAGAAAAGATTATATACTACACATTGGTTTCAATATTGGTATATATTAATGTCACCTTCAGGTTTTATTGCAGTACTTGCCGGTTGGTTCGTAACCGAGGTAGGTAGACAACCTTATATAGTATATAATATTTTAAAAACCGTGGATACGGTATCACCGGTACTCGGCAAATATGTATTTATTTCTCTAATTGCTTTTATAGTAGTGTATGTGCTCATTTTCGGAGCGGGTATATATTATATAATGCATTTGATAAAGAAAGGTATAGAAGCGATAGATAATAAAGAAATGTACGGAGAGAGTGGTTTGAATAACCCATTATTAGAAAAGTAATAAGCTTATGTTAAATTTTGCACCTTATATAGATTTACCGCTTGTTTGGGGTGTGCTTATAGCTACCGCTATTTGTTTATATGTTTTATTAGACGGTTTTGATTTAGGAGTAGGAATCTTATTTCCGTTTGCACCTACCGATGATTGCCGTCATAAAATGATCAATTCTATTGCTCCTTTTTGGGACGGTAACGAAACTTGGTTAGTACTTGGCGGCGGTGGTTTATTTGCGGCTTTCCCGTTGGCATATTCGCTATTAATGCCGGCTTTATATATTCCTATTATATTGATGTTACTCGGTCTAATATTTCGTGGTGTGGCTTTTGAATTCCGTTTTAAGGCTCATATAGGTCATCGTTATATTTGGGACTACGCTTTTCATTTCGGTTCTATGCTTGCTGTTTTTTGTCAAGGTTTAATGCTTGGTACGTTTGTCCAAGGAATAGAGATAGAAGGACGAGAATTTGCGGGAGGAAGCTTTGATTTTCTTACTCCCTTTTCCGTTATGACGGGGATAGCATTAATATTCGGTTATGCACTCCTGGGTGCTACTTGGCTTATTCTGAAAACAGAAAAGACAACACAAGATTGGGCTTATAAATCTGCTTTATATATTTTATTTTACGTTGCACTTTTTATGGGGCTTGTAAGCTTATGGGTTCCTTTCTTAAATAACCACATACATCATCGTTGGTTTAGTGTACCTAATATTTACTATTTATCTATTGTACCTATTGTAACTGCTTTAATATTTATCAAGTTAATTAAAGCCGTTAAGCAGAAAAAAGAAGTAAAGCCGTTTATTTATACGATCTTGTTATTTTTATTAGGATATTTAGGGCTCGCGATAAGCATATGGCCATATATCGTTCCTTATAAAGTTACGCTTGAAACTGCAGCAGCAGCGCCGGAGTCACAGTCTTTACTGTTGATAGGGGCTGGGATATTCCTACCTGTCATACTTGGCTACACATTCTATTGTTATTATATATTCCGTGGCAAATCATCTCATCATCCAATATATTAAAAAATTTAAAAAAATAACCTCTTGTCTCAAAGGGTGGCAATGGTTTATTATCCTATGGCTTAGCGGATTATTATCCACATTACTTTTAACTTATGTAGTTAAGCTGGTGTTTAGGGTGATAGTAGGAATATAACCTTGACAAAACGTACTGTTTATAGTACGTTATTAATATTAAGTCTCACTAACTATAAGGAAAAAATAATGGAAATATATAATACAAGCGAAGCAAGAAGTAAGCTTTATAAACTTATAGATTATGTTTCTGATGTACACAAACCTGTTTATATTAAAGGTAAAAGAAATAATGTAGTTATAATTTCAGAAGAAGATTATCGTAATATGGAAGAAACTTTATATTTATTATCTATTCCAAATATGCACAAGTCTATAATTGCAGGACGAGCAGAGCCTATAGAAAAGTGTAGCGATAAATTAAATTGGTAATTTTTTATAAATGTATATAATTCGTTATACTACACAAGCACAAAAAGATGCTAAGAAAATAGTGCAAGCCGGTTTAAAGAATAAAGTAGAAGTTTTATTAAACATAGTTAGTACTGATCCTTGGAAAATTTACCCTCCATATGAAAAGCTCGTTGGTGACTTTAGCGGTTGCTATTCAAGAAGAATTAATATTCAACATAGGTTGGTTTATGAAGTTTATAAACAAGAAAAAGTTGTAAAAATTCTTAGAATGTATACGCATTATGAATAAGTCGTTAACTGAAAAAATCTCAGCATTTATTATTACCAAAAATGAATCCGCAAGGGTAGCACGAGCTATAAATAGCGTAAAAAATATTACTGATGAGGTGATAGTGGTCGATAGCGAAAGTACTGATGATACGGTAGCAATAGCTGAAAAATTAGGAGCAAAGGTAGTAATAAAACCGTGGCTTGGTTATGTAGGACAGAAATCTTTTGCCGAAAGCCTTTGCGTAAATGATTGGGTTCTTAATATTGATGCCGATGAGGAGTTGTCTAAAGAGTTACAAGACGAAATAGAGTATATTTTTGCCTCTCATAATCAAGATCGTTATTTAGCTTATCAAATAAAGCTGTTAATAATGCATCGTAATGACCAAAAGCCACGAATGTTTGCTCCATTTAATAAATGTACTCGGTTGTATAATACAAAATTTGCAAGCTTTGCAAATACCGTAAATAGTACTACTCATGATTCGGTAATATTTAATAAAGATGTTGATTTTGCAGGTAAAATTTATCTATTAAATGAAGCTGCTTATCATTACTCGGGTACTTCAATTGAGCAGTTGGTCACTAAAGCAAATTTTTATTCTAGCGAGCAAGTAAAAGATTTAGTTAAGCAAGGAAAAAAGCTTTCAAATTTTCGTTTAACAACTGAAATGATATGGTGGTTTTTTAAAGCGTTTTTTATCAGACGCTATTTTGTATTTGGTTTTGACGGTTTTGTAGATTCAATAATTTTTGCTGTTGCAAGATTTCTAAGGCTTGCGAAGTTAAGAGAGTCATCGCTTAAATCAAAAAACGTCATTGCGAGCGACTATAAGAAGCGTGGCAATCTCATGAAGTAATATAAAATTCCTGAGATTGCCGCGTCGATGCTATGCATCTCCGCGCAATGACGATTTAGAAAATAAAAGATACATTATGAAAGAAAATTTTAATGTTAGTAAATTAAAAAACGGTTTGACAATTTTAACATATAATATGTCTTATGTTAACTCGGTAGCAATAAATTTAATTGCTAAAGTTGGAGCACGTTATGAGAATGCAGAAGAGGAAGGCATATCTCACTTTCTTGAGCATATGGCTTTTAAAGGTACAAAAACTAGAACGGCAAAACAGATAGCAGAAGAGTTTGACTCTATAGGCGGACATTTTAATGCCTATACCGGTCATGAGAATACGGTATATTATGCACGAGTCTTGTCTGAAAATTGTGATAAAGCACTTAATATACTTGCCGATATAATTCAAAATTCTATTTTTGCTGATGAGGAAATAGCTAAGGAATATCAGGTGATCATGCAGGAAATTGCTCATCATCAGGATAATCCAGATGACCTAGTATATGAGAAATTTTATAATAAAGTTTATAGAGAACAACCATTGGGTAAGTCAATCTTAGGTACTGCTAAAACCCTTGCAACTTTTACGAAAGAACATTTTTTTAATTTTATAGATAAACATTATAATGCTGAAAATCTCTATTTATCAATTGCTGGTAATATTGATCATGATAAAATAGTAATTATAGCGGAACAGTTATTTTCTGCTTTGAAGCAAGGAGTCAAAAGTAGCTTTATTCCGGCAAAATATATAGGTGGAAACGGCTTTATTAATAAGGAGTTAGAGCAAACTAGTTTAGTGCTAGGGTTTGAAGGTACATCATATATTAATTTAGAAAAGCTTTACCAAACCCATCTACTTTCTATAATATTCGGTGGCGGTATGTCATCGCGTTTATTTCAAAGTATTCGTGAGAAATTAGGTTTAGCATATGCAGTAGGTAGTTATAATAGTGCTTATTTTGATAGTGGAGTGTTTATAATTTATGCATCCACTGCACATGATAAATTAGAATTATTATATAGAGAGATTAAAAACGCAATAATAAAAATGACTGAACAAGTAAGCACAGAAGAGATTCTTAGAGCTAAAACACAACTGCGTAGTAATGTACAAATGGCTCAAGAGAAAAATACCTATAAGTCAGAAGAAATAGGTAAAAATTATTCTGTTTTCGGTAAATATATTTCTCCTGAAGAGATTATGGAAATTATCATGAGCATAAAAGCTGATGATATTATTAATACGGCAAATAAAATATTTAGTGGCACTACTACGTCGGCAATTATCGGTCCGAATGATCTTCAAGGATTTTAATGATATGCTTGTGTGGATCCCAGAGTCGTCATTGCGAGCGGCCGTAGGCTGCGTGGCAATCTCATGAAATAATAACAAGCTCCTGAGATTGCTTCGTCAATTACTTCGTAATTTTCTCGCAATGACGAGGAAAATGAATTTTGAGACAAATAAATGAAAAAAAAAATATATGAAGGTTCAAGTAAAATTTTATATTCTGCCGAAGAAGATTTTTTACTTATAATGGCTTTTTCCGATAAGGCTATTTTAGAAACCGGTGAGACTGTTGATATATCAGGTAAAGGAGTACTTAATAATAATATTTCTTCCTTTCTAATGGATAAACTGGAAATGATCGGCATTGAAAATCATTTTATCGAAAAAATAAATATGAGGGAGCAATTAATTCAATATGTCGAAGTTTTCCCGATACAAGTAATAATATCATCAGTAGCGTGCAGTAGATTTGTAAAAGAATTCGGAATGGATGAAGGGTATGTATTTGATAAACCTATCATTGATTTTAAGGTCCGAAGTCGTGAATTTAAATATCCGATAGTTAATGAGTATCAAATATTAAATTTCGGCTGGTTAACTAGGGATGAAATTAAAGCGGTAAAAGAGCAGGCTTTGCGTATATATGATTTTCTAAGCGGCTTATTTATTGGTGTCGGGATTCGGCTTGTTGAGTGTAAATTAGAATTTGGGCGTGTGTTTAACGGTGAAGAATCTATCATTATGTTAACTGATGAAATTAGTCCGGATAATTGTAGATTATGGCATATTAACAGTAATGAAAAATTGGGATTTGAATTGCTCGAAAAAGAACCAAATAAGGTTTTTGAATCATATCAGCTAATAGCTGATCGTTTAAAAGAAAAATAAATATATTTTTTAAGCGATATATGCTATTTTGGACTGTTTAAGGTTTTATTACAAAGTTCGGTTTTTCGTCATTGCGAGGAAAATTACAAAGTAATTGACGAAGCAATCTCACAGGATATTTGACGAGATTGCCACGCAGCCTACGGCTGCTCGCAATGACGATTAGGTGTCTACTCAGGAACAACATTTCTGATTTTTAATAATTTTTTACAGTCAAAAAGATGAAAATACGATTTATTATAATAAGCTTTATAGTTCTAATCCTAGTAGGGTGGGGATATGCTGCCTATAAATTTGAACATCAAAGTAAAGAAAATATTATCTCTATTCTTGATAAATATGAAGAATATATAACTTATGATGCAATAAAAGTTAATAAACATGGATTTAGTGTTACTTTAAATAAAGTAATGTTAAAACCTATAGATTTTTATTTTGATGAAATAGTTATTAGACATATACCGTTTTTGAATATTACAAAAATTGATTCTTACGGAAATAATGTAAAAATTACTACCGCTCAAGATGAAAAAAATATTTTTTACTCACCTGATCATCATACAACAATTTGGTTTAGAAAATCTTTGTTTAATAGAGAGCCTGATTATTGGAAATTAAGCTTGAGTGACAATAAATCAACTCTTTATAGTTCTCTAGATGCAGAAAAATTAGCAGAGAGTGATATTAGTAATTCTGTAATTACTAATACTAAGACATCGGATAACCTTAATTTGTTAATTTTGGATGGAAAAAATACTGTTTCTTTTATTTCTGAAAATTACAGAAGAAATTTATATGATAAAATTTTTGAATTTTTGAGAGATAAAATAGCTAATAACTCTGATACTGCTTTCTTTGTCAAACCAGAGTATGGTTTGACAAAGTTAGATATATTGAATTTACCTGTTTCTTATAATTCCAAATTAAAACTAAAATATAGTGATGAGTTAGTAGCTCTTGGGAAATTATTAATTCAAAATTTTTCTCTAGATCAAAAGCAAGATGAGAATATGCATGCTGTTATTTTTATGCAGATGTTAGGAGAATTAGTAAAAGGTAAGCCGTTTTTATTTGCTTGTGATATTGAAAGAAAAGGAAAAGTAGAAAGTAATGCATATAAATTAAATATAGAAAAAGATAAAATTTTTGCTTTTGCTTTAAATATTAA
This sequence comes from Rickettsia massiliae MTU5, assembly GCF_000016625.1. Classification (NCBI taxonomy): domain Bacteria; kingdom Pseudomonadati; phylum Pseudomonadota; class Alphaproteobacteria; order Rickettsiales; family Rickettsiaceae; genus Rickettsia; species Rickettsia massiliae. The sequence goes on from NC_009900.1 coordinate 307,253, forward strand.
ATCTACTATAGAACCTTCTGAAACATACCAAAAAACGGCAGCTGAAGCTTTAGGAAGCTACTTTAGTAATGGTTTAAACAAAAGAGCTGAGTTAGATAAAATTTTTAAACTAACTAGCCCTATTACTCAAGAAGATGGGGAAAGAGTAATGGGTGTTTTTGCAAAAATAAATAATTCCGAATTTAATTTAAAAGGTGAGTTTGATCCTGAAGCAAAAAAATTATCCGGTAAAACTAATCTTGTAATGGATGATTTTAATTTTGCTATTGATATTGATATGCCTACTATAGATAATCCTCTGAATCTAGAAAGCGTAATAAAATTATCGGATCCGAGTGCGGTTATAAATAATTTTGTGCATTATACTAATAATGCTATTGTACCGGTGCTTAATAAAATAGCAGATTCTAAGGAATTTGCTTTAAATCTAGGAAAACAATCTTCAGTAATAAAGCAATACGGTTTTAGGGCAATAGAAGTTTTTAGTAAAAATTCTGAATTAAAAGACGGTGAATCTTTAGTAGTTGATGTAAAAAATAAAGACGCCGGACTAACCTTTAACGATAAAGCTATTGATCAGATCCTTAGTGATGCAAGAGTATTAGAATTTATGAATGCCATGGCTATGATAGATCAAGAAAGAAAGTAGTCTTCTAAGTGTCATTCCTGCTTTTGCAGGAATGACATAAGAGCTACGAGATAAGGTCCACAAGTAAAAAATTTGAAGAAAAAATAAGTTATAAAAGAATGATTAATATTTCCTTTCCCGATGGGAGTATAAAACAATTTGCAAAAAACATTACCGCCTATGAAGTAGCAAATGCAATTTCAATGTCACTTGCTAAAGCAGCAATAGTTGCTGAAATAAACGGTGAGCTTCAAGACTTAAGTATCGTAATTGAAAATGATTGCAAGCTTCGTATTTTAACTGCGAAAGATCCTGAATGTCTCGAGATAATAAGGCACGATGCGGCACATTTAACAGCAGAAGCAGTAAAGGAACTATTCCCTGAAACTCAGGTAACAATTGGTCCTGCAATTGAAAACGGTTATTATTACGATTTTGCTCGTGATAAACCTTGGACCACTGATGATTTAGCCGTTATAGAAGCTAAAATGCAAGAACTTTCACAAAAGAACGAGAAAGTAACAAGAGAGCTATGGGATAGGGATAAAGCCGTAGAGTTTTTTAAATCGATAGGAGAGCATTATAAAGCCGAAATTATTGCTTCAATTCCGGCAGGTGAGCCAATTACTTTATACAGGCAAGGTAATTTTATTGATCTATGCCGAGGTCCGCATGCTCCTTCTACAGGGGTTGTTAAGCATTTTAAGTTGATGAAAGTTGCAGGAGCGTATTGGCGAGGTGATAGTCGTAATGAGATGTTGCAGCGTATATACGGTACTGCTTGGGCCACGAAGGAGCAGCTAGATAGTTACCTCTTGATGCTTGAAGAAGCCGAAAAGCGTGATCATAGAAAGCTTGGGCGTGAGCTTGATTTATTCCACTTCCAAGAAGAAGCTCAAGGAATGGTATTTTGGCATGATAAAGGCTGGAGTATATATAATACCATTGAGCAGTATATTAGGAAAAAGATTCGTAAAAACGGTTATACCGAAGTTAAGACTCCTGTTTTGGTCGATAAAAGCCTTTGGGAGGTTTCAGGACATTGGGCAAAGTTTCGTGATGATATGTTTGTGTTAGAAACAGACGACAAGACATTAGCTTTGAAGCCGATGAACTGTCCTTGCCACGTGCAGATTTTCAAACAAGGTATCAAGAGTTATCGTGATTTACCTCTTCGTATGTCGGAGTTTGGTTTGTGCCATCGTAATGAGGCGTCCGGTGCGTTGCACGGTTTAATGAGGGTGCGGAGTTTAGTGCAAGACGATGCACATATATTTTGTGCTGAGGAACAAATTACCGATGAAACGGTTAGTTTTTGTAAATTACTGACTGAAGTTTATAAGGATTTCGGCTTTACTGATATAAAGGTAAAATTCTCTGATCGTCCTGAAGTCAGAGCAGGGAGCGATGAAGTTTGGGATAAGGCTGAGAATGCTTTAAAAGAAGCAGTAGAACAAGCAGGGTTTACTTATACACTAAACCCAGGTGAGGGGGCATTTTACGGTCCGAAGCTTGAGTTTGTATTAACCGATGCGATAGGGCGGCAATGGCAATGCGGTACGCTTCAGATGGATTTTGTTTTGCCGGAGCGGTTAGACGCTAGCTATGTTGCAGCAAGCGGAGAGAAAAAAAGACCCGTAATGCTACATAGAGCGATCCTTGGCTCACTTGAGCGTTTTATTGGTATATTGATCGAAGAATATGCAGGTAGGTTTCCGCTTTGGCTTGCACCAGTGCAGGTTGCTATTGCAACTATTACCAGCGATTTGAACGATTACGCTTTGGAAGTGCAGAAAGCTTTAATTGATAACGGGGTAAGAACGGATTTTAATATCTCACCTGATAAAATTAACTATAAGATTCGTGAGTTTTCTAATCAAAAAATACCGATGATTGCAGTAATCGGTAAACAAGAGCAAGAAAATAAACAAGTAGCGATTAGAAGGCTCGGAACTACTGACCAAGAAGTATTATCGGTTGAGCAGTTAATAGCTGTGGTTAAAGAAGAGAATGAGAAATATTTGTAGATTTTAAATCTAAAGGATGATATAAGATAATAATACGTATCATAGGGATATGATATCCCAATTAGGAAAAATCCTAAGGAGATTATGTGAGAACTATTATTAATATAGCTGATTCGCAAATTAAAATTCTAGATAAACTATCCAAGAAAAAAATATCAAGAGATAAGATTATGGGGCAAGCTTTAACTAGTTACATTGCTAGTAATGACCACAATAATAAGGCATTTCGCTTTTGGACTTTGGAAAGATAAAAATCTAGATAGTTTAGAATATCAGGCTAAATTACGTAATGAGTGGAACGAATGAAAGCTACCTTTGATATTAATATATTAATAGATTATCTACAATAATGTCATTCCGTTGATCGCACATGGGTGACAACTTAAGGATCGATGTCATTCCCGCGAAGGCGGGAATCCAGGGTAAAGCGAGATAAATCGAGCTTTCCAAAAAATCTTTTAGACCAAGATTTTTTTATAAATTTTACTTTTCAAATAAAGCTTTAAGGTACTGGATTCCCGCCTTCGCGGGAATGACATAAGAGTCATGCAACAAGGGCACGCAGGTATGATATAAAACGGGCCCATGTAATAAGGCCGCTTTTATCTAAGAATAACATACATTTCTCAACTTATGAAAATCAAAACTTATCCTGTTTCTTTTTTATGGTCTGTTATAAAGCCGTATAAATATTGGTATTTTGTTATGATGCTGGGCCTATTGCAAGCGGCTTTCATCCTATTATATTATAATTATGCCGTAAAGCTTTTGCTTGATTTATTTACCCAAAATGAAAAGATTATATTTGCTCAAAGTTATAAACCGATAATATGGTTTGTAGCAGCACAAGCTATGCTTGATGGTGCTTGGCGTGCTCATAACTTTGCACAACTTAAAGCAATGCCTCATATCTTTCAAGGCATGATGAATAAAATATGTAATCACTGTTTTAATTTGCCGTATACTTATTTTCAAAATAACCTTTCCGGTTCTATCGTCGGAAGAGTACGGGGCATAGGTGATAATTATTATAAAATGCACCAAGCAATCGAGTATCAATTAAGCAAACCGTTATTAATTACCTTGCTTTCCGGTATTGCACTGGGTCTTACTAATATTAAAGTATTTGTTGTCATTAGTACCTTTATGGCTATTGACTTACCGCTTGCTTTACAGTTTTTTACTAAACTTGCTAAAGTGGAATAAGATAAGAGATAAGCAAGATTTTTGGTATAGTAGTTGATTGTATTACAAACATCTTTACTATTTTTTCGTTTGCAGCAAAGCAGTGAGAATTAAATAAAGTAAATGATTATTACCATAATGTACATAATCCTCTAACAATAAAATATTACAAATATGATTTAATTATTTATGCGAGTTTTGTATTAATAAAGGCGTTTTATAGCTGATAATCACTAGGTTACGAGTGTATTAATAATACTGTTTTTGTTATAAAATTAGTGAGAAAACACACGTTTTGAATTAAGGTAGTGTCTTTACAGTATTAGAAAAAAGTTTATAGGTTATTGAAAAATAATATAAAGAGCAATAACCTATGAGCATAGATTTTATAGAAATATTTTGCTACGTCGATTTGCAAGAATTAGATAAGCATACAAATTCAATGACTCAAAATAACAACAAATCTGGTCCAAAAAGTAGACTGCATAGAAGTGAGGTAATAACGATTATAATAGGTTACTGACAGTCATCTTATGATTGTTTTAAAAACTATTTTATCTGAAACAGATATGAATTCATCATCAAAGAGATTTTCAGTTAGTAAGCTTATAGCCAATTTATAAAAATAATAGGTCCACATTTACCACTATTAGTATTAATATTAAATTCTATTTTGGATCAGTGTGACGGACTATCTTTTGTAGATTCAAGTAGTATAGAGGTATGCAAGAAATATCGTATTTCAATGAATAAAGTGTTTGCTGGTATAAGCAGCACGTGGTGCAACAACAAAAGGTTGGTTCTATGGACTCAAACTACATTTAATAATTAATAGAGCTGGTGGTATAAGTTAAAGCATCTTTTAGTCCTGGTAATAAGGATGATAGAAAACAGCTAGAATTGATGATAAAAAATCTTTTTGGTAAAATATTTGGAGATCGTGATTATATTTCACAAAAATTATTTCAACAACTTTTAGAGCAAGGAGTTTTTATAGTAACTAGAGTAAAGAAAAATATGAAAAATAAGCTTATGTCTATGTTGGATAAAATATTATTGCTTAAAAGATCATTGCTAGAATCTATTTTTAGCAAAATTAAACTATTGAGTAAGTTTGAGCATTCAAGGCATAGATCAGTTACAAATGCCTTTGTTCATATGGTTGCAGCACTGATAAAAATTATCAAATGTCTGATAATAAACCTTCTATTACATCTCTCTTGATAGTCTAAATTCTATGTTCTATTAATTCGAAACTCACATTATTTGTATAATATTCAGTTTAGTATATTGGGTATATTTAACAGGTGTATTTTTGTATGTAATTCATTTACGTAATCTTAGTGAAATTAGTATCGGCGATATTGCTTTTATTATGTCCCTTACTTTTTTAGTTACTGAAAATTCGTGGCATGCCACTATGGAACTTAAAGACTTTTTAGAAGATATAGCAGCGTTTCGCTCCGCCTTTACAATCATGCAAATCCCACAAGATACTATAAGATAAAGAAAATGCTGCTGAATTAAAAATCTTCAAAGGGGAGATTATATTTAAGGATATATCGTTTGCTTATAAAGAGGGGAGTAGTGTATTCCAGTCTCTTAATTTGCATATTAAAGCCGGTGAGAAAGTGGGTATTGTCGGGCATTCAGGTAGCGGTAAATCCACTTTAACTGCATTATTATTGAAAAATTTTAAAGTCGGAATTGGTGATATTATAATTGATAACCAAAGCCTTTACGATACTTCCTCTAACAGCCTGTGGGAGCAGATATCATTAATTCCTCAAGATATTATGCTTTTTCATCGCTCAGTAGGTAAGAATATCGGATATGCAAAAGAGAATGCTTTGCCTTGGGAAATAGAAAATGCCGCCAAAGCTGCAAATATCCATGAATTTATCGAAAGTTTACCGGAAAAATATAACACCATTGTCGGTGAGAGAGGAGTAAAGCTAAGTGGCGGACAGAGGCAACGTATAGCAATTGCCCGTGCTATTCTTAAAAACGCTCCGATTTTGGTTTTAGATGAAGCAACTTCACGCCTTGATAGTTATACAGAGCAAAAAAATCTATTAATACCATGCTTGATATTGAGAATGTAACGCTAATTGCTATAGCCTACAGATTATCTACTATCAAGCATATGGATAGAATTATTGTTATGAATAAAGGCAAGATCGTAGAAGACGGCATTTAAGGAACTCTGGGAGCATCAAGTTAACGGATTTGTTTAAACCGGTGTTTATTAAGAATATGTAAGGTATCTCTAGGCAACAAAAAGCTAACTATGAAGTTCATAACCTAATAAAAGGCATTTATTACATTTATAATCAAATATTTCATGAAATGTTGTTTTGAATTGTCAATCTTTTTTACAAGATGGACAATTTGAATAATTAGAACGTGCATAGGAGTTTCCTGATACCGGTTCTGCTATAGGATAAAAAACTTTCTTTTTTAAACATTTTTGTATTCGCTTACTAATTTTTCTTCCTTTTATAGAGAAATATCACTATCTAATTCTGCTAATTGTTTTTCCATTAAAGGTTCTAATGTTTATAGCTTGAAAGCCATAAGCTGTAAGCCGCCGCATAATCATTTTGCCAAGAAGTAATTGTGCCTCCGAGATATCGGTCTTTATCATTTATTATATATAAAGGTAGATATCTCCCCTCATCTGTACGTAATACAAGCTGCTCTTCATAAGCTTTTGACCATGAAATAGGATATAAATAGAGAAATTTTGCATTTTCAATATTTTTTTCGATATCAATAGGTGTTTCACTAACATAGTCTTAGTCTGCTGTTATTTTATAACTAATTATTACGCCCAATTGCTCTTCTAATTCATCTTTCTCTTTCAATGCATGATAGCTTAAATGTGAAGCATGCAAAGCATCTTTATTAGGAATTACTGCATAAAAAACCAATTTATTTTTGTAGGACTAAAAAAATCTCCATTATTTAATATATTACCGTTTTGGTATAAAGAACCGATAAAACTACAAAGTAAATGCCAAGCCTTTCCGTAATCCTTTAATAAGAATTGCTTACTTTTATTAAACGATATAGTAACAAGATATATATTAGACATAGTTTAAATAAAATTTACCTATTTAGCTAAGAATGCTGCCTTTTATAATCTAACTTAATTGGAGTGAAAAAAGCTTACTATTTAGGAATAAACTCCTAAATAGTTATATTAGTATATAAGTAAAGGATAAAAAACATAATTGATTTTAAACATGCTTTAAAGAAAAGTATAAAATACTACTTTTCAAAGAAAAGAGTTATACCCCTAAGGCTTTTTTTTCTTTAGATTGTTCTTGTTCAACTGCTTGAGTATGAGACTTAACTTGAGGGATTGCAAGATCGACTACATGTTCATATCTAACGCCATTTTCAAATAAAACTTGACCGCATTTATTCACTTGAATAACATCTTCTTTAGAGAATTTATTTAAAATAACTTCCGTGATGTTATAAAGGAATTTCCAAGATAGTTCTATTCTTTCTTGTAATGTCAGCTTTTTATTTTCTGGTTTTTGACTATTAAGGGCAACATTTGGCGAATCATCAATATTACCTCCTTCAGCAGGTAATATATTTTTTTTACGTGCTGCTATTTTCTTATACATTAAAAATATTAATAATAATGCTAAGCAACCTATGGCAATTAAAATATGAGTATTAGAATTAGACACTATCTTTGCTCTTCCTTGTTGTTGAGTTAAGTTGTGTGTTTTAGCAAGTATAGTAACCACTGCTTTACCTGCATTAACTAAGTTAGCTATATCAGGAGTTAGCTTTGCAATTGCTAAGACCGGAGGTGGTAATAAGTTAGTTTTTATTGTTAGACTTATAACATTTCCGAGTTCTTTACTTCCTGGTATTACTCTACTATTTTTTTTATGTCGCTTGCAATTCCCGTAGCTTTTTCTGCTGCTTTACATAAGGATTCTATCTTTTCGCCACAAGAAGCTTCCGGATTTAATACTTTTAATAATTCTGTTTTAGCTTCATTTAGATTACCAGAAATAGTATTGTTTACAGAGTTTAATTTGTCAATATTTATATCTTGTGGAATTGCACTTTCAATATTACTTTTTAGTTCTGTTATTTTTTCTTCTACTTCATCTTTGCTTTTTGGTATAGCTTTAGCAGCTTTTACAACATTCTCTAGTGAAGTTTGGTTATTAGGGTTTTTATTTGCTATTTCAATAATTTTTCAAGGCGGTTCTTTTGATATTTCTGAAATTGTGGCAACTTTTTTGGCTTTTTCATAGATGTTTTCAAGCTTCTCATGAGATTTAGCCTCTTCCCTTATTTCTTTTATATCATTATGCAATTTTGTTATTTTTGGCAATAATTTTTCAGATTCAATAAGATTATTTACTTTTTCAAGTATTCCGCTTGTTTGTATAAATATTCCAAGCATCGGTATTTGAGTCGATATAACCCCGACTAATATATTATCTAATGATTCTATAATTTTTAGAAGCTCCAGGATAGAGTTTATCTAATTCTTTTTGAAATTTTAAAATTTGTTCTAAAACATTTAAACATTTTTCTACAATAACCGTCAAATAAAAAGATATCTTTTGTTTTTAACTGTTCTTGATATGCTGTCTCAAGCGCTTCAGATAAAGTAGTTATAGATTCTTGGATGTCCTATTAAAAAGTTTTTCTATTTTCGCTACATCGATATTTTCAGTGTGAGATAATTCATTTAAAGAATTTTGTAAAATATAAAATAAATGATCTTCTAAATCTTTTACATTCATTTTCAAAGCTTTTGTAAAACCTTTTAATTTTATTAAAAGTCTTTGTAGTTCTTCTTGTTGTTCTTTATTTAATCCGCTGAAACTAGAAGAATCAATTATAGACATAAAATTTATTATTTTGTTATCAAATATTAATTAATCTTAAAGCTTTATAACCGTAAAATAAAATGTAAAATAGTTATCATTGCCCTTGAGATTAATTTTTGTTATATTACGTGCTAACATTGCTACAATAGATTTATATTGTTTTATTAGGATATAGGTATATTCTTGAAAGATTAAACTAATCTAACTAACATATTATCAATTATTCAAGAAATTTATGTGTAAATTAACTACATTTATTGTTACATTATTACTAACTAGTTCGGTTGCAGCAGTTGATTTGCAGGAAGCTTTAACTGAAGGATATAAGAATAATGAGGAGCTGAAAGCTGCTAGAATTAAGTTTTTAGGCTCGATTGAGCAGTTTCCGCGAGCTTTTTCGGGGTTTATGCCTAGTGCCGGATTACAGATTAATAGACAAAATAATAAGACTAAATATAATAAAAAATATGCTGATAGGCTTGGTCTTACTCCAAGGAAAACAGATAGTGATCAAGGTGCATTAACAATTCAACAGTCTCTATTTAATGGTGGTTCTAGCGTTGCGGCTCTTAAAGCTGCTCAAGCAGGATTTAGAGCCGCACGGGGTGCATATTATGCCGGTGAACAAAAAATATTATTAAATTTAATAACTGCGTATCTTGATTGTGTTGAGAGCAAAGTGAAATATGATATTTCCGAAAGTAGAGTTCGCACTAACATACAACAAGTTAACACCGTTGAGGAAAAATTAAGACTTGGAGAAGCAACGGAAGTAGATATAGCAACCGCAAGAGCGGGGCTTGCGGCAGCAGAAACGAATAAACTAGCTGCTTATGCCGATTTTCAAGGAAAAAAAGCAAATTTTATTAGAGTATTTGGAATAGAGCCGACTAATATAACTATGCCTGAGTTACCTAAAATGTTACCTGCTTCATTAGATGAGTTAACCAGAAGAGCTGCTAAGCTCAATCCTGATATTGATTCAGCAAGGCATAATGTAACTTCGGCTAAAGCTTTAGAAATGGCAGAAAAAGGGAAATTATTACCGCAAGTAAGTGTGCAACTGCAATCCGGTAGAACACACTACAATCCACAAGATGATATAAATGCTATAAATAATAGAAGCTATACTACTACTCTTTCGGTAAATATCCCTATTTATCCTGAGGGAGGAGCTCAATATTCAAGAATCAGATCGGCTAAAAATCAAACAAGAAATAGTGCAGTTCAACTTGATAGTGCGATAAAGCAGACCCAAGCAGGGGTTGTAAGCGTGTGGGAGGGATTTGAAGCAGCAAAATCTCGTATTGTTGCCGCTAATCAAGGAGTGGATGCTGCTCAAATATCATATGATGGTACTGTGCAAGAGGAAATAGTCGGATCTAAAACAATATTAGATGTTTTAACTGCCGAAGAAAAATTATACGAAGCCAAAATAACTCGTGTGGATGCGTATAAATCTTCAGTACTTGCGGCATATCAAATGAAATTGTTAACCGGCGAGCTAACGGCTCAACGTTTAAAACTTAAAGTAAAATATTTTAGTCCTGAAGAAGAGTTTAAGACTATTAAAAAGAAAATGTTTATAGGTTTCTAACGTGAGTAAGGAAAATAAAAAGAACCAAGACATGTCGATAGAAGACATATTAAAATCGATTAAAGGAGTAATAAACGAGCGTAAAAATCCTATTCATGAAAATGAAGATGTATTAGAGCTAACGGAAATAGTAAATCAAGATGAAGAAGAAAAGTTAATATCAACTAAATCTGCTGAAGAGGTAGGTGATATTTTTAAAAATTTTACCGATACTATTAAAGATAAAAAGCTGGATAATAATATCTCATCTAAAAATGCACTTGAAGAATTAGTCGTTGAGATGTTAAAACCAGAACTTAAAGCTTGGCTTGATAAAAATCTACCTGTACTTGTTAAAGAGTTAGTAGAGATTGAGATAAAGAAATTGGTGCAGAATAGTAAGAGGTAGGGGAGTGAATGTCATTGCTAGCTAAAAGCGGGGGGAGGTGTATGGCTCGTTTATGTCATTCCCGCGGAAGCGGGAATCCAGCAATTAAAAGGTATATACACAGTAAGTTTTTAATATTAAAAGCTCGATTTATCTTGCTTTACCCTGGATTCCCGCTTTTGCGGGAATGACATCGAACAACCTCCTGCTATCAAATAAATTATTTAATAAGGAATTATATGTTAAATAAATTATGTAAGATATTATTTTTTATAAATTTGTTATTAGTGACAGTTCAAAGTTATGCTTCACCTCCGCCCTTGCCGCCATCATTACCGGTTGTCGCAGTAGATACTAAAGATAAGGATGTTCGCTCTAGTGCCGATATTTCTTTTTTTGATAAATTTAAGCAATTTTTTAGTAAATCAAAAAAGAAAGATATACCCCCTAAACAAGCAAATGAACAAACTAAAGCAGCCCATCAAGAAGAACTAAAGCTAGCTTCCCAAGAGCCTAATGACAATGAACAAGCTGAGCCGTTTATAGATGTCGGTAATACAGCATTGCCTAGTGCTACAAGTGATAACGTTCATACAAATCCCAGTCATGAAAGTAGTGTAAATTTAGCTTCTCATGACATGCAGGAATCTAATGAAGCCGAGGCATCTGAACCTTTTATAGATATTGGTAGTGCAACGTTACCTAGTGTTACAAGTAATGAAATGCATGAAGAACAAGTTGCTTCTAATGAGCATAGTGATACAAATTTAGCTTCTAATATTATCACTCCTAACGTACCGAGACCGATAGTATCTATGCCTCCGGCTCAAGCAGGAAGTTATGTAGTGCCTCCGCAGCGACCGGTGCAAATATATAAACCAACCAATTTGCCGCCTGTGCATAAGCCTATTCCGCTTAATCCCCCTCCTGATGCTAATAAAGAGGAAGAAAGCGTAGCACCGATAGCACCGCCCTCTATACCTAATATGCCCGCTGTTTCTCCGCCTGTAGTTAGCCCGCCGGTAACCCAAGATACTACATCAAGTACTATGCCGACAACAGTACCTCCTGCAGTACTTAGTAATGTACCTGCACCTCCGGTAATGCCTACAAATCAACCTTCTACACAGCCTATAACACCGACTAGCCCAAATACACCCGTTACTACTCCGTCTCAAGTAGTTCCTACAACCGATTCTTCGGCGGAACTCAATAACTCGCAAGAGACATTTGTGGCTGTTTCAAAAAACCAAGATTGGAATATGCCGCTTATACCCGTTGTTGTAGTGAAGCCGAATCAACTTCAGCCTTTAGAGAAGCAAATTAATAATAATCAAACTACAAATAATCAAGAGAAATCACCTCCGGTAAGCTCTCCAAATGTCACGATTCAAAAACAAGATAATAACGTAAATAATGAAACATCGGAGTTGGTAACAAAATTTGTTAAAGATGAAACACAAATGTTACTTTTACCTGATGATGATATAGTTCTTGGTAAACTAACAGAGCAGGCGACTTTAGAGCAGATGGATATGTATGCATATATAGAGCTGTTCCAAAAGCAAGAAGAATGGATAGCAAGTACCGAAAGAAGAAAAGTTGTAGAGAGTTTTATTAAATATGATAATGATATAAATAAAAAGAAAGATATTTATGCCAATCTATCTTATAGTAGTGCAGTAGAGAATGCTTTTAGAGCAGTGGATAGCAACAATCTTTTTGGGTTGCGTGCGTTACTTGACGTTTATCCTATATTGCAAGAAAAAGGTAGAAGCGGTGAGGCATTACTAACTGCCGCTATTTATAACGATAATTACTATTTAGCAAAATTTTTGGTCATACGAGGTATTAAAATTTCTACTCTAAATAATGAGTGCCAATATCCATTAGATGTTGCATTAGCTCAAGGAAACGCTAACATAGCTTGTATGTTAATCAAAGCTAAGGGATATAATTGATAAGATTATTTTTATCGTCATTGCGAGCGACTGTAAGGAGAGTGGCAATCTCATGAAATAGTATAAAATCCTGAGATTGCTTCGTCAAAACTTACAGTTTTGCCTCGCAATGACGTAGAATTTTCAAACAATTTCTTTAAAGCTTAATTGCTTTTCTATGTTAAATAGTTTAATTTAGGAGAGAAAATAATTAATTAAATCTCTAATATATGAGCGATTTATTCAGCTTTAACAAAGAAAAGAAAAATAAGCTAGTCGATAATAACTATAGTGCAAAAGATATTGAAGTATTAGAGGGGCTTGAGCCTGTTCGTAAAAGACCGGGGATGTATATCGGGGGTACTGATTCAAATGCTATGCATCATTTAGTATCTGAGGTGCTGGATAATGCTATGGATGAAGCAGTCGCCGGCTTTGCAAGTATCATCACGATAAAAATGCATCATGATCATAGTATTACTATATTTGATAACGGTCGCGGTATCCCTATTGATCATCATCCTAAATTTCCTGACAAATCAGCTTTAGAAGTAATTTTAACTACTCTTCATTCAGGAGGTAAATTCTCAAATAATGTTTATCATACTGCAGGCGGATTGCATGGTGTTGGAATATCGGTAGTAAATGCTTTATCTAAACATTTAGAAATAAAGGTTTATAAACAAGGTAAATTATATAGCCAAAGTTATTCTAAAGGAGAAAAATTAACTGATTTAATATGTGAAGAAGCATCTAAAAGGCTAAGAGGTACATCAATAAATTTCACTCCCGATCCGGAAATTTTTAGTGAAAAATTACATTTTAATCCTAAAAAGATTTATGAGCTTGCAAGGTCAAAAGCGTATTTATATCGCGGTGTTGCTATAGAATGGGTATGCGAAGTAGAAGTACCGTCAGATATACCTAAAAAGGCATTAATAAGTTTCCCGAACGGTTTAAAAGATTATTTAAGTTCAAAAATAACTTTAGATAATTTAGTTATTCCGGGAATTTTTGCAGGTAATATAGGGTCTACGCCGGACAGGATAAAACTTGAATGGGCGATTTGTTGGCAAAATAACGATAGTTCGGCATTTATTCAATCATATTGTAATACTGTTCCGACTCCTCAAGGAGGAACACATGAGCAAGGACTTAAGTCGGCTATTTTACGTGGTCTTAAAGCATATGGTGAAATGATAGGGAATAAAAAAGCTGCTAATCTAACTATTGAGGATATTTTAGAAACCGCAAGTGTCGTACTTTCTATTTTTATAGCTGAGCCGTCTTTTCAAGGACAAACTAAGGAAAAATTAGTATCAAACGGTGTAAGTAAACCGGTCGAGAATATAATAAAAGATCATTTTGACCATTTTCTTAGTAGAGATAAAGCTTTAGCTACTAATTTACTTGAGCATGTAATTAGCATTGCTGAGTTTAGAATCAGTAAGAAAAACGAAAAAAATATTTCCCGTAAAAATGCCACTCAAAAATTACGTTTACCCGGTAAACTTGCCGATTGCACACGCACTTCACCTGAAGGGACGGAATTATTTATTGTAGAAGGTGATTCGGCCGGAGGCTCTGCAAAACAAGCACGTAATAGAGAAACGCAAGCAGTATTACCGCTATGGGGTAAAGTTCTAAATGTTGCGAGTTCTACGCTTGAGAAAATTGTTAATAATCAAGCAATACAAGATTTAGAAATAGCTCTTGCCTGTGGTAGTTTAAAGAATTATAAAAAAGAAAATCTGCGTTACGAAAAAATAATTATTATGACTGATGCAGATGTTGATGGTGCTCATATAGCTTCGCTATTAATGACTTTCTTTTTTTTACGAATGCCGAAATTGGTAGAAGAGGGGCATTTATATCTAGCTAAGCCTCCGCTTTATCGTTTAACGCAGTCTAATAAAACTTATTATGCAGGCGATGAAGAGGAAAAAGCTAAGTTAACGGATAAATTATTAAAAGCTAGTAAAGCTAAAATTGAAGTAGGTAGGTTTAAAGGTCTCGGTGAAATGATGCCTGCACAATTAAAGGAAACTACTATGCATCCGGAGAAAAGATCGCTTTTAAAGGTAACTTTAGAAGATTTTCAAAATGTCGATAAAATAGTAGATGATTTAATGGGTAAAAAGCCGGAGAAAAGATTTCAATTTATTTATGAACAGGCTTTAGTTAAAATGGATAAAATTATTAGTGAGCTGGATATTTAATCGTTATTGCGAGGAGCCGTAGGCGACACGGCAATCTCGTCAAATATCCAGAGATTGCTTCGTCAAATTACTTCGTAATTTTCCTCGCAATGACGTTTTACTTAAAAAACACACATATTTGGAGTATTATGTTATTACGTTTAATTATAACACTATTTTTTATTATAAATTCTATTTGTGCATTTGCAGAAGGAGAAAAAGAAACTGAAAATAAAATATCAAATCAGGAAGCTTATAAGCAATTTCAAGACGTATTTGAACGTATCGAAAAGGATTATGTACAGGTACCAGATAGGCAAAAAATGATAGATGAAGCAATTAACGGTATGTTAAACTCACTTGATCCTCATTCAAGCTATTATACCGATGAGGATTTAGAAGATATTTTTACTTTTACAAAAGGTGAATTCGGCGGAATCGGTGTTGAAATAATGTATGATAGCGGAGCAATTAAGATAATATCGCCTATCGACGATTTGTCGGCTTTCAAAGCAGGGCTTAAAGGCGGGGATTATATAGTAGGCGTGAATGACGAGTTAGTCTCTACGCTTGGTCCTAATAAAGCTATAAAAGAGATGCGTGGTACGCCTGGTACTAAGGTTAAATTGTTGATAATTAAGGAAGAAGAGGCAAAACCGCAAGAGCTAGAGCTTACTCGCGAAATAGTAAAAATCAAGCCGATAAAAGCACATTTAGAAAAAAATAATATTGCATATATACGTATAACTACTTTTAATGAGTCAACAATTTCTGAGCTGAAGGCAGCAGTAAAGAAGTTAAAAACTGAGAGTAAAGATGACCTTAAAGGTATAATTCTAGATTTACGTAATAATGCTGGAGGTATACTCGATCAAGCTATTGCCGTTAGTGATTATTTTATTGATTCCGGTGTAATTGTAACAACAAAAGGTAGAACTACATCAAGTAATAGCGAAACTAAAGCAAATGAGTTTTCGTTAAAAGCTCCCAAAGTACCTATGATAGTTTTAATAAACGGTAATTCTGCCTCTGCTTCGGAAATAGTTGCCGGAGCTTTGCAAGATCATAAAAGAGCAATAATACTTGGCACTAAGTCTTTCGGTAAAGGATCAGTTCAGGCTTTAACGCAAATCAATTCTAGGGCTGCCGTAAAACTGACTATATCTAAATATTACACCCCAAGCGGTCGTTCTATTCAAGCAGAAGGAATAGAGCCTGATATTTTAATTGAGCCGGCGAAAGTTGAGTATCCAGAAGTGAAAAAAATAGATAAGCGTTTTTCTGAGAGTTCTTTAAAAAATTATTTGAAGAATGATAATGAAAAAAACAAAGATAGCACAAAAGAAACAAAAGCCAAAAATAATAAACAAGAAGAGAATGAATTATCGGAATTATACAAAAAAGATTATCAATTTGCTCGTGCTTATGATGTAATTACAGGGTTGATTATTAATAAGAAGCTGGAAACAAAAGAGAAAGTTAAACAAGAAGATAAGTAGGAAGGATAATATCATTTTCGGTGTTGCTGCATGGATAGATTCTTCGTCATAAGCTACGGAAAAACTGTAAGTTGTGTACGTACGCAATCTCAGGAACCCTGGTTTATGAGATTGCCACGCTCCTTTTAGTCACTCGCAATGACGATTTGGTATGCAAGCAAGCCTTCCGCAGGGATGACATCAGTTGAGCTAAAAATAACTACTAGGTCTTATAATGAACCATAATAAGTATATAGTAAGATTGTCATTCATTATATTGTTTCTTAATATTGTCATAAATATGATGTTTTATCGTTATTTTATGATAAAAGAAATGATAGTAAAACAAGTGGCTTTGGAACATACTAAAATTGTAGAACTTTACACTGATAATATTTGGAATACTCATCAGAACGTAATCAATAAATTACATAAATTCGGTTATTTAAAACTATTACAAGATCAAGATTTTATTAATTTTGCAAAGATTACCGCTCAATGGTTCACCAGTCTTAATATTAATATTTCTCTCTACGATCTCAAAGGTAATAAATTCATCACTAGTAATATGTTACATATGTATAGTGTAGACAATTATAAAGATGATAGTTTGGTTGAGATGGTTACCGCAAAAATCGATAAATTTTTTTTTAAATCCTTTACTTCAAAAGCTCCGCTTCGAGATGCTTTTGAAGGTATTACAAGTCATATATTATTACCAAGGGTAGTAATAGAAAATGAAAGTGATTTAACAGTGGAAGAGGCTTCTTTTGTTACTAGCTATATCCCTGTTATAGATAATAATTTAGATTTTCCCGTAGCTGCAGTATTGGAGATTAACACTAATATTACCAGCCAGTGGCAAAATATAACCTCTCTTGAGCAAAAGGTTTTTATAACTTTTATCATTATTTTTATAATATTCTGCACTATAATTATTAGTAATACTAACTATGCTAGACAAATTATTGAGGAGCAGCTTGAAACAAATAGAAATTTAAAAGCTCGAATAGTAAAAGTAGAAAAAACCAGCTCTTCAAATACAAAGTTTTTTGCTAATATTAGTCATGAATTGCGTACACCGCTTAATGCTATAATAGGCTTTTCGGAAATTCTTATGTCGGAAAGAGATGCAGAAAAAAGTAAAAATTATATTAAAGATATAAATGATGCCGGTAAGCATTTGCTTAGTATGATTAATGATATTTTAGATCTTTCTAAAGCTTCTGCCGATAAATTAAAAGTAGATAGTATGGATCTTGATTTAAATAAATTAATTAGTTCTTCGCTTATACTTGTTAAGCCTCGTGCCGATCAAGCCGAAGTGGCTTTAATTAGTAGATTACCGAAAGAGCATGTGGTTATAAAGGCTGATCCAAAAAGGCTAAAACAAGTATTCTTAAATCTTTTATCAAATGCCGTGAAATTTACAAATTCCGGAGGAAGTGTTACTATTGCACTTGAAAAAGATGAGTTAGCAAAATTAGTATATATAAAAGTTATAGATACCGGTATCGGTATTGAGGAAAAAGATATCCCAAAAACTTTATCGGTGTTCGGTCAAATTGATAGTGAGCTTAGTAGAAAATATGAAGGTACTGGTCTTGGGTTGCCGCTTACTAAAAAGCTGGTTGAACTTATGAACGGTAAATTTGATTTGCAAAGTAAGATAAATGAAGGTACCACCATAACAATAACTTTTACATATGACGGTAGTATTGAAATATAAAAAATTGTGTGGAATATTAAAAATTTTTCGGTATTATAAAAAAATTATAAATTTTTAAAAAATATATGAAACTAATTGTCTTATTATTTACTTTTTTATTTTCTATGTTTTCTTTCGGAGAAAGCGAAACTATTAAAGGAAAGCCTTTAAAATATGCAGCAAATAATGATTTTGAAAATAGACTAGATGAACAGGAACAAGCAATCAGAAGGCTAATTGGTAAAGTTGAGGTTTTACAGCATAAAATTGATATGCTAACGCAGAACTCAAATATTGCAAATCAAGAAGAAAATACTGAAGTTTTAGAAGCCGGTGATTCAAAAAAACAAGATGTTTTTGATATAGCTTTGCTTAAAGATATGCTGGATAATGCTCCTAAAAAACCTATTGCGGTTAATAAGGATATAGCTCCTGATAAGCAAGCTTACGATTTGGCTCTTGCTGCTTATAAAGATAATAAACTGACTGAAGCAAAAGATAAGTTTAAAAATTTTATCCAAAAATATCCTAACAGTTCGCTAATTAGTAATGCTTATTTCTGGTATGGGGAATGCTTTTTTAAACAAAAAGACTATAACGGGGCAGCGGTTAACTATTTAAAAGGCTATAAAGAGTCACCGAAAGGGGCAAAATCTTCCGATGGGTTATTGAAGTTAGCGCTTTCCTTAGGCGAACTAAAAAAAACTCAGGAAGCATGTAATATGCTTGCTAAGTTTGATAACGAATTTCCAACTAATAGAACTGCCGCATCCAAGAAAATGGCAGAAGATGCTAAGATTAAATTTGGCTGTAAAAATAAATAAAAATAATAAAATATGACTGATATTTTGGATGAAGTACTGAGTGATCAAAATGAAGAAAAAAGGTTAATTTTTTTCAAAAAGCTTTTACCTATAATAATAATCATTTCTATAATAGCTATTACTATAATGGTTGTTATTAATAATAATAAAGATAAAAGAATTAAAAATAACCAAAAAAACGGAGATATTCTTGTTAAGACTGTTGGTTTGAAAACAACAAAAGATAATGAAGAATTAGTTTTTAATACTTTAGAGAATTTAGTTACTACTAGTAATACTAAAATCAAAGAAATAGCTGCATTAGCACAAGTAGCCATAAAGATTTCAGAAAAAAAATATTCAGAAGCGAAAGACCTGCTTAATAAAATTATTGAAAATAAAGAATATTCTGAAATTTCTACTTCTTATGCACGTATTTCATGGTGTGGTCTTGTTATTGATGATCAAAATCTAGATATTCAAGATAAAGAGAAATTGACCAAATATTTAAACTATTTTGATGACGAGAAAAAACCTTTTTGGGCTACAGCAACTATTATAAAAGCTATGTGGGATATTAAGAATAATATGAAACCGCAAGCAGAAAAAAATCTAAAAAATTTATTAATTTCAAATAATGTATCTGATCTAATAAAAGATCAGGCTAAAGCATTGCTTGTAAATTTAAATAAATCATAATTCGTACTTAAGGAAAAATATGACAAAAAAAATAGCACTTCTGTTATTACCGTTTATTTTAATTTCATGTAACGGGCTTGGACCAAAAAGGGTAAAAAATATTGTTGAGTTGACTCCTAAATTAGCAATTCAGACTCATGAGCCTATATATTTAGATTCTAATGCAAATATATATGCATTTAATGCAAATATGCTTAAGAATAAACAGTATAGTTTCGCTAGAAGCAAAACGATTACCGAGCCGGTTTTTATAGGCGATATGATTTATGCATTGGATATTAGAGCGAATATTTCTGCATTTTCTATAGAGAAAAATAAGATTATTTGGTCTTATAATTTAAGTAGACATAAAAAAGATAATTATATAGGCGGCGGAATTTTACACCATAACGGAAAATTATACGTAACATACGGTTCAAGGTTGTTAGTAGTGCTAGATGCAAAATCAGGTTATGAAATAATTAGAAAAGAACTTCCGGATATTATTAGAATTAAGCCTATTGTGCTCAATGATAATACTGTCTTAGTGCAAACTATCAGTAATCAAACTATTGCTTTAAATGCAGAAACTTTAAAAACCGTATGGGAACATGAAAGTCTAGCGGAAGTTTTGTCGGCTAGTTATTTTATGACGCCGATCGTACAGTATGATAATGTAATAGTAACTTATAATTCCGGGCAAATACTTGCCTTAAATATAACAAACGGTGAAGTAAAATGGAATTTTGAGTTTGCAAATCTTAATGATCGTACAGCTATACCGAATTTTGACGAATCAAGTATTTTATGTACTCCCGTTCATGATAATATGAATCTGTATATAGCAACCGGTCTTGGTAAGCTTATTAAGCTTAATGTAGCAACCGGCAGTGTGATTTGGCAGGTAAATGCCGAGGATATTCAATCAATGTCTTTAATCGGTAATAGCCTATTTGTAACAAATAATGCTAGACAAATAGCAGCATTTAATCCTGAAACAGGGAAAGTAAAGTTTGTAGCTGATTTAAATGATGGAAAAGATCCTAAGAAACTAAAATCTGCTGCTTTTTTAGTACCTTTTGTTGGAGTTGATAATAACAATGAGCGAAGTTTAAATGTTATTTCCGTTAATGGTGTTTTATATAGTTTTGATGTTGATAATAATGGATTAAACATGATACCTCATATTGTCAAAATTATAAAAAATATTCGTTATTATGGGCTAAGAGCAAATAATAATTTATATTTTTCTACCGATAGAAAAATAATATTCGGAAGTAAATAAATTATATTTAGCTTGACAGATAGCGGGTATTAATGCTATTAAACATGTTGTTTGATTCTTTAATTTTAAATTCTAATTAAAAAGATACTATTGTGAAAACTTACTCGGCAAAGCCATCGGAAATTGAAAAGAAATGGTGGGTCATAGACGCAAAAAATATTGTGCTAGGACGACTCGCTAGCAGAGTTGCTAATATGCTACGCGGTAAGCATAAGCCTAGCTTTACACCTCATTTAGATTGTGGTGATAATATAATCATAATAAATGCGGAGCATGTAAAATTAACAGGTAAAAAAGCGAATCCCAAAGACGGAAAAATATATTACAGATATACAGGATTTCCAGGTGGGATAAAAGATACTACGGCAGGTAAAATCTTAAGTGGTAAATACCCTGAGAGAGTTATTAAAATGGCCGTAAAAAGAATGATTACAAGAAATGCTTTAGGTGCGAAGCAAATGAGTAATTTGTATGTTTATGCAAATGGTGATCATCCTCATATGGCACAGCAACCTACTGTTTATGATTTTGCAAGCCAAAATCCAAAAAATAAAAAGTAATAGAATATGCCCGAGTTAAAAATTAAAACAGAAAAAGTAGAAAAGCAGTTAACTAAAGAACCTTTAGTATTAAAAACTCCTAAAGAAAAAATAGATAATTCAGGCAAGTTTTATGCTACAGGTAAAAGAAAAAATGCTATAGCACGAGTATGGCTTAAAGTAGGAAAAGGAAAAATAGTTGTTAATAAAAAAACAATAGCCCAGTATTTTCCTTCTGAAACTTATGTGAAAACTATCTTACAGCCGTTTGTCTTAACAAAAACTATTGATCAGTATGATGTAATTTGTACTGTTAGAGGTGGAGGAATTTCAGGACAGAAAGGTGCTATTTTACATGGAATTTCTAAAGCTTTAGATAAATCTGCTCCGGATTTTCATGTTATTTTGCGTAAAGGCGGTCTTTTAACACGTGATTCTAGGGTAGTAGAGCGTAAGAAATACGGACAACGTAAAGCACGTAAGAAAACACAATTCTCTAAACGTTAAGATAAAATTTGAGAAGTTGCTAGTCAATTGTTGCATGGATCAATTTTTTATTGTCATCCCGCGACTTGATCGTGGGCGTAGGATCCAGCTTAAAATATTTACATTATTAGTATTTTAAGTTATTTTTTTGGGGGATGGGGATACCGTGGTCAAGCCACGGTATGACACTCAGTACATTTTCCAAGCCATGCAACCGCTTTTATCTAGAATGACACTTCTTAACAAATTATGTAAACACTTTTCCCCTGGCGGGGTAGCTCAGCTGGTTAGAGCGACGGAATCATAATCCGTGTGTCGGGGGTTCAAATCCCTCCCTCGCTACCATTCATTCGTCTTTTTGACAGTTCTATAGTAAACTCTGATTTGAACTGTGTGCTTCGTTGTTCATCCTCTCGTCTATTATATATATAGATATAGGCTCTACCTTCGTGCCTGTCACAAAATGGGGTTGAGTTTACTATAGTGCTGTTAACAATCCCATAGTGTTTAATAAAATTTTGTATAAGATAAATATTAGACTTCTTGCATAACCTATTTTATAAAGAGGAATTTGAAGGAAGCGCGGAACATAGAACCGGAGCGTAGCCAAATCTATGTAAGGATTCGAGTACCGGATCGACATACAAATTACCTTTAGCAAGAGATTATGTAAGAAGTCTATTTTATAAAATATCTCAAAATAACAAATCAATTAGAAATCTTTACAAAGCCTAGCATTTTATGAAATTGATTATCCAGCTGATGGTTCAAACCTCCACCTTCAGGTGGAGAAACTTTAGTTTGAATAAGTCATAGTCGTCTTATATAAAATAAGTAAGTAGGACTTATTTTATAGGATGACTATGACAGAATATGAAAAAGGGAAACATACGGTATATTATCACAGGTATCACATAGTATGGATAACAAAATACCGTTATAAAGTATTAACCCAAGTTATCAAAGAAAGGATTAGGGAAATCATAGCTCAAGTTTCAGAGGAAATGAATATTAGGATAGTAAATGGGGTGATATCATCTGATCATTTACATATTTTAGTATCGATACCTCCTAATATAGCAGTAAGTGAATTTGTACAAAGAGCAAAAGGTAGAACTGCACGTAGAATACAACAAGAATTCCCAGAATTAAAAAAGAGATATTGGGGGAAGCATTTTTGGGGAAGAGGTTATTTTAGTACAACAAGTGGTCATATCACAGATGAAGTAATTAATGAGTATATAAATAACCATACAGAAGCTCATAAACCAACTTCTATTTCTAACATTAGATTGGAATAAGCTTTAGCTTAAACTCTACGGCACTTCTAGTGCCTATCATCAACCTACCGGCTCTCAGCCGGTAGTGGTTGAGTTTAACAAGTTTAATTTTTATATTTATGAGCTTTCTTCCAATATATGCTAAGTCCTTACCTAAAGGGTTCGTGTATCTGCAAGATATCGACCCTACAATTATTCAAAATATGCATTATTATTCAGATGAAAATTTTGTTGGTAAAAAGGTAGATGGTTATAAAGCACCGGAAGTAACCATAGAAGCTGTTAAGGCTCTTAAAGCAGTACAAGCTGAGATACAAAAAGATGGTTATTCGCTGATTATATATGATGCATATAGACCACAAAAAGCTGTACAACATTTTTTAAGATGGAGCAAAGATAGTATTGATCAAAAAATAAGGAAAGCTTTTACCCATATATATAAGATACGTCTAAATGTTTTATATTAGGTTATATAGCTGAAAGCTCTAGTCATAGTAGGGGTGTAGTACTGTAGATTGATCAATAATAAAGCTTCAGAAGTAATAATAATTCTGAAGTCATTAAGAGAAAGCTGAAAGACGAGCGTGTTATAATCCTATTTAGGTGACAATACGGTAGACATGTATACTTCTTTTGACTTATTTGATGAAGCTTTACCTCATGACAGTTAATTGATAAGCAATATTTAGCAAAACGTAATTATGTACGTTCTAAGATGCAAAAACATAATTTTAAAGCATGTAAAATTGAGTAGTGGCATTATACACTTGCAGATGAGCCTTATAAAGATCAATATTTTAACTTTGATATAGAAAAAACTATGACAGTATTAAGTGAGAAAAGATGCATACCATGTGAGGGTGGAGTTCCGCCACTTGAGAAAAAAGAAATTGATAAGTTATTAGTTCAATTACAAAGTGAGTGGAAATATAAATTTTCTAATTTTATAAAAGCTATGGAATTTGCAAATAAGATAACTGAAATTGCAGAGCAGGAAGCACATCATCCCGATTTAACTATATCTTGGGGAGCATGTAGTGTAGAAATATGGACTCATAAAATCGACGGTCTTACGGAAAACGACTTTATATTGGCTGCAAAGATAGAAAGTAAAATCTAATTATTTTCAGGTTGTAATAATTAATTACTTAAGTGAAAAGAATAATAGCAAAAATCACACAAGTATCAACAGCTAAACGATGGTTTCTTATTAAATTAATTGAATTATAACAATAATCTTAATTATATTTAATAATAAGACATGTTATAATAAACATAAAGTAACGTTATGCCAAATTATCATATTAAATTTGTACCAAATATAGTTAATTTAATCGGTTATTTTTGTAGACTTATTTTATTACCAAATTTAATACCAGCTGATTCTAGTGAAAATAGTTATGACCAAAGCCTTGATAGAAATAAGGTATATTCTGTACATTTAAAACCTTTTTCTAATACCTCTACATATTTTTTAGATGAGCATCCTGATCATACCTTTGTACATATTGCTGATAAAAAATATATTTTATGTGGATTGGTTAGAAAGCTAAAATTTGCGTTTGAAGATATAAATTCATGATTTTTAATGCCGGAAGCTCAAATTGATACGGTTAATTGGGCAACTGAAACAACAACAAATCACTGTTTAAGTAATTTTATTATAAACTTGTTTCATATCAGAGAAGTAAAAGATTTTATTGCTAATATAACTATAGCTAATCTAGCAAATGTATTTACTGCACATATAATTGGTGATAATAATTATAACCTAATAAAGAATGATAGTACATATTATATGATTGACCCTAGTTGCGATAAAGATATTAGTTTATTGTCTAGAGGAACAAATGAGTGTGTTGTATTTACTTTAGGCAATGATAAGGATACTTCATTATTTAGTGCTATAAATGAATGAATTGAAGGTGATAAAGAGGTAAATAGTGCTGCTACAAGTACTATATTTATTTATATTACAACAGCAGTAATATTAAGTATATTAGGCATAAGATACATAGCTAATAAAATTAAGGTACATATCAATTCTGATTACCATGATGATAGCGATCAACATAATATATGTCTAGGTCAAATAGAGGATCAAGAGGCTCTAAATAATTAAGTATAGTAAAAGAAATTGAACATAATTCAACTTCTTTTACTATATATATAAAATTTTTACTGAATTAATGATTCAAATTCTTTTACGACGGCTTGGTAAAGTTTACGTTTAAACGGTATTATAATAGATAAGAGTTCATCAAGTGATGCCCAACGCCATTGGTCAAATTCCGGATTAGAGGTCTTTATATTAATATCTTCGTTATTTCCGGTAAACCTAATTAAAAACCAGCGTTGTTTTTGTCCACGAAAATTACCGTTCCACAGTTTAGGTATTAAAAAGCTTGGTACATCATAACTATACCAGCATTTGCTTTCGGCAATAATATATCCTTTATCGCTGCCTATTTCTTCTAACATCTCACGCATTGCTGCAATACTTGGTGTTTCGCCAGGAACTATCCCACCTTGCGGCATTTGCCATGCAGATATTTTTGTATCTATTCTTTTACCGACGAATATATGGTTATCGGCATTTAATATCATCATGCCGACCCCTGGTCTATATGGTAAATCAAGATGTTTTTTGGAAGAATTGCTCATTATTTTTTTACTTTAAAAAATCAATTATAATTTTACTACTTTATTTTTACCCGTTGTTTTAGCTTCATACATAGCTTTGTCAGCACGTTCAATGAAAGATTCTATTGATTCTTCTTTTTTATATTTCGTAACTCCGATTGAAATAGTGTTTTTTAAAGGTTCAATTTGATCTTCAATGTGAAAATCCATATATTCTATTTTAACTCTAACTCTCTCCGCAGTTTCAATTGCTTTAGAAATATCTATATCCGTTAAGAGTATAGTAAATTCTTCACCGCCGAATCTTGCTATTAAGTCTGTTACTCTGAGAGTATTCTTCAAAATACGAGATACAATTGTTAAAACCTTATCGCCTGCTTGATGACCGTAAGTATCATTTACATGTTTAAAATTGTCGATATCGCACATAAGTAAATATAATTTAATACTTTCTTTATTAGCTTTCTCAATCATTTGTTTGAGATGTATATCGAAATAGCGACGATTAAATAAGCCGGTTAAACCGTCTTTAGCTGCTAAATTGACACTTTGTTCAAGATCATTACGTAAATTATCTTGATATTGCTTACGTTTTAATTGTGTTCTAATTCTAGCAAGCAATTCGCTTTCCTCTATAGGATAAACGAAATAATCATTAATACCGAGTTCAATACCTTTCACAACCAAAGGCATACCGTCTTCATCAATTTGTAAAATTATTACCACGCCGCTTATTTCTGCTTTACCTCTTAAAATAACACTGATCCTCAAAGGATCGTCATTTTCGAGCGTACTACTGATAATTACTAAATCGGGGGTATATTCATTTATAATATCTAATTCATCGGAATTACTTATTACCTTTACGTTTTGGGTAATCTTAAGTAACATTTGTTTTATATTTTTAGCTTGTACCACATCATCATTAATTAGTAATATTTTTTTATCTGCAAAAGTGTCATGCATTTCGATATTTGTTACGCCTAATAATGCATTAGTGCTATTACGAAGCTTTAACTCATCAATTAAGCTTTTCATTCTAGATAGCGATTTAAGTCTTACAAATAGAGCAGTATCGTTAATCGGCTTTGTTAAAAACTCATCAGCTCCTGCCTCAAGACCTTTAACTCGATCATCAATATCGGAAAGTGCAGTTACCATTACAACCGGTATATGAGTAGTTGCCGGATCGGTTTTTATCGTTTTACATACCTCAAATCCATCTATTTCCGGCATCATAACATCAAGTAGTATAATATCAATTTTTTCCTTTTTAAGAATTGCTAGTGCTTCTTTGCCGCTATTTGCAGTAAGCACCGTATAATACTCTTGTAAAAGTTTGGCTGTTAGTAACTTAATATTGGGTTCTATATCATCTACTACTAATATTGTGGTCATAAGATTAAATTCTTGTATAAGATTAAATTCTTGTGTTTAAAGGAAATAATTTGTATATTTATACTTTAATTTTGAGTCTTAAATGTATGATATATGAAAATTTCAGCAAATTCAATTAGAACAGGTAACATATTAGTTTATAATAATGATTTATGGGTTGTAAGCAAAACACCGGAACATACTCAACCCGGGAAAGGTGGAGCTTATGTACAAGTTGAGATGAAAAATTTAAAAACAGGGACAAAGCGTAACGCAAGATTTAGTTCTTCCGATTATTTAGAAAAAGCCGAGCTTGAACAAAAAGATTATCAATTTTTATATTTTGAAGGTGATGATTTGGTATTAATGGATACCAAACATTTTGATCAAATAAATATTCCCAAGGAAATGTTAGAAGAAAAATTATCTTTCTTAACTGAAAATATGATTGTTAAAGTCGAATTTTATAATGACAAGCCTTTAAATATTGAGCTTCTTCCAACTGTTATACTTGAAATTAGTGAAACTGATCCAGTAATAAAAGGAGCAACCGCTACCGCTTCTTATAAACCAGCAATTTTAGAAAACGGTATTAAAGTTAAGGTCCCGCAATATTTAGAAATAGGAGAAAAAATTGTTGTTAAAACTGATGATATGACATATGTCGAGCGAGCGAAGTAAGCTGTTTTATTGAACTATGGATACCATTCCAGCGAAGGCATTGCCCGTGTGGATACCACCCCGTCATTGCGAGCAGCCAGCCGTAGGCTGCGTGGCAATCTCGCCAAATATCCTGAGATTGCTTCGTCAAAACGTACAGTTTTTCCTCGCAATGACGACTTTCAGCATCCACTCAGGCAATGCTTTTAGCTAGGAGAATGGTATCGATTTTTTAAAGCCATATGACATAATTTCTAAAACTAATATCTTAAATTAAAAATATCAAATGCAACCTATAACTAATTTATTAATTAATGCCCTGCGTAAAGCTGTTAAGTTTTTGCATAGAGATTTTTTAGAACTCGAAATGCTACAAAAAAATTCTGTAAGAAATGAAGAATTTTGTAAGCGATCTTATTTAAAATTAAAAACTTTATTATGTGAAGAATTACAAAAACATACACAATATTTATTTTTTCCGGAGGATAAATTCGATTTAAATAATAATTATGAGAGTGTTTTTTTAATTAATTCTATAGATAGCCCAAATAATTTCGCCAGAAGCATACCTTTTTTTGCGATATCCGTAACTTATTTAAAAAGGAATCAAGCAGTTTTAACTCCTACTTCTACAGTAATATATTTTCCTGCTCTTAATGAAATTTATTATGCTGAAAAAGGTAAGGGAGCTTGGATAGAAAAAAATAATTTAAACTCTAATTATCAAGGATTAAGACTTAGAGTTTCCGATAATGCCGATTTAAAAAACTGTTTAGCAATTATTGAAGATGTAAATCATAATGATTTGGAGGCGATAGAGGTAGATAATATTAGATCTTTTGGTTCTCCTTGCTACGGGGCTACACTTGTAGCGTCAGGTAAAGCGGATTTAATATGTTTATCATTATTAAATTTTACATTATATTATGCATTTGAGCTTTTTATTAAGGAAGCAGGCGGGATAATTATAGATTCTAGCGATAAATTTCTATATTCAAATCGTTATATTGCTAAAAAACTTAAAAAATATTAGACAAGAAATTATTTTAGATTTGCATTTTTATTGTTATAATAATATTAATATAATTATTAATTCATAAAGTTATGGCACATTATAAAGAGTTTGAATTTGACTGCGATTTTGGTGGACAAAGAGCCAAGTTTAAGTTTTATATAGGTACGCCTCAAGAAGGGCATCATCCGCTACAATTTCAAGCAAAATGGTTATCTGACGAAAGAGGCGGTACTATTCCTGATGATGTTATGAAAGCAATATCACAGCTAAATGATCTTGCCAAAAAAAACGGTGTTCCACTCCCGGATTTATGCGTATATGCTCTTGGTTTTGCGCACGAAGCCCAAGCTACCCCTCAAGACGAAGATGCAGACGAGAGTGAGAACCAAGAGGATAAAGCAGAGCAGGCATAGTTAAAAATAATAAGGAGATTCATAGAGATTAAAATGAAACAATATAATGATTTATTTAAAATTATTCACCGCGAAGGATATATATTTATTGCTAGCTTTGCATTAGTAAGTTTTTTATTAGCATCATTTAATGAAAAACTTGGCTGTATTGGATGTATTGCTACTGCTTGGTGTATTTATTTTTTCCGTAATCCTGATCGCTTTGTGCCTATAAGTGATGATCTGGTAATAAGTCCTGCAGATGGAATAATTCAAGAAATTAAGGAAGCATTGCCGCCCCCGGAATTAGGGCTTGGTGATGTGGAAATGATTAGAGTTAGTATTTTTCTAAATCTTTTAAATGTCCATGTTAATAGAATCCCGGCAAACGGAAAAATTTTAGCACTTCATTATAATCCGGGAAAATTTTTTAATGCTTCACTCGATAAAGCTAGTATTTATAATGAGCGTCAATCAGTATTAATGGAAACTGCTCAAGGGCAGAAAATTGTTTTTGTTCAAATAGCCGGACTTATAGCAAGACGTATAGTTTGTGATTTAGAAGAGGGTAATGAAGTTAAAACGGGCGAGCGATACGGTATAATTCGTTTCGGTAGCAGAGTAGATGTTTATCTACCGTTGAAAACAGCTTTATTAGTGAGTAAAGGGCAGACTGCTATAGGCGGTGAAACTATCATTGCTGATTTTGGACGTAAAAAGACAACAGAATTTAAGTTTGAGAGGAAGTAGCCTCATAACTTTAAAACCGTTATTGCGAGCAGCCGTAGGCATGGCTTGTTTATGTCATTCCCGCGTAGGCGGGAATCCAGTGAAACGTATAAAAAACTGTTTTTTCCTTGCAATCACGTTATAAATAAATACATTTTGAGTATAAAAATTGTTAAAAATTCGTAAATCTATAATAACTAAGCCTGTACCTCTAATAAAATTAATTCCCAACTCTATTACGTTGCTTGGTTTAGTAACCGGTATGAGTTCTATAAAATTTGCTTTGGATAGCAGATGGGAACTTGCGGTATATTGCATTATAGTAGCGGCAATTATTGACGGTATCGACGGTAGAATAGCAAGGATGCTAAATGCAGCTAGCCCATTTGGTGCAGAGCTTGATTCATTATGCGATTTTGCTAATTTCGGTATAGCTCCTGCCTATCTGATATATTTATGGTCTTTTCAACAATATGAGTATAAGGTATTTTCATCAGCGGTAATGTTATTATTTATAGTGTGTATGGCACTACGTTTAGCTCGCTTTAACGTTGGTATTTATCAACCGAAACAAGATAAAAAAACTGACTATTTTTTTACTGGTGTACCTGCCCCATGCGGTGCTTTACTTGCTTTAATGCCTGTAATGATAGATTTTGAAATCGGTACGTTATTAAATATCAATATCCGTACTCACACTATAACAATTAATATATATTTGGCTATTATAGCTTTTCTACTTGCTAGTAGGCTTCCTACAATCTCAACAAAAAATTTGAGTATTAAACCTGAATATTTATCGCTTGCAATGATTTTAGTTGCTATTGTTATTATAAATCTTATCATATATCCATGGTACTCACTGCCGTTAATTGCAGTTATATATATTCTTTCTATACCAATTTGTTATTTTTTTAAACATAGAGGGTATTGGTAAAGTTAATTATGCCGAGTGTATTACAACAAGCTATCGACAAATATAAACATCATCCATTTACTAAATATGTAATTATTATAGCCTTAATCATA
Organism: Rickettsia massiliae MTU5; assembly: GCF_000016625.1. Lineage (NCBI taxonomy): Bacteria > Pseudomonadati > Pseudomonadota > Alphaproteobacteria > Rickettsiales > Rickettsiaceae > Rickettsia > Rickettsia massiliae. The sequence goes on from NC_009900.1 coordinate 338,171, forward strand.
TTTATTTATTTGGGATATAGAATTTATGTTTGGGCAAATACACAATCCACGGATAATGCTTACATAGATGCAGATATTTCAAATGTTAGTGCTGAAGTTAGCGGTGTTTTAACAAAGTTATTTGTTACCGATAATACTAAAGTTAATAAAGGCGATCTGATAGGTGAAATTGACGATAGAGATTATAAGGCAAAGCTTGCAGCACTTGAAGCATCTATTGAAGCTTGCATAAAAAATATAGAAATTATAGAGCAAAAAATCTCAATAGGGCAGATTAGCCTAGAGCAAGCAGCTGAAAAATTAAAGCTTAATAAAATAAGCTTTGATATTGTGGCAACAGATTTTATTAGAGTGCAGGAATTAAATAAGGCAAAATTTGCTAGCTCTAAAACGTTAGATGATTCTAAAAACGCATATCAAAAAGCCAAAACGGATTATAAACAAGCACAGTTAGATTTAGATATATCTAAGCAACATTTACAGCTTCTTGAGCTTGAAAAAGCAGCAGAACAGGAAAAACTTAAAGAGCTAACAGAAAATAAAAAAGTAACCTTAAGGAGCTTACAAAATACTAAACTTATTGCTATGGTACCCGGTATATTCGGTAATAGTAGTTTAGAAATCGGAAATTACATAGTACCGGGTAGGGCGTTGTTTTCTATAGTTCAAGATAATACTATGTATATTCAGGCTAATTTTAAAGAAACACAAATTCAGAAATTTAAGTCCGGCATGAAAGTCAAAATTGAATTTGATGCTTTGCCTAAAAAGGTAATTTACGGGAAGATTCGTAATATTGCTCCTGCTACCGGCTCTAAATTTAGCTTAATCCCACCAGATCATGCTACCGGTAATTTTACTAAAAGCGTACAACGTGTACCTGTTTTAATAGATTTTGAATCCCCAAATGCTAATCTAGTTCCCGGCATGTCAGCAATCGTATCCATTAGAACGGATCAAAGTACGTAATTTTTGTTAAAAAATAGCAATAATTATTCTATTAATAAGTACATATTCTAGTATTATTTACTGCTTACTTAAAAAGCTATAATAATATGAGTAATACCAAAAGTAATAATTAATATGCAAAGATATTTAGATCCCACTAATGATAGTGTATTTAAAAAAATCTTTCGTGATTTAGAGAGGTTCAAGGAATTTATCAATGCAGTTCTTGAACCACCTGAGGGGCTTAGAATTAAAGCAATAGAATTTATATCTGTAGAGCAAGTACCTATGCTCGATAAAGGGAACAAAAAGCATATTTGATTTAAAGGTTAAAGATGAAGCCGGTTGCTGGTATATAACATCGAGATGCAAAAAAGAAATGAAAGCGATTACTTAAAAAGAGTGCAATATTATTCTGCTCATTCTTACGTACAGCAACTTACACAAGGAATAAAGCATAAAGATTTATTACTGGTAATAGTTATTTCACTTATTAAGACTAAAATGTTTGATGATGAAGTACCTTGTATAAGTCTTCATAAAATGCTTGAAACTAAAACAAATAAGCAATATTTATTTGATTTTTCCTATGTATTTATAGAGCTTAAAAAATTTGATAAAGATAAGTTTGAAACTACTATAGATGCGTGGCTACATTTATTTAAGTGTGCAGAAACAGAAAACAGCCTACCTGCAAATATAAAGAGCGAGCAAGTATTAGATGTATACAATATAATAGAAATGCATAACCTCACTGCCGAAGAATATGATGCCTATATAAGAGCGAAATTAATGGAAGATGCCGAGGAAATAGCTTTAGAAGCAAGGTGTGAAAAGGGAAAGCTGAAAGAAGCATAGAAATAGCAAAGAACTTGTTACTTAAAGATATAGATGTCAATATAATAGCAGATTCAACAGGGCTAACTATAGAAGCAATAGAAGAGCTAAAAGCAAAAATAGAAAATTCTGAAACTAGTTGATTAAAATTATTTGCTCTTTAACTCTGCTAATTCTTTCTTGAGTTTTATTACTAAAGTTTGTAATTTTTCAAATTCTTCGCGAGTGACGTAATTACCTTTAAGTATTTTATCCTCAATTATGCCACAGCTTTTATCCGTTATACTATTTAAGGCTTTTTGTGCTACGCTGCTAGCTCCAACGGCTACTTTTAAAATATTATTTGTTTTCATAGTACCTCTATCGATAAAGCATGCAAGCCGCTATTAAATTCATCGGCAAGTAAGTTATTAATAGTGCGATGATTGGCAATTAGCCTTTTTCCCTGTAATGTTTCTGCAGAAATTCTTATTTTTATATGGCTGTGAATTCCGTTATAATGACTAGCATGTTTATAGCTTTCATCTATTATTTCTTGAAAATGTGGTTTTAACACACTTAATTTTTCTTGTATCCTTTCTATGCGGCTCATATTTTTATTTCATTTACAGTAAAAATATCCTAATATTCTTAAGTATATAATTTTATGATACACATTGCAATGTTGGAATTAATAACGGATTATAAAGATTTACAAGATGCGATAGATAAATTGGAAAAAGGCGTATGTTTTGCTTGTAGATTAGTTAACTATTATGAAATAGAATTTATAGAGCAGGGTAAGCATTTTATAATTGAAGATTTAGATCAAATCATTGAAGATGTAAGCAAAGAACTTAAGATTTTTTCAAAGTTTAAGAAAATAAAGAAAGATAGAATATTATTTATCCTAAATACTACTGATTCTGACTTAATTAAAAATTTTGCTAGAAAATTATATTTATTTTTGCAGCTTTATATTAATGAACAGAAGCCGGCAATTTATATGAATTGTTATATTGCTAGTATTAAATTTCCAAAAGTAAGTAATAATGCTAAAGAAATTGAAAAAACGTTAAATATGTTACTTTCACAAAATAATAATTATTATTACCGTGAATATAGCAGTACAGAACATGATTTGGAAAATATAAGAAAATCTAATCTTCAGCTTAACTTACTACGACAAGCCTTAGCAAAAAAGACTATGCGATTTGCTTATCAGCCTATAATAGATCGTAATACTATGAAGATTCATTATTATGAATGTCTGCTTCGTATACCTGACGAGAACGGTGTTTATATTTCCGTAGGTCCTATAATCCCTATTGCTGAAAATAAAGGATTAATTTTTATAATTGATCAAATTGTTTTAGAAATGACTGTTAATGAACTTGCCCGCAACCCAAACTTAATGTTAGCCGTTAATATTTCAAATATAGGAATAGGCGATGAAGCTTTATGGGAAATAGCAGAAAACTTATTAAAAGCTCATAATGTGCGGGATCGTTTAATTATTGAAATTACGGAAACTTCTTTCAATGAGAATTACGATAAAATAACTTTATTTATTAATAAACTACGTAAGTACGGATGTAAATTTGCATTAGACGATTTTGGTGCGGGTTTTACTTCTTTTAAACAACTTCAAAGCTTACCAATTGATATTATCAAAATTGACGGTAAATATGTGCGTAGTATTACAAGTGATGTACAAAGTAGGTATTTCGTAGAAAGGTTAATTAAAATTTCAGAAGATTTAGGTATTAAAACGGTAGCTGAATTCGTAGAAAACGGAGAAATAGCTAAATTTTTAATTGATCTAAAAGTCGGTGGGCTACAAGGAAACTTCTATTCCGAAGCAAAATTTGATAGGGTGGATGAGGTTTAATGATTGTCATACTGAACCGGTTTTGTTGTATGGCTCTTGAAAAAGACTCCGATGTTATGCCGTGACTTGACCACGGTATCCATAAAAATAACTTTTGATATCAATGATTTTAATATTTTAAACTGGATACCGCGATCAAGTCGCGGTATGACACAGTGAGTGCTTGACAATGTTACTTAAAACCTATATGCAGAACTCAATTTTAAATGATTAAACTTAGATGCTGTTACTTGAATTAAAAAAAACTAATCAAACCTTAGAAACTATACATTTTATAGGTATCGGCGGCGTTGGCATGAGCGGTATTGCCGAGATATTACATAATCTAGGTTATAAAGTACAAGGTTCCGATTTAGTAGAAAATTATAATACTAAAAGACTTGAGTCATACGGCATTAAAATATTTTTAGGACACGCCGAGCAGAACATTACCAATGTGTCGTATGTTGTTATTTCATCGGCAATTAATCCAAAGAATCCTGAAATAAAAGAAGCTTTGGAGCGTAAAATTCCAATTATTAGACGTGCGGACATGCTTGCTGAACTTATGAGATTAAAATGTTCAGTAGCAGTTTCGGGATCGCACGGTAAAACCACTACTACTTCTTTAGTTGCTTGTTTATTTGAGGCAGCCGGTTTATGTCCTACGGTTATTAACGGTGGGATCATAAATAATAAATCGACTAATGCATATCTTGGTTCAAGTAATTATTTAATTGCGGAGGCTGATGAATCGGATGCAACGTTTATTCATATTCCATCAACTATTGCGATAATAACTAACATTGATCCTGAACATTTAGATTATTATAAAGATTTTGAAACATTAATTGGTGCTTTTAGAAGCTTTATTACTAATTTGCCATTTTACGGTTTTGCCGTTTGTTGTACCGATCATAAAATAGTTCGTAAGTTAGTAGACGATATTACTGAAAGGAAGATTGTTACTTATGGCATCGATTCGGAAGATGCTCATATTATAGCGTTTAATATTAACACTGATATTGCCTCCTCTACTTTTGATGTAAAAATTAGTCTACCAAATGTACTAGGTACAACGATTATTGAAAAAATTACTATTCCAACGCCCGGAAGACATAATATTTTAAATAGTCTTGCTGCAATTGCCGTTGGGATCGAATTAGATTTCGGTATTAAAGCTATTAAAAACGGTTTTAATAATTTTAAAGGAGTGAAGAGGAGATTTACTAAAGTAGCTGAATATAATAAGGCTTCAATTATCGATGATTACGCTCATCACCCTGAGGAAATCAAAGCAACGCTTGCGACGGCTAAAAATATAGCAAATAAACAAAACGGTAAAGTTATTGCTATTTTTCAGCCTCACAGATATTCAAGAATGCAGTATTTATTTGATGATTTTATGCTTTGCTTTGCTGATGCCGATATACTCTATATTACCGATATATATGCTGCAGGTGAAAACCCTATAGAAGGAATTACAGGACAAAGTTTAGTTGATAAGATTACTAAGCATAAACATCACGATAAAGCAAATTTTCTAGCAGAGCTAGATGATGCGGTTGGAGTTATTATAGATAATGCAGCTTCCGGTGATATGATAATTATGATGGGAGCAGGTAATATTTCAAGTTTTGCTAATGAATTAGATAGGAGATTGTTATCCCGTGGCTTCAGCTGTCATACCGTGGTTTGACCGGTCTTATTGCATGACATCTGTTCATATAGCATAGGGTCAAGCGAACTAGGGGACAAAAGAGTGAAGATAACAGTAAAGCGAATAGCAGGACTAAATATGTTAATTTTACCGATAGTAAAAGGCGAGTATAAAAAAGATTATAATTTAAAACACTTAACATGGTTTAAAGTAGGCGGTAATGCTGAAATTTTCTTTAAACCTTTAGATAGAGAAGATTTAAAAAGTTTCTTAATACAAAATAAGCAAAAATTACCTATAAAGACTTTTGGAGCAGGCTCAAATATTATTATAAGAGACGGCGGCATAGAAGGGGTCGTTATAAAACTTGGTCAGAATTTTAGCAATATTGAGTTTATAGATAATCATTTAATAGTAGGTAGCAGCTGCCTTAATTATAATTTAGCAAAATTTTGTCAAGCAAATGCTATTTCCGGTTTTGAGTTTTTAGTAGGTATTCCAGGGACTATCGGCGGCGGTGTTGCTATGAATGCCGGTGCTTACGGTTCTGAATTTAAAGATATTATAGTGCAGATTGAAGCGATTGACTTTGCAGGAAACTTTTTAACATTCACAAATGAAGAAATCGGTTTTAAATATCGCAGTAATAATTTACCAAAGAATTTAATTATTCTCAAAGCTGTTTTTAAAATAAATAAAGGCGATAGTGAAAATATATTGTTACGGATGAATGAAATAAATAACGCAAGATCATCTACACAGCCTATTAAAGAGCGTACGGGTGGTAGTACTTTTGCAAATCCTGCAGGGCGTAAATCTTGGGAACTTATTGACAAGGTGGGACTTAGAGGCTATAGAATAGGCGGTGCTTCGATGTCAGAACTTCATTGTAATTTTATGATAAATAACGGTGATGCTACTGCTAAGGATTTAGAAGATTTAGGTGATTTCGTCCGGCAGAAAGTATTTGAAGATAGCGGGGTTAAGTTAGAGTGGGAGATTAAGAGAATCGGACGTCATCCCTAATTAACAATGGCGTTGTTGCAGCTAGTTTATGTCATTCCCGTGAAGGCGGGAATCCAGTAAAACATATAAAAAACAAGTTTTTTATATGTTTATTTTATAATATGTAACTTCTATATCAATATTGAAGTTATTTTTCTGGATCCCCGCCTACGCGGGGATGACATCGAGTAGGTTTTTCGAGCTATGCAACAAGGCCGCTTTTAGTTAGGAATTACAATGGATTTAATAAGAAAGGAAAAAACATGCATAAATATCAAACACATTGGGTGGAACACTCTATAGTCAAAATATTAAGTAGTGCCGGTAAAAAGTATATAGCATTAATGGCGGGCGGTATGTCTGCTGAGCGTGAAGTATCGTTAGTGTCAAGCGAAGGAGTTAGTAAAGCTTTAATTGAATTAGGATATAGCGTTACCTTTATTGATATGGGAGCGGATATTACAGTTAGATTACAAGAAATAAAACCTGATATCGTTTTTAATTGCCTGCACGGTACATACGGTGAAGACGGTTGTTTACCAGGATTACTTAATATAATGCGGATTCCTTATACTCATAGCGGCATGTTATCTTCAGCTTTAGCATTCAATAAAATACATTCTAGGAGCTGGTTTTTAACGAATAATATTAATATGGCAGAAAGCATTGTTGTAAATAAAAGTGATAATATAAAAAATGATCCTATGAAACGACCGTACGTTATTAAGCCTCTTACGCAAGGCTCAAGTATTGGTGTTGAGGTGATATTTGCAGAAGATAATTTTAACTTTGCCGATTATGATTTTCCTTACGGTGATCAGGTAATAATAGAACAATATATAAAAGGGCGAGAATTGCAAGTAGCGGTATTAAACGGCAAAGCTCTTGGAGTTTTAGAGATTAAATTACTAAAGAATCGTTTCTATGATTATGAAACTAAATATACCGAAGGATTTGCTGATCATCTTTGTCCTGCTCCGCTACCTGCTAATTTATATGAGAAATTACTTATAGAATCAGAAAAAATTTATAAAACAATGAATTGTAAAGGTCCTGCTAGAGCAGAGTTTATTTTAGAAGAGCAGACAAACAAGTTATATGCTTTGGAGCTAAATACTCACCCAGGTATGACACCTTTATCAATAGTGCCGGAAATTGCAGCTTATGCAGGGATAAATTTTACTAACTTAATTGAAGAAATTATAAAGACGGCAAGCTTTGAATCATGAGAAAAAAAACAAGCTCTAATAAAAAAAAACAAACAAACAAAACTAATAATATCTCATTACGCCGAAAATTAGGACTAATTTACAAAAAAGCAATATTAGGGCTTAAGATTGCTTTAATTATCTTTGTATGTCTATTTGTTTTTACAAAATATTTTGCCGGCATAAAAACCTACTTAACAACAAATATATACCAAACAACAACAAAACTTGGGTTTAAACTTGAGAATGTTATCATTGAAGGACAGCAAAATGTCGATGAGCCTACAATATTAAAGGTTTTAAATGCGAATAAGGGCAGTCCTATTTTTGCTCTTAAATTAGACGAAATTAGAAATAATTTAAAGAAAAATAAATGGATCAAGGAAGTATATGTCAGTAGAAGATTACCAAATACGGTATATATAAAATTATTTGAAAGAGAACCTATTGCTATTTGGCAAATTAATAATCAGCTTTTCTTAGTCGATGAAGAAGGTTACGAAATTAGTAAAAAGATTCAACCTTTTTCTCATTTATTACATGTTGTAGGGGAAGGGGCGAATATCTATGCAGGCACATTAGTATTAGAACTGCAGAAATATCCGGCATTAATGAATAAAACTTCAGCTGCTGTAAGACTCGGAGATAGAAGGTGGGATTTAAATCTTAAAGGTAATATAAGTATTAAGTTACCTGAAAAAGAGTTTGAAGAAGCATTAAAATATGTCGATGCACTAAATAAAGCTAACAAGCTATTTAACCAAAATTATAAGGCTTTGGATTTAAGGGATAAGAATAAGTATTATATAGAGAAGTACTGAGAATCGTCACTGCGAAGAGAAACGTAGTTTTGACGTGGCACTCTTGTCCAAGCATCCTGAGATTGCTTCGTCGTATTACTTTGTAATTCTTCGCGCAATGACGTTTTTGGAATAACAAGCATAAAAAAATGAAAGAGAAAATATCAAATTTTGTTACACTTGATTTCGGTAGTAGTAAGATTGCCGTAATTGCTGCCTATATTAGTAAAAAAGGTGAAATTAAAGTAGCTAGCCAAAATTTGCATCATTCTAAAGGTATTAAATCAGGAGTTATATCAGATTTAAAAAATGCTGAAACTAGCATTGTTTCGGCAATTTACGCACTTGAAAAAGATTGCGGTAAAAATATAAAAAAAATTATATTATCGTTATCAGGTGCCGACACTAAATCTTATTATATTAATTATACCATTAAAGTTAACGGGCAAACCGTAACGCAGCAGGATATTAAAAAGTTACTACAGAAAGCATTACTTGAATTTAAAGTTAAAAACCAAGAAATTATTCATTATTTTCCTCTTGAATTTACCCTTGATAATAATTCAGTCGAGAATCCTATAGGTATGTACGGTAGAGAACTTAGTTGTGAATTACATATTATTGCTGCTAGTTCAAATATGTTATCAAATATTGTACAATGCTTCGCTAAATGTCATGTTGAAGTCACAAATATTACTCTAGCAATTTATGCTTCTGCTATTAGCTGTCTTACGAATGATGAAAAAAATCTAGGTTCGCTTATCATCGACATGGGGGATAAAACTACCTCTTTCGGCATTTTTTTTGCCGGTAAATTAATATATACGGGACATGTAAATATAGGTAGTTTTCATATTAGCTCGGATATTGCTAAAGTCTTTGGCATTGATCTTGTTACGGCAGAGAAATTAAAAATTTTATACGGTAATGCAATGATACCTTTATTTGAGAAAGATAGTATTATAAATATGGAGGATTTTCAGGTTGATACTCATCATACTTTAAATACTTCCGTAACAATTTATAAATTGGCTGAGGTAATAAGAGCAAGAGCCGAAGAAATATTATCAATGGTAAAAGCCGAATATGATAAAGCAACAAAAGGGCAGGTTGAAGTTTTTAGAGTTGTAATTACCGGCGGCGGGTCTCAGCTTAGAGGACTTAAAGAGCTTTCAAATAAAATTTTTGAAAAACAGAGTAGAATCGGTAAACCGGAGATTATTGCCGGTTTTATAGAAGACTATAATCCGGCCATGTATTCAGCAACTATAGGAATGCTAAAAATTCATGCTCTAAAACAGCAAAAAGAATTTGCTCATATTAGACTTGATGCAAATAGTAGCTTCTTTAAAAAAGCTTTTGATTGGTTTAAAGAGAATGTTTAGAGAGGGGCTGCCCGCCGTTGGACCGGAAAATGCATTTAGTGTCATTCCCGCTTTCGTGGGAATGACATAAAATGATCCACGCAACAATACCTACTTGCAATGAGGACTTGTATTTACGCGGGCAATGTCATTTAGAAATATTTTGCTAAGAATTATTATTAGGTTTTTCTCTAGAACAAATTAGTACATTCCCTTTAACTTCGATAATAAAAAGTCGGTCGCCTGTTTTTGCATCGATTTCATTTGGAACAAGGTAAGCATTCATAATAGCACCGGACCATCTTACTTGTCCTATAGTATCAGAAGAAACTGTAGAACTATAAACCTCTACCGTTTTGCCTATCATATCCGAGTAATTTTTTGTTTTATCAGTTTTATTATAAACATATTTTTTAAGAGGATAATATAATATGCAAAACCAAATAAGCGATAATATACCAAAAAATGTTATTTGATTTGTTAAGCTAACTAGAGGGTAGTTATATACCACAAGAGTGTTTGATAACGCTCCAAGCCCAAAGAATAAGAATCCAATACTTGGAACTGCAAAGAATTCAACAACTATGCAAATTATGCCGATTATTAACCATATTTCGGTGAGATAATTATTTATCATGAACATAAGTTTTTAAAAATAATATTACGTCAGCTATGTCTTGTGGTTTTGAGATACCGGCAAAGGACATTTTAGTTCCTAGTGCATAGCTACTTGGTTTATGTAAGAAAACAAATAAACTATCATCATCCCATACGCCGCCAAGTTTTGATAGAGCAGGGGAATATTTATAGTCTGCTATGCTTGCTTTTGGTCTACCTGCTACATCCCAAAGATGCGGTCCTAGTTTATTTGGACCGTCTTTATCAAGAGAATGACACATTAAACATTTCTTGGCTATTTCACGACCGTTATCGGCGTTAGCAGTCTTCATTAATTCTGGTATATTTACCGGTGCTTGCTCTAGTGCGGTAGTATTTTGATTTTCTGATGATTCTTGAACCGCAACGCTGTAGCCGCGATGTTGTAACTCTAGAGTGGGCTTGTATAATATATTTGCAACAAATCCAACCATCATAGCAATTAAACTAGCAAATAAGATGGCTGCAACAATTTTATTTAATTCTTTTCCAGACATTTATTTTGTTTTTTTATTAGAATTTATACTATAATTTAAGTTGTAAGAGAAGTTAATTAAATAAAAGAAAAATTTATAAAAATATTTGTTCTTTGGAGAGAAAAATAAATGTCTGATTCAAAAAAATCAAGGGTTAGAAAAATATTTAATAAGTTAAAATCTTATTGGACTAGTTTTAGACAAAGTAAAATCGGTAAAATATTATTTAGCAATAGTTTAAGTTATGCAGTTTCCATAGCTTCTATAGCAATTGCAGTTTCTGGACTTTTTACTCCTATATCACCGATAATTATAGCTGTAGGTGTTGTTTCAGGAGTTAGCGTAGGAATTCAAGCTGTAAATGAGACTTTGAAAGTGCATGATTTGCGTAAACTTCATAAAGAGAATAATTTATTAGTACATAACAGAAATGCTAAAAGTCAGCAAGATTATATATTATCATTAGAACCGAGCTTAAAAGATATTTTGAAAAATGAATTATATACGCCGCAAACGGCAGGTAAGGATGCTACTCAAGATAAGTATGAGTTAAATGTAAATAAATTGAAAAGTACAGGACGAATATTTGGAAATAATTTAGGTGGAGCCGCAAATTTGGCCGCCTCTATTATTAAAGGTGCTAGCGGTAATGTGCTTGATATATTAAAAGCTACGGGTTACGGTGTAATTACAACCGCATCATTAATTATCGACGGTCTTACTGAAAAGGAAAAAATAGAAATAAAAGCAATATTTAAATTCAATATAAATGAAGAATATAAAAAACAAGATACTCCTATATATGAAAATTTAGAACAATTAGAGAATTATACTAAGAATCAAGTATTGCAAACATTAGCTTTAAAAAAATTAATAACGGATAAGAATTATTGGAGTATGAATAAAGACCAAAAAATACAAAAATTTCGAGAAATAAGAGGCAGTTTTAATTCTGAAATAAAAAGAAACGGTTTAGAAGAATTTTTTAGAGAAAATAAAATAACAATGGATAATAGAAAAGAGAGCTATGTTAAAGATATTAAAAATGTAATGAATCCATTTTATGAAAATCCTAGTAAAGCCGAAGTATATAGTCCTTTAACTAAAGCTATGGATAAAGATAAAGTTAATAATGCTGAAATAAAAAGGACAAAAAGTGAAAATTTAAAAAGGATGCAAAAAAGAAAGCGAAGTTTAACAATATGAAATGATTATTATAACTCACTGCTAGTTACAAATTTGTAAGAGGTAGTATCGCTAAATATTCTATGCAATAGTTCATTATTAAGAGCATGGCTGGTTTTGTAGCCTTTAATTGCACTTACAATGCTAGTGCCGCTGGTATATAAATCACCGAATAAATCTAATAGTTTATGGCGAACAAATTCATCTTCATAACGTAAGCCGTTTGGGTTTAAGATTTTATCCTGCTCATCTATTCCTATAGCATTCTCAAATGAGGCACCTTGGGCAAGCCCTTTGCTTTTCAAATAATCAATATCTCTTATAAAGCCAAAAGTTCTAGCATCCGCAATATTTTTAGTAAAAGATTCTTGATTCCTAAAACTTAGATTTTGTCTACCTATAGCTTTACTACTAAAATCAATGGTTAAATCTACAGTCATGTGATCGGAAGGAGTACAATATAATTCACAATTTTTATGAACTACTTTTATATCTTTTAAAATTTTTAGATATTTTTTAGGAGCATTTTGTAATTTTTTTCCTGCACACTCAATCATAAACACAAAAGGTTTACTACTGCCGTCCATAATTGGTACTTCAGGACCGTCAATTTTAATAAGTGCATTATCAATGCTGCATCCCCAAAGTGCTGCCATTAAATGTTCAACTGTTGAAATTTGAACTTTATGATCATTACTGATAGTGGTAGATAACAAGGTATCGGAAACATTGAAATAGCTAGCTTCAATATAATTATTTTCAGAAGATATATCGGTTCTAATGAATATAATTCCGGTATTTTCTTTAGCGGGTTCTATAGTTAACTGGGTACGTTTTCCTGAGTGAACCCCGATCCCGTAACAACTAACCGGTTTTAATAATGTACTTTGCTGCATTTTAGACATTGTAAAAATATATTTAAATATTAATATTTAATGCCAAATTATACAAGAATGCCAAATTATACAAGTTATATTATGTTACAGAATATTACACATATACTCGATGCACTTCAAAAATTGGCTGCGTCATCCTACAAGAGTTACGATACTCACGTATTAAGTATACGCGCCGCTCCTCACCTTGTGGATTCCTTGCTCTTTTTGAAGTTGATCTTCGTCTATGTTAGTATAAGACTTCTTGCATAACTTGCTAATAAAGAGAAATTTGAAGGAGACACGGAACGCAGAACCGCAGCGTACCCGCAAGTAACGTGAGGATTCGAGTACCGGATCGACGTACAAATTACTCTTAGAAGCAAGTTATGCAAGAAGTCTTATTAAAATCTATATAATGTATACTTAATAAAATACCAAAAATGATAAGCTACAAAACTACCGACTACGGCAAAAACGGAAAATAAGAAATCACTGCCGTTAATAGTGCCGTAAGGTACATGAGATGATAAAGCTCCGGCATATATACCGATGCTGCACATTGAAAAATACGAAAATAAAGCTGTTCTAAGTTCGTAATCCCTAAATTTATCAATTAGTATTAAAATATTGCAAATATAAATGGATCCTAAACAACTACCGATTAGTATTATATATAATATATTAAGGTTTTTATTAGTTCCATGAAGCGGTAGTAAAATAAAGCAGACGAGCAGAATTATAGTTAGTGATAAATTAGCCAAATATTTATTTACTTTGCTTAATATATAGCATATAGGAATTATAGAAAAACATATTGCTAGAAAAATATATTTTAGTATAAGTCTCAAATTAATTAATGCTAATTCTTTCTTTAATGCAAAAGCTTCATAATACCATAATATATCCAAGGTGACATAAGCAACTACGAAGCCTGTCAATAATTGTAATTCGACATTTTTTATTAAGGATGAAAATTTGGAATTTAAATTTAATTTATGAGATGTAGGATTATAATGCAGAAATTCGGTTAGTATATTGATACAATATAACAATGCACAAATTACTATAGTATTATTTGTCGGTTTTATAAATGGATTTAATAAATCTACCATTAAGTTTCCACCCGCCCATAACAACATTATACAAGCTAAAAAAAAATATTTCTTTTCTTTGCTACTTTCAATAATGTCTAATGTTATAGAAGTGAAATATGAAAATGTTCCAAAATTAATTACAATAAAATTAATTTTAATTAGAGTATAATTATTTAATAAAATTAGGTTTATTGTACAAATAATTAATAAAGATAAGCTAATTAAAATAATTTTTTGATTACTTAACTTATTAATTAACTGTGTTAAGGCAAAGCCTGCGATTATCGAACCTATAAATTTAGTTTGATTTATATGATTTATTTGTTCTCCGCCTAGATTTTTATTTATCAGTAAAAAGATTTGAAAATTATAAAAATTTATAGCATTGATACAGGAAAAAATAAATATTCCCAAAAGTGAGAAAAAAATAGTTTTGTAATCGTTTTTTAAAGTCATAAATTAAGTGTTTGCTAAACATAAATACATGGTATATAACTCATTAATTATAATGATTAAGATTATTATCTTAAAAATTAAAGAGATTCGTAATTCCATGATTTAAGTATATATGGATAGTTATTAGATTATCAGCTTTTAATCAAGTATGGTAGCCTTATTTATAATTTGTATATAATTATTGTTGAATTTTAAAAAAATTAATGGATTAAATAATATGAAAATATTTTAATGTAAGAAAAATAATAATATATTTTTTAGTATTTTAAAGAGGTGTTATTTGAAGTTTATCTAGAATTTCATTTTTGCTCTTTACTCATAGATAAATTATCTCTATTTAAATAAATTAATACAAGATAAACAATGATTTTTCTTAAGATACAAGCATTATATTAATTATTTGTTCTTCAAGTTAGTGAGAAGATAAATGAATAAAAAGATTATAATTGATGCTAATTTTCCAAGCGAAACAAGAGTAGTTTTATTAGGACAAAGCAACAATATAGAAGATATTGAATTTCAAACAACCGTAAGACAACAAAATAAAGGTAACATTTATTTAGCAAAAGTTACAAGAATAGAACCGTCGCTACAAGCTGTTTTTATAGAGTACGGAATGGATAAAAGCGGTTTTTTACCGTTTAGTGAAATCCATCCTAACTATTACAATTTGCCTACCTTGGAGAGAAATTTTCCGGTTAATGCTTTTCCTGAAATAGCTCTTGCAAATATTACGGTTGAGGATGATAAAGAGAAACCGGCTGCTATATATGATTCTTTGGTTGATAGTGAAGAAATTGACCTAAAAACCATAGAAGATTTAGTAGAGAGTAAATTCCAGTCAGAACTTAATTTAGAAGCGGCTGATGATATTGAAATTATTCAAAGCGGTACCCCTGAGTCAAATATTCCGCAATATAAACAATATAAAGTTCAAGAAGTAATAAGAAAAAACCAAATATTATTAGCGCAGGTTACTAAGGAAGAACGAGGCAATAAGTGTGCCGCTTTTACTACTTATATATCCTTGGCTGGTAAATATTGTGTTTTAATGCCTAATAAAGGTTCGCAAAACGGTATATCGCGTAAAATATCCAACGGGGAAGAAAGGAAAAGACTGAAAGATATTTTAAATAAAATAGTAAGCGGTGACAAAAATGCTTATAGCGTCATTGTTAGAACCGCAGGTAGAGGAAGTAGCACCTTAGATTTAAAGAAAGACTATAATTATTTAGCAAGGTTATGGAATAAAATTCGTAAAAGTACTCTTAAATTTCCAGCTCCGTGTTTTATTCATGAGGAAGATAGTATAATACGTAAAACCATACGTGATATGTGCGATCACAATGTTAAAGAGGTGGTAATTCAAGGACAAGAGGGTTATGAAGACGCTTCAAAATTTATGCAGGATTTATTACCTTCAGAGCTTGCGAAGCTGAAAGAGCATAAAAGTAAAACTCCTATATTTACTAAGTTTCAAGTAGAAGAGCAATTAGTTAAATTATATCAGCCTGTAGTGACGTTACCTTCAGGAGGATATATCGTTATTAATCCTACGGAAGCTCTTATTTCAATTGATGTAAATTCCGGTAAATCCACTTCTGAACAAAATATTGAAGAAACGGCACTAAAAACTAATTTAGAAGCAGCCAAAGAAGTAGCAAAGCAAGTAAAGCTTAGAGATCTATCAGGTTTGATAGTGGTTGATTTTATAGACATGAGCGAAGCTAAGAATCGTAAAATTATTGAACGATCCTTTAAAGAGTTTTTAAGTCGTGATCGTGCTCGTATACAAACCGGTAATATTAGTCAGTTTGGACTGCTTGAATTCTCAAGGCAGAGATTACGTTCTTCTTTCTTAGAAACTAATTCGGCAATTTGTTCTCATTGTAACGGTAAAGGAGTCATTAGAGCGAGTGACGCTAATGCTATGTTAATTTTACGTACTATAGAGAATGAAATTTTTGAAGAAAGAACTGATGTAATAAATGTTTTTACCAATATCGTTTCAGTTATTTATCTACTTAATAATAAACGTGCTGAGATAAAATTTATTGAAGAAAAATATAATATAAAGCTTAATTTTTATTCCGATCCTAATGCTACATCAGATAGTTATTCGATTGAAAAAGTGAAGCTGTTGAAGAAAAATAACAATAATGTTAATTCTGTTAAGCCGGTAATTCAGAATCATAGTGCCGATTATACTGAAGAAGAGCTGAAAAAAGAACAGTTACGCAAAAATAAACATAAATGGAAAACAGCTAATAATAGTAATAATATTGCTAATGAAGTAAAAGATAAGAGTTTAGAGGCAAAAGAATCGGTAGAGCAAACCGTAAGCGTTGTGGAAGAGGTGAAAGTTGTAGAAAGTAATGCCGGCTTAGAAGAAGCACAAGCTGCTCCAAAAAAGACAAAACGTAGATATCGTAATAAAACATCAAATAAGAAACGTCCTTCTAATACCGTCGAAGATACGGAAAAGAATGCAGAGTCTTGATTTGAGGGCTATAATATGTCATTCCTGCGAAAGCAGGAATTCAGTAATCCTTAATGTCACCCCGTGGCTTGACCACGGGGTCCATAAAAATAATAAAAATACTAATATTATTAGTATTTTTAGCTGGATCCCGCGATCAAGTCGCGGGATGATAAATGATAAACCTATCCACGCAACAAGGCCTACGCGGGGATGACATAGCAGCAATGCCGTAATGACGCGATAAAAAACATAGACTTAAAATAAAAGTGCAGAAAAGTTTAATTACAAAATGGTTGTGTATAAGTTGTATAATGGTCATAGCGACGATTGTTATAGGGGGGATAACAAGGCTTACCGGTTCTGGTTTATCTATAGTTGAGTGGCGTCCGGTCACCGGTATTTTGCCGCCTTTTAGTTTTGAAAGCTGGCAAGCGGAATTTGCTAAATATAAAGCTTTTCCTGAATATAACTCCGTTAATTACGGAATTACTTTATCACAGTTTAAGTTTATTTATTTGTTAGAGTTTATACATCGATTACTCGGTAGAATTACAGCTTTAATATATATTGTACCTTTAATATATTTTTATTTTAAAGATGTTATAAAAAATCGTGACATGCTACCTTATATAATTGCTTTGTGGTTATTTTGCGTACAAGGCTTTATGGGGTGGTATATGGTTAAAAGCGGCTTGTTGAATAGTCCGTATGTTAGTCATTGTCGACTTGCTTTTCATTTAATTATCGCCGTAATTATTTATCACATACTTTTTTATCAACTAATAAAAAATCGTTGTGATATTTTGTTAATCCCGTCACAAACAGATTTAAAATTACCATTAATATTTTCCGGTATTGCTATTACTGTAGTATATGTACAAATTTTTTTAGGTGCTTTAGTTGCAGGGCTTGATGCAGGGCTGATATATAATAGTTTTCCGCTAATGGATTATAGCTTTATCCCGATGGAGATAAAAGATAATTTCTTTGATCTTAAAAATTGGTATGATCCGGTTTTTATACAATTCATACATCGTTTAGGTGGCTATAGCGTATTTTTGGTTGTGGTAGTTTTGATAATCTGCTTGTTAAAAATAGAACATCCGAAATTAAATAAGATAGCGTATTTTCTAATGATTGCATTATTGATGCAGGTATCTACCGGAATAATTACTCTTTTATACTCTGTACCTATAATAATTGCCTCTATACATCAGCTTTTTGCTGTAATCCTTTTATCTATAATAATTTGGTGCTGTTTTTTAATAAAAAGTTCCTAATTTATTAAAAATATGATCATAGATGTCAATACTCCTATTTCTTCTAGATTAGATAAATATTTAAAACGTCTATATCCCTTATTGACTCAAGGAGTAATAGAGAAAGCATTACGTCAAAAACAAATTACCGTTAATTCTCAGAAAACAGAAGCGAGTTTAAGAGTAAAGGGCGGCGATAAAATTTTTATTAACGATAAGTTTAATTTACCTGTTAAGCAACCTGAAAAATTAGTTTTTACCGACGCTGAAATTAAGCTAGCGAAGAAAATTACTACCGATTATTTGATATATGCAGATGATAATTTAATAGCTATAAATAAACTTGCAGGTCTTGCTACTCAAGGCGGCAGTAAAATAAATTTATCTATTGACTCTGCATTAAAATATTTGAATTATAAAGGTGCTGATTTTAAGCTAGTACATAGATTAGATAAAGAAACAAGTGGTTTGCTCTTAATAGCCAAAAATTATTTAAGTAGTGTAAAACTTCATGATGCTTTTAAAGAAAAATTGGTTGTAAAAACATATTTTGCCGTAACCTATGGGAAGCCAATTAAAAATGTAGGCGAAGTTAGAAGTAATATAGAAAAGAGTAAAGGAAGTACACCTAAAATTACTAATATTGATAGTGAAAATAGTAAACTTGCCATTACTTATTATAAAGTACTTAAATCACTTGATAATAACTTATTTTTAATTGAATTTACGCCGGTTACAGGTAGAATGCATCAATTAAGGTTGCATGCTAGATTATTAGGTTGTCCGATACTTGGAGATGATAAATATGGTAATAAAGAAATAATGCCGTATAGTAAATATATGTTCTTGCATGCTAATAATATATGTTTATCTGAAAAAATTTTTGGTAAAGAGATTAAGTTAGAAGCAAAATTACCGTTTTATTTTACTAGACGTCTTACATAACTTGCTTCTAAAGGTAATTTGTACGTCGATCCGGTACTCGAATCCTCATGTCAAGTGTACGCTGTGGTTCTGCGTTCCGTGTCTCCTTCAAATTTCTCTTTATTAGCTGCGTTATGTAAGACGTCTATTGATAAGTTTGTGGAGTGTTGAAGTTATGATTCTTAGATATTTTTTGTTGCTGCTTTTTTTTATTAATAATTGTATTGATTGTTTTGCAGATATACAGCAAAGAATCAATGAAGCAGAAAAAGAATATATAAGTAATAGATTTTTAAATGCCGTTTTTATGTTTGCCAATGATTATAAACCTTTATTAACCGGTGCTAAAGGAATTTTTGCTTTAAATGGTGAGCAATTAAAAGCAAATGAAATGATGCCTATTGTTTCTGCTACAAAGCCTTTTACAGCAGCGGGAATCTTAAAATTACAAGAACAGGCATTATTAAATATTAACGATAAAATTTATAAATATCTTGATCCGGAAATGTGGGGTGGAAAAGTGCCGGATTGGGCATATAAAATATCTATCCATAATTTATTAACGCATAGTAGCGGTATTGCTGAATATTTTAGTTTTGTTAAACTTGATTTAAATATGCCTAAGAAAGAGATTTACAAGAAAATATTACAATTTGTTTCTTCTAAGCCTTTAGAAATATCTATAGGGAAAAAATTTAAATATAGTAATACTAATTTTGTTATACTCGGTATGATTATAGAAAAGGTGGCTAAAAAAGATTTAGCTAACTTTTTTTATGATGAATTTTTTAAACCGCTTAATATGAAATCTACTAGTTTTGCTTCATATAGTGAAGCCGCTAGAATCCAAAAAAACGTTATTAGTTCTAATTATCCGGTAAGATATTTTTTAACGCCTAATAATAGTAATAAACCTATATTTACTCCTGTAACTGCTGATTTTTTAGCAGTTCCTTGTGCTGACGGTGGTATAATATCAACACCGGTTGATCTTATTAGATGGTATAGGGCATTAAATGAGGAGAAAATTCTTTCTAAGAAGTCGTATAAACTTATGACTACTAAATATTTTTTAGCAAAAAATATAGAAGGGCGTAAGTCTTATATGGGTTACGGTATTTTTCTTACTGATCTTGATTCTAAGCGTTTAATGATTCATTATACGGGAAAAGCCCTTGGAATACAAAGTGAAGCAGGATATGTTGTGCCTGATAATCTTTATTTTGCTATACTCAGTAATACTATGATGAAAATTCCTGAAGAAGAAAAAGATAAAATTGACATGAAAAATCCTTTAAATCAACTTGGAATAATTTATTTTAGAGATGCAATAATAGGGGCAGCTATAAAAAATTAAATAGACTTGTTGTATAACCTATCTTATAAAGAGGAATTTGAAAGAAACACGGAACGCAGCACCGCAGCGTACACTTAGTACGTGAGAGGATGCGAGTACCGGATTTACAAATTACCTTTAGAAGGAGGTTATACAACAAGTCTAATGAAGATAGTTACTTGGAATATTAATTCATTGCGTCTACGGATCGATTTATTAAGAAAATTAGCATATGAACATCAGCCGGATATTATTTTACTTCAAGAAACAAAGGTAGCTGACTCATTATTTCCTCTTGAAGTTATTAAAAATATAGGCTATGAACATGTAATATATTCAGGGCAGAAATCATATAACGGTGTTGCTATTATTTCAAAATTTCCTTTGAATAATGTTTTTTCATTGGAGTTATATAATAGTGATAAAAGGCATATAGCAGCTATAGTTAATGATATAGAAATACATAATTTTTATGTTCCTGCCGGTGGTGATATACCTGATATCGAGGTAAATACAAAATTTAAGCACAAGCTCGAATATGTAAGGTTAATGCAGGAATGGTTAACGACTAACCGTACTAAAAACGATAAAATGATTATTGTCGGGGACTTGAACATTGCTCCGCATGAACATGATGTATGGTCTAGTAAGCAGTTGCGAAATGTTATCAGCCATACCGATATTGAACGCTCGTTATTGGTAGAGCTACAAAATGTGTTAGGTTTTATTGATAGTAGCAGACATTTCGTATCGCTTGACACAAAATTTTATACTTGGTGGAGTTATAGAAATATAGATTGGAAAAAATCTAACAAAGGTAGAAGGCTTGATCATATTTGGGTTAGCGATAATTTAAAAGATGCATTATTTTCTATGCATTTACTACCAGAAGCACGTGATTGGTCTCCACCTTCGGATCATGTACCATATTTTGTGACTTTTAATTTACAGATGTCACCCCGTGGCTTGACCACGGGGTGACAATAGTCTTAAGGAGTAATTAGTGGATATTAAGTTAGGAAAATATAAGCCGACAAAGGAAGAATATATAAAAAGCTTTAAAAATATGCTCCTACTGCGTCGTTTTGAAGAAAAATGCGGTCAGTTATACGGAATGGGAGAAATCGGTGGTTTTTGTCATTTATATATAGGGCAAGAAGCAGTAATTTCTGCAGTAGATATGGTTAAACAAAAAGGTGATAGCACTATTACTAGCTATCGTGACCATGCTCATATTATTTTAGCAGGAACTGAGCCTAAGTATGTTCTTGCCGAGCTTATGGGGCGTGTTACAGGTTGCTCGAAAGGTAAGGGTGGCTCGATGCATTTATTTGATGTACCAAACAAATTTTACGGTGGACACGGTATAGTAGGGGCTCAAGTACCGATAGGCACAGGGCTTGCGTTTGCTGAAAAATATAACGATACGCATAATATCTGTTTTACTTTTTTAGGTGACGGTGCCGTTAATCAAGGTCAGGTATATGAAGCTTTTAATATGGCTGCTTTATGGGGTTTGCCGGTAGTTTATATTATTGAAAATAACGAATATTCGATGGGGACGTCTGTAGCACGTTCTACCTTTATGCGTGATTTATATAAGAAAGGGGCATCGTTTGGGATTAAAGGATTTCAGCTAGACGGTATGGATTTTGAAGAAATGTATGACGGCTCTAAGCAAGCAGCCGAGTATGTTAGAGAAAATAGCTTTCCGCTGATATTAGAGGTAAAAACTTATCGTTATCGTGGGCATTCGATGTCCGACCCGGCAAAATATCGCAATAAAGAAGAAGTTGAGCAATATAAAGAGCGTGATCCGTTGGTAATAATAAGAAAAACGATACTCGACAATAAATATGTAACCGAAGCGGATTTAAAAGAAATAGAACAGTCGGTAAAAGAAATTGTGAAAGAAGCAGTAGAATTCTCAGAAAATTCACCGCTACCTGATGAAGGGGAGTTGTATACACAGGTGTACTGTTAAGGCGTCATTGCGAGAAAAAACTGTAAGTTTTGACGAAGCAATCTCAGGAATTTGTTATTATTTCATGAGATTGCCACGCAGCCTACGGCTGCTCGCAATGATGTTCACGCAGGCAAGCCTCCTTGCAATGACGTTTAATTTAATCAAATAAAAAAGAAAAATGCAAATAACGGTACGTGAAGCGTTGCGTGATGCAATGCAAGAAGAGATGATAAGAGACGACAAGGTTTTCGTCATAGGCGAGGAAGTTGCAGAATATCAAGGAGCTTACAAGGTAACTCAAGGATTACTAGAGCGATTTGGTCCTAAGAGGGTAATTGATACACCGATAACGGAATATGGTTTTGCAGGGCTTGCAGTCGGAGCAGCTTTTGCAGGACTTCGCCCGATCGTGGAGTTTATGACCTTTAACTTTGCTATGCAAGCATTCGATCACATAGTTAATTCAGCTGCAAAAACGCATTACATGTCAGGCGGGCAGGTCAAATGTCCGATAGTATTTAGAGGACCAAACGGAGCAGCAAGTAGAGTAGCTGCACAACATAGCCAAAATTATACAGCTTGCTATTCCCACATTCCGGGATTAAAAGTAGTAGCTCCTTATAGTGCAGAAGATCATAAAGGACTTATGCTTACAGCTATTAGGGACGATAATCCCGTTGTTTTTTTAGAAAATGAAATTTTATACGGTCATAGTTTTGATGTACCGGAAACAATCGAGCCTATACCCTTTGGTCAGGCAAAAATTTTAAGAGAGGGTAGTAGTGTCACTATAGTCACTTTCTCGATTCAAGTAAAACTTGCCTTAGATGCTGCAAGTGTTTTGCAGAATGATAATATTGATTGCGAGGTTATTGATCTTCGCACTATTAAACCGCTTGATACTGAGACAATAATAGAATCAGTGAAAAAAACTAATCGTTTAGTTGTGGTGGAAGAAGGGTGGTTTTTTGCAGGTGTTGGTGCAAGTATAGCTTCTATTGTTATGAAAGAAGCATTTGATTATTTAGATGCTCCGATAGAGATTGTAAGCGGCAAGGATCTTCCCTTGCCTTATGCTGTTAATTTAGAAACACTAGCTCTGCCGAGTGAGAGCGATGTAATAGAAGCCGTTAAAAAGGTTTGTTATTATAGTATTTAATGTATTAGCTTAGTTTTTTCGTCATTGCGAGCAACTGAAAGGAGTGTGGCAATCTCATAAAGCAAGATTCCAGAGATTGCTTCGTCAAAACTTATAGTTTTTTCTAGCAATGACTATGTCAACTTTTTTAGGCATACCTACTTTGCAGCTCTTTTACGGTCGTTAGGGTCAAGTAGAGCTTTACGTAAACGAATAGATTTCGGTGTTACTTCAACTCGCTCGTCATCTTGTATATAGCTGATTGCCTGCTCTAACGTTAAAAGCATTGGCGGAGTTAGTCTTATGGCTTCGTCTTTGCCTGCTGCTCTAACGTTGCTCAGTTGTTTCGCTTTTAGTGGGTTTACCTCTAAATCATTATCACGATTATGTTCGCCGATAATCATGCCTCTATATACTTTGTCACTAGGGTTTATAAACATTTTTCCCCTTTCTTCTAGATTCCATAGAGCATATGCGACCGCTGCTCCGTCACCGTTAGAGATAAGCACGCCATTACGTCTTCCCTCGATATTTCCTTTATAATCAGCGTATCCGTGGAAAATACGATTCATAATCCCTGTGCCTCGTGTTTCGGTTAAAAATTGGCTGTGATAGCCGATTAACCCTCTAGACGGTCCGATAAACGTAACACGGCTTTTACCGCCGCCTGACGGCCTCATATCAGTCATTTCGGCTTTTCTCAGTGCTAAAGATTTTACGACTACTCCAACATAATCATCATCAACGTCAACTTGGATTTCTTCCATCGGTTCTTGCTTATTACCTTTCTCATCAGTTTGGAATAATACTTCGGGTCTGCTAATAGATAGCTCAAACCCTTCACGACGCATAGTTTCAATTAAGATACCAAGTTGTAACTCACCACGCCCTGCAACTTGGAAAGCATTTTTCTCGGCAGCTTCAGTAACTTTTAATGCAACGTTGCTTTCAAGCTCACGCATTAACCTAGCTCCAATTAAGCTCGACGTAACTTTTGTCCCTTCGCTTCCTGCAAGCGGTGAGTCATTAACGCTAAAAGTCATGGATAAAGTCGGCGGATCGATAGGTAGAGACGGTACGGCCTCGGTTACCTCAGGGGAGCAGATAGTATCGGCAACGTTGGCGTTTTCAACGCCTGCTACGGCAATAATATCGCCGGCTGTAGCATCATTTATAGCGATTCGCTCTAAGCCTCTAAAGGCTAATATTTTAGTGATACGTCCGGTTTCAAGTACTTTATTCTCACGATTTAATACTTTTACGTTTTGGTTAATTTTAACAGTGCCGCTTTGTACACGACCTGTTAAAACCCTACCGAAGAAAGAATTATATTCTCTAGTAGTAACAAGCATAGAAAACGGTGCTTTGTCATCGGCTAAGGGTTTTGGTACATGCTGTACTATAAGGTCGAAAAGCGGTGCTAAATCATCTGCTAAATTGTCTAAAGGATTAATTTTATCATCAAAGGTTAAAGATGCTCTACCTGCTCTACCTGATGCATAAACTATAGGGAAGTCAAGCTGATCGTTGTTTGCTTCAAGTGCCACAAATAGCTCAAATACTTCATTGATAACTTCTTTAATTCTTTGGTCATCTCTATCGATTTTATTAATAACGACAATAGGTTTTAAGCCGAGATTTAACGCTTTAGAAAGCACGAATTTTGTTTGCGGCATTGGTCCTTCCGATGCATCGACAAGTAGCACTACACCGTCAACCATGCTAAGGATGCGTTCTACTTCACCGCCAAAATCGGCGTGTCCTGGCGTATCAACTATATTGATACGGATATCGTTCCACATAAGAGCAGTGCATTTGGCAAGTATCGTGATTCCACGCTCACGCTCAAGATCGTTAGAGTCCATAGCACGCTCAGCAACTGCTTGGTTAGCCCTAAATGTTCCGCTTTGTTTAAGCATGTTATCAACAAGCGTAGTTTTCCCATGATCAACGTGGGCAATAATTGCTATATTACGAATAGATGTCATCTTTAAAAATTCTCACAAGTTTACAATAGTTTTTCGTATTATACACTAAAATACCAAAAATTGGAATATAAGTTCTTGAAAAAGAAATTGATTTAACTGCAGAATAAAAATTACTAAGAATTTTTAAACTTAAAATAAGAGAAATTAATGAACGATAATACAGCTTTATTTATATTTGATTGTGACAATACTTTAGTTTGGACATTCGCATAATTATATCGGAGAGAGGTTAGGAGGTTTAATAGCACGTAATATACAAAATCGCTTTTTTAGCTCCTATGAAGAACGAGAGTAAGAAAAAGTTAGGCTTGAGCAAAAATTTTCTATAGAGCTGATGGAGAAATTCCTAGATAATGAAAATTTAGGTTGGAAAAATGAAGAGCAAATAGCACGCCTTTTTAAGAATATTATATTATCCGGTCATAAAATAGTTATAGTATCATTTAATGATTATCCTCATGCTGTAAAATATGCATTAGAAAGGTTACTAGGAAAGGAAGATGCAAAAATTTATATAAAATCAGCTTTACCTTCTAATAATTTTGAAGAAATACAAAATTGTACTAAATAAGAGAAATAATGAATAATACCGAAATAACTAATTATAAAAAACGTATTTTTCATGGATGATGATATTAAACATGTCAATGCTGCAAAAGACTTATGGTATTACAGCAGTTTTGGTTAAGAACAAAGGAACAGAGCATATTCATAAAGCTTTTAATTTTTTATATGAATTTAATGAACAGCATGAAATTTATGTTGAGCTAGAAGAACCGGCTACTGAAAACCTTTGCTTAGTGATGAAGAGAGTACTTATTTAAGTCCTGAAGCAATAAAAGCTATTTCGTTTGAACCTATTTCTAGTGCTTATTATTCGGATGGCGAATATACCCCATGGGGAGGTAGGAATGTGCCAATATTAGGTAAAGGTTAAGTTTTTAATTATAGACAAATTGCTTGATGTTATTTATTCTTAGATTAATAAGGGTGTTGCTCCAGTGTCATTCCCGTGTAGGCGGGAATCCAGTCATTTTGAATGGTCATCCCGCGACTTGATCGCGGGATCTCAGGATACTGCCTGTGACACAAGATCCCGTGGTCAAGCCACGGGATGACAATCCTAGTCGACACCGTTTAATCTAAAAGGATCAAGGATGATATACCGAATATTATGTTTATGCATTTTCATAATAAATTTCTCAACGATTACGGAGGCACAAAATGTGCCAATTAAAGAAGATAATTTTAAAGTTAGAGTAGCTGTTGCTGATGTACAATCTATATTGGAAGGTTCGATCGCTATAAAAGATTTGCGTAAAAAAATCGAAAAGCTTAATCATAAAATTCAAGAGGATATTGCTGCAAAAGAAGCAGAATTTAAACCGCTGGAAGAGAAGCTGCTAAATGAGCGTTCTCATTTAAGTGAAACCGAATTTGAGCATAAAGTAAACGAATTTAATGCAAAAGTTAGCCACGTTAGAAAAGAAATTCAGATTAAGAAAACAAAGCTTGAACAAGCCCACGCTGAGGCTATGAGTAGAGTCCATGAAACAACTATTACAATAATTAGTGAACTTGCCGAGAAATATAACCTTAATTTGGTAATTCCAAGTGCTCAAGTCTTATATGCTAAAAATAATTTGAATATAACTTCCGAAGTGACTTTTATGTTGAATGAGAGATTAAAAGAAGTAACAATAAACTATTGATGGTGTTGTATGGATTTTTGTGTGTCATTCCCGCCTACGCGGGAATGACATAAACAAGAGAGTGAGTATTTAATATGGCAGAATTTACACCGATTACAATTGCATACGGGGACGGTATAGGTCCTGAAATAATGGAGGCAGTGCTTTATATATTACGTAAAGCCGAGGCTCGTATTCGTTTAGAAACCATTGAAGTAGGTGCAAAGCTTTACAAGAAGCATTATACTTCAGGCATAAGCGAGGAAAGTTGGGAATCAATACAACGCACCGGTATTATACTTAAAGCCCCGATTACTACTCCGCAAGGTGGAGGATATAAAAGTTTAAATGTCACGATTCGTAAAACATTACAGCTTTTTGCTAATATTCGTCCTTCCGTTTCGTTTCATCCTTTTACTAGAACATTATATCCAAATTTAAACCTAACTATTATACGTGAGAATGAGGAAGATTTATACGCAGGTATAGAATACCGCCAAACGCATAATATGTATGAGTCAATGAAGTTGATAAGTCATACAGGATGTGAGAAGATTATTAGATATGCTTTTGAATATGCAGTAAAAAATAACCGTAAAAAAGTCACGTGTTTAAGCAAAGATAATATTATGAAATTTTCCGATGGGGTTTTGCATAAAGTATTTAATGAGATTGCAAAAGAATACCCGCAAATTAATAACGCGCATTATATTATCGATATCGGGACGGCAAGGCTTGCTACCAAACCGGAAATATTTGACGTTATCGTAACTTCTAATTTATACGGTGATATCATATCTGACGTAGCTGCTGAAATTTCAGGCTCGGTAGGTCTTGCAGGTTCTGCAAATATTGGGCAGCATTATGCGATGTTTGAAGCGGTACATGGAAGTGCTCCCGATATTGCCGGTAAAGATATCGCAAATCCGTCAGGGCTTTTAAATGCTGCAATAATGATGCTAGTACATATAGGGCAGGGTGATATCGCTACATTAATCGAAAATGCTTGGAAAAAAACTATAGAGGATGGTGTTCATACAGCCGATATATATAACGAGCAGAGTTCTAGTAAAAAAGTCGGTACAAAAGAATTTGCCGAAGAAGTAACGAAAAGATTAGGACAGTTACCGACAAAGCTACCTAAAGCAGCTTATCCCTTAATTGCTGAGAAGCAAGAAAGCAATATAGATTATAAAATTGATACTAAAGAAGTTAAGCAATTGGTCGGTACGGATATATTTGTGAATATGAATGTATCTTCCGCTCACGATATAGCAGATAAAATTAATAAACTTGATCTTGGTAATTTTGAGTTAAAAACAATCTCGTCAAAAGGATTAAAGCTGTGGCCTCGTGATACAAGGTTTGAAACTGTTTCCGATCATTGGTGTTGTCGTTTTATGAATAAAGACGGCACAGAAATAAAGCATTTAGATATCACAAGATTGCTTGAAGTTTTAAGCACAGCAAATATCGATTTTGTCAAAGTAGAGAATTTGTTTGAATTTGACGGGGTTGCAGGTTATAGCTTGGCTCAAGGTGAGTAAAAACGTTATTGCGAGTGAACTTTAGTTCATGCGGCAATCTCAGGACTTTTGCATGAGATTACCTCGTCAATTATTTCATAATTTCCTCGCAATGACGAAAAAAGGATAAACACAATGACACTATACTATATAGGAATTTTATTAGTAATTATTGGATTATTTGCTATATTTTCAGGAATAATCGGTTTTTTTAGATTTCCTGATTTTTATACTAAATTACATGCAGCAAGTGTTATTGAGAGTTTCGGCGTGCCTATTTGCTTAATAGGTTTTGCGTGCATTGAAGCAGATATGGTGAACTCTGTTAAATTAATTTTAGCAGCTTTATTGATTTTTATACTAAATCCGGTAGCAACTCATGCACTTGGTAAAGCATCTTTATTTATGAAAATTAGAGCTTATAGTACCGTCATTGCGAGGAAAATTACGAAGTAATTGACGAAGCAATCTCAGGATGCTTGATAAGATTGCCACGTCGAAATTACGTTTCTCCTCGCAATGACGTTAAATTTTAACAACCATATGATAGTAAAGACAGCTTTAAATTTTGATCTCGGCAATTACCTACTTAACTTAATTGTTTTTTTATTGATCTTAATCTCGATAAAAATAGTTTTTGCTAAAGATTTACTAAATGCAGTGATTGCTGCTTCTGTATTTAGCTTATTAATTGGTGTATCCTATCTTATTATGGATGCTCCTGATGTCGCAATGACTGAGGCAGCACTGGGAGCTTGCTTATCAACATGCGTATATTTGAATTTGTTGCGTAAATTACCTTCGGATTTAAAGAATATTGAGAGAACTAATATTATTCCAGCAAGTTTAATATGTTTATTGTTTGTAGTAACTCTTGCTTATATGGGGCTAGAATTACCGAATTACGGTGATGATAATGCTCCTATTCATATGCATTCAAGTAAATATTATATCGAAAATACCTCTAGAGATATAGGTGTACCTTCTTTTGTTGCGGCTATTCTTGCAAGTTATCGTGGATATGATACTTTAGGTGAAACTAGCGTAATTTTAATTGCAGGAATTGCCGTGCTGTTGATATTTTCCAGAAAGTCTGATGATGTCATACCGCGACTTGATCGCGGTATCTCAGGACACAGCAGGCGATACAAGATCCCGTGGTCAAGCCACGGGATGACAAATCCAATAATAAAATATATTACTAGTTTTATAATACCTTATATAATTTTATATAG
Source organism: Rickettsia massiliae MTU5 (assembly GCF_000016625.1). Classification (NCBI taxonomy): domain Bacteria; kingdom Pseudomonadati; phylum Pseudomonadota; class Alphaproteobacteria; order Rickettsiales; family Rickettsiaceae; genus Rickettsia; species Rickettsia massiliae. Next base: position 368,133 of record NC_009900.1, read on the forward strand.
TATATATATTCAGCTTAACGGTGAGTCTTCGCCGGGTGGTGGGTTTCAAGCAGGTGTTATATTTGCATCTAGCCTTATTGCTTATGATTTAGTTTACGGTAATCGAAAATTAAGCCGATATTTTCCTCCTAACGTGCTAGTTTGTATTGCGGTTTTAGGTGTAGCAATATATGCAATTGTAGGAACAATATCACTCTTTTTTAACGATAATTATTTAAATTATTATTCACTAACAAATTGTATCAATGATAAGCTCCTTGCTCAGCATATTGCGATAGTTATTGTTGAAATTGGTATAGGTTTAACTGTTGCAGCTATTATGTACTTAATTTACAACGTATTTAATAATTATGAATAGTCTATTGGTACTCATTAAGCGTGAATTTATAGTGCAGAATCGCATTAATAATATAATTAAATATCTAGTTATATTTTTTTTATTTTGCATAATTAGTACTGTTTTAATTAACAGTGAAAGGGATATTAACAAATTCGGTTTAATTTTTTCGGTAATTTGTTTATTAATTTCATTAATCGGTTTTTCTTCGGTTATATTTAAATCTGATTTGGAAGACGGAAGCTTAGAGTTATTATTATCAATTGTTAGTCATGAAGAAATTATATTGGCTAAATTTTGTGCTATATTTATCAGCAGTACGATAGGACTGGTTTTTGTTTTACCCATTATTTATGTTTTTTTTGATCAAACTTTGCTTGAGATAATATTTTTCTTTATTAGTGTATGGATGATATTAGTGTTATCAAGTAGTTTAGTAGTGTTATCCGGTAGCGTGCAATGTTATTTTAAGAAGAATGCTAACTTTGTCGGTACGTTTATCATGCCGTTATTAATTCCGAATATTATAATGACAGGTTTAATATTACAAGATAATAACTTACAATTAATTTTTATTATGATAGGAATTAATTTAGTATTTTTACCGATTGCACTCTTCTTGAGTTCCTGTTTAATTAAAAATATTTATAATATTACGTGATTTTGCTTTATTTTTACTAATGTAGTGATATAAAATAAGATGAATATTATTAATAAAGTTTTTTTGAGTAAAATATATGTGGCAGGCTTTACGAAGGTTAATGGCAGCAAATCCTATGGGATTTTTTCTGTGGTCTATTATCACTAAATGGTATTTAATTATAGCGGTTGCTTCCTTAATTACTGTATATTATACAGTATTGGGCTTAAAAAAAATTGGGTTTATAGATTATTTTACTGAAACTACAGTCGAGATATTAGATACAACTAAAGCAGTTGCTCAAAATTGTACTACAAAACTCGGTCCTAATTGGAATCATTTAGTTAGTTTTTGGAATTGCTTAAGTGATCCTGGCGAATATAAGCATGAAGAAGGGACAGGAGCAAAAGTGTTAGAAGATGAAATAAATAAGCTTACGCCAAAACAAGCAGATAGTGCTGCAGACGCTGAACGTCCTATAATAAATCCTTATGAAGAACTAGCAAATCCAAATAATCTTAATAATACCTCAAGCGGTAGTAATAATAATCGTTAATTTATGTCATTTTAATATTATATGTCGGATACTGAAGATAATAAAAACACAACACGTCGTGATTTTATGGTTCTAACGGCTAGTAGTGTTGCAGCAGTTGGGGCAGCATGTACTCTTTGGCCTCTCGTTGATTCTTTAAACCCTTCTGCAGACGTGCTAGCTTTATCATCAATTGAGGTTGATTTATCAAATATTGCGGTAGGTCAAACAGTTACGGTTAAATGGCAAGGTAAACCGATTTTTATCACTAACCGTACGCCTGACAAAATAGCTGAAGCAAGAGCCGTTAAAATGTCAGAGCTGATTGATCCTGAAGCAGATGCAGCACGTGTGAAAGCAGGGCATGATAATTGGCTGGTGACGATCGGGATCTGCACGCATTTAGGTTGTGTGCCGCTTGCTAATCAAGGTGAATATGATGGATGGTTCTGTCCGTGCCATGGGTCACAATATGATTCTTCAGGTAGAGTTAGAAGAGGTCCTGCTCCTTTAAATTTAGCTGTGCCGCCTTACACTTTTATTAGCGACAAAAAAATTAGAATCGGGTAATTTATTTATGAATGAAGATATTACCCCTAAAAAGCCTAATGCTATTATAGAATGGATAGATTATCGTCTTCCTATTTTTGCGTTCCTAAAGCATTTTAGTCATTATCAAACTCCGAAAAATCTTAGCTATTTGTGGAATTTAGGCTCTATTACCGGTATTGCGTTAGTGATTCAGATAATCACCGGCGTCATACTTGCTATGCACTATACTCCACATGTTGATCATGCTTTCGATAGTGTTGAGCGAATCATGCGTAACGTGAATTACGGTTGGTTACTGCGTTATGCGCATGCGGTAGGTGCATCAATGTTTTTTGCCGCCGTATACTTACACATAGCAAGAGGTTTGTATTACGGCTCTTATAAAACACCTAGAGAACTGCTTTGGCATATCGGTATCATAATTTTTCTAACCATGATGGCTACTGCTTTCATGGGTTACGTGCTTCCTTGGGGGCAGATGAGCTACTGGGGAGCAACGGTTATTACTAATTTATTTTCTGCTATTCCGTTCATAGGGGAGTGCATAGTTACGTGGTTATGGGGTGGTTTTTCTGTTGATAACCCGACATTAAATAGGTTCTTCTCACTGCATTATTTATTGCCGTTTATTATTGTTGCTTTAGTGATGCTGCATTTAGTGGCCTTGCATCAGCATGGTTCAAATAACCCAAAAGGGATAGATGTTAAAAGCCCTAAAGATACTATTCCGTTTCACCCTTATTATACCGTAAAGGATTTTGTCGGTTTCGGAGTTTATTTCATAATATTTGCCTATTTTATTTTTTACGAACCTAATTATTTAGGACATCCCGATAATTACATTCCAGCAAATCCATTAGTTACGCCTGCCCACATTGTCCCTGAATGGTATTTTCTGCCGTTTTATGCAATACTTAGAGCCGTGCCGTCTAAGCTCGGTGGGGTGCTATTAATGTTCGGAAGTATATTTGTGTTATTCTTACTACCTTGGCTTGATACTTCAAAAGTTAGAAGTAGCAATTATAGACCGATATACCGCATTGCTTTTTGGATATTTATGGCAGATTGTTTATTGCTTGGTTATTTAGGCGGGCAGCCGGCAGAAGAGCCGTATATTACCATTAGCCGTTTTGCTGCTTGTTATTACTTTTTTCATTTCTTAGTAGTTCTGCCGCTGATAGGTAAATATGAAAAACCGCTGCCATTGCCGGAGGAGTTGTAAGAGTTAAGTCATTGCGAAGCAATCTCAGGAGTTTGTTATTATTTCATGAGATTGCCGTGCAGCCTATGGCTGCTCGCAATGACGTTTTTTGTATTATACAAATTTATGAAGTAACCAATAGTATATATTATAGTAACTAACAAGAAAAATGGTATACTCTATACTGGTGTTACTTCTAATTTAATAAAAAGAATATATCAACACAAAAATGATACAATTAAGGGGTTTAGCAAAAAGTATAATTGCACAATTTTAGTATTTTATGAGATTCATCAAACTATGAATTTAGCAATAAATAGAGAAAAACAAATTAAAGCCGGTTTAAGAGACAACAAAATTAAATTAATAGAACAAACAAATATAAATTGGGATGATTTGTATAATGAAATTATACTGTAATAAAAACATCATTGCAAGGAAAGACCAAATCTCAACACGACAATCTTATAAAATAATAATAAACTCCTGAGATTGCTTCGTCAAAATTTTCAATTTTTCCTTGCAATGACGACTCAAAAAAATTTATGAAAACTAAACTACTTATCTCTATCATTATACTACTAACTTCGTGCTTAAGTTTAGCCAACGAAGAAGTATTACATCCAAAAAAGATGAAATGGTCGTTTGACGGCGTATTTGGTACAGTTAATCGTGAAGCAGCGCAAAGAGGTTTTCAGGTCTATAAAGAAGTTTGTAGTGTCTGCCACGGTTTAAACAATTTATATTACCGTAATCTTAAAGATATCGGCTTTTCGGATGACGAGATAAAAGAGATTGCCAAAGGCTATACGATAAAAGACGGACCTAATGATGACGGTGAGATGTTTGACCGCCCCGCTCTTCCCTCTGATCGTTTTGTACCTCCTTACCCTAATGAGCAAGCAGCAAGAGCAGCTAATAACGGTGCCCATCCTCCTGATTTATCGTTGATAATAAAAGCACGTCATGACGGAGCTAATTATATATATTCGCTACTTACCGGCTATACCGAACCGCCGGCAGATTTTAAGCTGATGCAGGGAACTCATTATAATCCCTATTTCCCTGGCGAGCAAATAGCAATGCCGCTGCCGCTTACAGACGGTCAGGTAACCTATATGGACGGTACTAACGCAAGTGTAGAGCAGATGTCGCAAGACGTTACGGTATTTCTGCAATGGGCAGCTGAGCCGGAAATGGAACATCGTAAATCTATGGGTCTTAAAGTTATGATGTTTTTAGTGGTATTTACTATCTTTTTCTATATTGCAAAAAACCGCATTTGGTCTAATTTAAAGTAATTGTTGAGTGGATCAGTTTTCCTATTATTGGTGTTGTTGCATGGATCATTAAACATGTTCGATGTCATTTCTGCAAAAGCAAGAATCCAGTAAAAAATGATAAAAACACAGCAAACTATATAAAAATTTAGTTTAGTATATAATTAGATTAAAAAACTGGATTCCTGCTTTCGTAGAAATGACATAAATAATCAGTCCATGCTGCCCCTTTTTGCCTCTTTCTTAGTATAATGACTTATCTTTGCTATACTTATCCTAAAATTTATATAGATAGGTATTTATGATTACTTATAACAGGATTTATTAGTTCAATAATTCCTGAAATTTTGAAAATATATAAAGATATTAACGACAAAAAACACGAGATAAATATTTTAGACTGTCAAATTGCTAATAACAAACTTAATCAGTCTAAAACTTGTACAGAGCTTACCATATCACAAGAAATGGCAGAGCAATATTCTCTTTACTCCACTTATACATCAGGTGTTAGTAGGGTTGATGCTTTAAATGGCTCGGTAAGATCCGTGCTTTCCTATAGCTTTTTTGCAATGTATGGAGGAGTTAAATATGTTCAATATAAATCGTTAAAAAGTTCTGCTCTGCTAGTTGAATATCTAGATATATTATGGAGCATAGAAGATCAAACTATTTTTGCGGAGATTATTAGTTTTTATTTTGGGCAGCGTACTTTCAGCAAATTATGGAAATGTAAGACTTGAATTTAAATAGATAATTTTATATATTTAAATATATAACTAACAAAATTAATGGTGGTTTTATGTTAAAGAGCGTAAGATTATATATTCCGTCTATAGCAGCTATGATTTTATCTAGTAATATTGCAATAGCTAATAAGAATTATGATTCCGGTAATGCAACGCCACTGCGTCAGGTAGCAGATTTAATAGATAATCAAATTACAAATATTGATAATGTATTTAAAAATAGATTGCCGCTTTATGAATCTAATAGCATAAAAAGCAATTTTATTACTAAAGATAAGCAGTATATTATTGTTATGGAAGTACCTGGCTTTGATAAAAGTCAAATTAAGGTTAAAGTAAACGGTAATAAATTATTTATTACAGGGAATATAGAAGAAAAAAATAAAGCTGATGATTCAGATAATTATATGAATAAAAATTTTAATTATGTAATATCATTATATGAAGATGTAGATCAGGCAAATATCTCTTCAAACCTTAAGAATGGAATACTTACTATTATTCTACCTCGTATTGAGATTAAAGAACAAGAAGCAAGAGAGATAGTAATTGATTAATCAAGCATTGCTAAATATTAGCATTTAATTTTTCTGAAATAAAACCTTTCTCTATATAGTTAGGTAATTTTATTAGCTCCTGCTTTAGTTCATTATCTACTCCCATGGTTTCAAATTTTCGATCGACTAAGAAAATTATAGGTTTAGTGTTATGAATAAAGAAGAAGTCAAAATTCGGTTTGTTATCAAAATATCGATTAACACGAGGAAAATGATAAGCGTGAGTAACAATAGCAATTTCGGCGTTACTTAAGTCTCGGCGTTACTTAAGTCAATATTACCGTTCTCATGCTCTTTATATAAAGTTTTAAATTGTCCGCCGGTATTGGTTTGGTTTTCCGGCAGCGTAAAAATATAAAAATTTTCTTTTGGATAATCGGTAATAATATTTTTATCAAGCGCTTCTTGTTCTTTAATCTCAATACGAGGTAGAATAATAGTAAGTATTCCATTCTTAAGGTTTGAAGAGATATTTGCTTATCAAGTTTTTTAGCGGCTACTTCTCTTGCAATCTCTATGCCAAGCCTCATCCTATTATATCCGTCCTCTTTATCTGCAGCCCTTATATTTTGAGTATCGGAATTGATAGGTATTTTGGTATAAGAATGTCTTGCGGATAAAGCCCATACATATTTTATATTCTTATCTATCTCAGGATTTGCGGTTACATAAATATTTTGTATTTCTGAGATAAAATTCTTGCGGATTTTTTCATTAGCAGGATCAAACTCTAGATTATTTAGATCGGTTATTACCTGCTCAAAATGTTTATCTTGAGTAAATTTTTGATAACTCTGAAATCCTAGAACCGAGGCTATAGCTATAATAAATATAGAAATAGCAGTAGTAAAGTTTTTATAGTTTTTCATGTTGCAATAAAAATAATAAGGTTGAAATATGAAAAGGTCATGCCAAAGCTTGACCATGATATCAAGAAAAATAACTTTTAGTAATTTATGCGCTTTTTAGCTTTGCTAGATCTTGAGGGGTAGGCAGGAATTTTTTAAGCTTTTTAGGTAATGTTGCTGTAAGCTTAAATTGTGGTACTCCTATTGGTTTTTGGATGCCTTCTATAGCGTATTCTACAGTAATACCTTGTTTTTCTTCGCACAAAATTAATCCAATTGTAGGATTATCCAAATTATCTTTAATTGTGCGATCCATTAAATTAAGATAAAAATTTAGTTTACCGGCATATTCCGGCTTAAACTTGCCGGTTTTTAATTCAATAACAACATAGCATTTGAGTTTTATGTGATAAAAAAAACTAAATCCAAATAATAACCTTCTCCCGCAAGTTTCTATATGATACTGATTGCCAACAAATGCAAAACCTTGTCCTAACTCTAATAAAAAGTTTTTAATATTATCTATCAATTTATTTTCTAAATCTCGTTCTATTATTTTACCTTGAATATCTAAAAATTCTAAGTTATACGGGTCTTTTATAATCGATCTTGCTAAATCAGACTGTAGCTCAGGTAAAGTATTGGAAAAGTTATTGATACCTTCCGCTGACCTTTCATGTAAATTACTTTTAATTTGCAAAGATAATACATTTCTTGACCAACCATTTTCGATGGTTTGTTGTGCATACCAAATTCTTTGATTTATATTTTTTAGTTTTGAAAAAATAATATAAAAAATATATTACGACTCCATGGGATTTCTCCAACCGCCTGTTGGAGAATGTGGTCATTATTATATTCTGCAAAAAACTGACGCATATAAGAAAGGTTTTGATATGATAATCCTTTCATTTCAGGAAATTCTTTACGCACATCATCAGAAATATTTTGAATAACTTTTGATCCCCATTTTTCTTTATTCTGACGTTCTAAAATTAATTTTCCTATATTCTTCCAATAAAGAACTATCAGTTCTTTATTCACTGCTAAATGGGCTCTAATACGAGCTTTGCTAATTTCTTGTTTTAAATTTTTAATTAAATCAGTATATGATTCATTACTTAAAGTATTGCTCATTGATTTTCACTACTTCTTACCACCCGCATTCATAGCAAGGTTTGCGGAAACAAATTCTTCAAGGTCACCGTCAAGCACTCCTTTAGTATCGGAAGTTTCATAATCGGTACGTAAATCTTTTACCATTTGATAAGGTTGCAAAACATATGATCTAATTTGATGTCCCCAGCTATTATCGGTTTTAGCGGCATTCTGCTCGTTAACGCTATCGGTACGTTTTTGCATTTCAAGCTCATAGAGTTTGGCTTGAAGCATTTTCATAGCTTGAGCTTTATTTTTATGCTGCGATCTATCGCTTTGGCATTGTGTTACCGTACCGGTCGGTATATGAGTGATACGTACAGCTGAATCGGTAGTATTAACGTGCTGCCCGCCGGCTCCCGATGCTCTAAAAGTATCGATTCTTAAATCTTTATCCTCAATAGTAATTGCTATATTATCATCAATTTCGGGATATACCCAGCTACTTGCAAAGCTAGTCATTCTTTTACCGGCTGCATTAAACGGAGAAATACGCACTAATCTGTGAACGCCAGCTTCGGTCTTAAACCAGCCGTAAGCACGCTTTCCTATTATCCTAATCGTGCATGATTTAATGCCTGCCTCTTCGCCGTTAATCATATTGATTATTTCGGTTTTAAAGCCGAGTCTTTCGGCAAAACGCAAATACATACGCATCATAATAGACGCCCAGTCATGGCTTTCAGTTCCCCCGGCTCCAGCATTAATCTCTAAAAAGCAATTATTACCGTCTGCTTCACCTGAAAACAAACATTCCGTTTCAAATTTGGCAGCAATGATGCTTAAATTTTTTAAGTCCTGTTCAATTTGTGAAAGTGTTTCTAAATCGTTTTCGGCTTCAGCCATTTCTTCAAGTTCTAAAGCATCTTTTAAATTGGATTTGAGTTTATTAAAAGCGTTTAGTTTTTCTTCTAGATTACTTTTTTCTCGCAGTAATTTTTGAGCATTAGCCTGATCATTCCATAAACTAGGATTGGCTGTTAACTCTTCTAACGTGTTCAGTCTTGCAGTTGATGCTTCAACGTCAAAGTGACCTCCAAAGTAGTTCTAAAGACTGCTCAATTTTTTTTACATAATTTTCTATTTCAGCTCGCATTATTTTTTCCTGTTATAAATTTCGATTTTGTTATATATTATCGTGGTTTAGTGTCATCCTGCGACTTGATCGCGGGATCTTGTAATTACAGACTGTGTCCTGAGGTCCCGCGATCAAGTCGCGGGATAACAGACAATAAACAAATGCAAATTATATCACAATAATTATGAATAATCAAAAATATATAAGGAACTTCTCAATAATCGCCCATATTGATCACGGTAAATCTACGTTAGCCGATAGGTTAATTGAACATTGCGGCGGCTTGCAGGCTAGGGAAATGAGCCAGCAAGTGCTAGATTCGATGGATATTGAAAAAGAGAGAGGTATAACTATTAAGGCACAAACCGTGCGGCTTGTATATAAAGCTAAAGACGGTAACACCTACTATTTGAATCTAATGGACACTCCCGGGCATGTTGATTTTGCTTATGAAGTTAGTAGGTCACTTGCTGCTTGTGAAGGTTCGTTATTGGTAGTTGATAGTACGCAAGGAGTAGAAGCACAAACGCTTGCCAATGTTTACCAAGCAATCGAGAATGATCATGAGATTGTACTGGTGCTTAACAAGCTTGACCTACCGGCGTCAGAACCTGCACAGGTTAAGCAGCAAATAGAGGATATAATCGGAATCGATGCAAGTGAGGCTGTGCTAATCTCTGCTAAAAGCGGTATAGGGATTGATTTAGTTTTAGAGGCTATAGTAAATAAATTACCTCCGCCAAAAGAAAGTAGTTCTGATATTTTGAAAGCTTTGCTTGTTGATAGTTGGTATGACCCATATCTTGGCGTGGTTATTTTAGTACGTGTTATTGATGGCTACTTACGTAAGAATATGCGTATTAAAATGATGGCTACTAACTCGGTTTATACCGTTGAGAATGTTGGCTATTTTACTCCGAAAAAACATATTTCGGATGTTCTGCATGCAGGCGAAATCGGCTTCTTTACTGCGGCTATAAAGCAAGTAGCGGATTGTAAAGTTGGGGATACTATCACTGATGAAAAAAAGCCTTGTGAGCAAGCTCTACCGGGTTTTAAACCAAACTTACCCGTAGTGTTTTGTGGTCTTTATCCAACGGATAGCTCGGAATTTGAGCATCTAAAGGATTCACTAGCTAAATTACGCCTTAATGATGCTAGTTTTGAGTATGAAATGGAAAGCTCTTCGGCACTCGGAGTAGGTTTTAGATGCGGCTTTTTAGGGCTGTTACATTTAGAGATAATCCAAGAACGTTTAAGTAGGGAATTCGATTTAGATTTAATCACTACCGCTCCAAGTGTGGTGTATAAAATTCATATGCGGGACGGTGAGAGCTTAGAGATACATAACCCGGCAGATTTGCCTGATTTACAAAAAATCGAATCAATGGAAGAGCCTTGGATTAAGGCAACTATAATGGTACCTGATGAGTTTTTAGGTGCGGTACTATCGCTTTGTACGGAAAAGAGAGGGGGGCAGCTCGATCATAGCTATATAGCAAATAGGGCTAAAATAATTTATAAATTACCGCTAAATGAGATAGTTTACGATTTCTACGATCGTTTAAAAAGCTGTTCTAAAGGTTATGCAAGTTTTGAATGGCAAATGGATGTTTATGAACCTTCCGAACTTGTTAAGCTTGGGATTTTGGTTAACGCAGAGGCGGTTGATGCACTATCCACAATCGTACACCGCTCACGTGCCGAGCAAAGGGGGAGGGCATTATGCGTAAGGTTAAAGGATTTAATACCGAGACAGCAGATTGATATAGCAATTCAAGCAAGCATGGGTAGCCGTATTATCGCTCGTGAGACTATTAAAGCCCTACGTAAAGATGTTTTATCTAAATGTTACGGCGGTGATATAAGTCGTAAACGTAAATTACTTGAGAAACAAAAAGCAGGTAAAAAGAGAATGAGACAGTATGGTAATATCGAAATTCCGCAATCTGCGTTTATTGCAGCTTTAAAAATAGGTGATGAATAAAACTTTTTTATTTTATATAAAGAAAACGCTAGACGTTATAATAAAGATTTGTTATAAGGAAGTATCTGAATCTTCCAGATGCTTCTAATGTTCCTCGGTAGCTCAGTGGTAGAGCAAACGGCTGTTAACCGTTTAGTCGCTGGTTCGAGTCCGGCCCGGGGAGCCATTCCTCGATTTTTGACAAATTTACTAATGAATCAAACGGCGAATGCAGTATAAAGTCAAGCTTTTTGCCTGTTAATTTAATTGTCGAAAACACAGTTTTTATTAGGCGTCTTTTTCCCTCAGCATTCGACAAAACAAAATATTGATGTGCGTGCATTGGCAACTCAATTTACCGTAAAACAATCATTACCTTTATTATGCTCTGCTATCTCTAACATTACTTTATCATGACGTGTTGTTAATTTATATTTCCTTCGTACTCTTCATTTGTAAATATACCTTCTAAAAGTTTACTTCTAAGCTTATCAAGGCTATTTTTTACACTGATAAGCTCTTTATTTAATTCTGTTATTCTTGTGTTATAATAATCTTTTTCATATTTTGCCGATTCTTTAACACTTTTAATTATTTTGCTCAATAAATCAGGCTCAATATACATTGATGCAAAAACTTTTTCTATTTGTTCTATAATGCTTTAGTAACAATAGGCTCGTGACTATGAGGGTAGTATTTGTTACCTTTTTTATAATGTATTACTCCGTGATAAAAAGTATTATTTAATATTTTATGTCGGGCAATGGGGCGTATTAGATGTGTTAGTTAACCCTTATGCACTTGGTACAAGCGACGGTATAAGAATAAGATTTATGCAGGATATCGATATTGCCATAAGACATCCTGAATCTTTTGCCGTTGCTAGGAAATAATCAACTAGCTTTTCTTGCTACTTCCATAGTACGAATACGATTTTAATATGAGGCCATTCATTACGTTGAGCTAATTTTAAATCATATCTTGCTTGTAAATTAATTCATAACTGGGTTGAAGTGTGAAAATATTGACCTAATCTCAGGGCCATATCAGCCGTAAGAGTTCGTTTGCCATGCACTATAGCGTGAATACGGCTAAGGTGGTACATCAATATCACGAGCTAGCTGGTTTTGACTTATATTCAAAGGCTTTATAAATTCTTCATATAAGACATCACCAGGGGGGTTATAAGGTCAAGTAATTGGGTCATAAATATTCTCCTAATGATCACTAACAGCTATGGTTAATGGGTATATGTATATTATACATGAAATCATAATCAGAATAGCAGGACCCAGTTTACTCTTACTGAAGTTTTATATAAGACAGGTGCAGAAGTAGAGCAAATAACAGTAGATGAATGGTATAATTGGCTCGCTTATTTTAGACTGAAAAAATCTAGAAAACAGAGCAACCTAAGAAAATAAAGGTCAAAATATTTAATTATTTTTTATTTAATAAGCTTTAATAAGTGTTTTTGGTTATTTTGTATCTCAGAATTTATTGAATCAAGTTCAAGTGCCTTATTATAAGCGTCAAGTACTAACCTATATTGACCTAGCTTTCCTAAAGTTAGACCTTTATTATTATATATTTTTGAAAATTTAGGATTTAACTCAATTGCTTTATTAAAAAATTCAATAGCTAATTCATATTTTCCTAAAATAGCTAAGTACCTTTATTATGATAATATACTGAAGAGTCTCTCTTATCCTCTAATGCCAAAGCTGGATTAATTTGAATAAAGATTAATATAAGACTTAAAATTAAATATTGTCGGTAGTTTTGCATATTTTTCTTGTGAATTAAATTTTAGTGTAAAAATACACTGAAAATAAACTATTAGAAAGAATAAAAATTATTGTAAGTAAATAAGACTACTAAGGAAGTTAGAGTAACTTTTCGAGGGATTGATAAAACTAGGGGGAGGTGGATGTTGTGCCTTTGATGTTGCAACCAAAGGCAACACCTGCCGTGGTAACCTAGTTGCTCCGGCTTGGCAATTCAGTCGGGCTATCGGTATCCACAAAAATTTTGTTCACCTAGACCGCAGAATTACACTGATTTAAAGCAAATCAATTAGCACTCTTACGCAAGAACCTAGAAATTTACCCGCACTTTTAAGCTACCTTGTTAAGCGAAATATTTACTCGCTACATTCGCATCATAATTAACGCTGTATTCCATCATTTGGTGTTTGGCAGTCACACCGACACCAAAGTTAAAGTTAGTTTTAGCAGGCTTAAAGCTATTAGTCGTAAGTGGGCTGTCCATCCCTTGTACCCTAGCATCGATAGCAGGAGGTTTATCTTTAAAGTTATAGTCTAGCATGCCGTAAATTGCAGGGATTAAAACTATATTTTCTACGTTAATATCTTTTGACATCCTAACACCTGCAAGCCCTTCAATCATATTATACTTCTTCCCTTTAACGATTAAATTTTGGAAAGTTGTACCGGTCTCAGTATAGCCTGAATCTCTAATATCGGAATATCTAATCCCCACGGTCGGTGTTAAATTAATCGCTTTCGGAGCTAAATAACTGTAACCGGCTAAAATCTGTCCGGTATATGAACGTGATTTATATTTGCCGATTGCCGTTTCATAACTGATCAAATTCCTACCCAAAGCAATATTACGCTGTGAATAATTCTTAACTTTACTATCACCGTAAGAAGCTCTACCTTCAAAAAACCAATTTTTATTTGGTACATTATTTATATAAGTCGTATAAAGAGTAAATATTGCTCTGTATTTTACTTTTATCGCCGACATTATTATTTTTCTGCTTTACCTTAGTATCAGCTCTAGTATAAGCAACGCCAAGTAAGAAATCATCGCCTACTCAACTATCAAAACCGACAGTACCGTCGGTTGAGTGAGATTCATAACCGCTTAGATTATTTTGTGCCTTTTGAGTACTATTGCCGACAAAAGGACTAGCTAGCCCACGTGCCGAAATCTACTTCTGTCTCATCACCGGCAGAAATAGCAACTTTATTTTGACTTGTCTGAACTTTATTTATTCGAGAATCTAAAGAAGATAAATTACCGACTATACTATGAGATACAACTTGCATATTTACTGCAGTTATTACCGCTCCCGGTCTTACCATATCTGGTGTAACACGATCTAGTGTTTCTTTTTGCTGCTCAATAGTAAAAAAACAAACTCGTCTTGAAACGTATCCGCCTCAGTATCTTCAGATGCACGGATCAGTGTTGCAATATCTTGTGCCTCCTCCGGTGTAAAACTGCCTTTATCTATTTCTTTTTGCAATATTTCATTGGCTATATTAGTAACCGATAAAGTTAATGATGAAGTATTTATCGACCATTTAATGAAACTCTTGTCATTACCGTCAATGAAAAATTTAATTTTATCGGCAGACAACGGAATTAGGCCATTTCCATCCTCTGAAGATATTAGTGAATATTTAGTATTTTCATTTATTTCTCCTATATGTACGTCAGTACCGTTAAACTGAATCTCTATAAATCCATTTTACTACCGGGTGTAATCATTACCACCGGAATTTTTTGCTTGATCATAGTTTGTAGCCACAATTAGCTTACCTAAAAAACTGCTTTGACCGGTATATGAATACCAGTACTGCATTTAAATTAATCGTAGTACCGTTACCGGTTAAATTACCATTAAAGGCAAGTTTGTTGGTAAATACTAAAGTTGCTCCGCTTGCAACTACACTATTAGCCGTTATATTGTTAGCAAATATATTTACCGAGCCGGGTGATAAGGTAATAATACCGTTACTATTAACGCTACTTGCAAAACTTGTCTTATTATTTGTCGTAATGTTACCAACCGGATTTGCTGCTGTACCTTATACAACCTATAGCCAAATTATGTTTTTGTCTGATTGGTAAAAAATAAGTTGAAAATAAGATAAATTTTACTACTATAGGCTACAATACTTATTACGATATAATATAGCCTTTGGAAAGAATTCTAATAATTTACAAAAAGTTTTTAAAAATGACTATTAATCAGGATGTTTATATAAATCAGTTAAAACCAACTGCGAAAGCAGCAATGCTTATTCGTAACGTAAACCAATTGATCAAGTATTTGAAGCTTTTATAAATCCTAATATTACCTCAAAATTTTGGTTTACTAAAAGTAGCGATAAGCTAGAAGTTAAGAAACAAATCACTTGGACATGGGAAATGTATGGCTTCTCAGCTCAAATTAACGTGCAGGAAATTGAAAAAAATAAACAAATACTTATTGAATGGGATGCGTATAAAAACCCTAACATTGGTAGAATGGCAGGTTATTTCGATTAGTTCAGAAGAAACTTTTGTTACCATTACAAATACCGGTTTTATAGGTGATGAAGTGGTAAAACAGATTATTTTTTTAGCTAAAAGATTTATCTTGGTGCTTGCCGGAGCTAAGGCATTTCTAGAGCATAA
Organism: Rickettsia massiliae MTU5; assembly: GCF_000016625.1. Taxonomy (NCBI): domain Bacteria; kingdom Pseudomonadati; phylum Pseudomonadota; class Alphaproteobacteria; order Rickettsiales; family Rickettsiaceae; genus Rickettsia; species Rickettsia massiliae. Next base: position 383,468 of record NC_009900.1, read on the forward strand.
TATTATTTTAAATCTTGTAATTGATCGCTTTACTAAAAAAATAGATTAATAAAAGAATTAAAACTTTAAATTTTCCTTTAATAGTTTAATATGAGAAACAAATTAAACTTTAAAGATATGTTGCCTATAGTAGCAGCTAAGAATATGCAAACTTCAATTCTAAATCCATTAATAACAAGACTAAAAACCTTATATAGCTCTCATGATACTTTACCAAAGCTAATAGAAGATACGAAAATCAAAGCTCAGTCTTTAGAGGAATATTATGTAAAATTACAGATATTACTAAGTGAAGACGATGAAGCAGCTAAAGCAGCATTACGCGATAAAGTTGTCGGAGAAAAGAAGTCGGTAGAAATAGAGAATATTTTTAAAGCCATAGATACGGAAGAAAAGATAAGGGCGTTGTTTGATAAAAATTATCAAGTTCAAGAAGAAAAAATTGATAATATAGTTAAGTCACTAAATGAAGAAAATAAGTTTGTGATACTTCGCAGAAATCTAACTAATAAAAGTACCTCAGAAATAAAAAATATAGTTGAGAAAATAAACAGAATGCAAGTTGATATAGGTAAAGTATTGTTACTCGGTAGTGCAGGAATAGGTAAAACCACGTTAATGCATTATCTATCTTATAAATGGGGAAAAGAAAAACCGTGGCACGACAAATTTGATTATGTATTTAGAATCAGGTTAAAGGAATTGTGAAGCAATTGGACAGTACGTTACGGTACTAATATAGATGATGATATACTAAGTTGTTTTGTCCATTATTGTTTAGATTCTAAAGATATAAAACTTGAAGATATAAAAAGCATACAAGATAAAGATAGGATATTATTACTACTGGATGGTTATGATGAGGTAGCGTTTTTATCACAGAGTAATCTTGATTACCGAGATATTATGGATTCGGTATTTCAGTATAAAAATATCGTAATGAATTCTAGGCCTAATGCGGTTATAGAAGCAATGAGCAACAGGTTTGAGCGGAAAGTAGATAATACAGGCTGGGATAGTGAGGGAATAGAGCAGCAATATGTACATAAAAATTTTGAGTATGATAAAGAGCTTGGAACACCATTAAAAATCTTTTTGGATACTCATAGCCAAATAAAAGCAATATGTGAAGTTCCTATCAATACTGAATTAATATGTTTGGTTTGGAGCGATCAAACAATAAGGGATAAATTTCAAAAAAAACAGTAATAAAGATTTTAATATAAGTCGTTTATATAGTGAAATAATAAACTGGCTTAATAATAGGCATCTAGAAAAAAACCAAAATAAACATAAAAAACAAAATGAGTTTTTTAGAGCAAAGAGCCTATGAGTCGTTTGTTGCAACAGGGAAGTGAGTAGAGAACAAAGTAGTAGAAAGCAAGAAAGATATATTAGATATAGACGAAGTTATAAGAACAAGGGCTATTAAGAAGAGAAGGGCAAAATTTTCAATTTATTCATTTAACATTTCAAGCATATCTAGCTGCATGTTATTTAAAAAATCAGTTAGCAGATAACAACACAAAATACACAGCAGCAAATTTTATAGGTGCGCATCGAAACGATCCGAAATATCTAATGACTCTGAAGTTTCTAGCAGGGATGGTAAGTAATGACAATAATCAAGAGTGAATAGAAATATTTTGGGAAGCTGTAACATGTAATGTTGATGGAATATTAGAGCTAGGAATTGAAAGAAAGACTATACTCTTAATGCATTTATTAGCTCAAAGCAAAATTAACGGAAAATTTAATAGTAGAATACCGTATTTAAAACAAATACAAGAGTTGATATGAGATCGTACTAAAAGATATTACAGATTGGGAACAACATATAATAGACAGCGGATATTGATCGGAAGAGATTGCTAAGCTAATAAATGAGAAATTACGAAACAAAGAAACTATATTTCAAGCATTTAAAACAGCTATAGAAATAATCACAAGCTTAATAAATAAAAATACGTCGGGTAATAAAACAAAAATTTATGAAAGATTAATCGGTTTATTAAAAGTTGATGATACGCAATTAAAGAAGCTAGTATTACAAAAATTGGCACATATATTAGATGAGACGATAGACGAGATGGTAATACGAGAAAGTGTAAACACAATAACATCATTATTAAATATTTGGGAATTAAATAGATGTGTAAATATAATATTGATTAAAATAATTAATACTATATCTGATTTAGATGAAGAATTATTAAAACAAGTACAAAAATTACAAAATAAATCTTTAGTGACTACTAGCATGATTGAGATAGTAAAGGCAAAACCTAGTTTGGCAAAAGAAGCATTCAAAGTATTAAAAGAACTAGTTAATGATTCCAACGAAAGTATCAAATGTGCAGTTATTGATGGTATAGTTGAGATAGTAAAATAATGCACACAACAGAAGCATTTGATGCATTAAAAGAGCTGATTATTGATCATAATATTGAAGATTGTATTAAGTGTGAAATTGCTAGTAGTATGGCAGAAATAGTAAAAGTGATGCCATCAGAAGAAATAATTACTGGATTGAAAGAGTTACTTAATAATCCTAACTGTTATGTCAGATATGCAGCTGTTTGGAGTTTAGTCGAGATAATAGAAAGAAAGCCTAATATAGCGATAGAAGTATTTATAGGGGTAAAAGAATTGATTATAAATTCTAACATTGATAATTATATTAGGTGTGAAGCGATTATGAATTTAGCGGGAATAGTGGAAGTAATACCTCATCTAGCAGAAAGAGCATATAGTGTTTTAAAAGGGCTACTACTTAATAAGCCTTACTACAACGAAGATGTCAAATATGCAGCTGCTGTAAGTTTAATTAATATAATAAATGTAAGATCATTTGATAAAGCTAGTTATAAACAATTTAATGAATTATTAAAAATAATTTACTTAATTAAAATTGAAGCATTCCAATTTTGAAGCATTCCAATTTGATGAAGATTTACACACAAAGGCAAACACCATCCTACACACAATAACCGATTACATCACTCAAGAATATGCAAAAATAAGGTTAAAAACCAGTAATTTTAAATTACTAGATGCCGGGGCAAATATAAAGATTAGATGCCTATGAAATTTAAGATAGATAGCCACAATAAAACACTAAAAGCTAGTGGAACAATACAAAAAGCAGAAATCTTTAGAGAAATTGAAAGTTTAGCACAAGAAAGCCTATTATTATACGATTACTGTAATGCATTTTATTGGAATATAAAAAATATCATAAATGTTTGCTGTATTGCTGAAACTAAAATATTTAAAAATAATATTAATGAGCAAGAGGGTATAATAAAAATATTAGCAAAAGGTATAGATTTAATAACGCAAAGTTTCTTAATAGATATATTAACAGATTTGGCTTGCAGTATAAGTAGCAGCAAGGCGTGAGAGAAAGCATGGAAATAAAGTAATTAGTATAAACGATATTATTCGCAATAAAATTGGAATGGAAGATTTAGACGATAACTTAAAGAAAATAGCTATTATTAAAACACAAGAACGTAGAAACGAAATAATAAATCAAAAACACCTATATCAAATTCTTATTCCACTAAATTTCGAGCTAATATAAAAGCATTAGGTAATGTAGTTAAAGAATTTGGGCTTCCTAAAGCTATAGAAAGACATGATAAGGACAATATAGCTGTGCAACTAGCTTTAAAGGACTCTATTTTATTTATTGAATCTTTATATACAAACCGTGATGATATATTGCAATGAAAAAAGTGATATATTTTTTAGAAGAAGATAATATAAAGAAGAAAGTTTTTGGCAGATAAGCTTTATACAGGATAAGCAATAACAGCACTAATAAAACATAATGAAGTTGCTTAAATACCAAAAGGTTAAAATTATTATGCTTCTTTAGGATTAAAAAGCTATTGATTATTACAATTTTTTAATTTTTGTTTTAATTGTAATCAACTATTATTAATAAAAATAAGAAATGACTTTTATGGAAGATTTAAGCTCTTGGAAAGAAAAGTTTGAAACTTGCGTTTACGCTAAAAAACTATTAGACAACATCGAATATTTAAACGCTAAAGTAAAAAATCCTGTTGATATAGAAGAAGTTAAAAAAGGTATCTACTACGCTCGCAAGTATCACGGCTTACAAATGCGTCAGTCAGGCGATCCTTATTACTCTCACCCGATTGAAGTAGCGATTATGCTCGCAGAGTTTGTAGCCGAAGAAGCTCCTAAGCTTTATAATGCTATTATGCTGCAAGCTGCTTTACTGCATGATACTATTGAAGATACAGAACTAACTGAAGAAGTAATAACTACAATTTTTGGACCGGAAGTAGCAAAGCACGTAGAGGGTTTAATTAGAATAAAACTTTACGGAAAAATAAGTAGTGAGGAAAGTCTGAATTTGCTAGTTAGACAAAAAAGATATTACAGTATTAATCAAGTTCTTTGACAGAATGCATCATTTACAAACTTTAGGTGCTAAATCACCTGAAAAAATGAGGAAAGTTATAGAGGAAAGTTTAATTAGTTTTGTAAAAATTGCTATGTATATAGAGGCACATGAAATAAAGCAACAATTAATTAAACTGTGCTACAAATAAATTCTGATAAATAATTTCTGCAGGGCTATAATTAAAAGTATTTTTTAATATATTAGCACAATAAATATATGATACATAAAATGCTACAGGACCTGCACAATCTAATAAAAAAACGCTATAATAGTTTTAATATTACTTTATATCTTCTTAGGATCAATATTAGCTTGTTCTAAAGTTTTTCTTAAATCTCGTTTAGCACCCACAAACTCTGGTGTCTCTCTAAGCGAAGTTCTCCCGATGACTCCTACTATAGCGATTCCAGTAACGATTAAAAAAGCTATACGCCAACTAAAACCAACTGAAGTAACTAAAGAAGCTAAGCATAATGCTCCAAAACCACCTAATATACAAAAACTATCTAAAGTTGCTACAGTTGGATATTGTACAGGTGGTTTAATAAATTCAGTTAAATATATATCTGCTCCTATTACTTTTCCCATTGAGGACATGCCTTGTGCCATACGGCATGCTATCATAACCCATGTAGCTACTTCATCATAAGTTGAAGATTTGTCATAATAAAACAAGCTATAGCCATAAGCAAAGTAGTTATTATCATAGTTGATTGTCTGCCTATATTATATCACCAAGCCAACCAAAGATTAATGCTCCTATCGGTCTAAATACATATGTTGAACATAATGCAGCTGCTTCATAGATTAGAGTAGTCTGAGGATCAGCTTGAGGAAAAAATAGCTCGTTGAGAAGCACTGCCATATGTACATATAAATATAAATCAAAATATTCAAGAAAAGTTCCAATAGACAATACCTCATGCTTGTTTTTGTTCTCTATTTAAACTTGTTTGTGCTTTCTCATAGCCGAGCATAAATTCTTTATAAAAAATTAAATTGTAAAGAAATCTATACTGTTTTATATAAAAGTCAATAGGAAATTTTGCTTTACACGAAAATCAGAAAGTGAAGTGCAACTTATTATTAATTTATGTTATCCATTTTGTAAGTATAATTGCACTAGTTTAAAGCGGTATGTCCGTGTACCTGAGCATTCATCACAAGCCCAAAGCCGATTAGCATGGATGCGATCATTGTTCCGCCGTAAGAAATAAACGGCAGCGGTACGCCTACTACGGGAAGCAAGCCCATAACCATAGCTATATTAATAAATACGTGACTAAATAAGATTGAAGTAATACCTATTACCATTAATTTACTAAAAATCTCTCGGCAATTTGCGGCAATTAATAAAGAAATAGTTATAAGTGCAAAATATAATATTAGTAAAAACATTCCTCCTATAAAGCCGAATTCTTCAGCGAAGGTAGCAAAGATAAAGTCAGTTTGATGTTCGGGAAGAAAATCCAAATGGCTTTGGCTACCTTGATTTAAACCGCGTCCAAATAGGCTACCTGAACCTATAGCGATTTTAGACTGAATAATATTATAACTAGCACCGAGCGGATCATGTTCGGGATCTAAAAAAACCATTACCCGTTTTTTTTGATAATCATACATCATATTCCAAGCAATAGGTAGGCTAATAAGAGCAGCAAGACCTAGTATTATAAAATATTTTATTCTAAAACCTGCCGCAAAAAATATAATTGCCGAAACAATTAAAACAATCATTCCTGTACCTAAATCTGGTTCTCTAATTATTAGAAAAGCCGGTATTAAAACTCCTATAATCGGTATAATAACTTTATGAAATTTTGTAAGATCATCAATTGTTAGTGAATGGAAACATCTAGCAAGCATTAGTACAACGGCGATTTTTATCGGTTCGGAAGGTTGAAGCTTAACTATACCGATATCAATCCATCTTTTACCGCCCATGGCAGTTGAGCCGAAAAGCTCCACGGCTACTAGTAAAGCGAGTACGCACAAATAAAAGATATACGATAACCTAAATATTATGCGTAAATCAATTAATGCAATAATAATAGCTAAAGGCAAGAATATACAAAAATTTATAATTTGTTTGTAAGCCCAGGGCTGCAAATTGCTATTTGCTGCAGAATAAAGCACAATGAAACCAATACAGCAAATTAAGCTAATTAGTAAAATTAAAGTAATCGGTAATTTTTGTAATTGTTCTAGATAATTTTTATGCATTGTTTTTGTATTCAGTATAGGTGTTGTATGTCATTCCTGCGAAAGCAGGAATCCAATACTTAAAAGCTTTATAAAAGCTTTATTGAAATTTTATAAGTAAAACTATATAAAAATCTTGATTTCAAAGATTTTTTGAAAAGCTCAATTTATTGCGCTTTTTCCTGGATTCCTGCTTTCGCAGGAATGACATAACAGGACTCCAGCAACAAATCTGCTAACTAACCCCCAACATCAAACACCTTGAAAATAAATACTAATTCGTCAGCTATCTCTTTCAGATAATCAAAACGACCAGCAGAACCTTTATGTCCCGTATCCATATTTGTTTTTAATAATAAAGGATTATTGTCCATTTTTAGTTCTCGTAATTTTGCTACCCATTTAGCAGGTTCCCAGTAACCTACACGTGGGTCGGATATACCGCAAGTAACGAATAGAGCAGGGTAGTTTTGTGCTTTTACGTTATCATAAGGGGAATATGATTTAATATATTCAAAATATTCTTTCTCTTGCGGATTACCCCACTCATTATATTCCAAGAGAGTTAACGGTAAGCTTTCGTCAAGCATGGTACTCAAAACATCAACAAACGGTACATGCGCGATTGCTGCTCTATAGATTTCCGGTTTTTCGTTGAGTACGTAACCGATTAACATACCGCCGGCACTACCGCCCATTATTACTATATTGTTGTTACTTGTATATTGCTCGTTAATTAAAGCTCTACTACAGGCTATGAAGTCTTCAAATGTTCTTTTTTTGGTTAAAAACTTAGCAGCTTCATACCAATCATGACCTAGATCATCGCCACCTCTAATATGAGCAACTGCGTAAATAAAACCGCGATTGGCAAGTGTCACTGCTGTATTTCTAAAATGGACGGGCATAGCGATGCCATAAGCACCGTAACCCATTAGATATAAAGGATTTGAACCGTCTTTTTTAAATAAAGATTTTTTATAAAACAAGGTTATAGGTACTTTTACATCTTCATTATCTGCAAATATTCTCTCTACTTTATACTCCTCCGGGTTAAAGCCTGAAGGTATTTCGTGGCTCTTTAATATCGTTAATTTATCGCTATTAAAATCGTAGCTATAAGTGGTATTGGGTCTTGCTAGAGAAGAGTAATCTATTCTGATATCGTCTTCCTCAAAGTTTGTAGAAAAACTACTTGCTTGGAAACTTTCGTCGGGAAAATGAATTGTGTTTTCTTGTAAATCTTTAAATCGCTTTATTTTAATTAGTGGTAAACCTTGGTCACTATAGTTTAAGATTAAATAATTATTTGTAACATTAAAGCTTTTTAAATATTTGTCTTGTTCTTCCTTAATATAAATATCATCCCAATCATCCCAGCTAGTATTTTCAAAATTATTTACTGGCAGTTTTATAATATGGAAATTTTTAGCTTTATAATTAGTTTTAATATAAAAATAATCGCCATTATATTCTATTTCATAGAATATTTTGTTTTCTGCAGCTCGTACTAATTTAGGCGTAAAACTATCATCCTGCATAGAAATTACGTAAATTTCATTTTCATTATGATTGCCTGAATTTATAAAAATATATTCATGACTTGCTGATTTCTCGCAGCTGATAAAATGAAGAGGGTTTTTTACCTCGAATATTAATTTATCCTGAGTGACCTCTTCACCTAGACGGTGAAACATTACCTTATCCCAGCGTTGATTCTCATTAATAGTAATATAGAAAAAGCCGTTTAAGTGTTCATGCCAAATTATAGTAGGAGCTACAGCTAAATCTCGATCGCTTGATACAAGCGAATTTTGCGGCATTCGCCTATGCTCACGTACATTTGTACGTTCCGCAGGCTCTTCCTGCAATTCATCTTGTCTGAAGCGATCGAGATTTAGCTGTACATTGCCTAATTCATCAGGTAAGTATTTTTGTTCTTTAAGGTTGTATATTTTGATATTGTATTGTTCATTACCTGTAAAATTAACACTATAAGCCATTAAATTGTGATCAGGTGACATTGCAATTGTAGCAACATCAGTGAAACCGCTATTTGGAGCAAGAAGGTTGACATCTAATATTACTTCTTCCGCTGAATCCATATTATTATGCTTTCTGCAATATATCGGATAATTTTTATTTTCCTCTACTCTATGGTAATAGTAATAATCTTTGTTCTTAACATAAACCGATTCATCGTCTAATTTAACCCGTCCTTTTAATTCTTCAAAAATCTTTTCCTTATCATTTTGCAGATCGGCAAAGAAATTTTCGGTATATTGATTCTCAGCTTTTAAATAATCTAAAATTTTAGAGTCTTCTACATTTGGCCACTTAGGATCACGCAGCCAGTGATAATCATCGTTTATTGTTGCTTCGTGAACTTCAAAGCTGTAATTTTGTTTGTCTGTTATTGGTGGTTTCATGTTTTTTATTTTTTTGTGTTATTATGCCTAAAGTCGTCATTGCAAGGAGCCGTAGGCGACGCGGCAATCTAGTAAAATAATAAAAAAATTCTGTAATCAGAATTGTTTACTGGATTGCTTCGTCAAAACTTACAGTTTCTTCTCGCAATGACGATTTTGGTATCTATACAACAATGACATCGAATTATTGTAGTGTTAAAATCAAACTAATTAATAGGAATAATACAATCAATATAGCAGTTTGCTGATTATGCCAAGCAGATATTTTACTTAAAATATTAGCCCAAATAACCTTAAAATTAAGATATTCTGCCGCATCTTCGTTATTGTCTGCCGTTTTTTTATATTTATCGATACTGAAATATATAAATTTTTCAATATATTGGTATAGGTCAAGGTTTATGTTTTCTGTCGAAATGCGTGGTATTTTTCTAAATATTAAAGCCAATAACATTGAGATTGCAAGGATAACTAGCTTAAAGTTAGCAGTATGTGATATTTGAATAGGGTAGAATAAACATATGCATAAAGTTATGATGCAGAAAGAGAGGTAGGGTATAGTTCTTATGTCATTCCCGCGAAAGCAGGAATCCAGAAATATTATAAAGCTTTTATTTTTAAGGTTTTTACTGGATTCCTGCTTTCGCAGGAATGACATAAAGAGAGGCGGGAATGACGTAGAACTCTCCATCAACAACCCAAATAATACGGTACAAGTCGCTATCTTGGAAAATAGCATTACACTATTCTCGTTTAAAATATTAGCTATTTCATCTTTAATATAAGAAGAACTAATAGGCAGTATAGATGTATAGATCAATATACTAATAACAAATCCGCTTAATAAAATAAAATTAATTTGAGTATTCTGAAGATCTTGGTAATGTTTAATATCATACTCATCTTCTATATAAGCGAAATATAAAGCAAATAAACCGTTATATAATATATGTATGAATATAAAGCTTGTAATAAGATAAGCTATATTTGGAGAGTTTATGCTAATAGCCGTTAATATAAAACCAAGCTGTGATACGGTAAGATAACATATTAATCGTTTAAGTTTTTTTTCAATTAGAGACAATACTAATCCGTAAATGATCATTGATATCCCAAAAAACTTTAATATCGCAAGACCGCTAAATAATTTTAAAATGATAATTAAAGTAACTTTAGTAGTAAAACTAATTAAATATACAATACCGCTACTTGAAGCTATAGGATAGCAATGAACCACCCAGCCGTTTACAAAAATAGCCGAGGCATTAATTAAACAACCTGTAAGTATGAATATTGCTGGTAACTCAAAGTTATTTACTGATTCCGTTAAAGAAGTAAAAGTCGTATTACTGGTTGTTTGGATTAGAAGAGTCATACCGATTAAGATTAGCCCGCTGCTGAATAAATGAGTGAGGAAATATTGACGTGCCGGTTTTATCTTTAATTGGTCACAAAAAATAATTATGCAGGCAAAAATCGTCATGAATTCAAGCGAGATTATCATGGAAATAAAATCAGCTGCAAATACGCATATAATAGAGGATAAACAGTATAAACTACCTATTAAGCATTCTAATTTTCTATTTTGGGAAATTGTATAAAGATTTAAGATAGCAGTAACAATTAGAAATGCTAGAGCTATTAGCTGATTTTGTGGGTGAAAATCAAACATAAGCTCAAAATTAGTAAGCGGAAATGTACACTTGGTATTTTGAATAAACATTTTAATCTTTAGAAGAAACTGTTAAAACCTCTAGTCCCTGGATTCTTTTAAAGTCTTTTACATTTAGAGTTAATATCGGAAAACCTTTTGTAATAGCCGTTGCTGCAATAAGCATATCATGAGTTCCTATAGTTGTTATACGTTGTGTGTATAAATCATGAATAATACGTTCATATGTATATACTTCTTCAATACCGAAAGGTAATATAGTAAACAGACTTTTTACGTATTCTATAAAAGCTAAACATTTTATACGTTTATTCTCATTCTTGACTCTATCTACTCCTATTAATAGTTCAGTTAACACAATAGGGCTAATATAAGCCTGATCGTAATGTCTGACCGTAATGTGACCATTGCTTATTAGTACTTACCTTTCCTCTTTCTAAAGCTATGATTATAGCAGTATCAATAATTAATCCCATTTTTCAACCAATTTTTTAATATCTTGTTTAGTATTGCGTCTTATTTCTGCAAGATTTTTCATGCATTGATCAGCATCTTCAGGATCAAGATGTGGACCATTTTTAAAAGCTTCCTCTAAGTCTCTTACTGCTATAGAAGGCTTGATTTCTGCAGGCGTAATCCTTGCTACGATATGATTACCTTTTTGAACGTCAAAGCTTTTGCCTTTATAGTCAACTCTATTCATAATATCTGAAAAAGATCGTACAAATTCTGTTGCTCTAATAATTTGTACCATATTTATACCTTTGATACTTCAAGATTTGGTACGTCAAATTTCGGGATTCGCCTGTGCTCACGTACTATTTATTGTACGCTGTGCAGGCGCACTGCTTATTTGACTTCCAACTTTTGAAGTATCAAAGGTATAAATATTATATGATTATGTGTAAATTATGTAAATATGTTTATGTAATATAAGCTAAAAATTCTCTGATTAAGATTTGAATAAAATAGAAAAGAGTTACGGCACAGCAGCACATTATTATACTAATTTGCATAGAGTAGGGGAGTGGTTTTGTTACGCTAGATTCTACTAAAGAAGGTTTATAAATAGAGCTTAATATTTTGAGCAGGTAAAGGCTTGAGAATATACTACTAGCTATTACGATAATCATAACAATGATTTGATTCTGTTTGCTTGCGGCAAGTAATATTGAGAATTTGCTAATAAATCCGCTAAAGATAGGTATACCGATTAATGATAATGAAGAGATAGATATAATAAAAGAAATTAAAGGAAATTCTTTGGATGTACCATGTAAATTCTGTACTTGATCAGCTTTCTTTAAACTGTAAATACTTCCCATACTATAAAATAAGCAGATTTTTGTAAAAGAATGTGAAACTAAATGGAGTATTGCGGCTCCAAGTGCCTTAGGTGTTAACATGAAAGCACTAAGCAATGCAATGCTTAATTGGTTCATAGTGGAGTAGGCGAGTATTTTTTTGATATTATCCGTGTCTAGGGCTTTGATTGAGCTATAAAATATGCTTACTATCGGTATAAAAATTAACCAGTTAAACTCAGCAAATATCATTTGTAAATACGATAAACCGAATATATATAATAGGATTTTGTAAATACAAAATAATCCGGTTTTAACCACTATTACGGCATGCAGCAAACTACTAATGGGGTAATGTGCAACCATTGCAGCAGGAAGCCATGAATGCACCGGAAAAATTGCAGTTTTAGCAATACCGCAAATAAACATTAACAATAAAATAATTGACTGGTTTTTGGAAAAATAATTTTCTACTAAACTTCCACTTGCAAAATCTCCGTTACCGGCTTTAGTATAAATAATTATCACTGCCGGTAAAAATAATATTGTGGCAGAAATCATCAGAATTTTTAGATATTTATATAACCCGCTAAGTACTATATTATTTTTGGTATGTCCTATTAAAAAAGCTGTAGAAATAGTTAAAAGCTCATAGCAAATAAACATCGTGAATAAGTTGCTAGATAAAGCAATTAAAACACCGATTAGAATAGTTAAGTTAAAGAAAAATAAGAATCTAGAAGAATAGTCTATATTATTAATAGCAAGATATTTAGGAGTGTAAAGTAAAGCACAAATCCATAAAAAACCTATTAAGCTTAAGAAAATAAGCCCTAAAGGTTCAAGATGGAATCCTATAGAGTAATTACCGAATATATTAAATTCAAATCCTGCTCTAATACCTTTTAAAAACAACCAGTCTATAATTAAAATATTACCGAAGAAAAAAATAGCGATAGTAATAAGTAAAAAATTACGTATAAAGCTATCTTTTTGAGTGGCATACGGGCTAGTTAAATTTAATGCACCAACTAGCAAAGTGGATAGAATCAAAAGACTCGGAGTAGTAAATTGTGTAATCATGATAAGCTGTGATACTTTTTTTGATAGTATGGTTAGAGCATTACCTGTATGGCTTTCTATGTCATGCCTAGCTAAAAGTAGACTCCAGAAAAAGCGAGATAAATCGTGCTTTTAGTTTTAAAAACTTACTGTGTTTATATTTTTTAATTACTGGATTTCCGCTTTCGCGGGAATGACAATAGTACCATTTTATAATGGTAAAATAACGATCCTACGGAGCTAAGTAAAATTATAATAAAATCTAATAGTAGATTTTGTGTTAATAATAATTCAAGAATATTTACTTTGATAAAAAATAATGGACTGATAGGTAAGCCACAGCTGCAAATAATAGCAATTATTATTAAAACTTTGTTAGGCTCTCTTTTATAGCTTTCATTATAAGCATCTATCAAGAAAAGAGCTATTTTATTTATACTATCCGCAAGTAATAAACTTGGTAAAACTATTATACCGTTTTCGGTTACGTATAATAAAAATACGTAACCTATTTGAGTGAAACATGAATAAATTATAATATTCTTGAAATCTTTTGCTTGGTAAGCAAAATACGGGGCTATAATAAGAGTAGCTAAAGCGATAGGTTTGAGAAAATTTGTAATAGCCGTTTTAATTGTCTCATAGCCTATAATAATATAAGTAAATTTATATATTATATATATTCCTATTATAGTAGAAATCCCTGCTAAATATACTAAAATAACTGAAGCCGTGTTATTATAAGCTCTCATCATCCAAAAATGCATAGGGAAAAAAGCGGTTTTTAAAATAGCACCTATTAAGAAAAAACCGATAGCTATAGTGATTATACGGGAATTAGTATGTTCTTGTAAATAAGCTGCAATTTCTGCCATATTCAAACTACCCGTAATGCTTAGCAAAAATCCTATAGATATAAGAATAAGAGTTGCACCGATACTACCTATTATCAAATAGTCAAAAGCTCCGATTAAAGATTTTGGATTATTACCTGAGGCTATCAGGACATAGCTACTAAGTGCCGAAATCTCTATAAATATATATAGATTAAAAAAATCGTGAGTAGCAATCATCCCTAAATAGCCCGTATGAGCGAATAATAATATACCGTAAAATAAAGATTTTCTATTATTGTTTATATATTTTAAGATAGTTTGATTAGTAATCTTATGACAAAAAACTAAAAAGAATAATAAAACCAAGTTAAGATAAATAATAATAGCTTGGTTTAGTGCATTTAGCCGATATTCTATTCCTATTTTTGAAGTCCATCCTCCCATGGTATAAGATAGCTCCGTATTTTGTATAATGCTATATCCATAAACACTGACCAAAAGGCTAGATAAAATGCAAATCGTAGTAATTACTCGTGCAAAGGTAATAAAGCGAAAAGATATTATTGAGAGTAAAGCCCCGAATAAAGGGAATAATATTTGTATGATAGGGACATGGTTAGCTAGAATCATTTCTCAAAATTAATTTCATTTTCTGATATTGTACCAAAATGTTTATAAATTTGATATATTAAACTTAAAGCTACGCTAAGAGTAGCAAACCCAACTACTATAGCAGTTAGCATTAATACATGAGGCAAAGGGCTAGTGTAAGTAGTGACGCCCTCTTGTAAAATAGGTACACCGCCTGTTTTAATTTTTCCGATACTTAAATAAAATACTAACACCGAACTTTGAAAGATTCCAAGCCCGATAATTTTATGAATATAATTACGACTTGTAAGCATTATAAATAAGCCGCTAGTTAGTAAGATCAAGGCAAAGAAATATATTAAATGATGCATAATTATATTGTTATTGTAAGAACAGCATTGTTACGTGAATCAGTTTCATCGTCATTGCCACGCTCCTTTTAGTTGATCGCAATGACGTTGGTAGACGTTAATACGCTTTGAAAGACTGATTAAATACGCATGTGACTTTTTTGCCCTTACGTATAGCGAGCTTAGGAAAAACCTGTTCAAGGATCACCATATTAGGATTATCTTGAGCAAGGCGATAATTTACTAAAGATTCTCGAAGTGAATCATCTACAGCAAAAATACCGGAAATTTCAGCGTTTTTATCTCTAAATTGCAGATAAGTAAACTCGCCGTCATCAAAAATTTTAATAGGAGCTATTTCTTCGCTGCCGCTAATATAGTAATTAAAGTTATATTTTTCAGGATGAGTTAGGTCGGGACTTGCTAGGGCAGCAGAAAAAGTTTGCATATGACCGTTCATATTGTCATTTTCGTCATCCGGATAAAGAAACTTTACGTTAAAGACCATTTCAGGATCACGCATATCAAGAGTTTCGGCAGCATATAGTTCAAAGAAGTAAGTCCGTTTATTAGTAATTAAAGTCATATTAGTAGTAGCATCCGGTTCCATCGGTTTAATAAAAATCCTATGACCGGCAGGTACTATTTGCCATGAAGTAGTATCTCCCATAGAAATACTTACTATTTCCTCGTCTCTGGCTAGTTCTATACTTGCTTGATAGCCGTAATATCCTGTGAATTTGAAAACATCGTCAGGGTTATAAGTCATAACTCTTAGACGTGGGTCTCGACCTAGAGGTCGTGATATAGTAAGAGCAAATACATCTAATGTAAGTATTATAAAAGTACAAAATATTATTAGTTGCTTCATATTATTTCTGATTTTTATTCCTTAATAACTTTAGCTTGTAACTAGTAACGGTAAAATTGAACGGCATATCAGGTGATGTACTTGTACTGATAGAATCCATTATAAATCCGATTCTTGCTTCCCATACCATATTTTCTAAAATTGCACCCGTACTATTTTTTGCCAATGATTCAAAAGTAACAACTGCCTCGTTATCGTTTATATTGTTAATTGATAATATATTAATTGAGCGTCTATATAGTTTTTGATATCTTATGACCGGTGATAATGGGTTATCAATATGCATAAAATTAGCAAATTGCATATAAACAATACTCGTAGAAGCATTTTTGATAAAGGTAAATTGTTCTTTTAATATATCGTAATTGTATTCTTCTCGTTGGTTTACATAATTCTGAAGCATAATATTTGCAACAGAGATATAAGGATTTGCTAATGTTGAATGTTTAGTATTAGTAATGGCAGCTTGTTTTTCGGCATCATCTTTTATTAAATAACTTACTTTTTGGTTGGTTGGTAGCAATATGTTGATATTTATACAAATTAAGGTTAATAATAAGGTAAAAATCGTGCATATTAAAAGCAGAAGACTTCTATGACTTAACGGTAAGATATACTTAAAATTATACCATTTTCTTGCATCAATAAAATATTCGCCGGATTTTATATATTCTTGTATTGCGTTGGTTAATGGGTCCATAATTACTAGATTAATATCTAATTTTATTCTGTTTTAACTCTATCATAATTATAATATGATTATGATTTGTTAATTTAATGTTATTTAAGCTATAAAATAAGTTTATATTGTTACTACAATACCAAATATTGTTTAACTTTAAAATTAAAATAAATAAATTATAAATTAAAATTATACAATAACAATTATTGATGGTAGTTATTATTGTTATACTCGTCCCACTTGAAAAATTGGCGACAATGTCTTTATAAGTCCGCAGGTAGCCACGTATTAAGTATACGCTCTACTCCCAAGCTGAACTGCGTATAACTACTCTTTATTTACTTCGGAGTATAATAGTTTACAATCTTTTTAATATTTTTTTCTATTTATAAATAGATTTTTTCAAAAAATGCTTGTGAACTATTGTATAGTAAGGTAATTTTATAAATAGTAACAAGATAATTTAATAATGTATAATTAGAATGTTAAAATCATTAAAGCTTCTATTAGTATTAATTATGCTTGCTCAATTGTTGTCATGTACCCCTTCAGCTCCTTATGAAATTAAAAGCCCGTGCGTTTCTGCTGATATAGATGATGGCTCGAGTGTAAGCGTAAATCCTTGTATAAGAAGACCTGTTAATTCAGTAAATATAGCATAAAAGTAATAGTTTTTTTACACAATAACAATGTAATAATAAAAATACCTTTGATATGAATAATATATTTGGCTTCTTTAAATCAAGTAATAACTCGCAAAGCGGTTCAGGAGATACACAAACGCAAGAAAGTATTAAATCGGCTAATCCTTTAAAAATTACTCAGAATTGGTATGAAGAGCGATCTGATAAGTTACTTGTTCAACGTAACTTACTTATCATATTAATAATACTACTAACCATTTTTATGGTTATCTCAACTTTAGTAATAGCATTTGTAGTAAAATCTAAACAGTTTGATCCTTTTGTTATTCAGCTTAATAGTAATACCGGACGTGCCTCGGTGGTAGAACCTATTTCATCACCGGTGTTAACGACGGATGAGTCTCTTACAAGGTATTTTATAAAGAAATACATAACGGCACGGGAAACATATAATCCGGTTGATTTTGCGACGATAGCTCGTACGACAATAAGATTATTTTCAACAAGCAGTGTTTATTACAATTATCTTGGCTATATAAGAAATAAAGATTTTGATCCTACTTTAAAATATAAAGAAGAGAATACTACATTTTTAGTAATAAAATCATGGTCAAAAATCGCAGCAGATAAATATATAGTTAGATTTTCCGTAAATGAAACATCAGGAAACCAATTAGTTTATAATAAAATAGCGGTAGTAAGTTATGCTTATGTGCCTATGCAATTAACAGATTCAGAACTTGATGTAAATCCGGTAGGGTTTCAAGTTAACGGATATAGGGTAGACGATGACAATAGTTAGATTTTATTTTTTAGTTTTTATATTATTAAGCGGTTTTACAGTACAACGAGAATGTCCACTTGTAGATGATACATGTAATAGTAGTAATAATTATGTAGATGATTTATCTATAACTAAAGATAATAGGATAAAAACTTATATATATAATCCAAATGAAGTTTATTTATTAGTTTTGCATTTTGGCTTTCAATCGCATATAGAATTTGCTAAAAACGAAGAAATCCAAAATATAATTCTTGGGGATGCTTATGCTTGGAAAATAACTCCTTTGGCAAATAGATTATTTATTAAGCCTCTTGAAAAAGATATTCGTACAAATATGACTATTATAACTAATAAAAGAATATATGAATTTGATATCGCTTCTACGGAACTTATGATGGGTAACGAAAGGGATTTAGTATATGTAATTAAATTTTACTACCCTAAGAAAAATAGTAATTACATGGCAAGATTTTAATCGATGTCATTTCTGCGTAGATACGTCATTGCAAGCAGCCGTAGGCTGTGTGGCAATCTCATGAAATAATACAAACTCCTGAGATTGCGGACGTACAATTGCTCTGCGATTTCCTCGCAATGACGGAAAAACCGATCCACGCAACAATGACAATAAAAACACTTTAACTAATATAATTTAGATATGGCTGAAGAGCAAAATAACAATCATAATACCGGTTCTTTATCAGGAGCAGATTCTCCTGAAGTACAAAGAGAATTATCAAAAATTTCGGTTAGCTTTAATAAGAGTATTGCGATAGTAGTTGTAATTTGTGGTATTTTTATATATATTTTTTATACTCTTTTTTTCGGTACTGAAAAAGAAGAAATACCGGAGACTCAGATACCGAGTAATATTGTAAAACCTGTTATGGAGGTTGATGATAATATCCCGGAGATTCCAAAGTTACCTGATCCGCCTAAGCTTGAGACGCCCACCGCGCCTCCACCGCCTCCGGTAGTAAAAGTTCCACCGGTCTTACCTCCTACTACTCCTGTAGAAGAGAATAAAGACAAAACGTTTCCATTGCCGCCGGTTTCGTTGCCTTCGACTTCAGGAACGTTAGTTGAGAGCGATGCAGAGAAGCAACGTCGTGAAGCAAAAAGAAAATCAGCTATAGTGTTAATTGGTAGTGTAGAGCCTAAAAAAACACCGGAACAGATTACGGCAGAAGCAACCTTTAAAGATCGCGGTGATATGTCTTTGGTTCTCGGACGCGGTAAATTAATTGATGCAGTCCTTGAGACGGCAATAAATAGTGATCTCGGCGGTGAAATAAGAGCCATTATTAGTAGAGACGTATTTTCTGAGAAAGATAAAGTTATATTGATACCGAAAGGGTCAAAAGTATTCGGTAAATATGCAACCTCAACTTCGTCAGATAGTTACGGTAGAGTTTCTATAATATGGGATAGAATCGATTTAACTAACGGTTATACTATAGAATTCGACTCACCTGCAGTTGATAATTTAGGTAGACCGGGATTGCAAGGAAGAGTTGATAATAAATATAAAGAACAATTTGCAAATGCCGTATTACAATCCGGCTTTAATATAGGGCTTGCTAAAGTCCTTGATAAGTTAGTGCCGCCTCCTATAGATTCTCAGGCAGCGGCTACCAATAGTGCTACGGCAACACAATTGTTAAATACTGCTCAAACTATTGCGTCTAATACCGCTATGGATGCAAATACTAGGATAGTTACAATTTGTACTAATATACTTGCTGCTATTACCGATAAAACTTCGACTGCTTATACTACTATGACTCAAGCATGTACAACCGCACAAACTGCTTCTTCAGCGAATACTGCTGAGCAGAGACTTCAAACCTTAGTACAGGCAGTTAATACGGCAGCTTCAAGTTTGCTTACTACTACCTCTATAGCATCAACTCCGACGCAAGCACAAAAAGCTTCTACTCAAGCTTTTACGGATGTGACGAATGTTGTACAAAATATGATAACTCAGCAGCAGTTTAAGCCGACGACAACGGTTAATCAAGGTACGCCGGTTAGAATATACGTTAATAAGGATTATAAATTCCCAAAAGCCATTTTATTAAAATCGAAGGTAATGAAATGAATGAAGAATTTGCAGCCTTAGAGACGTTTTTACTTCCTTTTAAAAATTTATTTGCTGAAGGCGGTATTAACGAAATTATGGTTAATAAGCCCGGAGAAGTATGGGTTGAAAAAAAAGGCGATATATATTCTCAGCAAATACCGGAACTGGATAGCGAACATCTACTTGCATTAGGGCGTTTAGTCGCTCAATCTACCGAACAGATGATTTCAGAAGAAAAACCGCTTCTTTCGGCAACTTTACCGAATGGCTACCGTGTTCAAATAGTATTTCCTCCTGCTTGTGAGATAGGACAAATCATTTATGCTATAAGAAAGCCTAGCGGTATGACTCTAACTTTAGATGAATATGCTAAAATGGGGGCATTTGATGATACTGCAACAGAGAGTTTAGTAGATGAAGATGCAGTAATTTTAAATAATTTCTTAGCTGAAAAAAAGATTAAAGAATTTATTAGACATGCAGTTGTTTCAAAGAAAAATATCATAATTAGCGGCGGTACTTCAACCGGTAAAACTACTTTTACTAATGCGGCACTTACTGAAATACCTGCAATAGAAAGATTAATTACTGTAGAAGATGCTCGTGAGGTTGTGCTATCAAGCCATCCTAACAGAGTGCATTTACTGGCTTCCAAAGGAGGACAAGGGCGTGCAAATGTTACTACTCAAGATTTAATAGAGGCCTGTTTGCGTTTAAGACCAGATAGGATTATAGTAGGTGAGCTTCGAGGTAAGGAAGCTTTTAGTTTTTTGCGTGCTATTAATACAGGTCACCCCGGTTCAATATCAACACTGCATGCTGATAGTCCCGCTATGGCTATTGAGCAGTTAAAGCTTATGGTTATGCAAGCAGATCTTGGTATGCCGCCTGAAGAAGTAAAGAAGTATATTTTAACCGTTGTAGATATTGTTGTGCAGTTAAAACGCGGTAGCGGCGGGAAAAGATATGTTTCGGAAGTATATTATAAGAAGAACAAGAACGTTGAGGGGATGGTTTAAAAACGTCATTGCGAGGACATTACGAAGTAATTGACGAAGCAATCTCAGGCCACAATCCTGAGATTGTCACGCTCCTTTTAGTCGCTCGCAATGACGTAAAAATTACTCCACGCAAAAACTAATATATAAGAATAAACTAGGAATAATAAACTAGGAATATCAATTCATGGAATGGCATAAGATACTTAAAGTTACTAGAAATATATTCGGTCATGCTATAATTCATCCGGTTGTTATTTTTTGTACCATTTGGATAAGCGGTGCATTTGTTACAATTTTTACTAATGAGGTTGGAGCTTTAGGTGTAGATATAAATGCTATAAATATTGCTTATAAGTGGGCGTACTGGCTTATTAATGTTTGGGGGCAGTTAAAAATTGCCGACTATAATTATTTAAAATTGAAGCTACTTGCCTCTCTTCTCGGTCCAGCTATTATTGTTATAATATTTTACATTAAAAATTTTGAAAGAATAAAATCATTACAATTTTTCAAACAAGATGAAAAAGTATATGGAGATGCAAGCTGGGCTAATCCGTCAGATATAGAGGCTGCAGGTCTTAGATCTAAGAAAGGTATGCTGATCGGTGTGGATGCCGGTGGATATTTTGTTGCAGACGGGTTCCAGCATGCTTTATTATTTGCTCCTACCGGTTCAGGTAAAGGTGTAGGGTTTGTGATACCTAACTTGTTATTTTGGAGTGATTCGGTAGTAGTGCATGACATAAAGCTCGAAAATCACGGGTTGACAAGTGGTTGGCGTGAGAAGCAAGGGCAGAAAGTTTTTGTATGGGAGCCTTCTAATCCTGATGGTGTTACTCATTGTTATAATCCGATTGATTGGGTTAGTACCAAACCTGGTCAAATGGTTGATGACGTTCAAAAAATTTCAAATCTTATAATGCCGGAAAAGGATTTTTGGAATAATGAGGCACGAAGCTTATTTTTAGGCGTAACTCTATATTTAATAGCCGATCCTACTAAAACTAAATCTTTCGGTGAAGTAGTGCGTACTATGAGGAGTGACGACGTAGTTTATAATCTAGCGGTCGTACTCGATACGCTTGGTGGTGTAATACATCCTGTTGCATATATGAATATTGCTGCATTTTTGCAAAAAGCCGATAAAGAGCGTTCCGGCGTAATATCTACAATGAACTCATCGCTTGAATTATGGGCAAATCCACTTATTGATTCAGCTACAGCATCTTCTGATTTCAATATACAAGAATTTAAAAAAGTAAAAACAACCGTATATGTAGGGTTAACACCCGATAATATACAGCGTTTACAAAAATTAATGCAGGTGTTTTATCAGCAGGCGACAGAATTTTTAAGCCGCAAAATGCCGGATTTAAAGGAAGAGCCGTATGGAGTAATGTTCTTACTTGACGAGTTCCCGACGCTTGGGAAGATGGATACTTTTAAAGCCGGTATAGCTTATTTTAGAGGTTATAGAGTTCGTTTATTTTTAATTATTCAAGATACGCAGCAGTTAAAAGGAACATATGAAGATGCAGGGATGAATTCTTTCTTATCTAATGCAACATATCGTATTACTTTTGCCGCTAATAACTATGAAACGGCAAATTTAATATCGCAGCTTGTCGGTAATAAGACGGTAGAACAAAGATCATTTAGTAAACCTTTATTTTTTGATCTTAATATTTCTACTAGAACCCAAAACGTTTCTCAGGTTCAAAGAGCTTTACTTTTACCTCAAGAAGTAATACAGTTACCGAGAGATGAGCAAATTGTTTTAATAGAATCCTTTCCGCCTATAAAATCTCGTAAAATTAAGTATTACGAAGATAAGTTTTTTACTAGTAGATTATTACCGCCGACTTTTGTACCTACTCAAGTACCTTTTGACCCTAGGGCAAATAATAATGAGTCTTCTGAAGAGACCGAAACAATAACTGTTCCGGAAAACAATGAGTAAGATCCAAAAATGCGTTCAGCTATTATTGATATCGGTTCAAATGCTTTAAGAGCTGTAGTTTATGAAAGTGATGAGCTTGGAGCGCCGGAAATTTTTAATTATAAATTTAGAAATTATCTTACAAATTTACTTAATTTAGATAATTTAGACGTAAAACATCAAACATATTTATCTCTACAATATCTTATTCATATTTTTACCAAACTGTCCGTTACTAATATTAGATGTGTTGCAACAGCTATACTTAGGGGGCATCCTAAAGCAGATGAATTCAAAGCTATAATTAAAAAGAGATTCAATATTGATATTGAAATTATCTCAGGTGAACGTGAAGCTTATTTAACTGCTGCCGGATTAATTTCCGGTATTAGTGATGCTTGCGGTATTGTAGCCGATCTTGGAGGTGGAAGTCTTGAGCTTGCACAGATTGGAAATAAAAAAGTCGGTAAATTAAAATCATTGCCGCTTGGTACAAAAATTATTGCTAGTAGCAATTTTAGTGATGTCGGGTTGATTACTAAAATGCTAGAGGAAGAATTTGGAGCTGCACATTATCCTAATTTATATTTAATTGGCGGTGCATTACGTCTAATGAGCCGTATATACATGGAGTCTATAAATTATCCCCTTAAAAATTTACATAATTTTGAAATAAATCGTGTAGAGTTTGAGTTATATTTAGAGAAATTATCACAAATCGATAAATTAAAGCTGAGTTATTACGAGCAGAAAGCCATAAATTATAATGCAGTTTTAGTAATAAAAGCAATGATTAAGGTATTTTCACCGGAAAAAATTATTATCTCAAATTACGGTTTAAAAGAAGGAGTAAGATTTGACTCGTTGCCGTCTCATGAAACAGCAAAAGATATTATTTATGAGAGGGTGAAGAGATTAGTAAAATTTGATAGAAATATATGTAAAATTGAAAAATATATTGAAGCAGTACAATATCTTTTAATTAATTCCGATGCCACGACTCTTATTATTATTGAACTCGCTATAATGCTAGCACAATATAATAAAAATATTGATAAAACGCTCAGAGCAAATTTTGTTTCGGAATTTATATTATCTTCAGATATTCCTTTTAGTCATAGACAGCGTCTTATGCTAGGTATTGCCCTTACGGTTACTTATACTGCTAAAACTGACATGCAGATTAATAAAATAGCTAAGAAAATGATTAGTAAAAGTGATTATTACAACAGTCATATAATCGGTTATTATATAAAAATTGCTAGAGAAATTGATGGGCCGGAATTTCAAGAGCCTTCTTTTTCGATTAAATTAAAAGACGATAAATTTTTACAAATTAATGCTTCAAATATCTTGCCTAAACAAGTCTTTGAAAAGGTTTGTGAACGTTTAAAAGATATAAGCTCTGCTAGAAAAAATATTAGGTATAATTTTAGTGATTAGGGTTTTTTTGTTATGGTACCGGATAGTTTCGAAAAGCCAGTGATGTCATCCCTGCGAAAGCAGGGATCCAGGCTACAAAAATCTTGATTGCAAAGATTTTTTTATTATATTGTTTCACTTTTTTAAAGTAAAATCTTTAAAAAGCTTTAAAGTGCTGGATTCCTGCTTTCGCAGGAATGACATAAAAAGTGCCACACAACAATAGCTAAATTAATTACGCTCCATCAAATGTGTCACAATTCTATTCCTTTGTACATCCTATAATAGTAGATTCCATTTTAGGAACTATGTGTTCCTCCCAAAAATCTGCTAGCGGTTGAATTGCATTAATAATACGTGAATCTTCGATGGGATGCAATAAATTATCTATACTAATTTCTAGATACCTAACTATGAACTCTGCAGCTCTATCATCTGATTCTCTGTGTATAAGATCTCCAATTCTTTCTAAGTAGTAAACTTGCTCGCTAGTAAGATCTTTATCTTTTATTATTTGCGGTAGAATCTTGGTTAATATACATTGCAATTGCACTTTTTGATCAGTTGCAAATAATGCATGATAATCCTGTTCTTGTACACAAGGTAATTTGAGTAAATTAATAATTAAATTGGTCATAATATAGGCATGAGAATTAGTTTTTATAACTTCCTCTAATTCTCTTGTATCTGCTTTTTCCGGTCTATAATTATTAAAGTAAAATATAGGTAATATAGTCTCGTTTTTTAAATGTTTAATCAATTCTTTATCGTTATATTTACTACTAATTTCATTTCTTTCCTCTGGTGTTAATATTAAATTTGCCGTTAAATCAAGTATTGGTTTTGCCGCTCTACTATATTCATATGAACTATTAATTAAGCGCTTTAAGCTTTCAAAATTTTTAGGCAAAAATATTTTATCATCATTTTGATATGGTGCATTTTTTATGAAATCTGCTTTCAAAATTTGAAAACTATTATTTAGTGGGATACTTGCATTGCAAAAAATTTTCTCTATTGCATAATGTCCAAATTCATGTGCTATTATTGATTCTAAATTTAATTTTTCTTCGCCTATTTATACATATTAGGTTATTGTCTCAATCGTAATGAGAAAATGATTTATTATCAAATATTATTTTTAGGCTATCTTGTTGCACTTTAATATTAGCCGCTATCGCTATATAGGCTAATAACTTATTTGTAGGTCCCCATTGCAAAAGCTTTGTATAGTTATGAAGAATTATATTGTCATTTAAATCTCTTACATTGTAAGTCCTTGTCATTAAAATAGTAATATCAGAGTTTTCGCTATAAATTACTTCTGCAATCGGTGATAATTTTTCTATTTTAAATGTTGCAATATTAAGTTCTTCAATATTTATCTCAATTTTATTATCTTCGATAAAGCTTTTAAACTCTTGAAAACTTCAATAACTAGCTAATTTTTTAATTTAAATCCTTCTTTTTAAGTTCACTAATTGCATTGTTATTTTGCTCCTCAATCGCTCTCTTCTTAAACTTAATCAACTCTTGCAACATGCTGCTTTTTGTATCTCTATATTGTATAGTATCAAAATTTATAAATGTTGCTACATCAAGGCTGCTAAATCAAGCATAGATGTATCATCGATGTTATATATATATCTATCTATTGTATTTAGCAGAAGTAAAGTGGCTAGGGTTAGCATAAGAAATAATAATAAGTTTATATGCTTCTAGATCAAATGACGTAATGGCATGATGTAATCCTAACAAATTATAGCTGTTCTTAGATGCTAAAATTGATTTTATTGCGTCATATTTTTTAGTTTTTATAAAATTTTTTATTAGCTTATTCAAAGCTGTTGTGGGTCATTGTGAATAATATTCAGATGGTAAAGACATGTTTTATATCCTATCAAGTTGCTATATTTCATGGTAATATGTTTTATAATAAATAGTATATCTTTCTATTTGTAAAGAAATAATTTTAATTACATTAACGAACATTAACATCTTATTAAGCTCTCTCTTAGTCTACCTCCCAAATCATTATTATATAATCCTGAAAACAACAAATATATTAGGATATATGATAAAAAATTATTGGAAAAAGTTTTGGAAGAATGGTACTACCAAATCACAAAATTTTATTGAACTAAACGACATTGCATATGGTAATTTAAAAAGAGTCAGAGTCGGCATAGAAGCTTATCGAGAAAATGTTATAGTATATAGATGTATTAATTTAATTGCACAATCGACGGGACATGTTCCGTGGGAAGTGCTTAAAAGTAAAACCGGAGAAGTAATATTAGACCATCCGGTGCATTATTTACTAAAAAAACCGAATCCCAAAAAAGCCGGAGCGGATTTTGTTAGTGAGCTAATTGCAAGCAAATTATTATTCGGTAATAGTTATATTTTATCAGCTCTAGACTCGTACCCTAAAGAGATTTATTTACTACCGGCTCTTGCTACGGCACTTGTTATAGAACATAACAATTTTAGTTGCTTATTTTGATTTGCCTAAATTATTTTTCCGTTAACTCTTGCAGTACCGAAAATTAGCGGTATAGGTTCACTGTAATTAGCTGTGACATATTGAAAACTTTCTTTGAAATTTTTAATATTGTCATATTCTATCGGTTCGTGATTTAGTTGATCTAAATACTCACCAAGCATTTTGCCGACAAATCTTCCCACGCTTGAAAATATGCCGCCGCCAAATGTATTTCCAACAGTACCGCCAAGCGAACTAAAAAAACTTTCAAACATATTTACCACATTATAATTTAATATGGATTGATATTAGCAGTATGATGTGGTAACACTAATATATGTCATTCCTGCGAAAGCAGGAATCCAGAAAAAATAACCTTAATAATTATTGGTACATGTTTGACAAAATAAACATATAAAGGCTTGTTTTTTTATATGTTTTCCTAGATTCCTGCTTTCGCAGGAATGACATAGAAAATCACAGGGTGACATGCTGACTTTAAAAAATGGAAATCATAAATGTTTAAAAAATATATATTTATTCTAATATTATTTATTGCTTCTATAGCTCGTGCAGAAATTATAGAAGTGGATAGTTTAAATAAAATAAAACAAGATTTTAAAGAAAATTATAATAAAAATTATGTACCTCAGGATTTATTAGTAGTAACGGTTCTAGATGAATTTTTGTTTAAGTCTTTAGTGCCTATCGTTGAACAGCTTGATAAAGACATTTATCTTACACTA
The DNA here is from genome assembly GCF_000016625.1 of Rickettsia massiliae MTU5. Taxonomy (NCBI): domain Bacteria; kingdom Pseudomonadati; phylum Pseudomonadota; class Alphaproteobacteria; order Rickettsiales; family Rickettsiaceae; genus Rickettsia; species Rickettsia massiliae. The sequence goes on from NC_009900.1 coordinate 411,015, forward strand.
ATTCCTCTTTTACATAATATTAATAAAAATTCAAAAGCTATTTATATAAAGCAATTGATTTTAACTAATGATAGTTATAAGAAAGAATTACAAGAATCTGATTTCCCAAATTTTGTAAATGAAATGAGTAATAGTAAAATCCCCATAATAGCAGTAAATGATGGGTTTACCGGTAATTTTAATAATATTCCTAAATTTGAGATATGGTTTGCCGATTATTTAAAGAAAAATTTCGATATTGATTTTTCAAATAGTTTTCCAAACAATAATTATATTATTTTTAATAATTTAGACAGTTTTGCTAATACTTATCCGGTATTTTATAAGGGTATATTGACGAGTAATAATATATCGGAAGCGGAAGTGATGCTCAATTTCCTTGTTCAAATGAATTTTATACCGAAATGCTTTATAATGATTAGTAGTAACATAGAATTGTTAAGCTCAATGGAATTGCAATTTAATAGCTATAGTTCTAATATATTATTTATTGGTTATCATTATAATAATAAAAATACTCTGAAAAATAAAGATGTTGCATATTATACTAAGCTGATTAATGATTTAATATCTCAAATAAATAAGCTAAAAAGAAATAATCCACCTTTAAAGAATAATAATGCAAAAGGTAAAAATCCTTATGACACGAATAAATAAAGTTTTATTGAGTTTACTTTGCTTAGTTACTTCGTATGCGGGCTACGGTCAAATTATTCCTACTTACTCCGTAGATTCAGTAACAATGAAAAACTTATTACCGAAGATAGATGCAGATACGCTGGTACTTATAAATATAGATAATACTATCATAACACCGAAATCCAAATTATTTCGATATCAGGATAATTCTTATATAAATTTTACTAAATATTTATATAGTCTTGCAGCGTATAACGCATCAGTTAATAAAACTATTGCAAAATTGATAGTGCAGCGTCAAATGATGCTTGTTGAATCTAAATGGGTAGATTTAATTAATAAGATGAAACAGCAAGGTGCAACGGTTTTAGGTCTTCAGGAAATAACGGCCCCATGTAATTTAATTGAAAATTATGAAGGATGGTTATATACCTTACTTTACGGACTCAATATTAATTTTACTAATAAAGTTAATGATAAAGATGTATTTAGATTTAATCCAAGCGATGCTGAAGCCCCTATTTTTTATTTAGGTATAATATTTACCGGTAATATAAATAGAGTAAAAGCTCTTATAGAGTTCTTAAACATTATACCGAAACAACCTAAAAAAATAGTAATTTTTGCAAATAATAAAAAAGATTTAGAAAATATGGACTCTTATTTAAGTATGGTTGATATAGGATATTATGGAATTGAATATTTGGGGTGGCAAATGTTACCGGGGTCACCTGATCATCAAATCGCTGAGTTGCAGCAATCTACGTTTTTAAATACCGGTCAGTGGTTAGAAGATGATACAGCTGCAAAGATGTTAAATAAATAATTATGAATAACAATTTAATTAATGCTTTAAAAGATTTAATTATTAATACCGGCAAGATTGCACTAGATATAAAAAAGGCAGGAATATTGACTGATATTAAATCAGATGGGTCAGTAGTCACTAATGCTGATAAGGAAATTAGTAAAATAATTTATCAAACTCTACAAACCTTAACCTCTCAAATAGCTATAGTATGTGAAGAGCAGCCGCTACCTATATTCAGCAGTGATACTTTTTGGTTAATCGATCCTATTGATGGGACATGGAGCTATGTAAACGGTAAAAGTACATATACGGTCAATATAGGGCTTATTGAAAACGGTTTTCCAACCATCGGCTTGATATATCACCCTGAAACAGCAAAGCTATATTATACCGATGTAAACGGTCGGTTAAAAATCGAACAGAATTCTAAAGAAATATTTGTTAATCATGAACCTAAACATGAAGAGTTTAATGCGGTAATAGGTTTTTATAATTCAAATAAAGCTACTAAAGAATTTTTAAGTAAGTATTCATTCGGTCAAATAAATGCAATAGGCAGTTCAATTAAACTATGCTTAATTGCTGAAGGAGCAGCTGATATATATCCAAAATTCGGTCAAACTATGGAATGGGACATAGCGGCAGGTCATGCTTTAATTAAAGCCGGTGGTGGTAATATTTTAGATACGCATGGACAAGAAATTACTTACGGTAAAGAAAGTTTCGCTAATCCTAATTTTTTCGCCTGTAGTAAATATTGGTTGGAAAGGGAGGCAAGGTTGCATAGATACTAGATCGTCATTGCGAGCAGCCGTAGGCTGCGTGGCAATCTCATGAAATAATAACAAACTCCTGAGATTGCTTCGTCAAAACTTGCAGTTTTTCCTCGCAATGATGAAAAAACTGATCCACGCAGGCACTGCCAAACTCGCATCAAACCCACTTCTTTAACTCATAAATTAACTCAAGTGCTTCTTTAGGGGATAGTTTATCAGGATCGATAGTGCTGAATTTTTCATCTAATTTGCTGCTTATAGTAGTTTTATTAGGTTCAAGATTAAACAAACTCAAATTATTTGATTCCATTGATAAAATATTTTTTCCTTTACCTGTAGAAGTTTTTTCAAATTTAAGCAGAATCTGCTTAGCTCTGTTTATAACACTCGCAGGAAGACCGGCAAGAGCCGCAACATGAAGACCGTAAGACCTATCGGCAGCACCTGATATAATATTATGTAAAAATAGAATATCTTTACCTGACTCCTCAATAGCAATAGTATAATTTTGCAAAGCCGGCAGGAAATTACTCATAACGGTTAGCTCATGATAGTGCGTTGCAAATAAACAGCGACATTTCAGCTTATCATGAATATATTCAAGCACCGACCATGCTATAGATACCCCGTCATAAGTGGATGTGCCTCTACCTACCTCATCAAGTATGATTAGTGAGTTTTTTGTAGATTGAGCAAGAATTGCCGAGGTTTCAAGCATCTCTGCCATAAAGGTCGATTGTCCCTTAATTAAGTCATCGGCAGCACCTATTCGGCTAAATATTTTGTCGACTACCCCTATTTTAGCACTTTTTGCCGGCACAAACGAACCTATTTGAGCAATGATTGCAATAATGGCGTTTTGACGTAAAAAAGTACTTTTACCTGCCATATTAGGACCGGTAATTAACCAAATACGCTCAAGCTCCGATAAATGACAATCATTATATACAAAGCTTTTGCTTTCTCGTTGTAGTGCTTTCTCTACTACAGGATGCCGTCCTTTAACGATATCAAAGCTTAAAGCATCGGTAAACTCAGGCTTAACATAATCATATTCATCAGCGATGTAAGCAAAATTACAAAATACGTCAAGCCCGTTTAAGGAGCTTGCAAGCATTCGTAAATAGGAAGCTTTTTCGATTACTTGGCTACAAATATCCGCATATAATGCTTTTTCTAAGCTTATTACTAAGGTTTTAGCGTTGACTAACTCACTTTCAAGCTTTTGTAGTTCAGCAGTAGTATAACGAACATGATTAACCGTTGTTTGACGGTGAATAAATTTGGGATCAAGGATTTTATTAACATTTTTAGCGGTGATATCGATAAAAAGCCCTATAACATTATTATGAGATATTTTTAAACTGTCTATTCCCGTTTCTTTGCGATATTGATCTTTTAGCTTGTCAATATGTAATTTTCCGTTATTAATTAAATCATGTAATTGGGCTACTTTCGGATGATATTCATGTTTTATTATACCTCCGTCATTTAAATTATTCGGTGCATCTTCTCGTATTGTTTCGTCTATTAAATTATATAATTCTGCATCGCCTGATAGAGGTTTAATAATTTTTTCGATAAAATCAGGTAAATTAACACCGTAAGCGTCACAGAATACTCCTTTAATAATCGTTGCCGTTTCTAAAGTATATTTAATGCTAAGTAAATCACGACCTGAACTTCTGTTCATCGTAATACGTGTTAAGCAGCGTTCTATATCACTAGTTTTTTTTAGAAGTTCTCTAATTTTTTTTACTATTTCTAAGTTGGAATAAAAGAACTCGGTAATATTTAAACGATGATTTATTTTAGCAATGTTGGTTAAAGGACTTGAAAGAAAATTATATAGTAAACGTCCGCCTTGTTTAGTAACCGTATGATTAAGGGTGCTTAATAAACTTCCTTGCGAGCCGCCTTGTGAGTTTGTTACAATTTCAAGGTTGCGTCTAGTAGAGAAATCAATAGTCATATAGCTATGAAAATTGATAATTCTAGGGATTGGCAAATGAGGAATATTTTGTTTTTGCGTTAACGATAAATATTCTAAAACGCTACCTATGGCACAAATTTGACTACTAGATATCTCGCCGATTCCTTTAATATCTTTCATTTTATAAAAATCTAAAATGATTTTTTCGCATTTATTAATCGCAAAAAAACTATCAACTTGATAGGTAATACGAAAATTTAATTGTTTGAAAATACTATCCGCAAGATTAGAAGATCTCAGATTTTCGCTAAGCAGAATTTCACGAGGTTTTAAACGAGCCAGCTCATTAAGAATTTCTGTTTCCGGTACATTAACTACAACAATTTCGGAAGTAGAAAGATCAACATAACAAAGGCTAGCTGTTTCTTTATTTTTCGGTATTACGAGACTTGCTAAATAATTAGGTTCGGCTGAAGCAATTAAATTTTCTTCAATTATAGTTCCCGGAGTTATAATACGTGTAACATCCCTAGTAACTACCGCTTTATAACCGCCTCTATTCTTTGCTTCTTCAGGTGTTTCTAGTTGATCACAAATAGCAACCTTATAATTTTCTTCAATTAACTTAGTTAAATAATTCTCAAGGGCATGATAAGGTACTCCGCACATCGCAATTTCTTCTTCGCCGTTTTTGCCGCGCTTTGTTAAAGCAATGCCCAGTACATTGCTTGCTAGAATTGCATCTTCATAGAACATTTCATAAAAATCACCCATTCTAAATAGTAGTAAACAATCTAAATGAGCAAATTTAATGTCTAGATATTGCTGCATCATTTTCGTTGCAACATCGTAATTATATTTTTGTTTCAACTCTTGAAGATTCATATTAAGCAGCATAATTTATATTATAGTGTGGCTTTATTGCATGGATACCGAATCGTCATTGCGAGCGACCATAGGGGAGAGCGTGGCAATCTTATGAAATAGTGCAAAATGCCTGAGATTGCCACGTCGAGGCTTTGCCTCTCCTCGCAATGACGGATCATAACAATGTTTAACAGTTTATACAACTATTTTATCTTTGATAGGCGGGTGCTATGTCTGCCGCCTTCAAATTGGGTAGTTAAAAACTTATCTATAATATCAAATACTATTTTTTGGCCTATGGTTTTTGCTCCGAGTATCAAGATATTAGCGTCATTATGAGCTTTAGCATTTTCGGCAGTTAATATATCGTTGCACAAAGCGGCTCTTATTTCCGAGCTACGATTCGCGGCTATAGACATACCAATCCCCGTATCACTAATTAAAATACCGATAGGTGCTGATTTTTCAATAATAATATCTACTACTTTCTTAGCATAATCAGGATAATCAACGGTTTGTGTATTATTTGTTCCGCAGTCATAAATCTTTAGAGATTTCTGCTCTAAATAATTGATAATTTCAGACTTAAGCTCATAACCTGAATGATCACTAGCTATGACAATATTATAAGTTTTCATAGTTAATTTTTTGATGGAAAATAATGATAAAAATTATATACTATGTAAGATTTGTTTTCTAATGTAAATAATAGTTTTGTTAAATATATGAAATATCCTGTTGTACTTAGTATCGTTATATGTTTTTGTTTAGTTGCTTGTGTTGATCAGCCACCGGCTCCAATTGAGTATAAAGTAGGAGATGTTACTGCAAATAATAATTCTACCGCACTAGATCACGATGAGGGCATGATAGTTCAAAGAACTATGGAAGACAATCCCGCGTCAGAAAAAGTTAGCGGTAGACTCGAAGAGCCAAAGGCAAAAATTATAGAAGAGGATAATGATGATATTGAGATTCCTATGTTTCGGAATGAAGACGAAGATGAAGAAGCGATAGAACAATTAAACTTTGTAAAACCGTTAAATGGGGTAATTATTACCGAGTTTAAAGCCGGTAAAAGTAAAGGGATAGATATTGCAGCTAAAGAATATAGTGAAGTTAAATCGATAGCTGCAGGAACGGTAATATATTCAGGTTATAATAAGCAATTCGGTAATTTAGTAATAGTTAAATTAGATAAAGACGATCTAGAAGTAGCATATGCGAGTTTAGATGATTTATTACTGAAAAAAGGTGATAAAATTGCTAGAAATAGTGTTATCGGACATGTAGAACATAAATTATATTTTGCTATGCGTAAAAATAAAATAGCAGTTGATCCTAATAGGTATATAGAATTTTAAATGGAAGATTTTATTACTCTTACCAAATATGGTGAACCTCAAAATGTTATAGTAAGAAGGAGTAGCAAAGCTAAAAATATAGCCATCCGTATTACGTCTAAAGGTGCAGAGCTTGTATTACCTCTTAAGGTAAAAGCCGAAAAAGGTCATAATTTTTTGTTAAGTAAAGAATATTGGGTTAGGCAAAAATTACGTCGTAATGTCACTGCGATACCAAAAGATGAAGATAAGATTTCTATTTTGGGTAAATCTTATGACTTATGAAATAATACATATTGATTCGTCTAAAAATCAGATAAAATTAAATGATTCTACGTTAGAAGTGTGTTGTATGTAGTCAGGTACTAAAAAAACTTAGTATAGAAGTATTCCTTAAAAAGAAATTATTAGCAGAAATAAAAATAATAGTAGAGAATATATCTAAAAAACATAATTTGACTTATTCCAATATGAGAATAATGGAAAATGTTAGCCGTTGGGGGAGTTGTTGTAGCAAAAAAGGGAATCTTGTTTTTAATTGGCGGGTAGTTTTTGCCCCCTTTGAAGTACTGAAATATTTAGTCACTCATGAAATGGTACATTTAAAAGAAATGAACCATAGTAAAAATTTTTGGGAGCTAGTTGAGAGGATATATATCCCGAATACCAACCGGCAAAATTATGGCTAAAAAGAAACGGTAAGAATTTATATAGTTATTTGCCATAACTTTATGTCATTCCTGCAGAAGTGTATGGGTGTCAACTGAAGGATCGATGTCATTCCCGCGAAAGCGGGAATCCAATCCAATACTTTAAAGCTTTTTAAAAGCTCGATTTATCTCGCTTTACGCTGGATTCCTGCTTTCGCAGGAATGACATCGGAAAGGTTAATTTAAAGAAAAACATAAAGGATAAATAGAATGCACAACACTACAAAAAGAGTAACAGTCCCGGCACTTGAAGAAATCTTATATGAGCCTATAAAAGTATTAGATTACGGCTTTATTAGAGTTATCGACTATATGGGGGATGATAGTGCTATAGTACAAGCAGCTCGTGTTTCTTACGGTAAGGGTACGAAGCAATTAAACCAAGATAAAGGGCTGATAAACTACTTGCTTCGTCATTATCATACCACTCCTTTTGAGATGTGTGATATCAAGTTCCATATTAAACTACCGATATTTATTGCAAGGCAATGGATTAGGCATAGAACAGCTAGCGTTAACGAATATTCGGCAAGGTATTCTATTTTAGGTAATGAATTTTATCTACCTGAACCAGCAAATATTGCTTCCCAATCTGCCGTAAATAAACAATGTAGGGAAGGGGATAGCTTACCGAAAGAAGTGGCTGAGAAGGTCCTTGCAATTTTAGAGGAAGATGCTAGACAGTGCTACGGGCATTATAAGGAACTGATGAATGCCGATGAAGAGGGTAATATTATAGATGAGAACGCCACAGGGATAGCAAGAGAGCTTGCTCGTATGAATTTAACTTTAAATTATTATACGGAATGGTATTGGAAGATTAATTTACATAATTTACTTCATTTTTTAAGATTGCGAGCCGACCCTCACGCTCAATATGAAATTAGAGTTTATGCTGAAAAGATGCTTGAGATAGTCAAAGCTTGGGTTCCTTTTGTTTACGAAGCTTTTGAAGAATATCGTTTGCAGGGAGCAAATATTTCACGTAAAGGTTTGGATGTAATTAAAAGAATGATAAACGGTGAAAAAGTTACCCATGAAACTAGTGATATGACTAAGAGAGAATGGGAAGAACTGATGAAGATTTTTGGGTAATGTATGTCATTCCCGCTTTCGCAGGAATGACATACAACAACTATAACGGAATTTGATAAAAAGGAGTATTTTAAGTGCGAAATATTATATATTTTATACTATCACTATTATTTAGCTTTGCCAGCTATGCACTTGAAACAATAAACATTGAGCATGGGCGAGCTGACCCGACACCTATAGCGGTCAATAAATTTAATGCCGATAATTCTGCCGCTGATGTATTAGGTCACGATATGGTTAAAGTTATCTCTAATGATTTAAAGCTTTCGGGGTTATTCCGTCCTATTTCTGCTGCCTCTTTTATAGAAGAGAAGACAGGAATAGAATATAAGCCGCTTTTTGCTGCATGGCGTCAAATTAATGCTAGTCTTTTAGTAAACGGTGAAGTTAAAAAACTAGAAAGTGGTAAATTTAAAATTAGCTTTATATTATGGGATACGTTGCTTGAAAAACAGCTTGCCGGTGAAATTCTTGAAGTACCGGAAAATCTATGGAGAAGAGCAGCACATAAAATTGCCGATAAAATTTATGAAAAAATTACCGGTGATGCCGGTTATTTTGACACTAAAATAGTGTATGTATCAGAAAGCAACTCTTTACCGAAAATAAAAAGAATTGCTTTGATGGATTATGACGGGGCTAATAATAAATACCTTACCAATGGAAAGTCACTAGTCTTAACCCCAAGATTTGCTCGTTCGGCGGATAAGATTTTTTACGTTTCATATGCTACTAAAAGAAGAGCACTCGTTTATGAAAAAGATTTAAAAACAGGTAAAGAAAGTGTGGTAGGTGATTTTCCCGGTATATCGTTTGCTCCTAGATTCTCACCGGATGGTAGAAAAGCTGTAATGTCGATAGCTCAAAACGGCTCGACGCATATTTATGAAATCGACCTTGCTACTAAACGGCTTCATAAATTAACTGACGGATTCGGTATTAATACCTCTCCTAGCTATTCACCGGATGGTAAAAAAATTGTATATAATTCCGATAGAAACGGTGTGCCTCAATTATATATCATGAATTCAGACGGAAGTGACGTTCAGCGTATTAGTTTTGGCGGTGGTTCTTACGCAGCTCCTAGCTGGTCGCCTAGAGGAGACTATATAGCATTTACTAAGATTACTAGAGGAGACGGAGGAAAAACTTTTAATATCGGAATTATGAAAGCATGTCCCCAAGATGATGAGAATAGTGAAAGGATAATAACAAGCGGATATTTAGTCGAAAGTCCTTGTTGGTCGCCTAACGGACGAGTTATTATGTTTACTAAAGGTTGGCCGTCGAGAGCTAAAGCTCCGGGAAAAAACAAAATTTTTGCAATTGATCTAACAGGTCATAATGAAAGAGAAATTATGACACCGGCAGATGCTTCTGATCCAGAATGGTCAGGTGTACTGAACTAATGTCATTTCTACGAAAGCATTGTTGGGTGGATCGTTTTTCCGTTGTCATACCGTGACTTGATCGCGGTATCCAGTTAAAAATACTAACATTGTTAGTATTTTTAGTTGTTTTTGGATCCCGTGGTCAAGCCACGGGATGACAGTCCAATAAGGCTTAAGCTACTTCTCTACTATGGTTTAAAATAAACTTCTTTATTTTTTCAAAAGCCGTATTTTCTATTTGTCTAATACGTTCCTTAGAAATATTATACTCATTGCTTAGAATATCTAGAGTTTTAGGAGTATCCGTTAATTTACGCTCTGTTAAAATACGAAGTTCCCTATCGTTTAAAATCTTCATAGCATTTGATAGTAACTGCCTTTTACTGGTAGAATTTTGCTTATTAATAGCCATAGCTTCAGGAGTGGGGCGTGTTTCTGGTAATAGTTCTATTAATTCTCCGGATTCTGCATCGTCACTATTTATAGAGTTATTTAACGATAAATCAGGACCTGAAATTCTAGTATTCATTTCAGAAACTTCATTAACCGAAACGCCTAGCTCATCTGCTATTTGTGCAAAATCATCGGTAGTAATAGCCCTTGAGTATAAATTAGTAATTTTATGCTTAACTTTATTAAGACTAAAAAATAATTTTTTTTGTGCGGCCGTTGTTCCCATCTTTACTAATGACCAAGATTTTAATATATATTCTTGTATGGCTGCTTTAATCCACCACATCGCATATGTTGATAGGCGAAAACCAAGTTCGGGATTGAATTTTTTTACTGCCTGCATTAAACCTATATTACCTTCTGAAACCAATTCGGTAATAGGAAGACCGTAAGTCCTATAGCCGCTTGCAATTTTTGCAACAAGTTTAAGATGGCTTGTTACTAATTTATGTGCAGCTTGTAAATCATTCCCTTCTAAATAGGATTTTGCTAATAACAATTCTTCTTCTTGCGTAAGTGAAGGAATTTTATTGATTTTCTGTAAGTAGCTATAAAATCCTGATTCGCTAGAAATTGCTAATGCATTAATATTATTAGTCATACTAACCTTAAAAACTATTTTTTTTATACTAACACATATATGATCTAAAATAAACTTTTTCTAGAGTATTTTTAAATAAAATCAAATAATGTCTAAAAAATCCAATAAAAATTTAGCTTTTTCCTTGCTGGGATTAATAATTAGTATGGTGTTACTCAGTTTTGCTTCCGTACCTATCTATAATTTATTTTGTAAAGTTACAGGATATGGCGGCACTACTGCAAAAGAAACGGTGAGTGTATATTCTAAGGTAAAAGGCACTAAACCTATAATTATCGAGTTTGATGCTAATGTTGATAAAGATTTACCTTGGCGGTTTATTCCAAGGCAGCAAAGAGTGCAAATTGTTCCGGGGCAGAATACTCTAGTGTTCTATGAAACGGAGAATCTAAGTGATAACGATATAATAGGTACTTCCGTATATAATGTTACTCCAAATAAAGCAGGAAAATATTTCGTAAAAATTCATTGTTTTTGTTTTGAAGAACAATTATTAAAAGCCGGCGAAAAAGTCTTAATGCCGGTTACATTTTATATAGATAAGGATTTTGAGCTTGACCCTGAAATGCAAGACATTAAAGTACTTACTTTATCTTATAGTTTTTTTAAAGTACGAGAGATGTCGTCATTGGGAGGAAATTACTTAAGTAATTGACGAAGCAATCTCAGGAGTTTGTTATTATTTCATGAGATTGCCACGCTCTCTACGTTCGCTCGCAATGACGGCTTTGGAATTATGCAACAACACCGGCTTATTGAGTATACTCGATAACCCATTTACGAAGTCTAACAATCGGCGGAGTATTTATAAGAGCGGTAGAAGGTAAAACTTTGCCGTTAGGGGGGGGGTATTAAAATTAATTATAGGATCTATACCGTATATGCTATACCGTATATGCTATACCAAGGTTTTAACGGTGAGCTATTTGAATATTTACGGTGGAACCAAGATAAAGAAGGTGTTGTTTCTTCATATTCTATTACTTTAACCGATTGTGGATTTTTATGATATATAAGGCTAAGTACCGATTGATCGGAATGATGCCATTTATATTCATCGTAATTAGGATGGATATTATAATCTTTGCCTGAAAGAATTCTAATATCTTCACAACTTTTTAGCCATTTTTCAATGAAAGAACGAGAAAGCTTGGTATTACGCACAATAATAACGGCACTCCAAATGTGATCGTCATTTCTGCATTCGTCTGTAAGGCAATCCATTAAAGCAAAAGTTTCGCCTTTAACAAAACTACCGTTTTTACGATTGCGATCATGTACCAGTAATATATCATTATCGCCTAAAAGATTTGTTAAATTACTGATATGCTTTTTAATAACAAATGCTGAATCTAAATATACTATAATAGCTCCTTCTGGTGCATTTTTCATTGTTTCAAGTATAATATAAGGCTTCCATAGCCATAACCCCGCTCCTGCAGGTTCATTAAAAATTTCTTGGTTTTTTTCTATAAACGCTTGATTTATATGCTTTTTCTTATAGTTAAATATGAAGTCTATACCTTTATTAATTGCATAATGAGTGGTTGCATTTTGATTACGATAAACATACTCTAGACCGTCGGCATAAGAAACTAAATAAATTGGTTCTTTTATGGAATTCTGAATAGATAAATCTACTTTTTGTAACGATAAGTCATTAATAAAACCTTGACGTGCATATTCTAAAATAATCAGTATGAAATAAATTAGAGCTAATGTAATAACTGTTTTGTATAATATTTTAAATAACATATACTCTTTGCATTATTTGAAGCATTTTGTCATTCCTACGTGGGATTAGTAAATCGTCATTGCGAGGAAATACGAAGTATTGACGCAGCAATCTCAGGAGTTTGTTATTATTTCATGAGATTGCCACGCAGCCTACGGGCTCTGCTCGCAATGACGAAATCGATAATTATTAGACAATGCTAATTATAGCATTTTAATATATTAAAAGATAGTGTTGTAATTTAATTATACATTTAGTATAATTTGCTGTTTGTTTAAGGTTGGTATGATTAATTTAGGGGATAAGCAGTCTACTATAGTTGTCGCAATGTCAGGCGGGGTTGATAGTTCGGCGGTTGCTGCAATGCTGCATGAACAAGGACATAATGTTATAGGTATTACCTTGCAGCTATATGATCACGGTATGGCAGTAGGGAAGAAAAATGCCTGTTGTGCCGGTCAGGATATTTACGATGCTAAAATGGTAGCAAATAAGCTAGGTATTCCCCATTACGTACTTGATTATGAGAGCAAATTTAAAGAGTCGGTAATAGATAATTTCGTCGATAGCTATTTACAAGGTGAAACACCGCTTCCATGTGTGCGATGTAATAAATCGGTAAAGTTCAGGGATCTAATTAAAACGGCTAGAGAGCTTGGAGCAGATAAGCTTGCTACCGGTCATTACGTACGAAAAATAAACGGTGATAACGGAGCGGAATTATATACAGGGCTTGATCCAGCAAAAGATCAAAGTTATTTTTTATTTACGACAACTAAAGAGCAATTAGAATATTTACGTTTCCCTCTAGGAGGGCTTACTAAGGATGAAACACGAAAGCTTGCTAGTAAATTTGGGCTTGAGGTAGCGGATAAGCCCGACAGCCAAGATATTTGTTTCGTACCTGACGGAAATTATAAGAGCGTAATAAATAAAATACGTCCAAATAGCAGTGAAAGCGGTAAAATTATTCACGTAAACGGGTTTAAGCTAGGAGAGCATAGCGGTATAATTAACTACACCATAGGGCAACGTCGTGGTCTTGGTATAGCTTATAATGAGCCTTTATATGTAGTAAAGATTGATCCTAAGGACAATATAGTATATGTAGGACCGGAGTCCGCATTAAACGTGCAGGAATTTATCATTAGAGATGTGAATTGGCTTGCAGATGAGATTAAAGATAACGAAAAGTTAGAGGTAGCAGTTAAAATTCGCTCGACAAGACCGCCACGTCTAGCCGAAATAAGTAAACTTGGTGATGATAAAATGAAAGTAAAATTTTTATGCGCAGAAAAAGCCGTTGCTCCTGGGCAAGCATGCGTTATTTATGCTGGCGAAAGAGTACTTGGCGGCGGATGGATTACTAGAGAGATAAGGTAATTGCGTCATTGCGAGGAGCGAAGCGACGTGGCAATCTAGTTAGACCTCCTGAGATTGCCATGCTCCTTTTAGTCGCTCGCAATGACACAATTCACAAAAAAATAAGCTCACTAAAATAGGAGAAACTGATGAGTTTTTTAAGGAAGAAAAGTTTTGAATCAGTAAAAGAGATAGGCAGCTCAAGCGGTCTTAGCAAGACGCTTGGAGCATGCGATTTAATATTACTGGGTCTTGGTGCGATGATCGGCACGGGCGTATTCGTCGTTACCGGTATAATTGCTGCTAAATATTCAGGACCTGCAGTAATGTTATCTTATACGATTGCAGGTATTACCTGTATCTTTGTAGCGCTTGTTTATACTGAACTTGCTGCAATGCTTCCGACATCAGGAAGTATTTACACTTATTCCTATGTAGCATTTGGCGAAGTATTTGCTTGGATGATCGGTAGTGTTATAATACTAGAACTTGGTGTTGCTGCAGGAATAGTAGCTGTAGGCTGGTCGGGCTACGTACAAGGAATACTAGCAGCAGGTGGAATCAATTTACCGAAAGAATTAACTACTGTACCGACAAACGGCGGTATAATAAATTTACCGGCATTTTTAATCTCGGGATTTATTGGATTTATTTTATATTTAGGTACTAAAGATAGTAAGAGACTAAATGCAATTTTAGTTTTCATAAAAATGGCTGCAATATTCGTATTTATACTTGCTGCTGCCCCTCATTTTGATGCTACTAACTGGAGTAATTTTATGCCTTTCGGTTTTAGTAATGTTTTAGTAGGTGCGTCTATTTTATTCTTAGCTTTTACGGGTTTTGGAACGATTGCAACCGCAGCTGAGGAGTGTAAAAACCCAAAACGCGATATAATGATCGGTATTATTGGCTCACTTGTTCTAACTACTATAGTTTATGTAATAATGGCAGGGCTTGTTACCGGTATTGCACCTTTTGATCAGTTAAATAACGATCAACCGCTTGCTTATGCTTTAACTATCAATAATAGCAAGATCGGCTCTGCTATTGTTGCAACCGGAGCAGTTTGCGGTATGATGACGGTGTTGATGATGAATATTTACGGTACTTCTCGTATTTTTTATGCTATTGCACGTGACGGTTTACTACCGAAAAGTTTTGCAAAGCTGCACCCAAAATATGATAGTCCGTATATTACGATTATAATATTTGCTTCTTTAGCCGCTATCCTTGGAGGATTTTGTTCTACGGAATTATTAACGCAATTAACTTCAATGGGAGCTCTTATTGATTATATCACCGTTGCAATAATAGTGGTATTATTTAGGGTAACGCTACCTGATGCTCAAAGACCTTTTAGATGTCCTTTAGTATTTATTATCGTACCGTTTATTTTAATTGCTTGTGCATATTTACTATTTATTCAAATATATGACGGTGAATTTAATCTATTAACTGCAGGTCGTGCATTAATATATTGGTTTATGACAATATTTATTTTATATATTATAAGATCGTTTTTTATGAAAAAAGAGCAGAATTAAGAGGGGACTATCCGTCATTGCGAGCGAACGTAGAGAGCGTGGCAATCTCATGAAGTAGTACAAAATTCCTGAGATTGCCACGTCGAGGCTTTGCCTCTCCTCGCAATGATGAGTTAGTAGTATCCACGCAACAAAACACAATTAACCAAATGACTGAAAAGCTGCAACCACTCCGAGGAATGAAAGATCTCTTGCCGGATGATTATAAAGTTCACGACTATATAATTAACAAAGCAAGAGATGTTGGAGCATTGTACGGCTATAAACAAATGAGTACTCCTATTTTGGAGTATACTAAAGTCTTTAACCGTTCGATGGGTGAAAGCTCTGACGTAATCAGCAAAGAAATCTATAGTTTTTTAGATAAAAGCAATGATTCCGTAGCATTACGACCTGAATTTACAGCATGTATTATAAGAAGCCTCATCTCAAACGGATTACAACATAAATTACCATTAAAGTTTTTCTCTACCGGTCCTGTTTTTCGTTATGATAGACCGCAAGCAGGGCGTCAAAGACAATTTCACCAACTAAATTATGAGTATATCGGTGCTAAAGGAGCAATTACTGATGCTGACACTTTGAAGTTAGCCGTTGATATATTAAAAGCACTCGAAATAGAGCAGGATACTACCTTAGAGCTTAACTCTCTTGGATGTAATGAATCAAGAAGCGTTTATCAGCAAAAATTAGTAGAATATCTAAATGATTTTAAAGATCAATTATCAGAAGAAAGCAAAAGAAGGTTATCCAAAAATCCAATGCGGATACTTGATTCTAAAAGTAAGACTGATCAGAAAATAATAGCACACGCACCGGTTTTATCTGAATATTACACTGATGAATCCAAAGAATATTTTGAGGAGTTAATAAAGTATCTAGATATTTTAGGCGTGAAATATAGCATAAATCCACGCTTGGTTAGAGGGCTTGATTATTATTGCCATACTGTTTTTGAATTCACTACAAAAAAGCTAGGGAGCCAATCTACTATTCTAGCCGGTGGACGTTATGACGGGCTTGCTAAAATCATGGGTAATAACGATGATGTGCCGGCTATCGGTTTTGCTGCCGGTATTGAGCGAATTGCTTTAATGCGGGAATATAATATATCTGAAGTTAAGCTGGTATTTGTATTACCTATAGGCAAAAATAATATTTGCTATGCTTTAGAAATTGTAGATAAATTGCGAACAGAAAATATTGCTACTATCATAGAACCCCTAGGTAAAATAGCTAAAAGAATGCAACGCATTTTTAATGAAAATGCTAAATTTATTATTTTTATAGGTGACGAAGAGCAGGCGCATAATAACTTAAAAATCAAAGACTTAAAAAAAGAAGAAGAATATATAGTAGATTTTGCAAAAGCTCTTGAGCTATTGAAGAAATAAGATTTTTTATTGTTATACCGTGAACCTTCCATGGTATCCATCAAAATTAACTTTAAGTAATAAGCATTTATGAATCTTGCCACAAGCTCGGCATTGCCCGCATGGCTCTTATGTTATGCCTGCATAGGTCTTGTTGTGTGGATACTGAAGGTCGTCATTGCAAGGAAAAACTGTAAGTTTTGACTAAGCAATCCAGTAAAAAATTCTGATTGACAGAATTTTTTTATTATTGTTTTGGACTGCCACGCAGTCTACGACTGTTCGCAATGACGGGCGGTATCTACGCAACAATGCCTTCGCTGGAATGACATAAAACGAGTCATGCAACAAGACCTGCAGTTGTTCACAATGGCGATTAGGTGTCTATATACCATAATACCATTTTAACCACGACATCTAAAAATATGATTGTTATAAACGATTTAGCCATGAGTTATGGTACAAGAATACTATTTACCAATGTAAATTTGCATATTAAAAACAATAAACGATATGGTTTAGTAAGTGCCAACGGAGCAGGTCAAACAACTTTTTTCAAATTCTTAACTAAGGAAGAAGAGCCAGCTTTCGGTGAGATTAACATACCAAAAAACTCCAAAATAGGTTGTTTAAAACAAGATCAGTTTCTTTATGAAAATACTAAAATTATAGATACGGTAATAGCAGGGAATAAGGAGTTATGGAAAGCTTTACAGGAAAAAGAAGAGATATGAAATCGGCAGGAATGTAGCGATGAAGATGGGTATAAGTTTGGTGAACTTGAACAGGTAATATACGATAATGACGGTTATACTGCTGAAATTTTTGCAGCTAGCTTGCTTGTAGGTCTTGGAATAGCCAAAAAATACCATTATGAGCCACTTTCTGCGTTGTCAGAAGGTTATAAGCTTCGTGTATTACTCGTAAAAGTCTATTTAATAATCCCGATATTTTACTACTCGACGAACCGACAAACCATCTTGATATTATCTCAATATATTGGCTTGAGAATTATTTCAAAAACTCTTTTAAAGGAATATTAATTTTTATATCGCATGATTTAGCTTTTTTAAATAATGTCGCAACGGATATGATGATTATATTGAGAAATACGGCAACGATTATTTAAGTTCTACTACAAAATTATCCTAAGTTTTAGGCATTGCTCATTAAATATAGATATCGTCATTGCGAGCAGCCATAGGCTGCGTAGCAATCTCGTCCAATATCCTGAGATTGCTTCGTCAATTGCTATGCAATTTCCTCGCAATGACGATAAAAATCGAGTCATACAACAAAGCAGAATCTGAAAGTTAATCACTCCACATTATAAAACTCCAAATGATGACCGCTAATGAACTTTTGTACTTCAGCATGGTTACCATACTCATCAACATTTAATAATAACCCTTGTTCATTAAAATATAATATATTCGTAAATAATCGGTCATCACAGTCCCACTTAGCTTTAAAAGCATTTTCCTTAATAAGTTTAACTCCGTTTACTCCGTGTTTGTGATATATTATTCCTTTTTTTAAAGCAGAAACAAAAGAGGTAACTTTACTTTTATCAAAGGTATTATAGATTTTTTTAGACATTGTACCGTAACAATCAAATCCTCTATATTTGCCAAGAAATTTAGCCGTACCTTTTGTGACTTCCTGATTATCAATTTTAATTTGACCTTCTTTAGGAATATTCCAAGAATTATTATTGAAGTTGGTAATCTTTTAAATGGCTAGATAAAATTCATGTTTCTTTTTTAGTTGATAATATTGATGGATTTTTTTTGTATCATATTGAAGGGTTAATTATTCTAAGTTTTCTATTTGCTTATTATCGGGGGAATAGCTTGCAATAATCCCTTCTTGTTTTTTTTTGACTTAATTTACTTGCATATTGTTGTACTTTTTTGGGTTATTATTTAATAAGGCGGTAACTACTCCAATTTCTAAAGTGTTTTCATTGCAAGAATCATTTTGCAGAGCATTTTGACATGTATGGACCTACCCGATAATGCAAGAAAAAAATAATATATAACAGCAAAAAAATCGAATGCAGTCATGTATCCGGCTTATAGTTAATAAATCACTTTAAATTTACCCTATAGCCCTGATGGAATTCGCTGGCTTACAAACTATATTACTTATCATTTTGTCGACTTCTAAAGAGTCATTGTCCAGTTCAGTTTTTTTGTAAGCTAAGGTTCGTCTTATTTACCATCAATATTATCATTCTTTCGCATATTCCGGATTAGAATCTATTAAATTTCTACTTACCTATAATATTATCTCGTCAACTATTTGTACCAATTCTTTAGCTACAAACTTTACTCTCAGTATAATCATTACCTGAACTGTGTACTGTAAACACCACTCTTGCTAGTTTATTAGCTACTGCAACAGTTGTTTTATTATGCCCATTTCGTTCAGATAAATTAAACATCCACTTGGTAAACTTGCTATAATCTTTTTTAGATTTTTGCTCTTCCGTGGTAAATCTTATCTTACTATTCAGTACTGCTCTTGCTCCTTGAATCAACAAAGTGCGTAAATAGATATCACCTCTTTTACTAATACCAAGCAACTTATCTTTGCCACCA
The DNA here is from genome assembly GCF_000016625.1 of Rickettsia massiliae MTU5. Classification (NCBI taxonomy): domain Bacteria; kingdom Pseudomonadati; phylum Pseudomonadota; class Alphaproteobacteria; order Rickettsiales; family Rickettsiaceae; genus Rickettsia; species Rickettsia massiliae. Next base: position 430,254 of record NC_009900.1, read on the forward strand.
CTAGAATGTTGCCTTGGCACTAATCCTAGCCATGCTGATAATTGCCTGCCATTTTTAAAACAACTAGCATTACCTATTGATGCTATTAAGGCTGTAGCAGTTATTAAATCTATACCTGGTATCGTCATTAGTTGTTGGTGATTACTATACTGGCTAGCTATAATTTTTAATCTTTGTTTTAATTCTTTTATTTTTTTATCATTCTCTAGAAATTCTGCTTTTAACTCACTAAACGTTCGATAGCTTAGCTGACTTAAATCCCCTTCATCTAAAATTTCGGTTAATTTTGTCATAATCTTATTGATTCCTTGCGGAATAACAAAACCAAATTCATGTAATAATCCCCTGATCTCATTAGCAAGAGCTGTACGATTTTTTACCAATCTCTGTCTTACCCTATGAATAAATAAAATATCTTGTTGCTCTACAGTTTTGATAGGCACAAACCTCATATTAGGTCTTGCTACTGCCTCACATATTGCTTCTGCATCAAGCTTGATCATTTTTATTAGTTTTAACATAAGGCTTAACAAATTGTGGAGCCATTAGTTTTACATTATGACCTAATTTTGTTAATTCTCTTGCCCAATAGCTAGAACCACCGCAAGCTTCCATGCCTACTAGACATCTTCTTGGTAAATTAGCCATAAAAGTTATAACCTGCTCTCTCATTAATTTTTTCTTTAATATTGTCTTACCATTTTTATCTACACCGTGAATTTGAAAAATTCTTTTTGCAATATCTATACCAATTGTGGTAACTTCCATATGGACCTCCTTATTGTTGTTTAGGATTCATTTCCTATCCTAGAAGATTAGCTTCTGCTTCTCATTCTGTATATAGGATAGGTCCATACCATTATTTTGGAAAATCTTTTCAGATTTTTCAGAAGTTAATTTAGTCTCGTTATCTGTTATTAAACCGGTATTAACGGCGTTAAGAACCTCTGCTTTTTCATTGGACGTTAGAGTATTATTTTGAGGTAACGTATAATTTGGGTCCACGTAACTCCGAAATTTTATAATAGCCTTTTCATACAAATTTATTTGATGCTCAGGTATCTTATTTAAAAGATCAGAAGCCGTTTTAAATTGCTTACTACATAGGGCAAGTGAGAATGCTAGAAGTATGTTGTTTGGGGTATCACTAATTGCTTTTAGTGTTTCGGTTAATATTGATTGCTGGTTTTTGTTAATTTTTTTATTGGAAATTCTGTTATAAAAAGCCATGTATTTACAGCCATCATATATTGTGATGAATAGAAAGGAACTAAAGTATTTTTTTAATTACATCTAACGTCTTATAAGAAATTTCATATGGATTAGTTAACATTTCTAGAATGTATTTTATATATTGTTCTACCGGCACATATTGTATTAAGTCATTAGCTTTATCACATTCGCCTTGTATTCTATAATTAGATCATAAATGATAGGCTGCTGTTGGATGTGTGGGTAGAAGCACAAAAGCATGTTCATAACATTTAGTGGACATATTATAGTTTCCGGTTTCTTCATAAACACGACCTGTTCTATAATACCACTGGACTAAAACCTGATTTTCAGTATTAGTATTTAACGAAAAAATAGATTCTTCAAGTAAAGCTTTTGCCTCTTTAAAATTTTTATGTTCCATTAATAAATCAGAGAATTGACCTGACAAATCTAAGCTGGATTTTATAGTGCTTGGGTAATTTTAAGCTTAGATTCCGGTTCAATAAGCTTTAGCACGGGGAGTAGATATTCTGCACATTTGCTATATTGTTCAACTTCTTTTGCAAAGTAATTAAAATATAGATTTATTGCTGCAATTATACGTTTAAATATCTCTTTAGCAGCTTCATTGTGTCTATTTAATATACTACATTGAAAGGCAAGACTCATTATTTGAATTTTGGTTAGCGTATCAGGTGGTATAGAAATGATTTTATCCGGCATCCATTTTATGAGTTCACCATCTAATTGATATTCAAAAAAGTTTGGTCTCTGTATTATTTCATCATTTTTCAACAATTCATGATTTGTATAACTTTCATATGGATAATTAGGCATTAATTTATGTATTAGTGAATGCTTAATTTCTGTAGCTTTCTTGCTACTTACTGTAGATTTTTACTATTTAAATGTTCAAATATATAATGCATTACTTCTATAGCGGCACCAACAGTTGGTATAGATGAAAAGTTTTTATCCATTTCTACTACATCAAGACCGGAAAAGTTTTTTCTAAAATTTCTTATGTTATTTTCTGATAATATATTGGGGATGTTATAAACCGTGGTAATATCAAGCTTAAAAGTAATTGAAGGCTCTGCATTTTTCATGAATATAATTTAGTATTATGGGCTTAAGAACTGCTCCAATGTGATAGGAAAGGTTTGAAATTTTACATAGCATTATTATTAAAAACTTACAGTGTATGAACTTTTTATTACTGGCTTCCTGCTTCTAGCTAGGAATGACATCGAGAGGCTAAATTAACTCACAAAGCAATTTTTCTAAGTAATGTCTATTCAAATCCAAATCCAGTAAAATATTTATGAAAATATCCGGTATCATGACCTATCATTTTAACTTTATCATAATGATGAGGTGATTCAGATTCACGATATATAGTTGTGCCGTCATCCATATAGTAAATAGAATAAGATGGAAGGCCATAAGGTCTAAAAAAAGTGTCTTTACGTATAATTTTAGGAGCTTTATCGGATTTTGTATATTTTCTGATTTCAGCATATTAATTTTCTTAATAAATGATTGTTGTATTAATAGATAGCTATTACAATAGCTATCTACAGAACCTAGAAATTCAGATTTATCAATTGCAGTATTATATTCTAAATATTTTTGCAATTTTAAAGTATTTTCTTGAAACAATGGGTAATTATTTGATGGTTCGTGCTGTGATAAATTGAAATATTTTTCTCGCTAAGAATTGCTTATCTTGAACATTATTAAAAGCTTTGATTTTTGAATATCCGTCTTGTTGTTTTTTTTGTAAAAAATAATCTCCATAGTCCTTATAATTCTTTGGAAGATTTAATATAAATCTAGCATATTGTTCTAACTGAAAGTTAGTTAACCAAGTAAATATAGAATATAAATTTGTTCTATAGTCCGAAGAAAAATAATAGCAACTTCTAATTGCTTTATCTCTTTTCTCTCTTTCAATAACGTTACTAGATAATATAAATAACTCTTTATTAAAATGTTTTTTATTTTTTTTGAGCTTGAATGATTATATCAAACAGCTCAGTTTCTAATTCGTCTGAGGTAAATAATTGTTTGTATTGATTAAGTCATGAACCAAAAGTTACATAGGTTCAGGTCTTTTTAAATATTGAATTAATTTACGTGCAACTTTAAATTAAATTTAAGAGCGACATTTTATATGAAAAATTGACGTAAGTCAAGAGATATTAAATTAATGATTTAAAAAATATGTGTCACCTCGTGATTTATTCACAGAATCCAGTTAAAAATACTAATAATATTAGTATTTTTAGTTGTTTTTTGGATACTGTGGTCAAGCCATGGTATGACACTGAAGTGTTGTTCAAAAGCCATACTAAATTGATTACTAAAATTTTTCACATAACCTAATGACAAAAATAAAATATGAATATATTATTTAATTTTAGAATAATTTAAATAATATATATTCAATGAGTGCAGATACTAATATTAGCGACGGTTTAGAAGTCGTTACGCAAGATCATTTATCGATTTTTTCTTTAATAAGCTCCTCCGACATTATCGGTAAGTCAGTTATGTTGATGTTGCTTATTGCCTCTATTTGGTCATGGGCTATTATTTTGGATAAAATATTTAAGCTAGTGCAAGTGCAGAAAAGCATGCGGGCATTTGAAAATGTGTTTTGGTCCGGTGGAGTATTAGAGCAATTATATGAAAGCATAAAGAGGTCGGTTAATAATCCGCTAGCTTTAATTTTTGTCTCAGCTATGGATGAGTGTAAAAGCTTAAGCACTAAAGGGCTTTCTGAAGGCTTAAAAAACAACCATAAAGAGCGTATAATGGGTGCAATGTACTTAGCTCAAAATAGGGAAGTCGAAAAGCTCGAGAAAAATTTAAGCTTCTTGGCAACTGTTGGATCAAGTGCTCCTTTCGTAGGTTTATTCGGTACCGTTTGGGGGATTATGCATAGCTTCCAATCGATTGCTACTTCAAACAATACTTCTCTTGCCGTAGTAGCTCCCGGAATTGCCGAGGCGTTACTTGCAACTGCGATAGGCTTATTTGCAGCTATTCCGGCAGTAATTTTTTATAATTATCTGATTTCCCGTATTACTCTTATCAATAATAAGATTGAAGATTTTATTAGTGAGTTAAACTCTATACTTTCTAAGGCAATTGATCAGGAGAAAATGTAATGGCTATAAAGCTTGCCGGAAGTAATAGAAAAAGTAAAAGAGCGGTAGTTAGCGAAATTAACGTTACGCCGCTTGTTGACGTGATGCTTGTGCTATTAATTATTTTCATGATTACTTCTCCAATGCTTGTTTCAGGAGTAAACGTAGATTTGCCTGAGACAAATTCAAGTCCGATTTCAGGTCAGGATGAGCCTTTGGTTGTTACTATCAATAATAAAGGCAAAATTTTCTTACTTGAAATTCCAATAGAAAGAATGCATTTAACCGACAAGCTTGCAAATATCACTAAAGAAAAAAAGGATGCTAGAATTTTTGTAAGAGGCGATAGAAATGTTTCTTATGGGCAGGTAGTAGAGATAGTTGCCGCAATTCATGCTGCCGGTTTTTCTCGTGTAGCTCTTATTTCAAATATTAAAAATAATGAAAAGTAATCAAAATAAGGATAATTTTACGGTTTTCCTTAGCTTCTCTGTTGTTCTGCACTTACTTCTTTTATATTTTTTTCTATTTGGTATGCCGTCACTTTTTGAAAAATTACCGGAAGAGCAAACTATAACTTTTGAAATGTTACCTGTTAGCGATAAATCAAATATTATCACTCAGACAAAGCAAAAAGAAGCCCCTATAAAAAACGAAGACGCTAAGAAATCTGAGCAGAGTAAGCCAAAAGAAGAAGAACCGCAAGATTTGCCTAAAGCAGAAAAAGCAAAAAAGCCTGAGGCTAAAACAATGGAAGAAAAGCCCAAAATAGAAGAGAAAAAACCTATAGAAGAACCAAAGTCTGAAGAAGCAAAAGAAGCGTTACCTGAGAAGCAAGAAGAAGTAAAGGAAGAAAAACCTAAAGAAGAAGAAAAAAAACAAGCAGAAGAAAAGGAGAAGCCCGAAGAAAAGAAAGAGGAAACGAAACCGGCTGAGAAACCTAAAGAGGTGAAGAAAAAAGAGCCTAAAACCGATGAGCTTGATTCTTTGCTGAAGAATTTAGAGCAATCTGCGGAAGGGGATAATGTAAAATCCAATAAGCATCAAAGGTCCAAAAAAGCTGATAATGCAAAAGAAGCTAAAGGGGTTTATACGGATGGGCTGCCTCTTTCCGATAGTGAAACATCTTTGATAAAAAGACAGATTGAAAGACATTGGAGTAATGTACCGGCAGGAGTTAGAGGTAATAATAAGGTAAAAGTCATTATTAGTATTACGCTAGATAAAGCAGGTAATGTTGAGCAGGCAAAGGTTAACGAAAAAATCTGTCCTAATATTCCGGCTAGTGTTTGTGAAGCTTTGGCGGATAATGCAATTAGAGCGGTATGGCAAGCAAGCCCTATCGAAAACCTTGACTCTGCACGCTTTAACCATTGGAAAGAGATTAATTTTAGCTTTGATCCAAGTAAATTGTAGGTTGGGCATTGCCTGCGTGGATAACCACCCCGTCATTGCGAGCAGTCGTAGACTGAGTGGTAATCTCATGAAATAATAACAAACTTCTGAGATTGCTTCATCAATTGCTATGCAATTTCCTCGCAATGACTATTTTCGAGCCACGGCAAGCCTTTCGCAGAAATAACATTATAAGAACCATGCAATAATTAAAAAATATTATTCATCATGTTCGTGGTGATCACCGATGAATTCAAGCCCCATATCTTTTTGCTCATTATTGAAACAACAAGTAGCAGCAATAACCAAACAAGAATAATAAGGTTGCTTCCATTAAAAATAGGGTCAAAGCAGCATTACTAAAGCTTGCTAACTCATATTCTGAAGGTAATAAATCCGTAGGGATGTCTTTGTTCATAAAACTTAGTTATTATGTTTACTATTTGTAAATAAAAACACTCTATAACTTTATCTATTAAAATTACATTTATTTCACAAAGTTTTAAGAGCAGGATAAGTAAATAATAATACATGGCATAAATTTAGACCGAAATGAACTAATCATAGAGCATAATATGAGCATAATATTTTGCCTGTTTTATATAATATGCATAACCATAGAAAAAACCGCATATAGTGCTTAAAGCTATATTTATTTAGTCCGCCTTGAAAATGTGCGATCCCAAATATTAAAGATGCTATCTATAATAAATAACAGCTAAAATCTGCTGTTTTGGTAAAAGATTTTGTAATGTTCTTTGTAAAAACCCTCGAAAGAATACTTTCTCAGCCATACAGACGAAAAAGAAATATTATTGTAATGAGAAAAATGTAGGTGATAGTTAAGGATGACATATAAACCTTTGTAAAAAACTATTTTTAATATATAGTTATTTTTTAGCATTAAAAATAGAAAAATTAAAATATAGAGATTTTTAATAAATAATAATTGGATTTTAAAAAGAAAATATAAAAGATAATCATAAAAAAACCAATAAAATAATATATATAGAATAGGGCGATTTTATGAAAGATATAGAATATTGGGAAAAAAATTTTGAAAGCTGTAAATATTCAGATAAATTAATCGAAAGGCTTTTATTTTTAAATACCCAAGTAAAACAACCTATCGATATTAGAGAAGTTAAAAAAGGTATTTATTATGCTCGTAAATATCATGGTGAGCAAATGCGTCAATCAGGTGACCCTTATTATTCTCATCCAATCGCAGTAACAATTATGGTAGCGGAATTTGTAGCAAAAGAAGTGCCTAAACTCTTTACTTTTAGAATGCTACAAGCTGCATTACTTCATGACACTATTGAAGATACTGAACTTACTGAAGAAATGATTAGCAATATTTTTGATGAAGAAGTAGCAAGGCATGTAGCAGGTCTAACTAGAATTAAACCTTGGGGAAAAATAAGTAGCGAGAAAAGTCTTATTTTATTAATTAAACAAAAAAGATACGATACTGCTCTTATAAAACTTTTTGATAGAATACATAATTTACAAACTTTGGAAGCAAAATCGCCTGAAAAAGCTCATAAAATAATTAAAGAGACATTAAAAAGCTTTTTAGTGTTAAGTGAAATACTTGAAATACCTTCAGTTTCAGAGCTGATATATGCTGAATGTTATAAAAATAATTTAAAGTTTAATATAAATTCTACTTTAAATAAAATTATAAATTTCGATTCGTTTCCATTTGCTGAAAATAAGTTACTCCCATAAAGAAAGTTATACCTATCGGAATGAAAATTAAAAATAATCCCCAATATCCTAGATAATTGGTAATATAAACTAAACCAAATGACGTTATAATATAAGTAAATAATTTTGCTATTGCACTTAGCATACTAGTATATGTAAATCTCTTAAAAACCGGAAAATATTTATAAAATATAGGAGCTGCCGGTATGTGATCAAATACGAATAATGCAGCTAAACATTGAAAAATAAAAATATATAAAGGAGTAGGGTTATAATGTAACATTATAGGAAAAAAAATGAGAGAGGTAAAAAATAGATATAATTTTACCTTTAGGATTTTTAAAGGATGGATTTTATAGCTAATAAATGCAAGACCGATAATACCGAGTAAATCTATTATAGATACCCAAAAATTTTGATTTATAATTTGATTTGGAGTAAATCCGCATTCTCTTTTTAATATATCACCGCAATATATATATACAAAATAAAAACACGGTGGTCTAGCACACTGGATAAAGAAATACCAAATAGAAGTGGTGTTTGGAACTTTTTGATCTAGAATATCTTTGTCAATTTCTTCAAGCATAATATTATTTTCTTGAAGTCTTAGTTTTAATTTGTTTCTTTTATTTGAAAATGCCTCTGCTTCTTTTAAACTAGTCCTTGCAATAGTACCTACAAACGCGATAGTTGCACCAACGAAAAAGGCTATACGCCAACTTGATTCATGGTGATAAATATTTTGATTAGTAAAAATTGATGCAATACCTAGTGCTACCGTAGTGCCTACGGCAGAAAATACGGTTATAATTGCTACTAATGGATATTGTATAGGAGGAGATGAATTTTCGGTTAAGTATAGCTCTGCACCTCGTGCTTCTGCAGTTGCTGACATACCTTGAATTATACGACATATAGTAAGAACCCAAGAGGCTGTTATACCTATCTGTGCATATGTTGGCATGCTGCCTATAATCACACAAGTAATAGCCATTAATAGGGTAGTTAAAACAACTACAATCTTACGTCCAAAATAATCGCCTATATACCCAAATATTAATGCTCCTATAGGTCTTAGCAAATAGGTAGAACAGAAAGAAAAGGCAGTAAGCAACGAAAAAGTGAAAGGATCATATTCCGGAAAAAATAAATTATTTAAAAGCATCGCCATATGCACATAAAGCATAAGGTCAAAATACTCTAGAAATGTACCTATAGAAAGTAATCCGACTGCTTGTTTTTGTTCTGTATTTAAACTTCTTTGTTCTTTTTCGTAGCCTAACATATAAATAACCTTTATATATAATTAGATTACAAAATAGGCTATACTTCTTTTGGTTCAAAGTCAATAAAGAATTAATAAATTTTTAATAAATATTGTTACAAAATATTTAGGTTCCGTAAAGTTATCTAACTTAAAATTTTCAAATTATCTATTTTTCTCTGAAAGCTTTAAATGCAGTATCAGTAACGGGATCAAGTAAATATCTAAGTAGTGTTCTAGTACCTGTTACAATTTGTACCTCAGCTTGCATACCGGGGTGTAATTCAAGATTTTTAACTTTAGCAACTTTGTTAAATTCATCCATATCGATTTCAACTCTTGCAACATAATAATTATCTTGCTGTTGTCCCGGATGCTGTCTTTCATCTTGTACGATATCTGGAGATATGCTTACTACTTTACCGGTAAATGTTGGAGTTGTTCTTGATTTAAATGCACTGAAGCGTATTTTTGCAACTAATCCCTCATGTACTGAGTCAATGTTTTTTTGAGATACCTTTGCTTCTATTATTAATGGGTCATTAGTTGGCGAAATTTCCATAATAGGTTGTCCATGACTTATAACACCGCCTATTGTATGATATTTTAAATTATTAACTATACCGTCAACAGGTGATCTGATTATCACACGATTAAGCGAATCCGTCAGGGCATTATATTTTTCTTTAAGAGATGCGGTTTGTACTTGAGCTTCACGAAGCTCTGTTAAAGTCCGTTCAGTGTATTTATTTTGTTGATTTATAATTTTAATTTGAGTTTCGGTAATAGCATGGCGTATTCCTGCTATTTCAGCTTCAGTTGTTGCAACATCGCTTTTTGCAGCGGCAACTTTTGCCTCTTGGTCCAATAAGGCTGCTTTTTGTACAAAGCCTTTTTCTTTTAACGTTCTTAAAGCTTTTAAACGGTCTTGATAAACTTCAGCAGTTTTGGAGGCGGCAACTTTTTTTGCTTCTAAACCTTCAATTTTTTTCTCAAGTTGAGCAATATTTTGATATAATGCATCTTTCTCTGAGTTATATACTTCTTTTCTAGAGCTAAATAAATTTTCCTGCGTATGAATTATTTTAGCTACTTCCGGTAAATTGATATCCTGCATTAGAAAATCAGAGAATTCGATTTGTGCTAAATTATCACGTTCGGCAATTAAACGATTTTCAGTTGCTAAAAAATTACGGTACTGACCAAGAATATTTTCATGTTCGCTTTTTATTCTAGTTTCTTCAAGCTCTATTAATTTATCGCCTTCTTTGACTTTATCACCTTGCTTCACATAAATAGCATTGATTATTCCGCCTTCATGATGTTGAATCGTTTTTTTATTTGTGCTTGGCATTACGATACCGACAGCTACAGCACCACTATCAAGCGGAGCAAGAGCCGACCATAATCCGCCTATTAATACTAAAAAGATTATAACATAAATACCGAAAAGTATAGGTGATCTTGCAGCTTGGGCTACGTTATTACGATCTTTATCGGTTTTCTTGGTAATAAAATTAACAAACCTATCAAGTTTTACTAATAAGAATTCTATAGCATGAGAGGTTTTCTTTAATGTAGCATTTATTAAAGCTTTACGTTTAGAACTTTGACCTTTAAGGTTTAACGCATCTTCTCTTAAGGACAATAATTGTTTTAATTGTTCCGGAGTAATTTGAGGTTTATTGTGTTTTAAGTCCTGCATAATATTTAATCATTATTATATTTAGTCATCATTGTTTGTATTTTGCGTCATTGCGAGGACATGACGTAGTAATTGACGAAGCAATCTCGATAGAATTCATGAGATTGCCACGCTCACTAACGTTTGCTCGCAATGATGATTTGGAAGCCACGCAACAATGCCAATCAAGTCACGATATGACACTTTAGTTATTAATATGCATTGTACCGCTTTTTAAAGTTTTAAAGTGTTTTTGAATCTCTTCTTCCGTTCCGTAACCTGCAACGACTCCATCCTGTAATATTAGAATTTTATCAACAACGGATAATACGGATGGTCTATGTGAAATTACAAGAACTGCTATTCCTTTAAGTTTTGCTTGTTTTAAGGCACTTGCAAGGGCAACTTCACCTGCCTCATCTAAATTAGCATTAGGCTCATCTAAAATGATGAGTTTTGGATTACCGTAAAAAGCTCTAGCAAGTCCGATACGCTGTCTTTGACCACCTGATAGATTAGAGCCTGCAGGACCGATATCAGAATCATAACCGTCAGGGAATCTTAATATCATTTCATGAGCTCCGGCTATTTTAGCTGCTTCAATAACTTTTTGCGGATCGGCGTCTTCTTCCATTCTAGCTATATTTTGTTTAATACTACCGCTAAAAAGTTCTATTCCTTGCGGAAGATAGCCGACATGTCTACCGAAATCTTCTCTATTCCAACGATAAATTTCAGCATTATCTAAACGTACGGAACCTGATGATTCTTTCCATACCCCGACTATGATTTTAGCTAAAGTTGATTTTCCTGTAGCCGAAGGACCGATAATTGCTAAAACTTCGCCCGGTTGTACTGCAAAACTAACGCCTTTTAAGATATATTTCGGTACGGGAGGTTGCGGTAAATGTTTCGGTATAGGGTGAGCATAATAAATATTTTCAACAGTAAGATGACCATCAACGTTCGGAATTGGCATCGTTTCGTCTCTAGAAGAATAAGTGTTAAATAAATTATTAATGTTTTTGTATGATTTAATAGCACCGCTCATACTTTTCCATAAATCAATAGCATTATCGAAAGGAGCAAGAGCTCTACCGACTATGATAGAACTCATAATCATATTACCGGGAGTCATATCTGCACTGTGAGATTTTACAACAATGTAAGCACCAACTCCGGTAACAGCCATTTGCATTATATTACGGATAAACCTTGAAAAGTTAGAAATAACACCGTTACGATAGCTAGCAACCGATTGCTTATCAAGTGCTAATATGTTAAATTTATGCCAATTTTTTGTAACATTCTTCATCATTCCCATTGCTTCAATTGCTTCTGCATTTCTGTTTGCAATATCGGCTTGTGTCATACCTTTTATCGAAAATTCGGTAGCTTCACCGAGCGTTTTATTAGTAGCTACAGCGTTAAAGAAAGCGGTTGAAACTATTATAATTGCACCAAAAATGGTAATAAGACCGATATATGGATGAATTGAAAAAATAACCGCAATATAGATAAGGCTCCAAGGGGCATCGAATAAAGTATTAATTCCGGTACTTGTTAGGAATGTTTTGACGGCTTGAAAATCACGTAATAATTGGCTAGAACCCATATTTGCTCGTGTTGCAGCTGCAGAAATTGAAGAAGCAAAAATTACGGGCGCTACTGTTCTATCAAGCCATTCTCCTACCTTTATAAGTGTAAAAGAACGAGCAATTTGTAATAATCCGTAAACAAAATAAATATATGCGATTATTATTGATAAAAATAATAATGTTTGTAGATTACCGCTTCCAAGGACTCTATCAAGAACTTGTAGTGAGTACAGAGGAGTAATTAACATTAGTAAGTTGATTACAAAAGCAAACCAAAAGACTATCCAAAAAGCTGTTCTACATTCGCCTAATGCTATTACTAGCGGGTTTTTTTTATTTAATTGATTATTATTTTTATTATCCATATTAGTTATATTATAAATAATTATTAATTAATTCTTCAGCAATTTGAACACTGTTTAAAGCTGCTCCTTTACGTAAGTTATCACATGTGATCCATAGATTTATCGTATTATCTCTACTTACGTCATTTCTAATTCGGGAGACATATATGGCATCTTCGCCTACCACTTCAACGGGTGAGATATACGCAAGGTCATTATTATTAGAAATTGTAACAATTCCATCGGCATCTTGTAATATTTCTTCGACTTCTTTGGCATCAATTTTGTCGTTAAATTCTATGTTAACCGATATAGAATGACCGATAAATACCGGTACTCTAACAGAAGTAACGCTAGCTTTAAAGTGATTACCTATAATTTTGTTTAGTTCAGAAGCAATTTTCGCTTCTTCACTTGTATAGCCATCTTTATTGAAATCACCTATATGAGGAAAAAGATTAAATGCAATCTGTTTTGGAAATTTCTTAGGATCATTCTCTCCAAAAACATATTTAGATTTTGTTTGGTCGTAGAGTTCGTCCATTCCTGCTTTACCTGCTCCTGATACTGATTGATAAGTAGATATCACTACTCTTTTAATCTTTATTTCATTATCTAGCGGTTTTAATGCTACTGCAAGCGGAATGACGATACAGTTAGGGTTAGCTATGATATTTTTAGTATTAAACTCTTTAAGTGTTGATAAATTAACCTCAGGTACAATTAACGGCACTTGATTATCAACTCTAAAAAGTGAGGATTTGTCGATAACTACACAATTACTAGCCGTAGCTTTTGGTATAAATTCTTTTGAAACTTCTGAACCTGCACAAAAAAAAGCAATATCGATATTGTCAAAATGTAAACTTTTTAAACTATTAATTTGTAGTATTTTTTCTCCAAAGCTTACTTCCCGCCCTAGAGAGCTATCTGAAGCTATAGCATAAACTTTATTAATGGGGAAATTACGCTCAACTAGAATATTTAGAGTTTCACGCCCTACATTTCCTGTAGCTCCGATTACTGCAATATTGTATTTTTTAGTCATTATTTATTAATCCGATGAGTTTTTCACCTCCGATAATATGGAAATGGAAATGAAAAATAGTTTGTCCCGATTGCTCGCCTTTATTAGTTATTAAACGATAACCGTCTTTATCTAAACCCGCTTCATTTGCTATATCAGAAATTTTAGCAAAAAAATGTGTTATTTCGTCTATAGAAGCTTTAGAGATGAAATCGGCATAATCTATATATTCGTTTTTAGGTATAACGATAATATGTACAGGTGCTACGGGTGCTATATCTTTGAATGCTAAAATTTGTTCGTCTTCATAAATTATTTCTGCCGGAAGATTTTTACCTATGATTTTTGCAAAAACATTTTCTTTGTTATACATCATTTTATTCCTGTTAAAAGCTTTATTGCATGGCGTGATTTTCCGTCATTGCGAGTAAAAAATGTAAGTTTTGACGAAGCAATCCAGTAAGAAATGCTAATTTTAGCATTTCTTTAATTTTTTTCTGGATTGCTGCGCAGTCTACGACTGCTCGCAATGATGATTTAATATTTATGAAACCACGTTTCTGTTAAACAAGCATATTACACTACGTTTTAGAAATTTTAATTCAGCTTCAATTCTAGAGTTGGCAATTATTATATCTTCTAGTCGGTAATTATTTCTTTTTAAATAATTTTCTCTAATATCTGAAGCAAAAAAGCCGAAGCCTAATATTAAGACTATCTTAAATATAAACTTTAACTCTTCGATATTAATTGCCGTAACGATTATATGCGCTATTACGGTAATAGCAACAACTAACCACATTTTATGGTATAATGCCCAAAATATACTTAAAAGAGCCGCTATCCATGAAAAACCTTCTTCAATAACAATAAAATTATTATTTTTTTGTGTGGAGTTAATGTATATTGCGTATATATTCATTATTTAAGTTTAAGCCTTGAAAATTCAAGGGACAATAATTAATTAAATTGGATTAGTCAAGTATACTCGTTTAATTTGGAAAATTGGCTACGTTGTCTTGGTAAGTCCTCGGGTGCTCACGTATTAATATACGCTCCGCTCCTCGGCTTACAGACTCCTTGCTCTTTTCCAAATTAAACTTCGTCTATTCGTCTACTTAACAGTAATTCTAATAGTACTTAATTAACAACTGAATATCAATAAATTTTATATTATGTCAGATAATTTAGCCTTACACGGCACAACAATACTTTGTTTAAAAAAGAACGAAGAAATAATTATAGCAGCAGATGGACAAGTCTCGCATGGTAATACCGTACTAAAATCTACAGCACGAAAACTTCGGACTATAGCAAATAATAAAATTATTGCCGGTTTTGCAGGTTCTACGGCTGACGGTCTTGCGTTATTTGAAAAACTTGCAGTAAAGATAGAGCAACATAAGCATAATTTACTTAGAAGTGCAGTTGAGCTTGCAAAAGATTGGCGTAGCGATAAATATTTGAGACGTTTGGAAGCAATGATGATTGTTGCTGATCGTAGTCATATATTAATTTTAACCGGTAACGGTGATGTCGTAGAGCCTGAAAATAATGTTGCAGCAATAGGTTCAGGCGGTTTATTTGCACTATCTGCCGCTCGCGCTCTAATGTCTTACGAGAATAATTTAACTGCTGAAGAAATTGCTTTAAAATCTATGAATATAGCTGCAGATTTGTGTGTATTTTCTAATCATAATATTATAATGGAAAAAGTTGTATGAAAGCTACTAAAACTACTTATAAAAAAGACCCTATGGGGCTTACCCCTTCTCAAATAGTGAATGAACTTAATAGATTTATCGTAGGTCAAGAAAAGGCCAAAAAAGCCGTTGCTATTGCACTTAGAAATCGTTGTCGTCGTAAAAGAGTAGAAGGTAATTTACGTAATGAAATAGTACCGAAAAATATTTTAATGATTGGTTCAACCGGTGTCGGGAAAACGGAAATAGCAAGACGCCTTGCAAAGCTGACTAATTCTCCTTTCTATAAAATTGAAGCAACTAAATTTACTGAAGTCGGATATGTAGGGCGTGATGTAGAATCAATAATGCGTGATTTAGTCGAAATAGCCGTTAATACTGAAAAAACTTTAGCAAAAACGAAAGTAGATATTAATGCCCGTGAAAAAGCGATAGAGAGAATATTAGATAGTTTAGTAGGTAAAACTTCTAGTAGTGAGACTAGAGAAAAGTTCAAAGAAAAAATTTTAAACGGCGAACTTGATGATACGGAAATTGAAATTAGTGTAGCTGATACTACACCTGTCGGCAGTGGAAGTTTTGAAATACCGGGTATGCCGGGCGCATCTATGGGCGTTCTTAATCTTGGCGATATGATTGGACGAGCCCTTGGCAGCAGTAAGACTAAAACAAAAAAAATGCTAGTTAAAGATGCTATGGCTATTATTATACCTGAAGAATCAGAAAAATTAATAGACCAAGAAAAAATTATTCAGCAAGCTATAAATTTAGCTGAAAATGACGGTATAGTTTTTATTGATGAAATTGATAAAATAGCTTCGACTGGTAGTTCCGGAGCAAAAAATGCCGAAATAAGTAGAGAGGGAGTGCAAAGAGATTTGCTACCTTTGATAGAGGGCACGACGGTTAATACTAAATATGGACCGGTTAAAACCGATCATATATTATTTATTGCTTCCGGTGCTTTCCATATTGCTAAACCTTCTGATTTATTACCGGAGTTACAAGGAAGGTTACCGATTAGAGTAGAATTAAATTCGCTTACCAAAGATGATATGATTAAAATATTGCTTGAGCCTGAAACTAGTTTAATAAAACAATATTCGGCGTTAATAGGTACTGAAGACGTGTGTCTTGAATTTGCTGCTTCTGCTATTGAGAAGATAGCGGATTATGCGATCACCGTTAATTTAGAAGTCGAAGATATAGGGGCTAGAAGGCTGCATACTATACTTGAGAATTTGCTTGAGGATATAAGCTTTGAAGCTAGCGAAATGAAAGGCAAAAAAATAACTATCGATGATAAATTCGTAGAAAATCAATTGTCAAAAATAATAACTAATCTTGACCTAGCTAAGTTTGTTCTATAGTATGTTTTTCAATCGATAGTTGAGATAAGATTGTTATTTTTCATCATTACGAGGAAATTACGTCAGTAATTGACGAAGCAATCTCAGGAGTTTATTATTTCATGAGATTGCCACGCAGCCTATGGCTGCTCGCAATGACGATTTAGTAGTATCTATGCAATAACATCTACAACCTAGCAAAATAGCATTTTAAGAAAAATTTCATGATAATGCATATAGCAAGTCTAACGTTTAATGGAATTGATATTATCGATGTTGATGTGCAGGTACAAATATCACCGGGTATCCCTGCTTTTACTATAGTAGGGTTTGCCGATAAAAACTATAGCTGAATCAAAAGAACGAGTTAAAGCAGCGTTATCTTCTATAGGGTTTGCACTACCTACTAAAAAGATTTTAATAAATTTAGCTCCGGCAGATTTAGTAAAAGAAGGAAGCCACTTCGATCTTGCGATTGCTTGTGCGATACTTACCGCAATGAATATTTTACTTGAACTTGAAATTGCGGAATATTTGATAATAGGAGAGCTATCATTAGACGGTTCAATCTTACCGGTAAGCGGAGCTTTACCTGCAGCGATTGGGGTTTCTGTTAGAGGTAAAGGTCTTATTTGTTCAAGTAAAAACAGCTCGGAAGTTGCTTGGTCGGGTAATGATAATATACTTGTTGCAGGTAATTTAATTGAACTAGTAAATCCTTTTAAAGGTTCACAAGTTTTAACTCCTCCGGAAGCTAAGCTACAAGATGAGCCGATAAATTATCCCGATTTTAAAGATATAAAAGGTCAGAAAATTGCTAAACGAGCTTTAGAAGCAGCATCAGGTGGGCATAACCTTTTAATGTTCGGTCCTCCCGGAACCGGTAAATCAAGACTTGCTGCCTGTCTTCCCAGTATACTACCTAAAATGTCTACAAAAGAAATTTTAGAATGTAGCATGATTACAAGTATTGCAGGAAAATTTTTAGACGGTAAACTTTACCAAAGCAAGGCCGTGCAGAACTCCACATTATTCATGCTCACTGGCCGCTATGGTCGGTGGCGGTGTCGGAAAAAAAAGTAAAGCCTGGGGAAATTACGCTAGCTCATAACGGAGTATTATTTTTAGATGAACTACCTGAATTTCCACAGCATGTTGTTGATGCATGAAGACAGCCTATTGAAAACGGTGAAATACTAATCTCACGATCAAATGCTCATATAAAATATCCATCCGGCAAATTTCCAGTTAATAGCAGCTATGAATCCTTGTAAATGCGGTTATTGAAGCGATTCTTATAAAGAATGTATGAAAGCTCCAAAATGTGCTTGCGACTATCAAATGAAAGTATCGGGACCTATTATGGATAGATTTGATTTGCATATAGAAGTATCTAGTATTCATGTTTATAATTATGACTTGATTGTAGATAACTCTGAGGAAGAATCTGAATATATAGCTGCAAGAGTCGAGAAAGTACGTGTAATTCAAGAAAAGAGATATGAGGGCTATAATATTAAAACAAATAACAGATTAGATGGGTAGTTGTTAATAGATTACGCTATGCCTGCAGATGAAGGTAAAGATTTACTGAATGAAGCGGCAAATAAATTTCATTTATCAATGCGTGCTTATAACCGCATACTTAGAGTAGCGCGCACGATTGCCGATCTTGAGAATGTTGATAAGGTCTTGAAAGTGCATATTGCGGAAGCTTTGAGTTACCGTATACTGTCTTCATTTTTTGCAATATATTTACGATGATTTAAGGATAAAAGATATGAGTACTATAATAAGTTTTGATTACGCTATAAAATAATTTAAATTTATTAAAAGATAAAGGGGATTATGAAATAGTCGAGGGATTTATTTCGGCTATTCTTAAAGATGCTGGTTATAAGTTCTGTTAAAATAAAAGCCCTACTAGAAAGTGGCAGTAATGAAAATGATAGCTTAAAATCTAGCGTCGCAGATGTCATTGTGGAAGATGAAGAAGGGCATAAATATATAGTAGAAATAGATAAATCCTATACAAATCTTTTTATGCATAAAGCTTGTTTTAATTCTAGTAGATTAATAGTTGATAGTCTTTCTAAGAGCGAGGATTATTCTACTATAAAACAATATTTCATATTAATTTATTGTATTTTCCTTTTGATAATATGAAAGCACCTTTATATCACGGTAAGACTATTTTTAGAGAAGTTGATAAAAAACACCCTATGAAATTTTCTTTGGGAGATATATGAGAGGTAAAATATTTGATTATCCAGCTGATGGTTCAAACCTCCACCTTCAGGTGGAGAAACTTTAGTTTGAATAAGTCATAGTCGTCTTATATAAAATAAGTAAGTAGGACTTATTTTATAGGATGACTATGACAGAATATGAAAAAGGGAAACATACGGTATATTATCACAGGTATCACATAGTATGGATAACAAAATACCGTTATAAAGTATTAACCCAAGTTATCAAAGAAAGGATTAGGGAAATCATAGCTCAAGTTTCAGAGGAAATGAATATTAGGATAGTAAATGGGGTGATATCATCTGATCATTTACATATTTTAGTATCGATACCTCCTAATATAGCAGTAAGTGAATTTGTACAAAGAGCAAAAGGTAGAACTGCACGTAGAATACAACAAGAATTCCCAGAATTAAAAAAGAGATATTGGGGGAAGCATTTTTGGGGAAGAGGTTATTTTAGTACAACAAGTGGTCATATCACAGATGAAGTAATTAATGAGTATATAAATAACCATACAGAAGCTCATAAACCAACTTCTATTTCTAACATTAGATTGGAATAAGCTTTAGCTTAAACTCTACGGCACTTCTAGTGCCTATCATCAACCTACCGGCTCTCAGCCGGTAGTGGTTGAGTTATATAATGTATTGCCAGAATATATTGTAATATCAGTACTATTATTTAATGATGTTATAAGAGATGAATTGGATGAATGGCTATATGTAGTAAAACATTCTGAAGTTAAGAAAGATTTTAAATCACCATATATGAAGAAAGTAGCAAAACATCTTGATATACTTAAGATGACTCCTAAAGAGCAAATAATTTATCGTGCCTATATGAGAATAAAAGCTATAAAGAGCGTGATTATATAGTTTCTGTTGAAGAAAAAAGGTAGAGAACAAGGTATGGCAAAAGGAATAGAAGAGGGGAGGAAAAAAGGTAAACAAAAAGGTATACAAGAAGGCGAAGTTACAAAAAGTATAAAAATAGCAAAAAAGATGTTAATGAAAAAAAACTCGATAGAAGAAATACATGAGATTACTGAAGTATCTATAAAAGAAATAGAGCGATTACAAACAGAAATTGAGAACCTTAAAAAATAACTATCTTTAATGACAAAAATTTACTTTATAGCTGGTGAGGTGTCAGGAGACTTTGTAGGTGGTCGTATAATTCAACATTTAAAAAACAATACAGAAGTACAACTAAATTCACCTGTATCAAGCTTTGTGAATGACGCTGTACAGTTTGTTGGTGTTGGCGACAAATATATGGAGGAAGCCGGTAGCTTTAAAAGCTTATTTCCTATTACTTCCATAAATTTAATGGGTTTTGTAGAAATTTTGCCTCATATTTTTAAGCTTAAAAAATTAATTGATAAAACTGTGGAGGATATAATAAATAGTAAAGCTGATTTATTAATTACCATAGATTCACCAGGGTTTACTTATCGTGTGGCAAAGCGAGTAAGGAAACTTTTACCAAAGCTGAAAATGATTCATATCGTTGCACCGTCAGTTTGGGCATATAAAGAGGGTAGGGCAGTAAAATATGCTAAAATTTATGATTGTTTATTTGCTTTACTACCGTTTGAACCTCCATATTTTACTAAAGTCGGTCTTGATTGTAGATATATAGGTCATCCGATTATGGAGCAAGAGTTTTATAGTGATAAAATAGCTTTACGTGAAGAGTTTAAAATAGATGAGAATGAGAGAGTTTTGTGTGTTACTCTTGGTAGTAGAAAGGGTGAGATTCTAAGGCATGTATCGGTTTTTGTTTCTTCTATTGAAGAAATATTCAAGAGTTGTAATAATCTTAAAGTTATATTTACTCTTGCAAATCCTGCTCATGAGGCAATAATAAAACCGTTTCTAGAAGATGTTAAGTTTAATTATTTATTTTCAAGTGAGAGACTTAAAACTTATGCTGTTGCGGATGTAGCTTTAGCAAAATCCGGTACTAATACTTTAGAGATAGCAGCT
The DNA here is from genome assembly GCF_000016625.1 of Rickettsia massiliae MTU5. NCBI lineage: Bacteria > Pseudomonadati > Pseudomonadota > Alphaproteobacteria > Rickettsiales > Rickettsiaceae > Rickettsia > Rickettsia massiliae. The sequence goes on from NC_009900.1 coordinate 450,945, forward strand.
TCCGGTACTCCTATGATTGTGGCTTATAAAGTTAATCTTATAAGCTTTTTTATTATCAGGCTATTGATAAAAATAAAATATGTTATGTTGATAAATATTATAGCCGATAAAGAAATAATTCCGGAATTTATCCAATTTAATTGCCGAGCTAATCTTATTAGTAATAAGCTTCAAGAATTATTATTTAATTCTAAAAAAGCTTATGAGCAGGTAATAGAAAGCCAAAAAATTTTGCAGCAATTAGGATTTAAATCAAACCGATTACAGCTAAATTCAGAAAGTTTTAGACACGATGAATTTAAAGGCAAGCTAGCTAGGCGTACAAAAGTACGTGAACACAGGCTTAGCTTGGAAAATTCGCTTGTATCAAGTAATCGAGATGACGCTGTACCTTCTTATATAGCTGCAGAAATTATTAAACAGGAGTTCTTAGAACCTAAAATAAAGTTGTTAAAAGAGAAAGATTAGTACTTGAAACCAGTGGTCCACAACATTTTCTGAATTATAATAAACATTAATATTAATATAATAAAAAAATATGTTTCCATATTTTTTCTTATAGTATTAATTTGTTTCATTAAAATTTTTAAATCATTGGAAATTTTTTTGTATTCCTCATTGTTATCAGAACGCATTGTTGTCAAGAACCCGGATAAGTTTCCTAACTTATGTTGTAAAGCTTTTAACCTTTCAGTATGTTCTTCGTGTTTTAGATCGGTATTGTGATCTTGTATCATAATATATAATGCCCATTATAAGATCAGTATTAACGCCGGTATAGTAGTAATATGAACTATGAATAAAGATTTATATTTTTTGTTTGTAATAAAAATTCTAACTTTTCATTTTACAGGAGTATACTATTGTTATAGTAAATTGGTTTGCGTTATTAATTTGTTGCTCATTAGTCATCTAGTTTTAATATTTTAATTACCAAATATTAAAACTATTGATTGATTTAGCAAAAACTATATAAATTTAAATTTAACAAAAAATTAGTTTTACTATATGTTATTTCAAATGTCAAGAAAAAAACCATATTTCGTGGTAATGTTTTTTATTAATATTTCTAAGCCTTATAAAAATAATAGTTATTATGTTAAACAACCTATTCAAAATTAAACTTTTTTTAGTTATAGTATTTCTAACTATATTCATTACTTTGCTAAATTTTAGTATATTTTATATTTTTGTGCCGGGTAATCTTACTCAAAATAAAACGATAATTATTGAACCTAAATTATCCGTAAATCAAATAGTTACAAAACTTTATTCTAATGAAGTAATCAAATATCCAAGAATTTTTAAGGTAATTGCTAAAATTTATTCTATAAAAAGACCTCTTAAAAGCGGTGAATATGTGTTTACTCGTAATATATCGCCTCTGCAAACTTTAAGAATATTAGCAAGCGGTAAATCTATAATACACAAGATAATTGTCCCGGAAGGTACGGTAGTTAGTGAGGTTATAAAGAAAATTAATGAAGAAAGTCGATTACTTGGAGAAATAAAAGGGATAATACCTGAAGGTTTTTTAATGCCTTCCACGTATTTTTTTTCTTACGGTGATCAAAAAGAGCAGATAATTGATCACATGAGAAATTTAATGTCTGCTAATTTAGATAAAGTAATGCAAAATCTTGCACCGGATTCTCCATTAAAAACTAGACTTGAGGTATTAACGCTAGCTTCAATAATTGAAAAAGAAGCCGGCTCAAATGCAGAAAAGCCTATTATAGCAGCAGTATTCATTAATCGTTTAAAGAAAAATATGAAGCTACAAGCCGATTCGACTACTATATATGCTTTGACTGAAGGAAAATTTAAATTAGCAAGAGCTTTAACAAAAAAAGATTTATTGCAAGAACTACCCTATAATACTTATTATATAAAAGGTTTACCACCCGGTCCGATTTCTTGTCCGTCGTTGAAATCTTTAGAAGCAGTGGTAAAATCTGCTAAAACGGATGCATTATTTTTTGTAGTTGATGGTAAAGGCGGGCATAATTTTTCTAACAATCTTAATGATCATAATAAATTTGTTGAAACTTATCGAAAAAGTTTGATTAAAGTACCTGAGCCGGCAATTGATCCTGAAAAACCATCTACTCGATGAACTTCAAAAATTGGCAACGTCGTCTTATAAGAGCTGTGGTGCTCACGTATTAAGTATACGCTCCGCTTCTCTTGCCTTATAGACTCCTTGCTCGTTTTGAAGTGGATTTGCGTATATTTTTATCTACTTAAGGGATGTTATCATGAATAATAGTGAATTTAGTAAAATAGCCGAGACAACAATTGCATATATAGCAGAAAAGATAGAAGAGCAGGATAAAGAAGCAAGTATAGATGTAGATTTACAAGGCGATATATTAAACCTTGATACTGATAAAGGGGTATATATAATAAATAAACAAAGTGCCGCCAAAGAAATTTGGTTGTCGTCGCCGGTTAGCGGTCCTTATCATTTTTTTTATGCACAAGGCGAATGGACAAATAGAGCAGGGCTTGAATTAATGGCTATTTTAACTGAAGAACTTAATATTAAATTTGATACTCGCCCCACTTGAAAAATTAGCAACAATGTCTTTGTAAGACCTCGGATGCTGAACGTTTAATATACGCTCCGCTCCTCGGCTTACAGACCGATTACTCTTTTCCAAGTTAAACTTCGTATCACTACTCTTCATTTTACTTCGGAGTATATATGAAAGATTTTGAAACTGCCGATAGTGCCGAAAAAGTTTATGATTTAATAATAAAAAATGCTCCTACTCGTGCATCTATATTCATTGATGTTGACGATATGCTTATAACTCCTAAATCAAAAACTTTTAAGAAGCCGCCTTATAATCAAATAATTGATAGAATTAAGGAAAATAAAAGTAGTTATGACCATTATGAGGAAATTATCAGTAATTGGCGTTTGCAGCGAAAAGTAATATTAATTGATGAAGAGTGGGTAGAAGTTATAAACAAGCTCAAGGAAAAGTTTCCGGTTTATGGTCTTACACAAATGAATACGGGAGCATTCGGCAATATTCCTTCTATGCAAGATTGGCGATATAAAGAACTAAAAGAGCTGGGTATCGAATTTTCAGATAATGAAAAATTAGTAATTTATAATTCAGGACAAAAGGATGAGGCTATTTTTTATAAAGGTATATTTATAACCGGTAATCACTCAAAAAGTGGTACTTTATCAAAATTTTCTGAAGAGCTAAATGCTAGTTTTATTGTATTTGTTGATGATCGTGCGAAGCATATTGAAGATGTAGGAGATTATTGTAAAAAGAATAAAATAGGTTTGTTAGACATTTTATTTGACGGACTTAAAAATTTAACAGGCGAACCTGATCCTACACTTGCCGAATTTTAAGAATCATATTTAATAAAAAACGCTAAATGGCTTGAAGACATAGAAGCTTATGGGCTAATGGTCAGGAAGTAATAATTAAATAGAATACATGCCCACATAGATATCGTCATTGTGAGCAGCCATATAGGCGGTGTGGCAATCCATAAAAAATAATAAAAATTCTGTAAATCAGAATTTTTAACTAGATTCAATTACTGCGTAATTTTCCTCGCAATGACGACTCAGTATCCACGCAGGAATGGTATCGAGAGTCGCACAACACTCTAAATAATCCCTAAAATCCATGAGTGTTAAAAATGTACTTTCTAAAAAATTTTTTGATAATATTCATAATTCTAATTTCAAATCTAGTATCCGCAAATACTTATAGGCAGATAAATTACAAAATAACACCTTTGTCTAATACGTCTGTTTCAGCTATCAAAGTTGAGACGGAAATAATCGGTAATATGAGTGGTGAGGTTGTTTTAGATTTACCCTATGCATGGGCAAATGCTACATATTACAAGCAAATCAAAAATGTTAAGCTAGAATATCCTATTGGAAAATTACAGTTGAGAAATCAAGACTCGAATGAAGCTATTTTAAATACGGGAAAAATCAATATTATTCGTTTAAGCTACGAAATATATCAAAAAACCGGTAATCCTTATGATATCCACGAAGCAATAATTAGACAAAATTTAATTCATTCACCGGGTTATGGGCTTTTTGCTACTCCCGGTGATCTAAATGGAAATGATATAGTAGCGTTTAACATTGAATGGAATAATATTCCTGATAGCTGGAAAACAATATCAGATTATGGTCTTGGTAAAAGCGTGAAATTTAAAGCTATGCCGATTGAATTATATAGTGCAGTTTATGTAGCGGGTGATTTACGTGTTTACAAAATTGTCGATCAAAAAAATCCTGTATATCTTTCGTTACATGGTCAATTTGTGATCTTAAAGATGAAGAAATAGTTTCTTATATAAATAAAATTATCAAGGAACAAAGAACATTTTTCCATGATAATGATTTTCCTTATTATCTAATAAGTTTAATCGAGGGGAATCAACCTAGACATATGGGCGGAACGGGCTTAACTCATAGTTTTACTGCATTTATTCCTCAAGGTTTGGACAAACAGGATTATATAACGTTACTTGCTCATGAACATCTACATAATTGGACAGGGAAGAAAATACGTAATAACTTAGAACGATTAAATTATTGGTGGAGTGAGGGATTTACCGATTATTATAGCAGGGTTTTAGCCTTACGTTCCAGTGTTATAACGCTTGAGGAATTTGTAGAAGAATTTAATAAATTCTTTGAGAATTATTATTTATCACCTGTTATAAATGAACCTAATAATTTAATCGAAACAGATTATTGGCAAGATTATGCAGTACAAAGATTGCCATATTATCGTGGATTTGTTTTGGCACTTTATTTGGACAATTTCATTGAGAATAATAAGAGTAAATCGCTGGATAATGTTATGCTTGATTATCCAGCTGATGGTTCAAACCTCCACCTTCAGGTGGAGAAACTTTAGTTTGAATAAGTCATAGTCGTCTTATATAAAATAAGTAAGTAGGACTTATTTTATAGGATGACTATGACAGAATATGAAAAAGGGAAACATACGGTATATTATCACAGGTATCACATAGTATGGATAACAAAATACCGTTATAAAGTATTAACCCAAGTTATCAAAGAAAGGATTAGGGAAATCATAGCTCAAGTTTCAGAGGAAATGAATATTAGGATAGTAAATGGGGTGATATCATCTGATCATTTACATATTTTAGTATCGATACCTCCTAATATAGCAGTAAGTGAATTTGTACAAAGAGCAAAAGGTAGAACTGCACGTAGAATACAACAAGAATTCCCAGAATTAAAAAAGAGATATTGGGGGAAGCATTTTTGGGGAAGAGGTTATTTTAGTACAACAAGTGGTCATATCACAGATGAAGTAATTAATGAGTATATAAATAACCATACAGAAGCTCATAAACCAACTTCTATTTCTAACATTAGATTGGAATAAGCTTTAGCTTAAACTCTACGGCACTTCTAGTGCCTATCATCAACCTACCGGCTCTCAGCCGGTAGTGGTTGAGTTATTTAAAACCTCAAAAGAACAAGAATTTTCAAGCGATTATTTTAAAAAAATAGTTAAAAATTATGTTCCAAAGGGTATAGATAAAGAGATAAATGAATATATAGAACAAGGTAAAACTATAGATTTAGCTAATGTTGCTAAAGTGCTGTCGATCGAGAAAATAACAATGGGGCATATGATCGTGGTTTTGATAGAGATGCTTTAATGAATAATTATACAATAAAAAATATTGACGAAAATAGTAACGCTTATAAATCTGGACTTAGAAACGGGGACATAGTTATAAAATATGATTTTCCTAAATGTGGTTCTCCTGATCAGATAGTTACAATCAACACAATTAAAGGCGAGTTTCAATTTAGACCTGAAAGTGCTAATAAAAAGATATATACAGGTTCAAGCCTACTTTGTCTAAAGAAGATAAGCTAAAAATCAAAAAGTTTTTTAACAGCTAAACCTTCTTTTTATCTTAAAGTGTTATTAATTTTTTAATTATTTATTAATAATATCCATTGACACAACCCAACATTTAAGTTATAATTGCGTCACGATTTAATTTTAAGGGGAAAAATCATGAAAAAAACTATACGGGGCCACAAACTTCAAAAAAAACATCTAGTTACTTTGACAGTGCTACAATTCATTTTCAAAATGCTATCAAAGCTGCGACAGATTTCACAATGTATGCTACCTGAGCAACGGAACATGCTATTAATGTGATAGAAAACGGTGCAAAAACTGTATGTTCCGTTCAAGGTTTTGTTTCTGATGTGAACAACTCTAATTATTCTGTTGTATCTACATTTGCTCAAGCAACCGTAGTAAGCCTTGTAACTTTTGCTTATTATAATCCTCCGGCTCTTATCGGTGCTTTTACCTTAGGAGCAATTTTAATTTCGCCGTCCGATTCTATTGAATGTGTAAAAAAGACAGTAAAAGCAGGAGTAACTGCAGGATATGTAGCTTATGAAACTGTGGAAGGTTTAGTAGCAGGAACAGCAGGTATAGTGTCTCTTATGCCGATAATATTTACGGTGATACCGCAGAGCTTGCCGGCTGCTATTAATACTAACATAATAGAGTATTATAGTTAAAATATTGTCATACTCAATCGTCATTGTGAGGAGTTGCATGGCTTCTATGTCATTCCCGCTTTCGCGGGAATGACATAGAGAATCACGCACTAGTTAAACGCTTTATTATCTCTTCTCTATCAATCAAAGGTAAAACGCCTGTGATTTCCGGTCCTGATTCTCTGGCGGTTAAAGCAAGGCGAAGAGGTAAAAATAACTCCTTACCTTTCCTGCCTGTTATATTTGTTATTTCTTTAGTCCAAATGCTCCAGCTATCTTTAGTGATTTCACCTTTCGGTAATAATTCTGCTGCTTGCTTTAAATATTCCTTATCTAAATTTAGATTTTCTACATTCGGAGTTTGATGGCAAATTTCCCACCAATCTTTTACATCACGTAATTTTTGCAAGTTAGGGCTTACCGATAACCAAAAATTTTCATCAATATACTCGGCATTTATTTCTTTAAGGCGTTCTTTTACTGTATCAAAATCTAAACTTATAAGTAATTTATGATTTAATCTTTCTAAATCTTCCGGCTGATAGATAGTTGGACTTTTAGAGAAACTACTTATCTCAAATTGATTTGCTAGCTTCTCCATTGATTTATAAGGCAAGATTTGTGCTGATGAACCAAGTAAACTAAAAAAGCTAGCGATTGCCATAGCTTCGATTCCCACTTCTTTTCTAAGAGTTGCGATCTCAAAACCTCCAACTCTTTTAGAAATTTTCTCATCTTTATTGATTATTAAACTTAAATGCCCAAAAGTCGGAGGAGTAGTATTTAAAGCCTCAAACATTTGAATTTGAATGGCGGTATTGCTAACGTGATCTTCACCCCTAATAATATGAGTAATATCATAATCAATATCGTCAATAACTGAGCATAACATATAGGTCATACTACCGTCTGCTCTTATCACTATTGGGTCGCTTAAAGCCTTGCCGTCATATTTAACTTCGCCTTTGATCATATCATGCCAGTTAATCAGTTCATGATTTACCAAAAATCTATAATGCGGTTTTCTTCCTTGTTCTATATATTTCTTTGCTTGCTCTTCAGTGAGATTTAAGCTAGCTCGATCATAAATCGGTGGTAAACCTTTAGATAATTGAAATTTACGCTTTAATTCTAGCTCTTCAGGAGTCTCATAGCAGGCATATAATCTTTTTTTGTCTAGTAATAGATTTTTGATTTCATCATATCTACTTAAACGACTTAATTGATTAAATGTCTGATCCCAATTAATATTTAAAAATTTTAGATCTTCCTCGATAGCGTCTTTATATTCCTGTTTACTACGCTCTAAATCCGTATCGTCAAATCTTAAAATAAACTGTCCGTTATGCTTCTTTGCATATAGCCAGTTAAGCAATGCTGCCCTGATATTCCCAACATGTAACATACCGGTCGGTGACGGAGCAAATCGTGTTATAACTTTTGTCATAAATAAGTAATTTTATTAATTGTCATCCCGTGGCTTGACCACGGGATCTTGTATTACAGCCTGTGTCCTGAGACCCCGTGATCAAGTCACGGGGTGACACTAAACCATTTACGCCTGTTTCTTCTCTAATTTCTCTTTATTCTCTTCAATTAGCTTCATCGCATCATCTAAGCTTAAATTTAGAAAATCATATTTTTTTTGCACTGCAATAAATTTACCCATATATTTTATGTAAGGACCGAATTTACCGTATCCTACCATAATTTCCTCGTCGCTATCTTTATGAATACCTATTTTTAGCGGTAAGCTTAGAAGCTTTAATGCTATATCAAGTGTAATATCATTTTGGTTCAAGCTAGCAGGCACGGGGCTACGTTTCGGCTTTACTTTGCCTTCTTGTTCGCCAAGTTGAATATAAGGTCCGTAAGGTCCTTTTTTCAGATATATTTCTACTCCGTCTTTATCCGTACCTAAAACTTTATTCTCATTAGGCATAGCGGCAGGCTCGCCTTCATTCTCGTTATTATCGTTACCGCTAACAATAGATTTTCTAAAAGTACATTCAGGGTAATTACTACATGCTAAAAACGCTCCGAATTTACCAAGTTTTAAGCTAAGCTCGCCCGTGTTACATGAAGTACAAACTTTAGATTCTTTATTCTCACCGAACAAGTGATAATCAAGGGCTTTCTGTACATAGCTAATAATCTCGGTTATTTTCTGCTCGTTTACTGATTCAATATTATGGTTAAAACCGCTCCAAAAATTATTTAAAGCAGCTTTCCATTCAAGTTTGCCAGCTGCTATTTCGTCTAATTCGTTTTCAAGTCCTGCAGTAAAATCATATTCAACGTATTTTTTGAAGAAACCGACTAAAAATACCGTGACCAAACGTCCAAGCTCTTCAGGTATAAAGCGTTTTTTCTCAAGAGCAACATATTTTCGATCTTGTAAAACCGATAAAATACTAGCATAGGTCGAAGGACGACCGATCCCAAGCTCTTCAAGTTTTTTCACTAAACTTGCTTCTGAATATCTTGGAGGCGGTTCGGTAAAATGTTGATTTGGAATAACTTCTTTAGTTTTAAGTGGCTCTTGTTCTTTTAAAGGCGGCAGCATTTTATTTTCTTCTTCAGCTTCATCGTCCACACTTTCACGATAAACCTTGTAAAATCCGTCAAAGGCTATAGTCGATCCGTTTGCTTTTGCCAAATATTCTTTATTTTCCGAAGCTAAATTTGCAACTACCAAATTCATTATAACATTTTCCATTTGGCAGGCTATAGTTCTTTTCCAAATCAACTCATAAAGCTTATAATAATCCTTTTCTAGCTTTTCTTTTAAGCTATCAGGAGTATAAGTAATATTTGTGGGTCTTATTGCTTCATGAGCTTCTTGAGCATTTTTTACTTTGGATTTATAAATTCTAGGGCTAGTCGGTAAATATTTATCGCCGTAACTTTTATCGATTAACTTACGTATATCTGCTATTGCATCATTTGATAATGTAACGCCGTCGGTTCTCATATAAGTAATAAGCCCTATAGTTTCCTTACCTATATCAACACCCTCATAAAGTTTTTGTGCTATTTGCATAGTCTTTTTAGCACTAAACCCTAATTTTCTTGCTGCGTCTTGTTGTAGTGATGAAGTAATAAAAGGAGGTTGTGGTTGACGTTTTTGTTGTTTTTTTTCTATCTTATCAACATGAAATTTTTGAGATTTTAATTTTTCGATTAAATCTTTGGCGTTTTTTTCGTTAATAATTGAGAATTTTTCTAATGTCTGATCGTTTACGTGAGTCAATTTAGCAGTAAATAGTTCGTTATTACTATTTTGCATTTTAAGGCTAATATCCCAATATTCTTCTGACTTAAAACGCTCTATTTCATCTTCTCGCTCACATATTAATCGCAGAGCCACGGACTGCACACGTCCTGCCGATTTACATCCTGGTAACTTACGCCATAAAAGAGGTGAAAGGGTAAAGCCGACTAAATAGTCTAAAGCTCTTCTTGCTTGTTGGGCATTTACTAAGTTAGTGTCAAGTTTCCTAGGATTTTCAACGGCATGAATAATTGCTTTTTTAGTGATTTCGTTAAATGCTACCCTTTTGAAAAAATCATCGGATTTAACTTGATTCTTTTCTTTTATTACCTCTGCAACATGCCATGAGATAGATTCACCTTCACGATCAGGATCGGTTGCAAGATATACTGCATCAGCTTTTTTAGCATCTTTAACTATGGCATCTACATATTTACCGGCTTTATCGGAAATATCATATTTCATTGCAAAATTTTCATCAGGTAACACCGAGCCTTTTTTAGAAGGTAAATCTCTAATATGACCGAATGATGCAATGACCTTAAACTCATCACCTAAATATTTATTTATCGTTTTTGCCTTTGCCGGCGATTCTACTATTACTAATTTCATCTACTTATTATAAACTAATGATATTTTATTACCGGCGTGACGCATTACTGTCCCGGCGAGTTCTAATTCTAATATTACCGTATATAATATGATAGGAAGCGGTAATTCTATTTCTTTTTGTAAATATTCAAAGTCTATGGGTACTGTCGATAATAATTCCAATATAGCAGTACGCTCCTTTTGTGACGGTTCTTTAACATATCTCGTATTTACTGTTCCTAGCTCAACAAAATCCTTAAATAATCCATCATCTTTTTTCATAAATTCTGCATATTGCGGTAAATTAGCTACAATATCGTTTACTGATTCCACTAAATATGCTCCCTCTCTCATCAATTTATTTGTACCTTGTACCTTGACATCTTGGATCTAAAGGAAAGCCAGGAACGGCAAATATTTCCCTATTTTGTTCAAGTGCAAATTTTGCAGTTATTAATGAACCGGATTTTAAACTTGCTTCTACTACCACTACTTCTAAGGCTAGTCCCGATATTATCCTATTACGCTGTGGAAAATGTTTTCCAAGCGGGGTAGAGCCGATAGGTAACTCAGCTAATATTAAACCTTCTTCTGCTAAATTTTCAAATAGTTTTTTATTTTCCGGTGGATATATATGATCAATACCGTCTGCAATAACTCCGATAGTTTGAGAAATTGCAGCTTGATGTACGCTGCTATCTATTCCCTCGTGCTAACCCTGAAACGGTTATATAACCTTCTTTTACTAAATAATTTGCAATTTTATGAGCAAAGCTTCTTCCGTTTGCAGCAGCGTTTTTTGCACCTACTATTGCAACGCATTTATTATGATTTAATAACTCTATATTACCTTTATAGCTTAATATTGGCGGTGGATCATAAATTTCAAGTAATAATTTTGATATTCCGGAGATTTATATGTGATGATCTTAGCATTGTCTTTTTCGAGAAGCTCTAACTCTTTTTCAGCATCGCTTTTACTGAAAATTTTAATTGGTTTTGACTTTCCGCCTTGCAATGAAAAATCCGGAACGTTATCTATGGCAGTTGCTGCATCACCGAATAATTTAATTAAACTAAAGAAAGTTTTAGGACCAATATTTTCACTGCTAATAAGACGTAAAATATTAATTGTTTCAATATTATAAGATATTTTAGGAGCAGAAAATAATTCTTTCAACATTATTTAGGGTGATTTGATATTGCGTTAGTGCTGTATGTCATTCCTGCCTAGGCGGGAATGACATCAGAACCATGCAACAACACTAGACAAGCCACGGTAGGACAGTTTTCCACTTTAATAACAGTAATATATTACAGCTTCTCTGCATGTGAGCTTAAATAATGTGCTATACCTTCATGTGATGGGGTAATTGCTTCCTCACCTTTATGCCAGCCGGCAGGACAAACTTCGCCGTGCTTTTGATGATGAGTTAAAGCATCGATTACTTTTAATGTATAATTAATATCACGACCGATAGGTAAGTCGTTAACTAGCATGTGACGTACTATGAAATCCTTATCGATTAAAAAAGTTCCACGCAAAGCAATACCGTCTTCATTAAGTACATTATATTTTGAAGAAATATCCTTTTTTATATCGGAAACCATTGGAAATTGTACTTGTCCAAGTCCGCCTTTATTATGCGGAGTATTTTTCCAAGCTAAATGGCTAAAATGAGAATCAACGCTAACAGCTACTACTTTAGTACGTCTTTCGGTAAATTCACCAAGCTTATTGTGAAATGCTATAATTTCCGATGGACAAACAAAAGTAAAATCTAGGGGATAAAAAAATAACACTATATTATCCCCTGCAGCATAATCGCTAAGTTTAAACTGATCGTCTATATTATTATTAGGCATAATAGCTTTAGCTGTAAAATCCGGAGCAGTTTTGCCGACAAATACTGACATATTCATAACCTTTTATTAATTAATAATCTGATATGATATATAAAACTAATTATTATTACAATAATAAATCTTTATAAATTGCTACTTATCTATTTTCGTTCCCGAAGAAGCTTTTAATTGGTTAAATATAGTTAACGCTCCGGTTACAAAACTACTCGGTTCTGAAAGATTTGCGGGTAAAATTACGGTGTTGGTATCTTTAGCCAAATTACCGAACGCACTAATATATTGTTCGGCTATTTTAAGAGCTACTGCATCACTTCCTCCCGTTTTTTGTACGGCAGTTGCGACAATCTCAATACTATTTGCCGTAGCGGTAGCGACTAAGCCTATTGCTTCAGCTTCACCTTTTGCCCTGTTAACTTGATCTGTATAAGAAGCTTCTGAATTCAGTACGATTTGTGCTTTTTCACCTTCTGCATGGTTAATTTTTGCTTGTCTATTACCTTCCGACTCTAGAATTTGAGCTCTTTTTTGACGCTCTGCCGCTACCTGCAATTCCATAGCTTTAAGTATAGTTTGTGGAGGTTGAATATCTTTAATTTCATAACGCATACATTGTATGCCCCAATTTATAGCAGCCTGATTAATAGCTGCTACAATTGCTACGTTTAAAGTTTCGCGCTCTTCAAAAGTTCTATCTAAAGGGAGTTTACCGATTTCCGAACGCATAGTAGTTTGAGCAAGCTGTGTTATGGCATAGTAAGGATTATTAACACCATAAGATGCTGCCATTGGATCAATGATCTTAACATATAAAACACCGTCTATAGATAATGTTACGTTATCGTTTGAAATAGCTGTTTGAGCGGTAACGTCTATTGCTTCTTCTTTTAAAGTATGTTTGTATGCTACTCTCTGAATGACAGGGATGAGTAAATTTAAGCCAGGCTGCAGTACCTTATCGAATTTTCCAAGTTTTTCTACTACCCATGCTTGTTGTTGCGGTACAACTTTAACCATTTGTATTATAACTAAAATCGCTATAATACTGAAAATTAATAATGCATATTCCATAATTCAATACCTTTTTTTATTTCCACTCTATATTATTTTTAATTATAAAAAAAGATTTAAGTTAAACGGTACTTAATTATATATTTTTTTATCACTAAAATGGGTTTTAATTACTTTGAGTAAAGAAAGAATGCTTGAATATTCTTCAAGTTGTTCATTTACATTTTTTATCTCATTTAAAGCGCTATTAAACTCTTTCTGCAATAAATACGTTTCAGCAGCTTTATTTTGTTCTAGTGTTTTAAGTAAAATACTTTGTAAAAATCTATAATAATAGTTGTCTAGTTTAGGTGTATCATCAGACATAATAATAAATCGTATAATTATTGAGTTCTTAATTTATATATAAATTTTTTAATAATTCAATAATTTTTAACTAGATTTACATATACTTAAGTCTTTATCTATTATGTCGGAATCTATATTTAAACAGTCAAGGATTGAATGAAATACATAATCATGGCTAATTTCGGTATTAGCATAATTTTTAATTGAAGATACTGCTTTAGGATATTTGGCTTGAAAATCATCTGATACCCACACTATAAGAGGTACAGTTATTTGTTCTGCAAGTAGTGGCCCGCCGTGACCGTAATAACCATTTTCTCCGAGGGACTCGCCGTGATCAGATACATATAATAAAAATGCATTTTTATCTTTAAGCAAATCTATTAAATTAGATAAAAAAAAATCGGTGTATAAAATAGAGTTATCATAACTGTTAACTAAAGCAAGCTTATCGCAATCACTTGCATCTCCCTTAACCTTAATAGGACAGGTAGGGGTAAAATACTCAAACTCTTTTGGATATCTTGCATTATAGTTCCAATGGCTGCCGGAAGTGTGCACTACTAAAAATTGTTTCTCTGAGTTTGTTATTATTGCTTTTATAAAAGGCAATATTTTTTCATCATGATCATTTAAAGAAAATAGGGCAGAGCCGCCCGGTACTATAGTAAAATTAACGTCATTATATATATTACTGAGGTCAAAATTTGCAAAACTCCTCATTAAAGTTTGAGTACCGATCCAGGTAGTATTAAAGCCAAGATTTGTTAAAATTGATAAAAAGCTGTTCTCTTGTCTACTATTTTCAATTTGACTTGCAGGATAACGTGAAAGTAACGACGGTACGGAAAGATAGGTAAGGTTAGAAGAAGATTTAGCTTTGAAAGAAATTAGGTTTTGAGTAGTCTTTAAGTAAGGAGTCGTATCTCTTTCATAACCGTTAATACCGAAATGATCAAATCTTGCTGATTCTCCTATAACTAAAACACCGATAATATCTTTATCTGATTTATCTATAAAGTTATATTGTTTGCTAATATCTATACATGCATAATTTTTATCACCGAAATTTCTGGCAAAATTAAGGTAGCTATTATGTAAATACTGAATGGGAAAATAATTTTTTAGTATCTTAAATGAAGGAGTAATAATATTATATACAAAAATAAGTAAGCAAGCGGCAGATAATAGTTTTGTTACGAATGATTTAGAATTTTCAGCGGCAAAAGATTTGAGAGTATAAAAACAGGTAAAAAGGCAAAAAATTATCCATATTATTAACTTAATGCTGGTTAATTCATAAACTTCGTTTAAATCCGTTGAGAAAAAACTACCTATTACTTGTTTAGTAGGATTGATTTTGAAGAAATAAATGTAATAACTAGCAATAGCGGATGTTATAAATAAAAACCCCACGCCGATTTTTAACACTAATCTATGTACGCTAAGACCGCAAAATGCTAAAAAAGAAAATATATAAATATAGCAAAAATCTTTTGATAACTCTAATATCCCTCTAAAGATTGTTGCTTTATAATAATCAAATTTATAAATCAATATTGCGGTATTAAATAATAAACAATAAATAAAGGCTAAAATCGCCGATAATTTAATTAATTTCGTATCTAAATGTTTCTGAATAGTTTTTAGCATAAATAATAATTAATAAAGTAATTTTTATAACTATCATGATCATAAAAAATCTTCAAGAATTTTATCGGCTTTTAATACCAAATGCTCCGCTTATCGCTATTGATTACGGAAGCAAAAAATTAGGAATCGCATTATCTAATCAAGAACGTAGTATTGCTATGCCCTTAAATACTATAACCGAGATAAATACAAAAATTGTTATTACTTCCTTGCTTAATATCATCGAGAAATATAAAGTTTGTGGTGTTATAATAGGTCTACCGATTAATATGAGCGGAGCAGTAACGGAGCAAACAAATATAGTGATGCAATTTGCTGAAGAGCTAGCAAAATCTATAAACTTGCCTATATATTTACAAGATGAAAGATTAACTACCAAAGCTGCAAATAATTTCCTTAAATCGTTTGGAGTGAAAAGAAAAGACCGTAATAATAACGATGATGCAGTAGCTGCTAGTATGATTCTTGAAACCGTGCTTGATTCTATAAAAAATATTTAATTAGGAAAGAATTGAGGAGTTGTTGTATGGATCGAAACACCTACTCAATGTCATCCCCGCGAAAGCGAGGATCCAGACTAAAAAATCTTTCATTTTGAAGATTTTTTATTATAAAGTTTTTTTAAGTAAAGCTTTTAAAAAAAAGCTGTACTTTACTGGATTCCCGCCTACGCGGGAATGACATAAAACGGTCCATGCAACAAAGCCAAGAATTTATGACAAACAAATTACCTCCTATTTCACCGGGACAAATGTTACTAGCAGAATTTATGGAACCTATGGGGATTAGTCAAAGCAAACTTGCTCGTGATATTGATGTACCCGTTACTAGGATCAATAATATAATTAAGCATCATCGTTCAATTACCGCTGATACAGCCCTTCGTTTGGGTAAGTATTTTAATATTAATCCTCGTTGGTGGATGAATATGCAAGACCAATATGATTTAGAGCTTGCAGAAGATGAAGGTTGGAAAATTACAGAAGATAGAATAAGAACCTTTTCTATGGCAAGTTAATTATTTATAACTCAATATTGTTACGCACTCACAACACTATTGTAAAGATATATTATTTATGATAGAACCGATTCGGTCAAAATAAATAAAATATACTATGAAAATATTAATTTTAGGTGTTACCGGTATGCTAGGTAATAGCATATTCAGGTTTTTAAGTAGTAATAAAAAATTTGACATTTTTGCAACAGCCCGAAATAATTCAGCTCGTTCTTACTTTTCTAAGGATTTATCCGATAAATTAATTACAAATGTAGATGTTGAGCACCATGATTCGTTAGTTGAGGTATTGAATCAAACAAAACCCGATATAGTAATAAATTGTATAGGGATTGTAAAACAATTGGCAGATTCTAATGACCCGTTAAAAGCATTACCGATAAATAGTTTGCTGCCTCATAGGCTAGCTAATTTATGTAAATTAGTTAATTCAAGGTTAATCCATATTAGTACTGACTGTGTATTTTCAGGAACAAAAGGTAATTATAAGGAAAGCGATTTTTCTGACTGTTATGACCTTTACGGTCGTTCAAAATTTCTTGGTGAGGTAGATTATCCGCATGCTATCACATTGCGTACTTCCATTATAGGTCATGAGCTAGCAGGCAATAGAAGCTTAATCAATTGGTTTTTAAGTGCAGAAGGTTCAGTGAAAGGGTTTGAGAAAGCTATTTATTCAGGATTCCCGACAGTAGAGCTTGCAAGAATAATAAGGGATTTTGTGTTACCTAATAAAGAGTTGCACGGGCTTTATCATGTTGCCTCAAAACCGATTAATAAGTTAGAATTGTTAAAATTAGTAGCAGAAATATATAATAAAGAAATCGATATTATTCCGTCAGATGAGCTTGTAATAAATCGCTCACTAGATAGCACTCGTTTTAATGAGGTGACGGGATATACGCCTCCTGAATGGCGTGAGCTTGTAAAGCGTATGTGTGAGTTTAAGTAAATTGACATAGAAGAAAAATGTCCGGTTACTATAGGCTTGTACACGGAATCCAGCATAAAGTGAGATAAATCGAGCTTTTTATGTTTGTATTTTTTATAACTGGACCCTGTGGATAAACCACAGGATGACTACCTTAGGGTGTTTCTCGATTGACACAATGACAGAATGAATCATAACAAAATAGGTATTTATATATAATGTTTGTAGATAAAACTTTAATGATTACAGGAGGCACCGGTTCGTTTGGTAATGCGGTGCTTTCTCGTTTTCTTAAATCCGATATTATTAACGATATTAAGGAAATTCGTATTTTCAGTAGAGATGAAAAAAAGCAAGAGGATATGCGTATTGCTTTCAATAATCCGAAACTTAAATGCTATATCGGGGACGTACGCAATTATAAAAGTATTGATGAGGCAATGCACGGTGTAGATTATGTATTCCATGCCGCTGCTTTAAAGCAGGTTCCGACTTGTGAATTTTATCCTATGGAAGCAATAAATACTAACGTCTTAGGTGCTGAAAATGTTTTAAGTGCTGCTATTAATAACAAAGTTACAAAAGTTATTGTACTGAGTACCGATAAGGCTGTATATCCAATTAATGCAATGGGATTATCTAAAGCATTAATGGAAAAGTTAGCAATAGCAAAAGCACGTATGCGTTCTCCAGGTGAGACTGTGCTTTGCGTCACTAGATACGGTAACGTTATGGCTTCCAGAGGTTCGGTAATTCCTCTTTTTATCAATCAAATAAAACAAGGTAAGGAATTAACCATTACAGAACCGTCAATGACACGTTTTTTAATGTCGCTTGTAGATTCTGTGGATTTAGTTTTATATGCGTTTGAGCATGGTCATCAGGGTGATATTTTCGTACAAAAATCTCCGGCAAGCACAATTGAAGTACTCGCAAAAGCGTTACAAGATATATTCGATAGCAAAAATGAAATACGTTTTATCGGTACACGTCACGGCGAAAAACATTACGAATCATTAGTATCATCAGAAGAAATGGCAAAAGCTGATGATTTAAGGGATTATTACCGTATTCCTATGGACGGGCGCGATCTTAATTATGCAAAATATTTTGTTGAAGGTGAAAAGAAAGTAGCTCTTTTAGAGGATTACACTTCCCATAATACAAAACGTTTAAATTTAGAAGAAGTAAAAGAGTTATTACTGACTCTTGATTACGTACAAGAGGAGCTAAAAAATGCTTAAGGTAATGACAATTGTCGGTACTCGTCCTGAACTTATTAAACTATGCTGCGTGATTTCTGAGTTTGATAAATATACTAATCACATCCTAGTTCACACCGGTCAAAATTATGCATATGAATTACATCAGGTTTTTTTTGATGATATGGGAATTAGAAAACCCGATTATTTCTTAGAAGTAGCAGCAGATAATACGGCAAAATCTATCGGGCTTATTATCAAAAAAGTTGATGAAGTACTTGAGAAAGAAAAACCCGACGCTGTTTTATTTTACGGTGATACTAATTCATGTTTATCGGCAATTGCCGCTAAACGCCGTAAAATTCCGATTTTTCATATGGAAGCGGGAAATCGTTGTTTTGATCAGCGTGTACCTGAAGAAATAAACCGTAAAATCATTGATCATATTAGTGACGTTAACATTACGTTAACCGAGCATGCAAGACGTTATTTAATTTTCGAAGGTTTGCCGCCTGAGCTTATTTTTAAATCAGGTTCGCATATGCCTGAGGTCCTGGATCGCTTTATGCCTAAAATATTAAAGTCTGATATTTTAGATAAATTATCACTTACCACAAAGCAATATTTCTTAATTAGCTCACATCGTGAGGAAAATGTTGATGTCAAAAATAATCTGAAAGAATTATTAAGTAGTTTACAAACGCTTATTAAAGAGTATAATTTCCCTGTAATCTTCTCAACACACCCAAGGACTAAAAAAAGGCTTGAGGATTTAGAGGGGTTTAAAGAACTTGGCGATAAAATAAGATTTTTGCCGGCCTTTGGGTTTACGGACTACGTCAAACTTCAGATGAATGCATTTTGTATTTTATCCGATAGCGGTACTATCACTGAAGAGGCATCTATACTTAATTTACCTGCTTTAAATATTCGAGAAGCACATGAACGTCCTGAAGGTATGGACGCCGGAACGCTTATTATGTCGGGTTTTAAGGCTGAACGGGTACTACAATCGGTGAAAGCTATTACGGAAGAACACGAGAATAATAAACGCTTGCAAGATATTGTGCCGGATTATGCAGAAGCAGGACTTGTATCAAAGAAAATATTACGTATAGTTTTAAGTTATGTGGATTATGTTAACCGTACAGTATGGTTTAAAAAGTAATCTTATTCATTATTATCATATCAAAAACATGAAATTCTTTAAATTAATAAAACTTAACACTTTATTTTTAAGTGTTTTTTTACTAATAACTCTTATATCTTCTTTTTGCTATTCCAAAGAAAATTCTTATAAAAAAATAGTTTTCCTTGTTAGTACAGAGACATTCGGTGGCAAAGGCGTATACGCAATATATAATGAGATGAAAAAAATAGGTCATGATGTCAAAATTGTAATAGTACCTCATCCTCATCCCAATATTCAAGGAGGAATAGATACCGGGTTTATTAGTAAATTTGATACACAAGATGTGATATATCCATGCGGTCAGTATGCTTCTTATTCAAATGTTAATACAAAATGTGAAATTTCTGAACTAAAAAATTATCAGCCGGATTTTATTTTTACGCAAAACCCTTACGAAAATTTTCAAGGCTATATATCAGAACCTTTTACGGCTGCTAATTTGTATAAGAGCTTTAGAGGAACTAAAACAAAAATTATGTATATAGTCTATGGTCCTCATATCTTTCATCAAAAAAATATTGATAATGATAAGTTATCAAGTTGCATAGAGACGGTATTTGTTGATTCAGAAAGTACAAAGGATATCTTTATTAGTAATTATAAATTTCCTAAGGATAGAGTTATTGTTTCAGGTTATCAACCATACTATGAAGTAAGAAATTATAATATTAAAGAAAAACCAAACTCGGAAACCATTTTATGGCTTCCTAGATGGGAATTATCATTTAAAAATAGAGATTTATATGAAGGAGGTTCTACTTTCTTAAATTATCACTATTTTTTCTATAATTATGCATTACAACATCCTAATATTCATTTTATTATAAGACCGCATGTTACACTATTTACCTATGCAGTCGGTAAAAATTACTTAAGCCAAAGTGATATGGATAATATATTAAGTAGATTTAACTCTTTAAAGAATGTTACTGTTTCTGCACATGCATTCAGGTCGTTACTGGATGATATAATGGTGTCAGATATTGTAATAAGTGACGGTACTTCATCTCTTGCTGAAGTAGTGGTTGCCGATAAGCCTATAATTTACTTAAGCAATGGTTGGAATAATGAATTTAATAGCAATGCTCTATCTAAAGAATTAAAAAAATATATGTATTTTGCTTATGAGCCGCAAGATATTATTAACTATATAGAATTTATTAAGCAAAATCATTATTTACCTTATCATGAAAATAGTAGTGGCAGAAATCAATTTAAAAAGATGCTTGATCCTGTAGAAAACCCTGCTGCATTTATCGCCGAATATTTATTAAAATTATAATAGTTTAAATAATTTATGTTAGAAGAAATTTATAATGATGGAGAAAGATTAATTCCTGGGGAAACTTATGATATTTTAGATATAGGTTGTGGAATGGGACACGGCACTTTCATGCTTAGCGATATATTAGGAGTAGAAATTACAGCAATAGATATCAGTAAAGAATCTATAATTTATGCTGAACAAAATTATGGAGCATCTAATATACAATATATTAAATCTGATTTAGTTAGTTTTATTAAAAGGGCAGAAGAATATGATTATATTGTATCACGATATGCACTTGAGCATATTGAAGATGGGTTAAATCTAGTACTTAATCTTAAATATAAAAAACGATTAATAGTAAATGTACCTTTTAATGAACCGGAAGGGAATATACATCATTTAGTTAATTGAATTACTGAAAAAGACTTTGAATCATATCCGAACAAAGAATTTTTCTATAAGGAGTAGATGGTGTAACTAACGACACGCATTCTGAAAAAATCCTCCTAATTCTATAATCTGTATATCTAGTAACTCAGATTTAAAGCCTATAAAACAATTATTTAACTATCCAATCTCAGCTTGGACTCTAGAATTTTTAGAAAAGCTAGGTTTGCAATCCCAAGATATATTAAAACAATTGCTGCATACTAGAGATGCATTTAAAAATAGCGAAGAGAAAAACTTAAACTATGAAATTAAATTAAATAATACTGTAACAGAGCTAAAAATAATGCTTTAGAAGAAATAAAAATTCTTAAAAATACACTAATTATTAGTGAGGAAGAAAATCTATTTTTCTAAAGCTCTATAGAAAATTTAAACAATAAAACTAATATTTTATAAATTATTTTTAAAAGTTATGACAACTAGGAAAGATAAACCTCTAAATATTTATCATACTTTAGTTTCCATTATTATACCTGTCTATAATGGGACTAATTATATGAAAGAAGCTATAAATAGTGCTTTAGCACAAACTTACAAAAATATTGAAATTATTGTTGTTAATGATGGTTCAAAAGATAATGGAGAGACAGAACGTGTAGCATTATCATATGGTGATAAAATACGCTATTTTCATAAAGAAAACGGAGGTTGCGGTTCGGCCTTAAATTACGGTATAAAAAACATGAAAGGGGAATATTTTTCGTGGCTTAGCCATGATGATATATATTATCCTAATAAAATCGAGCATCAAGTTGACATATTAAATAAATTAGATAATAAAGATACTATCATTTACGGTGGTTATGAATTAATCGATGAAAAAGGCAACTCTCTACGTTATATTAAACCGGATAGTGTGCTACCTATAAATAAACTTAATATTTCTTTATTACCTTTATTACGAGGATTAATACATGGTTGTTCGTTATTGATTCCTGCTAAATATTTTCATGAAGTCGGTATATTTAATGAGGCTTTACCGACAACGCAAGATTATGATTTATGGTTTAAAATTTTCCGTGTTGCCCCTATTCATTTTGACGAATCTATCCTAATTAAATCTCGTTTTCATTCAGAGCAAGGTAGTAAAAAAATATCCAATCATCACGAAGAATGTAATGTATTATGGTCATCGTTTCTTCACGAGTTAACAGAAGAAGAAATGATCAAAATGGAAGGTTCTCCTTATTTATTTTTAACTCGTACAGCTACTTTTTTATCCAATAATACTCCGTATAAAAAAGCCTGTGATTTAGCAAATACTATGGCTAAACAAGTACTAAATGATACTAAAATTAGTGTTATTATACCGGTATATAATAGAATAAATTGGGCAATTGAAGCTATAGAAAGTGTACTTATTCAAACACACAAAAATTTTGAGATACTTATAATAGATGATGGGTCGACTGATGATATATCAGAATTAACTTCAATATGCAAAAAAGATAAAAGAATAAAATATTTTCATAAAAAAAATGAAGGACCTGCTGCTGCACGTAACTTAGGTATTAAAAATGCTATAGGAAAATATATTGCTTTCCTTGATTCGGACGATTTATTTTATAAGGATAAAATAGAAATCCAATTAAAGTTTATGGAAGAAAATAATTTTATATTTTCTCATACTTCATATCAAAAAATAAATGAAAAAGGAAAATATATAGAATCTGTTCATTCCGGTTTTTTTAGTGGCAATGTTTTTCCTCAAGTCATACAAACTTGTCCAATAGCAATGCCGACAGTTATGGGAACTTTGACATTATTCCAAGAAAATTTATTTCCTGAAAATATAAGAAGTGGTGAAGATTGTTGTTTATGGATATCTATTGCTAGTAAAAACTCAATAGGTGGTATAGACAAAGAATTGTCTAAAGTACGAATTAGCAGTGGTACTAATACGTTTATGGACCCAAATAAATATTCAGTAGGTTTAATAAATATTACTTCTTATGTTCTTAATGATTCTTATTTAAGTAAATTTAGTCCGTTTACTATTAATTTGTTATTAGCAGCTGTTACACAATTAAGATTACTAGAAAATAAAAATGAAGACTATAAAAACAGTAATATTTCTTTTTTCAAAAATAACTATGTAATGCAAAAAATACGAACCTATTGCTTTGTGACAAAAATTTTGATTTTATTAACTATTACTTCTATAAGGCAAGAAGGAATACGTGCAACAATCTCTAGAATACAGAGATGGCTTAAAAAGCATATATAAATAACTATTCCTCAAGTATCTTAACTTTTGAGCCGTCACCAATTTTAGTCATACCTTCGGTAACGACTAAGTCACCTGCTTTAATATCGTCAGAGATAATTTCAATTAGACCTTCTGTACGTGTACCAATTTTTACATATAATTGTTTTATCGTATAACCGTCTATTTTATAAATAAAATGACCTTGATTATTTCGTTGAATACAACTTTCAGGAACGGTTAGGTTTTTATGAGGGTTAATTATAAGCGTAACATCTACAAAGCTATTATGCAGGATTTTTGTACCCATAGGTAAAATAATTTTAGCTGTTAAAGTACCATTATCTGATAAATAATGCGATACTGCCCCGATTGTACTTTTAATTTTTCCTGCAATTAAAACTTCAGTATCGACTCCAACTTTTCCGCTTAAAGATTCCGGCAATTCAATAAAAATACTTTGTGAGTTTTCTGTTCCGGTAATGCTAAAAAGATAGTCACCTATTTTTACTTCATCGCCGACCATAGACTTAATTACGCCTATTTTACCGGAGTAGGGTGCAGTAATTATCATATCATTATATGTTTTTAGAGCTTTGGAATAATTAAATTTTGCATCTTCAAGTTCGCTTTTTGACCTTTTATATTCCTCGTTGCTTACAAATTTTTTAGCGAATAAAGCTTCTTTTCTATTATAATCTTCTTGTTTTGTATTTAATAACGCTGCTGCTCTAGATTTAGTGGTTTCTGCTATGTTTTTATCTATAACTAGCAATATATCCCCTTTTTTTACTATTTCTCCTTGATGTGCTGAGACTTGTTCCACTACTCCGGTGGCATTAGCATAATAATCACGACTATTATCATTCTGGCATTGCCCTACAATATTAAATATGTCGTAAAGCTCGGCAATTTGTACTTTAGTTGCTTTTACTCCTGTAATTTTTTCTTCTTCCTTTTTACTTGCCATAGTAGAAAGCGAGATAAGTAAGGTAAAAAGAACAATAAGTTTTGCAGACATAATATAATACTCTAAGGTGAATAGGTGTCATCTATAGTTTGTCCACGGCATCTAGGAAAAGCAACTAAAAATGTATGTTGTTGTGACATTTTTAGTTGGATACTGTGGACAAGCTACTAGATGACAAAGTATGCTTTTTAAGTGCCTCATCCGTTAACCATTTATATTCTTTTTCTAGAATTTCAAATCTAATTTTTTCTAATTGTGCATTAAGAACAGGTTCAGGAACGATAGCAGAACCGGTAAACTCAAATCCTTGATAGTTAATTTTTAGTTTCTTACAAATTTCTTGTAATGATAATAAATTTTCTTCTATATCATCGATAAATATTATTGATTGTGGATAATAATTTGTTTTTCGTAATACATACTCAAGCATGCTTCCTTTATCATATTCCGCAGTGTAAATTATTCCGTCTTTTAATGTAGGTTTACCGTAGCCGGCATTAAAATCTTCTATTATTATCTCATTTTCTAAAGGTGAAAATTCTTGAAAATTTACCTTTAATTCAGTGAGTTCACGAATTCTCCATTCGATCATATCTTCAATTACGCCGAATTTACCGGTAGGAAGTTTAGTAAGACCCATTGCCGGTACATTTTTTTCTGTAAGTAGAGCAAATATCGTTAAGATATCTGGGTTAACAAATCTAGCTTTCCTATCTTTAAGAACAATACTAAGTAATAATTCACATTCTTTTCTAGTAAGTCTTTTTTCAATGTTCTTCATTAATGCTTTTCTATAATCATGTGTTAACCTAGATTCATCACTATCCATTACAATTACTTCATCTACATCAAAAAGCACCAAGCTAGTATTATCGGCTTGTTTTACCGCTTCTATAACTTCTTTAAAATCATGAACTTTATTTATTTTGCTATACATATTTATTGTTTATTTAATATTACTTAAGAGTCTAATTACTTCTTCTAAGGAATTTGTCATTACCGTTAAATCTTTTTCTCTAGATAAATTATGGTGACCGTCTTTAATTAGCTTCATTACTATTTGTTTGCTCGTTATTTTTTCTAATAATTTTACTGAAACATTATAAGGCACGTCTTCATCTAACATTCCATGCATTAGATGTACCGGTATATTTATCTCAATCTGTTTCTTTGTCAATAATAAATGTTTTTTTGCATCTTCTATCAGTTTATAGCTTATAGGATATTTATGCTCACAATTTTTACCGCTGACTTCTAGTATTCCCTCTTTTTGCATCTTATTTTGATCATTTAGAGATATATTTTGCCAAATATTTTCAGTAAAATCTGGAGCAGGGGCTACACACACAAGTCCCTTTATTTTATCAGGAAATCTTAAAGCCGCAAGAAGTGCTAGCCATCCTCCCATGCTCGAACCTACTAATATCGCCTCCGTATTAATTAATTTGTTTAAAACTAGTGATACTCCTTCTAACCAATCACTAATTGTTTGATCCTTAAATTGTCCCGATGCGTTCCCATGGCCGAAATTATCAAAAACAATAAAATTATAATTGTTTTTTTTACAATAATCTATTAAATAGATAGCCTTAGTTGATTGCATACTAGACATCAAGCCGTGTAAAAAAATTACAGATGGAATATTTGTATTAATTATTCTATAATTATCATAGACAATAAATTTGTCTTGTGTTTTATTATAAAGCTTGTGCATTTTAAATAATTATTTTAATAGATTGAGATTTAATGCCTTCATTAAAGTCAAGTAAACGATACAATAAATATACTATTTTACAAGTAGTTCCTGCTCTAGTTTCGGGAGGGGTTGAAAGAGGTACTATAGAAGTTGCAAAATATCTTAAAATTCTCGGGCATACTCCTATCATAATTTCAGCAGGCGGTACTCTAGTTAAAGAGTTAGATAAGGAAGATATATTGCATATTGAAATGAATAGTAGCAGTAAAAATCCTTTTGTAATTCTGAATAATGCAAAATTGATAGCAGAAATAATCAAAAAATATAATGTTGATATAGTGCATACAAGATCAAGAGCACCGGCATGGAGTTCATATCTAGCAACAAAATGGACAAATGCTAAATTTTTGACTACCTTTCATGGGGTTTATAATATTCCGAATAGTTTTAAAAAATATTATAATAGCATAATGCTAAAAGGCAAGAAAGTTATTGCCGTGTCTAATTTTGTAAAACAACACTTGCTCGAAAACTATAAAATTGATGAAGATAAAATAGTAGTAATTAAGCGTGGAGTGAATTGTAATTATTTCGATCCCGCAAATTTAACGCCGGAAAAACTTGCAAAATGTTGTGATAAATATGATGCACCGAGTAACGTGCCGATAATATTCATGCCTTCTAGAATGACAAGCTGGAAAGGACATCTTGTTCTAGTAGAAGCATTAAGTAAATTAAAACATAGAGACTTTTATTGTTTAATGGTCGGTGATATATCTAGACATCCCAATTTTACTAATAGAGTAAAAGAGCTTATAGCTAATCTAAAACTTCAAAATAAAATTCAAATTTTCGGTAATGATTCGGATATAATAAACCTATATGGGATTTCTGATATTATCGTTTCTGCCTCAATCGAGCCTGAAGCTTTCGGGCGTACTATTATAGAAGGGCAGGCGATGGAGAAGCTTGTTATTGCAACTAATATCGGCGGGGCAGTAGAGACAATAAATAATAATATAACCGGTTTCCACGTAGAACCAAATAATGCCGAAGCGTTAGCACAGAAAATCGATTATTGTTTCTCGATTTTAGGTACTGATACTGCTAAGAAAATCCAAGAAGCGGCAAGACATACGGTAATTAATAATTTCTCTCTTGATCTGATGCTAAGAAAAAACCTTGAAATCTATAAAGAAATCTTAAAAAACTCCCATAATTGAACATCTAGATTTAGTATATACTCATGATAAATGAAAAGTAGTCAAGTATATAGGGTTGAATAGAATAGCTATTCTCCTAATAATTTTATTTCAGCATACAAATCTTCAAGATTTATATACTGATCATAAAAATTATTATAGTCATGAGATTTACTGTCGTGATGCACTACAAGCATTAAAGTTTCCGGTAAAAATTCTTTTAAAGCTTGTTGTGCATTTTCTATAGATATTTTATCAAGATTAGCAAATATCTCGTCTAAAATTAATATTTTAGGGTTTAAAATTATAGCTTTAATGATTCCAATTTTTTTCTTTTGACTGCCACTTGGTGCATTTATTACATCATAATTTTTATCACTTAAGTGCGTAATTAATGTACCTAGATCTAATTTTATAAATAGTGTGTTAATTTTTTCTTCTAATAATTGCTTATTACTTTTAATGATTGATTGATCAAGGCCGGAGGTTATTATTTCAAATAAAGTAGATTAAACCGGTATGTAACTATTCTGATCAATAAATATTATTTTTGGATTGTGATAATGGGTAGGTATGGAAATTTCACCAATGCTATGGCGCATGGATCAGCAATACAATTGACTAAACTCTTTAAAAAAGTAGTGTGGCCTTTTCCTGAGAAAGCTGAAAGAATATAATGTGCTCCTAGTTTGAATACTAATTTTTCAAAACTCACAATAGTTCTTTCTTCTATAATTAGGTTATAATCAGAAATTACAAGTTCATCGTTTGTATCATTAGTAGACCATGTTATTCCTTTTTTATTCTCAGAAGAAATTGCCTCTATTAATTTTGTAATTCTCGCTTGTGATATAACTGCTCCACTAAAGATTATTTTTAATGCAGAACTTGTTAAGAATGATTTTAAGGTTTCAAGCCAAGGATTAAGTAGTAGAGCTTGCTCAGGCGTAATCTCTCCATTTTTTACTTTATAAATATAGTAAAGTGATTTTATGAATTTATCGGAGATATCTAGTATAGTAGTTATAGTATTTTTTGTGCTATCTAAAAACAACATTTTCTTTGATATTTCTTTTTTAGCTTTAAGTTGCTTGGCATATTGATTGTGTACAAATTGAGCAGAATCAGTTAACAAGATATTTGAAGTATTAGAGGATTATATTAGAGGATATATTTCTTACTATAGAAGCTTTATTTTCGTTAATTTTCTCTGCTTCTTGCCTGTAAGAAATATCCAGTTGATATAATATATTTAAAAATCCTTGCTTAATATTTTCAAACTCATTAAATATAATAGCTCCTGGAACTAAATTCATTATATCTTGCAATGCAATAAGCTGTATAATCTTAAGATTTTACTTTTATATTCCTCGTTTAGTAACAGTTCTAAAGATTTTTGTTCGATTCAATCTTGAGTATTTTGTGTTAAAGAAGCTTTATATGATTGGAATAGTGTGCTTATTATATTTTTGCCACATCATAAAATACTGATTTTTGCGCCTTGAGAAACAAGAGGTCCTATAGCAGCATTAGGGTCCTGTATGAGTAAGGTTAATGCAATTAATGTATTGCCATCATTTCCGGTATAGTTAATAAAACTACTATTTATGTATGCTTCAATTAAATCTAAAACCCTTGGGTTACATCTTTAATTTCATTTTTTGAATCATTTTTAAAATTGTTAGAAAGTATATTAGGATCAATTACCCTAATATTAGGAGTTAAGTTTGTCTGAATTTCTTTTAAATTTTCCTGATAATTTAAGAAATCAGTCCCATAATATGCTAAGCCTACTATTGCAACTGTAGAAGTTAAATAAATTGGTACTGAATAATTAGGAAAAGTTGTGATGAGATTTGTAGTAATAGGGTAGATTAAACTTCCTTTAAATGTGGCAGAAGTAAGATAATGTTTCTGACAATACCCTTCGGTTATTAAGATTTCATCAGCAAGAGTGGCCGAAACAAAAAGACTGCTTCCTGTTGTCCCATTTACAATAAAACCAGTTATACTGCTAATTATTAAATGCGTTCCATATGCTAACTTCTTGGAAAAGGTAGAAGCAGCATTATATGTTCTTAAAAATAATACGCAAGTCGAAACAATTATTATATATAGGGCATTATTTATTAAAAATAGGTATCGTCATTGTGAGCGGGCGTTGTTGTGTATATCGAAAAAGGCACTCGGTGTCATACCATGGTTTGACCACGGTATCCAAAGACAACTAAAAATACTAATAATGTTAGTATTTTAAACTGGGTCTCGCGATCAAGTCGCGGGATGACAACTGAAAAACTGATCCACACAGCAATACCTTTCGAGCGATTGAAAGTAGCGTGGCACTCCATAAAAATAATAAAAAAATGCTAAAAATTAGCATTTTTTTACTTCCTTGCTTCGTCAAAAATTACAGTCTTTTCTTAGCTCAGACGTTAAATTCTTAACTAATCTATCTTTAATAAACGCTGCCGAATTAGGTGATAAATTGTATTATAGTATAAAGAAAAAATGTAGGTGTAGGGAAAAAAGTAAAAAGGCATATAAATAAAACCTGCCTTTTTGTAATTATTAACGAGAATATAACTCGATTACTAAATGCACTTCTGCTTCAAAAGGATATGGGACATCAGAAAGAGCAGGAACTCTTAAATATTTACCGGTTAATGAAGGTACATCAAATGATAAATACCCCGGTGTTGTTTGACCTTGTTTTGAAACGGATTCTTGGATAAGCGGTATTTGTTTTACAGATTCTTTAACTTCTATAACATCGCCTGCCTTTAGTCGTATGCTTGCGATATCGGCTTTCTTACCGTTTAATTTAATATGTCCGTGTGAAACTAACTGTCTTGCAGCAAAAATAGTTGGAGCTATATTCATTCTATAAACTACCGTATCAAGTCTACTTTCAAGTAACCCAATGAAGTTTTCACCGGTATTACCTTTCATTTTTTGAGCAAGTGCAAAAATATTTCTAAATTGTTTTTCAGTGACACGACCGTAGTGGCATTTCAATCTTTGCTTAGCTTTTAAATGTAAACCATAATCTGAAGTTTTAATCATGGTATTCTGCCCATGTTGCCCGGGACGATAATTTCGTGTATTGAAAGCATCCTTGCTATCACCCCATAGACTTACTCCAAGTCTTCTACTAGCTTTATATTTAGAACGAACAATTTTTGTCACTGATAATATCCTTAACTTATTATTTGAATTACAAAAAAATATATACATTTCTTGTATCAAAGTCAATCATTGATTTTTAACCTAAAACTTTTTATATTTAATTAAAAAATATTTCATATGAGTTCTTTAGTAAGGCCAATCAATTTAGGTAAAATCAATCATTCACAAAGTACTGTTAAAGACTATATTTTACTTATGAAACCGCGTGTAATATCGCTTGTGATTTTTACGGGTTTTGTAGGTATGTGGCTTGCTCCTTATTCCGTGCATCCGTTTATTGCTGGTATTGCAGTTGTTTGCATAGCTCTTGGGGCAGGTAGTGCAGGGGCAATTAATATGTGGTACGATAGAGACATCGATAGCTTAATGAAACGTACCCAAAAAAGACCGATAGTAAGAGGAGTTATAGAATCTGATGAAGCTTTATCTTTTGGTTTGATAACGGGATTTTTTGCAGTATTTTTTATGGCTTTATGTGTTAATCTACTTGCATCCTTTTTACTGCTATTTACTATTTTTTATTATATCTGTATTTATACTATTTGGTTAAAGCGTCGTTCTATACAAAATATCGTTATTGGCGGAGTATCGGGAGCATTACCTCCTGTGATAGGTTATGCAGCGGTAAGCAATACTATATCTCTAGAGTCGATTATATTATTTTTGATTATTTTTATTTGGACGCCGCCGCATTCATGGGCTCTTGCTTTATTCTGTAACGATGACTATAAAAACTGTAAAGTACCGATGATGCCTGCAGTAAAAGGGACTTTATATACTAAAAAACAAATTCTAATTTACAGTATTCTTTTATTTATTGTTTCGCTAATGCCTTTTTTTATTGGAATGAATAATTTTATATATTTAATAATTGCTGGTATTCTTGGGGTAGTATTTCTATATTATGCTGGTTCTTTATTCTATGACACCTCTGATAACAAACAAGCTAAACGATTTTTTGCCTATTCGATATTTTACTTGTTTTTTATATTTTTACTTTTGTACTCAACTAACACTATATCCACTATTAGCTGAGAGATAATAGTGTTGGGTTACTTTTATGGAAGATAAAATTGAAACCCAACGTGAAGAAACATATCATAAGTTTATTTTCATGCAAGTGATTTTTATTTATAACTGTAATTTTTAAATTTTATGCTTTTGTTTCGTAATTTTGATAAGTAGGAAGAGTTAGAATATATATCGTATTTTATTCCATGGGAGCAACCTATCATGCAACACACTCCATCGTTGGATAAAACTACTCTTAATATACCGGCTTTATAACGTATCGCCTTGCCTCCATATTCGCCTACTTTATTTTCCTGTATATTTGGTTGCCAAATTAAAGCTTCACTCTCTAATCTATTTGAGGCACAATATTTCTTTCATGTTGCTTATCGTTATGCGTTAAAAATATGCATTCCACTTTTATAAACGGTTTATTTTATTGGTTATTTATGTATTGAGCTAAATCTTCAAATAACTTTGCATATTCGGGGTAAGCCAGCCTTCATACGCAATAATAGGAGCAAAGTTTAGATGAACTTCGTAACCTGCTTCAATAAAAATATTCACCGCTTTTATTCTCTCGATAATTGGACTCGTTTTTGGCTCTAATATCTCACTCATTCTTGCCGGCATCAAACTAAATCTAATCCTTATTTTGTTTTCAGGATTAAAATTAAGTAATGTAGGATTGACATATTTAGTAGCGAAATTTACTTTAGCGCGTGGATCTTCTTTAAAGAAATTAAATATCTTTAACCAATTAGTGTGTTTCCAATGCCAACTTACATTGGTAGAACAACCTATATCATATGTCCAATATTTAGAATCTGTTTGATTGGAAATTTTAGTTGGTAAATTTGCTATATGTTTATCCAATACGTGTCAAGTATTTGATCTATATTTTCATTGATATATAATGTCTCATAGTTATGACGCATAACATAACAATAACTATTTCTGCAACCTCCGGCACAGCCATACATGAAGTTAGGCGTTATGTAATCAGCTGATCTGCCATTATTAGGACACGTACGTGCAAAGTTTTCATATTTTGTACTATTTTCTTAATCATACGATTTTAAATTAAAGTTTATTTAAAATACTTACTTAGCTTTACAAACTTCAGATTTATTTACTTACATTGAAATTGTAGTTATAAATTATTAATTACAAATATATCATAAGTTATGGCAAAACCAAGCTATCTAAATTTTGATAATAAAAGTTATAAATGGAAAAATGATATTGAGTATCGTAAATGCCCGGAAAGCTATAGAGTAGGTAAAGATGAGCAAGGAGTATGCATTGGTCAACCATATAAAAATGAAATTTTGCCTTATTGGAAGTTTAAAACTCCTGCAATTGCTAAAGAAAGTAGTGAAAAAATATATGAAATATTTTTAAAATCCTTAGAGGATAATGATTTTGTTGGAGCTGATATGGCGCGTAAATATTTGCAGATGGGTTTTACTAGAAGTAGACGTTATGCTAATTATAAAGGTGGGAAAAAATATAACAAAGAACATGATTATAAGAAATTAGAAAGAGGAAGGGGATCCAAAAAAAAGTGAAAAGTGCCGATATATTTTTCAAAAAATGACAAGCGGCAGAAGAGCATGAGAAATATACAAAGATGAAAATAGAATGGAAAAAACAATATGGGTAAATATTAGCTTTACCAAGTTAGTGTTTTTATATTATAGTAGATTAATAGAGGATAAATTATGACTAAAGATGAAATTGTGGAGCTGTTTAAAAAATATCTCGATCTTCATAACAGATATCAATATCAAGAAGAAAAAGATACTCTACGACAATTCGTTGACACTGATCCTGAAGAACTTGCAAATTTTATTGAAACTTAAACTGAAAAATATAACAATAGAGAAACTGAAGTTTGTCATAGTTTAAGTTCTATTTTAATGGAAAAACAACAAGATAATGCGATTAAATTATTAAAGAAAGCTATTGAACTAGATCCAAGTAAAAGCATACTCTCACGAAGAGTTTTTTAATAAATTATATACAATAAATCCGGAGGAAGCACTCGCTTCTATCAAAAGAGCTATAGGGTTAAATCCAAATAAAAAATCATTATATGAAGACCTTATTATTTTGTTGACAAGGGCAAATTATGATGAAGAAGCAGCAAAAATTACTAAAGCAATTCAAGATTTCCCTAAAAACATACCTAATTTGGTATTAGATACTGAGGAAACAAAGGATGTGTATCCATTAGGTTTGGCACAGGAATAACTGTATCAAAACGTGGATATTTACGAGTTTTTCACTGTCATCTAGTTTGCTTACTAACTAAGTCTAGAAAAAATAATTTCAACATTGTTACTACACTATATGTTTTGCTGGATGATGACATAGAGAGGAATAATAAGTCACACAACACCCGTGACGGTCACATCAAAACAGTTTCTTCAATCCTTTTTGTAGAAGCTTATTCACAGGATCTGCTTGTTGGTTTTCCTGCGGAGGGCTGCTTTGTGCCTCTGTATTTGTATCCTTTTTCTTTCTGAGACCCAAAGCATCTTTAATAATATTTTCAGGTTTCTTCTCTCCGCTTTTTAAGTCTTTAATAACGCTATTAGATACGTTTTTAACTAAATATTTTTGAAAGGCTTGAACGTCTAATTTATGCTGCGGATTATTTATGAATCCGTATAATTTAACGGCTATAGGCGGTAAATCCGCAATAGTAACGCTTGCACTAACATCCATCATATATTGTGGTAAGTTAATTTGACCGCGTGCATTTGTTGTGGCAGGTGAAGCATCTAAACTACATTCATTTAAATTAAGCTTGCCTTGCGTTATATTTCCGCTGGCAATTAAATTTTTGAAAGATGTGGATCCGCCACTAAAGGAGCTGTTAATAAGTCGCAATACTCCTTCAGTATTTTTAGCATTATTTACCGCATCTGCGATTCGGTTTAAATCAAATCCGCTTATTTTCCCGTTATCGCTATTTACGTTAAATTGTCCATTTAGATTATTAACATATGTATAAACGCTATTACCGCGAGAAGTAAGATCGGCTTTAAAGCTTAGTCGCCCATCAGTTATTTTTATTTTACCCGATTGCGGAGTGAAACTTTTGAGATAGGCATTTTTTAAATCGATTTTAATTGCAGCGTTTTGATCTTTTGCTGAACTCACATAACCGGTGCTACTTAGTTCGCCACCGTAAATGCTTGCATTAACTGAAGTAATATTCAACGTGCCGCCGGTGATATTTAATTTTGCTTTTAAATTATTTATGATTAATGAGTCATTAGTTAATTTATCAATATTTGTGGATAATTGCCCTTCAATTTTATTTAAAAACCCTAAATTAATAGGATTATTTGACCAAGGAGAATTATTTTTAGCTGTAGGTATAGGTATGTTTTGAGTAGCAGGACTATTAGTTTTATTTGGAGCAGGAGTAGGACTATTACTTGTAAGAATTTTATCCAAATTAACTAACGGACTGTATAAGTTAAGATTAAAATTTGGCTTCTGAGTTGCTAAATTAATATCTCCTTTAATAGATATATTAATATTAAAAGCGGATATTTTATTATTAATATGGAAAGTATCTTTAATTTTTTGCACTTCCCCGTTTAACTGCAATACTCCAATCTTACTTAAATTACTTACTCCCATAAGAGACATAAACGACTCAAAATTATTAAGTTTTAGATTGTGCGAAATAGTTATATCTTGTGCTAAATTGTTAAGCTCAATATCTCCCGTTAGATTACTATTTGCAGCCGATAAATTAATATTTTGTAATTTTATTGCTTGAGAATTACTAATTACATTAGAAGTAAGTATAAGTTTTTGGTTAATAATAGGCGGTAATTTATCGGTCTTTAGTTTTAGAGCATCAAGTATAGGTTTTAAACTATCAGCTTGTAGCATAATATTTGTCTTATCTAAATTAGAGCTAATCTCGGTTATAATGTTCCCGGGATTGATAATAATATTTGATTTTAGGTTATTACGCTCTATATCATAATTTGCCTTTGCTAGTAATTCTATATTTGGATAATTAAGTCTAGCATCTTTAATAGCTATATTTTTACTATTGGCAGTAATTGCCGTAGTTAGCTCGTAGTCATTTTGTAAATCAGCAGGCATACCTAAAGTTTTAGTATTACCTTTAATATTTGCGTTACCTATGAAAGAATTATTTTCGCTATCAAATTTTCCTTCGATTTTAATTT
Source organism: Rickettsia massiliae MTU5 (assembly GCF_000016625.1). Classification (NCBI taxonomy): domain Bacteria; kingdom Pseudomonadati; phylum Pseudomonadota; class Alphaproteobacteria; order Rickettsiales; family Rickettsiaceae; genus Rickettsia; species Rickettsia massiliae. The sequence goes on from NC_009900.1 coordinate 486,816, forward strand.
TTTCACCGGCAAGATTAATATTGGTACTTAACGGAATTATTTTACCGATTTCTTCAATATTTCCGTCTATATTAATTTGCTGTTCCAAAGCCTTTAAAGCTAAAGTCAAATCTATAGGACCTTTAAGGCTTTTAATTTTAGTCTCTAAGTTAATATCGTTAAATATTTTCTCACTGTTTTTTTCTATATATATTACTTTACCGTCTATAATTTTAAAATGACTAATCAAAATAGGAAGTGCTAATTCAGTTTTAGTCTCGGTAGATTCTACAGAGCTAATTTCATTTGTTTTGGATGCATTATTAGGTGTAGAAAATTGCCAATTTTTTTGTCCATTACTTAAAACTTCTAGATTTATAATCGGTTTTTGCAGTTCTATAGAAGCTACTTCGATTGCTCCTCTAAAAAGAGGAAAAAGTCGCAATGACGCTTTAGCACCTTCAACGGAAACTAGATGAGGTTCTTTTGTACCATTTATTGATGATAATTTAATTTCTGATAGTGATATTGCGGGATTCGGTAGTAAAGATAATTTTATGTCGCCGTTAATAGTTAAATCTCTATTTGTAGCCTCTTTAACTTTATCTATTACTATTCCTTTATAATTATTTAAAGGAATAAAGAAAGGAATAACAATTAATAATAATATTATACTTATAAATATAATAAGTGAGTATTTTAAAGTTTTAGGCATAGAGCTTAACCTTCTATTTATATACATATATTAATTATAGTATTTAAGGATTAATTGTCAATTTTATATAATTTACTCAATTAAGGATTGAAATAATTATATTCTATGTCATTCCCACGAGGCGTTGTTGCGTGGATCGGTTTTTCCGTCATTGCGAGTAGGTATTGTTGCGTGGACCGGTAAAACCCACTGTATCACCCCGTCCCCGTGGCTTGACCACGGGGTCCATAAAAACAATAAATACAAATTTAGTATTTTTAACTGGATCCCGTGGTCACGCCACGGGATGACAGAGGTGAATAAGAATCGTAGGGTACTATAAAGAAATTGAAAACTACGGTAAATTATTCAAGCTTCTCTTTGATAATTTAAAATCACATAATCTTTAGTTATAATAGGAAAAAATTCTTTATTGCAAGGTAATAATTCGGTTGTTTGATCTGAAAATTCTATTTCAATTATGTCACCGGCACCAAAGTTAAGAATATTTTTAATTTTGCCTATTTCTTTATGATCTTGGTTTAATATCGGTAAATGAGTTAAATCCGCTATATAAAATTCATCTTCTTCTAGTTCCGGTAAACTTGCTCTTAAGCAAAATATTTTATAACCTTTTAAATTTTCAGCTTCATTTCGAGTAGCTATATCATTAAATGTACAAATTAATTCTCCTTTGGCATTTTGGCTAATTAGCTTAATATGTATATTTGCTCCTGACTCATTTACTAAGTTTCTTTCAAGTATTTTTGTAGCAGGGTCGGTAAAAGATTTTAACATTACATGACCTTTAATTCCGTGACATGATTTTATTACACCGACTAAAATTAAATTTTCTAAAGAATTCATTAATTTGCCTTTAAATTTTGATAATTATATATAATAATATATTTAAAAACTTTTTTACAGACATGATAAAAAAAATAGCTGCCGGCGTCATAATTTGTTTCTCATTATTGTTATTTATAATGTTTGGTGCATTATCGTTTGTTAACTATAATTCGGTTACTAATAATTTTACCAGTCATTTAGGAATTGCGAAAGAAAATATCGGAAAAATAAAGATGAATAAATTTCCTTTGTCCTATTTAGTTATTGAGACGATAAGAGAAGAAGGAAAGTTAGATTTAGAGCAAATTAAAATTCATTTTTCGTTGTGGTCGCTTATAAAATTTAATCCTAAAATTAATAAAATAGATATATTAGATGCTAAATTTTATTCAAATTCTAATGTATTAAATATTTATAATCACGAAGAGTTAATAAAGAATTTCTTTAAATATAAATTACAAAATATAAATCTCAATGTTACTAATCTAAGTATTATTAATAAACAAGATTATTCTATTTTAAATTTTAATAATTGTATATTAAAAAAAGAAAATGCTTTATCGTCTAATTACATATTTAAAGCTACAAGTAACTATATAGGTAAAATTTCAGGTTCAATTAATAAACGTGACGATATAGTAGAGTTTAGTCTTAATATTGGTAATAATGATTATGGTTTTAAGTTATCGCAAATTTACAAAGATTCTAAGCTTACTAGCGGTAGTGGTGAATATCAGATTAAAAATTTAGCATCGGTAATGTATAATATATTACCGGATTTAAACCATCTTTTTAATAAATTTAATCAACATGAGGCAGTAAACGTTAAATTTAATATTTCAAATAATGAAGATGCAATAGAGCTAAAAGACATAGTAATAGCATCATCTTTTATTATTGGTAATGGATTTGTTAACATTGCTAAAAATGATAATATTACTACTAATGTAAAACTAGATTTTCCTAAAATAGATTTAAGGTCGTTAATTTCTCCAAATGCAGAGGTAACATTTAATACTTCTTCTTCAAATATTAGATTTATTTTTGCCGATAAATTACTTAAAGCAGACGTGGCAATTAACGAAATAATTTTAAGTAATAATGAAGAACTAGAAAAAATAGTCTTTTCTTCTAACTTATCAAAGGGTACTTTAAAGATAAATGAATTTTCAGGTAATATTAAATCAGGTGGAGAATTTAAGCTTACAGGTAATGTAACACAGAATGCCGTTAGAAGTATGTTCGATGGACAGCTATATTTAAAGCACAACGATATAAATTCGTTACTGAATATTTTAGGATTTAACGACGTTACTATTAAAGAAGCTATTCCTTTTAGCTTGTCATCGGATTTAAAACTCACTTTAATAGATTTATTTTTTAAAAATTTATTACTCAAAACAGATAATTTAAATTTATCAGGAAATTTTTCTAGTAAATTTATTGCTCAAACACCTCGTTTAGACGCTACGCTTAATATATCTTCACTTGACTTAAGCAGTAGAACGTATCCAATCATTTCGCCGCTTATCGAATTTACAAAAAATTTAACTAAAGATATGAAAGCTCTAGATTATCCAAGTAAATTCATCCCTATTAGAACAATAGGATATTTAGCTAATTTAGATATTCTGATAGATAGCGTTAAGTATAACAATCATGTATTTGACAAAATGAATTTGCTTGCTAAAATCGTACCGGCTAATATAAAAATTAGTAATTTAGATTTTAAAACTGCTAACAGCTATTTATCAACTAGCTGGAACTTAGATGCATCGAGTGTATTCCCGTCTTTGACCGTAGAAATTAAGGATGGTAATCTTACTACTGATTTATTATCACCGGCAGGAATGCTTAATTTAAGAAATAAATTAATAAATGATTATAGTTTAGATAAAGCTACCTTACAAGTTTCCGGTACATTGTCGACATTATTACAAAATGATTTAATATTGAAAAATGTTAAATTTTATGTAGCAAATAATAATAATTTATTACAATTTAATAATATTGAAGCAGAATTATTAGGCGGTAAGCTTCAAGGTAACGGCAATATTTTACTAGAACCTTATGCTATAAATTTCGTATATGCTTTAAATACAATAGATTTAAACAAAGTTTCGGCTCTTATGCCTAAAATATTTACTGCAAGTAGCGGAAAAATAAGTATAAGCGGTAGTTTAGGAACTAACGGTAACACTCTTCAAAGCCAGCTATATAACCTTACTACAAAATCACAATTTGCTATAAACAATATAGATGTTAATAATTTTGCAATTGATTCTTTTATAGAAAAACTTGATACAGCTGATTATAAGGTACAAAATTTAGATAAAGATATAAATAGTGCTATAACCACAGGACAAGAAAATATTAGAGGTATCAGCGGTGATATTGAACTACAAAAAGGTATTGCCCTTTTAAAGAAAGTAAAATTTGCAACACAATATAGTAGCGGTGCGGCCTCTTTTGCAGTTAATATATATAATTTTGATATGGATGCATCTAGTATTTTATCATTTTACGTACCGGCAAGGCTTGTTAAGTTAAATACCTCAAATACAAGTTCTGATAAAGATAGTGTGGCACATCTTAATATAAAAATGCAAGGGAGTATTTTTGCTCCTAAGAAAACTTTTGATAGTAGTGAGCTAAAAAAATTACTTATACCCCAAACAACTGAAGACAAAACTACTACAGATAACCATTAAAAAATAAAAATAAATGACTAATACTAAAACTTTAGAAGCAAATATTAGCTTTGAAGAAGCTTTAAAAGAGCTTGAGGAAATTGTTAAAAAAATAGATAACGGACAAGAGAGTCTAGAGACGGCAGTTAAGAGCTTTGAAAGAGGTATTTTACTTAAGAATCATTGTGAGAAAAAACTAAAAGAAGCTCGGTTAAAAATTGAAAAAATTACTAAACTTGCTAATTCTACAGTGGTCTTAGAAGAGACGGAAGTGTAGTATTGATATAAAGCATACATTGTACTAATATCATAAGATGACAAAGAAATGTAATTATAGCTTTTCTGCTGAAAAAAATTATAAGTTAATAAGTGAGCGCAAGGTAAGTTTTGAAGAAATAATATCAGTTATAGAAAGTAATTGTTTATTGGATATAATAGAACATCCAAATCCTAATAAATATTCAGAGCAAAAAATGTATATAGTTAAATTTAATGAATACGCCTACTTAGAGTGCCTTTTATTATTGAAGTTGATGGAACAGTTTTTTGAAAGACTATTATTCCACGTCGCAAAGCTACTCAGAAATATCTAAAAATAGGAAAAAGTAATGCGAAATAAAGAGAATATATCAAATCTAATACTAGATGCTGAAGAAAACGCCTTGCTGGAGTCTTTTGAAAATGATGAATGGCAAAGAATTAAAAATTTTGAACAAGAGAAACATATAGCACAAGTGGCAGCAGCTAATTATTTAAAAAAAGATACTCGAATAAATATTCGTATTTCTAGTAGTGATTTAATGAGAATAAAACAAAAAGCTGCTTATGAGGGATTACCTTATCAAACTCTTATTTCTAGTATATTACATAAATATTCAGCAGGATATGGTTAATAATACCTATGGTTAATCATATAATTGACTTTATCTATACCGTGCCTAATATTGTTTTGATGAGTTTTTGTGCGGGATGTGTATATTATTCCTAATAATTTTCAAAAAGAAGAGCTTGGAAGTCTTGGCGGGTTTTTATCGGGTGTAGTCGGTAGTATGTATGTTGGTCAACTGGTTTTGTATTAATTTATTTACTCGGTAATTTTAATAAAGCACAAGAAGGGGTGGCAGCAGAATCTATAGTGTTGATGAGGCTTGCAGATAGTGTAGGTTGGCTTCCCCATGAAATGAGACCTGCAATTTATCTAGATATTAAAAATTATACCAAAGATGTAATGCAGCGTGAATGGCAATTAATGAAAGACGGCAAGCAAATCGGTCATGAAGCTCTTAGTTTCCTCCAAGATATTAATAAGAGACTACAAGCTTATAAAGCAAGCGAGCAAATGCAGCTATTGACTAAGCAGGAAATCATTGAGGAGATAAAAGAGCTTTATACCGTAAGGTATAACAGGATTAAAATGTCCTATTTTTCCTGAAATATTCAATATTGGATAGTTGTATGTATAATGACTGCTATTAATTTAATTTTTGTCTGTATGCTTGGCACCAAGCTTTATTTACATAAGATTTTGGTTGGTTTAGTTTGTATCACTTCATCATCAATGCTTTTGTTATTATTTATATTAGACAAACCTTTTCGAGGTCCTTTTGCCGTAAATCAATATGACCTTATTAAGGCTATACATTATATTGAGAGATTAAATTAGTGATATCTGTAATAACATAACGCCATAATTTATCCGTGCCTTTGGTAATACCTATACGAGCAGTAGTAGAGTAGGGTAGCTTTAAGCCGATATCGCCGACAAAAAATTCGTTGTTATTTATAAGATCGCATTTATTATGAGAAATATTAATTCCTAAATATTTGCATAATTTACCCGGACCGTTGAGGTATAGATTTTCAGGCGAAATAACATGTACGCCTCTTATTAAGGTCGCAGCAGGGAAGCCTTTAGCTTCAGTTACGAAATTTAAACAATAATACATTCCGTAAATTAAATAGACATAGCTAAAGCCTGCAGGACCAAACATTATATCCGTTCTTTTTGTCCGCCCTCTTGCTGCATGGCAAGCAGGATCATTCTGCCCTATATAGCTTTCAGTTTCAGTAATGATAGCTGTTTTACCTTGGAAAGAAAGAGCTTTACCGATTAACTCAGTGCTTACTACATTAGTATCTCTTGCAAAAAATTCACGAGGTAAAGGGATTAGTTTATTCATGTTTTTGAAAAAAAATATTTAAATTCTTATGCCATTAGTAATTTCATATTCAGCTATATTATTTATATAAAAAGGATCTTCGCTTAATATATCTTTAAGTTTAAGTTGACTTAGTTTTTCTATATTAGCTAAAATAATACCGTCAATTCTTGGATGTATAGGACCTGATAAAATAAAATATCCTTTATCATAACATGTATCTAAAAATTTTCTATGTTCCGTAATAAATTTTTCAACAGAAGAAAAGGTCTAAGCCTAAGGTATATTGAAGGTTTACAATAAACATAATTTATATTTTTTTATTAAGTGGTTTAGAATTTTTTATAGAGATTGGAACGGTATCATATCCGCCGTCGCAAAACGGTTGGCATTTGATGATTCTTTTAAAGGTAAGCCACAAGCCTTTTATGCTGCCGTGCATTGATATAGCTTCTTTAGCATATTCAGAACAAGTGGGGTGAAACCGGCAATTATTGCTAAGTAGTGGAGAAATGAAATATTGATAAAATCTAAGTAATAATAATAAGATTCTAGTCATTTTGAAGCTTGTCTATTATTTTTTCCATTTTTTCTTGAGTGAGATCTTCATAATAATCGTCATTAATCTGTACGACCGGAGCGTTAACGCATGCTCCCAAACATTCTATCTCGCTTAAAGTAAATTTTTGATCTTCAGTAGTTTCTTTGAGTTTTACACCTAATTTCTTTTCACAAATTTTCATTATATCATCACTACCACGCAGCCAGCAAGGAGTAGTAGTACATACTTGGATATGATATTTACCAACTTGCTTTAAGTTAAACATAGTATAAAATGTTGCAACCTCATAAGCCCGTATATAAGGCATTTCTAACATATTTGCGACATATTCGATAGCAGGAACAGGTAGCCAGCCGCCGTTTTGACGTTGTGCTAGATCAAGCAGCGGAAGTATTGCACTTCTTTTTCCATGCGGTGGATATTTTTTTATAATCTCTTCTGCTAGATTTAAATTTTTCTTATCAAATGTAAAATTTGTAATTTTTGTATTCATATATTTTTAGTACGGTATAGTTTTATGTCATTCCTGCGAAAGCAGGAATCCATAGAACTATTCAATTAAATCTTTCCATTCAGGATTAGTGTTTTCTATCAGTTCTATTTTCCAACTATGTTGCCATTTTTTCAAGTTTTTTTCTCTTGTAAGTGCTTCTTGAATATCAGTCAATTCTTCTGTATAAACAAGCTTTATAATATTATATTTTGAGGTAAAACCTTTTATTATTTTTTGTTTATGTTCATAAGCACGACGTATTATATTATTAGTAATACTAATATATTAAAGTACCATGTTATTAGAGCATAATATATATACCCAATACATTTTTTGTTTTTTAGTTTTATTTTATGGATTCCTGCTTTCGCAGGAATGACAGAGCAACGCAAGTACAAGCCCACGGCATGACCCATATATTACCTATCTATCTCACCAAATACTATATCAAGCGTTGCAATAATAGTAATAACATCTGCCATTAAATGACCTTTAGACATAAAATCTAGTCCTTGCAAATGAGCAAAGCCGGGTGCTTTAATACGACATCTATAAGGTCTATTACCTCCTTGCGAGTATAAATATACACCAAATTCGCCTTTAGGGGCTTCTACAGCTTTATAGGTCTCGCCGGCTGGGACGTCATATCCTTCCGTATAGAGCTTAAAATGATGAATCATTGCTTCCATCGATTCTTTCATTTTGGCTCGTGTCGGTGGTGTTAATTTAGGATCATCGGTTTTAACTGCACCTTTCGGCATTTTTTCTATACATTGCTTGATTATCTTGATTGATTCGTACATTTCAAGCATACGAACGAAATATCTGTCGTAACAATCACCGTTTTTGCCGATTGGTACTTTAAAGTCCATTTCATCGTAAACGTCATAAGGGTTTGACTTGCGTAAATCCCAAGCTATACCCGAACCTCTAAGCATTGGTCCTGAAAACCCCCAGTCCATTGCCTCTTTTTGAGATGCAACGCCGATATCTACTAAACGTTGTTTCCATAATCTATTTTCATTTAGTAGACTTTCAATATCGTGAAGTTTAGGAGGAAACTGTTCTATAAACTTATCTATATCTTCAAGTAAACCTTCGGGTAAATCTGCTGCAACCCCGCCCGGTCTAAAGTAGTTTGAATGCATACGAGAGCCGGAAACATGCTCATAAAATTCCATGATCTTTTCTCGCTCTTCAAAGAGCCATAATAAAGGAGTAGTAGCACCGATATCTAAAGCTTGGCTGCCAATATTCAAAGTATGGTTCAAAATTCTTGTTAGCTCTGAGAATAGTACCCTGATAAACTGAGCTCTTCTTGGGACTTCGCATTCTAATAACGACTCGACAGCTAAAGCAAATGCATGTTCCTGACACATCGGCGAAACATAATCAAGACGATCAAAATATGGTATAGCCTGCAAATATGTTTTATGCTCAATAAGTTTTTCCGTACCACGATGAAGTAACCCAATATGAGGGACGGCATTATTTACTACTTCCCCGTCCATCTCAAGGATTAACCTTAAAACTCCGTGAGTTGCCGGATGCTGTGGACCAAGGTTTAGAGTTATAGTTTTGGTGTTGTTAGTCATAGTATTTTTCCTACTGTCACCTAGTTCGCTTGACCACGGGGTCCAGTCTTTTTTATTTTTTCTAGATCCCGCGATCAAGTCACAGGATGACATTCATTTTATTTCTGGATTCCTGCTTTCGCAGGAATGACATCGGTTGCCTTCTCATCACCTGGCAATACATAACTCGGGCTATGCCAGTGCGAGCTAAAATCAAACTCACGATATTCTATGTCTAAATCGACCGGTTCATAAGCTACTTTCTTTAGCTTCTCATCATATTTAACTTGTGTATAGCCTGTTAATGGGAAATCTTTACGTAATGGATGCCCCTCAAATTCGTAATCGGTTAGTATGCGTCTTTTATCGTCATTACCCTCGAAATTTACCCCGTACATATCATAAACTTCACGCTCATACCAACAAGCGGCACTAAATATATTCATTGCTGAAGGTATAGTTTCTTTTTCAGATATATATACTTTTATTATAAGACGCTTATTTAATTTTAAGCTTAATAAATTATATACTACTTCAAACCTTTTATAGTCAATTGATTTGGACTCGCCTACATTGTCGCTCGTCGCTCTCCTATTAGTTATAGGCTTCGCGCCTTGCTCCTTGTAGCCAAGCCCAACTGAATTGACTACGTTATTCTGAGGAAAATCAGCCCCAAATAAATCAGTAAGTAAAGTGAAGCGTAATTCTTCCGATTCTTTTAAAGCTTTTAAAAACAGCAATAAAAAATTCGGTTCGATTTTATAAGCTAGGTAATCTTTAACCGTGATCGGAGTTATTAAAATGCTAGATTTAGCTGCAAGTCTTTCAATGAGTTTGTCTAGTGTCATACTTAAAACCTGTAGTGCGTTTAATTTTTTTCTGTAACTGCATAAGCCCGTAAATTAATGCTTCGGCGGTAGGAGGGCAGCCAGGGACATATACGTCAACCGGTACGATTCTATCACAGCCACGCACTACCGAATAGGAAAAGTGGTAATAGCCGCCGCCATTGGCACAGCTACCCATTGAAAGTACCCATTTAGGTTCAGCCATCTGATCATATACTTTACGTAGAGCCGGTGCCATTTTGTTAGTAAGCGTTCCTGCAACTATCATAAGGTCGGACTGTCTTGGACTTGGTCTAAATAACATACCGAAGCGATCCATATCATATCTACTTGCTGCTGCCTGCATCATCTCAACAGCACAACAAGCAAGCCCAAAAGTCATAGGCCATAAGGAATTAGCTCTCGCCCAGCCTATAACGTTATCAACTTTAGTGAGTAAAAATCCTCTATTAGAAAGCTCATTACTTAATAATTCGTCTTCTTGATAAAAATTATTTTTCATATTACTACCAGTCTAAAGCTCCTTTCTTCCATTCATATATGAACCCGATAATAAGTACGAATAAGAAAAACATCATTGAGAAAAAGCCTATTTTACCTATCGTATTAAGACTAATAGCCCAAGGCACTAAAAATGCAATTTCAAGATCAAAGATAATAAATAAAATAGCAACTAAGTAAAAACGTATGTCAAATTTTGATCTTGCATCGCTAAAAGGCTCAAAACCGCACTCATAAGGTTCTAGCTTATCTTTATTATATTTTTTTGTCGATAATAGGTTAGGTAGAATCATTATTAAACCGGAAACCAATACCGCAATACCGAAAAATATAGCAATCGGTAGATATTCTTGTAAAAGTTCTGAGTTTTGTAGCATATGTTTTTTATTATATTTTTCCGTCATTGCGAGAAGAATTGCGCAGTAATTCGACGAAGCAATCTCCAGGATATTTGATGAGATTGCCACGCAGCCTACGGCTGCTTGCAATGACGTAGGTTTAATGACACTTAACTCTATATTTACCTCAAATAGCATCAATTATCAATGACAATATCAGGTTTAACTAGTAGCTTCATTAAAACTAGTACCCAAATACCGCTTGATATCCACCATATTTGCCAAATATTATATGAAATCATGCCGATAATATAGTAATTTATAAAACATGCATAGGAAATTGCCTTGAAATTTTTATTTTCGAGATTACTAATTTGTTTGAGATATTTATAAACTAAGCATAAAAATAATATTAAACCTATTATACCGAGTTCAAGAGTAATTTGTAATATATTATTATGAGGATGAAGCGGCAAAGGATGCCATTTTTCTCCATTGTAATCGATCATTTCACTATCACCAGCTTCGATATATTTAGAAGAAGCTAAGCCATAGCCTAAAATCGGCTTTTCAATGATTTTGTTTACGACGAAATGCCAAATAAATAAACGATGAGCAGCGGAAGGTTGTGTAGCTAAATATTTTTCAGATAAATCTCGTGGTTCTATTTGTTTAGCTAGCACAGGAAATAGTAACGAGCCGGTAATTAAACTTATTGCGATTAATTTGAAAAATATCGGTTTCATAAATCTTGTTACAATAAATATTACTCCTCCTATACCGAAGCCTAAAAAACTTGCTAAACTATCGGAAATACTTAGTAAATAAAGCACTAATATATATAGCATTAATGCATATCGTTTTTTACCGTTAGAAAGTAAAATTATAATCGCTACCCAAGCGGTAATTGAAAGTAAAGCACAACCACGATCTAGCATATATAAGCCAAAACTAGCTTTGAATATTCTTGTTAAAAATCCATAAGAAGAATATTCGATGAAGAATAATAATATTGCTGTGAGAATTCCGAATATTAAGACTTTTTTAAGCTGTAGGCGATTTTGAAAAGGAGCAGAATTACTAACTGCAAAGCCAAGAAATAAGAGTATAAAAACTTGAGTAAAAGTAGCTAAGCTATTAATAAGATGAGTTGCGAATAAACAAGATATAAAGCACCAAGTGGTGAATAACATTGTCATTCCGCTAGTTTGTAGCGGGATCCAGTCTTTTTTTATTTTTTGGATACCGTGGTCAAGCCACGGTATGACATTGTTACTGGATTGCCACGCTCCTTTCAGTCGCTCGCAATGATGATTATTAATACCTCGCAGGAATGATATAAGCAAAAAAATTGTAACAGTAGCTGCAGCTGATAAGCCCGCCAGCATCCCAAGGCTTGGAATTAAAAATATTAAACTTGAAATTAAATATTGCATCTAAAAACAATCTTTAGCAAAAATTTCGTAGATTGGGTGTTCAAACATTGAAAGTGAAATGCTTGAAGAAATCATCCATCCTTGAAAGAGTAAATTAGGATCTTCGTCTATTTTATATTCCGTTATGGTCATCAACAAATAATTATCTTCATTATATGGATCAAGGTTTTTTATACATCTGTGCAATTTGATTTTTATATTACCGAAATATTTTTCTTCCCCGACTTTAAAATCTATCTCTTCAGAAGTAGCAGTAATGTTATTTAGAGCAATAATTTTGCCATTTGTATAATTCTTAAACTCAGCACTATCATTAATATTATCGTTTGGATTTAAAATAGGATGATTTTCATCAAGAGGGATAAATACGTCATTTTCAATGTCTTCGGTTGTAGTAACCGACTCTAAATTTTCTGCGAATATAGGAAAATAAATGCATATAGTAATGATAAAAATAATTTTTAGTAATTTCATAGATAAATATATTATTTTTCAAAATTATATACTATAGGGGATTAATGGCAATGATAATTTATGATAAGGTTTTAAGGTCATTGCGAGCGACTTCAAGGAGCGCGTGGCAATGCCTGAGATTGCCACGCTCCTTGAAGTCGCTCGCAATGACGATGTGTGTAGGTACATGCTCCACTCTAAAGAGCTCTTAAATTCTATTTTACGACAGGATTTTCATAGTTTTATAATTAAGGTATTTAATACTATTAATCCTGGAGCGGAGTATTATCCAAGTAAGTATATAAGAATAATTACCGATTATTTAAATGCCGTGCAAAGCGGTGATATTAATCGTTTAATAATTAATATACCGCCAAGGAGCTTACAATCTATTTGTGTTAGCGTTGCTTGGCCTGCTTATTTATTGGGGGTTAATCCTACCAAAAGGATTATGGTTGCCAGCTATTCTCAAATACTTAGCATTAAACACTCACTAGATTGTCGGTTCATTTTAAATTCTGATTGGTATAAAGAACTTTTCCCAAATACTATCCTTAGTAAAACCCATAATCAAAAAAGTAAGTTTTTAACGACAGCTCATGGCTTTAGATTTGCAACATCGGTTGGAGGATCGGCAACAGGTGAGGGCGGTGATATCTTAATTATCGATGATCCTCATAACCCCACGCAAATTCATTCTTATAAAATACGTAAGAAAGTTATAGATTGGTTTGAGCAAACTTCTGTTAGCAGACTAAATAATCGTAATAAGGGAACGATAGTTTTAGTTATGCAGCGTCTGCATACGGATGATTTATCCGGTTATCTACTTAATAATAGCAATTCAGGGCATCATTTAAAAATTCCGGCGATTAGCATTCAAGATTACTCCTTTAAATTAATGAATAAAGAATATCAATATCTTAGTGGTAAAGTATTAGACAGCTATAAAGAACCTCCTGATTGTTTAATGAAATTAGAGCAGGAAATAGGTAGCTATAATGATAATGCTCAATATTTACAAGAACCGATAGCACAAAGGTCATCGTTACTGAATATGGAAGATATTAGCTTTTATGAAAATCTACCTTCAAGATTTGATTATTTTGTGCAAAGCTGGGATACGGCAATTAAGATTTCCGAAGATTCCGATTATAGTGTTTGTACTATATAGAGGGATTCTGGAACAGAAATATTATCTAGTATCATTAGTACGGAAAAAAATTAATTATCCTAAGCTTAAGAATTTGACGGAAAAATTAGCTAGAGAATATCAGTCACAATTTATATTAATCGAAGATAAAGTAAGTGGTCAACAATTGATTCAAGATATAGGATTTTTAGGTGGTAATATTAGAGTGATAAGGATTAAGCCAAGATTTGATAAAGTTACAAGATTCGCCTCGGTAGTTCCTTTATTTCAATCAGCTAGTGTCCTAATACCTAAAACAATCAAGCATAATTTTAAAGGAATTACTGAATTTTTCCCATATTAAAAATGACGATATAGTAGATTTAGTTAGCCAGTTCTTGAATTTTATGAAGGATAAATCGTTTAAATATTCTGCAAGGATTAGGAGTGTAATATAAAAATAGTTGCTTTTTTGTATGGATGTTGGTAGTATTCATGTCATTCCCGCGAAAGCGGGAATCCAGTAAAAATACAATTATCCGTTTATGGATTCCTGCTTTCGCAGGAATGACATAGGATTGTGGTATGACACTGATTAGGCTGGGTAGCAAAGTGGTAATGCTGTGGACTGCAAATCCGCTATTCGTCGGTTCGATTCCGACCCTGGCCTCCATTATAGAAATTAAAACATCTTATGGAATTTATTTCGCAATTCCTAGAAATGCTTTTAGCCGAGAGAGCATTGTCAAAAAATTCCATACTTAGCTATAAGCGTGACTTATTCGATTTTCACAATTATCTTGCTACACAAAAATTATCCGAATTAAATATTACTACTGAGAATATTAGAGACTGGATTGAGTATCTAGCAAGTAATGATTTGCAAGCACGCTCAATCAACAGAAAAATCTCAACTATAAAAAGTTATTATAAATTTTTAATTAGCGAAAACCATACCGCTTTTAATCCGGTTCTTAACGTAGATTTGCCCAAATATCAAAATAAACTTCCCGAAATATTATCTATAGATCAAATTAAATCGTTACTTGAACATTGCTCTCAAGATAATTCTCCTGAAGGTATCAGGCTTAATGCTATGATTCATTTGCTTTATGCTAGCGGTTTTAGAGTCTCGGAGCTTGTGAGTCTTAAGCTTGCTGATATTCTGACTAATAAAACGTCTAAAGGAGAAGTAAGAAAAATATTTTCGGTACTTGGTAAAGGTAATAAGGAAAGAGTCATAGTAATAAATGAACAGGCAGTTATCAGTATTGCTAAATATCTTGCAATTAGAGATGTTTTTGTGAATAAAGCTAAACCAAGAAATCTAATTTATTTATTTCCCTCATCAGCTTTAGCGGGTTATATGACTAGGCAAAATTTTGCTATTCTGTTAAAATCTGCTGCCCTTTATGCAGGACTTAACCCTGAGCATATTTCTCCACATATATTACGTCACAGTTTTGCAAGTCATTTGCTTGAGGGCGGAGCAGACTTAAGAGTAATTCAAGAACTGCTTGGTCACGCTGATATATCTACTACCCAAATATATACTCATCTTCAAACTAATCATCTCAAAAAAGCATTGTTGCATCATCCTCTCAATAAAAATTAATTTATCTTAATCTTCTCTAAAGTACTTGTTGATATTTACGTAACTAAATATAATACTACTTTATTAATGTAAGGAATAAATTATATGAAGCTAAAAGAAATTATGATCTCTTGTATTAGTAAACCTAGAGAAATTGAAAAAGAATATTCTAGATTAGCTCAAAAGAAAGAATCAGGATGCAATGTTTATGCCGGGTTAGGATGCAAAAATCAAGAAGTAGAATTTAGCAACTATTATGAGTTACTTAAAAAAATTCAACAAGGAGCAATAACTTTAGAAGTTCTAGAAAATTTAAGGAAATTAAAAGTAGATGATAAAAAATCTTTTCTAGCAGATGCAGAAGAGATAATATCTAACAATAGGTTACATGAGCTTAATGAAAAAATAATGAAACATGCTTTAGATTTAGTTGATTCTAAAGATGCAGCTTTTTTACTTCGTAGAACAAAAGAGGATAGTATATTTCGAGATCTAATATATTTAGAAGCAAAAGAAAACAGGTTTACTGTAGACATTGATAAAAAAGGAACTTTGAAAATTAACTTTCCTAGTGGGGTACTTGAGCTTTACAAGCTATTAATTGATAATTTCTATTTGAAAAAATTTGAGGAGGAGGAATTGCAGAAAAAATTATATCAAGAATTATTACCTGATTTTAAAATTCCTTTTGAAGAACTAATGGAACAAAAGGAATTACAGAAAAAATTATATCAAGAATTATTACCTGATTTCAAAATTCCTTTTGAAGAACTAAATTTTTTTGAAAATTTTATTGAATGCTTAAAAGAATCTTATATTAAAAATAGTTTAGCACGAAGCATAATGGGTTTATTTGTAAGTAGAGATATTAAAGCACATGCTGTATGTGAAGAATTACTTGAATTAGATACATTTAAAAAATTATTTGAGGCAAAAATGTCATTATATGGAACTTCTGCTGATTCTAAATTATTAGTGGTTGATTATGTATTAAATGATGTAAAAGGTGTTTATATTAGCAATTTAGCATCTTCAAATATTTTAGATTTAGTAATGCATAGTCAATCGAATAATGAAACAATAGAATCAATAGAAATTTTAGGTAATAGCTAAGGACCAGTATGACTTGCTAGATACTGTTTTAAAGTTTTGATTATAAATATAGTAAAAACATCTAGAAATTAATTTAATCTACCATTAATATTTAAATAATTATAAGTTAGATTAATACTAAAAATATGGCTCCAAAAAATAAAAAAGAAACAGTGAATACTGAAACAAAAAATTTAGCAAATTTAGTTATCCAAGAAATAGGTGACGAAAATTTTGATTTTGGTGTTTTGCAAAAGATGCAGCAGGCTTTTAGTACTGCAAGTAAGCAAAAACAAAGAGAAGCTTTTATAAGTTTGTTAGATAAAAAGCTTAATAAAGAGCAATTACATAAACTCAATCAAGCAATAATGGAAAATGCAAATGAATTAATGCCGGATAACGATCCTAATTTCGTTTGTCGTACTCCTAATAATAAAGTTTTTCAAGAAATATTATTATTGGAAGCCAAACGCTCAGGTATGAAAGCAAAATTTAATGATAAAGGAGAATTACAATCTCTTGATGTAAAAGATATAACACAGGGAATATTAGATCACTATCGTATTTTACAAGAAAAATTTTATCCCAAAAGAGATTCTAAAGATTTGATAGATAGTAGAATAGCTCAAAGTATTAATTTTTTATTATATGCTCCACTTTTCCGAGAATCAGATATATATACAAAATTAGGTTTAAAATCTGCTGAGATAGAGCGAGAAATACAAGATCCTAACGGTAAGTATGCTAAACAATTAGTAGATGCTAAAATAGGAACTAATATAAATTTTAATGCCAAAGAAAATTTAGAAAATAAAGTACATGAAGGAAAAGAAACTAAGATATCTTCAATAATTGAAAAAGCAATAACAAAACTCGAGAAAGACAAAAAAGTAAATATTGAAGATAAGAGACAAGGAGAAATAAAAAGGCATTTATCTAAATCCCTAGAAGGAGCTTCTGATTATATATTAACATTCAAAAAAAATGATTTAGTAGATGTAATATATCAAGGATTAGATAAAAGACAAACTTGGTGGTCAAAGATTGTTAATTATATAGGTATAAAATCATATTCCATTTCTAAAGAAAATCTTGAGAAAATAGGCACAATAATAAATAGTGAAATGAAAAATTCTCATACTCCTTTAAAGATAGAAGTACAAGAACAGTTAGAACAAATCTCAAAAGAGTTAAATAGATTAAATAATCCGGCATTGCCGTCAGAGGCTAAAAAGGCTCAGGCAAAATCTAAAAAACCGCCTGTTCCTCCAAAACCTGAACGCCTCAAAAAAAGAAATCATGGATTGTGATGATTTTGTTGTATGACTTGAAAAAGTTGTCATCCCATGATTTATTCACGGGATCTAAAATACTAATATTATTAGTATTTTTTATTGTTTTTATGGACCCCGTGGTCAAGCCACGGGGTGACACAGTGGATTTTATTGGTCCACACAAGCAAGCCTTTTGCGGGAATGACATTAATCCCTACAATAATTTATAATTTATTACTTCCCATAATATTATAACCGCAATCTACATAATGGATTTCACCGGTAACACCTTTAGATAATTCACTAAATAAATATACTGCTGCTCCTCCTACATCTTCTTGGGTAGTATTACGTTTTAACGGTGCGGTTGCAGCGTGAGATTTAAGCATAGTACTAAAATCACCTATTGCACTAGATGCTAAAGTTTTGATAGGTCCTGCCGAAATAGCATTTACCCTAATATTATTTTCTCCCATATCGTTTGCTAGATATTTTATACTAGCCTCAAGTGCAGCTTTGGCTACTCCCATAACGTTATAATTAGGTATAACTTTTTCAGCGCCGTAGTAAGTTAATGTCACAATGCTTCCGCCGTCATGCATTAAGGCTTCTGCGGACCTTGAGAGTTCTAAAAGAGAGTAACATGATATATGTAAAGAATTATGAAAATTTTCTAAGCTAGTATCAACATAACGTCCTTTTAATTCATTTTTATCGGCAAAAGCCATACCGTGAAGTAAGAAACCGAAGCTACCCCATTTCTCTTTTATATCATCAAATAAATTACTAATTGATTTTGGATTCGTAACATCAAGTTCGCTAACAAAATTACAACCTATTTCCTCAGCGAGTGGTTTCACTCGTTTTTCTAGTACTTCCGATTGATAAGTAAACCATAGCTCTGCTCCGTGTTTTTTAGCAAGCTGTGCAATTGCCCACGATATTGACATATTATTTGCAATACCTGTAATTAAGCCTTTTTTTCCTTGTAGTAATCCTGTAGTCATTTATTTACTCATTATATTAAAACTTGCTGAAATGATAGCATGATGTATTATTTTGTAAACAAATAATCGATAAAAATGTATAAACCTAAAATCATATGTTTACTGCTAGGAATATTAAGTGGTTTAGTTTTTGCTCCGACTTTCTTTGTACCGGCATTATTAACGTTATCTTACTTATGTTATATAGTTCAAAAATCCGAAAATTGGCAAGAAGCCACAAAATTTGGTTATTTATTCGGTTTTGGGCATTTTTTAAGTGGAATATATTGGATAAGTATCGGTGTTAGCGTTTATATTGCAGATTTTTGGTGGGCAATTCCTTTTGCGTTATTTGGACTACCTATAGTTTTAGCTTGCTTTATATCGGCAAGCTGCACGCTTAGTTTTTTTGCTAAAAATAATAAATATTACCAATTTATATTCTGTTTATGTTGGGTATTATTTGAGTGGGTACGTTCGTGGATTTTTACCGGTCTTCCTTGGAATTTGATTGGTTATGCTTTTTCGTTTTCAGATATTTTAATACAGCCTTTAAGTATAATAGGGATATATGGGCTTAGTTTTATAGTTATATATATTGCTACATCAGCTTATCCTTTATTTAGCAAGCAATTTACTCAGTTAAAAATATTACTAGCTAGTTCAGTCCTAGTATTAACCGTAATTGTCATTTACGGAGCAGTAAGGCTAAGTAATAACCATACAAATTTCACTGATATAAAAGTACGATTAGTGCAACCTTCAATACCTCAAACCGAAAAATGGAATGAAGAAGAATTTTGGCATAATTTAATGCTACATATTAATTTATCGGAAAATTTGGAACCTACCGATTTAATTATTTGGTCTGAGGCAGCATTAGTAGTAGTACCTGATGATATACCGCAAGTTAAATCAAAATTATTAAAAATGCTAAATTCTACAAATGCTATTTTGATAACAGGAGGAATTTCGGATAATAAAAAACAAGGTGATGAGTTTGAACTTTACTCAGCTATGTATGCTCTTGATAAAAATAATCATAAATTATTTGAATACCATAAATCACATTTAGTACCTTTCGGTGAGTATATGCCCCTTAAAAAGATACTACCGTTTAAAAAATTAACTCATGGTTTAATTGATTATAAAGAAGGAAACGGAGGGCTTGTTTATCTTGAAAAATATAATCTTAAAATTAAACCTTTGATTTGTTATGAATCTATTTTTCCTGATTTTGTACGGACGAATAATGAAATAGCCGATGTAATAATTAATATTACAAATGATGCATGGTATGGTAAATCAAGCGGTCCATATCAGCATTTTCATATTAGTAGAAGTAGAGCCGTAGAGAACGGTTTACCTATGATTAGAGTAGCGAATAACGGTATTTCAGCTATAGTAGATCCTTTTGGCAGAACAATAAAAAAACTAAATCTAAATGAAATAAATTATACTCAAGGTTTAATTCCTAAAAAACTAATCTCTCCCACTATATTCTCGCAATTCGGTAATTTTACTATTCTATTACTCATCGTTTTTATACTTTTAATTAATTATTTATTAGCCTTGATTCTTGATAACCAAAGGGTTTTAGCATTATTATATTAAATTTTTAATAAAGTTGCTTGATTAAATATAAAGTAATATATACTACATTTAAAGTTGAATAGACTTTATTAATAATTAAAGCTTATTGTTAAAATGAATGATTCAATAAAACATCCGGACAAACTCGCAAGTGAACGTTTAAAAGAATGACGTCTTGCTGTAGGTATTAGCCAAAAAGAATTAGGCAAGCTTTAGATATTAGTGCTCTCCAAGTTAAAAAATATGAAGAAGGTTTAAGTAATATACCTATAAGTAGGTTATATGTTTTTGCAAAAGTTTTAAATACGCCTTTAAAATATTTCTTTAATAGTTCTGAAGAAGAAAAGTTAAAAGCTGACGATGAAAATACTCCTAATAATAAAATTGAATATCTATTCAAAGAAATAGAAAGTGATTTCTTAAATAATATTGCTGAAGAAGAAGGGCAATATGAACATGACGTCTCGTTTGATTATCAAAAATTATCAAGGACTATGGAAAGAGTACTTTTATCGTTAACTAGAGCATTTACTAAAGTACAAAATCCAAATATTAGAAAAATAATCATTGAACTTGTCAGATCAGTATCGATACCTTGTGAATAATATTTAAATTTTCATTGACTTAGCATTACCACAGTATTAATTTTTGTTAAGGTTTAGTAAATTCTGAACCGTCAACAATTATTAAAAAATATATTGGAGGAAGTTTATGAGTAAAAGTAAGGCTATCGAAAATAACGGTATTAGTAATACCAATAGTCCAAATGGTAAATATATGGCTCCAAGACCGGAAGGAGTAAAACCTACCTGTGTAGTAATTACTTATTCTGTAAGCAAGGATATTAAGGCTGTTCGTGAAGTATTGGATGAGCGAGGTGCAAGTGTTCATTACATAATTGATAAGGATGGGACTCAAAAAGAATATCATAATGATTTAACAGATCAAGCTTTTTATGCGGGCAAGAGTAGTTGGAAAGGAGAAGTAGGTGTTAATAAGTTTGGTATTGGAGTCATGCTTATTAATGATGCAAAAAGTGATTTTCCTGAAGAGCAAATAGGGAAATTAAAAGAATTTCTTAAGGATGTAACAGAAAGATATCCAGATTTAGATTTAAAAAATGATTTAGTCGGTCTTGGTGAAGTAACTGTAAACCGAGAAGGAAATGCTCATATAGCTCCTGGATCAAAATTTCCTTGGAAAGAATTAGCTGCAGCTGGTTTTGGTAGATATTTTGAGACTACGCAAGAGCAAAAGAGTGAATTATTATTAAGTCTTGATAGTACTGGAGAAAAAGTTAATATTTTACAGGAAAATTTAAAAGAATATGGCTATGGAGTAGAATCCACAAGTACATTTGATCAATTTACTCAGCAAGCAGTGAGAGTATTTAATGATCGTTATGGTACAGGTTTACCAAACGAAGAGCCGCCTGTAAGTTGGACTGAAGCAGGTCAAGATGTTCTATCGCAATTACTAGGACAAACGGTATTAGAACAAACAGAAAATGCATAGTTTAAGAAATGAATTCCTTTTTCATTTTGCAAGCCTTGTTGCAATGGGTACTGAATCGTCATTAAGAGGATGAATGGCTTGTTTAGGTCATTCCTGCGTGGATTGATTCTACCCCTGTCATCCCGCGCGACTTGATCGCGGGATTCAGTTTAAAATACTAAAAATTTAGTATTTTTAAATTACTTTTATGGATACCGTGGTCAAGCCACGGTATGACACCAAATGCATTTTTCGATCCACGCAACAATGTTATGCGGGGATGACATCGAGTAGTTTTTTTGTAGCCGTGCAACAACTTTATGCAATAATAACGTTTCGTAAAAGCGGTCATGACATCGAAGTATAGGCTATCTCAAGTAATTCTTTTAGGCAATACTATTTATTGGTTATTTACAGATAGCCTCTAAAGGTAGAGCTTTCTTGACTATTTAGCTTCTAGTCAAAGAAAGATAAGTTTTTTATCTTTAACTTTATATTGCTACAGTTAAAAATATTTATGATATCTTTAAAGGTTAATAGTTTAATACAAAATTGGCGTTGGCGTAGATAATTTTTTGCGTTTATGTGTTTGCTATATGCAAATTTAAATTTTGATTATTAAATTATAACTTATAACAGAATATTAAAATGTTTATCTCTAATATTTTTCAAAAATTTTTTCTTTTCTTTTTGTTTTATTCATCACAGCTGCAGTTTATGCGGATCAAAAAAAAGTAGCAGTCATTGTTCCACTTGAACATGCCGCAATGACTGAGATTATATCAGGAATTAAAGAGTCGCTAAAAGATATAGATGCAGAAATTATAGTTAAAAATGCTCATGCTGATTCTAATATTTTACTTGCCATTATAAAGCAAATAACAGATCAGGATATTGATGTAATAATTCCAATAGGCACGACAGCCAGCCAAACTGTTATTTCTCATATAACAAATAAACCGATTGTTTGTGCTGCTGCTATGATTAATAGTAAAAACCTACCTTTCGTTACCGGTGTTAACGATGAGATAAAAATCACTGACACCATTAGTAAATTACCTTTTTTACAGAATATCACTTTAATTTATAGCAGTGGCGAGAAAGTGATACCTGAAGTAGAAATGTTAAAATTATATGCTGGAAAAAACAATATTTCTCTGCACACGGTAATGATACAACATTTTAATGATATGCCTGTGGCTGTAAAAAATGCTCCTG
This sequence comes from Rickettsia massiliae MTU5, assembly GCF_000016625.1. Classification (NCBI taxonomy): domain Bacteria; kingdom Pseudomonadati; phylum Pseudomonadota; class Alphaproteobacteria; order Rickettsiales; family Rickettsiaceae; genus Rickettsia; species Rickettsia massiliae. The sequence goes on from NC_009900.1 coordinate 509,775, forward strand.
AAAATACGCAGAGTTTTATAATTTTGAAAGATCATTTATAATAGTCAGTGGGATTAATATTTTAAAGCAAGAAGCATTTAAACGCCGTATTCCGATAATTGCTTCCGATGAAGGTTCGGTAATTCGCGGGGCAACTATTGTGGTAGGAGTACAAGAGAAGCAAATAGGCGTAGAAGCAGGTTTAATGGCAAAAAAAATCTTACAAGGAATAGAACCGCAAGATATTCCATTTAGGGATATGAAAGACTTAACTTTATTTATTAACCTTAAATCATTGGTTAAACAAGATATTCTTACTAAAGAAAATTTATCCGTACTTCCTTTCACGCGTAAAGAACTTGAAGAGTAGTAACATGCACATTTTAGTTACTGCTCTTGAGCAATCCTTAATAATGCTGCCGCTTATTTTAGGGATGTATATAAGTTATCGGATTCTCAAAATTACCGATCTTACCGTAGACGGTACTTATGTACTTGGTGCGGTAGTGTTTGCCCGCAGCCTTTCATTTGGGTTATTTCCTGCATTAATATTTGCCGTAATAGCAGAGGCGGAATTATAGGCAGTATAGTTAGTTTTATGCAGAAGAATAACCGCATTAACGGGCTTATAGCCGGAATACTTGCAAGTTTTATGCTTTATTCGGTTAACTTACAAATTATGCAGCGTCCTAATATATCGGTTCTTGGTATGCCGACTCTATTATCTATATTAGATCTTGAAAATTGGTTAATACCTTTAGTAATAATCAATTGTCTTATTATATGTTCAGTTATAATGTTATTAAAAGGTAAGCTCGGTTTATTTCTTCGTGCTTTTGGTTTTAATAAAGATTTATTGATTAATTTAGGAAAACCTGCCGAGCTTTACCGTACTATCGGTCTTAGCATAAGTAATTGTTTGGCTGCTTTAACCGGTACTTTATCTGCACAAGTAAATGGTTTTGCCGATATTAATATGGGTTTCGGGGTGGCACTAGTCGGTATCGGTGCGATTGTTATAGGGTGTCATATTTTAATCCATGCTAATAATTTTAATGCGTTTAAAGAGATATTTTCTTGTTTGATAGGTATATTATTTTACTTTATTGCTCTGGGCGTTTTACTCCGAATTGGCATCGATCCCATAAATCTTAAGCTTATTTTAGGGATAGTATTGTTTATTTCGTTGAGTTCTGTAAAAAGAGAGGCTTTATGAAACCTTATTTATATGCAGAAAATATACAGTTCAAAGTTAAAGAAAGAACCGAACCTATAATTGCTGAAACTACTTTAAATATTGCTAAAGAAGAGTTTGTTGTAATATTGGGTCATAACGGTAGCGGTAAGTCTACTTTAGCTAAAATACTTGCCGGCTATTTAAAACCTACTAGCGGGAAAGTGTGTCTAGATCAAGTCAGAATCGATAAAATATCTAAAGGACAAAAAGCTTCTACATTAGTTACATTAACACAAAAAGCTGAAGAGAGGCTATTTACCGAGCTAACCCTTGCAGAAAATATCATTTTGTGGGAAAGTAGATTCTCTAGTAATGAACAGTTAACAAGTAGCGAGTTGTTAGAGCTTACAGGTTCGCCTAAACGCTTTTTGCCTTTACTTTCACAGCCATTAGGTAAATTTTCCGGCGGAGAAAAGCAGATTATACTGCTGGCACTTAGCATAGCTCATCCACCTAAAATATTATTTCTAGACGAACATACGGCAAATTTAGATCCGAAAGCTTCTTTGGAAGTGATGAAAAAAAACAGCACAGATTATAGAGAAACATAAGATAACTGCCGTTATGATCACGCATAATTTAGAAGATGCCGTAAATTACGGCAAAAGGCTTATAGTCTTAGATAGTGGTAAGGTAGTACTAGACTACCTAAAACCACCGGGTTTTTCTTTAAAAGAACTTCAAGAGATTTTAAATTAGAATTGAATATCTGCACCTATCTGTCCGGTTAATTCAGTACCGAAAGAATATTTACAAATATAATCTATTAACTCTGCTCTTGTATCTTCATTAATACTAATCTCAATTAATATATTAATAATGCCATCTTTATCTTCACCGTTTTTAAGACGTTGCATAACATCTTTTAATAATTTTTCGTGTGTATTTTTTGCAAACCCTTCTTCATCCGGTAAATCATAATTATAATCATTAACATCCATGTCTTTATAATTTTGTTGGCTGATTTTGCACCCAAGTATTTTTGTATGGTGTTAATTTTTAATTGCTCATTAATATGAGAATTATATTTTTTTAATGCATAAACTATCTTTTCTTTATCAACACCTATCTTTACAAGTTCTGCTATACTGTGATCGAATGGATTACGCAATAGAACACCTTGTCCTATATCAGCACCTTTAGATATTAACTTCTCAAGTAACCATTTATCTCTTGATGTTAGTGCGTGATTAAAAATTGACTCACCACACGCATTAATGTTAAGATTAACGTTATTATTTAAAAAGAAGTCCAGTAACGTTTTATTTTGACCTGATTCATGCTTTAGTAGCAAATAGAAAAAAGGTGTACCGCCATAATTGTCTACTGTATCAATTTCACTGTCGGGTTGTAATAAAATTTGAGTTATTTCGTGCTGTTTAGAATAAGTTGCATAATGTATAGGTATACGTCCCTTTCCATCTTTAATATTAACATCCACATTTTTTTCAAGTAAAAAGCTCCTTATGTCCTATTGTTGCCGCATATATGTATAGGTGAGTATAGATATTCATGCTCAACTTCAAAACTTGCCCCTTTGTCTAATAAAATTTTAGCTATTTCTTTAGTGCTTGCATAAAATAATGCCGTATTTCCTTTTGCATCTAAAGCATTAACATCGGCACCTTGTGAAAGTAAAAGTCTAACATTATTTACATTCCCTATACGTGCGAGCATTATACATAATATTTTGAATTTCTGCAAGCTAATAGTTAATTTTTAACTATTTATTAGATTTTGAATAAAACCAAACGAGGAGTAAACAGATTAGAAGACCGATATTTAAGAGTAGGTTATACTCTGTCATAGAAATACCAAAGATTTTGATGGCGGGTTTCGTGCAGGACGTGATTGGCTGCGAGTAGAACATTTGTTTGATGTGTTGTATAGACAAGCCTTTTGGGATACGAATCATTGATGAACAAAGAGCACTTGGTTGTACTATGCCTCTTTCTACGAAGCTATGATAGGTTGATAATATGCAAGAGCTAAGGATAGTTAGGAGAATGAATATTAAAGTATACTTACTTAACTGTCGGATGATTAAAGCAGTTAAGCAAATTTTGATTAGGGTTAAATAGGGAAATCGTTCGTAAACGCATAAAGGACAGGGTGTATAATGGAATATATATTCAGCAATATAAGCGGTAGCAAGTGCTATTATAGAAATTGCAATCAGTCCTAAATGTAGAACTTTATAGCTATCTTTTCTGATGTAATTTATAATAGTATTAAATGGCATGGTTTTTTTTGTTCTTAATGTCATTACGAGCGACTACCAGGAGCGTGGCAATCTCAGGAAGTTTGATGAGATTGCCACGTCGCTTCGCTCCTTGCAATGATGGCGTTTAATTTGATATTTTACAAATAAATAAATTTAGTATATTGTCACTGATTATTAATTAAAGTGCAAGAAAAATAAATGTCAGAAATTTGGGAAGATGCTATTAAGTCAAACGCGTGGCCTTTTGTTGAGGCTAAGAAGATATTAGACAGCTTAAACGGTAAAATTCCTGAGAAGGGGTATGTATTATTTGAAACGGGTTACGGTCCTTCAGGTTTACCTCATATCGGTACTTTTGGTGAAAATGCCCGTATGGTGATGGTACAGAAAGCATTTGAGCAATTATCCGATATTCCGACTAAACTAATTTGCTTTTCCGATGATATGGACGGGCTTCGTAAAGTACCTAGTAACATCCCAAATCCTGAAATGGTGGCACAGTATATGGATATGCCGCTTACTTCTATCCCTGATACATTCGGTGAATGTGAAAGTTATGGGCATTATATGAATGCAAAGCTTCGCTCATTCCTTGATAAATTCGGCTTTGAATATGAATTTTATAGCAGTACTAACTGTTATAAAGCTGGTATGTTTGATGAGATGCTGATAATGGTGCTTGAGAAATATGACGAGATAATGGAGCTAATGCTACCGACTTTTAGAGAAGAGCGCAAGGCTACCTATTCACCTTGCATGCCTATATGTCCGAAAACAGGTAAGGTATTGCAAGTACCTATAGAGAAATGGGATGCTAAAGCAGGCACTGTAACGTATAAAGACGAAGCCGGTAATTATATAGAAGTACCGGTAACGGGAGGGCATTGCAAATTACAATGGAAGCCGGATTTTGGTATGCGTTGGGCTGCGCTTAAAGTCGATTATGAGATGTACGGCAAAGACCATTTGGCAAATGCTCGTCTTTATTCGGAAATTTGCCGAATCCTAGGAGGAAAGCCGCCGGTGCAGTTATGTTATGAGTTATTCTTAGATGAAAACGGTGAGAAAATATCAAAATCAAAAGGTAATAGTATTAGCGTTGATGATTGGCTTAAATGTGCTCCTGTTGAAAGTATGGCATTATTTATGTATCAAAATCCGACTAGAGCTAAGCGTTTGTTTTTTGATGTAATTCCTAAAAATGTTGATAAATATATTACTTTTAACCAGAAATATCATTTAGAAGAGGATAGGGCAAAGCGTTTTGCAAATCCCGTTTATCACATCCATCACGGAAATGTACCGCAAATTGAGACTTTTGGAATTACCTATTCGTTGCTTTTAAATCTGACTTCTGTGTGTAATCCTTCGGATAAATCGGTGCTTTGGGGATTTATTAGCAAATATGAGCCAAAAGCAACTCCAAATACTAGCCCTTATCTTGACCATTTAGCAGAATTTGCTATAAGATATTATAATGACTTTATTAAAGCACATAAATCATATTTATCTCCTTCTGAAAAGCATAAGGTTATTTTGCAGGATATATTAGATATGTTATCTGATATAGCTGATCAAACCGAAGCTGAAGCAATTCAGAAAGCAATATATGATATAGGAATGAAAGCAGGATATGAAAATCTGCGTGATTACTTCAAAGATTTATATCAAATATTGCTTGGACAGAATGAAGGTCCAAGACTTGGGACTTTTATAAAGCTTTACGGGGTGCAGGAAATGAAAAAGCTGGTTGAAGGGCAGTTGTAGCCATTCCCGCATGGGTATCTAAGCGTCATTGCGAACGAACGAAGTGAGTGTGGCAATCTCAGGAAGTTTGACGAGATTGCCACGTCGCTTCGCTCCTCGCAATGACGTTAAAATAAAAACTATTAACAAATGAATGAAATTTTTTGTAGTACGTTACCTATTTTTTTAATTACGCTGCTTGGTAGTATTATCAAAAATAAATGGTTAACTTCAGAAGAATTTTGGCGTGGTATTGAGAAGTTATCGTATTTTGTACTATTTCCTGCCATGCTGTTTAATTACGTATCTACTGCCGATTTAAGTGTTGCATCCATAAGTAAATTAGTAGCAGCTCTTATTATATCCACTATTCTTGTATCCATCGCTCTTATAATTTACCAAAAAAAATACAACATAGATAAAGTCCAATTTACTTCCATTTTTCAAGGATCGATTCGTTATAATAGCTACATTTTTTTTGGGGTAAGTAGCCCCTTGCTTGGTCCTAGCGGGCTTTCAATCGTTGCCGTTATTTCTTCTTATATGATTATTTTTACCAATATTTTATCGGTAATGATTTTCGCTTATTATATCCCTAATAAATCCGTTACTAATACTATTAGAACTAGTTTTGTTTTAATGATGAAATTAATTGTGCGTAATCCGTTAATTATCGCAAGTTTAGTAGGATTCGTTTTTAATTACTCAAATCTTGAATTACATTTAGGGCTTAAGAAAACGTTAGATAGCCTTTCTAATGCCGCTTTAGCTATCGGTATGCTAAATGTTGGGGCAGGGCTTAATTTTACTATTAGACAAGAGCTTTTACATAATGTAATGCTTACAAGCTTTGTTAAATTAGTTGCATTTCCTCTAGTTAGTGTAGTAGTACTATGGTTAATGTCTATTGACGGATTAGATAGATCGGTAGGAATATTATATAGCTGCCTTCCATGTGCGAGTACGGCTTATGTTTTATCTCGTCAACTTGACGGTGATCCTGATTCTATGGCGTCGATTATAACATTTACTACTTTTTTCTCGGTAGTTACTATATCAATTATTATGTATATAATGGGGTGAATTTACCACGTCATTGCGAGCGACTGAAAGGAGCGTGGCAATCTCAGTAAGTTGCCTGAGATTGCTTCGTCGACGCCCATTGCGTCTGCTCGCAATGACGAAAAACCAAAACAAACAAATAAAACAGGAATTTCTAAAATGGATGAAATGAATAAAATAAATTATGCTAAGGCCCTTGAATATCATGAAAAAGATAAGCCTGGTAAGATCGCTATTTCTGCAACAAAGTCTTTAGTTACTCAGCAAGATTTATCACTTGCTTATTCCCCAGGGGTTGCGGCTCCTTGCCTTGAAATTGCTAAAAATTTAGAGGATGTATATAAATATACTGCTCGTGGTAATTTAGTTGCCGTAATCTCTAACGGTACTGCCGTACTTGGGCTTGGTAATTTAGGAGCTGCCGCTTCAAAACCGGTGATGGAAGGTAAAGCGGTACTATTCAAAAAATTTGCTGATATTGATGCAATTGACTTGGAAGTGAATACGGAAGACCCTGAAGAATTTATTAATGCCGTGAAGTATCTCAGGTATAGTTTTGGGGGTATTAATCTTGAAGATATTAAAGCTCCGGAATGTTTTATTATAGAAGAAAAATTAAAATCTTTAATGGATATACCGGTCTTTCATGACGATCAGCATGGAACGGCGATTATTACCGCCGCAGGGCTAATAAATGCTGCGTATCTTACTAATCGCAAGCTTGAAGATTTAAAAATCGTAGTTAACGGAGCAGGTGCAGCAGCTATTGCTTGCATTGATTTATTAATTGCTCTTGGAGCCGATAAATCAAAGATTATTGTATGTGATACTAAAGGCGTTGTTTACAAAGGACGCCTAGAAGGTATGAATAAATGGAAAGAGCTATATGCAAGTGATACCAAGTTTAGAACTTTAGCAGAAAGCTTAAATAACGCTGATGTATTTATAGGGTTATCGGTAAAAGGGGCAGTAACTAAAGATATGGTGAGTAGAATGGCAAGTAATCCGATTATTTTTGCTATGGCTAACCCTGATCCGGAAATTACTCCGGAAGATATAAAACTTGTGTGCGATGATGCGATTATAGCAACAGGGCGATCTGATTATAATAATCAGATTAATAATGTTATGGGATTTCCTTATATTTTTAGAGGAGCATTAGATGTAAGAGCTAAGACTATTAATACGGAAATGAAAATAGCTGCAGCAAAAGCCATTGCAGATTTAGCCCGTAGACCTGTACCGGAAGAGGTGTATAAAGCTTACTCAGGGCGTAAGATGGTTTTTGGTAAGGAATATATCATTCCCGTACCGTTTGATCCTCGTTTAATTACCGTAGTAGCAGCGGCGGTTGCCATTGCTGCAATAGAAAGCGGCGTTGCTAGGGTTAAAGATTTTAGTATAGGTAAATATAAGAAAGAATTAGGTAGCAGATTAAATCCTACTGCTAACTATATGAATTTCTTAGCTGAAAAAATTCATAATGCACCGCTTAAACGGATTGTTTTTGCTGAAGGTGAAGAAGAAGAAGTAATTGCTGCTGCTCTTATGATGCGAGACAAGAAATACGGTCATCCGATTATAATTGGTCGTGTTGAACGAATTGAGGCTACGTTAAAAAAGATAGGTCAAGCTATTAGCTTAGACGGAATTCAAATAATGAATGCGGCCTTAAGCGATAGTTTAGAGAAATATACTGATTATTTATATAAAAGACTTCAGAGAAAAGGTTATTTATACCGTGATTGTGCAAAGCTTGTTAAAACTGATAAGAATATTTTCGCTGCTTGTATGTTAGCATGCGGTGACGGTGATGCTCTTTTAACCGGTGTTACGAAAAGTTATATCGATAGTTTAGAAGATATCATGAAAGTCATTTCACCAAAAACTAATCGTAGCATCCTTGGCTATTCAATTATGATTGCTAAAGATAATAATATTATTATTGCCGATAATTGTATTACAGAATATCCAAACAGCTGGGAACTTGCACAAATAGCAACCCAAACTGCAGAAATTGCTAAAAATATGGGAATCACTCCTCGTGTTGCACTTCTTTCTTTTTCAACATTCGGTAATTCTTCTAAGGCAAAAACAGCTCGTATTCGTGAAGCAGTAAATATACTAGATAATTTTAGCAAAGACAAAGAAGAGCTGAGCGGCATGAAGGTAGATTTTGAATATGACGGAGAGATGTCGGTTAAAGTGGCTTTAGATGGTGATTTACGTAAATTATATAAATTTTGTAGATTATCAGGATCTGCAAATGTATTAATTATGCCTGGTTTAAATTCAGCTGCTATTTCTACTGAGTTGTTACAAGCATTTTCGTCAAACAGCTTTATAGGTCCTATAACAAACGGTTTTGAAAAACCCGTTCAAATACTTCAAGCTACAGCAACAGCTAATGAAATACTAAAAATAGCAACTTTTGCTTGCGTTGAAGCTATAAAAGAGGTTTAATTACTATATCTTTAAAATCAATTAACTTGTGAGAGGTAAAGTGGCGCCGATTACAGAACTTCATAAAAATATACAAGAAATTACAAAAGATTTACGAAAACATGATCCTCAAATACCTGATACCAGTAAAAAACCGTTAGCTTTTAGAGAAAATTTTGAAGATCTAATACATTCTGATTTAGGAAAGCCTGTACGAAATAAACCGCTTGCTTTTGATGAAGAGTTAAAGAAAAAAGTTCAAAGCAGACAAGTAAAGGATTCTTTCGAGCAGCAAACAAAGAGTACAGAAGAAAAAATAGATAATCATGCAAAACGTATAGAAAAATTAAAGCAAAAACAGAAAGAACTAGAAGAGAGGAAAAAGGGGCTTGAAGAAAAAAAGCTAATTCTAATATTACTAGAGAAGAAAGATGGAAAATCGCTGCAGAATTAGAAGCTATTAATAATCAATTTAAGGCTATAGAAAAAGAACATAATACTATTACTTCCGATAGAGAAAAAAAGTTTGATAATAAAAATAAACACTTAACTTCTACAAAAAGAGAGCCGACAGCTGCAGATTTACAGCAACAAGGAGCATTAGCAGCTATAAAACGTATGAAAGAAGAGAAGATAAAGCAGCAGCAAGCAGAAGCTGTTAATCAATCTTCAAAAAATACTCTAACTATGCCTAGCGGTACTATACCGATGCCACCTCCAATGCCTGGAAGTGGTATTCCTATTTCCCCATCGCCTCCGCCACCACCTATATCAATTCCAAAAACTATAAAAAAAGAGGCAAAGGATATTGGTAAACAAATGCCTCAAGGAGGAGATAAGCATAAAAAAGAACTAGCAAAAGCTATGAAAGCACGAAGAGAAAAAATAGAAAAGCAACACTCAGGAAGAGGAAGGTAATTATTATAGTATCATAATGGCTCTTTTTTCAAATTTTATCATAAAATGAGCTGCTAGGCTCTATGAAGATTTCTAAGAAGATTTAATTTTGGTTAGTTTTTGCTGCAAATTATAAGGTTTTTTTGAAATAGGAGTAGCTATTCTTTCAAAAATCTTATTAATTTTCGCTAAAAAATACCTCAAAATAGCAAATCAATTAGAAATCTTCATAGAGCCTAGCGAATTAGAACGATTTTACAATTTAATTGCAGTTTAGCCCAAATTTTATCTGCAGTATATATAGGATAGCCTGTAATTAATCCTAGGCTAATGCAAGCTCTGTCACCAAGAGATAAGCCAAATTGTTCTGTTTCTTTCTTTAAGCGTCCAATTTCTATAGCTTGATCAAAATCTAAGGCTACAATTTTATTTATTGAAGCTGAGATCATTTCTGTACTTTGAATAAAAGATATGTTCAATTTTTTATCTAGTTCAGCTACTACTTCTGATATATTTACTGTAGACATAATAGATAACGGTAATAATTCTTCGACCTTGTCACTACCAGTTTCTGAGTTAAATAATGCAAGTAACGCAGATGAATCTAAAATATATTTATTCATTATTAAATTCCTTTCTTCTTGATTCAATTAAAGAGTCAACTAATGATATGTTATCTTTATTTCTAGATTTTACTAATGCTTGAAATTCTTTAATTTTATTTTTTAGAGGAATCAATGTTAATTCTTTATCAAGTATTAGCATTAACTGATCTCCTGAAGCAAGATGTAATTGATCACGAATTTTTGCAGGAATATTTATCCTGCCATTTTCAGATATAGTAACTTTATATTCTAAGTGCATATTTTTAAAACGGTTAAAAATTGAATATATACCAAATATAAAATATTATAATTAAAACTACAATAGTAAAATAAATATAAAAGATTTCTATATTGAAATTATGCTGTAGTTGTATTGCAAAAAAATCTTATAATTTGTAGACAAAAAGAGTTAAAATAGATTAAATTAATTTTCTTTCACACAGCCTAAATAGTTGGTATCATATGATGTTGCCACAAAAAGAAAATATTATATGTCTAATTCAGTTTTTTTAGTTGCATTTTTTACAACGATTATCCGTTATTATGATTATGCTCTATTCGGTTTATCGGCTAGTATTCTTGCACAAAATTTCTTACCTAATATAGAGCAGGATAAACAACTACTCGGTTTTTTTGCTATTCTTAGTGCAGCCGTTATAGTACGACCTTTAGGGTCCTTAATTTTTGGATTTATCGGAGATAAATACGGGCGTACTAAATCTATCAAGATATCAATGTTCATGAGTAGCATTTCTACCGGATTAATTGCTATTACTCCTTCCTTTGAGATAATAGGTATTTTTGCTACGGTAATACTAACATTATGTCGAATGTTTTTTTTAGCAAGCCTTGCTGGAGAAGTTGACGGAATAAAGGTTTATGTAGCTGAAAAAACAGGAGATAATCGGAAAAATTTAAATATAGGAATAGTGTCATGCTGTAGCCAAATAGGTGCATTACTTGCGGCTATAGCTTATTATTACGCTAGTAATTCCGATATCCAATATTTATGGCGTTTTAATTTCTTTATTGGTGCAATATTTGGTTTATTTGCTATTTTGATGAGAAATTTTTTTAAAGAAAGTAGCAAATTTTTAAGAACGTCATCAAAAAGTACCTTGCGGCAAATTATATGGAATAATAAACTATCCGTTATAATAGCATTACTAATAAACGGTGCTATTGGAGGAGTGTATCACTTTTTAGTAATTTTCTTAGGAGTTTTTTTAACAAAAATAGCTTTTATAAATCATCCTGAAATAAGATTTATGAATATAGCTCTTACTACTACCTATGGAATATCAGCTGTTTTTGCAGGGCTGTTTGCCGATAAAATAAACCCTTTAAGACAGATTACATGGGCTTTATTTGCCAGCATTATTGTTGCTTTAGGAATGCAAATAATGTTATACAAACAAATATTTAATATTCTCTGTCCCGTTATATTAATAGGACTTGCAGCATTTTATGCAGTACCGCTACAAATTATTGTTCAATCCTTATTTAAGACTAATGTTAAAATGAGGCTTTATAGTCTATCACATTCTTTTGGAGGTATTATTCTATCCTCCGCTACTCCTTTCTTTAGTATGTTGTTATGGCAAAATTTTAAGTCACTATCTCTAACTTTAAGCTTTTTCATATTTTTGCTTATAATATTAATGAGTACAGTGTTGGTTTTACGTAGGATGTCATCCTCACAAAAGTAAAGCCTTGTTGCATAGCTCGGAAAACCTACTCAATGTCATCCCCGCGAAAGCGGGGATCTAGCAAAATAACTTCAATATTGATACAGAATTTACATATTTGACAAAATAAACACATAACAAACTTGTTTTTGATGTGTTTTACTGGATTCCCGCCTCTGCGGGAATGACATAAACGAGCCATGCAACAAGACCCAAAAGCAAGAATCAATTGCCTTAGATATTTCTTCCGTCTTTAACTGCAACCTGTAGGTTTTATGCTAGGACTACTTGAAGATTTGGAGCTTTGCTGCGCTTGTGTCCCAATTTGCTTCGCTTCTTTTGCTAAGTTTTCAAATTTGTTTTTTAAGCTTTTTGTATTGCCTTTTAGCTTTAAATCGTGAGTTATTTCGTTAATATTCAATTTTTCAGGAGTTGGATGAGATATATAGGCTCTTTAGATTGAGTATGTTTAGAATATTCTATTGCAAATTTTGTACGAGGTCTTATTAGTTCATTCTCTTGCCCTGTATCTTTCTGTTTTTCTTCCTCCCATTTATCCCATTTCGCCGGTGATGTCCAGTATCTTGTTATTTTACTATCAAAGCCTTGTTCAAATTTGTTTATTAAATTTTTGGTGCTATTCTCTTTAATTTCTTTACCTCGATTTTCAAACTCAAAATTTTTCTTAGGAGTTATATAGTCAGATTGAGTATTTTCATGTTGTTTTTCTACAGTCTGTTTCTTTTCTTCTGTCCAGTATTTTTTGATTTTGCTGTCAGAGTCTGCTTCAAATTTTGCTATTCTATCTTTTATACCGGTAATTGCTCCTGTAGATATTTTAGGTTGATCTTGGGTTGATTGTTTAATATGTTTCGGAGATGTATTTTTAGATAATTCATAAGTCAAAGATTCTAAATTAGATAAATTCTTTTGAACTTTTGCTGTATTTGAATTTGATAAAATTTTCGCTTGTACTAAATCAAGAGCTTCAATTAAATTAGTAGAGCTGCTTTTTCCAAATGTGGTAGATAATTCTTCTTGACTTGAGCCTATTCCTGAATCAATAGAAGAAGATCTAGAAACGGTATTAGATTTAGGATTAATATTTGCCTGTTGTACATAAGATTTGCCGGCATCTATTAATATTTTATCAGTGAATTGTGCTAGTGCATTAAATGAATTTTCTAGTTTTGCAAAAAGTTCTGTTGAGGAATGTACTATTGCCGGTGATAATTTAGGTATAGCATCTTCAGGTATAGTTTCTAAAGAAGGAGAATATTTACCTGTTTCTTTGTGTAGTACCGATATTTTGCTTGATTAAATTTGATATATTTTTAAATTTATTTGCTAATTCTTCAGATAATAATATCAATCTTGTTATTGTTATTACTTCCGGCATATAAGACTAGAGCCTCCTTTATATTTTGCGAGATATTATCTGCATGATCTATTAACAACATCTTATATTGTAAATCTAATTCGCTTGAATGATTAGTATTACGGAAGTAATTTTTGTTTACTGATATACTTTTGCTGAGTATATTTTTAGAAGCTTCTATAAGTGCTTTTGCCCCTGTCTCTTCTTTATTTTTTAACTTCTCAAATAAATTTTGTAAACCATCTGAAAAATCCCCGGCATTATCAAGGTATAAAAATTTACTTCTTATAATCTCTTGTGCTTTTTGATTGGAAGCTTGTTGCACTTTTTGTTTCCCTTGCATTACTCCTAGAATGATATTTTTATCTAATGAATTAATCACATCATAAAAATTTTTCATTTCATCTAATTTTTCTCTAGGCTCTTTTATTTTTTGTAATCTCTCTCTTAATTCTTGAAATTTATCCCATTCATGTTGTTCAAGAAACAATCCCTCTATTTTTGTATTTTTAGTATTAGGGCTTTCTCTGCTACTCAGGATTTTATTTCTAGCTGCCTGTAATCTAGATGGTTGATGAGAGTTGATATTATTAATCAAATCTAAAATTTCTTTTGATGTCTTATTAAATTCTGCATTATTAGTTGGATTTTTGATTATTTCTTCTTTAAGGCTAAGCTCTACTTTTTGTTGACCGTGTGTTATAGCTTGTTCGTTTTTTTTGTGAGGTAAGTACTTTTTTATCTTGCTGTATATTTAAGCGCTTTTTCCCTACTTGCTGCACAGCTTCTTCCATCAATTGCAGTAGATTAATATTGCCCTTTATTTCTAGTTGTTGCTCATTAGTGATCGGTAATGGATTACTTAGTCTTAATAATGCTGAAAAATCTGAAGGGGATATGAGGACATCAAGTTGAGCCTTGGTTTTTCTACCTTTTCCGTCTTCCTTCAAGCCTTCAACTTTACCAATACTAATAGGTAGATTTTTTAAATAAATTTCTTTACTAGCACCCTGTATATTTTTATCATTTGCTACTTTGAAGTGAGCTTGTTGCTGAGAAACATACGGTCCCGGCGTTCTTAGGGTCTATTTTGTTTATTAGAGCTTCTATAAAATTAGTTGTACGTGTTATAGCTAGTTTATATGTTTCTAAAATATTATTTAAATTAGTATTTTTTATTAAATAAAGATTGCTTATTAGTCGGTCTAATTCATTCTTATGTTTCATAATTTCCCTCTATTAATAAAAATAAACCAAAATGTAATACCATTTATGTGCAATTAACAATACTAATAATGAGTATTAATTCAATATTTTAAATCTTGTTGCATTTGTGCTTCAATAATATAATTTTATCATTTATTTTATCGTCTCAATGAGTTTTTTAACTCCCTCGACTGATTTATCAAATAGTGCTTTTTCCTCTGCGGTTAACTGTAGTTCTATTACTTTTAGAACACCTTCTTTACCGATCATAATAGGCACTCCGACATATAAATCATGTACGCCGTACTCACCTTGTAAATGAGCGGCACAAGTTAGAATCTGACGTTTATCTTTTAAATATGACTCAAGCATTTCTATTGCTGAGGCTGCGGGAGCATAATAAGCAGAACCTGTTTTAAGTAATGCAACAATCTCACCGCCGCCGTTTCTAGTACGATCGATTATTTTTTCAATATTTTCATTACTTGATAAGCCCATTTTTATCAAGTCAGGTATCGGCACGCCTGATATTGTAGAATATCTTGCAAGAGGTACCATAGCATCGCCGTGACCGCCGAGGACTGTGCTATTAACATTGCTAACCGATACTTTAAACTCTTCAGCAAGAAAAAGATTAAATCTTGATGAGTCAAGTACTCCTGCCATACCGATTACTTTATTGTGAGGCAATCCGCTTTCTTTAAGCATGACATATACCATAACATCAAGTGGATTGGTAATTACTATTACAAAGGCATCAGGAGCGTATTTTTTAACATTTGCTGCAACCGTTTTCATAATACTGGTGTTAATGCTAATTAAATCGTCTCTACTCATCCCTGGTTTTCTTGGTAAACCGGCAGTAATAATTATGGCATCAGATCCTTCAATATCTTTATAGTTGTTTGTGCCTTTTATTTTGATATCAGACCCGACTATTGTACCGGCTTGCATGAGATCCAATGCTTTTCCTTGCGGTACTCCTTCAGTCACATCAAATAACACGATATCGCCGAGTTCTCTAAGGCTAATTAAGTGAGCAAGCGTACCACCTATGTTACCGCTACCTATTAATGAGATTTTTGGATTTTGTTTCATTACTTCCTCTACAAATATTAAATATGCCTATTACTATATTACAAATAGATTCAAGAAAAAAGAATTTTTAAATTATATTGTTAATTGGTTAATTCATAAAAATTAACCATTCATATTGATTATCCAGCTGATGGTTCAAACCTCCACCTTCAGGTGGAGAAACTTTAGTTTGAATAAGTCATAGTCGTCTTATATAAAATAAGTAAGTAGGACTTATTTTATAGGATGACTATGACAGAATATGAAAAAGGGAAACATACGGTATATTATCACAGGTATCACATAGTATGGATAACAAAATACCGTTATAAAGTATTAACCCAAGTTATCAAAGAAAGGATTAGGGAAATCATAGCTCAAGTTTCAGAGGAAATGAATATTAGGATAGTAAATGGGGTGATATCATCTGATCATTTACATATTTTAGTATCGATACCTCCTAATATAGCAGTAAGTGAATTTGTACAAAGAGCAAAAGGTAGAACTGCACGTAGAATACAACAAGAATTCCCAGAATTAAAAAAGAGATATTGGGGGAAGCATTTTTGGGGAAGAGGTTATTTTAGTACAACAAGTGGTCATATCACAGATGAAGTAATTAATGAGTATATAAATAACCTGTAGAAGTCAAGATTTAATCTTACAGACACTATAAATTTTGCACCTGATTGTCAGTTAAATTTTGACTGTCAGATATATATTCAAGATACAAGATTTCATTATTCTTTTCAACAGCTAATTTCTTACTATCCTTAAAAGTTTGCATAGGAGTTTTTCCGTAACAATATTTACCAGAATGAGGTCTTTCATTATTGAAATACTCTAGCCAGATATCAAGATCTAATTGTAGGTCATCAAGATCTGTATAAATCTTTTTCCGCATAGCTGTATCAAAGAATTCTTGTTTCATGGTTTTGTTAAAACGCTCACACATACCGTTTGTTTGAGGAGAATATGCTTTAGTAGTAGTATGCTCTATACCTTCGATACTTAGAAACAACTCAAAAGCATGATGCTCTATATTTCCCTTATATTCTGACCCACGATCTGTAAGAATACGAAGTATTGGTATCCCTTGAGTCTCATACCATGGTAACACTCGGTCATTAAGCATATCAGCAGCAGTTAGAGCTGTTTTATCAGTATATAGTTTAGCATCAGCTACTCTGCTGTAGCTATCAATAAATACCTGAGAATAAACCTTACCTATACCCTTAAAATTGCCTACATAGTATGTATCCTGGCATCCTAGATACCCTGGATGCTGCGTCTCAATTTCTCCATCAGCTTCTTTTTCATTACGACGCTTCTCTAGCACTTGTAATTGAGCTTCAGTAAGAACAATACCATCCTGAGCCATCTTTGCTTCTAATGCTTTAAGCCTTTTACTGATATTGTTTAAATCATTACGTAACCAAATTGATCTCACTCCTCCAGGTGATACAAGTATACCCCTCTTCTTAAGCTCATTTGATACTCTTAGCTGACCATATGCTGGATATTCTATTGCCATATCCATTACTGCTTTCTCTATCGCTGGATCAACTCTATTCGCTATTATTGGCTTTCTTCGACTAATTTCATACAATGCCTCTTCACCACCAGTTTCATACAGTTCTTTAAATCTGTAATAACTATCTCTACTATAGCCCATCGCTTTACATGCTGATGATATGCTACCAAGGCTCTTAGCTAATTCAAGTAATCCTAATTTTGGCTTTATTATTTTTTGATTTAAGTTCATTGTGACCTTCCATTTTTTTATCTGTATTTGTTAATACATTATTTACATTAAATGTAAGATCAAATGTCAACTACTACAAATAACCATACAGAAGCTCATAAACCAACTTCTATTTCTAACATTAGATTGGAATAAGCTTTAGCTTAAACTCTACGGCACTTCTAGTGCCTATCATCAACCTACCGGCTCTCAGCCGGTAGTGGTTGAGTTTATTAAAATAGATTAATATAATGCTGAGTCGAAAATACCATGAAACATGGAATTTTAATAAAATAACTAAAAAAATAATTATGCCTAAAATTTCTAAGTTAATAAATATTTTTAAATCTTGTATAGGAAAGGGGAGTAATGCAAAAGAATGTAAAACCGCTCCAGAGAAATGTTTCATGATTTACGCATTAGTATTAACAATAGTCTTAATAGTAAAACAGTAAAGATGTTAGTTTTGATACGGTAGATAGCCCAGAAAACAAAAGTACCCTACATTATGTAACTGACTTAGCAGACCTTAAAGAGTGACTGCAAAAAGGTATTGATCCTAATATACAAGATGAGAATGGTGATACTGCTTTAGAGGTTACAGGTAATTTTAAAAAAGCCAAAATGTTACTTGAATATGGTGCTACGGTGAATGACTATAAACAGATGGGTGAAGTATTACATTACTGTGGTCGTAACTCAGTAGAAAACAAAATTATTCTTTCACTATTAATGCATAACAATGCTAATACTAATTTTACAAAAGCAAATTTAGTAAGACAATGGAAAGAACCGCATGAAGAGGCAGAGCGATTAATAAAACAAATTAAAAAAATAGAGGGCTTAATATATCAAAGTAAAGAAGTAGAGACGTTAAGAGTATATGTTGACAGATTACAGAGCTTACAAAATAAATATGAAAAAGCAAAGGATAGTAGCCAAGCTGTTTTAAAAATAATATTAGATTATATTAAAAATCAATAGAGTGATGGTTTAAAAGCTAAACTTGTTATTACTTGTCAAAATCTAGGGTTAATCGACGATTATTCGGAAGTAGCTCAAGAAAATGCAGTATATAAGTGCTTGGATGAGGCTTTTGATTTGCTTGATCAAGGATTAATAGGAGCGGATGTTCAAAATACAGTAGTTTGATTCATAGCATCAAGCAATTTTTGAAAAGCACTGGTCATTCCTGTTCAGCATTGTATGCATGGAGCGTTTTATGTCATTCCCGCGTAGGTGGAAATCTAGTAAAACCTATAAAAATTTGTTTTTTTAGGTTTATTTTTTAATAAATAACTTCTATATCGATATTTGAAGTTATTTTGCTAGATCCACGCAACAAGGCTGAGCTAGGAATGACATCGTACGCCTTTTCTGAGTCATGCAACAACGCCTACCTACGTAGCTCATGAAGATTAGGGATCAACGCAAGCAAGCCTTCACAGGAATGGATATCCTTATCAACGTTGTATCATCTTATTATAATATTTCGATAAAACTTTCACGCCATATAGCCATAATAGACATACGATAATAAAACTAAACATCAATAAACCGGCTATGTCGTTATGTACGGCGTTCGGGAAAATACTAAAGGATATGAATTGAATAATAGCACCTATTGATTTACCGATTTTAGCACCCATAACATCAACTGCAGCTTTACCTTTGGTCTTCATTTCACTATCGAGCGGAATATATACCATTTCTTTAGTAGCATCAAAAAGTGAATATTTTACGGATTTAGAAAGTATATGCCAAAGTCCGCCGATAAAAACTATAACGACAAGCGGCGCACTACTATAGCCGAGAGTATTTACGATATTTCCTAGGTGATTTTCAAAAACCGTGAATGAAAAGAACATAACACCTGCTCCGAACATCATAATCGGTGTTATAATAGCTCCCCAAAACCAGCCGCATATTCTAATTAAACTACTGCCTAAAAACGCACTAACTAATGTGAGTACTCCCGTCCAAAAAAACACTGTACCGTGATAGGCTATAAAATCCTTTGTAGCGGGATAGAGTTGCTTTACTTTGGACATCCATAATCCTTCTATTAGGCTAATACTCATAGAATAAGACATTACAAGAAGACAAATAAAACCGAGATATCTAGAAGATAATATTACTTTTGCACTTTCGATCAAGCTTAATTTTAATATATCCGTTCTTTGGTTTTTAAATTTAATATTTTTGTCAGCTTCTACGACTGATTTATCAATAAGTTTATGAAGAGCTAGACAAATGAATCCGGATATTAAAATAACCGTAATAAATGATTTTAAAAGAATTTCATTTGTATCGTTTAGATGAGAAAATAAAGGTAATAAGAAATGCTCACTCTTAGCAAAATAAATAATTACGGTTCCTGAGATAAGTAAATTAGTTTGTCCGAATAAAGTAAAAAATGAGTAAAATCTTGGTGCTTCTTCGACTTTAGTAATTTTATTTGCAAGCTGCCAATATAAAAGAGTAAAGACTATAACCGGCCATAACTCTCCCATAATATAAAATAATACCAAACTCCACTGTCCCCAAATTATTAAAAACCATTTTAAGTGAGGAAGAACAGTGAGATAGTGCTTAATTAATTCGGGATTGGGATGAAAAAACTCTCTGTACGGAAATAAAATAAAACCAAAAATTGCGAAGAAAAATAAAAAAGTACCGGTAATTATCCTAAAAACTTGCTCTGTTGTCATAATATTACAGAGTTTAGAATAAAAAATAACAAATAAAATTCCCATCGGCATTTCGCCCCAAAGTTTGATAAAACTCAATACTTCTGAGCTAATTAAGGTAACCACAAAACTATCTTTAATACTACGAACTAAGTTTTGATTAAGTAGAATAAAAAACATTAGTAAAGCCATCGGGATAAACTTGGTTAATTCATACGATCTAATCGGCCATACTATATGCCTAAATTTACTGTTTCTGGCTTTATTCCAAAGTGTGAAATTAGAATCCACGCTATCCATTGATTTACTATGAGCTTATTTTTTTAGTACCGGATAGTTTTTAAAAATGTTATGTTTTTGCAAGGCTTAGAGCTTTATAGGTCATTCCCGCATATGCGGGAATGACCTCAAACGTTTTTCAGAAACTGTCCGGCTATATTATTTTTTGCACCCTAGACTATAATAAACACTATGTCAAGATTTTTTAAAATAGTCTCATATATTGTTGTTAATTACATTTGTTATACTCAATCGCTGCTTTAATAAACTGAATAAATAACGGATGAGCTTCAAAAGGTTTAGATTTAAATTCCGGATGAAATTGTACTCCTACGAACCAACGCAGTAGCGGTAGTTCAATTATTTCTACAATCTCTTCATCTTTTGAAAAACCGCTAAATACTATTCCGTGTTTTTCAAAAATATTTTGAAATTCATTATTAAATTTATATCTATGACGATGTCTCTCATTTATTTCAAGGCTTTTATAAGCATTAGCTGCAATGGTACTTGCGACCAAACTACAAGGATAAGAGCCGAGCCTCATAGTCTTTTTTACATTTTCAATTGTTATTTTTGAGTCTTCACAGTTTTTATTTATTTTCTCAATAATTTTTGTACCGTCTACTTTAAATTCTTCCGTTACTGCATCTTTAATACCGATTAAATTCTGAGCTATTTCGATCGTCGCAAGTTGCATACCGAAACATATTCCAAAAAAAGGTATGTTATTAGTACGGGCATATTTTATTGCTATAATTTTTCCTTTAGTCGCCCGTTCTCCAAATCCGCCTGGTACTAAAATCCCATCTATATCTAATAATTTTTTATTAATATTCTCTTCAGTTAGATTTTCAGCATTTATCCATACTAAATCAATTTTGTATTTGTAATAAATACCTGCATGATCAAGTGCCTCGATTACTGATTTATAAGCATCTTTTAATTTATGATATTTAGCTATTATAGCGATTCTTACTTTTGAATTAGAATCTTTTAGCCTATTAATTATATCATGCCATTTATCTAATTTAGACGGCATGGCATTAATATTAAAAAATTTTAATACTTTATTGTCAAGACCTGAATTATGATATGCAATCGGTACTAAATATATATTTTTTTGATCTATTGCCGGAACAACATACTCAGATTCTATATTACAAAATAAAGCTATTTTGTCTATTTCGCCTTTTGAAATGTTACGTTCTGCACGACACACTAGTATATTAGGTGAAATACCTATAGCGCGTAATGCTTTAACTGAGTGTTGGGTAGGTTTTATTTTTAATTCACGGGCGGTTTTAACATAAGGTAATAATGTTAAATGAATAAATAAACAATTTTCGCTTTTTAATTTGTTACCAATTTGCCTTATAGCTTCAAAAAACGGTAGACCTTCAATATCACCGACTGTACCGCCTATTTCACAAATAATAAAATCAAAACCCTTGGTGTTTGAAAATATAAAATCTTTTATTATATTTGTAACATGCGGGATGACTTGAACAGTAACGCCGGCGTAATTTCCTAAACGTTCATCTTTAAGTAATTTTGAGTATATCGCACCTGTTGTGATGCTATCAAATTTGCATGCGGCAACTCCGGTAAAACGTTCATAATGTCCAAGATCTAGATCGGTTTCTGCTCCGTCATCGGTTACATATACCTCACCATGTTCGTGAGGATTCATAGTTCCCGGGTCAATGTTAAGATAAGGGTCTAGTTTTCGTACACTGACTCTAAAACCTTTCGCTTGCAATAGCATAGCAAGAGATGCTGCCGTTAGACCTTTACCGAGTGATGAAACAACACCGCCGGTAACAAAAATGAAATGTACCATTATTATAAACCTAGTTTACTAATATTTTCGTAAAATTTTACTGCTTTTTTTAAGTCTTCTTCCGTATCTACGGAAATAGGAACATTCTCAACTAAACATGTACCTATAGTCATGCCGTTTTCAAGGACACGTAATTGTTCTAAACGTTCTGTTTTTTCTAAAAAAGTTGGCTTAAGAGATACAAATTTTTCTAAAGCGTTTTTGCGAAAACCATACATGCCTACATGATATAAAAATTCTTCTGCGCCGTTTGGGATAAGACTACGCGAAAAATACAACGCTGTCCCCGCCGAGTCAACCGCTACGGTAACATTACTACTAGCTTCCACTGATTCCCTATCTACTTTTACTATCGGTGTAACAATATCGTATTCGCTGTTTTTTAAATATTCTATAATTTTCAAAATAGAGCTAGGTTCAATGAAAGGCATATCTCCCTGTACATTAACTATGTAATTAATGTTTTGATTATTTGGAATTAATTTAAAAGCTTCATAAGTACGATCAGTACCGGTTGGGATAGCACTATCCGTGAATATTACTTTTCCTCCGACTTTTTTAATAACGCTTGCTATCTCTTCCGAGTCGGTCGCAACATATGTATGCTTAAGGCCCGCTTGATTTACTTGTTTGAATACCCGCTCGATTAAAGTTATAGAGCCGATAAGCTGCAGCGGTTTTTGTTTAAGCCTAGTTGAACTTAGCCTTGAGGGGATAATTATAGCCACGTCCTGATGCTGCATAAACTTCCTACATTTAAATTAAAAAATAATTGTTGACAGGTTAGCCTTTTTCGGCGATAAAGTAAAACATAATTTTTGAATATATGCAATATATTTAAGAGCTCGTAGCTCAGTCGGTAGAGCATTTGACTTTTAATCAAAGGGTCCCGAGTTCGAATCTCGGCGAGCTCACCATACTTCTTATACTGTGGGTTTGTAGCTCAGCTGGTTAGAGCACACGCCTGATAAGCGTGAGGTCGGAAGTTCAAGTCTTCTCAAACCCACCATTCAATCCGCTACAACAATAAAATCTGTATTATCATAATTATAAATCAAGGTGATCATTTATTAATATTGCTAAGTTAGGATGATATTGTCAAACTAAGGTTTAGATTATGAAAAAATACAAATTTACTGAAAAAGAACAAGAAATACTAGATTATTTTGAACAAGATGAGCTTTTAGAGTTACCTAAAAAAGAACTAGAGAGCCAAATATAGCTAAAATTGCCGCAGCTAATTTTTTTAAAAAATCGGAAAGAATTAATATTAGATTGCCGTTATACGATTTAAATCATATAAAAAGAATTGCAGCACAAGAAAGAATGCCTTATTAAACTCTTATTGCTAGTGTTGTTGTACACAAATACGCGTCCGGATATTTAAAATTAGATAAACTTAGTTAATCAATACTTTTTTTATATAAATAACATTTTTTTCTCAATGAGTCTTTTTAGAGGTAGAAAAAGGTTAGAGGGTAAATTATCACGAGCAAACCACTACCAGCTTGCTACTTTATGAGGCTCAAGATTCTGTAATTCATGCTCATTTAAACAATGAGCTTTAAGGAAAATCAAGACGTAATGCTTTTGTTCTTTTTCAAAAATATCGTTAGTCACCGCTATAAATTGTGGGTTTTCAATGATCAGATTTGTTTCTTCTAAAACTTCACGGATAGCACATTCTTCAAATGTTTCTCCAAATTCTAAATGTCCACCGACAGGAGCATAACTAGACTCACCATGGGAACTAATACAAATTTCATTCCTATTATTAAAGATTAAAATATCGATGCGTAGGTGGTTAGTCATATCTAACTATTAACTCTTGATTGACTTATTAATAATTAATATCGTATGTTAGCTTCTAAAGCAAATAAAAAAATATTGCTTATTTAAATACCGTGAGCTATTTGTAGATTATATTTAATATTTACCTGTAGTTATGAATTCTACCAATCAATTACAAAATAGTAGCTTAACTAATTCTTGGCTTAAGCTTGGTATTTTATCCTTGGGATTTGCGGGTTTATATTCAATTATTTTGGTGGTACTACGTACCCCGCCATTATCAAGCTTTTTCCCAAATCCGCATATTTTCAAATCTGCTTTAATTATTCATGTTAATTTATCGGTATTGATTTGGTTATTGTCCGTTACGGCTAGTGTTTGGGGGGGTGAAACGTCATTGCGAGGAGAGGCGAAGCCTCGACGCGGCAATCTCATGAAACAATACAAAATTCCTGAGATTGCCACGCTCTCTACGTCCGCTCGCAATGACGTGTTTCGCCTTTACCCCAAACTTGCTTTTCTAGCTACTCTTCTAATCGCCATCTCCCCAATAGCCGGGCATAATCCGGTGATGAATAATTATATACCGATGCTTGAAAATATCGTATTTATTTTGGGGTTAAGCTTATTTGGTGTTACGTTGCTATTGTACGCTATAAATATTTTATATTTCTTCGATTGGACGAACTTAAATAGTCTAGTTAATTTTACCGTATTATCGACTATTATAATGTTTATTTTAAGCTGTGTTTGTTTTGGATGGTCTTATAATGGCTTGCAAAACATCATTCAAATTATTCCAATCGAGATAGAATTTTATTATGAATTACTTTTTTGGAGCGGAGGTCATTTATTGCAATTTATATATACTCAAATATTAATATTTATTTGGGTTAGTTTATTTAAAGAGTTAATAGCTAGAGAATTGACATTTCAAAAATTCTATCTTTTCTTACTTTATTTAAATTTTATTTTCGGAATTCTGACACTTTTCGGTCATATATTTTATGATATTATCGATGGAGCCTTCAAAGTATTCTATACAAATCATATGAAATATCTAGGCGGCATTGCTCCTGTTTTATGTTTAATAGGTATGGGGGTTGAGTTGGTATGGGTATTTGTCATCCCGCGACTTGATCGCGAGATCCAAACAAAATATCAGAATAATGTTATAGATCTCGCGATCAAGTCGCGGGATGACACGGTTACAATAAATGACAGAGTAATCAAAACCATCTTACTTTGCTCTATTACTTTATTCTTACTTGGCGGGCTTATAGCAATGAATATCACAGGTATAAATGTAGCAATTCCTGCTCATTATCACGGGTCTATAGTAGGGATTAGCATTGCTTGTATGGGGTATAGTTATTTGGGTATTGGGAGGTATCAACGTCATTGCGAGCGACTAAAAAGAGCGTGGCAATCTCATGAGGTAATACAAAAACTCCCTAGATTGCCGCGTCGGCACTTCGTGCCTCCTCGCAATGACAATATTATTAATTTTACATTTTACCTCCTAACATTCGGGCAGATTCTGCACATACTAGGTCTAGCATTCGCCGGTGGTTATGGTGTTATGCGGAAAGACCCAAATAGTGTAATGCCGATGTCAGCTAAGCTATTAATGGGAATGATGGGTGGAGGAGGGTTTATTGCTATAGTAGGCGGCTTGATGTTTGTATATATTTGTGTTAAAGTAATGTTTTTTAAAAGTATAAAACTAGCACATGAGTAAACCAACTAGAGAAGAAGCTAAAGAGGCAGTAAGAACGTTACTAAAATTCATTGGTGAAGATCCAAGCAGAGAAGGGCTGCTTAAAACGCCTGATAGAGTAATTAATAGCTACGCAGAAATATTTTCCGGTTATGGAAAGGATGTAGCAAAAATATTAAATACCAAGTTTTATGAAACTTGTAATTTTCAAGATTTTATCTTACTGAATATAAAATTTACCTCTTTCTGTGAACATCATATATTACCTTTTAACGGTACAGTAGATATAGCTTATGTTCCTGATAATTGTATTGTCGGCATCAGTAAGCTAGCACGAATAGTAAATATTTTTGCTAGAAGACTACAAATCCAAGAAAAAATGACGGTACAGATAGCAGAAAGCGTGCAGGAGAATTTAAAGCCGCTTGGCGTTGCCGTTAAGATTTCTGCCGTACATAGCTGTATGTCAATGCGTGGCGTAATGCAAGATAATAGCGTTATGAATACCATGCATTATACGGGTATATTTGCCGAACAGCAGAAATATCGTCATGAGTTTTTAAACCTTACTGCTAAAAGGTGATACGTTATTAATGTCATTTCTGCGGAAGCGGGAATCCAGTAATTTTGTCATACCGCGACTTGATCGCGGTATCCAGAAAAAATTTTAAAAAAATTGGATCCCGTGGTCTCAAGCCACGGGATGACAAAATAAATGATTATAAATATAGCAAGAAAAAATATGTTATTATCAAAATATTTTTTACCTGTGTTAAAGGAAGAGCCAAGTGAAGCTCAAGTAACTTCGCATAAATTAATGCTTAGAAGTGGAATGATTAGGCAGCAAGCAGCAGGGATTTATACTTGGCTTCCGCTTGGCTTAAAAGTATTGAAGAATATCGAGAATATAGTACGCTTAAATATGAATAAAGCGGGAGCTTTGGAAATTCTAATGCCTTGCATTCAGCCGGCACATTTATGGATGGAATCGGGACGTTTTGATAATTACGGTAAAGAAATGCTGAAATTTCAAGATCGCCACGATAATACTTTGCTATTCAGTCCTACTAACGAAGATATGATTACGGATATTTTTCGTCATAATATTAAGTCATATAAGGATTTGCCGAAAAATCTTTATCATATCCAATGGAAATTTCGTGATGAGATTAGACCTCGTTTTGGTGTTATGAGAGGACGAGAGTTTTTAATGAAAGATGCTTATTCTTTTGATATAAATGAAGAAAATGCCGTTAAAACCTATAATCAAATGTATAAGGCTTATATCAATGCTTTCAGGGATTTAGGCGTGTTTGCGATCCCTGTTATTGCCGATAACGGTCCGATCGGTGGCAATTTAAGCCATGAGTTTCATATAATCGCTGAAACTGGTGAAAGTACTATTTATTACGATAAAAAATTTAAGACATTAAAAGATAATCCTGATATCGATGTAGAGGAAATTAAAAGTTGGTACGCGGCAGCTGAAGAAAAACATGAAGTAAATAAATTACCTATATCTGAACAAGAAATAACGAGCAGTAAAGGAATAGAAGTTGGGCATATTTTTTATATAGGCTCAAAATATTCGGTTAATATGAATGCACTTATTAATGATGAGCATGGTAAACTAACTCCTATAGAAATGAGTTCTTACGGTATAGGCATTTCAAGGTTAGTTGCGGCTATCATAGAAGCAAATTGCGATGAGAAAGGTATCATATGGCCTTCTAGCGTTGCTCCTTTCAAAGTTTCTCTAATTAATTTAAATATTCATGATAGTAAATGCGTAGAGCTTGCGGAAATGGCTTATAAAGAGCTATCAGATAAAAATATAGAAGTGTTATATGACGATACCGAAGCACGTCCAGGCAGTAAATTTGCAACGCATGATCTTATAGGCTCACCTCATCAAATTATAATTGGTCCTAAAAAAGCCGCAAATAATATTGTTGAATTAAAAGATCGTAAAAGTGGTGTTATAGAAGATATTGAGGTAGGTAGTTCTAATGAGTGTATTGTAAAATAAAGAGATATACGTCATTACGAGGAAATTGCATAGCAATTGATGAGGCAATCTCAGGAGTTTGTTATTATTGCATGAGATTGTCACGCAGTCTACGGTTGTTCACAATGACGATTTTGGAGTCATGCAATAAGGCTAATGCCCTATGGGAATGATATAGAAAAAATATTCTTCGTAGACAATGATAGTATCATATGATACTATCATATAATGAATAGTAAACCGTCTTTTCAAATAACTAATAAAATCTTGGAGTTATCACAAGATATTTCTTATGAGCTTGGTATTTTAGCCGGTAGCAAGCTTTACTCTCAACCTATAAAACTTAGAAAAAATAATCAAATTAAAACCATCCATTCTTCTTTAGCAATTGAAGGAAATAGTTTAAGCGTAGAGCAGATAACCGATATAATAAACGGCAAGCGTGTACTCGCACCTGAAAAAGATATTTTAGAAGTAAAAAATGCTATAAAACTATACAATAATCTGACTATATTTAATCCCTTCAAAATTGAATCATTATTAAAAGCACATGAGATATTAATGCAAGGATTAGTAGAAGATAACGGAAAGTGGCGTAAAGGTAATGCCGCTATATTTAAAGGCACAGAGATTATACATTTTGCCCCTACGGCAAGCCGTGTATCTTTATTAATGCAGGATTTATTTGAGTTTATAGCACAAGATAAGAAAATTTCTGGAATAGTTAAAGCTTGTATATTTCATTATGAGTTTGAATTTATCCATCCTTTTTCAGACGGTAACGGACGAATCGGTAGATTATGGCAACAATTATTACTAATGCAAGCTAATAAAATTCTTGAGTATATTTCCGTTGAAAGTTTGATAAGGAATAATCAAAGTGAATATTATAGTGTTTTAAGTAAGTGTGATAAGCTTGGTGAATCGACCTTATTTATCGAGTTTATGCTTGATAAAATAGTTGCAGCATTAAGATTATATAGTAATAATATTACATATGAGGCAAATACGCCTTTATCTAGAATGGAATTTGCTAAGGTTAATTTAATAGATCAATGGTTTTCTAGAAAAGATTATATTACTGTACATAAAAATATTTCTACGGCAACGGCTAGTAGAGATTTGTTATATGGTTTAGAGCGTAAACTTTTAATAAGTAAAGGGGATAAGAATCAAACTTATTATAAGTTTGTGTAGTTTTTAATGTCATTCCCGCTTTCGTGTATGTGTGTTAACTTAAGAGAAGAAAAAACCTCTGATGCCATTCCCGCGAAAGCGGGAATCCAGTACTTTAAAGCTTTTTAAAAGCTCGATTTATCTTGCTTTACCCCTAGATTTCTGCTTTCGCAAGAATAACATCATATCACTGATGCAAAAAGAGATTAACATGAAACATTTTATAAAATATTTGTTTTTTATCGGTCTATATATAGTAGTGACGATAATAGTTGCTTATATGGTTTTGGCTCAAACTATTCCTAACGATGGGCAGTGTCATATGATGGATAGACCGCTTGTTATTCATTACATCTTAGCAGCAATTATTACCGCTTTACCGACACTAATTTTAATATATAGTAAAAAGAAAAAGTAAATATATGATCGGTAAATTAAGCGGTAAAGTTGATTCCCAAGGCGATGATTACGTTATAATTGACGTAAACGGGGTAGGGTACTTAGTCTATGCTTCAGGTAAAACTTTAGGTAAACTTGCTGAAGGGGAGTTTTATAAACTATTTATCGAAACCCATGTTAGAGAGGAACATATTCATCTTTACGGTTTTTTGACTCTAGAAGAGAAGAATTTTTTTAATTTGCTACAATCAGTAAACGGTATAGGTACAAGAATGGCTTTATCTATCTTATCAAGCCTTACGCCTTCGGACATTCAAATTGCTGTAAATAATGAAGATAAAAATATATTTAAAGCAATATCCGGAGTAGGGGCTAAACTTGCTGAACGTGTAGTGCTAGAGCTGAAAGGTAAAGTAGCGAAAATATCAAGCGGTTCAGCTATTATTAAAGATAGCTTAAATATTAAGAATATCACACCCGTTGCAAGTAATGAAGTAATAAAAGCTCTAGTAAATCTAGGATTTTCTAGATTTGAAGCTCAAAACGCCGTTCAAGGCATCATTACCCAAAATCCCGAAATCTCTATTGATGAATTAATCAAAACAGCCCTGAAAAATCGAAATTCAATTTTTAGTTGATAAATTAGCAGTTATTTTATATTAATTTTAATTACTAAAATTAATATAAAATATTTAGAAAAAATACAGGCTGAAGAAATATTAAAAGAGCTAGAGAAAGACCCTGCTACTTTAAGTATTACCGAGGTTAATTTTTGTACCACAATCACCGGTATTTGCAGTTGCTGGATACTCTAAAATTCCTGAAGATGCTTTAAATGGGTGATTTAATGCTTTACAAGGAGACGCTACTATAAAGTACTTAAGCACTGATAGTTTTTCGTGGAGTTTAAAATCAATAAAGTTCTTTGCTGAATTTTTTAAAGATCCGCTATACCGAATTACCGACATTAGTGTTATAAATGCTTTGAATAATGTTAATAAGATAGCTGTTCTTTTAGATACCTTAAGAGTAAACGGAACTATAGAAAATATTAAACTAGCTCATAATTATTTAAGAGATAAGGTAGATATAATTTATTTAAGAAATCTATAAAAACTTTAGTATTGCAAAATACAAATATAAGATTAGACAATGGAATAATAAATAAATTTCTTAAAGAATCTAATATTGAAGCTCTTGATATTTCATCAAATCCTATAACACAAGAAAATTTAATAAAATTACTCGAAGATATAAACGCAACAAAAATAAGCGATTTAGATATCAGTGGGATATTTTTTGATAATAATAATGTTCCTGCCTGATCCTCATTTATTAGAAATACTAAACTTGTCGGATTGAATTGTTCATTAAGTACAGAAGTAAGCGAGGAATCAAAGAAAGCCTTATCGGATGCTATAAAAGAGAATAAAAGCTTAATTGGATGTAATATTTTAGGTTATAAGATATGAATGAAATCTCAAGATAGACAAGCAGTGGACGCACAAATTACAGAAATAACTGATGAAAATAACCTTACTCTAAAAGAGATGTAGCAGAAGTTTTGAAAAATTATTATGAAAATCCTAATATAAAATATTATCAAATGAGATATTTGGTCATTATTTCAAGTTATATAAAGGATTAAATAAAAATTACCTTAAAGAAGAATTACAAAACTTAGGCGTCACGGATACAGAAAAATTTTTTGAAACCGTAGATAAACTTAGAGAAGGGGTACTAGTTTCTGTGAAGAGGGCTAATATAAAAGTCTAAAATAATTTATAGCATAAAACTATTTTTTAGCTATTATTAGTCATTATATTCGATTTAAAATAATGACTAATATATTATTATCACCTGAAAAAAGTGAAAATGATCAAGAATTGCCGATAAGGCCGTCATATTTGCAAGAATTTGTCGGTCAACAGCAGATTAAAGAAAATCTTTCGGTATTTATTAAGGCTGCAAAATCTCGAAATGAGCATCTTGATCATACTTTATTTTACGGTCCGCCCGGGCTTGGTAAAACTACGCTTGCTAAAATTATCTCTAACGAAATCGGCGGTAATTTTAAATCCACCTCCGGTCCTGCTATACTTAAGGTAGCTGATCTTGCTGCTATTCTTACCAATCTTGAAAGGAACGATGTATTATTTATTGATGAAATCCACCGCTTAAATACTGCGGTTGAAGAGGTTTTATATCCTGCTATGGAAGATTTTGAGCTTGATATAATTATCGGTGAAGGATCTGCCGCAAGGTCAGTGAAAATAACCTTGCCGAAATTTACCTTAATCGGTGCTACCACACGCCTCGGGCTGCTTAGTAATCCTTTGCGTGATAGGTTCGGTATTCCTATGCGGCTAAATTTTTATAATACCGAGGAATTGAAGAAAGTTCTAAATAGAGCAAGTAAACTACTTGATATTGATTTGACCGATTCGGGTTCTGAAGAAATAGCTAAACGAAGTAGAGGAACGCCAAGAATTGCATTAAGATTGCTTCGTCGTATAAGAGATTTTGCAGCAGTGGACGGTAAATCAAGAGTAGATAAGGAAATCTCTGATTTTGGGTTAAATCGTTTGGAAGTTGATCGCATAGGACTTGATAGCAATGATTATCGTTATCTAAAATTCATAGCGGATAATTATAACGGCGGTCCTGTCGGCATTGAAACGATCGCAGCTGCCTTGTCTGAACAACGTGACGCACTTGAAGAAACCATAGAGCCTTATCTTATACAGATAGGTTTACTACAAAGAACTCCTAGAGGTAGGGTAATCACGATTGCCGCTTTTGAGCATTTGAAAATGCCTGTACCGAATCAATCACATCATCAATTTAATATTTTTAACGAGCATGAATAACAATAATTTAAATGATAACTACACAGCCACAGATGTTATAAAAAGGCTGATAAAAGATCATGTTAAACCTTACGCAAATAAAATATATTTTTCGATATTTTGTATGGTTGTTGCAGCACTTTGTACGGCAGTGATCGTACATGCGGCTAGACCTATTATTGATAAGGTTTTTTTAACGCATGATAAAAAAATGCTTATAATAATGCCTATAGTGCTTACTGTAACTTTTGTTATAAAAGGAATTTCAGAGTATTATCAGAATTATATAATAAAATTTGTTGGGCAAAGGGTACTAAACGATTTACAGATAAAAATGTATAAGCATTTGTTATTTGCCGATATTTCTTTTATTCACAACCAATCTTCAGGACATTTAATATCTCGTTTTACTAATGATATTTCTTTGATGCGTGGAGCTGTTTCTAACTTACTTGTCGGATGTGCTAAACATTTCCTAACTGTAGTATGTTTAATAGCAACAATGTTTCATTTAGAACCGCTATTATCTTGCGTAGTTTTTCTTGTTTTCCCTTTAGCTGTTTATCCGGTGCAAAGGATGGGTAGAAAGATAAGAAGAATATTTGCACAGTCACAAGAAGAGCTTGGGCATTATACCTCTCGGCTTGATGAAACATTTCAGTCCATTAAGATTATTAAATCTTTTGTAGGCGAAAAAATAGAAAGTAATAGAGCATCGTTGATTATTAATAATATTTTAGAGTTCTACAAAAAAACATCTAAGCTAGATGCGATGGTTTCACCGATTATGGAGGGTTTAAGCGGTTTTGCAGTTGGAGGGATGGTATGGTACGGAGGTAATCTAGTCCTTGAGGGGAAAAGTACGCCAGGGGCTCTTTTTGCTTTTTTGGCTTCTTTTGCAGCGGCTTATAGACCGTTTAAAAGTTTGGTATCGTTAAATATTAATTTACAAGAAGGAATAGCAGCAGCTAAGAGGGTATTTAGTATTTTGGATACCGAGCCTCTTATTAAAGATCATGAAGATGCTAAAGACGTAGATTTATATAATCCACAAATTACTTTTGAAAAACTAGCTTTAAGGTTTGAGAGTAAAATAGCTATAAAATATATAGATTTAAGGCTAGAGCCTCATAAAATTATTGCGTTTGTCGGGCGTTCAGGTAGTGCTAAGACTTCGCTTAGTAATTTATTAGTGCGTTTTTATGATCCAAATGAAGGAAGAATTTTAATTAATAATCATGATATTAAAGATATTAAGCTTACTTCACTTAGAAGTCAGATTTCCTTAGTTACTCAAGATACTCATTTATTTGATACAAGCGTTGCAGAAAATATAGCATACGGTCAGGAAAACGCTACAAGAGAAGAAATAATTAGAGCAGCAAAATATGCCGATGCTCATGAGTTTATTATGCATCTGCCGAACGGTTACGACACGCAGATAGGGGGGCAGGGGACGACTCTTTCAGGCGGTCAGCGTCAGCGTTTATCTATTGCTAGAGCTTTCTTAAAAGATGCCCCTATTTTAATTTGGGATGAAGCAACAAGCAGCTTAGACCAAGCTTCCGAACAGAAAATTCTAGAATCGTTAAAGAAATTACGCCAAGGAAAAACCACTTTAATTATTACGCATCGTTTAAGTAGTATTACCGATCTTGATAATATTATCGTCATGAAAAACGGTGAGATTTGTGAACAAGGAACTCATACACAATTGCTTAAGAATAAAGATGAATATTATAGGTTGTATAATAAGGAGTTAAGAGAAAATGGTTGATTTATAAAGTAAATAGCTTATATTTCTTAATTTTATTAATTATTATTGCAACACTAATATTTTCGTCATTGCGAGGAAATTATGTAAGTAATTGACGAAGCAATCTCAGGATGCTTGACAAGATTGTCACGTCGGGACTATGTCCCTCCTCGCAATGATGATTTAATGAAATATCACAATGCTCATTACCAAGATTTTTAAAGACTATCGATTATTTGAAATATTTATTTTAGGAATAGTTAGCGGTATGCCGCTGGTTATAATTTTTTCTACTCTTGCGGTATGGTTAAAAGAATCCGGTATAGATATCGCCGTTATTACTACTTTTGCGGTTGCAAGGTTATCATATTCGTTAAAAGTATTTTGGTCGCCTCTAGTCGACAATTTTAAAATACCTTTTTTAAGTAGGTGGGGACATCGCAAAAGCTGGCTTATATTATGTAGCTCTTTAATGGCTTTAGTACTAATTGCTATGAGCAAGGAAAATCCTGAAGTTTCTTTAACTTCTTTATATTTTTTGACTATATTATTAGGTTTTTTATCTAGCACGTTTGATATTGCCGTTGATGCGTTGCGTATAAATAAGTTTGATCAAGAAACACAAAGCATAGCTAGTGCAACCGCAGTATTCGGTTATCGAATCGGTATGCTTATTACAGGGGCAGGTGCTTTGTACCTTGCAGAAATAACTGGAAATAATTGGCAACTAACTTTCTGTGTTATAGCTATAATATTTGTCGTTGCAACGATATTTATAATAACCGTAAACGAAAAAGAATTAGTAAGAGAAAAAATTAATATTATTTCTATTACTTCATGGATTTCTACAGTAATTAATCCTTTCAAGGATTTTTTCAAAAGAGAATTTGCCACAACTATTTTACTTGCGGTAATATTTTTTAAATTAGGCGATGCTATGCTTGGAGCGGTTGCCTCACCTTTTTATATAGAGCTTGGTTATACAAAAGGCGAAATAGCAGTAATAGCTAAACTTTATGGACTGATTGCAACCTTAGTCGGCGGTTTTGTCGGTGGTATTGTAATGTATAGGGTGGGGAATTTTAAAGGTTTGATTATTACCGGTATTGCCCAAAGCTTAACGCATTTTGTATTTATTTGGCTTAATCATCAGCCTCCTTCTTTTGAAGCTTTATTAATTGCTATTACTATAGAGAATTTTGCTGCCGCTATGGGTGCTACTGCTTTAGTCGGATATATAGGTAATTTATGTAATAAAAAATATTCCGCAACACAATATGCTTTACTTAGTAGTGCTAGTAGTTTATGTAACAATACTGTCACTATTTATGCTGGAAAACTCGTAAATATGATGGGCTGGGACGTTTTTTTCATCTTTACTATAATTTTAGCCTTGCCTGCTTTGTTTATATTAATGTATCTTAATAAAAAGGTTAATGTGTAGTAAGTATTATTTTCATCGTCATTGCGAGCGACCGTAGTAGGAAGGGTGACAATCTAGGAAAATAATAAAAAAATGCTATACATTTTTTACTGGATTGCTTCGTCAAAATTTTCAATTTTGTCTCGCAATGACGAAAAATCACACTTGATTTAATTTGAATAATATTTTATTTATTTAAAATGTTTAGGAAATTTTTATTACCTTATATTTTTGTCGTAACATTTTTCTTTGCTCCTATAAGCGAAGCAACAAAAGCCGTAAAAAATACTCCTAAACCTCCTGTTCAAACTAGTTTAGTCATTGATGCAAAAAGCGGTAAAGTGTTGCAGGCCCATAATTCACAAATTCGGATTTACCCCGCTTCTTTAACTAAGCTAATGACTCTATACTTAATGTTTGAAGCAATTGAAGCCGGTAAGTTACCTTTAGATAAAAAATTACTTGTATCAGCAAAAGCTTCAAAAATGCCGCCTTGTAAGCTGGGTTTAAAAGCAGGGGAAACTATAACCGTTCGAGAGGCAATTAATGGATTAATTATAAAATCTGCTAATGATGCTGCTGTAACGGTTGCTGAGGGCATGAAAGGTTCAGAGAAAGCTTTTGCTCATTTAATGAATGTTAAAGCTAAACAGCTCGGTATGAAGAATACCTATTTTAAAAATGCTTCAGGTTGGCATGACCCATTGCAGCAAACTACCGCAAGAGATATGGCTAAACTTGCTATGGCTTTGAAGAGAGATTATCCTAAATTTTATCCGTTATTTGCTAAAACCAGCTTTGTATTTCGTGGAAACGTAGTAAACGGACATAATAGGGTTACTAAAAATTATCAAGGTGCAGAAGGGATGAAAACAGGTTTTCATACACCGGCAGGTTATAATTTAGTAACTACTGCTTCTAGGAACGGTAAATCATTGATTGCCGTTGTTACAGGCGGCAAAAGTGCCGCATCTCGTGATCAAAAGATGATGGGGCTACTAGATCAGCATTTTAATATTAAGCCTATAGTCCCTAAACCTTCAATCAAGCTTGCCTCTAATAATAAATCTACTACAAAAGCTAAATCAAAAATAATAAAGAAAAAGAATATACGTAGTTGATATGTATCGTCATTACGAGACCACAAAGTGGTCGTGGCAATCTCATGAGGTAATACAAAAACTCTTGAGATTGCTTCGTCGAAATTTAAGTTGCTCCTCGCAATGACGTTAAAAATCGAGCCATGCAACAATGCCTACGACTACTGACGATTTAATATTCACACATCTTTTAAGGATTTACTACCAATTTATACTTTAAATTTACAAGTTTTATATGACAATTAACGCTACATTTATTGTTTTTTGTAACTTTAGTAGATGAAGATTTTTGAGAGTTTTTAGCTAAAGTTTTACTTTGTGGTTTTTTTAGATTAATATTTTTTAGAAATTTCTCAGTTTCATTAGGTAAATATTCTATTTGTACTTTAGTTATACCTTGATTTTTAAATGCTAAAATTTCAGCCGCTTTTTGAGAAACATCTATTATACGATTTTTCTTAAAAGGACCTCTATCATTAACCATTAAAATTACTGCTTTATTATTGGCTTTGTTGGTAACTTTAACTAAGCAAGGGAGCGGAAGAGTTTTATGTGCAGCAGTTAATAAATTTCTATTAAATCTATCGCCGTTAGCTGTTTTTTTACCGTGAAAACCGTCTTTACGTCCACCGTACCATGAGGCATAACCTGTTTCGGTAAAAGATTTAGGGTTGTGAGGTTTGTAAGTCTTTCCTTTTATTTTATAATTTTTACCGACTTTATAATGTCCTTTATAAGTTAGATTATGAGGATCATCTTTTGATAATTCTTTGTAAGAATATTTGTGGGAATAAGGTAATCTTTTTGAGGTATTACAACCGCTTAGACCAAAACAAAAAATTAACAAAAGTAATAAACCCTTGGCATAACTTGCTCCTAAAGGTAATTTGTATACCTTTGATACTTCAAGATTTGGTACGTCAAATTTCGGGATTCGCCTGTGTTCACGTATTTTTATACGCTGTGTAGGCTCACCACTTATTTGATTTCCAACTTTTGAAATATCTGCGGTATACGTCAATCCGGTACTCGCATCCTCACGTACTAAAGTGTACGCTGCGGTGCTACGTGCCGTGTTTCCTTCAAATTTCTCTTTATTAGCTTCGTTCTGCAAGAGGTCTAATTTGAATTTATGATTCTTCACTATTATCATTATTTGTGTTAAAGGTATTCATTATTTTAGCGTAACACACAACTTTTTCAACGCCTTTTATTTTTGATGCAATAGAAGCAAGCTTTTTTAGCTCTTCTTCTGATCTTGCAACTCCAAATAAATAAACAATATTATCTATAGTTAGAATAGTATAATTAGCAAATTTAATGTCTTTTCTGACTAAATTTTTAGCTTTAATTTGCGTGGTTATCATACTATCTTTAGTATATTGGGCTAAGTCAAAATGATTACTGTTTTTATTTACTTTCAACTCATTAATAACTTCTTTTACGCTTTTTTGATTCCAAGCAATTTCTACGGCTTTTAACGCATCAGATTCTTTTTGAATATTTCCTGTTAATAATACTCTTCCTTGTGATACTTCAACCTTTATTTTAGTACCTAAATCTCTAAAATTATTTTTTACTAAATCAGCTTTAATGCTGGCAGCAATCCTTGAATCATTTAATGTTTCAGACATTGGTTGATCTTTTGAAGCAACAATGCCGGTAGTGGTTGCTGCGGTAAAAATAGCAGGTAAACAAGCAGATAGACTAAAAGAAAGAGCTATAAAAATTAGAACTTGTAATATCATAACAATAGTACCCTACGATTTTTAAAAAGTCATCAGTGTTATCTCTGTGAAAGCAGAGGGATCCAGTGCTTTTCTGTATATTAGTATTTTAAATTGTTTGTATGGACCCCGTGGTCAAGCCACGGGGTGACACAGTGGATTTGACCGGTCCATGCAACAAAGCCTACGCGGTAATGACATAAAGTAAAAATAGTAATGTATTATATATCATATCTTACTATCCGGTAATTTATTCTTTAATAAAAGAGGTAATTGCAGTAAAATAAATATAACAGTAATAGGTATTACACCGAATACTTTGAATTTTACCCATGTTTCATCTGAGAAATTACGCCAAACTACTTCATTAACTACAGCCATAAAAAAGAAAAAAGCCGCTGTTCTATAGCTTAAGGTTATCCAGCTTTCTTCTTTAAGACGTACTATACTCTCTAAAGCATATTTGATAAAAGGATTTTTTCTTATACCGCTCATGAGAAATATTATTCCAAAAATAACATATAATATAGTAGGTTTGATTTTTATATACATTGAATTGCCGCTAATTAAAGTAATGCTTCCCGAAACTAATAAAACAGTCGTAGAAATAATAGAAAGCTTGGATACTTTCTTATCTATAACATAACAAAGGGTAATACAAATAACAGAGGTAATAAGCATATAAAGAGTAGCGTGTTGTATACCGCCTCCATAAAAAAAGCCTGCAAAAAATGCTATTACCGGACCAATTTCTGATAAAAGTTTTAACATATTTAATGGTTCTCTTTGATAAAATTAATTTGATTCATTTTTTTGTACTGATATTAAGTTATTTTTGGAATGTCTTAATTTTATTTGTATGACAATATTTATCAGTAATATAGTAGTAAAATAAGCCAGTACTTGTAGCCCGTTAGGTCTTGCAATATAACCGGTAACAATATGTAAGATTTTACCTATCATACTTCTATCTGCTATTAACCATGAACTATCCCAAAGTTGATCGGATAAAAACATAACTAGACCGGAAGAGGTTAAAATACCTGCAGCACTTGCTGCAAATCCGCCTGCTATTAGCATTAATAATACGGTAGAGATTTTAAAAATATATTTTTGATTAGCAATCTTAATGAAACCGAAATATATTACTAAACCAAGTAAGAAGCCACTTGTAGCACCTATTATCACTCCTTGCAGGTAAATACTGCTTGATATTGTTTCAACTGAAGATATGCTATATACTAAAATAATAATTTCTGCACCTTCTCGTAAGATAGTAGTGGCAACTAAAAAAACCAACATGAAATAACTG
The DNA here is from genome assembly GCF_000016625.1 of Rickettsia massiliae MTU5. Classification (NCBI taxonomy): domain Bacteria; kingdom Pseudomonadati; phylum Pseudomonadota; class Alphaproteobacteria; order Rickettsiales; family Rickettsiaceae; genus Rickettsia; species Rickettsia massiliae. The sequence goes on from NC_009900.1 coordinate 549,133, forward strand.
GCATTACCTTCATGAATTTTTACTGATAAGTCGTTTATATGTTGCTTTACTTTTATACCGTAACCTTGCATCCATATTATTGTCCAGCTAATCAGAATTGTTATTAGGATCATAATTCCGGAATCGAATAACTCGTCGCCTATTCCGCCAAAAGATAAAGATAATTTACGTGTAAAAAATGCAAAAATTGAAGCAAATACTACTCCAAGCATTACTCCAGCAATAATATAAAGACGAGATTTTTCTATTTGTTTTGTTACGACGAGTATTACACCAAGTAATAAGGATATTTCTAAACATTCACGAAACACTACTAAAGCAATTTTAAACATATTTTTTATCTAATCATTAACAATTATAAAACCCTGAGCCGTATCTTGATGAAAATCTCCAAAAAATTCATATTTTCCGGACTTGAGAGGTGCAAGTATAATATGTATGGACTCATTTGGCATAACTATTTTTTCACGATGTAAATCATGACTTTCAAACTCTTCTACCGTATCATCTTCATTATGAACAATTAACCTTATCTTAGTCGATTTTGGTACTTCAACTATATTCGGAACAAATTTATGATCTTGTATAGCTATCTTTACTTCTAATATATTATCGTTTGTTTTATTATCGGAACTCTTACTTGTAGAGATATAAATAATTACTGCTAACAATATTAAACCTACTAATATAATAATATTTTTGTTTTTTTTAATAATGTCCATACTCCTAGCGTAATTGAAGTTTAAAGTAAGATGCTTATATACTTTATATACTCGTTTAATTTGAGTGTTAAATTTTTAATAATTACAAAATTTATCCTGCAATTTTTATTAATGCTATAAGATATACAATTATTATCATTATGACAAGGATAGATAATAAAATATAATTTTTTTGTCTTTGAATTTTATTTTGTTTCATATTTATTTAATTTTGTTTAAAGTCTCCTAGTTCAAGCAAAAGATATTCATTTATCGGTAACGATTCATGAGAAATAATTTTATTTATGTTAGAACCTAAAGTTTTAAATGTTTTGCCTTCAGCAATAACACTGCGTGTTCCAACCGTTACTTTACCTTGCAAGGCGTAAGAAAAAATTAAAGGATATGTAATATCGCCGATTTTCATATCTATTTGTTGTCCTTTTGCTTTTGAATCATATAGTATTTTACCGTTTGATAAGCGAGTAATTTTAGCATTAAAGCTTACTTTTTCACCACATAATAAAGGAACACGATAAGCTATCTCATCGTCATAAATTTTCACTTCATTACTTTTAACAAAATTTTGCGGTAATATGGATTTTAAAATTACATTAACTTTATAATTATAAGCATCATCGAAGATAATATTATTACTATTATTAACGGCATATTTTGCCGGAATAATAGCTTCTCGTGCTTCTCCTACCATCATACCGATTATTACATTATCTAAGCCAAGCATTATAGGAGCAGAGCCTAAAGTAAAAGTCTTAGTATCTTCAGATATTAAAGTATTGTTCATATCTGATATTTGATACAATACGGTAACTACATGTCCGCAAGAAGCGGGACCGACATTACCGCTACCGAGCGTATTAATTTTGAACAGTGTTTTTACTAAATCCTTACGTACTTCAATAGTGTAATCATTAGGATTGATAGGTCCATTTAACGGTTGTAAAATATTTTCAAAAAATGCTTTCCCTTCTTCGGTTTTAAGAGCATTTATTACTATTTTTGAAACCGTACGTTCAAATAAGTTACCGTTTAATGAAATAGAGGGTTCATTATTTATACTAGTGTGGTTTTTATCGGTAGATGAATTATTTGAAGCCGTTTGCTCTACAGTTGTAGGATTATTGTTGTCGGGAGATATTTTTAACTTTACTATATTGTAAAGTATTAGAATTACAATTATTAAAGATAAAAATTTTTGCATATATATTAATGTTTTAGTATAACAAAGTTTACTATAACAATCAATTACTTAATAATCAAATGAGAATAAAAATAATTTGATTAATAAAAATAATTGATTTAAATTTAGATGCAGAATTTTATAAATATAGTGGTGAAAAGTGAAAAAATTTATATTTTGTTTTTTATGTTTATGGACATTAAACATATTTGCTGCTTCTAAAACTTACCCTAATAAGCTTAATCGTTGTAAAATTACTAGAAATATATTTAATGATTATGAACCGAAAGTTTTTGAAACTACTAATAATTTATTACGTAAAACAGGAAGATTATCAAAATTTTACGGTGAAAGGATATTAATTAAAGGAAAAGTATTAGATCAAAATTGCGTACCTGTTGCGGATGCTAAAGTTTATTTATGGCAAGCAGGAAGCGGAGGTAAATATCCTTACGAACCTTTAAAAACTAGAGTTGATAAAAGAAGATTTACAAGTAAAAGCGATTCAAGCTTTACCGGTTCCGGTATTGCTACTACTAATAATAAAGGAGAATATTACTTTATTAGCATGTTGCCTTATAAATCTTCTCGTTATTTGAGCAATGCAAATATAAGAATAGAGCATCCTAGTCTTACTACTCTCGAAACACGCTTAGACTTATCTGATAAAAATATGTGTGATGATGAGTGTGGTGAAGTAAATCCGATATTAATCGAACCGCAAGAAAATATGCCGTCTTATTGTTTTGACTTAGTTTTGCAAGGCACGACGCTTAAGAGGTATTGATACAGTACGTCATTGCGAGGAAAATTACGAAGTAATTTGACGAAGCAATCTCAGGATATTTGACGAGGTTGCCACGCAGTCTATGACTGCTCGCAATGACGTGTTGCCTCTTTCTGCGGTGCTTCTAAAGGCTTTTTTATACCACAACTACATAATGTAAATGCTAATACGAATAAATAAAATGTCTTCATTACTATAAATTATTATATGACCTTAAGAAATTATAATAAATATCTTATATGTATTATAGTATTTTTATTATCTATAATAATTTTTATTCCTAAAATTCATGCTAAGCTCTATGAAAAGCCTAAGGATAAATTAGCCTTTTTAAGGGGTTCAAGCGTGCCTGATAATATAATTTTTTTTGATGAAGAAAAAAATCAATATTCTCTTGATCAGTTTGAAGGAAAGACTATATTGTTAGTGTTTTGGGCTACTTGGAGTGCGCCTTGTGTCAAAGAAATGCCTGATCTTGATATGTTGCAAAAAGATTTTAGGAAATTACCTTTTGCAGTAATTCCGATTTCAGAAGATTATCAAGACATAAAAGTTGTGAAAGAATATTTTAAAAGCTATCAAATAAGATATTTGCCGATTTATCATGATTATAGAAATGAATTATTTAAAGCCTTAGGGGTTGTTAGTTTACCGACTAGTATATTAATAGACCCAAACGGCAAAATAGTAACTAGCTTTGTCGGCAATACAAATTGGTATGACGAAAAAGTTCGAGATACTATTTTATCTGCCATTCCCGGCAATTATCCTGAACCTAAAAATAGTTATAACGAGCAATCTCTGAATAAACCGGCTAAGCCTTTGCTGTCAATAAAAAAGGATGCTATAGTAACTCCAAGTAAATAGACGAAGTGTAATGTGGAAAAGAGCAAGGAGTCTATAAGGCGAGGAGCGGAGCGTATACTTAATAGGTGAGTACCGCAGATCTCTTATAAGACGACGTAGCTAATTTTTCAAATTAAACGAGTATATTAAATTAAAAATGAGTAAAATTAATGAATGAAGTAAATAAATCAACTATGGCGAATGCTGAATTTGATCAGATAATAACCAAACGGCAGATAAGTAAATTAGATCAATTATTTGCTTCGGTTTTTGGTAATTCTAAAGAAGTGATTGCCGTTTTACGCCTTAGCGGTGTTATCGGTAAAGTAAGTACTATGCAATCGGGACTTACGTTAGAATCATTAAATGAACTAATAGAAAAAGCTTTTAAAATAAAGAAATTAAAAGCATTATGTTTAATTATTAATTCTCCCGGCGGTTCTCCGGTACAATCTGAACTTATTGCAAAACGTATTCGTGACCTTGCTAAAGAAAATAAAATAAAAATTTATAGTTTTATTGAAGATATGGCGGCTTCAGGCGGATATTGGCTTGCTTGCAGCGGTGACCGGATATATGCTTTGCCGAGTTCGGTTATCGGTAGTATCGGAGTAGTATCAAGCGGATTCGGTTTTCATGAAGCAATTAATAAACTTGGGATAGAGAGAAGAGTTTATACGGAAGGCAAGAATAAATCAGTATTGGATCCGTTTAAACCTATTAATAAAGATGATCTTAAAATTATCAAAAATTTGCAAAAGCAGGTTTATGAACATTTTATAGAATATGTAAAAACAAGAAGAGCAGGGAAGTTAACTCAGCAAGACGAAATTTTATTTAACGGTGAATTTTGGGCAGGGCAAACGGCGCTTGATTACGGCTTAATTGACGGCATAGGTGATATGTATAGCGTAATGAAAGAAAAATTCGGTGATAATATTAAGTTTCAATATCTGTATGCTAAGCAGTCTTGGCTTAAAAAGAAACTTGGCATGGGAAGTAAGATATTAACCGATAATTTTGCTAATTCTTTAATTGATGCGGTAGAAAATAAAATTATTAACGATAAATTTGATATGAAATAATATGACAATAACACAAGTTAAAATTAAAAAACTAGAAAATTTTTCTGGCAGTCTGCCGGAATATGCTACAGAGCATAGTGCGGGGATGGATTTAATAGCCGCAAACGAGCAACCTATAACAATAAAAGCAGGCGCAATACAGCTAATTCCAACAGGTATCGCTATAGCACTACCGGATTCGTTTGAAGCCCAAATAAGACCCCGTTCGGGTCTTGCCGTTAAACACGGTATCACGGTTGCTAATTCACCCGGTACTATTGATGCAGATTATCGAGGTGAAATAAAGGTCATTCTTATTAATCTCGGTAAAGAAGATTTCATTATAGAAAAAGGCATGCGAATTGCACAGATGATAATCGCAAAGTACGAACGTATATTATGGGAAGAAAGTAGTAGTCTTATGGAAACGATGCGTGGTAGCGGTGGCTTTGGTTCTACGGGTGTTTAGTTGGTCTCTATGTCATTCCCGCGTAGGCGGGAATCCAGAAAAAATAACCTTAATATTGATACAAAAATTACATATTAGGTAAAAATAAACCTATAAAAATAAGTTTTTTATAGGTTTTACTGGATTCCTGCTTTCGCAGGAATGACATAAACGAGCCATGTAACAACGCTTTTAGTAGCTCGTAATGACTATTAGGTATCCACGCAACAAATCATAAAACTTATGAAAATCACAATAAAATTATTAACTTCTATATTCTTGTTATTAGCTTTGAAAGTAAATGCTAATTCTGATGCTGTAGATAATGTTAAGCAAGTTTTTACCTATATCGATCAAAAAAATTGGTCACAAGCCGAAGATTTAGCTCTAGAAGTAAATAATAAAATTTTAACAAAAATTGTACTTTCTCAGAAATATTTAGATAATAAATATTCAGATAATAGTTTTGAACATGTAATAAGGTTTTTATGCAATAACCCGGATTGGCCTCAAAATAAGCTGCTTGAAGAAAGAGCGGAAGAATATCTAAATAATAATACAAATAAAAAAGTAATTTTTGATTGGTTTAGTAAACATCCTCCTCTTACCGGCAAAGGTTATAAATTTTATGCGGCAGCTGCAAGTAGTTTAATCAAAGATCAGAAGATATTACTACCTATTATTAAAGAGGCTTGGGTATACGCCAATTTCACTCCTGAAGAAGAAAATGTATATTACAATAAGTGGCATAAATATTTAACTGCGAGTGATCATTTAGAGCGAATAGAAGAACATTTATGGAAAAATGATATTAGATATGCTAAGCAATCCCTGAAATATGTAGATCAAGGTTACCGTAATTCTTTTAAAGTCCAAATTGCGATTATAGGTAAATCGCCAAATGCTGAAAAGCTTTTTAAAAGTGTTCCTGAAAAATACTATACTTCCGGTTTATTATATCGTTATTTAGATTTTAAAAAAATGCAAAAGCCGACAAAGGAAATTATTACTTTGTTTAAGAAAGCTAAAAATAACCGTAAACATTTTGCTAAATGGTGTCGTATTCAGTCCTATTATGCGCGTGAATTCATCGATTACAAAGATTTTGCTAATAGCTATAGAATGGCAACGCTTCCTTTTGCTACTTGTCCTGAAACTATAAGGGAGCAGGAGTGGTTTGCGGGCTGGCTTTCTTTAAGTTTTTTAAAAAAGCCTGATCAAGCATTAGTACATTTTAATAAGTTTATTAAAGTTGTTAAGACTCCGATTAGTTTGGCACGTGGGTTTTATTGGCTCGGTCGTACTTATGCAGCAAAAGATGATAAGCAAACGGCTAGAAAATTTTACGAGCAGGCAGCCAAATATTCTTTTACCTTTTATGGGCAGGTAGCAAATATTGAATTAAATAGGACAAAGCTAGTTTTACCTCCTATTCCCGTAATAACTTCTGAAGAAAGGAAAATTATAGAAAATAAAGAGATTATTAAAGCAATAAGGTTATTGGTTAAATATAATAAAAACTACTTAGCCCTGATATATTCCAAAGCAGCAATGAAAAACACTAAAAATTCTGCAGAAATTCAAATAATTGCGAATATTATTAAAGCAAATAATAATACCAATCATATGGTTGAGGTGGCAAAAATTGCCGCCCAAAATAATGCTTTTATTCCGGATTGTGCTTTTCCAACGCCTTATAATCTAGTAGGTTTGCCTATCCCACCTCATTTAACTTATGGAATAATTAGACAAGAATCGGTTTTTGATCATAAAGCAGTAAGTTATGCAAATGCTATGGGTCTCATGCAACTTATTAAAGGTACTGCTTGCGATACCGCAAGATCCATAAATGTTAAATGTAATGTAGCAGACTTAACTAGAAATCCGGTATATAATATTAAACTTGGTTCGCATCATTTCAAAAAATTATTAGATGATCATAAAGGTTCTTATATTCTATCCATTGCTTCTTACAATGCCGGAAGTCATAATGTAGTAAAATGGATAGATAGGTTTGGTGATCCAAGGGATATAAAAGATACAAGAAAAGTTATTGACTGGATAGAACTTATACCTTATCGAGAAACAAGAGATTACGTTCAAAGAGTACTTGAAAATGTTCAGATTTATCGGGTAATCTTAAATAAGAATAGTAGTTTGTACTTTAAGCGTGACTTACATGCTTGTGATATAGCAAAAAGTTAATTTCTATTAGTGTTTTATTGTGACATATAGTAATATATAAGTATAATATGGACACTAATTAAAAATATGAATTAAGGAGGAGAGTATGAAAAAATTAGAGCAACACTTTAAAAAACAGCGTAATGATACCGATATTCAAGTAAAGAAATATAAAAACGATCTTGATGTAATCGGCATTAGATATGACCATAAATCTGCACATGTTGCAGTTCCAAATCATGCTACCGGCGGGTTTGAATATTTTAAATGGGATTGGATGACAAGCACTACGGGTAGTCATTCAGAAATAGTACCAAGATTTAAGAAAATAGTAAGCACTTTAAAAGAAGCTAAAAGTAACCCAGCCCAGTATGAAAACTTAGTATCTAACTTGGATGCTAGTACTAAAAATGCACTTGAGGCTACTATGAAGAGTAATAATATTACTGTACCGACACAAGACACTAATAAGGTAATGTCAGAAATATTATCAGGAATGCAAACATGGCTAGATACAAAAAGTCATATCCCTATGGACCTTAAACAAAAATTCTTAGATTTAGGTTCTAATAATTTAGAACTATTCATAAAAGCTGCTTATAACAAATTTAACAATACGTGGATAGTTAAAGAGTTTCTTGATAATGCTGTAAAAACTGGAGAAGAAGGTAGAAAATATCTAGCCGATTGTGATTGTAGTTCAACTGACCAGCTATGGACAAAGCTTGTTGAACCTAAAATAGAAAATCTTAGAATAAGCGAAAATTCAACTGCTAAATCTGAAGATGATGAAATATCAGAGGCTTCGGCGAATAAACTTGGAGAAAAAGTAAAGACTTTAGCACTATCTAATACTCATGAACTACCAGCGCAAAAAGAAGCATTAAAGCTTGTATATGATATGAGGAAAGGTAATATAGATAAAGCAACTGTTGTTAAGAACATTAATTTTTTTGGTCAGGACGCTACTTTATTAGGTTGGTTTGTAGAATATAGTGGCCTTACTATTGATCAAATCAAGGCTAAAGCAGTAGAGCTTACCGGTGATGATGCTGCTTTTTATTTAGAATAGTTTCTTAAGGTTATTCTCATTTTCTATGTCATTTCTATTTCCTTTTATGTCATTCTTAGCTAAAATGGGAATCCAGTGCTTGCCTCTGTCATAGCGTGGCTTGTCCACGGTATCTAGAAAAAATAAAATAAAGACTGGATGCCCCGTGGTCAAGCCACGGCATGACATAGTAGGTTTACCTGTTTATATAACAATACCTATCAATTATATTCATGATTCTTAAAAATATATCTTTACTAATAATATTATTTTTTTCAATATCAACTTTTTCTGCTGGTCATAGTCTAAAAAATATCTTTATTACTGTTGTTGCTCCAGCAACAGGAGCGGATAATAAAACCTTGTCGGATTTAAAAAATATTAATGGACTAAATTTACAAATTCCTTCTAAGTGTTATGCTAAAGGTAAGCTACCCTTTCTTGCAAGTAGCGATGAAGTAAGGTTTAATTGCCTGCAGGATGCATTATTTGATGAGTCTGATAATATAGTATGGAGTTTACGAGGTGGTTACGGCTCTGCGAGAATAATTCCCGATTTACTAAAGCTATCAAAACCAAATAAAGAGAAATTCTTTATAGGATATAGCGATATAACGGCGTTACATCTTTTTCTATCACAAGAATGGGGCTGGAAAACTATTCACGGCAGTAATATAGCCGATCTCTTAAAGCCGGAACAAGATCAAGGTAATTTTACCAAGCTTGCTGAAATATTAAAAGGTAAAGTAAAGGAGGTTACTATAGATAATTTAGTGCCTCTTAACGATATAGCAAAATCAAGTGATCTTGTTAACGGCAAGCTAACAGGCGGTAACTTAACTATGGTGCAGACTAGTATAGGAACGAGTTGGCAAATAAAGACTAAGGGCAAAATTCTTTTTTTAGAAGATGTGAATGTAGCTCCTTTTAGATTAGATCGTGAGCTTTTACACTTAAAGCAAGCAGGGTTACTTGAGGATGTTAAGGCTATAATATTTGGTTCATTTGGTAAAGATCTTGATGCCACAATGTTAGTGCTTCGTAATTTTGCAGATAGTTTAGATATACCGGTATTTAAAACAAATAGATTCGGTCATGAAAAAATTAACGATCCGATTATTTATAATACGAATAGTAAGATTATTAAAAGTAAAGAATTTAAGTTAGTGATGGGGTTGTAAAGTACTATTGCGAGCAGTTGCTCAGCCATCATTGCGACCGACTGAAAGCCTTGTTGCATGGTTTGTTTATGTCATTCCCGCGTAGGCGGGAATCCAGTACTTTAAAACTTTTTTTAAAGCTCGATTTATCTCGCTGTACCCTAGATTCCCGCCTACGCGGGAATGACATCGAGTCTTAAGTTGATACCCATGCACCTTCGCAGGAATAATGACATAATTAGCCTATCGACTCAAATGCAAATAATCATTATACTTTGATAAATTCAAATCATAAGAAAAGCATTTATTTGTAATGTAATGTTCAAGTAATTTTACTAATCCTGCTTTATGTCTATTTAAAGTTTCGATGCTTAAAGCTATTTCCGTTGTTTGCACATAAGGTTCGGTACTAGTTATTTTTACGTAGGCAATAGTAATATTGTTATTCATAACTGGATTCCCGCTTTCGCGGGAATAACACAAAAGGGGTTGGGGATGACATAACAGGGACAGAGAATTACATTTCGTAAATCCGTTTTCTAGTAACATCAAACTTTCTATGATAAGTTGCGGAGAGAGTCCAAGTTCTATTTCTTTCTTAGTCGGAATAGTACCGGTCTTATAATCTAGTATAGTTATATTGTTTGATTTACTTATTTCAATTCGGTCAGCTATACCGATTATTTTTATATCTTGACCTACAATGTTTAGCCGTAACTCCCCTTTAGTTTCAAAATAGATTTCTTTGCAGTTTTTTCGGCGTTCTATATCAAATAAAATAAAAGCTTTGCTGAAAGCCGTGAGTTTTATTTGCCAAGTTTTTTTTGTGTAGCTTGGTAAAATAGTGCTATATAAAATATGATTACCGATATTTATTAAAGCATTTTGTTTATCAAGCAAATTTAAATTAATATATTGTTTGTCGTAATTTTTAGAATATTCCTCTAAAACTTTATGAATCAAATTACCGAAATCCGATATTTTAGGCTCTTCCCATATATGATCTTTTTTACGTAGTCCAAGAATTTTCTTAGCATAAAAACCGTATGGGTTTCTTATTAATGTTTCTATTTCGGTTACTGATAAGGTGGTTGGGAAAGAGGGGCTGTGGATCTCAATACTCTTGTCATACCGTGGCTTGACCACGGTATCCATATAATTACTAGACCCCGTGATCAAGTCACGGGGTGACACAGAACCTTTTTCTAGCTTCAAAAATAAATTACTCGGCACTGACAACTTCCCATCATATTTTTTAGCATTCAGTATAACTATTTGTTTATTTTGTAGAAATAAATTGAAGTAATCTGAATATAGAGTAGGGGCGATTTCATCGTAATCTATATTTAGTATCTGCAAGGCTTTCTTGCTAAGCCATGGGTGAGCTTTAGCACTAAGTGTCCAGTTTTCATTATTAAAATGCGGTAATATAATTAAGTCAAATTCACATAATGCTAAATCTTCAGGCCGTCCTATAATAATACTAGTAGTGTTGGTATTTTTGTAATGTTTGATATTAGAAAGTAAAAAAGAAAAAATTTTAGGAAAATCCTTTTTATCCGTTGAATTTATATATTTACTATATGCGGTTAAATTTGTTAAAAACTCAAGTAGTTCTGCTCCTCCTTCTTTTTCCCAAATAGTAGGCAAAAGTTTTTTAGTTATTTCTTTAGTTAAGGTTAGAATAGCTTGTATATTATGTGGAGTATCGGTAAATAAAATATCTATTAAGTTACGGCAATACTCTCTTATATCCTCATTATCAAATTGTAATTGCAATAAATATTTCGGTGAGGATATAAAACGGTTTTTATTAGATAGCATTAACTCTAACTGCTGCACAGTAGGGCAGTTAATTAAAGGATTTTTAAGTAATAAAAATAGAAGTTTTAAATCAAAATTATTACATAATATTTTAATAATGGAAGTTAGTAATTCACCTATATTAGTAAGCCTTAAGTCATTACCTAGTAGATCTTCATATTTGTCTAAAAAATTACAATATACTCTTTTAAGCTTATTATTATTTGTAACGATTGCAATCCGTCTGTCTTTATTACGGCTACATATATAAGCTATTTGTTTAGTTTCTTCATAAATGTCATTAGGTTCATAATAAGATATACCATCGCTAATCTGCTTGGAAGCAGGATTATAGTGAATTATGTAATCCTTTAATTCTTCTTCAAATCTTTTGAAAAAAACATTAGGCTTGAATATTCCGGCGAGTATTACCTGCTTATGTCCCTTTTTTATTTTTATTATTTTTTCTTGTAATAGTTTGAATTTATAAACTGCTTTAGTTTGTTTTTGAGTACACGATATTTCTTCTTGCCATCTTAAAAAGCAATATTCTAGAAATTTATAAATCTTTTGCCAATAGTTAGAATTGTTATAGACTTCAATTAATTTTATATCGATATTATTGATTATAAGATCATTAAACAATTTTCTTAAAAGTTCTGCAGCTTTTAATGATTCATTTTTATTAAAAGGTAATTCTTTATATTCGGTGATAATGGATGATAAAATAAGTAATTCTTCTATTTTAGATATATAATCCGAATCGTTTTTTTTTGAAATAAGAGAATTAAAAGGAATAATGATAGGTAATTTAATTTTATATTTATCGGTTAAAATCTTCTTTAATTCTAGGCATGAGAAATTATTAGGCAATATTATTTGAACTTCTGTACCTTTACCTAATTTATCAATGATATACTCAGCAAAACTTTTCAAAAAAGAATAATCAGCAGTCATAAATAATGTTTTTGACGATAATATAGCAGATCAAAGGTCCGAGAAATCTTATTTAAAATGATAATATAGAAAATGATAATATAGTACAATAAATAATATTTGATTATTAGTTTCTTATTAAGTATCTTAAAATATATTAATTTAAATTTAATAAATAAGGTATCATATGAAAATTTTTATTATATTATTTACTATTATAGTCTCTATAACATGAGCTTATGCTAATAATTTAAACTCACATATAGCTTATTGTGATAATATACAAGTAGAACAACAAGAAGATTTGGTAATACAAAAATTGGTTAAACTATTTGTGACTGAAATGAATTGTATTATTAGCGGCTGTTTACAACAATGGGATGTGCAAGATAATCGGGTAAAATATTCAATTGCTTGGCAAGAACAATGTGGACCTGTAATTTATGGTCAGTATCAACTAGAAGACAATGGTAGAGGTTCTACTTTCGTATATGAACGCTCTAAAAATTCCGTATGTTGCCGCTTGGATATGAATATAATAAAGCGTTTGTAATATGTTCATCTAATGATGTTAAAAACTAATATTTACTTACTAACTTTTACGAATTCTTTAAATAATTCTAAATCTACTCCATTATCGTTAAGATATTCAGGATGCCATTGAACGCCGATAACAAATTTATGTTTTGTTGATTCAATGGCTTCAATTATACCGTCTTCTGCTTTTGCAGATACGATAAGATCATTACCAAGTTGTTTAGCAGCCTGGTGATGAGTCGAATTAACCATAGTTTGTAGCTGATTATTAGCTATTTTAGCAAGTTTAGTATTTGCTTCTATATTAATTGCATGCGAAACGATGTTTTTAGGCGAAGGTTGTGTATGATTAATTACAGTTTCAATATAATCAGGAATATGTTTAATGAGCGTACCCTTAAAAATAACGTTTAATAACTGCATACCTCGGCATATTCCTAAAACCGGAATATCTCTCTCTAATGCTTTCTTTAAAACTAATATCTCAAAATTATCACGTTCTTCATTGGAAACTACTACATCTTCGGCGTATTCCGGCTCATAAAATTTAGGATGTATGTCCTCATCACCGCCTGGCATTACAACACCATCAACAAGTTCCATAAGCTGATTTATTGTATCACTTTGATAAGGTAATAATAGCGGTACACCGCCGGCTGCAATAATCGCATCGGTATAGTTTCTTCGCAAGGCGTACCATGGAAAAGCAGCGTAAGTATATTTTTCACAATTTTGAGCTAAATCAGGTGTAACACCTATTATCGGTTTTTTATACATTTTATTATCGTTTTATTATTTTTCTGTCAGCTATGTCATTCTTCATAGTACCGGACAGTGCATAAAGGTCCCGTCATTGCGAGCCAGTATTTATGCTGACGTGGCAATCTCAGGAGTTTTTTTTATATTATCTTATGAGATTGCCGCGTCGTTGCTAACGCAACTTCTCGCAATGATGACTTGGCATCCACGCAGCAAAGCCACTATTACCCCTCAATATGCGGTGGTGTTTCAAAAGTATGGAACGGCGGTGGTGAGGTAAGTGTCCACTCTAATGTGTCTGCTCCTTCTCCCCAAGGATTGTTTGGACAATCTTTGCCGTATTTTAGCGTATAGAAAACGATAAATACAAAATAAAGGGCAGCAAACATAGAAATACCTGCTCCTATCGACGAAACCATATTCCAGCCGGCGAAAGCTTCAGGGTAGTCCGGTATTCTTCTTGGCATACCCGCAAGACCTAAGAAATGCTGCGGGAAGAAAGTTAAATTAACACCTATAAAGGTAATCCAAAAATGAATTTTGCCTAAAATGTCCGGATATTGTTTACCGGATATTTTGCCAAACCAATAATAAAAGCCTGCAAATGCCGTAAATAAAGCACCGAGCGACATCGTATAATGGAAATGTGCAACAACATAATATGTATCGTGCAGAACTCTATCAAGTGCCGAATTTGATAGGATTATGCCGGTTACGCCGCCGATCGTGAATAATATAATAAATCCTATCGAAAATAGCATAGGAGTTGGGAATGTAATCGAACCACCCCACATAGTCGCTATCCAGCTAAATATTTTAATACCCGTCGGAACTGCTATAATCATCGTTCCGGCAGTGAAATATATAAGTGCATTATAAGAAAGCCCAACAGTAAACATATGGTGAGCCCATACGATAAATCCAACAAAGCCTATTATCACCATAGCCCCGACCATACCTTGATAGCCGAATATAGGTTTGCGTGAAAAAGTTGAAATAACTTGACTTACTATACCAAAGCCTGGAAGTATTACGATATATACTTCAGGATGACCAAAAAACCAAAATAGATGCTGAAATAATACAGGATCACCGCCGCCGTCAGGCTTAAAGAAAGTAGTTCCAAAATTACGATCTGTAAGTAGCATAGTAATAGCTCCACCAAGTACCGGCATAGCAAGAATTATTAGAAATGCGGTAACTAAAATAGACCAAACGAATAACGGCATCTTGAAAAGCCCCATTCCCGGAGCTCTCATATTAAAGATAGTAACGATTAAGTTAATTGATCCAAGGATTGACGATAAACCGGTTAAATGTAAACTGAAAATAGCCATATCAACGGCTGCACCGGGGTGACCACTTAAATTACTTAAAGGAGGGTAGAGCGTCCAGCCCGTTCCCGGCCCACCGTCAACAAAAGCTGATCCCATAAGTAAAAGAAAAGCAGGAACTAGTAGCCAAAAACTGATATTGTTAAGGCGTGGAAATGCCATATCGGGAGCCCCTATTAACAGAGGTACGAAATAGTTACCAAAGCCACCGAACAAAGCCGGCATAATCATAAAGAATACCATAATAACCGCATGTGCTGTGATAAGCACGTTATATAGCTGGAAATCATGATTTAAGAAAGTGCCGCCGGGCATTGCAAGCTCTAACCTAAAAAGCAGTGAGAACAAACCTCCGACAATTCCAGCAAAAACGGCAAATATGATATACATAATGCCGATATCTTTGTGATTGGTAGAAAAAAGCCATCGCCTCCAACCGTGTGGGGTGTGGTGGTCAGCGTGATAAATTGCGGTAGTAGTTATATCCATAATTATTATTCTGCCTGTTTTAATTTTTCGATATCTGCGCCAACAATTGCCGGAGTATTCCGAGTGATTTTATCATAATCCCAATCCCACCATTTAATTTCAAGTAATTGCTCAACTATCTCATCAGGAAATCTATAGCGTACTATCTTTGCAGGATTACCGGCAACAATACTATACGGTGGTACATCTTTAGCTACTACTGAGCAAGCACCGACATAGCAATAGCACAAAATTTTCCTATAATCAATTTAACAAAATAAGCTCCTCTAACATTTTCATATTCAAATTTCTCAGGGTGATTAGCGTTAAGTGTAATCTCCGACTATTATATTTGGATTATGGATAAAATGTTTTAAAAATATCGTTTCTTTCGCTTGTTTAGGAAAAAGATGGGGATCAGGGTTATTGTGGTTAGTCATATATTAAAAAATTTAAAGTAATAGTTTTAGTTTATAAAATACTTTCTTTATAATGCTTCTTTACCTGCTGAATCATCACTACTTAATAATTTCTTGATGTCGATTAGAATCGGTTATATTGTTTAGTAATTTATCTAGTTCAGATATTTTTGTATTATAATTTGTCCATAGAACTTCTAAATATAATTAATAATTAGTTAGCTGCCAATTTTGGCTTCTTGTCATTCATAGCCGTCTTATTCTTGCTTGCAATCCAATTGTTAAAATCCTCTTTACTTACTACTTCTATAGCAATCGGCATGAAGCCGTGATGGATGCCGCATAGTTCGGAGCATTGTCCATAATATACGCCTTTTTTAGCCACTCTTGTCCAGGTTTCGTTTATTCTGCCTGGGACTGCGTCTATTTTAAACCCAAGTGATGGAACGGCAAAACTATGTATTACGTCACCTGCGGTAATGAGAAACCTTACGGTAGCATTTTCAGGGATAACAATTCGATTATCAACATCTAATAATCTTTTTTGGTTAGGTTTTAAATTCTCATCAGAGATCATTACGCTATCAAATTCTAAATTATCATGATCAGGATATATATAATGCCAATACCATTGATAACCTACTACTTTAATAGTTAAATCCGTTTCAGGTATTTTTTCGGCATGACGCAATATTTTAAAAGACGGCACTGCAATAATAACTAAAATTATTATAGGTATTATAGTCCAAATTATTTCTATTAAAACATTATGTGAAAATTTGGCTGGTACGGGATTATTTTTTGCATTAAATCTGATGCATACAAAGCCAAGTAATCCGGCAACAAATAAAACAATAGCTGTTGAGATATAAAGCAGAAAATTATGAAAATGATGTAATTCCTCCATAATCGGACTTGCCGGCGGTTGGAACGTTACTTGCCAAGGTAACGGCTCGGAAGCAAAGCAATTACTACTAACAATCAAAAAACAAATTAAAGCAATAGACATCTTTCCAAATTTCGCTTTTGGAGGTAATTTATACGTCGATCCGGTACTCGAATCCTCACGTACGCTTTTGTACGCTGCGGTTCGAGGGGAAGTGTCTCCTTTAAATTCCTCTCTATAAGCTGGTTTGGAAAGATGTCTAATAATATTTTGCATAGCACATATAAAGTTATTTATATTTAATATAAATGGATATACAGTTTTATTAAAGTAAAAATCGATAAATCTTTGTAAAAACTACATATTTTTAATAATATTTGAGCTAGAAAGTGTACCTATATTAGGATGTTGCAGTAAGTCAATAACTTCTATTACTTTCGCATTTATTAATTTTGCTTGAATTGATTTATTTATTAACTGAGGATCGTGCTTTGTTACGGCGATTACAGAAGGACAAATATTTTGCACTAACCGAGCGTAATCATTAAAATCTTTTAGTTTAGGTAATATAAGTACTTTATCAACAAATGTGAAAGAACTTAAAATTTTTGCTCGTTGTAATTGATTATGGATAGGTTGACGTTTTTTATATTTAATAATTGTTTCATCCGGCTCTAAAGCAACGATTAAGTATTTACCGTGTTTTTTAGCTTTGCGTAGAAATTCTATATGACCGTAATGTAATAAATCAAAACAACCGCCTACTAGAACTATTTCACTATTTATAGGACAGTTTTTATTTAAAGAAATATTCTCATAATATTCTATTTTGGGTAATTTGACAGTATTATGGCTAGATGAGCAGGACATAAGATTTATAAAAATTAATAAAAATAGGACAAGTCTAGGCATAATATTTATCTATATAAGTTAATGAAAATTAACTTATATAAAAAATTAAATTTTAATCAATAAAAAACTAATAAGACAGAAATAAAACAAAATTTTACAATTTTCTATTGTAATTTGTTTGTATATGGTTCATATTATTATTAGTAATGAAAAATTGATTCAAATAATCTTCAGAGCAATTTTAATGAATGATACCGCACTATCTTATGATTTTAATGGCATATTACCATCATCTTTTATTAGTGCACGTCTCAGGAAAATCCTCACCTCTGCCTCCTTATTATTATTTATAGGATTAGTTGTTTTTGTCTCTTTTGCCATTAATAATTATGTTAACGACACTTTATCCATAACTTTAGTACAACCTGATAGTAGTGAAGAAGAAACAATTTCATTTAAAGAAGTAGTAGTAAAAAAAGGCGATACTATAAAGTCAATTTTGATAGAACAACATATCCCTAAAAATGAAATAGACAAAATTGTAAGTTTAATAAAAGAGGGAAGATTATCTTCTGCTCTTAAAATAGGGCAGCAAATTACTTTTGAATATGAAACAAAAATTACCGAAAACGAGGATGAAGATTTAACCTCAGAGGTAGCATTTTTAAATAAAATCGTTATAATTATCGATAAGCTAAAAACTATTGAAGTAATTAGAGAAGGTGATAATTTTAAAGTTGAAGAAATTGTAGTACCTTTAAATAAAAAAGTTGCTAAATCGTCGGTAAGTATTGAAGCAAATTTTATGTCAGCTCTTAAAAAACTGGGCTTATCGAATAACAGTATAATAGAGCTGATTAATGCTTATGCTTATCAAATCGATTTTCAGCGTCAAATAAAAAGCGGTGATACTGCAACCGTAATAACGGAAAAATACGTAACAGAAGACGGTAAATTTTCCCACCATGGTAAAATTCTATATGTTTCATTAAATCTTTCAGGGAAAGAATATAATATATATCGTTATTCTCATGACAATGACGCAAATAATTATGCATTTTTTTCCGAAGACGGTAAAAGCGTAAAAAGAAGCTTACTTAAAACTCCGCTAAAAGTTATAAAAGTTTCTTCACATTACGGTAATAGAAAGCATCCGATACTCGGTTATACTAAAATGCATAAGGGGGTTGACTTTGCAGCTCCAACCGGTACGCCTATATATGCCGCAGGAAACGGAGTTATAACAGAAATAGGTTGGAAGTCGGGTTATGGAAAATTTATTCAGGTAAAACATAGTGGTACGCTATCTACTGCTTATGCGCATGCTTCAAATTTTGCAAAAAATTTAAAAGTGGGAAGTATCGTAAAACAAGGACAAATCATCGCATATGTCGGAAGTACCGGCAGAGCTACAGCTCCACATTTACATTATGAAGTTAAAATTGATGGCAAACATGTTAATCCTATGTCAGTTAAAACAACACCGGGTATAGAATTAAACGGAAAAAATTTAGAGAAATTTAAACAATTTAAAAAAGAAATAAAAACTTTAAATGTTAAGCTTGATAAGGAATTGCAAGCTGATAAAGCCGCCACAGTTTCATTGTAGAGTGAATCCTTGTCATACCGTAATCAACTTGGTTGTTGTACGACTCTTATGTCATTCCCGCGAAAGCGGGAATCTAGTAAAATCTATAAAAAACTTGTTTTGTATAGGTTTATTTTATCAAATATATAATTTTGTATTTAATATTAAGGTTGTTTTTTTCTGGATTCCCGCTTTCGCGGGAATGACATTTACAATTATGCTCCCACTACTAAAAAAACTATATCTCACATTTGCTCGTAGTAGTCGTATAATAATAACCTTAGTGATTGTTGATCAGTTAAGTAAATGGTGGTTTATTGAGAATTTGAGATGGAAGCCGGGCTTAATGCTTAAGGTTACTTCTTTCTTAAATATGGTTTATACTTGGAATTACGGTATTAGCTTTGGTCTAATGCGTGAATATTATCAATATAGCAATGCTATTTTCTTAATAACGAACACGATTATTGTCTGTTATTTATATTATTTGATGATACGTTCAAAAACGATCGGAAGCTTTGTCGGTTATAGCTTTGTAATCGGCGGAGCTGTTGGTAATCTAATTGATAGATTTTTTAGAGGAGCAGTTTTTGACTTCATCCATTTTCATTATCAGAATTATAGCTTCCCCGTATTTAATTTAGCTGATTGCTTTATTACAATAGGAGTAATTATCTTAATAGAAGATTATTATAGTACTAAAAAAGTTATTGAAGAAAAGGCTAAAGGGAATTATGATAATGCTAAAATTGAAGCTATGGCTGAAAAAATTCGTAATACCGATAAGGGTGGTAACGATAAAATAGACTCCTTGCAAAATTCAACTTATAGAGAGAAATTTGAAGGAAACACGGAACACAGAACCGTAGCGTAGTAGACCTACGTGAGGATTCGAGTACCGGATTGACGTACAAATTACCTCTAGAAGTGTATTTTGCAAGGAGTCTAATATAATTTAGGTTTATAGGGTGTTTAAGTGAAAAAGATTTTTTTATTATTTACTGTCTTATTAATTACTTCTGCTTGTAGTAAAAAGTTAAAAGAAACCGTAGGTATATCAACAGCTGGACCTAATGAGTATCAAGTACAGCGTGCTAAAGCACTAGAAGTTCCGCCTCATTATTATTTACCTGATCCTGGGCATAATAGCAAAACAACTTACAGTAATGTAAAAGGACAAGGTGAATTTAATGAAGGTGAACAAGCATTAATGCAGGACATGAATTAGTATACTTGATCAACTTCAAAAATTGGCTACGTCGTTTTACAAGATCTGCGGTGCTCACGTATTAAGTATACGCTCCGCTCCTCGACTTGTAAACTCCTTGCTCTTTTTGAAGTTGATCTTCATATACCTGTTCTTGAATACTAAGACTGCAATGTTCTTTCAAATTAATTCATGAATTCTCATACAAAACAAAAAATAGGTGTTTTTGGGCTTGGTAAAACCGGTATATCGGTTTACGAGGAATTGCAAAATAAATATGATGTAATTGTTTATGATGATTTAAAAGCAAATAGAGATATATTTGAAGAATTATATAGTAAAACCGCTATCGCTGCTTTATCTGATTCAAGATGGCAAAATTTAGATACAATTGTCTTAAGTCCTGGAATTCCTTTAACGCATGAGATAGTCAATATTGCAAAAAATTTTAATATTCCAATCACTTCTGATATAGACTTATTATTTGCAAAATCAAAAAACTTAAAATTTATAGCTATAACCGGTACAAACGGTAAAAGTACTACTACTGCTTTAATAAGCCATATCTTAAATAGTAGCGGTTTAGACTATCCGGTTGCCGGTAATATTGGAGTTTCTGCTTTGCAAGCTAAAGCAAGTAAGGATGGATATGTACTTGAATTGTCTTCTTTTCAGCTAGATCTAGTCAAAACCTTTACAGCTAAAATAGCCGTGCTTCTTAATATAACTCCCGACCATTTAGATAGACATCAGGATATGACCTGCTATATTGCAGCAAAATCTAAGATCTTTGATCGAATGGATCAAGAGAGTTATGCGGTAATTAATATCGATAATGATTATTGTCGTGAAGTCTTTATAAAATTGCAGCAAGAGCAGCGTATAAAGCTAATTCCTTTTTCGGTTACTAAAATTCTTGAAAACGGTATTTCGGTAGTTGATGATAAAATTAGCGCTAATTTTTTTGATGATATAAGTTTTGAATTACAGCGTAATTCAGAAAGTTTTAGACAAGATGAATTTCAAGGTGAGCCTGCGGAGCGTATAAAAATACGTGAACACAGGCGAGACCTGCAAAATTCACTTGTATCAAGCTTTATGCATTATGCTGTACCTTTTAATAAAAACCTGCAAGGAGTTCATAATTGTGAGAATATTGCAGCAAGTTATGCAGTAGCTAAAATAATAGGAGTAGAACCTAAAAAAATACTTGAATCTATAAGTAGTTTTCAAAGTTTACCTCATAGAATGCAATATATCGGTAGTATAAATAATATAAGTTTTTACAATGATAGTAAAGCGACAAATGCCATATCTGCCGTGCAATCAATTAAAGCACTCGATAATATTTACTGGCTTGCGGGAGGAATCCCTAAAGAGGGTGGTATTGAGGAAATAAAGCCTTATTTCAGTCAAATTAAGAAAGCTTATTTTTATGGTCAAGCTAAAGAAATATTTGCAAATACTGCTAAGAATATAGTAGATTTTGTAATATGTGATAATCTTGAGCAGGCTTTCGATCTTGCTTATAAGGATGCAGTAGGTGATAACGCGGAGGTAAAAAATATCTTGTTAGCACCTAGTTGTAGCTCATATGATCAGTTTAAAAATTTTGAAGAGCGTGGCGAGTTGTTTATAAAATTGTGTAGTATCCTGTCACCCCGTGGCTTGACCACGGGGTCTAGTTAAAAATACTAAATAATATTAGTATTTTTTATTGTTTTTCTGGATATCGTGGTCAAGGCCACGGGGTGACATCGAGGGTGTTTTCCGATCCATGCAATAACATTATAAATATAGCCATAATTGCATAACTATAATATGAATAACGAAATATCTAATAACTTTATAAAATTATGGTGGCGGAGTACCGATAGGCAAATAATAATTTCTTTAATTATCTTATTTGCTTTTAGT
Source organism: Rickettsia massiliae MTU5 (assembly GCF_000016625.1). Classification (NCBI taxonomy): domain Bacteria; kingdom Pseudomonadati; phylum Pseudomonadota; class Alphaproteobacteria; order Rickettsiales; family Rickettsiaceae; genus Rickettsia; species Rickettsia massiliae. Next base: position 571,281 of record NC_009900.1, read on the forward strand.
CTAATGCTTGTTACTACCTCAGGTTCAGCAGTAGCAAGTAGAATAGGTCTTGAAGAAAGTTATTTTGCATCTAGACAAATATTTTATTTAGCTGCCGCTTCAGGACTTATATTATTATTTTCATGTCTTAATAAAAAATGGTTAAGGCGTTTTGCAATAGTTGGATTTATTGCTAGTATAGTTTTATTAATAGCAGTTAAATTTTTTGGCTATGAAGTAAAAGGCGCAGTGCGATGGATTAATATTCTAGGTCTATCTATTCAACCTTCGGAATTTATCAAACCGTTTTTTGCAGTTGTTACGGGCTGGATATTATCGCTAAAATTTAATGATGATTTTCCAAGTTTTACGATTTGTGTAATACTTTATTCTATTGTTGCTATTCTCTTAATTATTCAGCCGGATTTTGGAATGCTTGTAATGATTACGGCAGTTTTCGGTATTCAACTGTTTATTGCGGGTATGCCGATATTTTGGATTGTTTTAGCCGGTTTTTTAGGAATGATAGGAGGAACTATTGCTTATTTTTGGTTACCGCACGTAACGCAAAGAATTAATTCGTTTTTAGATCCAGATAGTAGCGAGAATTATCAAGTTAGTAAGTCGCTTAAGGCTTTTGAGCATGGCGGGTTATATGGACGAGGTCCAGGGGAGGGGGCAGTAAAGCAGGTACTACCCGACTCGCATACGGATTTTATTTTTGCTGTAGCAGGTGAGGAGTTTGGAGCTATTATTTGCCTTATTGTTATAGGTATATTTGCTTTTATAGTATTAAGAAGTCTTATTAAGTTATTAAACGAAACAGATAAATTTGTACAATTCGCTGCTAGCGGTATAATTGCACAATTAGGGCTTCAGGCAATAATTAATATGGGCGTGACTTTACATTTACTTCCTACTAAAGGTATGACATTACCGTTTATTAGTTACGGTGGTTCTTCAACGCTGGCAATAGCTATCGCTACCGGTATGCTTCTTGGCTTTACAAGACACCGAACGCCGTTAAATTCGTACAAAATTCGTAATATTGAAATATGAAAAAAATCATTTTGGTAGCAGGAGGGACGGGGGGACATTTTTTTCCGGCAGTTGCTCTTGGAGAAGAATTAATCAAACGTGGCTATGAAGTTCATTTTATTACTGATTTAAGATGCAAACAATATATAAAGCAGGATATGAAAGTAATTTTTCATATCCTAGATTTAAAACGCTCAGGTAATATTTTCTTGTTTTTACCTAGGTTATCAATTGCAGTTTTAAAGGCTATTAAATTATTATATAATATGAAGTCTGCCGTCACTGTAGGGTTTGGCGGTTATCCTGTTATAGCTCCAATGTTTGCGGCAATTTTTTTAAGAGTACCGATTATAATTCATGAACAGAATTCTTACCTTGGAAAAGTTAATAAATTTTTTGCAAGCTTTGCTAAAAAGATAGCTATTTCTTATGAAAAAATAAAGAATTTACCGGAATTTGCAAAAAGTAAAATAGTAGTTACCGGTGGGGTAGTTAGAGAGAATATTAGGGAATTAAAGGTTATAGAAATGTCGTCCCGTGGCTTGACCACGGGGTCCAAAAAGTCTTTAATAAAAGCACTGGACTCCGTGGTCAAGCCACGGAATGATAAGCTTTTTACAATATTCATCTTTGGCGGTAGTCAAGGAGCTAAGTTATTTTCAGAGCTGATATCTGCAAGTATCCAAATTGTGATGCAAAAACAGCCAAGTCTTGAATTAAATATAATCCAGCAAGCAGCATTAGATGATCAAGTAAAAATAAAAGATATATACTCGAAATTAAACATTACTTATGAATTTGCTGAATTTTTTGATAATATGGCATTGCAATATAAAGAAGCCGATTTAGTGATTTCAAGAGCAGGAGCATCTACTATAGAAGAATTGACCTATATAGGGTTGCCGGCAATCTTTATTCCACTGCCTAGTGCTGCGGATAATCATCAATATTACAATGCAAAATTATTGGAAGATAAAAACGCAGGATGGTGTTTAGAGCAGAATAATATTTCTGCAGAAAAATTAGCAGATAAAATACTCGATTTGATAAGTAATCCAAAAATATTAGAGGCTGCTTCACAAAATTTATTAAAAAGAAGAAAAGAAGGGCATAAGCTATTAAGTAACCTAATAGAAGAGGTGATTTAGATTTTGTTTTCCGTCATTGCGAGGAAAAACTGTAAGTTTTGACGAAGCAATCTCGTGCTAAAGTCCTGAGATTGCCACGCTCCTTTTAGTCGCTTGCAATGACGGGGTGGAAGACATATAACAAGACCAAAAATACCTCAGAATAACAATAATTTAATTAAGCACATAGCAGTTCGGCTCTTTATTTCTTGCAAGTTTGGCTATTATGTGGCATTAATCATATTAGACTTTCTGCATAACTTGCTTCTAAGGGTAATTTGTGTGTCGATCCGGTACTCTCGCATCCTCATGTACCAAAGCGTACGCTGCGGTGCTGCGTTCCGTGTCTCCTACAAATTCCTCCTTATTAGCTAAGTTGTATAGGAAGTCTAATAAAAGTTTTGGAATAATATAAATATATGTTATATATGTTAAAAAAAATTATAATATTATTTTTAGGAATGTTTTTACTTTCAGCTTGTACAGATAATTTTAGAAGCTATTTTCAAAGATCAGCAAATAACAGATTGGTTGATAGCAAAGGTGCTAAAGGCGGCAAGAGAAAACCTGTATATAATAATAAATATATTACTTTGGCTAAAAAGAATATAGTAGAAGATAATCTTGATTATGATAACGACGATGATGATGACTATGATAGCGATGATAGTCCTTTAAGAGGAGAAAGAATCGATCCTGTAAAGAGAAATCGTGAAATGTATCTTAAGATGATTAAAAGGGATATAGCAAGGCAAAAAGCAGAAGCCGGCTTCGCTGAATCCGATGATGATATGACTTTAAGGAGAGCGAATAAAAAGGTTAGAAAAGACGATAGCGAGAAAGAAAAAAAGATACAAGAGGAATTAAATCAGATAAAAGCCATGCTTAGAGAAACTAAGCGTGATATATCAAAATATACTTGTCCAAATGCTGTAGTAAATCAAAATTATGCTCCACCCGTTACAAATTATGAGCCTGTAAATTATCCACCGGTAAAAAATAGTAAGCCGTATAATAACAATTCTAAGGTAAAGCAAAAATTTATCCGTGAAGATGATGATAACGGCAGTAATGCTTGTTCGATATAATAAGCCTATTCTTAGCTAAGAGCTGAAATCTCTAGTCTTTAGATATATACAGCAATCTCTGATGTGATATATTTATCACTACCAATAGGTTTATTATTTTTTAATAAAAATTAATATTTGAATATAGAAATATGTTAAATTTATTAATAGGTATATTATGAAAAGTAAACTCTCAGCCAGTACTGCTAGTCTTACCTTTATAAAAGGCCTTCAAAACCCTATTGTTACTGAAATAAAAGAATTAACAAAAAAATACATTTTAAAGATCAAGAGCTTGAAAAAGCTTACGGGATGGCTTCAGATGATATTTCTATTCAAGCAACAAGAGAACAGATATTATATGCTTTAAGAGCTGTGGAATCTGCAAAACAACATTCAACAGACAAGACACAAGCATTTATTAAATGACTACGGTATTTGTGTTGCTTACTCATTTGCTAATTAATAAAAGAAGCGGTAAGGACATACTAGAATTTGTATCACCTTATTTATTAAAAAACGCATCTGATATGGAATATATTAAGGCATATATTCCTGAAGCATATATAAAAGAAAGTAATAAAAATGATGCTATGGAATTGCTTGGTAAACGAGAAGTAAGAGACTATTTAGATCAAAAGTCTTCTGAGTTAGTAAGCGCATCGTCTGTACCGTCTACTCCTTCTACAACGGACACATTTAATTATGATAGTGATGAAATTACGGTTGCTGGAGAAGAGAAAACGACGCCGAATACTGAACAAGCTTGATACCACTGTCACGCTGTGGCTTGTCCACGGGGTTTAGTTAAAAATACTAATATTATTAGTATTTTTTAGTTGTTTTTCTGGATATTGTGGTCAAGCTACGGTATAACACCGAACGAGTTTCTCGCGCCATACAACAACATTAAGATTTCCAATTTAATTCCGGATAGATTGCTAATTTTAGCTTTATAATTGCTATGCTTTAACCATTTCTTAGCTGTTTCTAAATATAGGCAAATTATCGGTGTGATGTAAAGAGTAAGTAATTGCAATGTGAGTAAACCTCCTACTACTGCAAGCCCTAGTGATCTTCTCTCTGCTCCTGTTGCTCCGACTCCAAGAGCAATAGACATAGCTCTCATTAAGGCAGCTAGGGTAGTCCTCATAATCGGTCTGAATCGTATTATACATGCTTCATAAATTGCTTCATGCGAAGATTTATTGCCAGTTCTTTCAAGTTCTAAGGCAAAATCGATAATCATGATAGCCTTTTGCTTCACTATACCGATTAACATTATAAGTCCGACAAATCCGTACATATCAAGTTCGCTATTAAATATTAGTAGAGTGAGTAATACTCCAAATATAGCGGTAGGTAGTCCTAAAAGTATAGTTATAGGATGCACAAAACTTTCATATAACATGCCAAGGATGATGTAAATAACTATAACAGCAAGTTCAAGCAATAAGCCAAGATCGGAAAAAGACGACTGACATGCCTGAACTGTTCCTTGGAAGCGTCCCGTAATCCGTAGCCGGCATTTGTAACTCTCTTATTGCTTGATTAACTTTTGGAACGGCATCACTAATTGAATATCCATCTTGCAGGTTAAATGATACCCCGTAACTGAAGGTAATTGCCCGAAATGTGAAATACTAAGTGGGCCAACAGTATTAACAATTTTAGCAAGGGTAAGTTAGCGGTACTAAATTGCCGCTTGCGGAGTTAATATTGACTCAAGATAACATTGACGAATCTGTTTGATATTTAGGATCTAGCTCTAAAATAACGTCATATTGAGCTGTTGGGGTGGTATATAATGTGGAAATCTGTTCAGCACCGTAAGCTGCATATAAGATATTCTGGACGTACTCGACTGATATACCGAGTTTTGCAGCCTTATATCTATCAATCTGCGCTAAAGTGTGTGGCTGTGCTATTTGTAAATCCGAAGTTACGTCAATAAAACCTGGCAGCCGTGCGAACTTGTCCTTTAATTTCGGTGCAAAGCTAAATAGCACATCTTGATCGAGTTCTTGCATAGTATATTGATATTGGCTTTTGGTTGCTTGTCCGTCGATCGTAATAGTAGGTACGTTCTGGATATATACCCTTAAACCTACTAAATGATTTAGTTTTGAACGTAACTGATCTATAACGGTGTCAGCTCCTATTCTTTGATCACGAGGTTTTAAGCTAATCAAAATCGTACCCTGATTTACGGTAGAGTTTCTACCTGAAACACCTACGGCAGAAAAAAATGAATCTATATTAGGATTTTGAAGTAATACATCACTTACTTGTTGCTGTTCTTGCGCCATCGCATCAAAAGAAATAGTTTGAGCGGCGTCGGTAAAAACTAAGATTTGTCCCGTATCGGAATCAGGCATAAAGCCTTTGCGTACTTTCCCAAATAAATAAGCCGTTGTGATGATTACTAAGAGAAATATAAGCATAGTAGTTTTTGAATGCTCTAATACTGTTTTTAGACTGCTACCATATTTTTGTTTGACATATTCAAAGGCTTTTTCGGTTAGTGGTAGGTCGTCATTGCGAGGCGTCAAAGACGCCGTGGCAATCTCGGTTGGTTGCCCTGAGCGTGCTTCATCACTACGTTCCTCGCAATGACGATCCCTCAAAAACACATTACATAACATAGGAGTTACGGTTATCGAGATAACTCCCGAAAGCAAAATAGTGGTAGTAATAACAACGGCAAGTGCGTGCAGTAGCTTCCCTAAAATTCCGCTCATAAATAATATTGGGATGAATATCGTCATTAGGGATAAAGTCCTTGAGACGATAGTAAATCCTATTTCTTTAGTATCGTTAATACATGCTGCTATTTTACTCTCGTCTTTTTCCATATGTCGTGTGATATTTTCAAGCACTACTATTGCATCATCCACGACAAAACCCATCGCAAGCGTTAGAGCCATTAAAGACATATTATCGATGCTATAACCGAATAGATACATAAAGGCAAAAGTACCGACAACTGATAAAGGAAGGGCAATAGTCGGAATAATCACGGACCGTCAGTTATGTAGAAAGAGAAATATAGCAATCACTACGAGTATTAAAGCGAGTAGCATAGTAAAATTGGCATCATTTACCGATTCTCTGATAGAAATTGACCTATCAAACATGATATTAATGCCCTCAGGGATTTGCCTGCGGAGCAACGGCAATACTTCTTTTATAGAGTCGACTATTTCAATAGTATTAATATCCGGTTGTTTTTGAATAGCAAGTATTACCCCCGGCTTATCCTTATACCAAGCGGCGATTTTATTATTAGCTACGCTATCAATGGCTTTCCCGATATTTTTAAGAAAAAGCGGATTACCGTTTTTATAGGTTAACGCGAGTTTCGAATTAATAGAACATAGAATTTAGACTATCAAGAGAGATGTAATAGAAGGTTTATTATCAGACATTTGATAATTTTTATCAGTGCTGCAACCATATGAACAAAGGCATTTGTAACTGATCTATGCCTTGAATGCTCAAACTTACTCAATAGTTTAATTTTGCTAAAAATAGATTCTAGCAATGATCTTTTAAGCAATAATATTTTATCCAACATAGACATAAGCTTATTTTTCATATTTTTCTTTACTCTAGTTACTATAAAAACTCCTTGCTCTAAAAGTTGTTGAAATAATTTTTGTGAAATATAATCACGATCTCCAAATATTTTACCAAAAAGATTTTTTATCATCAATTCTAGCTGTTTTCTATCATCCTTATTACCAGGACTAAAAGATGCTTTAACTTATACCACCAGCTCTATTAATTATTAAATGTAGTTTGAGTCCATAGAACCAACCTTTTGTTGTTGCACCACGTGCTGCTTATACCAGCAAACACTTTATTCATTGAAATACGATATTTCTTGCATACCTCTATACTACTTGAATCTACAAAAGATAGTCCGTCACACTGATTCAAAATAGAATTTAATATTAATACGAAACTCGCGTAAGTTAATATTAACTCATTATATTCTTTAGCATTTTGTAATTGCCCAGGGGCTCTAATGCTTGAGTAGATATCTTTACCGTATAAAGCTCCGGTCGGTAAATTAACATTAGCAGAGCTGATAATGTTTGATACTTAGTCAAGCCCTATATTATTTGTTGCCATTTTAACAGGGGCAACCTGCACACGCACTGCATATTGTTGTGAGCCGTAAACTTGTACCTGTGCAACACCCGGCAGCATAGATAAACGCTCAGCCATAATTGTTTCGGCGTAATAGTCCACGGTATATAAGGGGGAGAGTATCAGAGGTTAAAGATAAATAAAATATAGGTGCGTCGGCAGGATTTACTTTACGATATGAGGGCGGGGTAGGTAAGGCGTTCGGTAGCTGCTTGTACGTCTTGTGCCGCTGCATCTATATCTCGGTCTAAATTAAACTGCAAAGTAATTTGAGTAGTACCGTTACTATTAACCGAACTCATCGAGTCAATATCTGATATCGTCGAGATTTGCTTTTCAAGCGGTAATGCAACTGAAGACGCCATAGTAGTAGGGTCAGCTCCAGGCAAGCTTACTGAAACCTGAATAGTCGGGCAGTTGATGTCAGGTAAAACGCTTACCGGTAATAGCCTATAGCCGAATGCTCCAAACAGCAAAATAGTGGCCATGAATAAAGTAGCAAGAACCGAACGCTTAATAAATATTTCTGAAATACCCAATGATTTTTTCCCTGTTTTATGGATTTTTTCCGTCATACATATCGTCATTGCGAGCGACTGTAAGAAGCGTGGCAATCTCATGAAATAATGACAAACTCCTAAGATTGCTTCGTCAATTACTTTGTAATTTCCTCGCAATGACGCCTGCTCGCAATGACGATTTGACACTACTCCTCCCTAACACTCACCTCTGCTCCGTTAGATAATCGTAGCTGTCCGTTGGTGATTACCGTTTCTCCCTCATCTATACCGCTTTTAATAACAATAAAATCATCATTAGAAAACACTATATCTATATTCTTGACCACGGCTTTATTATCTTGATCGACAACAAATACATAAGGACCTTGATCGTTAGTTTGCATGGCTTTAGACGGAACTATATACGATCGAGATATTTTTCAGGTACGGAGAAGCTGACATAAATAGGCGAGATAGTATTTATAGTTACTAGACTCACAAAATCCGGCGATACTAAATCACCTGCTTTTACTTCTTGTCCGTCATCAAAATTTACACTTAATATTTAGCCCATAACTTAAGGTTGAATATCGGCGCTTTGGTAAAAGTTTCAGCTACTCCTGCAAGTTCTATCACATCAGGGACGTCTTGTCTGATAACTTGTGTTACCTCAATCGGAGCTGCTATAGTGATTTATTTACTGCTTTTATGATGATGTTTTATTGCCCAAACCACTAATAATTAGTACTGGTAATGTTATCAATATCAAATTCCGCATTATTGTTTTAAGCATTGTTATTTGCCAAAATCAAAAATAGGTCCTGCTATGTTGCCGCCTACCTGCTAAGTCTCAGCTGAGTTAGCAAACAGAGTATTAAGTTTATTGCTACCGAATCCTAATAAGCCTGTTAAAGAAATTTATGGAAAATAAGTAGCTTTTATTGTTTTTAAGTTTGCATCTGCTGCTAGTAAAGTCTGCTCTGCAGCTTTAATATCCGGTTTTTGCTCTAAAAGCTCTGATGGTAATATTTTAGGTAATACCGGTAGAGCAGGGAAGTAATCTATTGGTTTATCACGATAAATTAAGCCGTTTACTATATTTTCAGGAATTCTACCTACTAAAATTTTTAAAGCGGTTTCCTGCTCATGTCTTTGTTGTTTTAAAGGCTGCAATGATAACTTAGTAAGTGCAAGCTCGGAAGCAGCTTCACTAACCGATAAACGTACCCGCTGCCTTGCTATACTTACTTGCAAGGAAAGTTTTTTTAGCCGATGCGCTAGCGTTGGCGGCTGCCCCCATAAATCCAGCTCGTAATTAAGCACGCTTGCTAGCCCAAAATTATTAGAGCATTTCGGCTCATTCGGTGCTTTTGTTTCTTTACTGTTTTTTGTTCGATTTGCTCCGCCTTGTAAATTGATTTGTGGAAATCTATAAGAATTAATAAGGTTAAGCTATGCTTTCGCTGCTAGCACATTACTCATTGCCAGCTCAATATCGGAGTTACCGGTTAAAGATTCTTCGATTAGGTTATTTAACACCGGATCGTTAAATTGCAGCAACCACTTGGAGGATGCATTATGATTTTGTTCTAGAGAATAATTATTCCAAGTAGTAGGTAATGAGAGTTTAGGGGGAATATTATCGTGTTTTGTATTACAACCACATAGAAGAAATGATGAAATCGATAAAACTAGAATATATTTTAAGTAAATGAAAAATCGGCATACGAAGTTCATCGAGTAGGTTCATTAAAATAAATTCATATTACTTAATATTAATTATGAATCTTTAAACCGTTATGTCAATATAGACTATTATTTTTTCAACTAACTATTTTTATAATTACGTAATAATGTTGCTACAGCATATTTTAGAAAGCTTGATATAAGTGAATTTTGCAGGATTCGCTTGTGTTCACGTATTTTTATACGCTGTGTAGGCTCACCCTTAAATTCATCTTATCTGAAGCTTTCTAAAATATGCTGTAACTTTTCAGAAACAACTTTAATGTCATAATTTTGTTTGAGAGTAAGGTAGGCGTTTTTAGAAAATTCTTTTACTTTTATAGGGCTCTCTATTAGATAGACAATTTTTTCTGCTAAATCTTCAGCAGAGCCGGCTTTACAAATAAGCCCGTCTTGCATGTCGCTTAAGATTGCTGCAGGCCCTTCAGTATCTGTACTAACGATAGGCACGCTTGCCTCCATTGCTTCAAGCACTATAATTCCAAACGGTTCATGAAGAGACGGTAAGCAAAAAATATCTATTTGTTTAAAGAATTTATCTCTATCGTTAACCCATCCCGTAAATGATATTTGATCTTGTAAATTAAGTTTATGTGCTAAAGCAATTAAATTATCTTTTTCCTCGCCGCTTCCACCTATAACTGCATGAAGATCATATTTTTTTTCTTTTAAAATTTTGATAGCTTTAATAAAAACATCAACACCTTTCTTAGCTACAAATCTTGCTAGTACACCAATTACGACAGGTTTTCTATATGTTTTATTTGGAATAAAGTCTTTAGCAATATTTATCATATTCGGTAGGATGCATATCCTAGATTCGGCAAAGTTATTTTTTAGTAAAAATTCTTTCATATGATGTGTCAAGGCAATAACAAAATCACATTTACGTAGTCCTTTTAAACTATAATTATGAGCGATACCGATTAATTTTATATTTTGTGATTTAGCAAATTTACTAAAATTTATTGCTCTATTACCGTGTGCTATAATTATATCGGGCTTAGTCTTATGAATTATATACTTAAGAATAAGTACCGAGAGTAAATCAAACGGTACTATATTAGGTAGTTTTAAGCTTTGTTTGTGTAGAAAGGAATTTATTTTTGCCTTGTAAGAAGTGATATTTATAACCTCAATTTTTTGCATCTCTAAAGCAGTGCTATAATCTAAAAATGCTCGTTGAATGCCGCCAAGGTCACGACTTAGCATAATATTAAGGATTTTCATTACTTTAATTGCTCGATTTCTTTTGCTGTTAAACCGGTAAAATCTATAATTTTATCTAAAGGTTTATTTTTTGCTAACATTTTTTTAGCTATAGAAATTTTTTGTCTTGCTTTCCCTCTGGCTTCTCCTTTAGCTTCAGCATCCATAATTTTCTGCTCTTCTACGGCTAGATTATCCATTTCGGTTTTTATCATTTTTTCATAAGTATTTAACTCTTTTTCAGACCAACTAGCTTGATCCAAAGCATAAAAAGCTTTTTTAATAATAAAGTCATGACCTATCAAATTCTCCATTTCTTCTAGAGTGCTTTCATGTGCATGTTTAAAGAAATATGCCCATTTTTCTTGAAGGTTCTCTAATTGATCTAATTCTTTATTAAATTTCTCAAGCTCTAAAAAGATAAAATAAAAATCTTGTAGGTCGTTCTCATAAGTTTTAGTATCAAGTAATCTATGATCTGATCTCCAATCTTTTTTATCGGGCAATAAAATAAAATCGGCAATAGCTAAGAATATTACTCCTCGAAGTTTTGCATATACTGCCATTTTGTATGATCTTCATCTTCTTTTGTTATTTGTCTTGAATAGGCCTTTGCTGCATAAAGCTGAGCTTGTTTTTCAAAACCTGGATGTTTGCTGACCTGCATCTCTACAATAAATTGAGTACCGTATTTATCTCTACATAATATATCAATTATAGATTGTCTATAAGCAGCGATATCGGGATCTTAGATTGTTTTTAAAAAAGTAACCTCGGTAATTACTTCTTTTCCCGTATAACCTAAAATGTCATTTAGAAAATGAGTAAGTATATCCTTATTTTTTTCTGTACCGAAAATTTTAAAAAATGCATAGTTATTTTTAGGGTCTAAGAAACGTGAAATTAGCATAATAGTCTATATTTTTATATATCATCACTTCATTATAGCAAATTCCAAAAAATTTGCTATAATACAATTTCCTAATATGTAAAACACTATGATTAGTAAAATTAATTTTGTAAAAATGCATGGTCTCGGTAATGATTTTGTTATTGTTAACAAACGAGATTTATCAAGTTCATATGATTTATCGCAGTTAGCAAAAAATATGGCTGAGCGTCATACAGGTATCGGTTGCGATCAGTTTATTATTTATGAAGAGCATAATGATTTTTATGAAATGATTATATATAACATAGACGGCTCTAGTGCTAAATTATGCGGTAATGCTACAAGATGTTTAGCCAAGTTAATTTATCTTGATACGGGAAAGAAAGATATTACTGTAATGGTAGGCAATAAAAAATTGCTATGTAATGTCAATGATGAAAATAATATTAGCGTTAATGTAGGAAGCGTTAGTTTTAATGAAGCTTGGATGCCAAGTCGTGATAAAGTTTGGGCATTTGCAGAGCGTTATATGATTGATTTAAAGGAAACTATTTGCGTTGATATAGGTAATCCGCATTTGATTATTTTTAGTAAGTTAGAACCTCAAGATCAAAAAATTGTCGGTGAAAAATTGCAGGCTAAGGAATTATTTGCAGATGGGGTAAACGTTAATTTTGCTGAAGTAAAAGATAATAAAATCTATTTATCCGTTTGGGAGCGGGGGGCAGGGTTAACGCTTGCTTGCGGAAGCGGAGCTTGCGGTAGTTTTGCTGCCGGTTTAAAGCTCGGTTTTATCCATTCACCAAGTACTATAGTCTTTAAGCACGGTAACCTTACTATGAAAGAAGAAAACGGTAATATAATAATGCAAGGGGCAGCTACGCTTGTAGCACGTGGGGAATATTATTGTGAGCAATAATTTAAGACAAGACGTAGTAACATTTGGCTGTAGACTTAATATTTACGAAAGTGAGATAATACGAAAAAACTTGGAATTGTCGGGTATCGATAATGTGGCAATATTCAATACTTGTGCGGTAACTAAAGCAGCTGAGAAACAAGCAAGACAAGCTATACGCAAGGCTAAAAAAAATAATCCTGATTTAAAAATTATTGTTACCGGCTGTAGTGCTCAAACAAGTCCGCAAATGTACGGTAATATGCCGGAAGTTGACAAAGTTATAGGTAATGAAGAGAAGTTATTACCTAATTACTACCAAATTACCGATGCAAAAATAACAGTTAACGATATAATGTCGGTGAAAGAGACGGCAAGTCATTTAGTAAGTAGCTTTGACGGTAAGTCTCGTGCTTTTATTCAGGTACAAAACGGTTGTGATCATTTTTGTACTTTCTGTATTATCCCTTATGGTAGAGGCAAAAGTAGATCAGTAGCAATAGGAGCTATAGCAGCGCAGGTAAAGCATTTGGTATTAAACGGCTTTAAAGAAGTAGTTTTTACCGGTGTCGATGTCACGGCTTACGGTAGTGATTTGCCGGGAAATCCAACATTCGCACAAATGATTAAACGAGTGTTGAATTTAGTCCCTGAATTAAAGAGGCTTAGATTATCTTCAATAGATGTTGCAGAAATAGATGATGAACTTTTTGAGCTTATAGCTTATAGTGAAAGGATAATGCCGCATTTTCATATTAGCTTGCAAGCAGGCGACGATATGATATTAAAACGTATGAAAAGACGTCATAATAGAGCAAACGTAATAGAGTTTTGTCGGAAGCTGCGGGCAATAAGACCGGAAGTATCTTTTGGTGCGGATATTATAGCTGGTTTCCCGACTGAAACCCATGAAATGTTTGAAAATACAAGAAAATTAATTTCAGAAGCGGAATTACAATATTTACATGTTTTTCCTTATTCGGAAAGAGAAGGAACGCCTGCAGCACGTATGCCACAAGTACCTAAAAATATAAGAAAAGAAAGGGCAAAGATTTTAAGGCAAGAAGGGCAAAACCAGTTGACCGAATTCTTTAAAAAACATATAGGACAGAAAGTGGAGTTATTAGTAGAGAATAATAATATTGCCCATACCGAAAATTTTATTCCGGTAAAGCTAGATAAACCTTTAGAAATAGGGCAGATATTTAAAGCGAAGTTGGTGGGGATAGAAGAGAATTATATGAAGTGTATGTTGGTTTAACGTCATTGCGAGGAGCCGTAGGCGACGCGGCAATCCAGAAAATAATTAAAAAAATTCTGTAAATCAGAATTTTTAACTGGGTTGCTTCGTCAATTGCTATGCAATTTCCTCGCAATGACACGGATAAACAGGTCCACGCAACAATGCCTCCTCGCAATGACGTTCTACCGTACAATAAAAAATCAAAAACAAAAAACAATAATGGAAAATATAGAAACAATATTAAGGCTTGCTGAGGACAAAATCTTATTAGTACAAAACTTAAAAGCTCTGCAAGAATATAAAGTAGAATTTTTAGGCAAGAACGGTATAGTGACCGGTGAGCTTAAAAAATTAGGTAGTTTAAATGAACAGGAACGTAAAGAATTTGGCTTAAAAATCAATAAATTAAAAGATAAAATACAGAATATAATAAAAGCAAAAGAAGAAATTTTAGAGGAGCAGGAACTAAATTTTAAACTTGCTGCCGATAAAATTGATTTAACAATCCCTGCACGGAGATATAAACAAGGTTCTATTCATCCAATAACACAATGTAGTGAGGAGTTAATACAAGTATTTTCGCAGTTTGGTTTTACTATAGAAAACGGACCAAATATTGAGAATGATTTTCATAATTTTACCGCTCTCAATTTTGAAGATGATCATCCCGCAAGGCAAATGCATGATACTTTTTATTTGAAAAGTCAGGAAAATAATAAGCCGCTGTTATTACGTACTCATACCTCAACAGTGCAGATTAGAGCTATGAAAAACGGCAAACCGCCTTTTAGGTTTATAGCACCGGGTAGGACTTATAGATCGGATTCGGATATGACGCATACGCCAATGTTCCACCAAATAGAAGGGCTTGTTATTGATAAAAATATCAATATGGGACATTTAAAATATGTTATCACGGCATTTATAAAAAGCTTTTTTGAAAATTCTAATATTGAATTACGTTTTAGACCCAGCTTTTTCCCATTTACCGAACCTTCTGCCGAAGTTGATATTCGGATGAATAAAAACGATAAATGGCTTGAGGTCCTCGGTTGCGGGATGGTTCATCCAAACGTGCTTAAAAATGTTGGTATCGATAGCAGCGAGTATCAAGGTTTTGCTTTTGGGCTTGGAGTAGAGCGTTTTGCAATGTTAAAATATAATATCAAAGATTTAAGACAATTTTTTGAAGGAGATATGCGTTGGCTTAAACATTATAATTTTGGGAGCTTTGATATACCGAATTTAGCAGGAGGGCTTACGAAATGAAATTTACGTTATCATGGTTAAAACAATTTTTAGAGACATCGGCTTCAGTTACTGAAATTGCCGAAGCCCTAACAGCTATTGGCCTTGAAGTGGAAGAGGTGATAGATAAAGCGGCGGAGTTACAAAAGTTTGAAGTAGCGTATATTACAAATATTAAACCTCACCCGTCAGCTGATAAATTAAAGCTTTGTAATGTTGAGACTAAAAGTGGTATGCTGCAAATAGTTTGTGGTGCGCGTAATGCAAGAGCAGGTATAAAAGTAGTACTTGCAAATATCGGAATAGAAATACCAAACGGTAAATTTAAGATTAAGGAATCTGTTATTAGAGGCGAAAAAAGCTGTGGTATGCTTTGCTCTGAAGAGGAATTACTGCTAGCTTCAGAGTCTGAAGGGATTATAGAGCTATCTGAAGATGCCGTAGTTGGAGAGAAGTTTACTAAATATTACGGTTTAGATGATCCTATATTTGTTATTAACGTTACTCCTAATCGTGGTGATGCACTTGGAGTGTACGGTATCGCAAGAGATTTAGCAGCTAAAGGAATAGGAATACTTAAAGAGCTAGAAATTTCGGAAATAAAGAGTACATTTATTTCTAAAATGAAGCTTAACGTGCAAGATAAAGAAGCCTGTCCGTTATTTACTTTTAGAGAGATAAGAAATTTAAAAAATAAACCAAGCCCTGATTGGTTACGGAAATTATTAAAAAATGTTGGGGTAAAAACTATTTCAAGCTTAGTGGATGTAACAAATTATATTTCCTATAGCTTTGGGCAGCCGATGCATGCTTACGATGCAGATAGGATAAAAGGGGGAATTACTGTAGCACGTCATTGCGAGAAGCGTAGCGACGAACCAATCTCAGGACAACAAAATGAGATTGCCACGGCTGCTTTACAGCCTCGCAATGACGTAGCTAAATGCCACGCCCTAAACGGCAAAGAATATTTACTTACCGAAAATGATTTAGTTATAAAAGATGAAAGCGGTATTCAAGGTCTGGCCGGTGTCATTGGCGAGGCTGATAGTAGTTGTACTGATAGTACGACTAATATAATACTCGAGGCTGCTTGTTTTAATGCTAAAATGGTTGCAGCTAGCGGGCGAAGATTCCAAATTGATACGGATGCTAGATATCGTAATGAGCGTAATATCGATAGAAATTTTACGGAAAAGGCTTTGGACATAGCAACTAATCTTATTTTGTCAATATGCGGAAACGGTGAAGTATCGGAAGTAGTGAAAGTCGGTGAAAAAGAGTCACAAAAAAAACCTTTAGATTTTTCAGCATGTTATTTAGAAAAAATTACAGGAATTAAACTAAATATCAAAGCGATAGAAGCCATATTAAATAAACTAGGATTTATTACGGATGTTAAAGGTGAGATTATAAAGGTAATAGCTCCTTCTTGGCGTCACGATATAACTATTTTAGAAGATATAGCTGAAGAAATCGCTCGTATTTACGGTTATGATAAAATAGAGAGTATAAAATTACCCGAACTAGACCAAGATAATAATAAGCTAAGAGAGCATAAAAGAATATCTAGTTTTAAAAGGATATTAGCAAGCAAAGGCTATGATGAGGTAGTAACTAACTCTTTTATGAGTAGTGAAGATGCAAAGTTGTTTGCTGAATTAAAAGAAGAGTTATTTTTGCTTAATCCTATTAGCATAGGAGACAATTATATGCGTCCTACTATACTGCCGAATTTGTTAAGTATAGTAAGTAAAAATCTAGCACGCTCTATAAAAGATATGGCTTTTTTTGAAGTTGGACCAAGTTTTATAGATTTAAATACGGAAGCAACTTATTTGACGGCAATTATAAGCGGTTCATATAATAATAAAAATCCTCATTCGCTTGGACGAGGCTATGATATTTTTGATCTTAAAGGCGATTTAGAGTTGGTAGCTGATTATGCAGGACTATCTATAGATAAATGTATAGCAACAAATGGGACAGCATTGCCACAATATTATCATCCAACTAGAGCAGTAAATATAGGGCTTGGTAAAAATTTATTAGGTCATTTTGGGCAGATACACCCTAAAATCTTGAAATATTACGATATTAATCAGGAAATATTTGCATTCGAGCTAAATATTACGAATTTACCGTTGATAAAAGCTAAATTCGGTAAAAGAGACGAATTTGCAGTATCGGATTTCCAAGCTAATTTTAGAGATTACGCATTTATTGTTGATCAAGATCATAGAGTCGGTGAAATAATATCATATATAAATAATTTTAATAAAAAGCTTGTCAAATCAGTTATATTATTTGATATTTATAGCGGTGATAAATTACCTGAAGGTAAAAAATCTATAGCGGTTAAAATAGAACTACAAGCAGATGATCGGACGTTATCTGATACTGATTTAAATTCGTTCAGTAAAGATTTAGTTGCTACCATCTCGCAAAAATTTCAAGGAACATTAAGAGAATAACGATATGTTAAAATTAATAGTTGAAACAAAAACGTTAGTTCAGTCCCTAGGGTTTGCAAGTTCCGTTGTTGAAAAACGTAATGTAATACCTGAATATGCAAATATTAAATTATCGGCAAAAGACGGCAATCTAGAGCTTAGTTCTACTAATATGGATTTGTACTTAAGTCAAAAAATAGCAGTACAGGTAGTAAGTGAAGGTGAATTTACCGTTTCTACGAAAACTCTAAATGATATAGTCCGAAAACTTCCGGATTCCGAGCTTACATTAACAGATCGCGGTACAACGGGACTTGAGATCAAAGGAAAAAATTGTAAATTTAATTTATTTACTTTGCCGGTTAGTTCTTTTCCTGCAATGGATAGTATTAATCCTGAAGCAAGTTTTAAAATTTCCTGCACGGATTTTGCTAAAATAATCGAATCGACAAAATTTTCGATTTCTTTAGATGAAACTCGTTATAATTTAAACGGTGTTTATTTACACATAAAAGACAAAGAGTTTTGTTCGGCAAGTACCGATGGGCATAGACTTTCGATTTCATGGGTAACATTAGAAAAACAAATAAAGAATTTTGGAGTTATATTACCGCAAAAAAGTGCAGAGGAAATTTTAAAAATCGTTAAAGATCCTAAAAATATAAATGAAGATATAGAAATTTTATTAAGTAGCAATAAGATTAAATTTATATGTAACGAAAATACTATTATGCTATCAAAGCTTATAGACGGTACTTTCCCTGATTATAGTGCTTTTATTCCGGAAAGCAGCAGCTCAAAATTAGTAATTAATCGAAAAATATTTGCAGATAGTATAGAAAGGATAGCGATAATAACCGTTGAAAAATTTAGAGCAGTAAAATTATCGTTATCGCGTGAAACCTTAGAGATTAGTGCCGTCGGTGAAGCAAGAGGTAACGCAAAAGAGGTTATTAATTCTTCACAAGATAAGGAAAGTTTTTATGAATATAATAGTGATGAGTCTTTGGCTATAGGCTTTAACCCGCAATATTTGGAAGATGTCTTAAAAGCAGTGAAATCGGATTTAGTAGAACTATATTTTTCAGATGTTTCAGCACCGGTACTTATTAAATTTCCTGAGAATCCTAAAGATATTTTTGTCGTCATGCCTGTTAAGGTATAAGTTTTATGAGAACCGGAATATATAAGCATTACAAAGAAAAATTATATCAAGTTATAGATACTGCAAAACATACTGAAACTTTGCAAGAGTGAGTAGTTTATAAAGTATTATATGATAATTTCCAGCTTTGGGTAAGGCCGCTTGAAATGTTTAACGAAAAGGTTTTATTACACGGCAAAAATATTCCACGTTTTGAATTTATTTCTGAGAAATAATTAAATCTGCCCTATGTCATTCCCGCGTAGGCGGGCATGACATCGAGTGGGTTTTTTGAGCCATATAACAATGCCAAAGAACGGTGGGAAGAAATAATTTTTGACTAATAGCTAAAGCTTCTCTATTATTTTCCTCAAGCACACTAATTAAATATTGGTTATGAAGAAAATTATCGGATTATTTTTTGTAATTATACTTAGTGCAATAAGTACTAGTATCTTAGCGGGTGATTATCCAAAAACAGAACGAGAGCAGAAATGGGACGAAGTAGGTTCTATAGCAGGTGAAGAAGGATTAGTTTTTAGACCGGGTAGGGTTAAGAATGAATCTACTAAAGCTGTAGGAGGTTCAGTTAATAAATATCTCTGGCAAGCAGCATTAGAGACTATAAGTGTTGCTCCTCTTGCATCAGCCGACTCAAACGGCGGCGTGATTATTACGGAATGGTATAGCCCACGTTCTAATCCTAATTTTCGATTTAAAATAAATATATTTATTAAAGACGATGTAATAAGCCCTGATTCAATCGAAGTGAAAGTATTTGAAGAAATACTTAAAAATAAACAATGGGTACTTAATGAAAACACCTCAAATCTTGCTATCACGCTTGAAGATAAAATTTTAAGAAAAGCTAGAGATATATATATTAATAGTGTGAGGTAATAACAGTATTTCCGTCATTGCAAGGAAATTACGGAGTAATTGACGAAGCAATCTCAGGATATTTGATGAGATTGCCGTGCAGTCTACGACTGCTTGCAATGACGATGCAGTATATAAATTAAAAAAATATGAACCAAATAGAACAAAAATGGCAGCACATTTGGCAAGAAGAAAAAGCTTTTGAGGTATCAAACGCGAGTAGCAAGCCAAAATATTACGTACTTGAAATGCTGCCTTATCCTTCCGGTAAAATCCATGTAGGTCACGTACGCAACTATTCTATAGGTGATGTTATTGCAAGGTTTATGACTATGCAAGGTTTTAATGTGCTTCATCCGATGGGCTGGGATGCTTTCGGGCTACCTGCCGAAAATGCCGCAATAAAAAATAATTCTCACCCAAAAAAATGGACATATTCTAATATCGAGAATATGAAAAAGCAGCTAAAATCTATGGGCTTTTCTTATGATTGGTCTAGAGAGATAAATAGTTGCGATCCTGAGTATTATAAACATGAGCAGAAATTCTTTTTAGAGCTTTATGAACGAAATCTTGCTTATCAAAAAGAATCGCTTGTTAATTGGGATCCGGTTGATAATACCGTACTTGCGAATGAACAAGTTGTAGACGGGCGTGGTTGGCGTTCAGGTGCAATAGTTGCAAAACGTTATTTAAAGCAATGGTTCTTAAAAATCACCGATTATGCTGAAGAATTATTAAATGAAATTCAGAATTTAAAAGAGTGGCCTGAAGCTGTTCGGTCTATGCAAGAGAAATGGATAGGTAAATCGATAGGTGCTAATTTTCATTTCAAAATTAAGGATAATGAAGAGACTACTATAGAAGTATTCTCAACTAAACCTGAAACCATTTTTGGTGCTAGCTTTATAGGAATTGCCTTTAATCATCCGATAATAGAGCGGTTAGTTTCTAAAACACCTGAAATACTCGCTTTTATAACTAAATGCTCGCATATTACAGGAAGTAGCGAACTAGAAAAGGCTGAAAAGGAAGGTGTATTTACCGGTCTTTTTGTTATTCATCCTTTCGATTCAAATATAGTTTTACCGGTTATTATTACTAATTTTGTGCTAATGGATTATGGCACTGGTGCAATATTTGGTTGCCCTGCTAATGACGAACGTGACCATGAATTAGCTGTTAAAATGAATTTATCTATTAAACAAGTAATTAAAGCAGATATGGATGTACAAAAGACCGCTTATACGGAAGATGGAATTTTAGTTAATTCGGATTTTCTAAACGGCTTAACTAGTAACGAAGCAAAACAAGAAGTCATCGGAGAATTTGAGAAACTAGGCATAGGTAAACGCAGCGTAAATTATCGTCTAAAAGATTGGGGGATTTCAAGGCAGCGCTTTTGGGGATGTCCTATTCCTATAATTCACTGCGAAACTTGTGGCATAGTTCCCGTACCTTACAAAGACTTACCCGTTACTTTACCTGATGATGTAAATTTTGATGGTCACGGTAATCCGCTTGATCATCATCCTAGTTGGAAACATGTTGATTGTCCGAAATGCGATAAGCCGGCTGTGCGTGAAACCGATACTTTTGATACATTTTTTGAATCATCTTGGTATTTTACGAGATATTGCAATAGCAATGCTATAGAGATGACTGATAAAAAAGCTTGTGATTACTGGCTACCGGTCGATAAATATATAGGCGGCATTGAACATGCGGTAATGCATTTATTATATGCAAGGTTTTTCACAAAAGTAATGAACGAACAGAAGTACGTAAGCGTTCGAGAGCCTTTTAAAGGGCTATTTACTCAAGGTATGGTGCTGCATGCCACTTACAAAGATGAACATAATAATTGGTTATATCCTGAAGAAGTAGTTAAAAAGGGTAATGAATTTTTTCATAAAGAAAGCAATAATAGAGTAGTGCAGGGACGCATTGAAAAGATGAGTAAGTCTAAAAAGAATCTCATTGATCTTGAAACAATGCAAGAGCAATATGGGGCAGATGCTATTAGGCTTTTTGTACTGTCCGATAGTCCGCCTGAGAAAGATCTAGAATGGTCGGCAAGCGGTATTGAAGGCTGCTCACGTTTTATTAATAAGCTTGAGTATATGTTTAAGGCGATAGATTCTTTAAAAGATGATGTGAATAGCGAGATTAATAAAGAACTTAATAGGTTAGTACATTTTACAATAAAGCTCGTCGCCGAAGATATAAAGCATTTTGCCCTGAACAGAGCAATAGCACGTATGCGCGAGCTTTCTAATGCTATATCTGCTGAAATATCCAAAGATAAAATTGATGTTAAAACCGTAAGGCATGGCTTTAATGTTTTAGTACAGCTACTAAATCCTTTTATCCCGCATATTACGGAAGAAATTTGGCAGAAGCTTGGCAATAAAAAGCGATTATATAATTCGTCTTTTCCTGCATTTGATGAATCAATGCTAGAGTTAGATACATATATTATGGCAGTGCAGGTTAACGGCAAACTCCGTGATACCTATGAGTTTAAAACTTCCGTGAGTGAAGATGAAATAAAGCAAGTTACCGTCAGTCTGCCAAAGGTACAAAAGTTCTTAGAAGGGAAAGAGCCGAAGAAGATTATCCTCGTTCCTCGTAAAATTGTGAATATACTCGTTTAATTTGGCAAATTAATTGGCTACGTTGTTTTGGTAAGTCCTCGGATGCTCACGTATTAATATACGCTCCGCTCCTCGGCTTACAGACTCCTTGCTCTTTTCCAAATTAAACTTCGTCTATCTACTTTTCATTTATCAGAAGTATATTATTTTTTGAATCTGTCATCCCGCGACTTGATCGCGGGATCTAGTTAAAATACTAAAATTATTAGTACTTTAAGTTGTTTTTAAATACCGTGGTCAAGCCGCAGTATGACACCTAGCATACTTTTATTGTATTACCACCATACTAACCCAAAAAAAGTAGTAGTATTACCTCAAACTACCTCCTTATGTTTATCTAATGAAGAGTCATAATGCTGCTTCGTCTCATTTATAAAATTACTGCAATTATTATGGTAAGTACCTTTTTAAGCACCCTTATAACTCTGATAAGATGAAAGTTTCATAATGCCTCTTCTCTAAGGTAATAGTAAATATTGTCTGTTATTAGCATTAATACTTTATCTATTATATAATTGGTTGCCCACCAAAATGCGGCAAAAACACCGCCATCAATACTTAAAGTGTCTTCTTCTGTTTCACAAGTTATAACTAACAGAGGTTTGCTATACTATCTAGACTTAGATTTAAATCTGACTCTAAATCGAGCACGTCTATTTTTTTCTATTAGTCATAAAGATCCCCTTTTTAGTTACTAATTAATTAGACTTATTGTATAACTTGCGTCTAAGGGTAAATTTGTATGTCAATCCGGTACTCACATCCTCACATATTTTATGTACGCTGCGGTGGCAAGTGCTTCCGTGTTTCCTGCAAATTCTGCCTTATTCGCTACATTATGCAATAAGTCTATTGTAGGCTCAGTAATTTAAATTAATACATGAAAATATCGATTTCATTCCAACCGATAAGGTCTAAATTAGCTCTTGTCGGTAAAAAATGGAAAATATCTTGGGCAAGTTCATACCTATTTTCTTTAAGTAGCATTTTTTGTAAAATATCTTTTAACTGATGCAAATAAAGCACATCTTTTGCTGCATATTCTTTTTGTTCTGAAGATAAATTATCAGCACCCCAATAGGAAGATTGTTGTTGTTTTGAAATATTTATATTAAGCAATTCTCGGCACAAATCCTTAAGCCCATGACTATCGGTATAAGTTCTAACTAGTTTTGAAGATATTTTAGTACAAAAGATATTTTCTAAATCTATACTTAAATATTTTTTTATGGATGCTAGATCAAATCTAGCAAAATGAAATATCTTGCATCTAGTTTTATCTAGTAATAATGCTTTTAAATTAGGAGCTGTATAATCTTGATTTGTAAAATGAACAAGATGAGCTTCACCATTGCCGTTACTAAATTGTAGCAAACATAGTTTATCTCTATGTAGATTTAGCCCCATTGTCTCGGTATCTATAGCTAGATCTCCTTCAAGTTCAAAATTATTAGGTAGGTCGTTTTGATAAATTTTTATAGTCATAAATGATTTTTAATTCCTTTTAATCAATAATGTTGTTGTGCGGATCGCAAAACGCGTTCTGTGTCATACCGTGGCTTGACCACGGTATCCAAAAAAAATTAAAAAAGACTGGATCCCGCGATCAAGTTGTGGAATGACAACAAAGTTTTGTTATTGGTGATTAAACACCTGCTCATTTGGAGCAGCTACTCCTAAAACTTTCTTTGCTTGTTCTTCTAACATATCTTTATTTAGAGATTCCGTTCGAAGTAATTTGACGTTATGCTCAAGTTCTACTCTTGCGGCTCGTAAGCCTTTTAGTTCATCATAAGCTTTTTCAAGCTGCCTATTTACTTTTAAATATGCAATAATCCCTTTGTTACCATATATGCAATGAAAAACAAAATATCCAAGCAGTAAAGCTAAAAAGATATTTAAAATTATTTTTTTAGAATGATTATTTAAATGTATTATCATATATATTCATAAGAAATAATATCGGAGCGGTTAAAATAATACTATCAAATCTGTCTAGCACTCCTCCATGACCGGGTATTATATGACCGCTATCTTTAATATTAAATTTTCGCTTAAAATATGAAATAAATAAATCACTTAATTGAGCTATTAATGCTAATATACAACTAATTATAAACAAATAAATTTTATTTGAAAAATAGTAATTTTCAATATGAAAGTTTGGTATAAAACTAACTAATACCGCAACTAAACCTGCTGATAATACTCCCGTCACTAAACCGCTCCAGGTTTTTTTAGGACTAAGTTTCGGAGCAAGTGTTGCTCCTTTAAAAGTTTTACCGCCAATCATAGCGAAAGTATCTACCGACCATATTATGCAAAAATAAAGCATAATAAGCCATTTATTGGTATCTTCCATACTTAAAAATATTAATAGGCTTATAGGAATCGGAATAATAATTAGCCCGATTAATAGATAAGGAATAGAAGAGTAGGTCATATTATACCATTCACTTAACATTTCTGTACCTACTAATATCATTAGAATATAGAATAAAGGCTTACACCATAATATAGCTACGACAAATAACGGAACTAAAACTATACCGGACAGGATTCTTAAATATATGTTTGATTTTTGTTTATCTTTTGCCAAATGTTCTTTTCCTTTTTGAGTAATCATTTATAGCTTCTTGTATATCATCTTTATTAAAATCAGGCCAATATTTGGGTGAGAAATATAATTCAGCATAAGCTGCTTGCCAAAGCAAGAAATTACTGATGCGATAAACCCCGCCCGGTCTTATTAATAAATCTACATCCGGCATTTCAGGATCATATAAAGCGTGTTGTATATCGCTGTCACTGACTGCTTTTTTACCGCTTGTAATAATTGTTGTGCAGGCATCAACTATTTCTTGACGACTTCCATAACTAAAAGCTATACAAAGCGTTATTTTATTATTATTTTTTGTTAATTCTATAGCATTATTTATTTGTTTTTGCAATGCGATACTTAATAAATTAAGCCTACCTATTACTTTTAGTTTAACGCCGTTTTTATGTAAAGTATTTAATTCGGTTTTTAAATAAATACTTAATAGTTTTATTAAGAAATCTACTTCCGTGCTTGAGCGTTGCCAATTTTCGGAAGAGAAAGTATATAAAGTTATATAAGGTATGTTAAGGTTAATAAACTCAGGCAATAATTCACGAATTTTATCGGCTCCTGCTTTATGCCCTTCAGATTTTGTTACGTTATGCCGATCTGCCCAACGAGCATTACCGTCCATTATTATTGCTAAATGTTTTATGTTAGTCATTATTTTATATTTTAGATGTTGCTGCATGGATCGATTTTTCCGTCATTGTGAGCGACTACAAGGAGCGTGACAATCTCATGAAACAATATAAAATTTCTGAGATTATCACGCTCTCGGCTTTGCCTCTCCTCGCAATGACGATTTGGTATCTACACGGGAATGACATCAGTAGTCATATTTTAGGTATTTCGATTCTTACCGATAGCCCGCCTAAATCCTTGCTATCTTCTAAATAAATAGAGCCTTTATGATCGTTTATTATTTCTTTAGTAATAGCAAGCCCAAGTCCTACGTTACTTGCATTATCAAGCTGTCTTGCTTTATCCGATCTATAAAACGGTTTAAATACAAGGTGTGTTTCCGTATCATCTATACCGGGACCGTTATCCTCAATAATTATAGCTACGGTAGATGAATTATCTTTTGAGGATATCTTAATTTTAGTTCCATATTTTATAGCGTTACCGATTAAATTAGACAAGGCTCTTTCAAAAGAATTCGGCTTAATGCGTACTTCTAGTTTATCTAAATTAGTAGATTTTATAAATTCAATATTTACATGTGACCATTTGTTAAAAAAACGTTCCATCCAAGGTAATAATAAAATGTCTTCAAATTCTTCTGTACTTTCACCTTTAGCAAAATCTAAATAAGAATTTATCATTTGCTGCATAGTTAATATATCTTGTTTTAACCCTTTGCTTTCTTCGCTTTCTTCCATCAATTCAAGTTGTAGCTTCATTCTTGTTAAAGGAGTTCTAAGGTCATGAGAAATCATAGCAAGCATAGTGGTTTTTTTAGTAATTTGTTTTTCAATACGAGCTTTCATTTTTAAAAAAGCAAGCCCTGCTTTTCTTATTTCTAAGGCTCCTGAAGGTTTGAAATTTTTGCCTTTTAAAACACCTCGACCAAATTTATCCATGCTATCCGCAAGAGTGAGTATTGATTTAATTTGATTTTTGGAGAAAATAATAGAAACAGAAAGTAATATAACAGTTAAAGATATAATCCATAAAACAAATATATATACTGTAGGATTAAGTAGTAACTTTGCAGGAAAAGTAATATATAATACTCCATCTTTTAATTCTAAAAATACTTCAATTTTATTTTCCTTATTTAGTTTAACTATATTTTTTTCATGGATTTTTGTAGCTAAAATATTTTTAAATATAGTTAAAGGTTCACCTAATTTAGGCTGTTTTATAGATAACTTTTTATTAAGCTGAAACTGATAAGATAAATTAAGATAATTTTCCGATAAATGGGTTATCTCTCTTGAATTATTTCTATGTTCTTTAATCAATGATTCTATTTCATTGATAATAATAGTACTAGTATAATATGAAACATTATACCAATGACGATCGTAAAACAAAAATATAGCAACGATTTGTCCTATTAAAATCGGAATGATTATAATAAACATAAACCGTACAAATAATGTTTTCGGTAAAGCATATTTCAAAGAGCTTGATACAAGCGAATTTTTCAAGATTCGTCTGTGCTCACGTATTTTTTTTATACGCTGTGCAGGTGCGCTTTTAAATTCATCTTGTCTGAAGCTCTTTGAAATATGCGGTAATAATTTAGATATAAAGTGCATAGCCCTCATTACGCACGGTTTTTAAATATTTCGGCTCTTTTGGGTTGTCTTCTATTTTGTTTCTTATTCTTGTAATTTGTACATCGATAGAACGCATACTAAGCCCTCCCATTATTTTTGACAGTTCAAAACGACTAGTAGATTTACCGGAATTTTTTATTAATATCTCAAGTAATTTTTGTTCAGTAGAGCTAAGAGATACAATTTGATTATTCTTGGTAAATTCTTTTGTATCGGAATTATAAAAATTATTGCCGAATTTAATTATATTCGTTTCTTTTTTAAAGTTATTATAATTATTGATTAAGTTATTTATCCGAAGTAATAATTCTCTCGGTTCAAAAGGTTTAGTTATATAATCAGAGGCACCGGCTTCAAGTCCTTTAACACGGTCATCGGCTTCCGATAAAGCAGTAAGCATAACTATAGGAATATTATTACCGGCATCCCTTATAGTAGTAGCAAACTCAAGCCCTGTTATTTCAGGTAACATAACATCTAAAATAATTAAATCATAATTAGAAGTTTTTAATAGATTTTTAGCTTCTATGACTGAGCTTGCCGTTGATACTAAAAACGCGTTTTTATTTAAAAATTGCTTTAAAAGTGCTAATATTCTGCTATCATCATCAACGATTAAAAGATGTGCGTTGTATGTATGCATGTATACTCGTTTAATTTAAAAAAATTGTATTTCACTATTGTCATCCCGTGGCTTGACCACGGGATCTTATGTCGCAGGCTGTGTTCTGAGATCCTGCGATCAAGTCGCGGGATGACGTTAAATACTACTGGATTCCTGCTTTCGCGGGAATGATATAAGAGCTACGGCCGTATAGCTCATGACGATTTACAATACTTTAATATAAATATAGGTTAATGACAATGATAAAACTAGAGCAAATTTTTTGGCATGTTTGGATTAACGGTGATTTAGTTCCTTATCAATTTGCAAGGATTCATGTTTTGACTCATAGCCTGCATTATTCAGGATCGGTATTTGAGGGTGAGAGAGCTTATAACGGCAAAGTTTTTAAACTAAAAGAACATACGGCAAGATTAATAAAATCAGCAGAAGCATTAGGTTTGAAAGTACCTTATAATATAGACGAGATAATAAAAGCTCATGAACTTGTAATAAAACAAAATAATATTAAGGATGCATATATAAGACCGCTTATTTGGTGCGGAGACGAGTCGCTAAATATCACTAATCAGTATTTATCTACTAATCTTTTGATTGCCGGTATTCCATCTATGCCGCGGTCTTTTGAGAAAGGTATAAATTTGCATGTAAGCCGCTGGCGTAAAGCAATGCCTGATAGCACCCCGGTACAATCTAAATCCGCCGCTCAATATAATATGGCAATAACGAGTAAAAAAGAAGCTAAGGCTCTTGGCTATGATGATGCATTATTACTTGATTATGAAGGGTATATTGCTGAATGCACTACAACAAATATTTTCTTTGTTAAAGATAAAATGTTATATACTCCAATGGCCGATAGGTTTTTAAACGGTATAACAAGACAGACTATTATTGAAATTGCAAAAGATTTAGGTCTAGAAGTAAAAGAAGAGCGTTTAAAATTAGAGCAAATAGAGGATTTTACCGGATGTTTTGTTACAGGCACGGTAATTGAGGTACAAAATATTGATTCTATAGATCTTGGCAATAAAAAGATTATTTTTGATGATCATAAAATTGCAGATCGTTTGAAAGAAGAGTATGGGCGTGTTGTTAGGGAATAGAAGAAACGTCATTGCGAGGAGGTATTGCCTGTGTATGGATACCGAGTCGTCATTGCGAGCAGTCGTAGACTGCGTGACAATCTCATCACATAATAACAAACTCCTGAGATTGCTGCGTCGAATTACTACGTAATTCTGCTTGCAATGACGATTTAATAAGCTAAACAATTAAAATCAAAAAAATCATGCATAACATATTTAAAGGTTTAATTACCGCACTTATAACACCTTTTAAAGATAATAAGTTAGACTTATATGCTTTAGAGAGAATTGTAAAACATCAAATAAAATATGAAGTCGATGCAGTATTAATTGCAGGCTCAACGGGAGAAAGTAGTAGTTTAAGCTTTGAAGAATATAAATTATTACTGCAAACTAGCGTAGAAATCGTTAATAAATGTATTCCTATAATAAGCGGGTGTTCATCAAATAATACTACTTATGCAAGAGCACTTGCAGCGGAATCTACAAAAATCGGCGTAGATGGTTTTATGGCTAGTCCACCATCTTATGTCAAACCTACCCAACACGGGATTTATAAGCATTTTGAAGCATTGCATGAAGCGTGTAATCTACCTATTATGTTATATTCAGCTCCAACTAGAAGCGGAGTAGATTTTTCTGATGAGACAATATTGAGACTTAGCAAGCTACCGCGTATTTTAGCATTAAAAGATTGTGGTGTAGATTTAGAACGTCCATTGCGGATCAGAGCAACAGTTAAAAAGGATTTCAATATTTTAACCGGTAATGATGAAGTAGTCTTAGCTTTTAACGCTCAAGGTGGGGTAGGGTGGACTTCTGTAGCCTCTAATATTGTTCCTAATATATGTAAAGAGCTATTAGAAAAATGGAATAAGAACGATACTAAAGGAGCATTAGAAATCCATCAGAAATTACTACCTTTATATACAGCATTATTTGTAGAATCTAATCCGATTCCGATAAAATATGCTGCACATTATTTAGGTTTATGTGAAAATGAAATTAGACCCCCATTAACTGAAGCAAGCGATAGTGCCAAAAAACAAATTGAAAACATCATAACATCACTATCTATAAAAATATGACCGAATATAAGAAAGTTATTGCACAAAATAAGAAAGCCCTTTTTAATTATTTTATTGAAGAAAGATTAGAAGCGGGTATTGTATTAAAGGGTAGTGAAGTACAGTCTCTGCGTCAAGGCAAAGCTTCTATAGAAGAAAGTCATGCGACAGATACCGGACATGAGGTATTTTTGTATAACTGCCATATTGCAGAATATGAAAAAGCGAATAGATTTAATCATGCTACTCGTAGACCGCGTAAATTATTGTTGCATACTAAAGAGATAAAGAAAATTATCGGTAGAATTAGAATAAAAGGCTATACGCTAGTAGCTCTTTCTATGTATTTTAATAAAAAAAATAAAGTGAAAGTTGAACTTGGTATTGCTAAAGGTAAGAAATTACATGATAAAAGAGAGTCAATTCAAGAAAAAGACTGGAAAAGAGATCAGAGCAGATTAATAAGACAGAAGTAATGGACTTTGCTACACCGGATGACAAGCCGGCTTTGTTACATAGCTCGTTATATGTCATTCCTGCTTGCGCGGGAATGACATATAGAATTACTTAGACTTTAGGAAGATATAAAATTTAAAAAAAAGGTATTTATGCAGCATATTATAGGTAAAATATTGGTTATATTTGTAGTTGTGATAGGAGTTTTATTTGTTTTCAAAACAATGCAAACTTATTCTACAAATCCAGTTTCCGTTGAGGTTAAACAAAGCGAAGATGCAAGAAAATGTGAAGAGGAAAGAGTACAAGAAATAATCAAAGATTATTTGCTTAAAACTCCGGAAATAATAATAGAATCAATAGAAGGGTTGCAAAAACGTAAAGTACAGGAAAATGAGACTAAAGTTAATAACTATCTAAAAGATAATAAGTTAGGTATTGAAGATAGCACAAGCTTTCCTGTTATAGGAAATAAAGACGGTGATGTAACAATAATTGTTTTTTTTGATTACAATTGTTCTTATTGTAAAAAAGGCGATGTTTCTATAAATGAATTATTGCAAAACGATCCAAAAGTTAAAGTTGTATTACGACCGCTTCCTATCCTTGGAGATGCTTCCGAATATCTTGCAAGAATAGTTTTAGCCGTTTATAAGGTTAATCCAAGTAAATTCAAAGCTGTTCATGATGAATTAATAAAAATAAGAGATGTGTCTAAGGAATCTATAAAAGAATTATTAACTGAGAATGGCTTAAATGCTACGGAAATTGAAGAAATTGCCGATAGCAATGAGATTAAAGATTTAATTACTCAAAATATGAAAATAGCTAGAAGTCTTAGAATTCAAGGAGTACCTGCGTATATAATTGATTCAAAATTAATACCTGGGTTAATAGATTTCCCACAATTACTAAATATAGTTGAAGCAATTAGGGATAATAAGAGTTCTTAAGAATTGTTGCGTAGACCAGTAAGTGCATGTTATTCCCGCGAAAGCATTGTTGCATGGATACCAAATCATCATTGCGAGGAGCAAAGCGACGTGGCAATCTTGTCAAGCATCCTGAAATTGCTTCGTCAATTACTTACGTAATTTCCTCGCAATGACAACCTTCAGTCTCCACGCAACAAGGTCTGGTAGGAATGACAGCAATTGCTCTTGAATCACTTTAGCCTTTATTTAGTAAATCTAACATAGTTTTACCGATATCTGCAGGGGATCTAGTGATAGTTACGCCGGCACTTTGTAGAGCTTCAAGCTTATCTTTGGCACTTCCTGTTCCTCCGGCAATAATAGCTCCGGCATGTCCCATTCTTTTACCTGGAGGTGCTGTAATACCTGCAATAAAGCTTACTATAGGTTTCTTGATTTTTGACTGCTTGATAAACTCAGCTGCATCTTCTTCTGCATTACCGCCAATTTCACCGATCATAATAATTGCTTTTGTTTCATCATCTTTCAAAAACATCTCAATACAATCAACAAAATTAGTGCCGTTAACAGGATCGCCGCCTATACCGACACACGTAGATTGTCCAAGTCCTACTGCTGTTGTTTGCGCTACTGCTTCATAAGTTAGAGTACCTGATCTTGAAACAATACCTATCGTTCCTCTTTTATGAATATGCCCAGGCATAATACCGATTTTACATTCACCCGGTGTGATAACTCCAGGGCAGTTAGGACCGATTAATCTAGTTTTAGAACCGACTAAAGCACGTTTTACTTTCACCATATCAAGCACCGGAATTCCTTCCGTTATACATACTACTACTTCAATTTTGGCATCAATTGCTTCTAATATCGAATCAGCGGCAAAGCCGGGCGGAACATATATAACGCTTGCATTTGCACCGGTTTTTGCTTTTGCTTCATGTACGGTATTATATACAGGTAAATCAAGGTGAGTATGACCGCCTTTGCCGGGTGTAACACCGCCAACCATGTTAGTGCCGTACGCTATCGCTTGTTCAGAGTGAAAAGTTCCTTGTGAACCAGTAAAACCCTGACAGATAACTTGTGTTTTTTTATTTATTAATATTGCCATGTTAAATAATTTTTATTGTTTTTATTTTACTTTGATGTCATCCCACGACTTGATTGCGTGATCCAGTCCTTTTTTAATTTTTTTATGGATACTGTGGTCAAGCCACGCGGTATGACACTGAATTGGTTTTTTGAGCCATACAACAAGGTCAATGCCTGCATAGCTCATGACGGTTATCTACCGTATCGCTTCAACTATTTTATTTGCCGCATCTGCTAAATCATGTGCCGGTATTATTTCTAAACCGGAATTTGATAAAATTTCTTTGCCTTTTTCAACGTTTGTACCGGCTAAACGAACTACTAACGGTACTTTTATACCTATGTCTTTTGCAGCTGCAATAATCCCTTCTGCTATAATATCACAACGCATGATACCGCCGAAAATATTAACTAGAATCCCTTGTACTTCTTTATCAGATAAAATTATTTTTAAAGCTTCTTTTATACGCTCACGATCAGCTCCACCACCGACATCCAAGAAATTAGCAGGTGAAGCACCGTAAAGTTTAATAATATCCATAGTGGCCATGGCAAGACCGGCACCGTTAACCATGCAACCGATATTACCGTCCATTTTTACATAGCTAAGTCCTGCATTTGCTGCTCTAGTTTCTAGAGGATCTTCTTCATCATGATCACGCATTGCCGTAATATTCGGATGCTGAAATAAGCCGTTATCGTCAAAAGTAATTTTTGCATCTAAAGCTAATAAGTTCCCGTCGCTATTTACAATTAATGGGTTGATTTCAATTTGTGTTGCATCGGTTTCAATAAAAGCATTATAGACTGATTTTACTATTTCTTTCATCTGTTTGGCTTGGTTATCCTTAAAGCCTAACTCATAAGCTATGCCTCGCATATGAAAATCTTGTAAACCGGTTGCAGGATCAACGGAAAATTTAATAATTTTTTCCGGAGTTTTTTCTGCTATTTCTTCAATATCAACTCCTCCTTCTGTAGAAGCTATGAAAGTAATACAGCTAGCCGATCTATCAAATACTATACTAAAATAATATTCTTTTAAAATATCACAACCTGATTCGATATACAGACGGTTTACTTTTTGTCCTTGAGGTCCTGTTTGATGCGTTACTAAATTAATACCAAACATGTCATGAGCAACTTTTTTGGCTTCTTCCTTACTCTTAACAACCTTAACACCGCCTGCTTTACCTCTACCGCCGGCATGTATTTGTGCTTTAACCACATATACTTCCGTATTTAATTTATCTATGGTGTCGTTAATCTTTTCGGTTTTCGTAACAACTAGCCCGGT
This sequence comes from Rickettsia massiliae MTU5, assembly GCF_000016625.1. Taxonomy (NCBI): domain Bacteria; kingdom Pseudomonadati; phylum Pseudomonadota; class Alphaproteobacteria; order Rickettsiales; family Rickettsiaceae; genus Rickettsia; species Rickettsia massiliae. The sequence goes on from NC_009900.1 coordinate 604,972, forward strand.
GGAAGTAGGTACGCCGTATTTTCTTAAAATCTCTTTTGCTTGATATTCATGAATATTCATTTTAAATAATTTATTAAATTGCTATTAATTTTTATGGATAAGATGCATTTTTAACTTCTCTTACTAATGTCTTTATCAAAAGTGATAAACTTATTAGCACTATTGACTTCTCCTTCTGCAATAATAATCATATAATCGGCAAAGTCTGCTTTACCTTTAATATATTTCTCAGCAGCTGATATTATTATGTCTTGATGCCCAATGATAAAGCCGGAATTATCAATAAGATTAATTACTGCTTCATAAATTTCCTGGCGAGTAAATTTATTTACTTTTAGCACCCATACAAATTCATGCATATGATGCAATAAAAATCTTATTAGTGATGTTATTTTTTAAGAAATTTTGAGCTGCTTTACCTTGTATTTCATCATCTTCAAGAAAAGTACGAGTTAAGATATTAGTGTCAATTCCTATCATTTTCGATAACCGCAATACTAATAGCTTCATCTACATCCACTGGACCGTTTTTAGTTTTATGTTTACCTTTACCAAAAAAGCTATAGATATCTTTTTTTATAGGAAGCAATTCTAATGTTTCATTTTTTTTGTAGTTAATTATTAACTCAGAGCCTGAATGTAAACCAAGTTTATTTCTTATATATTTAGGTATCACTACCTGTCCTTGCGATGAGACTACTACTCTGGCACTTTTACTCATAATACTAACATAGTAAGTTATCTGATCTTACTTTGTATATAAAACACAATTTATTATATGTCAATAAGTTTATAATGAGGTTACTCATTCAACATCCTCTTTAATACGTTATCTTGCCTAATAAAGTGATGATATAATGCAGTTAGTATATGCAAAATAATTAAAGTAGTAAATAAGCAGTCTTTTTATGGATTTTTTTAAAGATTTTGGCAAATTGTAAATCTGGAGCAAAAGAATTTATAATAGTAAACAAACCATAAAAATCAATATGATGGTTTGATAAAATAGTCATTAGAAGCTGCTTATCGACATTAATAACATTAAAAGCTATAGCAAATTTATATTAATATTAGCGGCTTTTTTTTGCCAATTCGGCATATCTTCCGGTAGCAAAACATTAGCATTATAGAATTTCCATACAAGCCTTATTATTACTCAAGATAAAACAACTATACCGGTTGCTTCATGTATCCCGTATAATTGCCATTTTAAAGGAAGTTCTATGAAATTATCCATTAAGAAACCGACAACGAGCATTACTATAACTATAATGCTCATGATCCAGTGAAAAGTTTTGCAATTAAGCCGTAAGAATTTTCAGTATTTGTAAGTAGCATGATAGTACTCCAATAAATTATTTTGAACTTACTTAATGTCATTTTCGCTCTTCTATGTTATTCCTGCGGAAGCAGGAATCTAAAAAACAATAAAAAATACTAAAATTATTAGTATTTTTAACTAGATCCCGTGGACAAGCCACGGGGTGACACCGAGTCGCGGTATGATAGTTGCTTCTTAATTCCCAACTACCGTATCTATAATCTTTTCTGCCTCTGTACCGCTAATTTTTTCTTTATCATTCAGAATGAGATTAGCATTCTTTAAGTCATTTCCTATATGTTCCGCTCTTCCTTTTAAAATCTTAGCTAAAAACTGCTCGGCAAGAGCGTAATATGAGATTCTATTACCGGGTTTTGCAAATCCATGACCTTCATCTTTGTAAAGTGCATAAACTACCGGTATATGCTTTGCTTGCATGCTGTTTACAATCTGTTCTGATTCTGCCTGCACGACTCTCACATCGTGCACACCTTGTGCTATAAATAAAGGCTTTTTGATATTATCAACAAAATTAATCGGTGATCTTTGTCTTAAAAACTCTTTTTCTTCTTCAGTATCCCAAGGTCCTATACGTGTTTTATATATACTTAACAATGGTGTCATATAAGGAGCTTTAGATTGCACATGAGTTAATAAATTAGACATACCGACAACGTCAACACCGCAAGCAAATACGTCAGGCGTCATGGTAAGACCTACAAGCGTTGCATAACCTCCATAGCTTCCGCCCATAATACAAACTTTATCAGAATCAACTATATTATTCTTAATAGCCCAGTTAACACCATCAATTAAATCGGTGTGCATTTTACCGGCATATTCTAAATTACCGGCGTTTAAGAAATCTTTCCCAAAACCGGTAGAACCACGGTAATTTATACTTAAAACTGCGTAACCACGATTTGCAAGCCACTGATGTTCAGGATTGTATCCCCAGCTATCACGTACCCACGGACCGCCGTGGACATTTAAAATTAGAGGTACTTTTCTATCGGGTATATTATTTTTATCGAGTTTTACATCATTTGGAAAAGTGATATAGCTAACTAAATCAAGCCCGTCACGTGACTTGATAATTATCGGTATCATCTTAGCAAGATTATATTGCTCAAGTTCTTTGCGATTAGTAAATAAAAACTCAGCTTTTTTATTTGCCCTATCATATTTATAATATTTCACCGGTGCATTATCAGCCATATAAGCAACGATCCAAGTTTTATCGTCTAGCGTCCTACTATTAATAATTAAATCACCGCGATCAATAGATTGCAAATATTTAATATCATCTTCAATATCTTTATCTAATATTTTATATGAGACTCTATCATAATCTATAGATACTGCTTGCGGAGTTTGCTTTGTGGGATGAACTGTAAATAAGCCAATATCGGCTTTTGCATCTTCGGCTAATATTTCTTCACTACCTGTAGCTAGTGTTATAGCTTTAAGTGCAGAGGTATTACGATTACGTCCCTCTAGCATATATAAAGTTTCACCGCTAGCATCAAAACCAAGTATGGAAGTGTTAAAAGAATCTTCCATTGATATCTTAGTAAATAACTTTGGTTCTCCGTCTTTTAATTCATAATATTCAACAGCTCCGTCTTTATCTAGTAAGCTACCGAATCTTAAATTTAAATTTTCATCGGTTACATAATCAGTAAATCTATCATTTTTATAAATCAGTTCTTTTTCTAGAGTATCTAGATTTAATTTGTAAATATCAAAATATTCAGGATTACGCTCATTTAAATATATTAATATCTCATTTGGCTTCTTATGACTTGCTCCGGCTATTTCGGCTTTAACTCCTTTTGCGGGAGTAAGTAATTTTGTCTCTTTTGTCTCTATGTTATAGCTGTAAATTCGGTCATTTTCATCACCATTAAAATCTTGGGTATATAAAATATTTTTATTATTATAAGCTTTAGCATAAGACCAAATACCGCGTCCTTTGTCATGGGTTATGGCTTCTGCTTTACTAATATCATCTGAGGGTGCTAGCCAAATGTTTAATACACCGTCTTTCGGTGCAACATATAGAATATATTTGCCGTCGTGGGTTAGAGACACCCTTGCTTTATCAGGGTTACCGAATAAAACTTTTCTGGGGATTATTTGATTGTTATCTGTTATCGTTTGCGTTTGAAACATAAAAATACCGACACTTATTATTAATATAGTGCCTATAATATAGAAAATTTTACTCATTACTAATAGTTTGTTATTTAGTTTTGTAGTCTTTTGATGTCATTCCCGCTTCCGTGGAAATGACATTCAGGTCATAAAATATAATTGCTACACTCTCTCAATATTGCTTAAAAACCAATCAACTTCTTTGGTATTAGCATTACGTGTAAATGTCCATTCTTCTTTTAAATCTTCGATTTTGTCAACTACATTTTTACCTTGAAATAGTAATTTAATAAATATGTTATTACCGAACATGTAAATTTCTGAATATTTTGCACTTAAAGCCGATGAGTCAAAAAAATCACCATAGGACGGTGTTATTTTTTCAAATTCTGCCAAGTATCTTTTATCTATCAGCTCAGATAATTCTTTAGCATCTTTTTTATAAGCAGCTTCTATAATCATTTGAAAAGCAGTTTTAGCATTATTTATGAATTTAACCGGATCAAAGGAGTAAAGGCGTTTATGGACTTGTTCCATTCCATCTACGACCGCAGTTATATTATGTTCCACTATTATATCTTTAAAAGCTTTAATATCTTGGGTTGTTGGAATATTTTTTTCTTCTTTATTAGATTTAACTGTACTGTAAGTTACGTCCTTAATAATCGGTTCGCCAAAATAAGATTTTTGATTTGTCTGTTCCTCTTCTGAAGTAGAACCGAGAGTCGTAATTAATTTGTTGATAATGTAAAAGGTAATAACGGCAAAAATTAATAACTCTATTATTTGCGGAGACATTTTCTATTTATTTTTATTAAAAAATTATTCTTATATCTTAATATAAAAAAATAATCTTTTAAAGTTATTTAATAAAAATAAGGATTTATTTTTATTTGAGTTATACTTAAAGTTTAAAAAATAACTAAAATATCTTGATTATTTTAATTATTATGATATTATCATTTTGTAAATGATGTTTAAACTCCATCATTGCAAAACATTTATAGCCTTTAGTCCCTTTATGCTAGGGGGCTGTTATACTAAAGCTTAATTTTTAAGCGTTTTTAGTATAACGGATAATTATTGTTTGCAATGATTGAGTTTATCCCCTAGCACCTATCTATCTATTCACTTTTAATTGACAAATGAATTAGCGAGCTGGTAATTCAATTATATAATGCAAAATAGTAGCTATTGTAACCGAAGTAGCAAATTTAAGCCATAAAGGAGTTGGATAAATCCAGTAATACTGAATCATTAGATGTTCCAATAATTATTAAGGATGAGCCAACTGCAGGCAAAAACAGCAATTCCTACAAATGTAATAATATCATAAATAATATATAATTAAGTTTCAAAGATTTTATATGTTTTGTAATAAAAAATGTTATACAACTAAAAATAAATACACCTAAAAACATTATTAAGCTTTTACTGTAAGCAAATTGTACTCTTTCGTTACTAATATATGAGTCTGCAGCCATTGTTGAAAAGCATAAGGAGCAGAAATTATCCAATAAGATATAAATAACAAGATTATCAATAATTAAGTTATTGATAATCTTTCATCAATGATATTAAAAAGGAAATAATTAATATGCAAACATTTCCGTACTTATTGAACATGAATGTTGATTCCAAGATACTAAGTCCGTGAACCCCCATGCTTGAATAAGGAACACATTAAGAAGAAAAGTATAAGAATTATCGGAGGGTGAAAGAATTTCTGGAAAAATCGACTCTGCATTAATACGCATAAAAGCATAAATAAATGTGAGGGATAAACTCTGGCAATACGTGCAAATAAAAAACTTTTATAACTAACGGTATGCGTATAAAATAAAGCCGGATAACACAAAAAATATTACGACCCCAAGACCGCCAAGTCTTGCTATATTCATTCCAATTGAGTTACCTGGCCAATTATATGTGGCGTGTAAGAAGAATACCCATAATGCATCCATATCCGCGTAAACCTGTTAATCCTTTTATTTCTTTTAAGTTATCTATTTTATTATGCATATTTAAGTTATAACATTACTGATTAAAATATGGCATGATACAATAACCTAAATATTAAAACAATTTTTTAATAAATTATTAGATTCTTATATTCAGAGATCTTTATAATAAGTGTGCCACTTTTATAGCATTATCAAATCCGTAATCGTAATGAAATCTTATATCAGGCGAGAATTTCATATTTATTTTATTAGTAATAAAATTTCTGATAGCATTTTTAGAATTATTTAATGCATCCATAATTTCATCTATTGTTAGTTTAGTATTAAAAGGCAAGAAATAACAATTAGCTATTTTGAGATCAGCAGTAACTATAACTTTCGTAATAGTGAGAGGACAATCAAAAAGTCTGCTATCCAGCATTTTGCCACGCCTTAGAATTTCTATTAATGCTTCATTTATAATGCTTGCTAATTTTTGTTGTCTATGAGAATTAGTTTTGGTTAATTTTTTCATGAGTTAAAATATATACAATTCTAAGGCATAATAGCATGCTTTTGCCAAACAACCAATACCTAAAAATTTTAGAAATTTTGTTTTAAAAAAACCGGAGAATAAAGCAATAAAGCTTCCCCAAAAAGAAAATGCCATTAAGAAAATTATAAATATCTCATATTTATAATATAGTTTTGTTAAATTTTTATGTCTTAAAATATTTTGTGTATTTTTGGAAGCATAAAAGATATTTAAAACTATTCTTCCAAAAATATAATTGACTGCATTACCGCTAAGAGAAGCACAAATAGCTACTAACAACATTATTGAACTATTATAGCCTCCGAACATTTTCATAGAATGAAATATTAATTCATTCTGAAAACCTATAACAAGATTTGAGACAAAACTATCAACAAATAATAAACTATATGCTTCAAATTGATTCATGAATGTAATATATTGAATTTTGATTAGGGGCATTAAAATCGTCATTGCGAGGAAAAACTATAAGTTTTGACGAAGCAATCTCATGCCAAAATCCTGAGGTTACCACAACCCTTACTATCTAACACCAAAATAAAGTAACTGGCAATGAAAAAGCAAATTATTTATCCTGATTTTATAGCACGAATTTTTTCTACGGCACTTGATTTATCATTATTTGCCTTTATAGCAATTCCAATATCACAATTTTGTTCTTTTAATTTATTATGGTTGTTCTTTAATGATTATTTCCTTAGCAATAACATTAATCTTCATAATCCCAATGCAATGTTTAACTCGGTTATGAGTCAGGAATTTTATGAATATCTTAAAGCAGGAAATTTTAATAAATATATTTTGTTTAATATTTCAATTTTTGCTACTAATATATTAGTAATAGGCTCATATTTCATAACGCTTTGGTATTATAAAGGTGCAACGCTTAGTAAAATGTTTTTACGTATGAAAATCGTAGATGCCGTAACATTAAATCGTCCGACTTTAAAGCAGTTAATTAAAAGATTTTTAGGGTATATGACTTTTCCTATCGGTATTTTTTTCATACTTTTTTCTTCTAAAAAACAAGCATTACATGATAAAATAGCTGGAACCGTCGTTATTAAGTCTTAAATATACTCCTAAGTAATAGACGAAGTTTAATTTGGACAAGAGCAAGGAGTATATAAGGCGAGGAGCGGAGCGTATCTTAATAGGTGAGTACCGTAGTTCTTATAATACGACGTAGCTCATTTTTCAAATTAAACGAGTATATTTATGAATGAAACAAATGATAATGATATAGATCAGCTAATTTATCTTTTTTCAAAATTACCCGGTCTTGGTAGTAGATCGGCAAGACGTATAGCGCTTTACCTATTGCAAGATAAAGACGTAAGGTTAAAAAGCCTGATTAATAATCTTGTAGAGATAGATAAGAAAATAGTAAAATGCAAGATTTGCGGTAATATAGATACGGAAAATATTTGCCGTATTTGTTCTTCTGAATATAGAGATAAATCAATTATTGCTATTGTTGAAACAGTGGCTGAATTATGGGCAATGGAGCGTAGCGGTAATTTTAAAGGTTTATATCATGTACTCGGTCATAATTTATCGGCAGCTAGTAGACAAAACCCTAGCATACTTCGGTTACCTGAACTACTTAAAAGATGTTTTGCAGAAAATATTAAAGAAGTTATTATTGCTACTAATTCTACTTTAGAAGGTCAGACTACTGCTTATTTTATTACAGAATATTTAAAAGAGCATCCTGCTAAAATTTCTCGCCTTGCTAGCGGTATACCTATCGGAGGTGAACTTGATTATTTAGACGAGGGTACCGTATCTGCCGCTATTAACCTACGCCAACCTTTTGAGTAAAAATTAATAATTTTATTAAAGTTATAGTGAATCTTGATGAAATTCTAGATGATGTTCGCCGGCGAATTTTATTACATCATTATGATTTCCTTGATGATCAAAATTTATCAGTAATGCACCTTGTTCGTTTGAATGCAATATATTTGTGAATAAACGCTGGTCACCATCAATTTTAATTTCAACTGCTTTTTTACCGATAAATTTAACGCCGTTATCACCCTGTTGTCTATATATTATATCTTTCTTTAAGGCATTTATAAATTTATCACATTGATTCTTATCTAATTTTTCTTGTAATTTTTCGCTAATTCTTCCATAACATTCAAGTCCTTGATATTTGCCTAAAGCAGTAGTGTTATTACTTGTAATTTCTCCTTCTTGATTAACTTTCCAACTGCTGTAACTAGGAATAACCTGCTCGATAGTATGAAGTAAATGTGCATTTTTTATTGATTGATAATATTCATGAATTTCTATAGGATTTTGATTTTCATACTGCTCTAGCTCTTCTTAAAGTGATAATAAACCAATATATTCCTGTATCTTTTCGTGATCATTAGCTAGCCTTGCAGCTGTGAGTCCATTCTCAATGGCTTCCTGATTTTTATTATCATATTGTAAAATTCCCTCAACTTTCTTTAACGCTAAGTCGTATTTCTTAATTGTGATTAAACAAGTGATAATCTTATTAATTTTTTCTATAGCTTGTGCTTGTGCAAAATTAAGGTTGCTAACAAGAGCTTCGATATGAATTTGGTTAATATATTCTTCAGGATTTAATAAAAATTCTATTTCCTGGAAGATATTACTGAGATATGGAGTTATTTTATTTTTAGGTATTTTTTGTATAAATTGTTTAGCTAATTCATATTGTGTGGATATAAGGCTGTTGTAGATAGTAATATAGCACCACCAATAGAGTTGCTAATTTCAATTCACTCATCCTTTAGGTTTTCTTCATTCACAATTTTCTCAGCAGCAGAATATTGATTGTATTTGGCAATATATCGAAAACATCGAAACTGTTCTTTACTATCTTTAGATAAATTGTCTTGGTTAATTAGATTTAATTTAGCTTCAGCAATTTCAGCTAAATTAAAACTCATTGCTGTCAAAATTTTGATATCTGTAGGAGCATTTTTGATTAAATTTTTTGCTTCTGTTGCCCTGTCGTTAAGTAAATAAATATTAAATAAGCTATAGATTGAATCGCTATCGTTTGGTCGATCCTTTAAAATGCGTAATAATTGCTCTTCGTCTAATGATAATTTTCCTGTATTATTTTATTATAGGCTACTGATAGATTATAACGGCAAAAATAGATGAATTTACTTTCCTGTTTTTGCTCATTGTTTACTAGATTCGCTAGTTGTGGTGCAAGTTTATTATTGCATCATATTTTTTGGTAGCAAGCAATATTTCAGAAAAAGAGCTTAGAATAGCAAAATCTTCTATATTTGCTAATTGTTTAATAATATCAGGTTGAAATTCAGGTTTTACAAATAATAAAATTTAGATATTTTGATACCATTCTTCTTGAGTTTTAAGTAAATATAAAACTATAGGTGCTGATTTAAGTATGTCTTTAGCTACTTCTTCCATTAATGAAATATTCTTTTCTACTACGGCTAAATGAAAAATATTTTCCTTAGCGATAAATTTATTGATAATCTTAGTGATAGGGTTAGAAGAATTGGAGCTAGGTTTGTATTCAAAAAATATTTCTACTTTAGAATTTTTATTAATTAAAGCATTATATTCACTAATCTCATAATCTTTAAATAACTCATGATTTTTAAGTTCTTCGTAACTGTAATTTTTTAATACACATTCCAATAGCTTTTTTGGGGTTTTTACCTCTTTTATCTTCTTAATTGCTAAATTAGCAAATTCTGAAGCTAAGTTTGAATTTTTTATTTCTTCAATAGTTCTTAAATAATTATTTTTTATATCAAAATCTTTAACTATTGCTGAGTACAATTCTATAGCTGTATTTAAGGTAATATTGCGAGTTTCAAGTAGTAACCATAAAATATGGTTATTTTTAGAAAAGTTAATAGAAGACTTTTTTGATTCCATGTATGATGCCTTGTTAAAAATAACTAGGCATCATACATTAGTTTAATTCTTAGTCAAAAAATTATTAATATTTTTTAATAATTACCCACCGAATTGCTCTTTAATAATTCTATCTTCCAGCGTATGGTTTTTATTAAAGAGCAGTTTGATAGGCTTATCCTTAGTAGATTTAACGGTAACATTTGTGATATTATGAAACTCCTGAAAGTCGGCCGTAGCATTTACCGGTCGTTTATTTGTATTAAGTATTTCAAATTTAATCGTAGCAGATGAAAGCAGTAAAGCACCGTGCCATCTACGCGGTCTAAACGAGCAGATAGGGGTTAGGCATAACATGTTTGACTCAAGCGGTAAAATAGGACCGCCGGCAGATAAATTATAAGCACTACTTCCGGCAGGTGTTGCAACTAAAGCTCCGTCTGCCACTAATTCGCTCATTCTCTCTATCCCGTTTACGTCTATTCTAAATTTAGCAGCTTGATTAGTTTTGCGAAATATCGATACTTCGTTAATAGCAAGTGCTGTATATATTTGACCGCTCGTATCTTCGACTTGCATAAGAAGAGGATTTAGGATAGAAACCGTACTTTCATGTGTATTTTGTAATAAATTTTTGGTATCTAAAGGATTCATTAAAAAGCCGAGGCTTCCTAAATTAACTCCGTAAAAAGGTATATTAAGATGCATATAGCGGTGAATATTATGTAGTAATTCTCCATCCCCGCCTATTACGATAATTACCTCCGCTTCCTCTATTTTACAATAATTATAGAGTTTTTTTATTGCCTCTATAATAGCTAAATGTTTGGAATTTTGGTTATAAATCAATGCTATTTTATTTATATTCATTATATGAATTTCTTTTTTAATATATAGACGCTTAACTAATAATAAGTTATAAGAATAAAGTAATAAAATAAATATTAAGTTAAATTATGTCATCATTCAACATCAAAAAGCATAAAAATGATCTGCTATTTGTACCGCTAGGGGGATCTAATGAAATAGGTATGAATCTTAATCTTTACCATTATCAAGGTAAATGGTTAATGATTGATTGTGGTAGCGGTTTTGCCGATGATTATTTACCCGGTGTTGATATGATAATTGCTGATAGCAGCTTTATTGAGAAATATAAAAAAGATATAGTAGGTCTGATTTTAACTCATGCGCACGAGGATCATTTAGGTGGAGTCCAATATTTATGGAATAGCCTTAAATGTCCTATTTATACTACTACTTTTACAGCAAATTTTTTAAAATTTCGTTTAAATGAATATGATTTTGCTAAAAATATAAAAATTCATGAAGTAAAACCCGGTAGTAAAATAAATCTAGATCCTTTTTTCTTAGAGATGGTGCCACTGACTCACTCGGCTCCTGAAATGCAAGCAATTATGATCCGTACGGATGCAGGTAATATTTTACATACGGGAGATTGGAAATTTGATAACGATCCGATACTTGGGAAAAAAGCCGATGAGGAGTTTTTAAAATCTTACGGAGATGAAGGGGTTCTTGCACTTGTTTGTGATTCAACTAACGTATTTAATAAAGGAAGCTCAGGTTCTGAGGGGGATGTTAGAAAAAGTTTAGTAGATATTATAGCCGGTTGTCTTCAAATGGTAGTAGTTTCAACCTTTGCCTCTAATTTAGCACGGCTTGATACAATAATTCATGCTGCAGGGCTTGCGGGTAGAAAAGTAGTCTTAACCGGTAGAAGTTTGCACCGTATGATGCTTGCTGCGCAGGAAAGTGGCTATTTGAAAGATATTGCTCCTCTAATTAGTGAACGTGATGTTAGCAGATTTAGAAGAGAAGAATTATTAGTAATTGCTACCGGTTGTCAAGGTGAGCCTATGGCTGCCACCGCAAAACTGGCTAGTAATTCTCACCCGTCTATAAAGCTTGTTCCTAAGGATACAATGATTTTTTCTTCAAAAATTATTCCGGGTAATGAAAAGAAAATATTCAGGCTATTTAATATATTTGTTAAAGCCGGTGTAGAAGTTATTACCGAGCGAGACCATTTTGTACATGTTTCAGGACATCCATCGATTGACGAGCTACAAAAAATGTATTCTCTAATTAGACCGAATATTTGTATACCTGTTCACGGCGAGCCTGTACATATTCATGAACATGTTAAGCTTGCTAAGAAAAACGGCATAAAACAGGCAATAGAGGTTGAAAACGGTAGTGTAGTACTGCTTGAACCTAATAATGCAAAAGTAATTTCAAAGGTTGAAAACGGTTATTTAGCTGTTGACGGTAATTATTTGCTGCCCGTTGAATCTCCGATTTTCAAAGCTAGAAGACGTATGCGTGAGTCGGGTATCGTGGTAGCATCAGTAGTCATTGATAAAAAAGGACTGCTTGCTGCAAACCCAATGCTGTCTATGCCCGGGTTGCTTGATCCGAAAGAGGATATGGCATTAGTTAACCTCATTAAAAACGACATTAAAGAACTTGTTACTATTCAAAATAAACAGGCTAAAAAAGCATTGTCGGATGAACAAGTAATCGAGGCAATAAAAGGAACAATCCGTAAAACCTTAAAACAAGAAATTAATAAGTCACCCGTTATAATAGTAAATCTTGAGAAAGCTGTGGAGTAGAGAAATTGTTATTGTGAGTAGGTATTGTTTTATGGCTCGAGAAATTCGCTCGATGTCACATTCCCGCGGAAGCGGGAATCCAGAAAAACAACTTCAATATTGATACAGAAATTACATATTTGATAAAAAAACCATATAAAAACAAGGTTTGATATGGTTTTACTGGATTCCCGCCTTCGTGAGAATGACATAAACAAGCCAAGCAACGATACCTACAAACCTGCAAGTGACAAAGAAAAAATAAGCACATGAACAAATTTAAAAATATTGCGGTTTATGGGGGAGGGAGTTTCGGTACTAGCCTTGCTTCTTTAGCAGCACAAAACTGTAATAACGTTACTTTATTTTTACGTGATGAGGCAATAGCAAAGGAAATTTTACATAACAAAACTAACATAAAATATTTAGGGGATATTAAATTACCTGCTCATTTACAGGCTACTACAAACTTAGATATAATTAAGGATTTTGAACTAATTATTATTGCAGTGCCGTCTTACGCTTTTGATGACTCAATAAAATTATTAAAAACTCACAGCATTTCTAAAGACAATACTCTTCTAATTGCAACAAAAGGCTTTGCCCGTAATCCTACCGCATTATTTTCAGATAGGTTAAAAACTCTATTACCGCATAGCCCTACAGCGTTTTTTGCAGGTCCGAATCTAGCAAAAGAACTTGCTAAAAATTTACCTGCTTCGGCAAGTATTGCAAGTTTAGATATAGATATAGCAAATAAAATAGCTTATAACCTAAGTGCAAAAATTTTTACTACTAATGTGTCAAGCGATATTGTAACATTACAGGTAGCAGGAGCTTTAAAAAATATTTTTGCTATTAAAAGCGGGATTGATTTAGCAAGAAAGCAGGGCGAAAATGCAAGAGCAACGCTTATAGTAGCTGCCTTAAAAGAAATTGCTATTTTATCGCAAGCTTTAGGTGGTATGCAAAAAAATTCTGATATTTTACTAGAAGTGGGAGTGGTAGGCGATTTAGTGCTTACTTGTTATTCGTTAGGCTCACGTAATACAAAATTTGGTTATGAACTTGGAATTAGTAGCGATAAAAAGAAATTTTTACAGGAATATAAAGAGCTAGTAGAGGGAAGAGAAGCATTAAAATTAGTTTTGGATTTGATAAAAAAATATAATTTACATATGCCTGTAATTTCCAAAGTAGCTTCGTGTGTTATTCCTTATGTCATTCCTGCGAAAGCAGGAATCCAGCATAAAGCGAGATGAATCGAGCTTTTAATTTCAAAAATTTGCTGTATTTATACTTTTTTCTGAATTCCTGCTTTCGCAGGAATGACATAGGTATCCACGCAACAATGCCTCCGCGGGAATGACATATGACTCCACGTGAGCAATACCGATCAAGTATTACAGCAATCTCTTCATCTGTTCTTGCTCTAATTTTTCTTCTTTATCTAGTTTGTTTAACAATTCTTTATAAAAACCGTTTGTTATATATACAAGTTCCATTGCGGTATTTAATTCAGAAGATTCAAGTATGATTACACATTCACCATCCTTGAAAGTAACCACTTTATCATTTTCTTCTTCTAAACTATATTTATCTTTTAAAATGTTATAAAACTCTTCAAATTTATTTTGATCTATAGTTAAAAATAACGGCTTCTATTACATTAAAATCATTACATATCACTAAAGCTTTAGATATAGTTTTTGTATTTGGTTCTATATAATAATTATATCCTTGCCAATAATTAGGTTCTTTATTGATGATTTTGTATTTTTTTGTTAGATCTATATTGGTAGTGTTATTTAATTCAAGACCAAGTGGCATAGGATTAGAATAGATATTTAAACAAAAAAATGAATAAGGATAATAGATTTTGCATAAATAATATGAAAATTTTATATTACATTAGATACCTTAAATAACATAAGATTTTTAAAATTTCAATTAGAAATTTATTTTGGTCTGATGAAGTAAAAATCTTTACAAAATTTAGTGAAAAAAAAATAAAACCTCATATATTATAAGTAATTATATCTTTAGCTCATTACATGATAATCTTTAGTATAGTTTTTTTTAAAACCGTTTCGGTATTATTAAGTGTAGTAATAGGATTTTTAGCAGGTAAATATTCAAATGTTGAAAGAGATAGTATCTCTTCGTTACTATTCTATTTTATATCGCCTATAGTATTTTTTACGATACCTGCTAGTACAACCTTAACATTTTCGGCATTAAGCGTTACGGTCGTAACATTTGTAATTGCAACACTCTTATCGCTCTTTTCTTATTATTTTTTTGGTAAATTTTGGCAGGATCATACACGTAATATTATAGCTTTGTCTGCAGGTACGGCAAATGGCGGGTATTTTATGTTGCCTATAGCTGCAGCACTTTTTGATGATTATACATTAAGTATTTACATGATGGCTGTTATAGGAGTGAATATTTATGAATGTTCCGTCGGCTTTTATATTTGTATGAGGAGCTTTGCTAATACCACCGATAGTATATTAAAAGTAGTAAAATTACCGATTTTAAACGCTTTTTTCTTGGGATGTTTATTTAGTTTTTGCGGTTTTACTTTACCGGATTTTTTAGATGATTTTATATATAATATGAAAGGTTCTTTTTCGATACTCGGTATGGTGATGGTGGGTCTTGCTCTTTCGTCTCTACAAAAATTTGAAGTCGATATCAAATTTACTCTTGCTACTTTTGCTGCTAAATTTCTATTCTATCCTTTGGGAGTAGGGTTATTTATCATGTTTGATCATTTTGTAACAAAATGGTATAACAATGATTACTATAATGCCCTAAAACTACTTTCTACGGCACCACTCGCAGCAAATACTATAGTTATAGCGAATTTACAGAAATTTTACCCTGAAAAAGTTGCAGCTACTGTGTTTTTATCTTTGCTTTTTGTAGTTATATATATGCCGACCATGGTCAGTATATTTTTAAGTGACTTAAATTAATAACATGATGACAATGATTTTTTTAAATTTATTCTAAATTGGTATTAATAGGTTCATATGAAAATTAATTCAATAAAAATTGGTCCCTATATTAATTTATTACCTCTTCAATATATACCGAAACATAAAATTTCTTATGTGGAATTCGGTGATTCTAAAAATAAAAATATAATAGTATGTGCTCACGGTTTAACTAGCAATGCTCATGATTTTGATAAAATAGCTAAAGAGTTGAGTAAAAATTATAGAGTAATTGCAATAAATTATCCCGGTCGCAGTGATAGCGAAAATTTTAAAAAAGCTAATCATTATAACTATACGACTTATATTAAAGATACGTTATTTTTTTTAAAAAGGCTAAATATCAAAAATCCTATTTGGCTTGGTACTTCAATGGGCGGTATTATAGGTATGGTACTTGCCAGTAAATATAAAAATATTTTTAAAGCCTTAATATTAAATGATATAGGGGCGTTTATTGATGCTGCTCCTTTAATTAAAATTGGAGGTTATGCTAAAAAAACGATACTCTTAGATGATTTGGCTAGTGCAAAAGAGCATTTAAAACTTATTTATGCACAAAGCGGTATTAAAGATGAAGAAGATTGGGATTATTTAACAAAATATAGTGTAATTTCTACATTCGGCGGAAAATATAAAATGAATTATGATCCTGCTATAACAAAAGGAATGAAAAATGTTAGTAACCAGGAAGAAGATATTAATCTATGGTCTGTATGGAATAAAATAAAATGTAGAATATTAGTAATTCATGGGATGAAATCTCAAATTTTAACAAAATCTACTATTAAAAAGATGAAAGAAACAAAAATTTTTGATCTTTATGAAATAAAATATGCTGGTCATGCTCCTTCTCTAATGAACCCTGAAGAAATTAACTATGTCAAATCTTGGTTAGAAAAGAAGTCTTAGATTGTGTGACCTTGTGTTGTACGAACGTTCAGGATGTCATTCCCGCGGAAGCGGGAATCCCAGAAAAATAACCTTAATCTTGGGACAAAAATTACATATTTAATAAAATAAACATATAAAAAACTGTTTTTTATATGTTTTGTTGGATTCCTGCTTTCGCATGAATGACATAGGCATCATTTAAATTAATAAATAATAATTATGAAAATTACTACTAAAGTACTAATAATAGGTTCAGGACCTGCGGGCTTAAGTGCCGCTATTTATACAGCTAGAGCTGCTTTAAAACCAATATTAATAAGTGGTATGCAGCCAGGTGGGCAGCTTACAATTACCACCGATGTTGAGAACTATCCAGGATTTGCGGAAACGGTGCAAGGACCTTGGCTTATGGAGCAGATGTCTATGCAAGCTAAAAATGTCGGTACGGAAATTGTTAGTGATTACGTAGAAAAGGTGGATTTATCAAAAAGACCTTTTAAAGTATTTACAGGAGCAGGAAATGAATATGACGCGGAGAGCATAATAATTTGTACCGGTGCGGAAGCAAAATGGCTTGGTATAGCTTCAGAGCAGAAATTTCGTGGTTTTGGTGTTTCGGCATGTGCTACTTGCGATGGTTTCTTTTTTAAGAATCAAGAAATAGTTGTAGTAGGGGGAGGAAATAGTGCAGTAGAAGAAGCTTTATACTTAACCAATCATGCTAGCAAAGTCACTATAGTGCATAGAAGAGATAGTTTTAGAGCTGAGAAAATATTGCAGGATCGATTATTTAAAAATCCTAAAATATCAGTAATTTGGGATCATGTAGTAGATGAGATTGTAGGTAACAATAAACCAAAATCCGTTACCGGAGTTAAAATTCAAAATGTTCACACCAAAGAGATTAGTTTATTGAATTGTAGCGGTGTATTTATAGCTATTGGGCATGCACCGAATACGGGGCTATTTACCGGACAAATTGTAATGGATGACGATAATTATATCATCACGAAGTCAGGCACTACTAGAACTAGTGTAGAAGGTGTTTTTGCTGCTGGTGACGTTCAGGATAAAATTTATAGACAAGCAGTAACTGCTGTAGGAACAGGTTGTATGGCGGCTCTTGAGGCTGAAACATTTCTAAATAAATAATTTAGATTTTTTAGCTGTAAATTAACATATAAGTTAATAAAAATTAATAAAAAATTGTTGCATTCAGTAAGACACTTATTATAGTCATTGTGTATTAATTTAATTAGGTACAAATATAATGACTTGGAACATAATAAATAATAACCACCACCAAAACAAAATATTGATACATATCCATTACTTATGAAATTGTTAGACGAGGTAGTTTTAGCATATAAAATTTAGAAGCATTGAAAAATGCTAATTTAGAAATAGAGCTAGAAGAAGCCGCATTTTCACAAAAATTTTTAATATATTCTGCAATAAAATTTTACTTAAATCATTTTTATCCAAATAGCCAAAGTGTAAAATTTACAGAGCTAGAAATAACCGGAGTTAGATATGATCAAGTGATAAAGGCTCCTGATATTAGGTTAGCTACTGATAAGCCTACAACTACTAATATATTTAAAAATTTTACTTTTGACTCAATGTTACATCAGAATTGGATTTTTAATGGAGATGACGGTTGGCTGTTAGCAAATATAAATCTTAATAAAGGCGGTTATTTAAAATAACTTAGAAAAAGTATTTCTCTCAGCTGTGATCTCTTTAGAGTCACAATTAATAAATCCTAAGAAAAAATATTACTCTGATATTTCATCTGAGGTTATTGAGTATGCATGGGGAAATATTAAAGGAGTTAAAGATAATTATTTAGAGCTATGCAACAACGCCAATGTTCGCTCGCAATGACGATTTTAGTATCCACGCAGGTAATGAGAAATATATGCACTTACTTAAAAACATTACGGGAAAGAATTATATAAACGGTGAATTTATAGAGTTTGGGCAACAAATATCCGTTATTAATCCTGCGACCTTAAAAGAAATTGCTACAGTTCCGAATTTGGGATTATCTGAGATTAATTCAGCGATTAATAATACGGTGACTAGTTTTTCTTCATGGTCACAAAGCTCATTTGAAGCGAGAATAGCGATTCTTAGAAGATGGTATAATTTAGTAATCGAAAATATTGAGGAGTTAAGTCATATATTAACCCTAGAGCAGGGTAAAGTACTTGCTGAATCAAAAAAAGAAATTTTATATGGAGCCTCTTTTATTGATTGGTATACATATGCTATACATAATATTCATTCGACTATCAAACCCGGTAATAGTAAAACTCATAAAATTGTTACGCAATATGAGCCTGTAGGACCGTCTGCTGCTATAACTCCTTGGAATTTTCCAAATGCAATGATTACTCGCAAGGTAGTACCTGCAATAGCTGCGGGTTGTAGCGTTATATTAAAACCGTCAAGTCTTACGCCTCTATCAGCTTTAGTACTTGCGAAATTTGCAAGCGATGCCGGTTTGCCTGCCGGAGTATTTAATGTAATTACAGGTAGTTCAGATATTATAGGTAAGGCTTTGTGTGAAGATTTTAGGCTTCGGAAATTATCATTTACCGGCTCTACAAATGTCGGTAAAATTCTATATCAAAATGCCGCAAATACTCTAAAACGTTTATCTTTGGAACTTGGCGGCAATGCTCCTTTCATTATAACGGCAGATAATGATTTAGAGAAAGTAGTAAGTGATTTAGTAATCGCTAAAACTAGAAATAGTGGACAGTCTTGTACTTCACCTAACAGAATATTTATAGAAGAATCTATATATGAAAAATTTATAGAAATTCTAAAGGCTAAATTTACTAAGTTTAAAGCCGGTGACGGATTTGATAAGGAATCGGATTTAGGTCCGTTAATTAATTCTGCTGCCATAGCAAAAATACAAAAGTTACTCGCTGATGCACAAAGTAAAGGAGCTAAATTAATTTGCGGCGGTAAAGCTGTTGATAATTTTATTGAGCCTACTATTATTATTGACTGTTTGGATAATATGGATATCTTTAGAACAGAAATATTCGGTCCGGTAGTTGCTGGTTATAAATTTAAAGATTTGGATGAAGTAATAGAACGTGCAAATAATACCGAATACGGCTTGCAAGGATATGTATATTCAAATAATATATCTGTGGTACAAATGATAGCGTCTAAGCTTGATTTTGGTATGGTATCGATTAACGACCCGTTACCTGCAAATGCAAAAGCACCTTTTGCAGGACGTAAAGCTTCAGGTTTTGGAGTTGAAGGCTCATTTGAAGGGATATTTGAATATCTAAATACGAAATATATAAATTTACAGCATTAAGAATGCCCGCACGGTTCCTTTTATGTCATTCCTGCGAAAGCAGGAATCTAGTAAAGAATATAAAAAATATAATTCTTTGTAGCAGTATTAAGATTATTTTTTCTGGATTCCCGCTTTCGCGGGAATGACATAGAAAATATAATAATCTAAGTAATAAATAGTAAAAATTATGCCAGTGCTTGTAGATAATATTGAAGTACAAATTGAAAAAATTTATGAAGTATTTGATTTAATAGATAATGAAGGAGCTGATCTTTTGTTATGGGCAGTATCTGATTGTCTTGCCGAGCTATTAGATCAATATAAAGAATCGTTAACAATTGAATATGTTGATCCTTTGATGAAAAGGTTTGAAGAGCAAAATACTATAATACCCAAAATGCTTAATAATGCTTTAAGCAATATATTATTAATCCTTGAAGATGGATGTAAATCTGAAGAATCAGAATTAATAGAAAATATAATTAATAGTTTAAATACTTTTGATATGTTAGGAGGACATGCATAGTAATCTTCCAAAAATCTCAATAGTTTTACCAGTTTATAATAGAAAGAAACTATTACCTTTTGCTATTGAGAGCTGCCTTAATCAAAGCTTTAAAGACTTTGAGCTTATTATTATTGATGATTGCTCAAAAGATAATAGCGTTATAGTAGCTAGGACATATGCAGAGCAGGATTCACGTATTAAGGTAATAGTAAATGAGACCAATAAAAGATTACCGGCAAGTCTTAATATTGCTTTTAAAGAGGCCCAGGGGGAGTATTTTACTTGGACTTCAGATGATAACCTTTTCCATGAAAATGCTTTAGAAAAAATGGTTAAGATACTTGATAATTCACCTGAGATAGGGCTTGTATATACTGATTATACTTTGATCGATGACCACGGTAAAGTAGGAATAAGACTTTATCAAGAACCTCCTGAGTTTTTACCGATTAGAGATTGCGTTGGTGCATGTTTTTTATATAGAGCCGATTTAGCAAGGCAAGTAGGTGGATATAATGAAAATATGCAGTTAGTGGATGATTATGAATATTGGCTAAGGCTTGGGCTTGTTACGAAATTTGCTCATATACCGGAATCTTTATATTTCTACCGAGTACATGATCAAAGCTTAACAATAGAGCGTAAAGTAGAAGCAAAACAGGCAAAAAGAGTTTTAAAAGAATTATTTAAAGATCAATATATTATTCCTGCTGAGATTAAACCTATAAATGATTTATATAATTGGTTTATTGAAGATAGAAATTTAAGCTCTTATTTTAGGTTATTTAAAATAATTATTTGTAGTCCGATAATTACTATTTCGTATATTATTAAAAATCTAAGAAGAATAAGGTGATATTTTAATGCTTTAGTGTCATTCCCGTGTAAGTGGGAATCTAGAAAAAATAACTTTAATATTTATACAAAATACATATTTTTGACAAAATAAACATATAAAAACAAGTTTTTATATGTTTTTCTGGATTCCCGCTTTTGCGGGAATGACATAGTAGAGCCATAGCACAACATCCTTAAAACAAATGCAAAATCAAGATTTCATACATACATTAAATCCAGAGCAGCAAAAAGCAGTTCTTCACACTGAAGGACCGCTTTTATTGCTTGCAGGTGCAGGGACAGGTAAAACAAAGGTACTTACCTCAAGAATAGCTAATATTATTCACCAAAATTTAGCCTCACCTCAAAATATTCTAGCCGTTACTTTTACTAATAAGGCTGCTAAAGAAATGGCTGAAAGAGTTAATAGTCTAATTAATTGCTATGGTCTTAATATAGGCACTTTCCACTCAATGGCAGCTAGGATATTACGTGACCAGATTGAGCATTTAAATCTTGGTTTAAATAATAGATTTACTATTATTAGTCATGATGATCAATTAAAACTAGTGAAAGATATAGTAAAGCTAAAAGATATTGATACTAAAAAATATGCTCCTAAATTAATACATATCATAATTTCTAGATGGAAAGATCAAGGATTATTACCAACTAAACTATCAGTATCAGATACTAATTTACCGCTGCAGAGGGTTGCAAAACTTGTATACGAAGAATATCAGAAAAATTTACTTATTTCTAATGTTTTAGATTTTGGAGATTTGCTACTTTATAATAATGAGCTTTTTATTAAAAACCCTGAAATACTAAGATATTATCAAGAAAAATATCGATATATTTTAATCGATGAATATCAAGACACTAACGTTGTCCAGTATTTATGGGCAAGAATGCTCGCAAGTTTATATAAAAATATTTGCTGTGTAGGGGATGATGATCAATCTATTTATGGTTGGCGAGGAGCAGAAGTCGGGAATATATTACGTTTTGAAAAAGATTTTGCAGGCGCAACAATTATTAAATTAGAGCAGAATTATAGATCAACTTTGCCAATACTTGCTGCTGCTTCCAATGTTATCAATAATAATAAAAACCGTCACGGTAAAACGTTATGGACGGATAGGGAAAGCGGTGAAAAGATAAAAATTATCTCTTGTTGGAGTGATAAAGAAGAAGCAAGATATATAGCCGGTGAAATAGATAAGTTAGTGCGAGAAGATCGGTATAATGCCGGCAATATTGCAATATTAGTACGAGCCGGATTTCAAACAAGAAGTTTTGAGGAAGCGTTTATAAATAGTGCTATGCCTTATAAAATTATAGGCGGTTTGCGGTTCTATGAACGTATGGAAATAAGAGACGTGCTTGCTTATATCCGTATATCTTTGAATCAAAATGACAATCTAGCACTTGAGCGTATTATAAATGTGCCGAAAAGGGCAATAGGTGCAACTAGCTTAAATAAAATTAGAGTCTATGCACTTGAGCGAAATATTTCTAATTTCGCAGCCATTAAAGAAATGCTAGAAATAGGTGAGATTAAAGCAAAATCATATGAAACTCTAAAAGAGTTGGTTACTAAAATCGATAATTGGTACGAAAGATTTAGTATAGATGCTCCAATAAACGTAGTTAAAGCAATACTTGATGATTCCGGTTATCTTGAAATGCTTCAAGAAGAAAAAACCGAAGAAGCCTTCGGTAGAATCGAAAATATTAACGAAATGCTTAGAGCTATTGCTGAATTTAACGATGTTCATGATTTTATCGAACATTCAAGCTTAGTTATGGAAAATGAAGTGCTTGAAACCAATTATGGTGGCTCTGTTACTATAATGACCCTGCACGCAGCTAAAGGGCTTGAGTTTGACGTGGTATTTTTACCGGGCTGGGAAGAGGGTATATTTCCGTCTCAAAGATCTCTAGACGAAGACGGCGAAAAAGGCTTAGAAGAAGAACGCCGCATTGCTTATGTCGGCATTACGAGAGCCAAAAAAGACCTCTACATTACTCATGCTGAAAGCAGAAAAATATTTTATGAAATAGTCCGTTCTTACCCTTCAAGGTTCATAACCGAAATCCCTGATGAAATTACGATCAGGACCTCTTCTATGAAAAAATACAATTCTTTTTATAAGTTTTAATTAATTTGCATTCATAAATTTTAAATTGGTTTGCATTCTTTAATTTAATTAATAATAATTAATAGAGGAAGTGATATGGCTAAAGATGCTAATAAACCTGAAGGAAATCGTCAGGCTTTATTAATACGAAACTCGCGTTACAGAAGAATTATATAATAAATTTTTAGATAATATAAGAAGTAGTATTGATAGTAAATTTAATACTCAAATTAAATTTTTTAAAGATACTGCTGCTCCTCTTAACTATGTTGCCGCTACTAGACAAAATATTTTTACTGCAATAGAATCGCAGTTTGCTCCTTTTAGTACTAATTATTTACCAAATGATGTAGTTCAATCTTTAACTGACATATATATAACACTCATTATGAAGTAACTAAATTAATTTCGTCGGAAGAGGAAAAAGGAAAATATAGTGTTGCAAATGCTAAAAATGCAGCTGCTTGAAAAGGTTTTGCCATAGATTTAAGTAAGTCTCAAGTAGAGCAGATGAACGACGAAAAACGTAATGGCTTAAGCGAAGATGAAGTGATGGATATTAAAAAACCATTAGAAAAAGCTATGTTAGAATTAGCTAACCAAACAATATCTAAAGAATAATATAGAGAGAAATTAATAGATAAAACATTAGATAACCTTAAAGAAAATGTTTCAGAAACAACATTAGGTAACTACAGAAAATTTCTTACTAAAAATACTACTCCTAAACTTGATAAACAAGAGCAAATTAATGATCCAAAACAAGTAGCAGCATTAACACAAGCAGCATTAAAAATAGCTGAATTTTTTAAAATTACTTTTCAAATAAATGAAAAAGAAGCAAAAGCTTTATCGTCTATTAATGAGTTAGGAGTAAATGAGCCTATAATATAATTAAAACTTTATATTACCAGCAATAAGTAAACTACCGCCTGAAAAAATGATAGAGCAAGGTAAAGAAATTATCAAGAATTTTGCCCCATTACTTGAGAGCAGCAATCCTGCACTTGTTAACAGTACTAAAAGAGTATTAGCAGAGTTAAATCCTGGATATTTACGGAACACGGATGGGGAGAAAGTATAGCATTAGAATTACAAAGAGTAACCAAACCTAAGCTATGGCAAAGAATAGTAGCAGTTTTTACCGGTACGGATTATGCTCAAAAAAATATAGATAAAGCATTTGCTAACTTTGAAAAAAGTAATAGTCTACATATAGAAACAAAAAATTTGTCGGAAGAACTACAAAGAGAAAAACAAGCACCAAATATTGTAAAGCAAAATAAAACAATATTCCAAGGCTATATAAGTCTTCTATATCACAACCCCTATATCTCATGTTGAAAACCTTAATAAAAGTAGAGAGAGTGGGCAACAGTCAGAGCGTAGTAAGTAGTGATTTATATGATAATATAGTTGCGAATTTTTAAAAAGTTTGATAATTTTAGTTCATTATATCAAATAACTTAATAATGAGTATTATATGGTAAAGATTATAACTAATATAGATAATACTATTAAAAAAAACGATGAAGTGACTGAGATATTGGCTGCAGTAAAAGCTAAAATAGTGGATATAAAAAACGTAGATAGTAGATTAGATACTTTGAATAAAAATATTGTTACTACCGATCCTATTCAACAATATTTACAATCTGAAGAATATATCACTAGTACGCTTGAAGTACTTGCCAGTAAAATTATTAGTGAAGTTGTAGAAAATAAAGATATACAAAAATTAGTAGATAACTTGCATATCAATTTAGGACAAGATACAAAACTAATGCCTAGTGCAGCAGATAAGCTAAAGTTTGATGTCGCAAGGGCTGAAGCAGCACTTAAGGGTTTTGTACTTCCTCTAAATAAAGGAGGACCTTTTGATGAATTATCATTGATGGGTATAGAAGATGAAGAAGAAATCTTTGCCAATCCTATAAGAGCAACTAAAGAAGCATTAATAGCCGTAAGCGGAAAGTCTATACCTAAAGAGCAATATGCACAGGCTGTAAAAGATCAAGCTATAGAAATCTTAAAACAAGATCCTAAAAACACTCCAGACAAACTTGAGAAATATGAAAAATTTATTATTCAAGGAGATAAAAACCAGAAATTTAATGAAGATAGTAAGCAGTTTATCCCAAGAGTAAATCAATTATCTCAAGTGGAATTTAAGGCATTACAAAAGGCAGCCACTTATACGGTGCAGCAGATTAGTAATAGATTAGAACAAAATCATAAAATTAGTAAGCAATTAGAACAAACTATTATACTTACTAACTCATCAGGCATAAAGAATCCTGAAATAATAAGGGAATTAAATAAGTTAGATTCTACTTATCTAACGGAGAATAGTACTAAAATAGCCACTGAATTAAAAGATATTAATGATAGAGGTACTTCTTTATGGGAAAAATTTAAGCAGATATTTACAGGTAGAAACTATTTGGAAGAAAGATTAGGAAAAGTTGTAGATAAATATATTACTCTGAGTGATGGATATGTAGTGAAGACAATTAATGATAAAATCTTTTCAAACGCTTTAACAAATCCTGAAATTACTGCAGGTCTAACAAAATTTTTAAATGAAAATAAAGATAAAGTAGCAACTAATCCTGAATTTAAAAATTTAATTCCTGTTACGGGTGAGCCTATTATAGTTCAACCGCAACAAGTTAATAATTTTAATTTAGCGGAACTCAGAAAAATCAATCCAATAGCATTTGATAAAACCATATTTGAAGATTCAATAAAACTAAGAAGTTCTAATATAAAACCTCCGCAAATCACTCCTAATACTTCTACTAAAAATCAAGAAGCAGTAAGAAGAAAGGGTTAAATTTTAATATAACTTCATCATTGTGAGGAGGCTTTGTTACATTGCTGCTATGTCATTCCCGCGAAAGCGGAAATCTAGATTTTTTATTGTCACCCCGTGGCGTGACCACAGGGTCTTGTATCACCAGCTGAGTCCTAAGATACCGCGATCAAGTCGCGGTATGACATTAAAGGTTACTAGATTGCTGCTTTCGCAGAAATGACATCAGAACATAAAGATTTAGGTGAGATGCTTAAATACTCCTCTTTCCATAATTCATTATAAAGAATAGGATCGATATTACCGCCTGAGATTAGTACTAGTAATTTTTGAGGTTTGGATTGTGTTTTTAAAAAATTTACCACTGAAACCATATTTATACTACTTGACGGCTCGCATATTACTTTAAGTAAATGAGTAAGCCACGCCGTCCAGTAATATATTTCATATTCTTCTGCTAAATAAAAATCATCAAGTTTTTTCAGATATTCAAATGTACGAGCTGATACACTCAAGGTTTTAAGACCGTCCGCAATAGTATTCGGAGCATAGTTAAATCTATATGTTTTATTATCTTTAACAGATAAATAAGCATCATTGGCATTTACAGGTTCTGAACCTATTAACAAGCTTGTCGGTGATATTAATTCCTTGGCAAGATATGCGCCGGAAATTAAACCGCCGCCGCCGCAAGAGGCAAAAATAGCATCAGGACTAAAATCTAGCTGCTGTAATGCTTCATAGCATAACGTGCCTGCTCCTGCTATTGTAGAATCACTATCGGAAGGATGCATATAGTAAAATCCTTGCTTTTCATCTTCTTTTGCTTTTTCTTCCGCTTCTTGTCGAGTATATGTATATATAACTTCACCGCCGTAATAAAGAGCTGCTTGCTGTTTTACTTTTGAAGTATTTAACGGTAAATAAATCCTTGTTTTAATACCGAATAATTTACTCGCATAAGCAAGACCGATTCCATGGTTACCCGTACTATAACCGACTATTTTATCAGGTAATTTTCCTTGCTCTTTTAATTCTAATAAATGATTTAACACGCCTCTAACTTTAAATGCACCGGTTTTTTGTAATGATTCAACCTTAAAAAAAATCTCATGACCGAGCATCTCATTTAAGCTTTCAGAGTGAACGATCGGAGTTAAATGTAGATATTGTTTTATTCTATTATGTGCGGCTGCTACATTTTGAGGAGGTTGTAATAATAAATTCATAAATATAATTAATAATGGTAGCTTGAAATCAGGTTGATACTATATTATATAGTTAATAATTAGAAATTTTAAAAGGTTTTAATTGATGAACAAAAAATCCCTTCCGTTAATGGCACTGAGAGATATAGTAGTATTCCCGGGAGTAATTGCTCCTATTTTTGTGGGTAGGCAAAAATCTCTGCAAGCACTCTCTCGTACTACCATTTCCGAGGAAGATAATAGTAAATATATTTTAGTAACTTTACAGAAAAAATTTGATCAAGAAAACCCTAGTACACACGAACTTTATAACACAGCTATACTTGCCAAGATTATCCAAATAGTGAAGCTGCCTAATAATACGGCAAAAATCTTAATAGAAGCAGTAGCAAGAGTAAAGCTAAGCAATATCAAAGGCGAGGAAGCTTTTGAAGCAAATTACGAAATTATTCCGGATGAAGAAATATTGGACGTTAATAACATGCGTTCACTCGTTGATAATGCAGTACAACTATTTAGTAAATATGCGATTAATGATAAGAAAGTTAATGCAGAAATTATTGAAACTATCAATAAAGCAATAAGTAATAGCACTAATTTCATAAATATTATAAATATATTAGCCTCACATTTGATAACTTCACTTGAGGCAAAACAGCATTTATTAGAAGAAACTAGTCCTTTTAAGCGTATCACTACGGTTATTAGTACGCTTACTTCCAATATAGTAAATTCAGAAACCGAGCAGGCATTGCAGCAAAGAGTAAGAAAGCAAATCGAAAAAACGCAGCGTGATTATTATCTGCACGAACAAATGAAAGCTATTCAAAAAGAGCTTGATGAAGATAAATCAGAACTTGCCGATATTGAGAAAAAAATTAAAAGTTTAAAATTATCAAAAGAAGCAAAAGAAAAAGCTAAGGCTGAACTTAAGAAACTCCGTACCATGAATCAAATGTCAGCGGAGTCGGGAGTAACGCGTAACTATCTTGAGACATTGCTTAGCCTGCCTTGGGGTAAGTATGATAATAGCAAAATAGATATTAACCAAGCAGAGCAAATTTTAAATCGTGACCATTTTGGACTCGAAAAAGTTAAAGAACGAATTATAGAATATTTAGCGGTATTACAGCGTTCAAGTAAAATTAGAGGACCTATATTATGTTTAATAGGTCCGCCAGGGGTCGGTAAAACTTCACTTGTAAAATCTATTGCCGAAGGAATGGGCAGAAAATATACTAAACTTGCGCTCGGCGGTGTTAGAGACGAAGCAGAAATCAGAGGGCATAGAAAAACTTACCTTGGATCAATGCCCGGTAAAATTTTAGGTCAACTTAAGAAAGTTAAGACTAGTAATCCTGTAATGCTGCTTGATGAAATCGATAAAATGAGTTCTGATTTTAGAGGTGATCCGGCATCCGCTTTGCTTGAGGTATTAGACCCTGAGCAGAATAGTCACTTTGTTGATCATTATCTAGAAGTAGAATATGATCTATCAAATGTAATATTTATTGCTACTGCTAACTCTCATGATGTACCTAGAGCTTTAAGTGATAGAATGGAAAAAATATATATTTCCGGTTATGTAGAGGAAGCAAAGCTCCAAATTGCCAGAAATTATTTAGTTCCAAAACAATTTAAAATGCATAAAATCAAAAAAGATGAAATTACTATATCCGAGACGGCAATTTTGGATTTAATTAGATATTATACCAAGGAATCAGGTGTAAGAGCTTTAGAGCGTGAAATAGGGGCATTAACTAGAAAAGCATTAAAGCAGATTTTAGCAGATAAAAGTGTTAAGCATATCGCCATAGATAGTAATAATCTTGAAGAATTTTTAGGAGTTAAGAAATATAATTTCGGGCTTGCCGAGAAAGAAGATCAAATAGGAAGTACCACGGGACTGGCTTACACTGAAGTAGGCGGAGAGCTTTTAACTATAGAGGCTTTAGCATTTCCAGGGAAAGGTGAAATAAAGACCACCGGAAAACTCGGTGATGTTATGAAAGAATCGGCAATGGCTGCCTATAGTTGTTTTAGAAGCAGAGCAACAAATTTTGGATTAAGGTACGATAATTATAAAGATTTTGATATTCACATTCACGTACCGGCCGGGGCTATTCCAAAAGATGGACCGTCTGCCGGCTGTGCTTTATTTACGACTATTGTTTCGTTGATGACTAAAATACCCGTACATCGTACTGTAGCAATGACCGGTGAAATTACTTTAAGAGGCAATGTTTTACCTATAGGTGGTCTTAAAGAGAAGTTACTTGCTGCAAGTAGGGGAGGTATTAAAACCGTGTTGATTCCTGAAGAGAATGTCAAAGATTTGAAAGATATGCCGCCGAATATAAAAGAAAGCCTAGAAATTATATCTGTATCAAATATTGATCAAGTACTTAAGCATGCTTTGGTAGAAACACCGATAAATAAATAGAGATTTGTTAATAGTCAAAATATCATATATTATATTAAATTAATGCAAGCTATAGTAAAGTAATTCTTTTTGACTTTTCAATCAAAATGCGATTTTTCTTGCTTCATTCCTGACTATCTTGAACTCGCCTATTATTTATAGGCTTTCTTCCTTACACCTGTCACTAAATTGGGCTGAATTGACTATATTATTGCGTGGATCAATTTCACCTCTGTCATCACAGGATCCAGTTAAAAATACTAATAATTTTAGTATTTTTTATTGTTTTTATGGACCCCATGGGGGTGACACAGTAATGTTGCTACTACTGCGGCAGCTACTCAAAGCGGCTTATCCGAGGTAGTAAAATCCATGTCTACAATAAAAGACAAGACAGCTTAGTTTATCTTTCTGTTTTCCAACTGTCATTGAGAAATTCCTTTAACTTAATTCTACAATATTAAAAGCTACTAATATTAATTTACAAAGTAATACGTCCGTACTTAATTTAGATGACGATATAACAACGGTTACGGGTAATATAAACGGTGCTAAGATAATATTTGAAGGACTAAATTCAGAATTAGATTTAGTGAATACTAGTAACATAAATGATAGGCAATTTACCTTATATAATAATTTAAACAAATCTGGCAATGATGAATATGGAATAGTGAGAATAGGAGCAATCACAAAATACCTAACTATAGCAAATAACGGTGGACCTTATACTATAGGACAGAATAATACTACCCATCGCCTTAAGAATTTCATAGTAGACG
Source organism: Rickettsia massiliae MTU5 (assembly GCF_000016625.1). Classification (NCBI taxonomy): domain Bacteria; kingdom Pseudomonadati; phylum Pseudomonadota; class Alphaproteobacteria; order Rickettsiales; family Rickettsiaceae; genus Rickettsia; species Rickettsia massiliae. The sequence goes on from NC_009900.1 coordinate 635,395, forward strand.
GAGCAGGTGATGTCGTAGTCGATAATACGGTATTTACGAAGTTACTTAGTATGAATAAGTACGGAGTAGGTAACATTTAACCAAGCTTTAGACCTAGGAGTGGGTGGTAACATATTATTTAGAGCAGATGGTGAGTTAATAGTAAATAGCTGGTTGGTTCAGTTACGACCTCTGCAAATAACCAAGGAACACTGACAATACAAAGCGGTAATGTTAACGGTACGATTGGAGCTAACGGCAGCAGCTTAAAACTCGTAAATATCGGCGCAAACCCCATTACGTTCTCAGCTAATGTATTTGCTCCCGTAGCTTTAAATAAGAATGGCTCTATCTTAGCTTTAGCAGATGGGGCTACGCTAACCGGAGCAGTGACAACTACTGCCGGAGATGGAAGCGGTAAGTTAATATTTGCAGGTGATGGAACGGTAACAGGTATCGTAGGAGCAAATGGAGCAGTACTTAGCACCGGCGGTGTAGGCGGTACATTGAATTTTATAGGTGACGGTAATGTAACTCAAAATATCGGTACGGATGCTGCAAATAGCCCTGCTAATATAAATATCCCTAACTTTACTTAATTCAGTAATATCCATTGTGGCAATTAATTTTTGTGCTTCTGCGGTATTTTCTTGCTGTATAGTTCTTATTAATTCTTGATTTGAGGGTTGAAACCATCTAAACATAATTACATTCTTATTAAATTCTATAAATTTTAATATTTTGTTCAAAATGAGCTTATAGATAGAATCATAATAAGAAGTTTTAAGAATACAATAGAAATTTAACTAAAAGTGCAAATAAATGAGTTGAGGTTGCTTTAAGGAATATACAAAGTTAGTTTTTTATAATATTTAAAATTCGGAATTTAAAATAGTTTAATATAACAATTAAAACAAAAGGCGCATATGGATTTTTTAGAAAACGACGGGAAATCCCGAAACCCTGAAAGGGCTTGGCGAGAGTGACGGGACTCGAACCCGCGACCTTCTGCGTGACAGGCAGATGCTCTAACCAACTGAGCTACACCCCCTTATATACTCTTCTGCTTTTAAGCATTGCTCTTTCATTTTATCAAGGATTCGCATCCTCATCTATTAAGTATAGGCTGCGGGTGCTCACCTCTCAAAATAAAATTCAATTCTTGAAATCATTTGAGTATACATAAAAGATAACAATGTATATAACAATTCTTCTATTTCTGCAAGAGTAAAATATCGTATTTTATCAAAAAATATACAGAGAACCACCTAACGTTTAGATTTTATAGCTTATTCCTAATATTATAATTACTAGATATCTCTATTAATCCAAATTAGTCACTACTAGTTGAAGCCTTGAAAATTATTATACTTTTTAAGGACTTTGTTAAAAAAGAAAAACCTATTGGTTACATTTATATTAACTAAATCTTACTTTATTAATAATGATTGGAGGTTTTATATGACTAAACCATATGTCATTAAATTAACTACTCCTTTTGAGTGTATTAAACTTTATAATCCTATACTGATATTGCTCTTAGAAGTGCTATTATTATGCAGGCAATAATGATGCAACTAATACTTCTACCAAGAAAGAGGCAACAAAAGCAGAATATAACGCTAAAAAATGGCTTTTTGAAAATAATAAAAATTTTAATGCTACCTGCTTAGAAATCGGCATTGAGCCTAATTATGTAAGCAAGACTGCTGAAAAACTAATTGAATCGCAACAAAATAAGGATAAGCGTCCTAAACTCTACGGCTAAAGTTTAAATAAATTAATTTGTAATAAAACTTGAAATCACTCTAAATATAAATTAATTGTATAGGTGTTACTTAGTAACGCCTATTATATTAATTATTTCAGATTATAAAGGTTATTTATGATTATTTCAGTTTCAGGTCAACATATTTCTATCGGTAATAATTTACAAGAATATTCAAAAGAGAGGGCTACGCAAGTCATTAAAAAATATTTTACCGATATAATAAATATAGATATACATTTTTCAAAAGAGGGCATTAACTTTAAATGTGATATTATAGTAAAATATGGCTCAGGTAAACATAATATAGTCAAAAGTAATGATAGTTGTAGCGATATATATGTAGCTTTTGATAAAGCTATGTCAAAACTAGAAAAACAGCTTAGAAAATATAAATCAAAATTCAAAAATCATCATGCGGGTAAAGTAAAAATATCAGAAATTGCTTACGAAGGTACCAAATATATTATTAATCCGCAATCTGATAGTGAAACCTCTAACGCCGAAGATAATGATAATCCGGCAATTATCGCTGAAAAGCCTGTAGAAATATTAAAATTATCAGTAAAAGAAGCGGTAATGAAAATGGATTTAGAAGATTTACCCGCAGTAGTATTTAAAAATATAAATAATGATCGTATCAATATAGTTTATTATCGTAAAGACGGTAATATTTCTTGGGTAGATTATAATTAATGCTCATTATCCCTTACAAAGGAGTTACGCCAAGAATCGATAAAAGTGCATATATTGCCGAAAGCAGCTCTTTAATAGGAGATGTTGAAATAGGTAGTAATTCAAACATTTGGTTTAATACGGTTCTTAGCGGCGACGTTGAATCAATAAAAATAGGAAATAATACTAACGTACAAGACGGTAGTGTAATTCATACTTCAAGATTTAACGGACCGGTAGAAATAGGCGATAATATAACTATCGGTCATCTCTCTCTTATTCAGCCTGTACAATACATAATAATGCTTTTATCGGTATGAGTGCTACGATAATGGATTATGCAGTAATAGAAGAATATGCTTTTATTGCTGCAGGAAGTCTTATCTCGCCAAAGAAGAGAATTAAATCTCAAGAATTATGGATGGGATCCCCTGCAAAAGTTGTTAGATATTTAACCGATCAAGATTTAGAATATATGCAAGATAATGTAAGAAATTATGTAGAACTTGCAAATGTTTCAAATTAAACTTCGTCTATCTACTTTTCACTTATCAAGAGTATATAAGGAATCCTTAAATGCTTTAACCGTATTTTTAAGTAAAAACGCAATAGTCATCGGTCCGATGCCGCCTGGGACGGGAGTAATATATTTTACTTTAGACTGAACATTTTCAAAATCAACATCACCGATAATTTTATTGCCGCTAATTCTATTAATGCCTACATCAATTACTATAGATTCAGGATTAAAATATTCTGCAGTTAATTTTAAAGGTGAGCCTATTGCAGCAACGACAATATCGGTTTTAGAAGTAATAGAGCTTAAATTGTGTGTCTTAGAATGACAAATAGTAACGCTGCAATTTTCTTTTAACAGTAAAGCACTTAAAGGTTTTCCTACTATATTTGAGCGTCCAATAATTACAACGTTTTTACCGGTTAAATTAGGTTCGTATTTTTTTATAACTGCAAGACAACCAAGAGCAGTGCAGGGAATAAAGTTTTGACTAATCCCGCTATGTAAGTAACCGACATTTAAAGGGTGGAAACCATCGATATCTTTAGAAGGTGATACTGCCGATAAAATTTTATTTTTATCTATGGAGCTTGGCAAAGGAAGCTGAACTATAATTCCTGAAATCTTGTTATCAAGGTTTAACTCATTGATTTTTGATATTAAATCATTAGTATGAATAGTAGTAGATAGATTTACTAATAAAGTATAAATTCCTATTTTATGTGCATTTTTTATTTTGTTTCTTACATAAATAATGCTTGCCGGATTATCGCCTACTAGGACTATAGCAAGCTTCGGTGAAGCGTTGGTTTGGCTTATAAGTTCTTGAATTTCTAGCTTTAAGTCTGCTAGTATCTCATTGGCTAATGCTTTACCGTCAATTATATTATTCACTCTTATTTTTGTCTCCGTTCAGTTTTAACGTCATTGCGAGTAAATTACGTAAGTAATTGACGAAGCAATCTCAGGAGTTTGTTATTGTTGCATGAGATTGTCACGCTCTCTACGGTTGCTCGCAATGACGATCTCTTTATTTAGTAACGCTCTTACTTCTTTTCCCCGTATTTGGTAGTAGAATACTCAAAATGTAGAGCCTTGCCGTCAAATACTCTACTATAAGCATGATGAAGACTGCTTGCCGCTTCAGCAAAACCCGTAAGAATCAGCTTAAGCTTACCGCCATAATGAGCAATATCGCCAATGGCGTAAATACCTTCTATATTAGTTTGATAATAGGAAGAGTCTACTTCAATATGGTGATGCTTAACATTTAAACCCCAATTTGCTAAGCTACCTAAATCTTGTTTTAAACCAAAAAAAGGTAGTAATATATTGGCATCCAATTTGCGAGTATTATTGTGTAAATCTTTAACTATAACCGATTGAAGTTCAGCATTATTACCATCTAAAGCATTTAATTGATAACCGGTTACTAACTCGATTTTATCGGTTTCTGCAATATGCCTTAATTGCCTTACGCTTTCAGGAGCTGCCGTAAATTTATCCCGCCTATGTACTAAATATATTTTATTTGCAATATCTGAAAGAAAAATAGCCCAGTCAACAGCCGAATCCCCGCCGCCTGCTATAACTATATTTTTACCCGCAAATTTGCTTTTATCATTGATGAAATAAAAAACCGACTTGCTTTCAAAATCTTCAATATTCGCAAGGGGCGGTTTGTTTGGACCGAATGAACCTGCTCCTGCTGCAATAATAATAACTTTGCCTTTAATAAGAGTGTTTTTTGAGGTTTTAATTTCAAAAAAATCATCTTGTTTATTTAGCTCTATAGCTTGCTGATTTAAATGATATATAGGGTTAAAAGGAGCTGCTTGAAGTTCTAACTGTTTTATTAGCTCTTCTGCTGCAATTTTAGGATATGCCGGTATATCGTAAATAGGCTTTTCAGGATATAGGGTAATACACTGACCGCCGATAACTTCTTGTGCATCAATAACATGACATTTCATGCCAAGCATTCCTGCTTGAAAAACTGCAAATAATCCAACCGGACCGGCGCCTATTATTACAACATCAGTATTATACATACTTTTTATATTTAAATTTTAAAAAGTATTTTATTGGATATTGAGGAAATAATCAATGGTTATGTGAGTATATTTACAGAAATCCAACACTTTCGCAGGGGGATTTTTAAAAATTGTCGGATATTATACTAGACGAGATGCATTTAAAGGTTGTGCTGCATTCCACTTTTCTTCTACTGGTTCTAATATATCCGCTTTTTATCTCGGCTTTGTTTTTTAGCATACCGAATAATGAGATTTTTTAGTATTTATAGGTAATATTTGTGCTACTTCCTTATCTCTTTTGGTAATTATAATAGATTCTTTATCTGTTTGTAATTTTTCTATTATTGCAAGGCAATGAGATTTAAATTGACTGATTGCTATTATGAAAAAATCTTTTTTAAGATTTCTACCTATCCTATCTATATTCTTGACTTTTAATTCTTTTGCCAGTGCTACTATCGTACCTGTCAATATAGAGATAAACAAAAGTAATAAAATAGCAACTATGACGGTGCAAAATAATGATTATGCACCTAAAAAGGTTCAATTAATTCTTGTAAAGCGTACATATAAAGATGGTATAGAAGAATATAAAGAAACTAAAGATTTAGTGGCAACTCCGGTAACATTTACCTTACATGACGGTCAAATACAATTGATACGGGTAGCTTTACAAAACACACAGAATTATTCTACTAAAGCAAAAGACTTATAGAATTTAAAGACTATAGAATTTTCATAAAAGAATTACCTCGTAGAGTGAAGTTAGAGAATAGTGTTACCTCTACCGTAGATCTTGTTGTTCAGCATAGTATACCTATAACAATATCAGGTTAAAAATCTTTAAAACTAAATAAATTAAAGCAATGTGCTTTTTAAATACCATAATATCGGTTTTTATAGGTATTATTTTTTTATACCGGTGAGTTTTGCAGATGGAGTTATCTCTGAATCTCTTGGCGATACTTCGCCTTGAATCGCAGCGGATACAAACGTACATGAGGATAAGGAGTTAGGGTTATTGCCCCAATGACCTCTAGTAGTAGAATTTGAGAATAGCGCTAATAAAATTGCGGGTGAGAGTGAATTGATTGTTTCGTTAAAAGTTAATTATACCGAAACCGATATATTGCCGACTATAGTGCAAAACGCTCAAGGTCATTATTTAATTCCTCTTGAAGATATAGAACATTTTGATGTTCAAGAAGATTATCTTAAGCAGGGTTTAGTGAATTATCATGATACTGCATATATTAATTTAGATTTGCTTGAGGGTACTAAATATGATTTAAACTTTGAGAATTTAGATTTAAATATTACTTTTCCAACGGAAAAAATGCAACCTCAATCATTTGATGCTTCAGGTGGTCCTATGAAGAAAAGAACGTCGATACTCAACTTATTAGTGGGGTATATTTAAACTATGATGTGACTCTTAGTCCAAATGATGATATTAATTATTTAGCCGGAGTAGAGGAACTCAATTATTTCAATGAAAACGGTGTATATAGATTACAATGTACAAGTTAACCGTAACGGTAAAAATAATGATATTGGAGTTTATCTGCAGAAACATGATACCGAAATAATGAAAAAGTTTAATATCAAAGGAGGAATTTTCTCTATTGATAAAAGCTATTATGCGACAAGACCGATTAACGGAGGTCTTACTTTGATTAAAGTAAATAGTTTAAAGAATGTCGGAGTTTATAATAATAATCTATTAGCAGGTGATACCGATGATAAAGGTAAAATGCTTGTACCTAACTTAACACCGTATGTTCCTTCCGAAATAAGACTAGACGATGCAAATCTACCTCTTAATACAGAGTTTGAAGAAATTGCTTTGCAAGTTGCTCCAAAAACAAAATCAGCGGTATTATTAGACTTTAATATTAAAATAATTAAAAGCATTGAAATGACAGTATTTGATAGTACAGTGAGTATTGAAGGTTTAGATGAAGAAATATGATTAATGGGGTACGTAAGCTGAATTATAATTTGTATAAAGATGCCGGTTTTACTCAAATCCTCGGTAACGGTACTAGTAGTACTGTAACATTTACCGATAAGCTATACACTACTAGGTCTTGAACCGGTCACAAAAAACTATACCGTATATGCACGCCTGCCGTCACAACCTCTTGTTGCTGCCGGCACGTTTCAAGACACTATTACCGTAACCCAGCCATAGCTATATAATAAACAATCTTTAAAATCAAAATTCTTCAGCCTAGGCTCTAACTTTGTTGTTTGCATGGATTGACTCCTAGGGTGCTAGACATTGCTGTCCGGTATTATGTGAAGCTGTATTTTTATTATAATAACAATTTAAGTTTTATATTACTATAACTACATTTAGTATTGTGTAGTTACTTAAAATATTTTTAACTTAAATAAAGGTCGAATTTATGAAAAATGAAGAACAACACAATCAACCAACTCCAAAACATGGTCGAATAATATTCCCGCTTTACACAATGGGAAAAGTTTGTGTAGATAAGAAGCTAATAGATGAAGAGTGGAAACTGAACGAATTTGAAACAGGGAAAGGGAGTGATGAGAGTTTTGGAAATGATGTCGCAGGGGAACCGCTACCACTAGATGGCATATTCTTAATTGTGGGCGTACAGATGATACAGATTGGGTAAATGCTACTAATGAAGAAATAAGAGCGGAATTAAAAGATCCAACGTTTTACTGGATAAACTGTGCTATACCATTAGAGGGTGAGAAAAAACTTACAATAGAATGGGATTATACTGCGTCACATAAAACTCGCGGTTATTTATATAGTGCAAATGACAAAGGCAGAGTTTACCTTTGAAAATAGACTGAAACACGATGATTTAGAAGAAATTTATAGTGAACTTTCTGATAAATTTCCTTACTGGGATCATACATTAGCTTCTTCTAAAATGATTGAAGTAACTTTTCCAGATAGAGAGCCAGGATATTATGTTGTAGCAGTTGATTGGATGGTAGCCGACACACCACGTTTGTTGTATCGTTTATTGTTGAATATAAGGATGAGGTTACACCGATAGGTCTTAATACGAATGATGGAGAATGTCTTTAACGTTATTCCCGCATAGATAAGGTCTTGTTGCATGGATCGGTTTTCTTTCTGTTACGCTGTGACTTGATCGTGAGATGACAGAGATGGAATCGATCCTTAAACTTATGTCTACGCGAAAATGCAACCGGGAACCACGCAACGTTGTCTTACTTCCGCAAGATAAGACTGCTTGTGCCTTAAGAAAGCATAATATTTGTAAAAACTATTCTATATAACGCGAGTTTTGTATTAATAAAGGCGTTTTATAGCTGATAATCACTAGGTTACGAGTGTATTAATAATACTGTTTTTGTTATAAAATTAGTGAGAAAACACACGTTTTGAATTAAGGTAGTGTCTTTACAGTATTAGAAAAAAGTTTATAGGTTATTGAAAAATAATATAAAGAGCAATAACCTATGAGCATAGATTTTATAGAAATATTTTGCTACGTCGATTTGCAAGAATTAGATAAGCATACAAATTCAATGACTCAAAATAACAACAAATCTGGTCCAAAAAGTAGACTGCATAGAAGTGAGGTAATAACGATTATAATAGGTTACTGACAGTCATCTTATGATTGTTTTAAAAACTATTTTATCTGAAACAGATATGAATTCATCATCAAAGAGATTTTCAGTTAGTAAGCTTATAGCCAATTTATAAAAATAATAGGTCCACATTTACCACTATTAGTATTAATATTAAATTCTATTTTGGATCAGTGTGACGGACTATCTTTTGTAGATTCAAGTAGTATAGAGGTATGCAAGAAATATCGTATTTCAATGAATAAAGTGTTTGCTGGTATAAGCAGCACGTGGTGCAACAACAAAAGGTTGGTTCTATGGACTCAAACTACATTTAATAATTAATAGAGCTGGTGGTATAAGTTAAAGCATCTTTTAGTCCTGGTAATAAGGATGATAGAAAACAGCTAGAATTGATGATAAAAAATCTTTTTGGTAAAATATTTGGAGATCGTGATTATATTTCACAAAAATTATTTCAACAACTTTTAGAGCAAGGAGTTTTTATAGTAACTAGAGTAAAGAAAAATATGAAAAATAAGCTTATGTCTATGTTGGATAAAATATTATTGCTTAAAAGATCATTGCTAGAATCTATTTTTAGCAAAATATTTCTATAAAATCTATGCTCATAGGTTATTGCTCTTTATATTATTTTTCAATAACCTATAAGCTTTTTTCTAATACTGTAAAGACACTACCTTAATTCAAAACGTGTGTTTTCTCACTAATTTTATAACAAAAACAGTATTATTAATACACTCGTAACCTAGTGATTATCAGCTATAAAACGCCTTTATTAATACGAAACTTGCGTTATATAGTAATCAAGAGTGATTTGTGTCAAGTCAAAAATCTAAAAAAAAATAAATATTTATATTGAATAAATTATTATTCTCGTGTCTACTTAAGTGAAGATTCTATACACTGAATATGGTGTCATTTTTTCAAAATAAGCATTATAAATAACGCCTACAACCCCATTAGTACCTATAATGAACACGCTTAAAAAAAATAAATTTCAAATAACTATAAACAACAACCATAACAATTTACTTACTCCTTTCGGTAAAGCTATTCTGCGAGATCGATATCTTATGAAAGGTGAGGATTTTCAAGATTTATTTGCAAGAGTTTCTAGTTATTATGCCGAAAATAAACAGCATGCTCAGAAGTTATATGAATATATGAGTAAAATGTGGTTTATGCCAGCAACACCAATCTTAAGTAACGGCGGAACGGATAGGGGGCTTCCTATTTCATGCTTCTTGAATGAGACCGATGATAGCTTAGACGATATAGTAAATTTATGGACAGAAAATGTTTGGCTTGCTGCACGCGGTGGTGGGATTGGCAGTTATTGGGGTAATGTTCGTGCTATTAATGAAGGGATTCGTGATAAAGGTCATTCATCCGGTATTATACCGTTTATTAAAGTAATGGATTCTATGACTCTTGCTATTTCGCAAGGTTCTATTAGACGAGGTTCATCGGCTGTATATTTGCCTATTAATCACCCTGAAATTGAAGAATTTATTGATATAAGACGTCCGACAGGTGGGGATGTTAACCGTAAAGCTCTTAATATTCATCACGGTATAGCTATAACCGATAAATTTATGAAAGCAGTTGAAAATAATACGGATTTTGACCTTGTTAGTCCTGCTACCAAAAAAGTCGTAAATAAAGTTAGAGCAAGAGATTTATGGGTTAAGTTACTAACTACTAGAATAGAAACAGGTGAGCCTTACTTGTTATTTATCGATAGTGTTAATAAATCTATCCCTGAGCATCATAAAAAATTAGGGCTTCAAGTTAAAATGTCTAATCTTTGTAGCGAAATTACATTGCCGACGGGAATTGACCATCTAGGAAAGTCAAGAACTGCTGTTTGTTGCCTTTCCTCTTTAAATTTAGAGTATTACGAAGAGTGGAAAGATGATAAAGAATTTATCCATTCTATTATGTTGTTCCTTGATAATGTTTTAGAAGACTTTATTAATAAAGCACCGGATACTATGGCAAGAGCTAAATATTCGGCTTTACGTGAGCGAAGCGTTGGACTTGGCGTAATGGGCTTCCACTCATTTTTGCAAATGAAAAAAGTACCGATAGAATCGGTTATGGCAAAAGTTTGGAATAAAAAAATATTTGAATATATATCTGCTGAAGCTGATAAAGCCTCAATAGAAATCGGTAAAGAAAAAGGAGCATGTCCTGATGCTCTAGATGCAGGAAGTAATGAACGATTTAGCAATAAAACCGCAATAGCACCTACCGCCTCAATTTCAGTAATAGCAGGTAATGCCTCACCCGGAATAGAGCCGTTTGCTGCTAATAGCTTTGTACAAAAGACTTTAACCGGTTCTTTTAACGTGCGTAACAAACATTTAGAAAAGTTATTAGAGGAAAAAGGATTTAATAATGATCAAGTTTGGTCTTCGATTGCAACACATGAAGGATCAGTACAACATTTAACATTTTTATCCGAAGAAGAAAAACAGGTTTTCAAAACCGCTTACGAAATTGATCAGAATTGGCTAATTGAACTGGCAAGCGATCGTACTCCTTACATTACACAAGCACAATCTTTAAACATCTTTTTACCGGGGAATGTTAGTAAGAAATATTTAAATAATATTCATTTTAAAGCCTGGAAAAAAGGAGTAAAAAGTTTATATTACTGTAGATCGACATCAATACAACGAGCCGATAAGGTCTCGCATGACGTATTAAAGGCCGATTTTAAAGATTTAGAGGAACAAAACGATAAGTTAGCAGAAGTCGGTAACTACGAAGAATGCTTAGCTTGTCAGTAAGTATAATATAACTATGCAAACTATGCAAAGATATTTAGACCCAACAAATGATGTAGCATTTAAAAAATTGTTTACGGATAAAACAAGATTACTAAGCTTTCTCAATAATATTATGAGGTTACCTGAGGAATTGGATTATCAACCTTGAGTATATTTCAAACGAACAAGTGCCGGATTTAGGGCAGAATAAAAGGAGTATAGTAGACATAAAAGTTAGAGATAACTTCGGCAATATTTATATTGTTGAGATGCGAAACGGCTATGCCGATGCTTTTTTAGCAAGAGTACAATTTTACAGTTGTATAGCATTTTCTTCGCAATTAAAAAGAGGAAAAGAATATGCTGATCTAGCTCCTGTAGTAATGGTAGTAATTACTTCTGGATTTCAGGCATTGTCCGAGGGAAAAGAATGTATTAGCTATCCATCAAACTATTAATGTCGGCAACGGTCAGCATCAACTTAAATGCTTGTCTTACGTATTTGTTGAATTAGACAAATTTACCAAAGAAGCAGATGAGTTAGAACGCTTAGAAGATGATTGGTTATATATGATGGCTAAATTCGATAGAGCAAAAGAACCTCCGCAACATACAAAAGATGAAATAGTATTATCAGTCTATAAAACTATTGAATAATTTAACTGGAGCGAAGCAGGATATGGTAATTATATTAAAGTATATTAAAGCGATGCTTGCTGCTCAAACGGAAGAGTTAAATCAAAAAAGTAAATATAATGAGGGGAAAGCTGATGAGAAAGCTGAGGGTATTGAAATTGGAGAAACTAGAAGAAATACAGAAATAGCAAAAGAAATGTTAGCGGATAATGAGCCGATAGAGAAAATAATTAAATATACTAAGCTTTCAAAAGAAGAAATAGAAAAATTATGTCACTACTTGATGCAAGTCCAATTTATAAACCGTTTTCATATCCATGGGCATATGAAGCTTGGCACACTCAACAAAAAATTCATTGGCTACCGGAAGAAGTACCGCTTGCCGACGATGTTAAAGATTGGAAATATAACTTAACTCCAGGGGAAAAACATCTATTAACGCAAATATTTCGTTTTTTTACACAGGCAGATATTGAAGTGAATAATTGCTATATGAAGCATTATTCACGAGTATTTAAACCGACTGAAATATTAATGATGTTATCGGCATTTTCTAATATGGAAACGGTACATATCGCAGCATATTCACATTTACTTGATACGGTAGGTATGCCGGAAGTAGAATATTCAGCATTTCTTAAATATAAGGAAATGAAAGACAAGTATGATTATATGCAGCAATTCGGAGTGGATGCCAAAGAAGATATAGCAACTACACTCGCAGTATTTGGAGCTTTTACTGAAGGATTACAGCTATTTGCTTCTTTTGCGATCATGCTTAATTTCCCTCGTTTTAATAAAATGAAAGGTATGGGACAGATTATTGCTTGGTCAGTGCGTGATGAAACACTTCATACTAACTCAATTATTACTTTGTTTAAGACTTTTGTAAGAGAAAACCCTGAAGTTTGGACGGAAACTTTACGTAAACGTATTTATGAAGCTTGTACGACTATTGTGCATTTTGAAGATGCCTTTATTGAACTTGCTTTTGAAGTTGGCGGTATTGAGGGATTAACGGCATATGAAGTAAGACAATATATTCGTTATATTGCCGACCGTCGTTTAATGCAGCTAGGACTCAAAGATGTATATTTGGTAAATCATAACCCCCTTCCTTGGCTTGATGAAATGCTAAACGGAGTCGAACATACGAACTTTTTTGAAAATAGAGCAACTGAATATTCAAAAGCAGCGACTACCGGTTCATGGGAAGAAGTATTCACTGAGATGGACGCCAAAAGCGGAGGCTCAATAATATACTCAGATAGAACTTGAAAAATTGGTAGCCATGTCTTTGTAAGTCCTCGGATGCTGAACATGTTGTGTCGAAGTATACATATTTACAACAACAATAACAAAAAATTAAAAATACCTGATCTGTATTTTTAAAAATTTCGAGTAATTTTATGGCTGTTATAAATAATAAAAACTATCAAAAAGTTGTAGAAAAAGTTTTATCTTCTTCTAAAGCTAATAAAGTACTAAAGAGTGCAATTAAGGACTTATCATCTTCAAAGAGTATAAGCTTAAGAACGATGTTACTCGGAGCAAGATTTATTTTAACTAATCCTGTAAATACTTATAATCTTGTTAAGCTTGCTAACTCTTCTAAGATATATCTTGATCCGGAATTTCAAAAATCACTTCTTAAAAAATCTCCAATATGGGAATTTTTAAAAAAACATTCGGATGATTTGCCTAAAATAGGTCAAATCTTAGCAAATGCGGGCTTTAGAGAATTTCAAGATAAGAGTGCTTTAGATAAAAAGGGACTCGAAATACTAAAAGAATGTTTTAAAAATGAACAAGTACTTAAAACACTTCAAGAAATTGCAGTTGAAGTAAAGCAAGAGCTACCGGACTGGAATAAAGTGACTGCTAGAACTTTAGATATGCTGGTTACCGATAAAAACTTCCAAAAATTCTTTAACGAAAAGAGTGAAGATATTACGAAATACATACGTACAGGAGCAACTGAAATACTTCCAAGCGATTATATAAAAACTTTTGATGATATATTACAAAAACCCGAAAAGGAAAATTTATTAAAAATATTTAATGAACATCCTGATTTTAAGCAAGAACTGGCTAAAAATATAAACAATCCTAATACTCTAAAAAGATTTAATAAGTTATCTCCTGAAAAACAAATAATTATTGAAAATTTCTTAGAAGAAGCAAAAGAACAAGCTAAACCTTTCTTAAAAGAACATTTTGAAACCTACAAAATTGATCTTAAAATTTTAGATATTATTCCTACTTTATTAAATAAAATGCCTGAGACAAAAGAGATTTTTGATACTCTTAATGCTCCAAATCAAGGTGTAATGATATCTCTTGAGAAATCCTTAGAAATGGTAGCTGGTGATGATAAATTAAAAAGTTTTTTTGCTAATAATAAAACAATCTTACCAAATATTGCTTTAGGTATTATTGAAAATACTCCTAGCGTACAAAGCATAACAAAAGAATATAATTTTGATAAACAAATGCTTAGTATTGTAGGCGAAGTTATGTCAAAACCGGAAATTGCTCATGAGATTATTGCAGACTTAAATAAAGGTGATTATATGAGTTTAACCGGTAATATAATCTCCATCCTTAATGATCCTTCATTTAAATTAAAAGATATATTAGTAGAGCAAAGTAAAGAAGGTCTATTTGATAATTTAATTACAGGAGTTTTAGAACAAGATGCAAAAAATAGCCAAACTATAAAACAACAACTTATAAATTATGGTCTGGAAGCGAGTGATGTTACAAAGCTAACGAGCATAATGCCTATATTACTTGATAAATCTGAATCATTAAAAAAGGTTTTTCGAGATTTTATTAAAGGTGATTATACGGGAATGGCAAAAGAGTTAATAGCTTTAACTAAAGACAATCCTGAAATTAAAAAATATTTAAACAATAATAGAGAAATATTTGCAAGTATTTTAGATAAAACTTTAGTAGACATACCAGGTATAAATAACCTTGATAAGCAAGAATTATATAATGTACTTCCATCAATGTTAAACCATCCTAATGAATTAGTTAAAGTTATAGAAGAGATTGAAAAAAGTAATTATCGTGGGGCTGCTAGTGCTATATATAATTTAGCTCAAAAAACAAATTATTTGGAAGGGCAATTGCCGAATATTATAAAAGCAGGTTTTAGCTATGCTACTGCAAAAGTAAAAGACGTATTTAGTCCATCACAAGATTTTAAAGATAAAACTATAGATGAAATTACTCTTAGAAATAATTTACATAAAATACAAAATGGAAAATTCAGCTTAGAGGGAGCTATATTAGTAGGTAATTTATCTAATATCGACTTCTCAGGCGTATCATTAAAAAATGCAGATTTAACTAAAGTAACCTCTTTCAAAGATTGTAATTTTAAAAATATTAATTTAGCAGAGGCTAAATTACCTGATAATTTAATGCTACTTACTGATACTTACAATCTTGATAAGGCTATCCCTCCTTTAGTACCTAAACTAATTAAAGAACAACAAGCAAAGTTAATTGATAAGGCAATTGATAAAGTATTTTTACAAATACAAGCTGAAGGAAAAAGAAATGTACTTAGTAAACAAAAAATTGCTCAACAAGTAAAAAGATTATATGAAGAAAATCAAACGATTAAAGACTATATTATAGAAAAACTAAATTCACTACCTATGAATATGGTTACTAACTTAGCTACTCCTAAAACAAATCAATATAAACATATTACAAATCATGTAAATTCTCCATTACAAATATTGAACCCTTTATATGAAAATATTGCAAATAAACAAAATATTAAGAGTAATTTATTGGCAAATATTTTAAGCGAGAAAATATCACAAAAACTTTTTGATAAAGGTGATAATAGAGGTGAAGATTTTTACATGATAAATCAGATGCTAAAACCTATCGTTTCTGAATATTCTAAAGAAAATCCGGATAATATAAATAATTTTTTAGAGCCACAAAATCTAGAAAAGTTAGCAAGTAATATTGCCTCTACTTTAAATTCTAAATCTAAATATACTGGGGTAGGCACTATTACCGGTGGAATTTATTTACCAAAAGAAATCTTCAATGAACAGTTAAAAGATAACTTTAAAAATGAGTTTGAAAATATTAATAAATTAAATGTTTTAAAAGAAGCAAAAAATATAGTTTCAAATTTAGATAGTAAGGTGCATATAGTAGATAATCACGATAAATCACATACTTACGTATCATTACCTACAAAAAGTAAAAAAATACACAACAGATAACCCCATAAATCTTAGATCAAATTAATTTAATTACCATATTATGTAATATAAATTAAAATATTTAAGTAGTAGTAGTGCTTAATTTATTTCTTTGAATCAATTTTAAGATAATTTTATGTTTATATAATTAAATATATTGCATT
This sequence comes from Rickettsia massiliae MTU5, assembly GCF_000016625.1. Classification (NCBI taxonomy): domain Bacteria; kingdom Pseudomonadati; phylum Pseudomonadota; class Alphaproteobacteria; order Rickettsiales; family Rickettsiaceae; genus Rickettsia; species Rickettsia massiliae. The sequence continues at coordinate 651,800 of NC_009900.1, forward strand.
ATTTTTATGGCAGTGACAAATTCCATTAAAGATATTAAATTAAAGAATTTTAATAAAACTGTTAAAGGGACATTATCTTCTCCTGATGCAGACAAGGCATTGACAATGCTTTATTTATGACCTTGCATCTCCAAAGAAAAAAATATGACCAGTTTAGTATATATCTTGATTCAAAGTTTCAAAAATCTGTTCTTGAAAAATCCGAAATATAGGATTTTCTAAAAAAGCATGCCGATGATTTACCAAAAATAGGACAAATCTTAGCAAAAGCAGGTTTTAGAGAATTTCAAGATAAGAGTGCTTTAGATAAAAAGGGACTCGAAATACTAAAAGAATGTTTTAAAAATGATGCTGTACTTAAAAGCCTTCAAGAAATTGCACTTGAGATAAAGCAAGAAGTACCGGACTATAATATAAAGTAACTTCTAAAAAATTAGAAATGTTATCCACGGATAAAAATTGCTTAAAATTTTTTAATGAAAGAGGTAACGATATTACGAATTACATAACTGAAATACTTCCAAGCGACTATATAAAAGCTTTTGATGATATATTACACAAACCTCAAAGTAATGACACATATGCAAAAGTTATAAAAATATTTAATGAACATCCTGAGTTTAAACCAAGAGCTGGCTGAAAATATAAACAATCCTAATGCTCTAAAAAGGTTTAATAAATTATCTCCTGAAAAATAAATAATTATAGAAGGTTTCTTAATAGAAACTAAAGAACAAGGCTAAACCTTTCTTAAAAGAATATTTGGAAAGCTATAAAGTTGATCCGAGTATTGTACTTTATTAAATAAAATGCCTGAAACAACAGAGATTTTTGATACTCTGAATGCAAATCAAGGAGTAATGGTGGCTCTTGAGAAATCTTTAGAAATGGTAGCGGGTGACGATAAATTAAAAAATTTTTTTTGCTGATAATAAAACAGTCTTACCAGATATTGCCTCAGCTATTATTGAAAATACTCCGAATATAAAAAGCATGACGAAAGAATATAATTTCGATAAACAAATGCTTAGTATATAGTAGGTGAAGTTATGTCAAAACCGGCAATTGCACATGCTATTATTACAGATATAAATAAAGGTGATGATATGACCGTAACAAGCCGTGTAATTACTGCTTTTAACGAACCTTCATTTAAGTTAAAAGATATTAGTAGAGCAAAGTAAAGAGGGTTTTATTCGATAATTTAATTAAAGGCATTTAAGAGCAAGATGAAAAAAATAGCCACACTATAAAACAGCAGCTTGAAAATTATGGACTAGAAACAAAAGATACTACAAAACTTACGAATGTAATGCCTATATTACTTGATAATCCTGCATCATTAAAAAAGGTTTTTGATGGATTTGTTAAAGGTGATTATACGGGAATAGCTAAAGAATTGGTAATGTTAACTAAAGATAATCCCGAGATCAAAAAATATTTAAACGATAATAAGGAAATATTTACAGGTATTTTAGATAAAACTTTAAAAGATGTACCCGGTATAAATAAGCTCGATAAGAAAGAATTATATAGTATACTCACACCTATGCTCAATCAACCGGATAAGCTGATTCAAAGCTTAGAAAATATTGAAAATAAAAAATATATTAATGTTGCTACTAGTATAGGTAGTTTAGTTTGAAAAGAAGGGCAAGCACTGAATATTATTAAACAAATACTAAATGTTGTTAAAGCGGGAGTTGGTTATTTTAATCAAAAATCTGATAAGAAACCAGAATTAGAAAATAAAGTTCCGGCTGATGTATTAAAAGAAGCACAAAGTATCGTCTCAAATTTAAATAGTAAGATTAATATTGTAGGACCTCAGACAAATACACTTTCCATTACTCCTATTTCCAATAATAAAAAGCAAGAAGAAATACGTAGATAAGCTATATAGTTTTAAAAGGTTTTTTTAAAGTTTGAGTAAATTCTTCTTGGTTAGTATATTCCAATGTGATTTTATCTTGTATCTGATTTTTAAACCAAGTAACTTGTCTTTTAGCATACTGACGGGTGCGTATTTGAGCTGCATTTAAAGCCTCATCTAAAGTGAGATTGCCGTTTAAATAAGCTAAAATTTCTTTTATCCCTACAGCTTTCCAATTCGTATAATCTTTAGGAGCAAATTGCTTTTTTATTAAAGCTATTTCGTCAATTGCCCCTTCTTTAAATATCTTATCTAAACGCTCATCACATGTTTTATATAAAAATTTTCGCTCAGGATTTAAGAAAATAATTTTGAAATTAAAATCAGGTAAGATTTGTTCTTTTGGCAAAGTTTGAAAAGAAAAAATAGATTTATTAGTTTGCATGAATACTTCATAAGCTCTAATTAAACGCTGAGTATCATTTTGGTTTATTTTAGAAGCAGCAAGCGGGTCAAGCTTCTCTAATTTACCCCATAATTCTATATTGCCTATTTTAGCATGTAAGTTTCTTACCTGTTCTCGTAAATCTTCTGATATATCAGGAATATTATTATAGCCAAAAACTAAAGAATTGATATATAAACCCGTTCCACCTATTAATATAGGTAGCTTACCCCTGTCGGTTATTTCTTTTATTTTTTCTGTCGCAAGTTTTAGATATTTTATTACCGAGAAATCTTCTGTCATTGATAAGAAGTTATATAAGTGATACAAGATTTCAGTTTTGTAGCTTTTCGGAGGGGAGGCGGTAATAATAGGAATTTCCTTATAAACCTGCATTGAGTCGATATTAATGATTTCGCCGTTATAAGCTTTAGCCAGTTCATGACCTAAATAAGACTTCCCGCTAGCAGTCGGCCCGCATAATATAATTATACTCTTCTGCTTTGAAGAATTGTTTCTGCAAAACTTTGGATCACCTATTAAATATAGGCTGTGCGTACTCGCTCCTCGTTTTACATTCCCATTCTCCAAATCATTTGAGTATATTTCTTTCTTTGTCACTGGTTTAACTAATAAATACGAACTTGTATCGTCATTTCGAGCCAGCATTTATGCTGGCGTGGCAATCTCAGGAGTTTTTTATATTATCTTATGAGATTGCTGCGTCGTTGCTAACGCAACTCCTCGCAATGACGGAAAAACCTATCCATGTAACAATGCCTCGCAGGAATGACCTCATACCCTTAAACGGTTTCATCAGTATTAATAGTATTTCCTAAAGTCTCAGTATTAACATTACTATCTGCCGGTCCACTAAATGTTATTGTACCAAGTTTGTTGTCATAACTAATAGTTGGACCACTAAATTAAGCCTGCATCACTGTCAATGGTCAGACTATTTAAACCGTTAGATACGGCTACGTCACTGTTAAGTTTAAAAATGAGAGGATTATCAGTAGGCTCAAGGTCTTTATGTTTTATTACTAATGGTGCCTCAATGTTAATATTTAATGTATTTGCACCTATTGGCGTTATTGTAACTAATTTAGTATCAACAAATGAGTGATTGATACCTGAGATTTTTAACATATTATTTTTCTTTATATTAATTTAATGTAAGAAAAATATATAAAATAATATTTTAGAAAGCAATAATGTTTTAATAATTAATTAATAACCCGTATTTTTCAAGATATTTATTAATTATAGTGATTATTTCCTCTAAACCATTCTTACTATCTGATTCAGCCCTTGCAACTATAATAGATTCGGTATTAGAGCTACGCAAGAGCCACCAACCATGTACAGTATTTACCCGTACACCGTCTATATCATTAAACTCTATTTTCTCTTCTAATGATTTTTCTTTAATCTCTTTAATAATTTGTAATTTTAACTCTGAAGGAACAAAAATTTTAATTTCCGGTGTACTATAGCTTTTCGGTACATCTTCTATTATCTCATCTAGAGTTTTACTTGATCTACTAAGTAAATCTAAAAATCTAAGAGCTGCATAAATTGCATCGTCAAAACCAAAATATTTATCGGCAAAGAATATATGCCCGCTCATTTCGCCAGCGAGTAAAGCCTTTGTCTCAAGCATTTTGCTTTTAATAAAAGGATGACCTGTTCGCCATATTATAGGATGTCCTCCATATGATTTTATTTTAGTGACTATAAATTGGCTGACTTTTACATCAACTATTATAGTTGCGTTTGGATTTTCCTTTAAAATATCCTCAGCAAAAATGCATAAAATTTGATCACCAAATAATATTTTACCGCTTGAGCTTATAATGCCGATTCTATCACCGTCACCGTCAAAAGCTATACCAAGGTCACAATTTTGTTCTTTAACCACTTTTATTAGCTCCTGCAAATTAGCAGGATTTGTAGGATCAGGATGATGGCTTGGAAAATTCCCGTCAATCTTACTATGTATGATTATATTCTTGTTTGAGAGATGCTTTTTAAGTTCTTCAACAATATCGCCGGTTGCTCCATTGCCGCAATCCCAAGCTACTTTTAATTTTGGATTAATGTTTATTCCATCTAAAATACGTTTTAGGTATTTAGATTGTATATTATGGATTCCTGCTTTCGCAGGAATGACATAAGGGGATGCTGGTGTGGTATTGGAGTAGTTATCCAAAATCTTAGTCAATAACTCCTGTATCTGATCACCGAAAAAAGGTTTACCGTTTTGTAGTATTTTAAAGCCGTTATCGTCACGAGGATTGTGTGACCCCGTGACCATAATACTACCGGCGGGCGTAAAGTGTTTATCGGCAAAATATAAAACCGGTGTTGGAACTACGCCAATATTTATGATTTCAGCCCCTACATTAGTTAATCCTAGTTCTAAAGCTTTACAAAGGGTAGGGGAACTAAGCCGACCGTCTAAACCGACACAGATTTTATCGTTATCTTTCGTTATAGTCATCTCGGCAAAACCAAAGCCGATTTTATAAGCTACTTCTTCCGTTAAATCTTTAAGGCTATTGCCTCTTATATCATAAGCCCTAAAAATTTCTTTGTTAATTTGCATAGAAAACTGTTTTGAATATTATTACATGGCTCTTATGTCATTCCTGCAAAAGAGCCTTGTTGCATGGCTCGGAAAACCTACTCGATGTCATTCCCACATAGGCGGGAATGACATAAAACAATCCATGCAACAACACCTGCAAGTCGCTCGCAATGACGAATTTGCATAGTCTAGAAACTAAAGCTCTCACCTAAATACACTTCCTTAACTTTCTTGCTATTTGCTATTTCCTTAGCGCTTCCTTCTAATAATACTTTACCTTCAAAAATAACATAAGCACGGTCGACTATATCTAGAGTGTCACGTACGTTATGGTCGGTAATTAATATACCTATATTAAATTCACGTAAATAAGTAATTAGATTTTTGATATCGGAAATAGCAAGCGGGTCAATACCGGCAAGCGGTTCATCAAGCATGATAAATTTAGGCTCTATTGCAAGTGCACGTGCAATCTCAAGCCTACGCCTTTCACCGCCTGATAAGCTAGCAGCGGATAAATCTTTTAAATGCACTATCGCAAACTTCTCTAACAAATTATGGGTTTTTTGTTCAATTACTTCTTTATCATTTTCAGATATCTCAACTACAGCCTTAATATTATCTTCAACCGACAATCCCCGAAATATCGAAGGTTCTTGAAGAAGATAGCCGATTCCAAGCCTTGCTCGTAAATAAATAGGCAAGTTGGTAATATTTATATCATTTAACAGTAATTGCCCTGAGTCCGGTTTCATTAAACCGATAATAATGTTAAAGCAAGTTGTTTTACCGGCTCCATTCGGACCGAATAAACCAACTATCTCTCCTTGTTTTATATTCAGAGATATATCAGTTAATATATTCCTTTTTTTGTAGGATTTTGATATATTTTTAATGTGTAAGCTGTCCATCTTTTTTATTTGTTAAGATTTTGTTGCGTGGATTAATTTTCAACGTCATTGCGAGAAAATTACGTAAGTAATTGACGAAGCAATCCAGTTAAAAATACTAATCTTTAGTATTTTTTTTAATTATTTTCTGGATTGTCACACTTCTTGCAATCGCTTGCAATGACGTACCAACGGTAAATAGCTCTATTTCTTAATAATATCTACATAGTAGATTAGTTTATTAGTTTTTAAAACATTATCGTCACGCTGTAATATTACATTACCAAGTAGAATAAGTTGTTTATTATCGAAAAAATATTTAGCACTATCTGCAAGTAATAATTCATTATTTATTTTTCTTTCTACAGTCAATTTAGTAGGGACAACTATATGATCAATAGTTTGCTTTTCATCTATTGTTTTATAAAAAATATATAATTCTTTCGTTCTAAGTATCGCATTATCGAAGTACACAATAACATTTTCAAGATATGCTGCTTTTTGTTTGGTTCTATCAATAATTAAACTATCAGATGTGATATGTAAATTTGAAATATTTTTATCATTAGCATATATTATGGTACTAATTATAAAAAGTAAAACAAGTTTAATAATAGACATCTTTCCAAACTTCGCTTCTAGAGGTAATTTAGACGTCGAATCAGTACTCGTATCCTCACGTACTGCTTTGTACGCTGCAGTGCTGCGTTCCATGTCTCCTTTAACTTCCTCTCTATAAGCTGATTTGGAAAGATGTCTATTCCGATAAATCGATGATTGTAGAGACATTGCCTTTAAAAATTATAATATTATTTTCATCTTTCGTATTAAAACTATCCGAAGTAATTGAAGAGTTTTTGTAAAGTAACTTAGCAGGGGAATGACCGGTTATATTCTTATTTACTAAATCAATCCTTGCATCGTTAGTGTTAAATATGATCTCATCAAAAAAAAGTTTTACATCGTTTTTTAAATCTAATATGTTTGATTCTTCATCTAAAAAGCCTTCTTTCGCATTGATAATAAGAGTTTGGTCTTGATTTACGTTATAAATAGCATTTATTATATCTAGTTTATATTTGTTATCCGACTCTTTTATAGCTCGTTCAGTTTTAATCTTATACGCATTTAAATTTTTATTTACTCCTTCAAAAATTGAATCTTTCAATATAATATTATACTTTAAATCAAAATTTTTATTATCTTTTAAACTTTTTTTTGTAACGTTAATATCGTTTTCTTCATTAATATAACCGCTTTTAATTAATATATATCCTATATACAAAATTCCAACTGTTATTAAAAGATATACAGATTTCCAAATTTTTTTTCGCCGTTTATAAGAAGAGGGCATAGATTTTAGCTAACCCCTATGCATAGTAAATCATGAATATGAATAATGCCTATAATAATATTATTCTCATCAACAATCGGTATATTAGTGATATTCTTGGCTTTCATTAAATTTAAAGCCTCTTTTGCAAATATTTCCGATGAGATATGAATAGGGTTTTTGGTCATAATGCTTGATGCTGTTTTTAAGTGGATTTGATCGTTAATATGACGACGTAAATCCCCATCGGTTATAATTCCCATCAAATTTTGGTTTTTATCTGTTACAAGCGTACAACCTAAACGTTTTTTATTCATAATAATTATAGTTTCGGCAAAGGAAGTATCTTCATATACTAAAGGTATTTCATCACCGCTACGCATTAGGTTTTTAATTTTTGTTAAATTAGCACCGATTGTACCTCCCGGATGATAAATTTTAAAATCATCTTTAGTAAAGCCTCGTTTTTCATGTATAACAGTCATTAAAGCATCACCGAGTGATAGCATGATTAAAGATGATATAGTAGGAGCTCCAATTACAGAAGCTTCCGGGTATTCAGGTACTATTAATAAAAAATCGCTTCTTTTAGCTAAAGTAGAATTTTTATTCATTGTCATTGCAGCAATTTTTATGGAAGAGTTCTTGCAATATTCAATTATATTAAATAGTTCTTTAGTTTCACCGGAATTAGATAACATAATTACTAGATCATTTCTCGTCACCATACCTAAATCGCCGTGACTTGCTTCTGCCGGATGTAAATAAAAAGCAGGCATACCGGTTGAAGAAAAGCTAGCAGCTATTTTTCTTGCAATATAACCGCTTTTGCCTATGCCGGTTAGAATTATCCGTCCTTTGAAAGATAGTAAAAATTCTATAATTCTGTTAAAGTCTTCAGGGATATTTGCGGATAATTTTTCTAAAGCACTTGCTTCACTAGAAATAACCCTCTTTGCGATGATTCGGTAATTATTTGTGTCGGTCATTTTTTTACTCATTTGTCATACCGTGGCTTGTCCACGGCATCCAGTAAATTATTAGTATTATGAACTATTTTTGTGGATACCCGAACCGTCATTGCAAGCAGCAGCCGTAAGCTGCACGGCAATCTCATGAAATAATAACAAACTCCTGAGATTGCTTCGTCAATTGCTTCGTAATTTCCTCGCAATGACGATTAAGCTTCATATCAATTAAAATACTTACGTTCTGTAATTACTTCAGCAGTTTCAGCATTATTATCTTCATTCCAAGCTCGTTTTTTACTAGAATCACGTCGCTGTTCAGGTTCTGAATTGTCCTTAGCATTAGTTTTTGGCTTTGTATTATTTGAAGATTTATCTTTATCGGCATTTTTAATAGTTAATTTTGCTTTGCCTTTATTATCAAAGCCTATTAGCTTAACTTTTACTATATCACCTTGTTTTAAAACACTGCTAACCGTTTCTATTCTTTCTTCTGAAATTTCACTAATATGAACAAAGCCGTCTTTATTACCTAAATAATTAATAAAAGCACCGGAATCTAAGACTTTCATTACCGTACCGTTAAATATTTCACCGATTTCAGGTTCAACGGCAATAGCTTTAATTTTATCTAAGGCAACTTTTAGCTTATCTCTATCTGAAGCATAAATAGACACCGTACCGTCATCGCTTATATCTATTTTAGCACCGCTAATTTCACAAATTTCCTTTATTACTTTACCGCCCGGTCCTATAATATCTCTAATTTTATCCTTATCTATTTTTATAGTAGTAGTAGAAGGAGCATTTTTACTTAGTTCGTTATTTGGTTTACTGATAACTTTATTCATTTGCTCCAGTATATGCAAACGACCGAGTCGTGCTTGCTCTAAAGCTACTTTCATTATTTTAAAATCTACTCCGGATATTTTGATATCCATTTGTAATGCAGTAATCCCTTCGCTAGTTCCTGCAACCTTAAAGTCCATATCACCGAAATAATCTTCATCGCCGAGAATATCCGATAATACGGCAAATTTTTTGCCTTCCTTAACAAGTCCCATAGCAATACCCGCAACCGGTGCTTTTATCGGTACGCCGGCATACATTAAAGCAAGAGAACTACCGCAAACAGTTGCCATTGAAGAAGAACCGTTAGACTCCGTAGTTTCGGCAACTACTCTAATAGAATAAGGAAATTGTACTTTATTAGGTAATATTGGATTAATAGCACGCCATGCGAGTTTACCGTGTCCGACTTCACGACGACTAGGTACTTTCATCGGCATTGCTTCATTTACAGAGTAGGGCGGAAAGATATAATTGAGCATAAAACGCTCTTTATACTCACCCTCTAAACTGTCAACTATCTGCTCATCTAAACTAGTACCGAATGTAGTACTAACTAAGCTTTGCGTTTCACCTCTAGTAAATAAAGCTGAACCATGTGCGGAAGGTAGTAAACCTATTTCACAAGCAATTTGTCTTATATCCGTGGTACTTCTTCCATCGATACGTCTATTTTTTTCTAAAATCTCGTTACGTAATATATCTGATTCAATAGCTTTTAAAGCTGATTCGATTTGATAATTACTATATTTTTTATTTTCTATGTCGCTTACAAAATGTGTAAGAACTTTTTCAGGTATTAAATCTAAATTAGTGCTACGTTCTTGTTTAGATTTAATTGCAAAAGCTTGTTCAATTTCTTTTACAAATAACTTCTCAATTTCTTTCTTTAATGAAGCAGGATATAAATCTTGCATTTCAAGTTTTGGTTTTTTAGCTTCTTCTGCTAGTTCTTTAATTATCTTTATTACCGGCTGAAAGCTTTCAAATCCAAATTTTACGGCTTCTAACATTTGTTCTTCAGAAAGTAAATGCGCTTCCGATTCAACCATCATTACTGAATCTGATGTTCCTGCAACTACTAAATCAAGCTGACTTGTTTTTAATAATTCAAGTGTCGGATTTAAAACAAATTCACCATTGATTAAACCTACTTTACTTGCTGCAACCATTTCTAGATAAGGAGCAGGGGATAGGCTAAGTGCAGCCGATGCACCGATAATTGCAAGTATATCTACCGGAATTTCAGGATCATATGAAAGAACACTGCAAGTTACATGCGTTTCATTCACAAAAGCCGGATGAAACAATGGTCTAATCGGTCTATCTATTAAACGAGATACTAAAACTTCTCTATCTGATGCTTTTCCCTCACGTTTAAAAAATCCCCCTGGTATCTTACCGGCAGCATATGCCATTTCTCTATAATTAATTGTTAACGGAAAAAAACCTATACCCTCTTTTGCTTTGTTAGCTACTACTACCGTACATAATAAAACGGAATTACCCATTTTTACCGTAACTGCCCCGTCAGCTTGCCTTGCTATTTTACCTGTACTAAGCTCAAGAACTTTCCCGTTCCATGTAACACTCTTAGTTATTTCGTTAAACATCTATTTATCTCATTTCATAATTTATATTTTATTGTATTCTACCACGTCATTGCGAGGAAAATTACGAAGTAATCTCAGGATATTTGACGAAATTGCCACGCAGCCTACGGCTGCTCGCAATGAATGACGATCATCCAACTACTTAATCTTTCTAATTCCTAGCTTACTTATTAAATCTAAATATTTGCTAACATTATTCTTTTTAATATAGTTAAGTAATCTGCGGCGACGCCCGACTAAAATTAATAATCCGCGTCTTGAAGTATGATCTTTATGGTTAGATTTAAAATGCTCGGTTAAATTATTGATTCTTTCAGTTAAAATAGCACATTGCACTGCACTTGAACCGGTATCATTTTCCGTTATAGCATATTCTTTAATTAATTGTTGTTTACGTTCTGTAGTAATCGACATCGATAATTTCTCCTTAAATATATAGACTTCCAGTTTTAAAAGAAGTCTTGTGTTAAATTAAATACTCGTAAAGAATTAAAGCAACTCTTGTTTAAGCTACCTATTGCAAGCAAAGTGCCTTTATAGCGAACCCATAAAAGATCAACAGACATCTTGCCACACTCTACTTCTAGAGGTAATTTGTACGTCAATCCGGTACTCGAATCCTCATGTACTAAAGTGTACGTTGTGGTGCTGCGTTCCGTGTTTCCTTCAAATTCCTCTCTATAAGCAAATTTGACAAGATGTCTAAAGTCTTTTTCATAATTAAATAAACATTTCTGTCCATATTTAATTTGCTGTGCTTGGCTGTCAGTTGCATCAAGAACCAGGATGTCGTCCAGTATTGCTTCTATCTTTATACTTTTTGCCTCTAGGGAATTTTTAGTAATTTCGTCAGGCGATTTAATTCGGATAGCATTTTCTTCTTTAAATATGCCAACCTGAATACGGCGTAATTCTATCACAAATCCTAAACTTTGCAAGGATAATGCCAAATCTTCTGCTAAAGTCCTTATATAAGTACCTTTTGAGCATTCCGTATAGTATGTAGCGGTAGCATTTTTCTCATCAAAATTTAAACATTTTAGATCATAAATAGTTATATTTCGTGGCTTTAATTCTACTGTTTTTCCCTCTCTAGCCAATTTATAAGCTCTTACACCGTTAACTTTAAGAGCTGAAAAAGCCGGCGGTATTTGTGTTACGTTACCGATAAATTTAGAACATACGGTATAAGCTTCTTCTTGAGAAGGGATACAATCTTTCGTTGCTATTACTTTACCGGCATAATCGCCGCTATTGGTTTGCGTTCCAAATTTTACGGTAAAAATATAGGTTTTTCTAGCATCAATTAGCAGATGTATCAGCTTTGTAGCTTCACCTACGGCAAGCGGTAATATTCCTTCCGCTTCTACGTCTAAAGTACCGGCATGTCCTATCTTGGTTTTACCGAGTATTTTTTTTACTATGCTAACAAGTTGAGCAGAACTTATACCTCTTGGTTTATAAATATTTAACCAATAATTACTCATTTTAATTTGATTTTAACTTGACTTAAATTTAGAAAATCTTTAATATATAACTCTAGCCAATAGCAAGATAGGTTAGACCAAATCATGACGATTAACCCCAGTAACATAGAAAATTCTTCCTCTAAAATCAATAGCTGTTTTTCCAACCTTACCGATTATATCTGGCCTATAAAACGCCATGAAGTTTCTAAATTTTTATTCATCACTTTATTAATGTTCTGTATTTTATTTATCCAAAATCTAATCAGAGCTTTAAAAGATAGTATTGTTACTACTATGATCGGTGCCGAGACTATCTCGTTTTTGAAGTTTTGGGGAGTGATGCCGTCAGCTTTTTTAATGACTGCTATATATGTAAAGCTTGTTAATCAGATGAAAGCAGAAAATATATTTTATCTTATTATATCAATATTTTTAACATTCTTTGCTCTTTTTGCTTACGTTATTTTTCCAAATCATGAAATGCTGCATTTAAGCCCTGTAACCGTTCAAAATTTAACGGCAAGTTTACCTAATTTAAAATGGTTTATATTGCTTTTATCAAAATGGGGTTTTTCGTTATTTTATATAATAGCCGAATTATGGCCAAACGTAGTTTTCGCATTACTTTTTTGGCAGTTTGTTAATAATATTACTACAGTGGAAGAATCTAAAAGATTTTATCCGTTATTCGGTTTACTTAGTCAAACAGGTATTTATTTAGCAGGGCAGTTTTTAGAAAATCTAAGTAATATTAATGATTACGTAACTAATAAATTTGCATTGCAATCGTCTTTTCATACACTTTCTATACAAATTATACTAACTATAGTATTAATTTTAGGAATAATAGCTATTAAAACTTTTTGGTTGCTTAATCATAAAGTACTAGACAAAGAGCATATGGCGTTACTCAGGTTTAAAGCAAAGAAAAAATCTATGACTATTGCCGAAAGTTTTCAGATGCTTCTATCGTCAAGACATATTAGATTAATTGCAACTTTGCTTATCTGCTATGGCATTGCCATTAATTTAGTAGAAGGTCCTTGGAAAGCAGCAGCTACTAAAATTTATAAAACTCCAACCGAATATGCAGCTTTTATAGGAAGTTATTTGCGCTATACCGGAGTATTTACTATTTTATTTGTCGTACTTGGTTCAAATATAGTTAGAAGACTTGGCTGGTTTACGGCGGCTGTTATCACGCCTTTAATAGTTTTTATTACCGGTATATTATTTTTTGCCGTTAATAATTTTGAAAGATTTGCCGGCTTAATAATAGCAAATTTTATTCTAACCGATCCTGCTTTAATTGCTATAACAATAGGTGCTATTCAAAATGTGCTTAGTAAATCAAGCAAATATACCTTATTTGATTCAACAAAAGAAATGGCCTATGTTCCTTTAGATCCGGAAATGAAAATAAAAGGCAAAGCTGCTGCCGACGTGATAGGTACAAAACTCGGTAAATCTGGTAGTGCATTTTTACAATCATTGATATTTATAATATTACCTTCCGCTAGTTATCAATCTATTTCCATCTGTTTAATGATTATATTTATAATTACTTGCTTAACCTGGCTTTGGGCAACTAAAGCACTCAATGAAGAATATAAAAATTCTATTAAATTTTCTCAATAATAATATTAGTTTTTTCTTGATATTACTAAAATTTCTATATACTATCTTTGACAGTATAACACAAACTGTGAAAAAGGATATGTTATGTCATTCCCGCGTAGGCGGGAATCCAGAAAAAAGCGAAATAAATCGAGCTTTTAATTTAAAATAATTTAAAAATCTAGTGTGCTTAGACTTTTTAGTGACTGGATTCCCGCCTACGCGGGAATGACATAGAGGGTAAAGATCAACGTAATAACATCGGCTTGACTACGCATCACTGACAGTTTGTGCTAATTAATTTTTGGTTAAATGAGAGGTTTTATGAGTAAAGACGGTAACCTAGATACAAGTGAATTTGACCCTTTAGCAAATAAGGAATATACAGAAGAACAAAAGCAAAAATTAGAACAAGAGCAAAAAGAATTGTTATCTCAAACTACAACCCCAGAACTAGAAGCTGACGATGGTTTTATCGTTACTTCTGCATCTTCTGCTCAATCTACCCCTTCAATTAGTGCTTTATCGGGCAATATCTCTCCTGACAGTCAGACATCAGACCCAATAACCAAGGCTATAAGAGAAACAATTATACAACCGCAAAAAGATAATTTAATAGAACAAATATTAAAAGACCTAGCAGCCCTTACAGACCGTGATTTAGCTGAACAAAAAAGAAAAGAAATAGAAGAAGAAAAAGAAAAAGATAAAACATTAAGTACTTTTTTCGGTAATCCGGCTAATAGAGAATTTATTGATAAGGCTTTAGAAAATCCTGAGCTTAAAAAGAAATTAGAATCAATAGAAATAGCCGGCTATAAAAATGTTCATAATACATTTAGTGCCGCTAGTGGATACCCTGGTGGATTTAAACCGGTACAGTGGGAAAATCAAGTAAGTGCAAGCGATCTTAGAGCAACAGTAGTTAAAAATGATGCAGGTGATGAACTCTGTACCTTAAATGAAACAACTGTTAAAACTAAGCCTTTTACTGTAGGTAAACAAGACGGTACTCAGGTTCAGATCAGCTCATATAGGGAAATAGATTTTCCTATAAAACTTGATAAAGCCGATGGGTCAATGCATTTATCGATGGTAGCATTAAAAGCTGATGGCACAAAGCCCTCCAAAGATAAAGCCATATATTTCACTGCCCACTACGAAGAAGGACCAAACGGTAAACCTCAACTTAAAGAAATAAGCTCACCAAAACCTTTAAAATTTGCCGGAACCGGAGATGACGCAATAGCTTATATAGAGCATGGTGGAGAAATTTATACACTTGCGGTAACACGCGGTAAATATAAAGAAATGATGAAAGAGGTAGAACTAAACCAAGGGCAGAGCGTTGATTTATCGCAAGCTGAAGATATTATAATAGGACAAGGACAAAGTAAGGAACAACCACTAATAACTCCACAGCAAACAGCAAGTTCATCGGTTGAATCACCTCAGTATAAACAACAAGTACCGCCAATTACTCCTACTAACCAACCACTGCAACCTGAAACTTCACAAATGCCACAATCGCAACAAGTGAATCCAAACCTTCTTAATGCAGCTACGGCTTTATCAGGCAGCATGCAAGATTTATTAAATTATGTAAATGCAGGTTTAACAAAAGAAATTGATAGCAATAAACAAATTGATTTAATTAAAGAAGCAGCCACGGCAATTCTTTATAATGAGAAAAGTGATATTGCTGAAAAGCAGACTAATATCATTGCTTTAGCTGAAAATACGGTCAATAATCAAAACCTCACACCGAACGCAAAAGTAGCTGGAGTCCATGCAGTATTAGAAACCATAAAAAATGATCAGAATACCCCAGACCTAGAAAAATCAAAAATGCTTGAAGCTACAGTAGCTATCGCTTTAAATTCAGAGAATCTTGAGCCGAAGCAAAAACAGCAGATGTTAGAAAAAACAGTAGATGTCGGTTTAAGTCTTAAAGATGATGCAAGTAGAGCTGCAGCAATTGACGGTATTACGGATGCTGTGATAAAAAGTAACCTTTCTACTGAAGATAAAGGAACAGCAGTAGGTGATAAGGTTAATGTCTCTGAATTAAGCAATGCGGAAAAACAAAAATTATTAGGTTCTGTATTAAAGAAAGGTGTAGAAGCCCAAGTTCTCAGTCCGGCACAACAACAATTGATGCAGCAGAATTTAGATAAGATTACGGCGGAACAAACTAAAAAAGATACAATAAAAAAAGTAAATGATATTTTGTTTGATCCTCTAAGTAATACTGAATTAAAAACAACAAACATACAAGCCATTACGTCTAATGTTTTAGATGGTCCGGCTACAGCAGAAGTCAAAGGCGAAATAATTCAAGAAATTACTAACACAGTTGCAGGAAGCTCGCTTGAAGCTCAAGATAAAGCAGAGATTGTTAAAGGGGTAGGTGAGACTATAGCTACTCATAGTGATACCTCTTTATCCTTACCTAATAAAGCACTTATTATGGCATCAGCGGAAAAAGGTATTGTAGAAAGTAAGACCAATTTACCTGATAGAGAGCTAATGACTAAAGGATTAGTAGACGGTATTTATGAAGGCAAAGGAGGTCCTGAAATAACTAAGGCAGTTTCTAGTGGGATCGATAATAGTAATATTAATGACTCTGAAAAAGAGGCACTTAAAAAAGTTAAAGATGCAGCGAGTGAGGCAACTTTAGATATAGAAACTCAAAATTTAACTGAAGGGTTAAAAGGACAGAATATAGAAGAACACAAGCCTCGCGATGATATATATAACAAAGCTCAAGAAGTAATTAACGCTGTTAATCCTGTTATAGAAGCATTAGCAAAACCCAAAGAACCGGTAGTGTCGGCAGAAGAAAGAATTGTACACGAAACTTCTAGTATATTAAATAATATCTCTAAGCTTGCAGTTGAGAAAGTCAATAATTTTCGTGCTATGCTTTCTTCAAATGGTAACCTTAAAACTCTTGAAAAAAAAAAAGAGGAATCAATAAAAAAAGTAGATGAGCTGGTAAAGGCATTTGGTACTAAATCTTCTACTGAAGAACAGCAAAGTTTCATTAAAGCTAATTTAATTGATGATAAAACTTTATCTAAAGAGGTACGTTTACAAACGATAGATAAGTTATTACAAGAACAAACACAAAAACAAGCAGAAGCAATTGAAAACCCTAGTGTTAAAACGGAAGATGTAAGGGTAGTATCAGGAAAGTCTGAATTAAAACCTATAAGTAAAGATACGCCGGATATTGAAAAAGCTAAAATGGTAGTAGAAAGAGATAGAGTTAACATCAAAGAGAATATAAAAATTATGGGAGCATTAATGAATGCAAGAGATAGCATTCAGTCGGAAAATGTAAATAAATCAACACCTATTAAAAGAGAGTCTTCCCCTCTACAACGCTGATCAAGATTTGTATTCTGTATATTATTATCAAGGCAAACAATGTTATTCCTAGCTCTAAAAGCAGGAATCTAGTAAAACATATAAAAAAATAAGTTTTTTTATAACAGGATGGCAGCTTGCCTTTATGCATTAGTTTTGAGTTTTTCTTTTCCAGCTAAACATTTTACTAAATTATTAACGGCTTGTTGTTCTTCCGTGCTATTAATTTTCATAAAATTTCTTGAAACTTCAATGCACATACGTTGATGTTGAGTATGTACGGGCCGCGGTTTATTAGCTTCTTCTAAACCTTCAAAGAAATAATCAATATTCCTATCTAAAGCTTCTGCGATTAGTACTAACCTTCCTACAGAAATTCTATTAATTGCTTTTTCGTATTTTTGTAATTGTTGATGCGTAACATCAATTACTTCAGCAAGTTGTTGACGCGACAACCCCTTAGCGAGTCTTAAAGAATAAATTTTCTTGCCGATAAAACTATCGATTTTTTGTATAATATCGTTTTTTCTACCCATTATCCTCTCCTTGGTTACTAATTATATCTATATTTAAAAATTTTCTTTGAACAAAAATGATATTATATTACCCTATATTATTATAAAACATGTGGTTATTAATAATTTTATACCATTAAACTTATCCAAGTGTAGGTAGAAACAATACCATAAATTAATATTATAAGCAACTATAAAATAACATTTTTTAAGTTTTTTGTAATCACTTGGTAAATAATTATTAAAGAATCGTGCAAAATTATTTCTTATCAAATAAAAATATCATAAGAACTTTAAAATTATTTTTAAAATATGAATTACCTTATGTTTTAAAAATTTATTTACTGAATCATAAATTACAATTTATAAAAAAATAAAATTTTGGTGTATTATAGCAAAATATAAAATTAATGCAAGGAAAAATTTTATTTCTATATTGATATTTCAAATCAAGGATACAGTATAGTTTCATTTTAATTATAAATTAATTATTTACAGCGAACTTATTTAAGATTAAATATAAAATTATTAATAACAACTTAGCTTTTATAATGAGAAAAATTTTTAATTGTCTTTACGTAGCCTTATTTAGAACAATAGAAGATGATGGCGTTGAACATTCGGGATATATGTCATTCATGATACTTTTATCTATTTTTCCTTTCCTAGTATTCTTATTAGCTTTAACAAGCTTTCTAGGAGCTTCAGAACTTGGTCAAAATTTTATACAAATTTTTCTAGAGAGTCTTCCGGAACAAGCAACGGAATCAATAGCAAAAAGAATACGAGAATTACTAAGTGCTCCTCCTCAAAGTTTAATGAATCTTGCCATAGTAGGCAGTATTTGGACTGCTTCTTCTTTTGTAGAATGTTTAAGGACTATTTTAAATCGTGTATATCAAATAAAATCTCCCCCCCCTTATATAAGAAGAAGATTACTTAGTATTATACAGTTTCTTATAATTAGTGCCTTGATTACCTTTACTATGTTTCTTTTAGTGGTGATTCCAATATTATTTACAAAAATTCCGATAATATTAGAGACCATTGAAAAATATAAGATCATTTTAAATTTTATAAGATATTCTTTAATTTTAATTTTATTATTTTTAGGTGCCTCGTCTTTGTATTATATATTACCTAATGTAAAACTAAATTTTATTGATGTATTTCCAGGGGCTTTATTAACCGTGATATTATGGATAATAAGCGGCTATTTGCTTTCAACTTATATAATCTACTATAATCAATTAAATCTAATGTATGGTTCCCTTGGTAGTATAATAGTTACATTAATATTCTTCTATATTATAAATATGATATTTATCTATGGTGCGGAATTTAATTATCTAATGAAAAATTATGAAAATATAAAGTGAAGTGCAGCTTAAAGCACTTCATCAGTATTTAGTGTTACAAAAATAAAATAATTAATTGAAACAATTTCGGCAGTTTTATATTTAATATTTTATATCAATCTTTATTTTAGTTGTAAAAAACAATGATTGTTTAGTTTTTAGTTTTTTTGTGAACAAAATACAAATTATTTAAAAAAATCCAGTTTAAATAACATAAGACTCTCCTGAGATGATGTCGGTAATGGAGTTAAATTATATTGTGGATCGAAAGCATTCCCGTAAATTTTTTCTATTGTTTGGAGCGAACTTGGAGATTTTAAAGCCAACAATATTGACTTTAAAATAGTAAAAATTGCTATATATGGATCGGTTTCAGGGGAAGATAAGCGATGTTCTAAACGTTTGGGAAAAGCATTTGGAGTTCGTACGGCTACGCTTCTATTATTTCCACCGTACGATATATGCGTAGGCGCCATAAATTTTTTATTTATCCGTAAATAATCTAGAGTAGTAGGCATAAAAGCGAGTAGGGTGTCTAACATATAGTGACATAGCCCTTGTGCTGCTAAAATTATATAATAATCATTGAACTCGGAATTAAAATTAATATGAAAATGCATACTATTACCATAATCATCCAAAAACGGCTTAGGCGAAAAATCTATATAACCGTTTAACTGCTGTGCCATTTTTTTTAAAATAGTTTTAACCTCTAATATATTTTTTATATATTGTATTAAGTTTACAGAAGGGGGAAGATCTATTTCAAATTGGTTATTGCCTTTTTCTTTTTTTATTTTAGCAATTTTAAATCTAGCTAAGTATTTTCTTGAAAGTATTTCAAATTTAGCTATATCAATATTGTGACTTAAATAAAACTCTATTTCTACGCCGATAATAGGGATTAGGTTATAGTCTTGATGAAATTGTGCTATTATTTTTTCTAGCTGTTTATTTTTTTGTAAACGACCGGATAAAGTATTAATAAAACTATTATAATTAATATGGGGTATTTTCATGGAAGGATTAATAAACGGATCAGTTTATTATAAAATTTTTGATAAAACATTCAATAATTCTAGTCATAGATATATAAAACAAAATAACTCTATAAATGAAACAGAAATAGTTGAAAACAAAAAATCTATTACTACTTATTTTAAAGCACAAGATATTTTAATTTTAAACCAAGCACATGGTAATCAAATTGTTAATGCTGATGAGTCCATAATTGCCGTACCTGAAGCAGATGGCAGCATTACAACTAAGAAAAATTTAGTATTAGCGGTACAATCGGCAGATTGTGTACCAGTATTACTTGCAAGCGGCGACGGTAAAATAATCGGAGCGGCACATGCAGGTTGGAAAGGAAGTATAAATAACATTATTAGTAATATAGTTACTAAAATAACAGAAAAAGGAGCAAAGAATTTAATAGCAGTGATAGGTCCTGCTATAGCTCAAAGTTCATATGAAGTTGATGATGAATATTATAAAGCTTTCTTAAGTAAGGATATTAACAATAAACAGTTTTTTATAAACTCTATAAAAGAAAATCATTATATGTTTGATTTACCGGCTTTTGTAGAGTTAAAACTTAAAGAAGCAGGCGTCAAAGATATAAAAAATATTGCTGAAGATACTTACACAAATCCGTTAAAATATCCAAGTAAAAGACGCTCATATCATTTGCAAGAACCTTATAATCAGAATATATTATCAGCTATCGTAATGAAATAATGGCATTGCTAAATAAATATTGATGGTTTGAAAAAGCTACACCATTGCACTGAGTCATCATTGTGAGCAACCATAGGCTGCGTGGCACAATCTAGAAAATAATTACAAAAATTCTGTAAATTAGAATTTTTTACTGGATTGCTTCGTCAATTACTTTGTAATTTCCTCGCAATGACGGGAAAACCGGTCTACGCAACAATGCTCGCTCGCAATAACGATATCTATCTTTATTTAGCAATGCCAAAATAACTCTTCATTTATCGGAGTATATTAATGAATCAAGATAAACCTTACTATCAAATAGTTTATGCACCAAACGATATTTTTAAAAAACAAGCAGAATATATAGACATTGTTGATGATAATATTCGTACTATTGTCGATAAAATGCTTCAGAATTTACATATAGAAAGGGCAGTGGGCTTGGGTGCTAATATGGTAGGAATATTAAAGCGTATAGCGGTAGTTGACCTACATGAAAATAATAAATCATCGCCTATAGTTTTTATTAATCCGGACATAACTTATTTTTCGGAAGAAAAACAAACTTTTATTGAGGGTTCTTTATCGTTTCCAGGCATTGAAGCATCTATTACACGATCAAAAGCAATCAAGGTAAAATATCTTGATTATAACGGTAATAAGCAAGAACTAGCAGCAGAAGGCTTTTTAGCAACTGTAATTCAGCATGAAATAGATTATTTAAACGGCAAAATTTTCTTAGATTATTTATCAAAACTTAAGCGTGATACACTACTTAAAAAGATGCTAAAGCATATAAAACTCCATCCTCCACATATTCACGGTAGCGGTTGTAGGCATTAGACATTTTCTCAAACTTCGCTTCTAGAGGTAATTTATACATCGAGCCTAGACTCGTATCTTCACGTACTAGTCGCTGCGGTGACCAGTGCTTCCGTGTCTCCTTTAAATTCCTCTCTATAAGCATTTGGAAAGATGTCTATTAAAGTTTTTGACATTTAAATTTAAAATATGTTATCACTGACTCATTAATTAACAGTTAATTATATGAAAAACACAATTACAGCCTTTGATGCTAAAACCCATTTTTCTAAATTATTAGACCGAGCTAGTAAAGGTGAAGAAATTTTAATTACTAAAAGAGGAAAAGCTGCTGCAAAAATTGTTCCTATTGATTCTCATAATATAATATTGAAATAGCAAAGATTGCAGTTCTTAGACTTCGAAAACTTGCAAAAGAAATTAATTTACAACCATCGGATTTAGAAGTATGGCTAAATTACAAAAATGAGGGTAAGAAGTAAAAAATGGTCTCTTTTGTTTTAGATTCTTCAATCGCTTTATCATGGCTTATGCCTGATGAAGTAGCAAGCTTGGATATACTAGATAAAACCATAACAGAAGGAGCAATTGTCCCTGCTATTTGGGGGCTTGAGATTGGAAATGTATTATATTATATGCAGAGCGTGCAAAACGTCTTACTGCAAATCAACGTCACCAAGCAATTTATACTTTAAAGGATCTTTACATCAAAATTGATCAAATCACACTGGAACATATATGATTTGAGACAATGGATTTAGCCGTACAATATGGATTAACACTTTATGATGCCTAGCTATTTAGAGCTAGCATTACGCTGTGGGTTACCAATAGCAACACTTGATAAATCCTTAAAACAAGTAAGTAAAGCCGCTGGGGTCGTAGTATTGTGATCACATCTTCACAAGTCGTAGCCAAGCTGCCCAGTCACGTTTGCCTAAATCTTCTTCAAACAATAATAAGTCTTTTACCGTCTGCTTACACATGTCTACGGAAGGGATTATAAGCTCTTGTTCTTTTGTAGAATTTAGTAGGCATTGCGTTTTACAAGCTTGTTCTAAATGGTAAGTATAAAACATAGCTTCATGAATAGTTTTGCCGCAGGTAATAGCACCGTGATTACGAAGTAACATCACATAATTCTGTTTAAGGTCAGTAACAAGTCTACTACTCTGTTTGTCGGCATCTAGTACTAGAGAATTATAATTATGATATGATATTCTGTCGTAAAAATGTAATGCCCATTGACTGATCGGTAAAAGCCCACATTTTAAAGCAGAAACGGCAATAGCTGCAGGAGTATGATAATGAAAAATGGCAGAAATATCAGGGCGTGTTTTATAAATACTACCATGAATAAAGTAACCGGTTTTATTATATTGATATTCTTCACCTTCTAAAATTTGTCCGTCTAAACTAACTTTTAAAAGATTCTCTGTAGTTACTTCTTCAAATCTTAGTCCAAAAGGATAAATATAGTAAAAATCGGCATTTTTAGGTCTTGCGGATAGATGCGTATAAGTATGATCATCCAGCGATAAATACGCCATTATTCGGTAAGCGGCAGCTAAATTATATTTTATATCCATAATTGTTAAAATCTATATTGGTTTTATGTTATTCTCGCGTGATGTTGTTGCGTGAATCAGCTTTCCCGTCTGAACTACGGAAATTGCATAGCAATTGACGAGGCAATCTCAGAAGTCTGTTATTATTTTATGATATTGCCACGCAAGTACTACGACTGCTCGCAATGATGGGGTAATATCTACACAATAATGCCACACAGGAATGACATAGGAGCTGTGCAACAAATCCTCAACGCTATTTAAAAGGAGCGTATACCGCTTCTTCCTTTGTTTCTATAATCGCTTCTTTAGGAGCTTTTACGCATTCTTGTAAGGATTGCTTACCTAAATACGGTGCTAGATTATAATTTAATATATAACATTGTAAATTATCTTTCTTACCGCTAAAGTTAAATTCAATTTTATTGCCTTGCTCCAATAGCTTTTTAACTTCTGTTGTTTGCTGGATAAAATTCTTTTGTTCTAAGTTTAAGTGTTTGATTCTTAGTATATTTTTTACTACGGAAAACGTAGAAACAGCAAGAAGCAGAAGGAATATAAATAACTCTTTATTACTTTGCTTGTGTAAGAAAATACTCTTTTTAACATATGAAGCTGCAATCATTCCGATAGCTATAACATAACATCCAAGATATCTAAGTAACGATGCTCCTCTAATTGCCTCTTCATAACTAAAGTTAAAGAAATATAAATATAACCGCCACAAAGCAAAAACTATAAAACACGCAAACGTACTTATCAGGAAAAATTTATATTCTTTCAGCAAATCCGGTTTATATTTACGAATGCCGTACCATGCAGCTATACAAATAGTATATACAACTAAACTTCCTTCTTTTAATAAGAATAACAAGAGAAATTTACCGTAATTTAGTAATAATGATCTATGCTGTTCATTAAAATTTTCAGCAATATATACTAAATTGCTAAAACTATGTTCGCATCTGTCAAAAAAATCATGGGTATTTTTAAAATAACTCATCCAAATAAAATTACACAAAATAGGTAAAGTAAGTAAAATCAGATACGTAATATAATCACTTGATTTTTTAGGCTTTTTATAAAAAATTGTATAATGAGCTATAAGAATTATCACAGCAAAACTAGCAAGCCATATTCCAATTTCTCGGAAAGAGGCAAGTAATATCATAATAGGTAAAATAAGCAATAATGTTTTTTTCTTGTCTTCCGCAAGGATATAAATTACAAAAATAGCTCCGAACATTAAGCCAATAGTACTATCGTTATATATTGAACGAATTCCGGTCGTATATAATACTACGCCGCAAAGTAAAAGTGAAAACAACATTCCGGTTTGCCACAATTTCTTATTTGTGGCTAAAGGAGCTAGAAATGCTAAATGTAATAAGAAATGAGCAAATAATACGTTACCGTCCGAATAACCTGAAAGTAGCAGCATAAAATAATGATAAACAGCAGCTCCTCTTGGATAATGGGCATGAGTAGTAATAATGGAAGTTAACGAAAACTGATTTTCAAAAACACCGAAATATAACAATTCTTTAGTAAATATTCCCCAATGTGAGAAATCATCATAAGCATGCAGCGATGCATCTCTGGTATAAAGAAAAAACAAAAGAACCAATAAAGTAAATACAATGATTTCAATTATATTTTTTCTAGATTCCTGCTTCCACAGAAATGACATGCAGGAGGTATTATTGCGTAGATCAAGAAATGCGTGCGGTGTCATCCCGTGGCTTGACCACGGTATCCAAAAATATAACTTAAAAATACTAAACATTTTTAACTGGATCCCGCGATTAAGTCGCGGGATGACAGGAGCGGAGCCACCCCCTACAACAACGCCTATGAAATGCAGGAATGACATGAAAGCTAAAAATATACCGATGAAATAACATATATATGTTGCAGCCGGTAATAGCTTTAACATAGCAAAACAATATAAAATCGGTACTAATATGCTGATTGTTACGGGAATAGCGAAAGTCAATTTTGTTTTGAAATATTTGGCAAAAAAAGACGAAAACCCAAAAATGCTTAATAGCGGTATTATGATCATATTAATTTGTAAATAATTTTTTGGTCATTGCGTGGACCGGTAAAACCCACTGTGTCACCCCGTGTCTTGACCACGGAGTCCAAAAAACAATAAAAAATACTAATATTTTAGTATTTTTAACTGGATCCCGTGGTCAAGCCACGGGATGACAGAGGTGAAATTGATTCACGCCACAAGGCCACGCGGGAATGACATAGAACGAAAAATGTCCGGTACTATAGGTATCAATACCCGCTCGCAACAACGCCTTTATCACCCGTGTTTAATTTTAGCTTGTGCTGCGGCGATTCTTGCTATAGGGATACGGTATGGAGAACAAGAAACGTAGTTTAAATTCATTCTATGAAAAAATTCTATAGAGGCAGGGTTCCCTGCATGTTCTCCGCAAGCTCCGAGTTTCAAATTAGCATTACTGCTTTTTCCGCGTTTTATAGCAATTTCAATTAATTCTCCTACTCCTTCTTCATCGAGAGTAGTAAATGGATCGGATTCAAAAATCTTTTCTTCTAAATAATATGGAAGAAAAGAGGCAATATCATCTCTAGAAATTCCATATGTAGTCTGAGTTAAATCATTAGTACCAAAACTAAAATAGTCAACTTCCTTAGCTATTTTCTTACTGCCGAGTGCTGCCCTGGGTAGTTCTATCATAGTACCGAGCGTAAAGGAAAACTTATATCTATAACGTTGCTCTAATTCCTCTATTACCGCATAAATATCCATTTTAAGCTTTTTTATTTCGCCTACATTGCTAATTAAAGGAATCATTAATTCTAAGTTACATTCTATATGTTCTTTTTTATGTAGCTCAAAAATAGCTGTAAAAATTGCTTCAATTTGCATTTGGTAAATTTCCGGCGAACATATACCAAGTCTACATCCACGGTGACCGAGCATAGGATTTACTTCATGCATAGCATGAAGACGTTGATTAATCATGGATACAGGTAGATTTAAGCTATTGGCCAAATTCTTTTTATCTTCTTCGGTGGTAGGTAAAAACTCATGTAACGGCGGATCAAGTAATCTAATATTTACCGGTTTATCTTTCATTACTCTGAATAAAGCTTTAAAATCCTCAGTTTGCAGAGGTAATAATTTCTGCACGGCAAATTTTCTCCGTTCTATATCAGGAGCAATAATCATTTCTCTTACTAAAGGAATTTTATTTTTATCAAAAAACATATGTTCGCTACGACACAAACCTATACCTTGAGCTCCAAACTTTATAGATACTAAAGCATCCTTAACTGTTTCAGCATTTGCACGAACTTTTAAGCTACTAATCTCGTCTGCCCAATCTAAAATCAATTTTGATTCCTCACTGAAAGTAGGTTGAATTAACGGCATTTCACCTAAGAAGATTTTACCGCTACCTCCGTCAATCGTTATAATATCACCTTGTTTAATAACTATGTCGCCTGCTGTTAATATTTGCTTTTTCTCATCTATAGATAAATTACTTGTACCGCAAACACAAGGCTTCCCCATACCTCTTGCCACAACTGCGGCATGTGAAGTCATTCCCCCTCTAATAGTTAAAATACCTGAAGAAACATGCATTCCGTTAATATCCTCAGGGCTAGTATCATGGCGTACTAAAATTACTTTATGATGATGAGATAATTTTTCGGCATCATAAGGTGAGAATACTGCAATACCTGTTGCAGCCCCAGGAGAAGCAGGTAGCCCCTCAGCAATAGAAGTAAGCCCCTTACTATAATCAATTCTTGTATGTAATAATTGATTTAATGATTCCGGATCGATTCGCATTAAGGCTTGTTCTTTAGAAATAAGCTTTTCTTCTACCATTTGTACAGCAATATTAATAGCAGCGATGGCTGTTCTTTTTGCAGTACGTGTTTGCAAAATATATAGCTTATTATTTTCTATAGTGAATTCTATATCCTGCATATCTAAGTAATGTTCTTCAAGCTTTTGCGCAATTTGTGATAACTCCTTAAACACTTCCGGCATCATTGCTTGCATAGAATTTGAATCATTTGCAATAATAGGCATAGGTGTTCTAGTTCCCGATACTATGTCTTCACCTTGGGCATTTATTAAAAACTCTCCAAAGAGCTTTTTTTCTCCTGTAGAAGGTGATCTAGTAAAAGCAACTCCCGTAGCTGAAGTTTTACCTAAATTACCGAAAACCATTGCTTGGATATTAATAGCCGTACCGAAATCTTCCGAAATATTATTGATTTTTCTATATATAACCGCTCTATTACTCATCCAAGAATGTAGCACCGCTTTAATTGCCGATTCTAACTGTTCATAAGGATCATTAATTAGTTGCTTAGTATACTTAATATGCAACCGTTTGAAATCATCAATAATTTTTTCTAATAATTCTACGGTAATATCGCTATCTTTATGAATATCGGCTTGCATCTTGTGCTTTTCGTAAATTTGTGCAAATAGATCACTAGGTATAGATAATACCGTTGAACCGTACATTTCTAAAAATCTTTTGTAACTATCAAGAGCAAATCGTTTATCACCGCAGGAATCCGCAAGAGCATTACACACTTCGTTATTCATTCCAAGATTAAGGATAGTATCCATCATTCCAGGCATTGAAATCATAGAGCCCGAACGCACCGATAATAACAAAGGATTGCTTGTACTGCCGAAAATTTTACCGGTAGTTATTTCAAGTTCGGTGATAGCTTTTTTTAAGTCGCTTTGAAAGTTTTTAGGAAAGTTATTATTGTGGGTATAAAAGTAGTTACATAGCTCTGTAGTTATTGTAAAACCATCAGGAATAGGTAGTTTTAGGTTGGACATTTCGGCAAGACCGGCACCTTTGTTACCAAGTATATTTTTCATGCTAGCGTTTCCATCACTACCATTACTGCCAAAATAATAAATTAATTTTTTCATATCATATATCAAAATTTGCTAACAATTTATGTGTTTAGGAGCATTAAATACATATTTATACAGTATGAAAAAAATAGTAGCAACGTTAAATTAAGAATATCTTTAATAAAATAGTTGAAATTTTAAATTTGTTATTATACTTGTTAATTTAATTATATTCTGTGTACAAAAGTCAAATTTTCAAAAAAAATCTTATTAATTTTCGCTAAAAAATATCTCAAAATAGCAAATCAATTAGAAACCTTCACAGAACCTAATAAGTTAATTGAACTTATTCTAAATGTTATTGACTAATTTAAGAAAAGTGACCATAATTCTAAATGGTCGTGCAGTTGCGTGATGATATATAGCAAAGCTATAGATCACGAGGAAAGTCCGGACTCTATAGAGGTATGGTGCCGGTTAACCTCCGGCAGAGTATTATTACTTTAGGGACAGTACCACAGAAAATACACCGCCAAGTATGAATACGAAGATCAACTTCAAAAAGAACTAGGAGTTCACAAGACGAGGAACGGAGCGTATACTTAATACGTGAGTACCGTAGGTACTTGTGGAATGACGCAGCCAATTTCTGAAGTTGATCGAGTATTTTTGGTAAGGGTGAAAAGGTACGGTAAGAGCGTACCGGTAAGTTGGTAACAAATTACGCATGGTAAACCCCACCAAGAGCAAGATCAAATAGGCGTTACAGAACTTATCAAGTTCCCGGGTTATCTCTAGCCGGCTTGTAATGCGGGTAGATCGCTTGAGGTAAACGGTAACGTTTATCCTAGATAAATAACTGCAATGAATTTCTATTCATACAGAATCCGGCTTATAGACCTTATTGTCATCCCGCGACTTGATCGCGGGAGCTGAGAAAACAGCTTAATAAATCTTAAATATTGATAGATCCTGCGATCAAGTCGCGGAATGACTAGGACTGTAACACAATTTAATGAAAAAGTTATATCATAATCCTATTTGTCCTCTTTCAAGACAAGCCCGTGTCTTCTTAAAAGAATTAGATATAGAATTTACTACGATTAAAGAAGATTATTGGCAATTCAATAAAGATTTCTTAAAAATAAATCCTGCCGGAACTTTACCTATTTTAGCAGAATCATACGGCTTATTTGTGGTAGGTATTTATCCTTTTGTTGAATATCTTAATAGCAAATATCCGAATTTTAATTTTTTAGATGAAGATATTGATATTTGTTGCGAAATTAGACGATTATTCTTTTGGTTTAACGATAAATTTTATCGTGAAGTTACTAAGATTATTATCGATGAAAAAGTTATAAGATCAATTGCTAAAATGAGCAGCCCACGAACCGAGTTTTTACGTGCTGCAAAAAATAATTTAAATTATCACTTAGAATATATAACTTCTTTACTAGAAAAAAGAAGTTATCTTGTATCGGATTCACTAACTATTGCCGATATTGCCGCAAGTTGTCACTTATCGGTACTCGATTATTTCGGTGAGATTTATTGGGATAAATGGACGCTTATCAAACATTGGTATTCACTAATTAAATCAAGACCGGCTTTTAGGTTATTACTACAAGATAGAATCCCTGGCTTTACCCCTCCAAACTATTATACAGATTTAGATTTTTGAATAGACTTCTTCGGAAACTCTACTTCTAGAGGTAATGTGTGCGTCAATGCGCTGCTCGCATCCTCACGTACTTCTATGTACGTACGCTGCGGTGCTGTGCTGCGTGTTTCCTACAAATTCCTCTCTATAAGCGAGTTTCCGAAGAAGTCTAATATAGAATTTAATAATTTGATTCTTTCCGTATCATGAGCTTTTAGTATTTTACGAATATTATTAAGAGATTGATTGTTTATGAGTGCAGGCTCATATTCAAGATGAACTCCACTTAAAATAGCTGTCCCGTCGCCGTAAGTACATTTTATTATTGCAGCCTGAGAATCCTCATAACTTGCTATTATTTCAGTATCTTTGGTATTTTCTGCATCAATAAAATATCCA
Source organism: Rickettsia massiliae MTU5 (assembly GCF_000016625.1). Classification (NCBI taxonomy): domain Bacteria; kingdom Pseudomonadati; phylum Pseudomonadota; class Alphaproteobacteria; order Rickettsiales; family Rickettsiaceae; genus Rickettsia; species Rickettsia massiliae. The sequence goes on from NC_009900.1 coordinate 681,748, forward strand.
CCGCCATTATAAAAAGCATAACAATCCTTAATATTTAAATTAAGTGTTGGATTTATTTTTAGATAAGCGGCTCTTGCTCCTTTATGTGAATTGTAATAATAAGGAGCAAGCAATGGTCCTCTAACCGTTCCATTGAAAATCTTTAATTCTCGTTTACTTATAACCTCTATATTTGTGCCTTTAGCGAATTCTACATAGTTACCGCTGTAGTAACTACCTGCACATATCCCAAGAAAATTACCACCGTTTTTAATATAATTCTTTATATTAGCATTTCCTGTGCCTTGTAATTTTTGTACATAGTATAAATCTCTTCCACCGAGTAAAATAAGTAATAAGGTGTTTTGAACCCACTTTTCGTCTATAATTTCTTGTGCAGTAATATAATCTACGTTATACTTTGGAGCATAAAGTCTTAAGGTATGCACACAATGCTTAATACTTTCTTTTGAAACTCCTAAATCATTATAAATTTTTATTTTCATTTTTATATTCTTGACAAGGACATTATATAATTCTATTTAGTGTAATTACTTAAAAATAAATCATGCGGTAATTTTATGCAACTTAATTCAATCGCACTACAGTTAACCACAAGGCAAGCAATAGAAATAGTTTTAGGAGTGGCATTACTTACTATTTGTTCACAAATAGTAATACCTATAAAGCCTATATTTATTTCATTGCAAACCGTTGCAGTGATATTCATCGGACTTACACATAATAAGACTACCGCACCTTTAACAATATTATCTTTCATAACTCTTGGAGCGATGGGAATCCCTGTGTTCGGAGAATTTTCAAGCGGTTTACGAATATTATTCGGTCCTACCGGAGGATATCTAGCAGGTTTTGTAATTGCCGTATATGTTATGGCTAACTTAAAAGATAAAATTTTTACTTCTAATAAATGGTTAAATCAGATATCTTTATGTTTGATCGGTAATATAATTATTATGAGTTTAGGCTGGATGTGGCTCTCTACACTCTTAGGAGCAAGTGGTGCATTTTACGGCGGCGTATTACCTTTTATAATACCGGGAATAATTAAGTCAGTATTATTAATTGGACTTATCAATGCAGTAAAACCAAAAACTCGATGAACTTCAGTATTACCTAAAAACAGTGGATCTAAAGTGTCGATGTCATTTCCGCTTGCGCGGGAATGACATCGAGTAGGTTTTTCGAGCCATGCAAAAACACCACCTTTGCAGGAATGGCATCGATCTTTAAGTTGACAACAAATATGGTATAACTCTATCATTCATGAAAAAAATCAATAACAATGCTAATGCCGCATTTTCCAGTGCCGACCTGGAAAAATAACATTAAATATGATCTTGAAAATATAGCAAGACTTTTAAGAGCCTTAGGTAACTCTCATTTAAGACTTCCTCCCGTCATACATATAGCAGGTACAAACGGCAAAGGTTCAAGCAGTGCTATGCTTAAAAGCATCTTTACACTTGCCGGTTATAAGGTACATTGCTATACATCTCCTCATTTATTAGAATTTAATGAACGAATCGTAGTAGCAGGTGAGAAAATCTCAGATAATGAATTATGGCAGGTTTGTGAGCAGGTGAGGGTAGCAAGCGAAAAATTTAATATTGAACCTAGCTTCTTTGAAGGTACTACGGCAGCAGCATTTCTAGCATTTGAGAAAACAAAAGCCGATATATTAATTTTAGAGACGGGACTAGGTGGTCGGTTAGACGCAACAAATATAGTAGAACGACCGTTAATTACTTTAATTACACCTATTTCACATGATCATATGCATATGCTGGGTAATACATTACCCCTAATAGCAGTTGAGAAAGCTGGTATTATGAAGTCTTGCGTTCCTTGCGTTATAAGTATGCAAGCTTTGGAAGTTTATGAAACATTATTTGCAAAGGCTGACGAGTTAGAAGTACCGAGTTTCTGTTATGAATATGATTTCGGTATTAAAAAGACGGACAACGGATTTATTTATTCATCACGAAATTTTACCTATGAGTTTCCAACTCCTTCGCTACTTGGTGATCATCAATTAATAAATGCTGCAAGCGTTATTGCCTTAATAAGCCTTATTAACAAACAATTTAATATTAATAATGAGGTTATTGCTAAAGGATTACAAAATACTATTTGGCCTGCTAGAATCGAAAAAATAGAACCGAAAAAATATTCTAAATTAATAGGTGATAATGTTCAAATTTGGATAGACGCAGCTCACAATAATAGCGGAGCTCAAGTTTTGGCAAATTGGATGCGTGATAATTTAAAATCATCGATATATTTAATACTCGGTATGACTCAAAATAGGAATATCGAGGAATTTTGCTCTTACTTTAAGGGCTTGACAATTAAAGGTTACGGCGTTAAAGTTTTATCCGAACCACTAAGCCATAGTGCAGAAACAATAAATTTGGAAGGCAGAAAGAGTGGTATTGATTTTAGCGAAAGCGACTCACTCGAAGAAGCGATTAGTGATATAAAGAAGATAAACGGCGATAATAAAGCAAATATTATAATAACCGGATCGCTTTATTTAGCTTCCGATTTTCATAAGTTACTTTGATGTCATTCCTGCGTGGATACTAAATCGTCATTGCGAGCAACTGCAAGGAGTGTGACAATCTCATAAAGTAAGACTCCTGAGATTGCTTCGTCAAAATTTTCAATTTTTCCTCGCAATGACGTACTGATTCTCGCTATAAATATATAAAAACTAACATAGGAGAAAATAACATGACCTATTGCAACAAATCTAATCAAACCTCATATCCTTTTATCTTACCTGATTTACCTTATGAGAAAGAAAGTTTTAAACCACATTTTACTCTCGAGGCTTTTGATTATCATCATGGTAAGCATCATAATGCTTATGTACAAAATCTAAACAATTTACTCAAAGATAAAGAAGAATTACAAAAAAAAGATTTAGAAGAAATAATCGAATGGTCATCACAAAACTCAAATGCGGCTATTTTTAATAACGCAGCCCAAATATGGAATCATACCTTTTTTTGGCATTCAATAAAGCCGCAGGGCGGAGGTAAGCCAAGCGGTAAAATATTAGAACAAATTAATAAAGATTTCGGTAGTTTTGAAGAGTTTTGCGAACAGTTTAAGCAAGAGGCAGTAGGGCAGTTCGGTAGCGGCTGGGCATGGCTTGTATATCACGATAATAGGTTACAAATTATAAAAACCGCTAATGCCGGTACACCTATAGCAAACGGTATGAAGCCGCTTCTTGCATGTGATGTATGGGAACATGCTTATTATATTGATTATCGTAACAAACGACCTGATTATGTTGACATATTTATTAAGCATATGATTAACTGGAAGTTTGTAGAAGATAACTTAATAAAATAAAACTATGGCTGATATAAAGGTAAGAAAACATCCTATTATTAATAATCTGAAGCAAGAGTCAAAAACTCCTGTAGTTAATGAGCAATCTGATATATTAGAGGAGTTAAAAGACCTACAAAAAATTCAACAATCTTCTAGCAATCAAACAAAAACATTGCAGGAGTTAGAGCAAGCACAGAAAGCTCCTATCGAATATATAGCTTTTAGTGGAGGAGGAGCTAAGGGAGCAATATATTCTGGAGCTTATGAAGCAGTAAAAAAAGCTGGTATTTTAGATAATGTCAAGGCGGTAGCAGGTTCTTCCGCTGGTGCTATAACTGCCACAGTGGTAGCTCTTGGGACACCGCCTGAGCGATTTGAAGAAATTTCTAAAAATACAAATCTGCAAACTTTACTTGGAAAAAAAGGGTTTTCTGCGGGTATAGTACAGTTAAATAAAGACGGTAAACCTTTATATGCTCTATTAGAACTTGTTATTAAAGAAAATATAGGAAATTTTTTACAGAGATCAGATATAGTAAATGTTAAAGATGATAAAGCTCTTGATGAATTAAGAGAAAGATACAACCAAAAAGACGGTAAAATATATTTTAAGGATATAGCGTTACTGCGAAAATACGATCCAGTGCAGTATAAGGATTTAGTAATTACGGCAACTCAGCAAGAGACAAGTGAACTAACTATTTTCAATAGCTTTGATACGCCAAATGTTGAAATTGCTTTAGCTTGCCGTGCTTCTGCTTCTATACCGCTTGTTTTTAAGCCGGTAGAAATTGACGATAAAAAATATATCGACGGTGGATATAGAGATAATATACCAACAAAATATTTTAAAGGCAATGAACCGGAATTTGATACAAAAGCAGTAACTGATAATATGGAGGAGATTACCTTAGCTAAAAAGCAAGGTAGAACTCTAGCTATGGCTTTTGGTACGGGTATGGAAGCTGATGCAAATATTGCTATATATAGTGCAAAAAAATTTGAAAGCCCAAGTGATATCGTAAAGTTTTTAGCTGATATATTATTTAAGACGCTTGCAAAAGTAGGAGGAAAATTTAAATATACTGAAACTCTAAGAGCAACTAATGAGCAGTTGCGTGAAAATGCTTTAAACACTGTTGTTTTAGATACTGCCGGAATAGATACTTTGGATTTCAAAGATGCACAAAAATATTCTGATTATTTGCATATTAAAGGATATTGTCAAACTAGAGAACATTTGAATAATCATGACCTTGGCAAAGAAGCAGATAAAATATTTGACCATCAAAAATTTCTACTAAATGTTTATGAAGTTTATGATAATAAAAATTTACATAAAACATTTGGTACTAAATTGTTAGAAATGTTTATTCCGTCAAAAGAAAATAATACTTCTAAATGGCAAGAAGGAGTTATTGAAAATCATAATGATAAAGCAAAGATGTTATTATCATTTTGTAAAACCGGAGCATTAAACGAAAAAGAATTAAATGAAAAGCTTAAAGAATATGTAATTATTGCTGCAACTAGTCGTAATAACACACTAAAAGCCGATACAAACTCATTGAACGCTTTGTTGTATACCTTAAACGATACTGCTGCTTCAAGTAAAATAAAAGATAGTTTCATTGAGGTACTTGGAATAGATACAAATCAAGATGTAAGATTTGATAAAACTAAAACCTTTGATGAAAATATTGCTAAGTTTAAATTTACTAAACAAGATTTAGAAAGCTTTATAACTAAGAGTAAAAGCGAAGCACCAAAAATTCAAAGCAAACATAGTGTAGCTACAAGTCATGTCAGTAGGGGGTGAGTTAGGTGTTTTTATGTCATTCCCGCGAAAGCAGGAATGACATCGAGCGGGTTTTTCGAGCCATGCAACAAAGCTCGCCTTTCCTCGCAATGACGGCTACTAAAAAAAATGAATATCGGTAAATTTAAACTAATTGTTTTTGACAAGCTAGACAGTACACACTCTGAGGCTATGAGAATGGCTCAGAATACTAAAGTTGATGCAAACTATGCAGTACTTGCCAAATCTCAAACTAACGGACGTGGTAGAAGCGGCAAAAACTGGCAGTCTAGGTCAGGTAATTTACATGTAAGTTTACTAATAAAGCCTGATAAAGAGCTAGAATTATTGCCGCAATTATCTTTTGTTACGGCACTTAGCGTTTATGATAGTATAACCTCTTTATGTCACTCCCATAGTGCTCTATGTCATTCCCGCGAAAGCAGGCATGACATAAGGAACGAAAATAACATTATACAACTAAAATGGCCCAATGATGTATTAATTAACGGTCGGAAAATTGCCGGTATACTTCTTGAATCTGTTAAAGTAGAAAATAATTATTACCTTATTATCGGTATCGGCATTAATATTACCTATCACCCTGATAATATCGACCAACCTACTACTAGCTTAATAAGCGAAAATCTACCACCTATAGAAGCGCAAGCTTTACTTGAGATATTAATAGAAAATTTTGAAGAATATTATCAAATTTGGCATAGTAACGGTTTTCCTTTTATTAGAAAAAAATGGTTAGAACATGCTTATAAGTTATATGAAAATATTAGCGTTAAATATCAAAATGATATAGTAACCGGTCTTTTTAAAGATATCGATAATACCGGCAGAATAATATTGCAACTACCTTCCAAAAAAATAATCTCTTTTTCCACTGCCGAACTTTTTTTTAGCAAAAAGATTACTAAATTTAAATTGTAGACTTAATTTTTGTTAACTTCTACTTAAGCTCCCATTTAACAAGGTAATAAATATATGCCCCAAGGGAATAACAACCCAAGTTATCTGCCTCAAGTGTTTTTAACAAATGCATATGAGCAATTAAACGAATTTAAAAAACTTTCTTCTAATAACATTCGTACATTAATGCAAGATTTTTATAAAATTGAAAAAGCTTTTAAATGTACATTATTTACGGGTAATAATAACACATGTGAAGGTTTAGTAGAATTATATGACGAAGTAATAAAAAAAATACCTCCTTATTGTCAGTAAATATTAATGAAAAATTTCTCAAACCAAGTGTTGTTACTCACGTAAAAACTATTGAAATATGTCAACAGCAAAATAGTGAAGATCCTTTCGCAATTAACGAGGATGAAATTATTGAAAATTTTAATCTCACTCTTGATAGCCTCCGTATATTTGTAACGACTATTCAGGGCTTGTATCCTCAATAACTATAGACGAAGATGAGATAAAATAATAACCTCAGAATATAATTTATGTAATATATTATAGGGATATGGATTATGCAAGCAACTCCTATTTCAGCTCAAAAATTTATACAACTAACTCTTGAATATTTATATGAAAAAGGTAAAAAATCTTATCAAGATACTTTACTGGAAGAAGAGATTTCTAAGCAATAAGAAAAATTTGTAGATACCATGTTATATTTTCAAGGTGCTATGTTTTTAGGAAGTAATGATGCTTGTACATATTTATCAGAATTTTATAAAAATGGAAATCACCTTGGAATTAATAAGGAACAACTAAGTAATTTAATAAAAATTGTAATTAATATAGGAAAATTTTTACATCATAGCAAGTTAACAAATGCTGTATGTTTAAAAGATTTTGGGATATTCTGATTACTCTGAACTTAAAGAGCTAGCTATAATAGAAAATGGATATATGAATGCAGTACAGGAAGAATGGCGTAAAATTCCCGTTCCTGAATACTTAATTCTTTCTAATTTAAAATCAATTATAACAGATTTTAATAGCACTTTACCCACTGAGTACCATTTAATTACCGATGAAAGTGTTTTTGAATGTAAAGAAGCAATAAACGAATTTACCGTATTAGGTAACAATAAAGATAAGCATCAATCTATAATTCAAAAACCTCAAGAAACAGAAGCAATAATAAAGCCTACTAATAACGCCCAATCTCAATCTATAACTTCAAAACCAATAGAAGAATATAGAGAGTATGTTAAGAATGATGATTACGGGCTAACAGGCGCAACACACTGTACCATATCTTAAAAAAATAAAGGGATAAAAATAATGATCAAAAAATTAACTTCTGATGCAATGTTTACAGCAGCACGAGATCAATATATAACAGACATCAACCGGCTACTTATTAGATCAGAAACTAATACATTAGAAATGACACCTAAGAACGAAAGTATTATATGTGATTTACATCAAAAAATTAAAAGAAACATTCTTTTGCGGGCAAGGGGAGGCAACTTACTATTTATCTCAATTTTACTATAACGGCTGGTCAATTAAAAAAGATATTATTAAGGGAAATTTTATTCTTTCAATAGGGAAAAAATGCGGTGATCAAAATTGTATGGTTTTGGATTATAAAAATGATGATCCTTTATCTGAAGGGCTTAAAGTTTTGGCTGTAAAATGTACGAGAGTTATTATAAGCTCCAAGTCAAAATATAAATAATAACCAATGCAATAAAAAAGGAAGCTGAATCTGCTATTATTGAATGTATAAAAGATACTGAAATAAAAGAAATATTCAGTATTATCGATAACACGTCACACAATATATCTAATACTCCGGAGCTATTAACGCCACCTGATACATCGTTAGAATTAAGTGGACCATTAGATAAGCCTAAAAAAAATGATAGTTTAATCATGTTAATGCTGCTTTCTAAAGTAAATGAACCGACAAAATATAATAATGCTGATAGAACCTCCACCACCTGTTCCCTTACAGCAGACAGAATTAAAAATACCGCACAACAAATAGAGATTCTTGGGTTAGGCGAAGATATGGAAAAAAATAATAATTGCTTCGTTAAAAAATGTTTAATTCTATAAAAAACAATAAAATCTTTTATCTAGCACCGGTAAATCAGGTGCTTAAGGCAGGTTTAAAACAACAAGAAATGTTTTTTGTTTTTCACTATAAAATGGCCTTCTTATACTAAAAAAGCAGTTAATCTATTGTTTGAGTAGGCAGTAGAAAATTTGACCTGTGGCTACTTGGTGAAGAAGAGGCAATATTGCCTCTATCGCAGCTTTATTGTAGCGGTACTATTTACAATATTTTACCGGATTTAGTTTTTGGTGATTATATTATTTTAATAGGTCAAAAACTTGGATATAAATCATGCCAAAATATTCCTTTAAGAATGATTACTAATACTAAGTGTTTAGAAAAGCAGCTAGATAGTCTCGCTATTACTATTACTTCTAATATGTTATTTTATTATCGTAATTTTAAATGCATAAGTAATGATGTTAAAAAAATTATTAGAGATTGCAATGAGCAATTTGATAAAGCATGGCATTTTTGTAAATTTGAATATTCCTCTCTTCAACATTATTATCTTTTGAAATGCCGGAAGAAGAAGCCGCAAAACTTGAAGAAGTACCTTTAATGGGTACAAAATCTACTGATGATAGTAAATATTTGATATCTTAAATGTTACTCCTGTCATCCCGCGACTTGTGAGCTAGATCCAGTATTTTTAAATTTTTTTATGGATCCCGTGATCAAGCTAGCCTTGTTGCGTGGATAGGTTTATGTCATTCCCGCCTACGCGGGAATGACATTGAGTAGATTTTTCGAACCATGCAACAAAGCCGGTCAAGCCACGGGATGACACCGTATTTTTCGATCCATACAACACCCACCTCTTAGTGCTAGCATTTTTTCAGTTATATTATCTTAATGGATCCTGTGATCAAGTCACGGGGTGACAACAGAAAATAGGTAATAAATATATGAAAAAATAATCTACAGCAATCAAACTTTCGACAATATGAAAATAAAATCCATAACCGATAAAGAGGTAGTAATTATCGGCTATGCGAGTGTTTATAATCTTATCGATCATCATAATGATACACTGGTGAATGGGGCTTTTGCAAATGCTTCTCATCATAACGTAAAATTTCTTTGGCAACACGACAGTAAAAAGTCTATCGGGATTATTACTCATTTGGCTGCAAATGATCACGGTTTAAAAATGGAAGCGGTGATAAATAATAAGGTCAAGGCAGGCATGGTGGCGATAGAGCTAATAAAGCAAGGAGCAATAGACGGATTATCTATAGGTTTTTATATAAAAAACTCGGTTTATAATGATGCAAGGCAAAGAGTAATTACTGAAGCAGAGCTTTTAGAGATAAGCATTGTTACTTCTTTTCCAGCTAATCAAAGTGCTAAAATTTTATATATTACTAAAAGTCAAGATGTAGAATATCAAGATAAAATCAATGAGTTAGAGGAAAAGCTATATAATATGCAAAATATTTTAGAAATACCAAATAATATAGAAAATCAGGAACAAAAAAACTCGTTTATTAATTACGTACGTAAAGGCGAAGATAATGGGCTTATGCAAAAGTTATCTCTAAATAGTAGTGCGGAAGCAGGGGGCGTTTTAATATTACAGACTTTATATAACAGTATCATCACCGAAATAAATGCTAGTAGATCACCAATGAGGCAGTTAGCTTCGATTGAAACAATTTCTACGAATGCACTTGATATAATAAGCGAGGACGGCAAATTTAGCAGTTGGCTGGATTGGGGAAGTAGAAGCTCGAGAAGAGACTCCGGCAGCGAAGTTAAATCAGCAGCGTATTTTTGTTCATGAACTATATGCACAGTCTAAAGCTAGCCAGGCATTACTTGAGGATACGACTTAGGGTTGAAATTGGTTCGGTGAAAGATTGCGTGATAGTTTCGTTAAAATGGAAAATAATGCGTTTATCAATGGTGACGGTATAAAAAAACCTAGAGATATTTTATCACCTGACCATGATACAATCGAGAAGATTAAGATGGGTAATAAAATTACCGCCGATGGGCTGCTTGATTTTATAAACTCCCTTAAAGCAGAATATTTAGTGAATGCAACTTTGCTCATGAATCGTATTACTTTATCCGAAGTTCAGAAGCTTAAAGATCACCAAGGACGTTTTATTTGGCAGTCTTCACTATCCGATTCCCTTAAGCAAACTATATTTGGAGTACTGGTAGTTTGTAGCTCCGCTATGCCTCCTATAGATAAAAAGGGAAATGCTATAGCGATAGGTGACTTTAAAGCAGGTTATAAAATAGTAGATAGAAGCGGTATTAATATTATACGTGATCCTTACACTGAAAAGCCTTTTGTAAAGTTTTATACCGTAAAGAGAGTAGGGAGTAATGTGGTGAACCAAGAAGCTATTAAGAGTGGGGTATTTAATTAGATATACTTGTATGTCACTCCCGCGAAGGCGGGCATTCAGTAATAAAAAGGTATAAATATATTGAATTTTTAATATTAAAAACTCGATTTATCTCGCTTTACCATGGATTCCCGCCTTCGCGGGAATGACATAAACGATCCATGCAGGCAACGCCTACAAGTGAGCTAGGATGACATCTTACTTAATTTAAAAGGTAATAAAATGACAAAAACAGTCGTGAAAAATTTTCAGCATTAAATTTTTAAAAAATATCGCAGGAGAAGAAATGGAAGAGGATAGATGGATAGAGAAATTAACAAGCTATGCTGAAATTAAATCACTATGCGATAGTAAATTCCTTGCTCTAGAAAAATATAAGCTTTGGACATATAATAACAGAAGGATATTTTTTATTTAAAATAAGATTTATTAAAAATATCACTACTAAAATGCGTATTTTATTTAAAGAACGGGAATTTGAAATTAAATGAATTATTAACGTTGAAGAAAAGAGTAAATTTTTAAATATAATAGCGTTGGAAATATATGTATCATGATTTTATCTATAATTTGCAGCTAAGTTTGTATAAATTACTTATAAACGATAATGACATCAAAACTAAAATTAATAAAATATATTTTCCTGTTGTTCAGGATACAAAATGTCCGTTCTTACTTGTTAATATATTGAATGTTAATAATATATCTACTAATGTACAAAAATATAATGCAGCTGGAATTTGCAATATGTATTTTTACTAATGATAAAAACCGTAATATTGCTCTAAGCCTTGCTAGTAAAATAAGCGATAAAATAGAGCATCACTCATTTGAAAATGTTGCTGGTATAAAAACAAATAAAATAGAGTTTCACACTAGCAAAGACTTAGTCAGTACAAAATTGGTAATGAATTATCAGGCATTATTAAAGCAAAAAATAGGAGTATAAAATGCATTTAATCGCAGGGCTAGATATAAGTATCAAGGCAGAAATTCGAAGAGTTGCGTAAACATTTAGATACTGAGCAGAATAAAGCCGGCAGTATCCAATCTTTTGAATTTTGTTATGAACTAGCTTGGAAAACAATGAAACGCTTTTGTGAAAAATCCGGCAAAACACCTTATATTTTAAAGGATGTATTTCGGGCAGCAGCGGTTAACGGGTTGATTGCTGACCCTAGAATATGGTTTAAATTTATAGAGATTCGTAACATTACGGTTCATACTTATAATGAAAAAAATTTAGAACTAGTAATTAGTATTTTTGATGATTTTTCTGATGCTTTAAATGAGCTTATAAATAATTTGGAGAAATATTAGTGGTTCAGATTGAAAAGCAAGATTTGTTAATATTACGTTCTATACTTGGGAAATATCCTTATAAATTTTATGCCTACGGTTCAAATCGTTTTAACAGTAAAGTTCTAAGCAATTTCGTGATTTGATTATATTAGAGGATATTATACCGGATTATGTTAAAGATGCCGAGGAAGTAAAAATTACTGCCGGATGTGATAAAAATTTTATAACCTGTTGCAATAAATTTAATAATGCTATAAATTTTAGGGGCGAACCGCTAATACCAAAAACAGATTTTATAAATTTAGTATAATCAATGAAACAAAGTTTTATAAAACTAATATATGCAGAGCTAAAGAATATAATAAATATGAAAAGCTCCAAACAACAGCAAAAAAAAGAAACGCAATTAATTGATTATTTTAAAATAGTTGAAAGTAATATATTATATACATTTCAAAAAATAAAAAAGGAATATGAAAGAGACTAAACGTTTTTTTAACAAAAATAATAGATTAAATAAAGGTTATGCTAAGACTTTTAGTGTAAACGAACCTGATAATAATTTTTACCGTAAAAAATTTGAACATATATTACCGCCAATTGATTTAATCAGTGAGTATGAGAGTATTTATCCCGGTACTTTACAGGAATTAATGCATATGGCACAAAAAGAACAAGCTCATAAGCATGCTATAGACCTAAAAAACTTGAAAATACAGGCAAGAGTCACTAAATTAACACGAATCTGTTTATTAATATTTGGAATGTGCCTTGTCGTTTCAATTTTTTTTAAAACTTTCTAAATAAAATTAAAGATAAAATATTTTATTTACTTGTAATTTTAAATAAAATCAGTTAAATGCAATATATATTTATTTATAAACATAATACGGAGAAATTTTATTTCTAAAAATAATTTTCCTAAGACTAATAGAGAAATCAGAGCTAAAGAAGTTCGTTTAGTAGGCGAAAACGGCGAAATGCACGGCGTCGTAAATATTAGAGAAGCATTAGATATGGCGGAAAGAGCTGGTCTTGACTTAGTCGAGATATCACCGAATGCTGTACCCCCTGTCTGTAAAATTCTAGATTTTGGTAAGTTTAAGTACGAAAGCAAAAAACGTTTGCATGAAGCACGCAAAAAGCAAAAAATTGTCGTACTTAAAGAAATGAAATTTAAACCTAATATTAGTATAGGTGATTTTGAAACTAAGCTAAAAAAAATAAAAGAATTTTTAAAAGACGGAGATAAAGTAAAAATTTCTTTATGGTTTAAGGGACGAGAGATTCTTCATAAAGAGGTCGGTCAAGCACTATTTAAACGTATAGAAATAGGGCTCGCAGGACTCGTTAAAATCGATCAGCATGCTAAAATGGAAGGTAAGCAGATGATAATGATCGTTAGCCCTGATATTAAGGTGCAATAGCTACTCAAATCGTCATTGCACGCGAACGTAGAGAGTGTGGCAATCTCAGGAATTTTATTGTTTCATGAGGTTGCCACGTCGAGGCTTTGTCTCTCCTCGCAATGACGTGTAATAACAACAATAAAAAATCAAATCTAAATAAGTTATGCCGATTAAAATTTTAATGCCTGCTTTATCTCCAACTATGACGGAAGGAAATCTAGCTAGGTGGTTAAAAAAAGAAGGGGACAAAGTTAATCCTGGAGAAGTAATTGCTGAAATTGAAACCGATAAAGCAACGATGGAAGTAGAAGCAGTAGACGAAGGTATACTTGCCAAAATAGTTATCCCACAAAATAGTCAAAATGTACCTGTTAACTCTTTAATTGCCGTGTTAAGTGAAGAGGGAGAAGAAAAAACGGACATTGATGCGTTTATTGCAAAAAATAATAGTGTATCACCGTCACCGAAAACAGATGCTAATCTTCTGAAACCCCACGAGAACATAGCTAATGTAGAAGAACAGGTAACAGTTATAAAACATGATGCTAGTAAAATATTCGCCTCACCGCTTGCAAAAAGACTTGCAAAAATGGGAAATATTAGATTTGAGAGCGTGAAAGGTAGCGGTCCGCACGGTAGAATAGTCAAACAGGATATCTTATCATATACTCCTAGCACTGCTCATAATAAAATAGTTAGCAGAAATCCTGAAGAATATCGTTTAGTACCAAATAATAATATCCGCAAGATTATAGCCAAGCGTCTGTTTGAATCTAAACAAACAGTTCCACATTTTTATTTATCTATAGAATGTAATGTCGATAAATTGTTAGATATACGAGAAGACATTAATAAATCTTTTTCTGAAGATAAATCAACAAGGATATCGGTTAATGATTTTATTATTTTAGCAGTAGCCAAAGCTTTACAAGAAGTGCCAAATGCCAATGCTAGCTGGGGAGAAGATGCAATTAGATATTATAATAATGTCGATATTTCAGTAGCGGTAGCGATTGAGAACGGGCTTGTTACGCCGATAGTTAAAAATGCCAATCAAAAAAACATTCTAGAACTATCTCGTGAAATGAAAGAATTAATAAAGAAAGCAAAAGATAATAAATTAACCCCTGAAGAATTTCAGGGCGGAGGGTTTACCATTTCTAACCTCGGTATGTACGGTATTAAGAATTTCAATGCTATAATTAACCCACCGCAAGGTTGTATAATGGGCGTCGGAGCTAGTGCAAAACGTGCTATAGTCAAGAATGATCAAATCACTATAGCAACAATTATGGACGTAACTCTTTCTGCCGATCACCGAGTAGTAGACGGAGCAGTCGGTGCTGAGTTCTTGGCAGCATTTAAAAAGTTTATAGAGAGTCCCGCTTTGATGTTGATATAAGTCGTCATTGCGAGCAGCCATAGGCTGCGTTGCAATCTCGTCAAATATCCTGAGATTGCTTCGTTGAAACTTTCAGTTTCTTCTCGTAATAACGTTGAAATCTCACCCATAAACAAATCACAATAAAATAACATGCGTTTTTCAGATAATTTAGCAAAAATTTTAGATAAATACGAAAATTTAGGCAACAAACTATCTTCCGGCATTATGGGAGACGAGTTTGTTAAGGCATCTAAAGAATATGCAGAACTTGAAGATGTTGTAGCAAAAATTAAAGAATATAATAAGGCTAAATCTGAGCTTGAAGAAGCAAATAATTTTAAGCTAGAAGTGGGACTTGATAATGCCACTTTAGAAATGATTGAAGACGAAATACACACTCTTGAAAATTCGTTACCAAAACTTGAAAGAGCCGTAAAAATTGCTTTATTACCGAAAGATGATGCGGATAGTAAAAGTGCTATTATTGAAGTTAGAGCAGGAAGCGGCGGAGAAGAAGCTGCACTTTTTGCTGCCGTACTTTTTAATATGTATCAAAGATATGCTGAGTTAAAAGGATGGCGTTTTGAGATATTAGCAATTTCCGATACGGGAATAGGCGGTTATAAAGAAGCATCGGCGTCAATAAAAGGCAAAGATGTATTCTCTAAGCTCAAATTTGAGTCAGGCGTTCATAGAGTACAGAGAGTACCGGAAACGGAATCACAAGGACGTATTCATACTTCGGCAGCAACGGTTGCAGTACTTCCTGAGGCTGAAGAGGTTGATATTCAAATTGAAGATAAAGACTTAAGAATCGATACTTATAGAGCTTCAGGGGCTGGTGGACAGCACGTTAATA
Organism: Rickettsia massiliae MTU5; assembly: GCF_000016625.1. Lineage (NCBI taxonomy): Bacteria > Pseudomonadati > Pseudomonadota > Alphaproteobacteria > Rickettsiales > Rickettsiaceae > Rickettsia > Rickettsia massiliae. The sequence goes on from NC_009900.1 coordinate 697,251, forward strand.
CTACCGATTCTGCCGTACGTATAACTCATATCCCTACCGGCATTACCGTAGCCTTGCAAGATGAGAAGTCACAGCATAAAAATAAAGCAAAGGCGTTAAAAATTCTACGTGCTAGAATTTATGAAGAAGAACGGCGTAAAAAGGAACAAGAAAGAGCCGATAGCAGAAGAGGGCAGGTAGGTTCGGGAGATCGTTCGGAGCGGATACGTACTTATAATTTCCCACAGGGAAGAGTATCCGACCATAGAATCAACTTAACACTTTATAAGATAGACGAAGTAGTTAAAAACGGACAATTAGATGAGTTTGTTGAAGCTTTAATTGCAGATGATGAAGCTAAAAAACTTTTGGGGATATACAGCAAAAATACAGCCTAATAAACAAATGAAACCACAAGCATCTATAAACGGTAAAATCTGGCAGCAGAAACTGATTAACGAAGATATAGTCACCGAATTATGTCGTAGTTTTAAAATTAGTGATTTACTTGCTAGGATAGTATCATTAAGAGTAAATAATCTAGAGGAAGTAGAAAATTTTTTGATACCGAAAATCAAAAATTTATTACCTGATCCTTTTCATCTACTTGATATGGAAAAGGCTGTAGATAGAACCGTTACAGCTATTTTAAATAACCAAAAAATATGTATCTTTGCCGATTATGATGTAGACGGTGCTACTTCAGCCGCTTTACTTAAAAATATTTTTAGAGATTTAAATATACTATGTGATATTTATGTTCCCGATCGTATAGCTGAAGGATACGGTCCAACTCCTTTTGCTATGCAAAAAATTAAAGATAACGGCACAGAATTATTAATTACGGTTGATTGCGGTGCTATGGCACATGAAGCCCTAAAATACGCAAAAGACGTTAACCTTGATGTTATAGTAATCGATCATCATATAGCTACGGAAATATTACCGGATGCAGTAGCTATAGTAAATCCAAATCGTATTGATGAAAAAAGCGAATATAAACATTTGGCAGCCGTAGGAGTTGCTTTCTTATTTGCAACTGCAATATTATCGAATTTAAAGAAGCAAAATTATTTCACGCAAACAATGCTTCAGCCTAATCTAATGAAGTATCTAGATTTAGTGGCTCTTGGTACTGTTTGCGATATGATGAAATTAACAGGCTTAAATCGTGCATTTGTTGCAAGCGGATTGAAAATAATGCAACAAAGGCAAAATATAGGGATTAAAACATTATATGATATGGCAGGGCTTAATGAAATACCAAAATGTTATCATTTAGGGTTTATTCTAGGTCCGCGTATCAATGCGGGCGGTAGAGTAGGAAAGTCAAGTTTAGGGGCTAATCTCCTATCTACTAGTTGTTCTAATGAAGCAAATAAATTAGCTGAAGAACTTGAAAAACATAATAATGAGCGTAAAGTAATTGAGTTATTAATGATAGAAGAAGCGATGGAAATTGCTTTGACACAACAAGATAGTAGTTTATTATTTATCGTAAAAGAAGGATGGCATCCAGGCGTTATAGGAATCGTTGCCGGCAAATTAAAAGAAAAATTTGATAAGCCGGTGGCAGTTATAGCTTTAAATGACGGGATTGGTAAAGCTTCATGCCGTTCTATTTTAGGTATTGATTTTGGTGCTGAAATTATCAATGCTAAAAGCAAAGATTTGCTAATAGCAGGCGGAGGTCATGCTATGGCGGCAGGTTTTACCGTAACTGCTGACAAATTACAAGAATTACAGAATTTTTTTAATAATGCTTTTAGAATTAGTATAAATAAACTAGAAAATTATAAGCATGCGGAATATGATATTGAGTTAACGGTTAATAGTGTGAATTTCCCTTTAATGGAGGAATTAAACACTTTAGAGCCTTTCGGTCAAGGAAATCATGAGCCTATATTTAAATTCGATGATTTATTTGTATTAAAAGCGGATATCGTTGGAAGTAAGCATATTAAATGTATGCTTGTTCCAAATAAGCGAGGCTTTGGTAATAAAGCCTTATCTGCTATTGCTTTTAATTCGGTAGGAACTGCATTTGAAGATGTTTTATTAAGCTCTAAAGCAAAAAATATTGCCGCAATAGGAACGTTAAAAACTAATAATTGGCAAGGTAATTATACTATTCAATTAATTATAAAAGATATACTTCTAAAAGAGTAGATAGACAAGTATATATATAATAATAACTTAAAAAAATAATAATTTATGAGCAATTTAAAGAAAACAAAAAATACTACAATTTCTAAAGACTTAGCAGAAGTACAAGAGCATTATCAAGATTATCCTTATCCCTTCAGAGACCCAAATCAAGAAAAAGAACGTTTACTTACAATGTGCGGTGAGTTCTTAGGAGAATTAAACCATTTTCTATATCAAGGAAAAGAAAATTTTAATAATAATTTTAGATGCTTAATAGCAGGCGGCGGCACCGGTGATTCGACTATTTATCTTGCCGAGCAGTTAAAAGATAAAAATGCCGAAATAATATATCTAGATTTCAGCAAGCCTAGCATGGAAGTAGCACAAAAACGTGCAGAAGTACGAGGTCTTAAAAATATTAAATGGATTAATGATTCAATATTAAATATACCTAATCTAAAACTTGGAAAATTCGATTATATAAATTGTACCGGCGTGCTTCATCATTTAGCAAATCCTGATGAAGGTTTAAAAAATCTAAAAGATTCTTTAAAGCCGACCGGCGGTATGGGTTTAATGGTATATGCTAAATACGGACGTACCGGTGTTTATCAAATTCAGGATTTAATGAAAATGATAAATAAAGATACTAAAAGCCGTGTCGAAGAAGTAATGAACGGGAAGCTAATTCTAGATAATTTGCCTGCTACTAACTGGTATAAAAGAGGTTGGGAGTTATTTTCAGATTACCAAAATTACGGTGACGTCGGAGTTTATGATATGTTCCTGCACAAACAGGATAGAGCCTATTCCGTTCCTGAGTTATATGAATTCGTAGAAAAAGCAAGCTTAAATTTTGTTGATTATTTTGATCCTTTAGAGAAAATTTTATTAAGACCGGAAAATTATATAAAAGATTTTTCACTTCTACAAAAAGTTAAAAAAATGGATAAAGTAACTAGAGAAGCAATTTCCGAAATACTGACCGGTAATATTATTAAACATTCATTTTACGTATCAAATCGAAAAGATAGTGTAGCCTCTCTTGATGACCTTGATAATATACCGTACTTCCATAATATTGCCAATTTTGCTAAACAAATTTATGAGCATTTGGAATCTAATCCTTCAGCAGTAAATAATGCTATTAATTTTACTATTAATAATGGGATATTAAATAATGTTAATATCTCAATGTCGATATTTAGAAGCACTAAATATATTTTTAAATATATGGTAGAAGAGAAAAGTTTAAGAGAAATATTTGATGCGGTACGCAGCGAATTAAACCAAGAAATAAGCAATGAGGCCTTATTAAATGAAGTTAAAAACGTATGCATTCCATTACTTAATACAAATGTGTTATTGTTAAAATCAAAGGATTGCTAGAGTTACGTGGATTGATTTATCCGTCATTGCGAGAAGAGGTTACCAGGGTCGTCATGAGCTACGCAGCCGTAAGCTGTGCGGCAATCTCATGAAATAATAATACACTCCCAAGATTGCTTCGTAATTTTCTTGCAATGACCATTTACCGATTACCTGCTCGCAATGACGATTTGGGTTGACAATATGCTATTAACGTTGTTAGTATGCTTTTACATACATAGACAACTCTTATAAGCTAACAAGATAAATAATTCTTCAAACCGCAAGAATAAATAAAACTTTCTAAAAATCTAATTTGATTCCTAATTTAAATAAGTATATTACTTACCTTTAAACTTAATTGCTAACTCAACTTTTCAATTATAATCTAATGAGCACAACTAATAAAGAATCCACAGCAGAACTTAACAATACCGAATCCAATAACAATCATAATAATTTTGCAGAGAACGGTAATATTATTAATTTAAAACAATTAAAACGTAAATTACCGGAGGAACTACAAGCTCAAGCAGAAGAATTAAAAATTGAAAATATTAATTCATTACTTAAACAAGAATTAGTTTTTGCAATTTTGAAAAAATCCGTAGAGCAGGGAGGTTTAATAGTGGGAGAGGGGGTACTTGAAGTACTACCTGACGGATTTGGTTTTTTACGTTCGCCGGAAGTAAACTACTTAGCAGGCCCTGATGATATTTATATTTCTCCTAGTCAGATTCGTCGCTTTGGTCTGCGTACCGGTGATACTGTAGAAGGTCAGATCAGAGCTCCAAAAGCCGGAGAACGTTATTTTGCTTTACTGAAAGTCAATAGAGTAAATTTTGAAGACCCTTTTAAAGCTTATCATCGTGTTCATTTTGATAATTTAACCCCCTTATATCCTGATGAAAAATTAGGATTAGAACTTGAAAATAATAGTAAAGATAGTAAGGATTTTAGTACACGGGTTATTGAACTTGTTGCCCCTATGGGTAAAGGACAACGTGCATTAATAGTAGCACCGCCTCGTACAGGTAAAACCGTATTATTACAAAATATAGCACATGCAATTACAACCAATAATCCGGAAGTATTTTTAATAGTACTGTTAATAGACGAAAGACCTGAAGAAGTAACCGATATGCAACGTTCCGTGCGTGGGGAGGTTGTTAGCTCTACTTTCGATGAACCGGCAAGTAGGCACGTGCAACTTGCAGAAATGGTTATCAAAAAAGCAAAGCGTTTAGTAGAACATAAAAAAGACGTGGTAATTTTAGTAGATGCGATAACACGTTTAGCTCGTGCTTATAATACCGTAGTGCCGTCATCAGGTAAAGTATTAACGGGCGGTGTTGATGCTAATGCTCTTCAGAGACCTAAAAGATTTTTCGGAGCAGCAAGAAATATTGAAAACGGCGGTTCGCTTACTATAATCGGTACGGCTTTAATTGAAACCGGTTCTCGTATGGATGAGGTAATTTTTGAGGAGTTTAAAGGTACAGGTAATTCCGAGATAGTTCTAGATCGTAAGATTGCCGATAAGCGTATTTATCCGGCTATTGATATAACTAGATCAGGCACTAGAAAAGAGGATTTATTAGTAGATAAAATAATATTAAATAAAATGTGGGTTCTTCGTCGTATTATCGATCCGATGGGTAGCAGTGAAGCAATAGAATTTTTACTCAAAAAACTTGAAAATACTAAAACTAACGGTGAGTTTTTTGAGATGATGAAGAGTCCTGAACGTCCTAAGAACGGTCTATAGTCAATTGATACCTATATTGTGCTTCGTTGTTCGTCGGCTCGCCTATTATTATTATAGGCTTCGCTCCTCACGCCTGTCACAGTATAGATCTGAATTGACTATAGTATTCTAAAAAAGTATATAAAATCATGAGTATAACACCTGATTATTTAATTGAAAGAAGACAAATAAAATCTCGTTTGTTAATTTGGAAGCTAGCAGCTATTATTTTAATTGCGATCGTATTCTTACTAGTCGGTAAAGATTTTGCTCCAAAAGAGGTTTTACCTATTAATAGTAATGAAGACTATATAGCTTCCGTATTAATAGACGAAATAATTCTTGAAGACGAAAAGCGTGACAAAAAGCTCAAAAAAATAATCGATGATTCTCATATTAAAGCGTTAATAGTTAACGTAAATTCTCCCGGCGGTACGGTAGTCGGCTCTGAAAAAATTTATAATATTCTGCGTAAAATATCCGCAAAAAAGCCGGTAGTGATAGTTATGGGAACAATGGCTGCAAGCGGCGGTTATTTAATCTCTCTTGGAGGTGATTATATTATCAGCCATAACGGAACTATTACGGGTTCAATCGGTGTAATACTACAAACAGCCGAGGTAACGGAGCTTGCTCAAAAATTGGGGATTAAGTTTAATAATTTCAAATCGGGTGAATTAAAAGCTGTCCCAAATCCTACCGAAAAACTGACGGAAGCAGTGCGGGTAACCATTATGGAAAATATAGAAGATACTTATAATTTCTTCCTTGAACTTGTTTCAGAGAGGCGTAATCTTCCTATAGAAGAAGTAAAAAAGCTCGCAGACGGACGAGTATATTCAGGTCGTCAGGCTTTAAAGTTAAAGCTTGTGGATGCTATAGGCTCGGAAGATACTGCATTAAAATGGTTACAGGAAGTTCAGAAAATTAATGTTAATCTATTAGTTAAAGATTATCAATTAAAACCAAAACCAAAATTAATGGACATAATACTTGAAGATTTTGATAGTATAGTACCTAGTTTTTTTAAAAATAGTTTTAACGGAATCAAAGCGATTTTTTAATAATGATTACTAAGAATTATTTAATAGATAAAATACATGATAAGCTGAATTATCTTTCTAAAGAAGATGTTAAAGATTCAGTAGATTTAATTTTAGATTATTTAAACGAATCTCTTAAAGAACAAAAGCGTATCGAAATCAGAAATTTCGGTAATTTCTCTATCCGCAAACGCAAATTTCCTGAAAGCGAAAAATTCTATAATACGGTTTATTACAGAATGCCTAAAAATTTATTTAAGAAGTAAAGAAGTTATAGAATGGGCTAAATATAGTACTATAGAGCAGTGACAAATAATAAAAAGCATGGTACTACATGATAATATTTTTCCATGGGTCTTCATATTGAAGATTTAGAACTCTTCAAAAAAATATTATCGATAGATGGGCAGCTGGTTATTCAAGCACTTGAATATAGACTCTTTTATATATCACGATATTATAGGTAATGGGAAATATGTGATTCTTTTTTTGAAGCATTATATAATTACTTAAATGATAGTAAACCAACAATCATGCCTTTAGTATCTGAATAAGAAAGAATATTATCCTATTGTTGAAGAATTATGTAATGAATCTTTAAAGGAAAAAACATCATCAATAATGATATATTTAGAAAAAGAATCTGATAATCACCCTCTACCTAGATGGGAATATGAAGAAACTTTAGAATATTATTTAAAAACTAGAAAAAATTATGATAAGCCTAAACCTGAACCCGCGATAGAAAGAAGCGAAGATGAACCTAATTTAAATTATGCAGAATTAGATTTAAAATATTATGAAGAATCTTTAGACTATTACTGAAAGGTTATAGGGTAGGGTAATAAAATTTTCCTCTCACTTGACATTATAATAATAGGCAGCTATCTTAAGGGTAAAATTAAAACAGGGTATTTATGATAAGATATTTAATAATTTTATTTGCTTCTATAGCTTTAATTGGCTGTACCAGTCAAAAAACTACGAAACCCAAAGAAGTAGTAGAACTTGACGGTGATCCAAGCTATGCAATTATGCAAACAATCGATAGTACTAACAGAAATATCGCTAGCACTACTTCATCTCTTCCAAGTACTCCGGCTAGATAGAAATGCTTGCTATTATTTCTTCTGCCTAAAACTCTAAATTTCGAGAAGTTAGCTCCCAAGACGGAGCTGACGACTCCAGTGTCCCTTACGTTATAACTAATCAATTACTTTCTACACTCCAAAGCTATTCTGAGAATCAATTATCGAAAATAATGAATATAAGTGCAAAACTTGCACATATAAATAAAGAAAGACTTAAGGATTTTGATAATCAAGAGAGTAAAGCGGCTATTTTTGCTTATGCAGGAGATGTTTTTAATAATATACATATAGAAAAATTCACTAATCATGAATTAAATTTCCTGCAATCACATTTGCTTAATCAGGACTTTACGGAGTCTTAAACCCGCTAGATACTATTAAGCCGTATAGATTAGAAATGGCAACAAAATTAAATGAAATAAATTTAACAAACTTTTGGCAAGATGAAGTCACTAATTATATTAATAAAATTCTTGCTAAACAGGAAAATAAATATTTACTCAACCTAACATCACAAGAATATTCATCTGTAATAAACTTAAATATCAAATGTTTCAAGTTATTAACTTTAATTAAAAATTAGTATTTTCTGTACAAAATAGTGGGTTTACTTTATAATACATGCCTATTTATTAATAAGTATTTATTATGATAAAAAATCCTAAATCTTCAGCAGTCTCAAAATTTAATCCTATAGCATTGTCACACAATAAAATAATAGAGTTTAAATCAAAAAAGTCTTTAATTGTAGCAGGGGAATGAATAGAACCATTAAAAAATGTAAAAAGTTCTATAGATGCCAGTGCAGAAATAGCCACAACTCTTTTAAACTCTTTAGGTAGCAAAACAACAAAAAAATTGGGTATTCCACAAGTAACAAGCCTAAAACTTAATACACTAAAAACTTTATTTGATAATTATGAATATAAAAATATAAGTGCTACAAGAACCCTTAAGCAAATATCATGTTGCATTAAAAGCGAATAAAGAAATTAGCATTTTTATAAGCCTCAAAACTTATAGTACTCCTATTGTAAATAAAGAACCCGAAACTATTAATTTTATAAATATTTTTCTTCAACTTCAAGGGATAATCACTGCTATACATTGCAGTATAATGAATAACCATGTGGAAGTAGCAGAAAAATTATTTATAGATATATTGTCAAAAGCAAATATAGATTTAAATTTAATATATTCTCAATACGAATTTCAAATTCATAAAGCTTATATACCAATACTTTATTTGAGTTAGTCAATCAGTTTATATCAAAATGGAGTATGAAGATAAAATTATTAAAGATTTAACACCTTATATAAAGCATTATTACAATATTACATATACGCTCTCTACCATGTTAATTAATAATAATCACTTAGATGAAGCTAAAGAATTGCTTACGGTAGCACTTAGCAATATCACTATAGATGATCAAGTAAATGCCAAAGATATAGGTTGGTGTCAGTATAACTTAGGAGTTGTTTATTATAAAACTGGTCAGTTAGAACTTACTATAAAATATTATAATAGTGCAATAGATAGGGTTACCTGAAGAGGAAGAAATCATATATAATTTATGGACTATCTATGGTTATCACTCTGATTCAAAAAATATAGAAAATTTACTAAATAAAATGCCTGAAGGTAGCCTTAAAGCTTTACTAAAATTAGGTCAAGACTTAAATAATATCACCAATGAAAAATTAGAGATAATGAATTCTAAAAATTTATTACCTTACCACGTTCAAAGGTTTGAGCGTTATATAATATACTGCTAAATATAATGCTCTTTCAGATGAGAGAACAATTGCACAAAAATACGTTTAGCAAAGGATTTAAATACAATAATTAAAAAAACTGATGTCAATAATACTGATGAGTTACTTGTACTTTCGGCTGCCATTTATACAAAACAATTGGATATAGCACGTAATATATTAAATAACATTCCTAACAACCTAACAAACGATATTGCTATTTATAAAAGTTTAAATTTATCTACTTTAGCAGCTTTTCCTGATCCAAATTCTATAATTTATAATGTAAATACATTAAAAAAAGAAGAAATAACAGAAGTCCTTAATGCTGCCAGCATCTCGCTAATGGCAGAAGATGCAAAAGAATTTGTTTCTAAAAATATAATGACATAAATAAAGCTAAGGAATATGCAAACCAATTAAGTAAGAAAAAACAAGAAGAAATTTTTACAAATGATTTTGGAGAGATTAATGACACAGAGGATTTAGATCAATTATTTAAGCAATATGATGCAAAAAAAATTCATCAGTATTATATCAGCTTAAAAAAAACAACAGCTTATATATTAAGTCATAATATCACTTCATGGAATATTCCAGAGAAAGGGTATATTAAAAATACTGAAGCTACTTATATAGTAAATATAAAGGTCAAGATTGTTATAGTATTATTGATGAAAAAATAAAGAAAGCTGTTGATTCTTTACTGCCACGGTTTGAGAAAGCTATGGAGAAAGGAATAGTACATCATCAATATGGAATAAATGGAGATAAATTTTTGAAGGAGAATGCTGTTGAAATAAAAATTAATGCCGATTGATTTATCTATCTAATTGATATTCTTTAACCTTTCTTTGAACGCTGAAAAGCCTTTACTTTATGCTGCGTTCGCCGTCTGATACCTTTGTAGAAATACCGAAAAATGGAGAATGGTGAGTGGTGAGTGATAGTGGACTCGAACCACCGACCTTTACGATGTCAACCTAAAAGCCACCTTTGCCCTGCTTTTCTGCTTTTTTCTCATATACTAATTTGTAGCTCATAATCCTAGTATTTAATGGGTTTTCCTTAATTACCATAATTATAGGCTTAACTGTAGTAGAGTTACAATTATTTGTCAATATCTAAAAAATATTACAAATTTGAAAATAACATGTGGATATGATGAGCATATAGTGAGTTCAAATTCATGATCAATTTTTATCTTGAAATATACTTGGACCTTTTGAATTTGATAAAAAATTATAGCAACTATTGGTTATTGAATTGTATGTAGTTAGGATAAATCATCATTTTTTAAAGTATAATTCTATTTAACATAAGATTTGTTTTTCTGAGCAAAGCATACTACAGTTTAATTATATATGAATTAAGCTGTGGGAGGATTTATGTCAGTTAAATCACTATTGTTTACTAAAGAAGCATTACATGAAATTAAAGCTCCACAGACAAAACGAGATGTATATAAAGATACCAAAGAAAAAGGATTATTGCTAATCGTATCATATGGTGGTAGTAAAATATTTTATTTGGGCACAGTACTTGATAAGAAATATCATAGAATTAAAATAGGTGTGTTCCCTGATTTATCAATTATTGATGCTAGAGCCAAAGCATCTGAATTAAAGGGTGAGATCGCCAAAGGATATAATCCTGTAGAAGAAAAGGTTAGATTAGCTAAGGAACTTACCTTTAAAGAGCTTTATGATAAATACCTTAATGAATATAGTAAAATTAATAATAAAAGATGGAGAGATTATGCTGCTTCTATAGATAGATATGCAAAACATTTATATCCTAGAAAAATATCCACCATTCAAAAAGCAGATATTCAAGAGTTGTTTAATAATTTAACTAAAACTGGTAAGTATGGAGCTAATAGATTTCTTGAAGTTTTAAGTCCTGTATTTAGTAAAGCAATAGAATGGGAATTGCTTACAATAAATCCAGTTATTGGCATAAAGAAGCACAAGGAACAATCCAGAGACAGGTATTTAACTAGGGAAGAAATACCACGATTTTTTACAGCAATAGCAGGTGAGGAAAACCAAGTAATGAAGGATTTTTTCTTAATAGCTTTGTATACATCAGTTCGTAAGGATAATATACTTACTATGCGTTGGGAACAGGTGAGTTTTGCTGATAAACAATTATATCTTCCAGATACTAAGAATGGTGATCCTCACCGTTTACCTTTACTAGATCAAGCAGTAGAAATATTAAAAGCACGAAAAGAGCAATCTACAAGCGAATGGGTATTTCCAAGTGAGACTAGCAGTAGTGGTCATTTGCAAGAACCGAAGAAAGCATGGAAGAGGATTTGTAAAAAGGCAGGAATAGAAAATTTAAGGATCCATGATTTAAGAAGAACAATACCAAGCTGGATGGCAATGACCGGAGCAAATCAATATGTGATAGGACAACTTCTAAATCATAGAGATCCAAGATCAACAGCAGTTTATGCTAGACTTGCCACTGATACTGCTCGAGAATATATGCAAAAAGCTATAAATGCCATTATAAATACAAAATCTTAAATATATATTAATTGATATGTTTATGCTATAATAACTCCTGTATTAAGTGAGTTCTATAAAAACAGAGATGCTAGAGAGGAAAGTGGTAAAATATTACAACAAGCTTGGAAGTTCCTCTATCTGGACTATTATCATAGAAATAATTTAATACAAAATTATAGCTTATTAAAAATGTAATGAGCTATTAAAAAGCATAATTAAAGAATTATAAATTTATGAATATTAAAGAAAAAGATAAAGTACTTAGCTGTTTTGATGTAGCTAATTATTTTTTAGTATTAGTTGATAGAGAAGCAGGGGATAGTATAACCCAGTTAAAGCTGCAGAAATTAATATATTTTGCTCAAGGCATTCATCTTGCTTTATTTGATAAGGTGTTATTTGAAGAAGAGATCAAGGCTTGGAAACATGGACCAGTAGTACCGGCTTTACGCTCAATATTTGGTAGCTTTAGAGATAATGTAATTCCTTTGCCTGGCGAAATAGATTTTGCTATTTATACCGAGCAACAAAAAAAATTACTTCATAAAGTATATTCTTTTTATGGTGAACATTCAGCTGCTTATTTACGTAATCTAACGCATAGACATTCTATTTGGTATGAAGCTATAGAGAAAGCAGATAATATTATTACTAAAGAAAAGATAAAGGAATTTTTTAAAGCTAATATAATAAATGATATTAAAGATTATATTTTATCAATTACTAAGGAAGATATTGCTCAAATAGAAAACGCTGAAGATGGGTGGTGGATGAACTATGATAGTGGTATACCTGCTGAAGATATTACAGAATACCTTTTGAAGGTAAAGAAGAAAAAAGAAGGTAATAAAAGTTGAAAGTCACTTGGTCTGATGAAGCCCTAGAGCAGTTGCAATTTTGGAAACGTACCAACCCCAAAATGAGTAAACGTATTAGGCTTTTAATAGATAATATTAGTCTCACCCCTTACACCGGAATAGGGAAACCTGAACCTTTAAAATATGAATTAAGTGGTTTTTGGTCTAGAAGGATAGATCAAGAACATAGGTTGATATATTTTGTTAATGAAAAAAATCAAACTATAGAAATAGAAAGTTGTAAAGGACATTATTAATTTAGTTTATGCCTTAAAATAAAAAGCTAAAGCTCTATTTTCGATACTAACTTATCTTAAAAAATGTCAATTTAAATTAGCTTTATTATTCAAAAAGAATTGCACCGGCATATTTTCACTATTTTCTATAAGGAAATGATAATATTGTTTTGCTACATCCACAGCATCATAACTACAGCAGGACTGAATAGCAAGTTTTAAACATTCTAATTTTAACTCTACATCACTTCTAAACATACACAACTCACCCATAATTTATTTCATTAATATTAGCAAAATTACTGCTAGTTATCAACAAATTCATGGATAGAGCTATAGATTCTATCTCCAGATATCCACAGTTTTAGATGAATTACAACTTTTTTTGTGATGGCTTAAAACTCCACTGGCAATGTAAAAATTAGGATGTTAATGTCATGACTAGCAAAACTTATATATTAACGGAAATATCACTTAATTAATATGGATAATAATTGTGCTAATCAAAGATTATATTGGTCACTAACTACTTCCTTAAAATATATGGGTTTAAGCTTAGATGAGTGGTTCGTTATCTTACTTGGTATAGTACCTGGGATAGTGTTACTAAATAGCGGACATGCTAAGCTTGGGATGATATGCATTATAGCTGGTATTGTACTTTGCTATACATTTAAAAAGTTTAAGAAATTATCGGAATATTTTGTACTTAAGAGTTATTTAGTCGCTAAGAAATGGCTATATGCTCCTACTTCTTATCCTAATTTGCTTGGGAAAAAGGTAGGTAAGTAATGGATCATTTATTTAAGCAAAGCTCCATTCAGCAGCTAGTTAAGTATAATAAGAGATTATTGCTTATCACATTGCTGCTTGCAGTTACGAGTCTTCTTGGGATGATTAAAACAGTTAGCACGGAAGAAAAATGGTTATTAATTCCGGCAATGGAGCCAGATCGCCGGATGATAGTATCATCCAAAAGCTATCATGAGACATATCTTAAAGAATGGGCAGTTTTTGTAATGAAAGAATTATTTACTACTTCACCTGAGGAAGTAGAGAGGCAAATAGCGGATATGAAGGTGGTATCTAGTAATACAGAGCAATTGGATAAATTTTTTAAGGAACATTTAGATTTTGTTAAAGGCTCTAATATTTCATCGGTATTTTTTCCTAAAAAAGTAAAAGTCATTGCGGATGGAGTATTAATTAATGGAACATTTCGTTATTGGTTTTCCGAGAATAAGCATGTTGCAACTGATAAAACTTATTTGTTAACCTACAAGCGAGGAGCAAATCATTTGTTGTTACTTACTGGTATTAAAGAAGAAGAGGTAAATAAGCAATGAAGAGTTTGAAGTCAGAATTGCAGATATTAGTAGTTTTTGTTGGCATAATGCTTGCAAGCTTTAGTAGTAATACTTACGCTATAGGTTATATGTTACATGCTGATTCTTTGTTAGAGCTGCAAATAGCTAAAGACGCTCCAACTAGGATTAATATCGAAGGAGAAAAGATTAATGATATTTTTATTCACCCTAGGGAAGCTGCAGAAATAGTAGTACATGATTCAGGTTGTTTATTTATTTTGCCGCAGCAAGATAGCAGTAAACTTTACTTAACCCTAATTGGAGAAAATGGCACGATCCAAGATTTAATGCTGAATTTTACTAAAAGCAAGCCAACACCAATTAGACTTATTAAGTTTGATTTAGAACAAGAAGTAATAAAGTTAACTAATAACAAAGAAGAGAAGCATCATGAATGTAAAAAACAAAGATGTAATAGAAAAAGAAAATAATAAACAGTATTTAAGAATAATATATCCTTTATTGCCGGTATTATTAATTTTTTGTGTAAATGTAATACTACCTGAAGTAGCTTTAGGAGAAACATTAGAAGGACAGTTAGATCGCATTGGTGGGCTCTCTACCGGTAAACTGAAAACTATCGGGATATCAGGGGCAACGATTTTGTCATCAATCTGGGCAGTGGTCAGGGGTAATTTAAGGCTTGCTGGAGCAATTGTAGCTATTGGTATTATTTTAGGATTTTATTTAGAGTGGGTCTCTAGTGGGATGAAAATCAGTTGATAATTAGGATATTGATTAAAAGCAATGGATCAAGATTTCAATAAGCAGAAAGAATTACAAAGTACAGTAGAGGATCATAAATTACCATCTGCATTTAGTAAAAGATTATCAGGACTCATAGAGATAATTAAAAACAGACCATTAGTAACTCTAGCTTGCATAGGAGTAATAATGGTTTTGGTATTTTATGGATTGTCAGAAAGTGAGGTAAAAGCTTCCCGAGGTTTACAAGAAGAGAGACAAGCAAGGGAAATATCTGGAATAGAAAAGGCCATAGATCCAAGGGCAAAATGGACTGCAGAAATATTAAATGAAGTTAAAAACATGCAGAATCATTTAGAGAAGTTAATAGAGAATAAATATTTAGAAACTAAAACTAAAATTGATGATTTTAGTCAAAAGTTAGAATCCTTAGAGAAGCCTCGTGAAGAAACTATATTATATGATGGCAATGATTTTAATAATAATCAAAAAATAGAAGATTTATTAGATAATAACTTTGAGCAAAGCATTGCTGCTGCTCCTACTGCTCCAGTAAAAAGATTACTTGGTTATGTAAAAAGAGCTGACTTGGAGTCCCAAAAAGACGTTAAAGATTATATTACTACTGGCAGCTTTGCACGGGGGTTGCTGCTTACTGGCGTGGTGGTTGGAACCGGCACTAATAATGCAGCTTCACCTGAGCCTATAATGGTAAGGCTTGTTGATACAGCTATTTTTTCTAAAGGATATAAAACGGAGCAAATCAAAGAAGCAATTTTAATTGGTTCATGCACTGGGGATATTTCATCAGAGCGGGCTAAATGCCGGTTAGAGACAGTATCTTTACTAAATAATCATGGCAAGATAATTGAAAAACCGGTAGAAGGATGGTTAATAGGTGAAGATGGTAGACCTGGCATTAAAGGGATAGTAGTTGATAGATCATCAGATGTAGCAAGGATGGCGGTGCTTAACGGCGTACTTGGCGGGATAGCACAATTTTTCCAGAACCAGGCAACAAATAGCGTATTTCCGGTGTCACCGATTACCGGTCAGCAAAATGCCTTAAAAGCTCAGGATTCTCTAAAAGCCGGTGTTTATGCCGGCACCGGTAATGCTTTAGAAAAGCTTGCTGATTTTGCCATTAAACGAGCAGAAAGCATGAGTCCGGTAATTGTTGTAGCTTCAGGTAGAGTAATAGATGTAGTATTTAGAAAAGGTTTTGATTTAAGAGAGAATAAAGAGGCTTCTAAAGTAGATAGATTACTGCCACCAACTATTACTGATTATTCGCAAAATAGCACAAATTATAGTAATTATCAAAATTATGCCGGTAATAAAGTGACAAGTTTTACTAAGGCAAAAACTAAATTGCCAGAACGTTTTATTAAGAATGATGATGAAATGACAGATATTGATTTGCGGTCAGAACAACAATATCCGGGTAATTTTTAATGAATAATAAAATAATTAATCTGCTGTTGTTATTAATGTTAAGCTTTAGCGTTGCTAATTGTAAGTTGATGCCATATAGAAGCGATTTTGATTGCCCGCTGCCCCAAGGGTTAAAATGTAAATCTTTATATGAAGTAAATAAAATGGCAGATCTTGATATGTTTAATCCAAATAATAATAATGATAAGCCTAATTTTAAATCGAGATGCTCTACTAGATGCTTTGGAGGGTATAATTAATGACATCAGGAATTGATAAAGATTTTACTCGGGAAAGACTAGCTAAACATTTTGTTTATGAATCATATGATGAGGAGAGTAGCTTGTTTTTTAATAGAGCTTCAGTAGGATTTGTCCTGCTTGGCTGGCCATTAGTTGGGACAAGCTTGCAAGCTCAAGGAGAGATAGCTGAATTTTTAAAAAGTGATGAGAATTTACCGGCAGGAAGTAGTTTTCAAATATTGATGATTGGCTCTGATCATATAAGAGAATATCTAGATAACTGGCAATTACATAGAAAAGGCAGCATCTTTGCTGAGCTTAGCAGTAGAAGAACAAAATTTTTGCAAGCAAAAGCAAAGGAAGAGGGAAATATCAAAGATGTAGTTTTATTAATTTCAGTCACTATTCCGACGCTGACGATTGATATTAATGAGATGATACGAAGAAGAGAAGTATTGCAAGATACATTTAAATCAATTGGGCTTACTACTTATAATGTTGAGGCAACATTGCTATTAAAATTTGTCCGTTTAATATTTGGCTGGAGGGAAGAAGAACATCCTGAACTTAATCCTTATGAAATATTATCTGAGCAGATTTTACCCGGTAATTTTTCTTTATATGAAAAGGAAGATTATGTTGCTCTTAATGACAATCAAATATTTATAAGCTTAGAGGCAGGAAAAAGACCGCTCGAGTGGCGATTATCGGCAATGGATT
The DNA here is from genome assembly GCF_000016625.1 of Rickettsia massiliae MTU5. Taxonomy (NCBI): domain Bacteria; kingdom Pseudomonadati; phylum Pseudomonadota; class Alphaproteobacteria; order Rickettsiales; family Rickettsiaceae; genus Rickettsia; species Rickettsia massiliae. The sequence goes on from NC_009900.1 coordinate 714,465, forward strand.
TGTTTTTAGGTAATGAGCTAAGACGAGATGAATATATTAGATCAAATTTTCTGATTCATTTTGGTTTGCAGATTATACCAAATCAATTAGTTGCAAAAACAGCAGCAATTACCAAAAGAGAAGCTTTAGAGAGAAATATTAATGCCGGGATGGGTAAGTTTTTTCCTAACTTAGCCAGTGAAGCACAAGATTTAGCAGGAGCAGTAGCGTATTTACAAAGCGGCGATCGAGTAGTAAATATCCACTTAAATGTCATTATGTGGGATAAGAAGAACAAAGCCAAAGGATCAGCATCACAGTTTTGCTCACAGCTTCGTCGAAGTGGCTGGTATTTTGTCCCTTGTAAATATGATCATTTAGCAGTAGTGCTTGCTAGTTTACCGATGCAGTTAGTTGAAGCAGCACCTAATTCTTTAATGGGTAAATTTAATAGATTCAATAATATATTTAATAAAAAGACTCAGGGAGTTGGCGTAGCATTATCAAATCTTGGTAGAGGCATCAAGACTATTGCCTCAGAAAGTAAGGTGTTGCTGCCTATCATTGGTGAATGGAAAGGGGATTTAAGCTCTCCTGGCATGCTGCTTACTGGTAGAAGAGGACAGATAATGTATTGGTCGCCCTTTGGTTCAGCATTAATTGGTTCAAATTTATATAGCACAGCTGCAGCTCCAAATGAAAATTTTAATCTTTGTATAGCAGGAGTACCAGGATCTGGTAAATCAGTGTTTATGCAGGAGTTAATGCTATCAATTTTGGGTATAGGCGGCAAAGTATTTGTTCTTGATTATGGTAGATCATTTAAAAGAACCTGTTTGCTACTGGGCGGTAATTATATTGAATTTGATGTAAAAAATCCTATTTCTATTAATCCATTTTCAGAAATTCCAGCAGACGGCAGCGAAGGCTCAATTGAAGCACAGGCAGATTTTCTTGCAAGTTTTCCATCAATTCTAGCAACCATGGCAGCTCCTCAGTATGGAACTAATGATTTGCAGCAACCAATGCTACAAAAGGCCTTAATAGCTGTCTGGCAAGCAAAAGGAGCACGAGCTGAGATAACTGACATAGCAGATTGGTTGCTTAAAAGAGAAGAATCTTACGCACAGGAACTTGGTAATATGTTATTTCCATTCACCAGAGATGGGCAATATGGCAAGTTTTTTAGTGGTAAGGCAAAATTATCACTAAATTCAGATATAGTAGTAATTGAAACTGATCATCTTCGTAGTAGCCCGGCATTACTTGCAGTAATTGTACAAATCATGATTGTGCATATTAACCAAGCAATGGTTAAAGGTGATAGGAAGCGTCCCTTTCTAATCATGATTGATGAAGCATGGAAATTACTATCTGGCAAGAGATCTGGAGAATTTATTGAAGAAGCAGGTAGAATAGCTAGAAAATACAACGGCTCAATTACTCTTGCTACTCAGCAATTAACTGATTACTTCAGGGAAGCAGGATCGGCTGCTGAAAAAGCTTTTGAGAACTCATCACATAAAGTTATTCTTAAGCAAAATCCTGAGAGCTTTAAAGCAATGAGAGCCAACCCCAAACTTGCAGGTTTTGTCGATGAGGACTGGAAGCTAAATTTACTGCAGTCTATTCATTCAAGTCCACCGCATTATAGTGAAGCAGCAATTTATGGACCAAGTGTTCATGGAGTTGTGGCAAGATTAATGCTAGATCCATTTACTCTAATGCTGACCTCTACTAATGCTAGGGATTATAGGGCTTTAGAAGATAGAATGATTGCGGGAATGAGCGTTACAGAGGCGATTAATAATATTCTGCAAGAAAGAGGTTTGGCTTAATGTTATCCGTAAAACTTAACCTGAATATTTTATATAAATCCTTTTAGTATAAGGATGTGATTAGGATATCTTTATTCTTGCCGTGAAATATTTAGGTTAGTAAAATATTATTACTACTGTAAAATAACATTATTTGATTTACAGTACTATATATTTTATAATATCTTACTACTGATAATATATATTTGTATGTTATTAGTAGTAATATTTTTTATAATAAGAATAGAAAAGGATATGAAGATACCGTTTATAGGAAGACAACAGGAGTTACAAACTTTATCTAAGTTATTAAAAAAAAATGTTGCAAGTTTAGTAGTAATTCAAGGAAGGCGAAGAATTGGTAAAAGTAGGTTAGTAGAAGAATTTGCTAAAAATTATACGTTTTATCAATTTTCCGGACTACCACCAGTACACGAAACTACAGCACAGTCTGAACGTAATGAATTTTCTCGCCAGTTAGCTATACAAACAAAGCTGCCTGAGCTTTATGCTGATGATTGGAATAAATTATTTATCTTACTTGCTGATAAAGTTACAACAAGTCGTTGTATTATTTTATTCGATGAGATTTCTTGGATAGGATCTAAAGATCCTGATTTTCTTGGTAAATTTAAGAATGCTTGGGATTTATATTTTAAGAAAAATCCAAAATTACTATTTATTCTCTGCGGTTCTGTATCAAGCTGGATTGAAAACAATATTTTATCTAATACTGGATTTGTTGGCAGAATATCTTATCGTTTAACCTTGGATGAATTACCAGTGCAAGATTGTAGTAAATTTTGGCTCAAGGCAGGGCATTATATATCAGCTTATGAAAAGTTTAAAGTACTTGCTGTAACTGGGGGGATACCTCGTTATCTAGAAGAAATAAAACCAGAATTATCTGCTGAAGAAAATATTAGGGATTTATGTTTTATCAAAGGAGGAGCGTTAGTAAATGAATTTAATGACATATTCTCTGATCTTTTCTCTACACGTAGTCCTACCTATAAAAAGATTATTCAGGTTCTAGCTAATGGTGCACAAGACATTAAAACTATTTGTAACATGTTAAATATTGGACAAACAGGATTTATTAGTGAGTATTTAGATAACTTAATGAAATCAGGATTTATTAGTAGAGATTATACTTGGCATATTACATCAGGAGAAGTTTCAAAGTTAAGTCATTTTCGTTTAAGTGATAATTATTTACGTTTTTATTTAAAATATATTGATAAGAACCGTTTAAGAATTGAAAATAATGAATTTACTTTTAAATCTTTAGCTTCTCTTCCTGGCTTAGAGACAATTATAAGCTTACAATTTGAAAATTTGGTACTAAAGAATCGCAAATATATAAAAGAATGTTTATATATTACTCCGGAGGAAGTTATTTCTGATAATCCGTTTTTTCAGAAAAAAACGACTAGATATCCCGGTTGTCAAATTGATTATCTTATCCAAACTAAATTTGGAGGACTTTATATTTGTGAAATTAAATTTTCAAAGCACCCTATTACCTATAGTATTATTGATGAAGTACAAAAAAAATTAGATAGGCTATATTATCCTAAAGGATTTTCTTGTAGACCTGTATTGATCCATGTCAATGGAGTACATGAAGATGTAATAGATAGCGGTTTTTTTGCAGCAATTATTGATTTTGGTAATTTACTAACAGCTCCATAGGAAATTATAACTTGGATTAGCATAGGGTAGACAGAAATTACAGCAAAGACAAGAATTTATTATTAATGTTATTACTACAGGTTTTTAGATCCATTTTTTATTTTTATAAATTGTTTTTAGTATGATTCATTTGTCAATTTTTTGCTTTAAACTGCCTGCACGTAATATTATGGTTTACTTACTTTTTGTTGTTTTAGTTTTAAATTCTTTATTAAGTTTTGCAAGTACTGTGGTAATAGACAAATCACAGATTTACGATTACGGAGTTAGAGGTCATATATTTCCTATTATTGAAGAATCTTTACTAGAAATAATTATGGCTAAGCTCAAGCTTGCAAAGCAAAATGGAAATTTAGAAAAAATGCAGGAAGAATTTAAAAATAGAGTAAAGCAAAAAATCTCTAGACCAACTCCGGTCTTAGCTATAGCAAAAGCAAATAAAAACCGAAATTGGCACTATGATCCGAGCTTTATACAAAAGACAGATATAAAAGATCAAACTGGAGGCATAATAGTAAAAGCTAATACAAGTGTAAATCCTTTAGAAAAAATAAGTTGGGGAGAACCATTAATATTTATTGATGGTGATGATGAGCAGCAGATTAAGTGGGTTAAATTACGAATAGGAAAATTAGTACTCACGAGTGGCAATCCTATTAAGTTGGCAAAAAAAATTAAATAAGCCGGTGTTTTTTGATCAAGGTGGCGTTCTAACTACTCGTTTTAAAATAAAAGCAGTGCCAGCTATTGTGCAGCAAGAAAGTACATTACTTAAAATTAGCGAAATCAAGATTAATTGAAATGTTATAGTATTTGAGTAAAAATTAAGGCGTGAATAAAAACTGATAAAATCCGGAGGTAATCTATGAAGAAGTGGCAATTACCAGAAGCAAAGAAAAATTTAGAAAAGATAATAGATCAGGTATTACAAGGTAAGGTGCAAGCAATAGTAAAGCCTAGCGGGGAAGTAGTGTATCTAATAGCAGGTGAGAAAAATAATATGATAGCAGAGCAACCAAAGGTAGTGTATCAAGCAAATACAGCTTTAGTTACTTCTGAAATATACAAGTAATAATGAAGTTAATAATGTTTATTATAATTATTTTGCTTGGTAATTATAGTTATGGATCAATTGGCTGCGTAGGTAGGTTTGTAAATCCAATCACTGATGTTTGCTGGAAATGTTTATTTCCAATTACTATCGGAGGAGTAAAAATTGTCTCAAGTTCTATGGCTGATACTAATAACCCAAGGCAAATTGTTTGTTTTTGCCCTAAGCCTTCGATTCCGATGCCAGTTCCCGGTATTCCAATTGGATTCTGGGAGCCGGTAAGACTGGTGGATGTAACTAAATCCCCGATGTGCATGGTAAGCCTTGGAGGCATTAATCTTGGTACTAGCATGCAAAAAGGTGTTAAGGATGATATAGAGGGAAGTAGCTTTTATCATGTACATTGGTATATATATCCGGTTATTTACTGGCTTGAGATCTTACTTGATTTTGCCTGTTTAGAGATGTCACAAGTAGATATCACATATTTAACTGAATTTGATCCATTATGGGGAGACGATAGCAAAGCTGCCATATTAAATCCTGAAAGTTTATTATTTGGCAGTATTGCAGCTCAAAGTGCATGTATAGCTGATTGCATTAGCTCTAGTTCTGGTAATCTTTCTAACGATAGGGTGTTTTGGTGCTGTGGCTGTCAAGGTTCTCTTTATCCCTTTACCGGTACAACTAGCTCTCATAATGGCGGAGTTGGAACTTCTGCATTAATAGTGGCTAAATTTATGGCTAAGTTACATAGAGAGTTGTTATTATGGGGATATATGGGGAGTAGCGGATTATGTGGTAAATATCCAATGCCAATAATCAAGAAGAGCCAATATAGACTGCAGATGACTTACCCTATACCAGAGGTGCATTCTTGTAAAAAGATTGGTGAGACTGAAATAAGCTGGCAGGGTGCACGCGAATTCCCAGTTAAAGGTGAGGATTTTGGTTATTTGATCTGGCGTAAACGCAGTTGCTGTTTATTTTGATTTGTAAAATTTTTATAAAATTGAGAAGTATGCAATTTAACCTAAAAATAATAATTTTAACTAGTTTACTAATTTTAGGTAGCACAAATGTTTTGGCAGAGCAAGAAGAATTATTACAGGAGATAATACAGCCTAAAACATATAATCAAATCTACATTTTTGTCTCATTGTCAATGCCTGATTCAGCATTAAAGAGTTATTATATTGAAGCAGAACAAGCAGGAGCAAGACTGGTAATACGAGGTTTAAAAAATAGTTCTTTTTTAGATACTAAAGCAAAAGCTGATGAAATTAATATTAGTTTTGATATTGATCCCAATCTATTTGAGGAATATCAAATTACTTCTGTACCAGCAATAATAGTGAATAGTGAAGGCAAGGGAGTAAAAAGACTCACTGGTCACATATCATTACATGATGCATTAGAAATTATGAACAAAGAAAATTTATGAGGTTCGCATTTTTATCAATGATTATTGTATTGTTCAGTTTTAATGCAATTGCTAACATTCAAGATAGTTATAATCAAGCAATAGGGTATCAAAATAGTATTAAGCTTGGTAATCCTGATCAAATGGGCAATAAAGTAATATTTGATAAAGACGCAGATATTTCAAATTTAAGTAATATGAGTGATCAAAATTTAACAAAGCAAGGTAGTCAAATGTTAAATAATAGTTCAGCAGGTCAATTACTACAACAAGGTGAGCTTAAAAAAATAGATGCTTCTCAAGAATATGACCTGAATGCTAAAAACCCTTTAATTAGTAATTCAGCTAAGATTGAGGCAGATCCTTTAAGGTATACAGAAGGGACTGCACTTAATGCTAGTGAAAAAGTATTGAAAACCAAAACAAGTAAGAGTTGCTGTGAAGGGGCAGAATTTGAAATAGATATTATCAGGAATCTTATACTAGATGCTGAATTAATAGATAAATGGGGAGAGTGGCAAGATAAAGCAATAGCATTTTCAGGTTCTGAGATAAGTAACAGTTATCGTCACTGGCTTTATCCTGTCTTTTGGAAAAAGAAAAGACATTTCGGTAAGCGTAAAACAATATACAGCATGCATATGCATAATAATCAAGCAATAATGCTTGATGTAAGAGCAGCAATTGCCGGTAAGTTAAATGTTTCTCTTGATCATATTGATATATATATTGGCATTTCTTCTCAAGGAGAAGGAGCGTTAACTGAAGGCTGGGATAGAGATATAGTAAAATGGGATAGATATGTTTTTACTTATAAATATCGTGATAAAATCAAGGAATTTAGAGAAAAAGGTGAATATTTCCAAATAGTAAATAAATCTTTAGAAGCTTTGCTTGAAGAACATGAATGCCATGAAATAAATCGCATATGTCTTGAAGCTGGTAATAAATTATTTTTTAATCAATATAATGTTAATCGTCCATGCTGGAGTGAGCAAATTAAATATCAATGTAGTAGTGAGCCAAAATATGGGTGTGATCATTTAAAGAAGCAAGCTTGTGAACTTGCAAGGAGCAATTGCGTTAAGCAAGCTGCTAGTATTTGTTTGCAATGGCACAAAGATTACATATGTATAGCCCAGAAAAAAGAGTTTAGCTCCTCTATAGCAGGATCAAAAATGTTTTGTTTAGGAGGGAATTGTCATACTGCAACTATTGTGCCAAATAATGATATTGCAAGTATTGGGCACCTTGCCATGTTAAATGAAATGAAAAAAGATATGCAGACAAATCCGATTATGGTTTTTAAAGGTACAAGTGATAGTTGTCGTAAAACAAATATCGGTAATTTTCTTAATTGTTGTTCCGGATTTAAAGGCTGGGGCAAGGATTTAGGATTAAGTAGGTGCAGTGCAGAAGAAAAAGCTTTAGCCTTAAAAAGGGCAAAAGGTCAGTGCTATTATGTAGGTACATATTGTGCTAAGAAAGATAAGGTATTTAAGACATGTATTACCAAGAAATCTACTTATTGTTGTTTTAATTCAAAGCTTGCAAGAGTATTTCAAGAACAAGGCAAAAAACAATTAGCTATTAGTTTTGGCACGGCACAATATGCTAATTGCAGAGGGTTTACAGTAGAAGAACTACAAAGAATAGATTTTTCTAAGTTTGATTTAGAGGAGCTATTTAGTGATTTACTTGATCATGCTAAAAGTAAAATGAGTAAGAGTTTTCCACAGCAACTAAAAAATCAGATGCCTATAATGCAACAACAAAGGTCTAATAATAATTGTACTGATTCAAATTTATCTTATTAAAATAATGAAGTGGCTAGTAAACACAATAACTAAATCATCACTAGCCATTACATTACTAGTAATTAATTTATGGTTATTAATCAATGATTGGTCAAATCATGCATTTGCTGGTACTATAGAGTTAGATAGTAGTAATAAAAATGAGATGATCAGGTTTAATGTAAATAATCAGTTTTGGCAACGACCTCAAGGGTTTTTATGGTATAACGAGGATCATGTTTACAAGCAAGAAATATTAAAATTTTCTCAAGATAAAAAAAAGCAAGAGCCAGAACTTGAGCCTTATGATCAAAGGATAGAAGCTTTAAAGAAGGAATTTACTAGAGCTCAGCGTCAAGCTCTTGATAATCCTACTCTTGAAAATGTTATTATTGCTCAAAGGTTACATAAACAAATTTTAGAAAAATCACATAAATTTGCTACCATGTGGCAACTAGCAACGATATTAGATTACAAGCTAGTAAACATGGATGAACCAGTAAATTCCTTACATAAAAAATTATATGAAGTAAGGCAAGAAGAAGAAAACAGCAAAAAACTAAGATTTTTAGCTAAGAATTGGGGATTAATTCTGCAAATAAATCAAGGATGCAATTACTGTCAGGCATTTACCCCTATTGTAAGAGAATTTGCAGATAAATATGGCTTTCAATTAATTTTTGTAAGTAATAGTGAAACTAGATTTCAAGGGATGCCAACCATTAAAGATACCGGTTTGTTACAAACACTAAATCCAGAAAATATTGTACCGGTATTATATTTAGTCGATAGCAGCGGCACACAAATATATCCAGTTGCACGAGGTATTATTAGTGAAGATAAAATCGCTGAAAATATTTTAGCAGTAGTACAGCACCACAGTAGTGCAGCATCATGATGGATTAAAGGTTAATGATTATGAGCAATGACTATCAGTTCAGAAACACTAAGTTTCTCATGAAGCAGGTTATTCATATTGTAATAATAGTTTTACTTCTGCAACCACCTATTTCTTACGCATGGGATTTACAGGATGTATTTGAAGGAATGAGCGTTAATGTCACTAAGCCTGGAACGTATCAATCTCAAGCTGCCGGCTATTATGCGGCAGGAGGATTATCCTTGCGAACTAATAAGACATCTTTTAATCCCATTTCTATAATTCCTCCCTCATTAAACATGAGCTGTAGTGGTATAGATGCTTATCTTGGTAGTTTTTCGATTATTTCAGGTGAAGAGCTGGTACAGCTGATGAAAAATATTGGCTCGCAAGCAAAAGCTTATGCATTTTCATTGGGTCTTAAGACCTTTGCTCCACAAATAGAAAATGCCTTAAAAGATTTAAGAAATCTTGCTATGGAAATGAATCAATTTGCTAAGGGAGATTGTGAAATGACTAAGGCTCTTTTTGCTTCCATTTTGCCTAAAGATTCAGCAATGAGAGAATCAGTTTGTAAAGATTTACAATCCAGCTCTGGTTTGGATTATTTTGCTGCCGGCAAAAAATGTCGTAGTGATTTAGAGCAAAAGCAAGCTTTAGCCAGCATCCAAAATAAAGATCCAGAATTAATGCTGACAAATTATAATATCTTTACTAAAGCAGCAGAAAAAGCAGGCATCCCTGAAAATATGAGAAGTGCCATTATGTCAATGACAGGCACTATTATAGTTAGAGATAATAATGTTTATTTCCTTGAGTCACTTGCTCAAGATGAAAAGAGCTGGATTGCTCATTTAAAAGGCGGCGAATCTGCCTCAATTTATACTTGTGATAATATTCATTGTTTAAATCCAGCAATAAGACGTAATATTACTATTGCTCCAGATCAATCATATCAAGGCAAGGCTAAAACAAAACTAGATGAATTAAAGAGTAAACTGGCAAGCAACAATGAGTTTAGTAATGCCGATATTACTTTCTTATCTTCAATAGGGGAAGCATTTCCAATATATGATTATATTACTTTAGAGGCAATATCTGGAGTAACTATTTTAGATAGTTCTTCAGAATTAGTTGCCAGTTATAGTGTGCTGCAGCATTTAAAGGAGGTAATCTCAGAGGTCAGAAAAGCAGTTACCATGCTCAAATCAAAGCAAGTAGCAGATCATCATTTAAACGCCTACTTAAAAGCTTTAGATCGAGTGCAATTTTTTGCCAGAGATAAATGGAGTCATATGTTAACTAGTAGCGATCAGATTGATAGAAGAGCAAGATTAATAGAGCAACATTTAATCGCCAAAGAGAAGGCTTAAAAATTAATAATAAATTAAATTAGCAAGCAGATAAGCAAGCACAAAAATAAGCAAAGCAGATAAAAATATAAAAAGAATATGGCAGATTACGTAATACATACATTTGGTGGAGGAGATATATTATGGCAAGTTTTTAATGGCATAGGAAGAGTATTTAGCTCAAATAGTGAGTATTTTACACCGGTAGGTAAATTTGCATTGACAATTGGTGGAATTTGGGCAGCAACAAGAGCTATTTTTAGAGGCAATATTGGTATTTTTGCTATGGAGTGGTTTTTTCCATCTTTTTTTATTTTTGTATTTTTATTTGCTCCAAAAGCAAATGTGTGGCTTAAGGATGAAATATCAATGCAGGCTCCTGTGAAAATTGATAATATTCCAGTAGGTGTTGCTTTTTTTGCTTCTATATCATCAAAAATAAGTTATTCCTTATCAGAAACGCTAGAAAAGCATTTACTGCCACCTGATGAAGGTTTATCTAGCAGAAAGAATGGGATTATGTTTGGAGCAAAAGCTATCGGTAAAATCAAGGATATTCAAATAGAGGATCCAGTAACTTTGACCAACTCAAAAGAATTTTTAAGACAATGCTTTATGAAACCTTATATAATTGGTAATATTTTAGGTAAAAAAGCAGAAGCACAAAGAGCTAGTGATATCATTGTGTTTATCGAACAAAATATGCCCAATAATTTTGGTATTTATTATAAGGATCCAAGCAGCTCTGCTATTTCTTTTAAAACCTGCAAACAAGTAACTCCTTTAATTAAGGCAGCTATTAATAAAGAATTAAATGATGGCTTGTTAACTCAATTTGCAAATGGCATAGGGATTACCTCTGATAGGCAAGAGATATTAGCGAGTAGATTAAAAACTATGACCTCTGACACTCTAAAATATCTGAAAAAAGAACAGACAGATATTCATCAGTGGATGAGGCAAGCAATGTTACTTAATGCTAATCGTGAAGCTTATGATGACTTGCGAGAAAAATTCTCACTTTCTAGAATATATCCTCAGTTAGTTAGTATGAATGCTACCCGCGGATTATTTCAGCAATCATTTTCTTATCTGGTTGCAGGAGAGATGGCAGCAAATATAATGCCTATCTTACAATCAGTATTTTTTGCCTTGGTGATTTGTCTGATTTTCGTAGTATTTCCAATGTCGATGCTGCCGGGCGGTTATACTATCTTTAAGACCTGGATAACCTTGATTATTTGGGTAACTAGCTGGCCGGTATTTTTTACGGTGATTCATTGTTTAGGGATGATTAGCCTAGCTGGTAAATCTGGCACGAGTCACTTTACCGGTTTAAATATCTTATCGCAAGGGAGTTTTTCAGAAATTCTGTTGCATGAGTTTGCAACATTTCAGATGTTAGCAGCTTCAGTTCCGATGTTATCCTGGGCAGTATTAAAGGCGTGTGCTCATGCAACAACAACATTAGCCAATCAATTTTCTCCAGTACCTGTTGCAAGTAGTATTGGCACTAATATTGCTGATAATAACCTCTCTATAGATAATTATAGCATCGGTAATAGAACAATTGCCCAGCAAAATCTTACCCCAACGCTGCAATTGGCAGGAGGAATTATTGATGATGGTGGAATGAGAGTGACTAGCACCGATAACGGCAGACAAGTGCTGACTCAAGCAGTAGACTCACTTGTTAACAATTACCGCTCCTCTAAATTATTGCAAGATAGTTATCAATCTCAGTTTATGAGCTCACAAAGTTATCTTGATTCATTAAATGATAGATATAGTGATTTAACTACTACAGGAAATTCCATAGCAACTGAAATAGGCAAAAGATTAAGCTATGAGGAAGCAAAATCTATAGGTATTACTGATAGCCAGTATCTAGCCTTGCAGCAGATGAATTCAGACAGCACATCTGCTACTGATCATACTGGTAGTAGTAATAGAAAAGGCACTAGTACTAGTGCTACAGGAAGTATTGGCGTGAACACTATGTTTGGCAGCGGCATGACTACTGTTGGATCAAGTAATACACTAGATCAAGATCAGGGAAAATCAGTCAATCAGCAACAATCATATAATGAAGCATTATCTAAGATTAAGAGTGCTACTAAAGATGGCAGATTAAGTAATGCAAATAGTAACGTGCAATCGCTTAGTAATAATCTAAATAGTAATTTTTCTGAACAACAATCTGTAGGGCAAGAAATAGCACAAACTAAACAAAATATGCAGCAGCTAAGCTATAATATGAATTATATAGCACAAAATTCTGCTTCTATTGATCGTAATTTAAATGAACCGGTATTAAATAGCATCATTGCCAAAAATATTCCTGGCGTAAGTAGTAAAGAGCAGGCTGCTATGTGGGCGAGTACTCACCAACAAGAAGCTGAACAAATAGCTTTAGATATAGCTAAAATTAATAATACTATACCGCAGAATTTAAGTTCTGAAAGTAGCATCAATATTCCATCTAAAGAAAGCTTGCGATCAAGTTTTGATGAAAATAAACAACGATTAAATGATCAAGCTGCTATTAGTAGTATTGATGACAGAAGAAATGATATTTACGATAAAAATATAGAACAAATGCTAATTAATAATGTAGATAATAATGAAATAGAAAAAGTAAAGATTCTTGAGCAGTTATCTGATAAAGTAAAAGATAAGAGGGAACAAATTGAAGATGAATTTAATAAAACTCCTGAATCAACGATTGTCAGAACTGGTGAGCAAATAGCAGATAATATTGGCATTAGCGATAAGGCGATAAAGAAAAGAAATAGAAAATTACTAGATTACAAAAATAAAAATAATTAAGGATAAGTTTATGCAAAATATTAAGAAATTAGCACTCATATCTGTTTTACCACTAATGTTTTCTAAAATTGTTTTAGCAGAAGGCTCAGTTAGCTCTGTTAATGAAAAACCACAACAAATAAATCAACAACGCCACATTCAAGATCCAAATATTTTAGCAGAAGAGTATTTTAATATTGGAAGATCTCTTTATAAATTAGGGAAATATAAGAAAGCTATTAAAAACTACGACTTAGCGATTAAATATAAGACTGATTGTGCTAAGTGCTATAATAATAAAGGTAGGGCTCTCAATGAGTTAGCAAATCATCAAGAAGCCATTACAAATTATGATTTAGCTATAAAATATGATATTGATTTTGCAGAAGCATATAATAACAAAGGAGTATCATATAAAAAATTAGGTAAATACCAAGAAGCAATTAGATTATATAATATAGCTATAAAGTACAAACCAAGTTTTGCAGAAGCATATAACAATAAAGGAGATACATTGAATAGCTTAGGAAAATACCAAGAAGCAATTGAAAATTTTGACCTTGCTCTTAAATATGCTCCAAGATACCCAGAAGCTTATTATAATAAAGGGATATCTCTGATAAACTTAGGACAGCACCAGGAAGCTATCAAAAACTATGATATATCTCTAAAATATAAACCGGATTATGCAAATGCATATTATAATAAAGCGACATCTTTAATGCAGCTAGGAAAGTATCAGGAAGCCATTAAAAATTTTGACTCAGTTATCAAATATCAATGTGACAATGAAGATGCATATAATTTAAAAGGGTGTATATTCAGTATATTAGGTAAACAGCAAGAAGCTATTAAAAATTATGACTTAGCTATTAAATACAAACCAAATTTTGCAGCGGCATATTGTAACAAAGGTACATCTTTTAGAAAATTAGGTAAATATCAAGATGCAATTAAGAGCTATGATTTAGCTATTAAGTATAAATCTGATTATGCTGAAAGTTACTTAGAAAAAGGTATTGTTTTAGTTAATTTAGGTAAATATAAAGAAGCTAAAGAAAATTTTAACTTAGCTTTTAAATACAAATCTAATCTGATAGAAGAATATGAAGCAATAATTAAAGCTTTAAGGCAATTAGGTAATGATCTTATGGCTAATGAGTTTGAAGAAAAATTAAAGATAATAAAAAATAATTTGTAATTCTATGCAACCACAAAATCAAAATAATTTTACTCGTGGTTCACAAATTTTTGCTCATCAAATGAGAATGCTTGGGCAAGGCAGTATTAATGCTTTAACAGTTGGATTGGTATTTATTGTATCTTGGCTAATATGGCAAGTATTTCAGAAATTATCTTTGATAAGTCTATATTATTTTATCATAGAGCGATACGTACAATTAAAACTTGCTATAGGAGAATATTTTTATTCTATAGATCAAATAGGTATTCAATTCTATTATTTAGAGCAAAAAGCTTGGGTTTACCGTAATGCTGAAGAATTTGTTCATAAATTTTGGCATGTTACACCGCATTCGCATAATATCAATCAATTTGAGCAATTTTTATTGCATTCAGCTTGGCAAGAAGGTATTATTACTTTTACTGTGGGAATATTTACTGCTATCATCTTTTTTATGTATCGAGGTAAAAAAGCTGTTATCCAAGATAAGATTAGGGGAGCAGATTTTGTCGAAGCAGGTATTTTAGCAAAAATGCTTTATAAAAACAACCAAGCTGCTAATATTTGCTTTTCTGGATTGCCATTAGTTAAAAATAGTGAAAGGAGACATATTCTTATTACCGGTACTACGGGTAGCGGTAAAACTAACATGTTAAATGAGCTATTACCTCAGATTAGAAAAGAGGGTGGTAGAGCAATTATTGTTGATTTAACAGGTAGCTTTACTGATAGATTTTTTGATCCAAAATGTGATAAGATACTTAATCCTTTGCAAGAGAATAGTTCAGCATGGCTACCATGGAATGATTGTCATGAAATTTGGGATTATAATGATATGGCAAGTAACTTTAGTAATTATAATCCAAAATTAGATGATTTTTTTGCTAAAAGTGCTGAGTTGGTACTGGCTGAAGGATTAAGATTATATCAGGATAGTAAAGATATCAAAAAGCTAATAAATACTATTCTTTATGCAAATAATAAGGAATTTGTTAGGATCTTTAAAAACAGTGCAGTAGCCGGTATAATTAGCAGTAGTGCCCCTGAGACATCTTCAGGTATTCAAGCAACTGTTAGTAAAAATATTGAAGCTCTGCAACATTTAAAGCCTGATGGTAGTTTTAGTATTAGAAAGTGGTTTACTGCGGACAAGGGTTGGTTATTTATAACTAGTACTCCTAATCAAAGAGTAATGCTACGACCACTTATTGCTGCATGGATTAGCATAGCGATAAAAGCATTAATGAATAGGAACATCAATAATACTCATAGTAATATGTGGTTTGTGATTGATGAGCTACCAGCACTGCAAAAGATATCTTCACTCCCTATAGCTTTAGCTGAAAGCAGGAAATATGGTGGCTGCGTTGTTGCAGGTATGCAAAACATTTATCAATTAGAGGAGATATATGGTTCTGCTGGAGCAGCTTCAATGCTTGATCTATTTGGCAGTAAATTTATCTTTCGAGTAAGTGATCAGCAGACAGCACATAAATCAGCTTTAATGCTTGGTGAGCAAGAAATAATCGAGACTCAAGAGAATCTCTCTTATGGTGCTAACTCTATGCGTGATGGAATAAATATGCATAGCTTAGAGAAAAGAAAATTATTAGTCATGCCATCTGAAATCATGAATCTACCAGATCTTACCTGCTATGTAAAACTTGTGGGTAATTTCCCGATTACCAAACTCAAAATGAATTTACAGAGTTGATTTAAATCCAAAAACATAGAAGCCATTTTAATGGCATTTTTAAAAGATTTTAATATTTGATAAAGGAAATTACCTGAACAAGAAAAACCCCATTATAATGCCCCTTTAAATCGCCAATTTAGTATTATAAATTTCAAAGGTAAGCTGTGTATAAAAAACTTTTTTGTTATTTCAGAATTTTTTATAAATGATTTTTCAAACAGCAGAGTAAATTTTACAAGAAATATGTTTACTCTAAAGAACTAATAAAAGCTTCATCAAGACCGGTTACACTAGAAATTAAAGAAACATTACAACCTTGGGATAGCATTTTTTTTGCTATCTCAACTCTTTCTTCAGCTTTTCCTTCAGCTTTTCCAATTTGGATACCTTTAGCTTCACCAATTTGGATACCTTTAGCTTCACCAATTTGGATACCTTGAGCTTTACCAACTTGTAAACCTTCAAGAATACCTAGTTCTTTTCCTTCTTGTTGCCAATGCTCTGCTAAACTTCTCATAAGCCTTGTTCCTATTTCCGGATTCAACTTTGTTGATAATAAATTCTTTAATCTTATTTTATCAGCTTGCTCTATCTTCGTCAATGTATAATATAATATCATTTCTAGATAATCATAACCTATCGTTATTTTTGTTAATTCCGGTAATATATCTGATATTTCTTGCCATCTCTTTAATAATTCCCTCTCATGTATATGCTTGAGAAAAAATTCTAATATCCCTGACCATATCCTTTGTTTAAACTCTTCATCTGGTATTTCATGGACATTCACTAACTTGTAATCATTAATCCATAATTCTTTTGCTAATTTGTTATTAGCGAACAAATCCCATAAATTCCTTGAAACATTATATTTTTTCTGACTATTGTAAAATATCATTGGGTATACCAACGGTAAAGTCTTAGATTTAGGATTTTGTATTAAATATCGCTCACAAATATTAATCATATATTTAAATAGCCTAAAAGCCATGAAATGATCTGCTTGTGATTGATGTTCTACAAGCAAAAATAAATATCCGTCTTGTTTATCAAATTTGCATGAAAATAAAACATCAGAGATAGAATCTTTTAAAGAGCTTTCTACAAAAGTGGTATTTTCCATTGCTAAACTAGGAAAATCTATTAAACTTTTAATATTTTGGGGCAAATGTGCATTAAAGAACTCATTAGCAACTAGAGGATTCTCTAGTGCCTTACGAAATATCTTATCATGCTTAGCTTTCTTCTTATCCTTATCTGGATCACCCAGCAGGTTTCCTTGTTTACTCATATATTTACATTTTTTAACTTGATAAAAATTATTACACTACATCCTAAACTCTTATTCCTTGACTAAGCTTGAGCTCAGATACTTGCTTTACTGCATTTCTTATTTCTTTAGCTATTTCGGAAGCTTGATTTATATATTGCATTACTTGTTTATCTTTTCCTATGGCATTTAAGTAATCTTCAGGTACAAGATGGCTTTTGCCTTGAAAATCATATACTACTATATCAGAAAATCTTTTATCACCAAGATTATAATTAGGATCAAATTTATTCTGCATAATTTGTAAATCCTTCTGTATCTTCTTCTCTATTGCTGCTATGCAAATCTTGTTACTATAAGCAGTACAAGAATCTATACCTTTTTCTCTGTAGATTTGTAAAGCAGTATCAATATTTTCTGCTGTGCCAAACTTTGCTAGAGCTTTTATTTGCTGTTGCTGCAAATTATTTAGTCCGTTATTATCGTTATTTGCCAATTTTGAAAATAATAATTCTATAGACTGAAATTGTGATTTTCTATCATCACTTGCTTTTAAGGATGATTTAAGTTCTGTTACTTTGCTAGCTGCTGTTAATTTTGCTATTTCAGGCTCTATAAGATTGTTTATAGATTCTGCTCCTTGGGATTTTAACATATCGTTAAAATCGCCTTCTTCTGGTGGTCGTATTATTGATACCACAGCTCCTTTGCTAATTAATTCTTCCTGAGCTTTCATTACAGTGTGAACTGATACTGCATCTTTGCCATCATTATCAGCAGTAATTATTATTCTTTCTCCTTTGATAGGCTCATAGTTCCTAATGTTACTTACACCTAAACTACAAAGAATTTTGCCTTTAATACCAGCTTCTGCAATGCTTAAAGTTGTCTCGAGCCCTTCTGCTATAATCGTTACATTACTTGCTGAATTGTTGCCATCTTTACTGCTTTGTACGTTCTGCTGTTCATTATTTTTACTAATCTCAACAAAAGAACCTCTGATTCTGCCAAATGAACGTTTATTAACCTCAATATCAGCTTTATTATTTGTGTCTTTGTTTAAATAAATTGATTGTCCACCGGTAATATTACCATCTTTATTTCTAGCAAAAGCAATTAATGCAGGATAATATTGTTTGCTATTACTGTCCCACATCATATTGGTTCTAAGATCATTATTTAGTTGATATCCTGTTAATATTTTTTTAATTCCACGATGTTCTGATAAATATCTTTTTGCTATATTATTTGGCGTCATATAGATTATAGAATCTGATTTTTCATATAAGCTTATAGCTCTCTTTATCTTAGATATTTCAGTATATTTCGCTTGTTGATCTTGATTCTTAACTTTTTGGTCAAATTGCTCTTTTATCTTATCTTCTAATAACTTGCTATTGTTTGACACACCAACCATATTTTGTAAATATTTCTTAGCTTCTACAAAATCACAATTTTTTTCTCTTTGTACTAAGGTAAATAGATCTCCTCCCTCTCCTTTACTAAAATCATACCATCTGCCAGCTTTACTGCCACCTATCCTCATCACTATTTTGCCATCTTTCTCCCAGCGGAGTACTTGACTATTTGATAAATGCTTATTTGGACTGCCTAGCAAATTTCTACCTATTTCTTCCGCTTTAAATGATAATCGTTGCTTTAATTCCAGTGCTTCTTGTTTATTAATAGAATTATAATCTATTTTTGTCTTTGCCATAATATCCTCTTGTAATTTAACACTTATTGTTGTATCTTGTTTATTACAATTCGTAAGGTTATAAGAAGAGCTTTTTCGCTCTTCTTGGGCTTTATGGCTTGTGGCAAGATTTGTGCTAGTGCTTCTTAGGATTTCTGCTACTTTAGCAGGTGGTCTTGAGCTTATTCTTAAGTGGTAATAATTATCATTACTGTGTAATCTATCATTAATATCTTCTACTACCCCTTTAAACCAATTACCTACTTTATCTATAATATTAGGACTCTTATTTTTTTGATCTTGAATCGCTACCAATTCTTCTAAAGTTTTAAAATTAATGCTAGATAGCCTATTATCTATTTTACTAAGTTGCGATATTAAACTGGCCATATTCCTGTTAGCCTTCCTATTATAATAAAATTTTACTTCTTCTATGTGTCTTGTCATGGCTACATAAGAATTTCTGCTATTTCCTGCTAGATTATGTAATACATAGACATCTTTAATTGAGGCTCCTTGTGCTTTATACACTGTAGAAGCATAGCCATGTTTAAAGCTTATATCTTGAGGATTAAATTCTATTTCTTTCCCGCTATCTGTTTTAGCAACAAACTTATCGTTACTGACGAGAGTTATCATGGCAAATTCACCATTTTCTATTTGTAAATCTTTATTAGTACTTTTAAACAAAATACGATCTCCTGCCATATAATCTTCATACTGCTGAGATGGTAGATAGCGTCTATACTCTTTACCGGTAAGCAAGCCTTTAGCTTTTAGTAACTCCCTGATCCCTTGATTAATACTATCTACTTCAATATTACACATGGTAATTATTAAACGCTCATTTAGAGCAAATTTGCTATTACTCCAATCCTCAATTAATCTTGCCATTGATTCTTCTAGTGTATGATCACTCTTTAAACAGTTATGTTGTTCTAGTAAATGCAAACCACCAGTAATATCTGATCTTGCAAAGCATGAAGCCATTTCTCTTGCCCACACTTTACTTTGTCTTCTAATGTTACTTAATTCATATGAGCCAAATTTACTAGCTAATACTGCAAACATTCCTCCTCGCTCAACGGAAGTTAGTTGTCTCTCATCTCCAGCCAGTATCAGATTACAATTATTACTCCTTGCTACTTTTAGTAATTCTAAATAATCACTATTACCTACCATCCCTGCTTCATCTACTACGAGCAGGCTGTTTCTTGGTAGATTAGCTTTACCATTATACAATTTAAACAAAAACCCTTTTACTGTATGACATTGCTGGTAACCTTTACTTTTAAGCTCCGATGCTGCTTTATGAGTAGGAGCGAGTCCTATAATATTTTGCCCATGGTTAGTGGCAATTTTATAAGCTTCAGCAAGTACTTGTGACTTACCGGTGCCGGCTCTACCTTGCAAGATCCTAATCCCTTGGCTATTAATTAAAATATGTTGTAAGCTTTCTCTTTGTGCTTCATTAACACTAGCTAGGTTGTCGATAGCACTTTTAAGTTTAACAACGTTATTAAAATGAATCTGGTTATTTACCTTATCTGCTATTCTAACTATCCTTAATTCTTCATCCCTTATGTCTTGAGTAGTATAGTATTTAGTATCAGTGCCATCTTCATTATATAGTTTTACCAGCCTATCTGAATTTAATATTTCCCTTATTAGTTTTTGCTTTGCTGCTTCTTCTTTAATCTCTTTTACTGCTTTTTCTATATCCAATTTAGTAAAAATAGCTTGATGACGAATAATACGATTTAATACTCCATCTGCTCCTTTGATAATTTCAAGATGGGCTAACTTACATATTTTATTTTGCTCTGCTATTTCATTGATAATACTTCTCATTCTAGTAGGGCCGACATGCTGCTCAGGGCTAAAGCTTATCGGGTCTACTCTGATTTCTAAACCTAACTTAGCAAAATATTTATTTATTACTTCTTTAGCTCTCTCATGAATTATCTGATCTTCTGGGATAATAAATGCTTTACCCTTAACTTTGGCAAATTTAGGATTTAAATCTACTGCCTTAGCTCCTAACTCTTTACCGTTTTCTGTAAATCTTCTAGTGGTAACAAGCAGATGGGCATGCCAATTCTTCTCTCCGTCATGTGGCTGATGAATATCAACCTGAACTCCTAGACCATTTCTTACCCATCCCATCTCTTCAATGATTTCATGAGTAATTGCTATTCTATCCTCTAAATCCAATTCTTTATCATCAGGTAGTGCTATCACAATATCTTTTAATAATTGACTATTTTTTCTTTTCTCACTCTTTTCCACTTCATTCATCAAGATACTTGGATTTTTGAATTTCTGATCTACGTGGCTAGGTAATAATACTGCATGGTAAACATTATCGCCTTTTTTGCTAAAATTATAAGTAACGTTAGTTCTTTCATCTTTAATAATCAGCCTGGCATTATAGGCAGCTTTCAAACAAGCATTTTTACCTTCACTCCTACTTACTATTTCTATTCTTGCAAACTGTATCGCCATGGTTCGTGAATCTCGATCTTATTCAATCCATCGTTGACATTACCATGCAATCTTAAAATCATCCACTGAAACCAGAACCACTTGAACCAACAAGCAAAAATAAACCTTTAGGTTTATATATTGCGTTAACCTCGCTCTAAAGAGCTTTGTTAAACCTTTGTTGCTTACGTTCCTTAACTAAATATTTGTCTTTATTGATCTTAGTTTTGCTGGTTCGGTTAGGTATGGGGATTATCTTGATCTTGAATGGCTTTTTATTCCATCACTAATCTTAGACTATGCAATCTTAGAGTTGTATCCATGTATGGACCTCCCCAATAATGCAAGAAAAAAATAACACTTAATAGCAAAAAAGCAAATGCAGCCATGTATCCGACTTATAATTGATAAATTACTTTAAATTTATCCTATAGCCCTTGTATCTTGATATTGTCTTTAGTGAATAACTGGAGGATACTTGGGGGTACCCAAGTAGAAGGTTGGTATACTGTTGTAGCCCTTAGGACTATGATCCTGCCCATCAGATAAGTAACCAGCCTTCACATACTCACAAAGATCGGACGGTATCTTAGGCCTTGAAGATTATCAGTGAGCCTGTATGTACAAGGTTGATCTGTGAGTATTCTACTAATTATTAACACAAAAGGTCACTTATGAATAGCGTAATTTTAGGCGTAGATATTTCTAAAAGAACATTTGATGTAGCACTGCTTATTAATAGTAAAGTAAAAACTAAAAAATTTGATAATAATTCAAAAGGATTTTCTAGTTTAAAGGAATGGTTAAAAGGCAAAGAAGCCCTTACTGCTCATGTTTGTATGGAGGCCACTGGTTGCTATGGAACAAAATTAGCTCAATATCTTTATGATAATAATTTCAAAGTTAGTGTAGTAAATCCAGCAAGGATAAAAGGCTTTTCCATGAGTCAACTCTCTCGTGTTAAAACTGATAAGGCTGACTGTCAGTTAATCGCTCAATTTTGCCAGGCAATGCAACCTGATCTTTGGCAACAAAAACCAATACATATACAAAAATTGCAGCAATGGGTAAATCGTTTAGATACTCTAATTACCAACAAATTACAAGAGAGCAACAGGCTTGGAGACATAGATCCAGAAATAGCTGCAGACATACAATTTCACATTGATTTTATAAACGAACGTATCAAAGAGGTAGAAAAACTGATTGCTGACCATATTACGCAACATGAGGACTTAAATGATAAAAGACAGCTACTTGCTTCAATTCCTGGAATAGGAGAAAAAACAATAGCTGTAGTACTTGCTTTTCTAAGTGTAGAAAATTTTGATTCTGCAAAACAAGTAGCTGCTTTTGTTGGTCTTAATCCAAAGCCAAAACAATCTGGCTCTTCTGTACGTGGAGTTGGTAGAATATCAAAAACAGGAGATGCAGATTTACGTAAAGCTTTTTATATGCCAGCTGTAGTTTCTATCAGATTTAATCCGATTATTAAAGATTTCAGCCAACGTTTGGCTGATACAGGAAAACCCAAAATGGTGATAGTGATAGCTGTGATGCGTAAGCTGCTACACATTATTTACGGAGTACTTAAAACTAAAACTCTTTTTAATGCAAATATTTAATTAACGCGAGTTTCGTATTCAAAAAGTCGCTGTATAGCTGATAAACAGTGGGTTACGGGGATATTGATAATACTGTTTTTGTTATAAAGTGAGTACAAAATACAAATTGCTAATTAAAATATGGTATTTAATAGTATTAGAAAAAAGTTTATAGGTTATTGAAAAAACTTTAAGAGCAATAACCTATGATAATGGATTTTACAGAAATATTTTGTTACGTCGATGATTTTTTTCAAGAATTAGAAAAGCATACAAATTCAATTACTAACCATAACAACAAATCTGGTCCTAAAAGTCGACTTAACAGAAGTGAGGTAATAACAATTATAATAGGCTACTGGCAGTCATCTTATGATTGTTTTAAGAATTATTATCTGAAGCAAATATGGATTCATCATCAAAGAGATTTTCAATTAGTAAGCTATAGTCAATTTATAAAAATAATAGGTCCACATTTACCACTATTAGTATTAATATTCAATTCTATTTTGGATCAGTGTGACGAACCTTTCTTTTGTAGATTCAAGTAGTATAGAGGTATGTAAGAGATATCGTATTTCAATGAATAAAGTGTTCGCCGGCATAGCAGCACGCAGTAAGACAACAAAAGGTTGGTTCTATGGACTTAAACTACACCTAATAATTAATAGAGCCGGTGGTATAGTTAAAGCATCTTTTAGCCCTGGCAATAAGGATGATAGAAAACAGCTGGAACTGATGATCAAAAATCTTTTTGGTAAAGTATTCGGAGATCGTGGTTATATTTCACAACAATTATTTCAACAACTTTTAGAGCAAGGCATTTTTATGGTCACTAGGGTAAAGAAAAATATGAAAAATAAACTTATGTCTATGTTGGATAAAATATTATTGCTTAAAAGAGCATTAATAGAATCTGTGTTTAGTAAAATTAACGCGAGTTTCGTATTCACAAAGGCTCTGAATAGCTGATAAATACTGGGTTATATGGATATTGATAACACGGTTTTTGTTATAAAATTTGCTAAAAATGCGTAAATTTTCAGCAAATTGTCGTTTTTTACTCCAACTATTCTTATTAAATTGCTCAAAAGCCTTAAAGAATCAGGATTATGACAAATTTATTAGCTATAATCTAGGCATCTTAATACGAAACTCGCGTAAAATTAAACTATTGGGGAAGTTTGAACATTCAAGGCATAGATCAGTTACAAATGCCTTTGTGTATATGGTTGCAGCACTGATAAATTATCAAATGTCTGATAATAAACCTTCTATTACATCTCTCTTGATATGCTAAATCCTATGCTATATTAATTCGAAACTCGCGTTAATTAGAAAATTAGATAAGATTTATATGAAAAATTTGAAAAAAGTTATTGACACCCAAGACGGTATCTTGTATCTCTTGGCTATTCTGGATTACAGTTAGTTTATTAGAATGAGCAAAACTAGTAATTTCCATAATGGTTGGGGGTATGTGCTTTCCTAAAAAATCTATTATGCATATTGCTCTTTGTAACGATTTTAAGTCTAAGTGTAATATAGAGCCTTGCTTAATACATCCAGTTGCTAAGACTACGGGATAACACTCTTCTGGTACATCTTGATAATGTACCTCTAAATTCAAGTTTTTAGCTTCTTTATAATACAATAATACAAAATGCTTTTTACTCTCAAATCCTATACACTTTAGCTTTTTTAAAGCCCTGACTAATAAATCTTCATTGTGGACCTTATAATATAATCTAGCAGGCATCATTGGCTCATTGGTAGTAGTATAGATTACTGTATCATTATGATCATTAATAAAATTAGTTATCATACTATTTATTATCCTCTACTTGTTTTAGTAATGCACTTTTTCTTCTATAACTATCTGATTGAATTTCTAAAATTGTAGCATGATGAATGAGCCTATCAATCGCTGCTACAGTCATAGAATTAGTAGTAAAAATGCTATCCCACTCACTAAAAGGTTGGTTAGCAGTTACAATCATACTACCAGATTCATATCGTTGAGCAATCAACTCAAATAATACATGTGTTTCTCCTTCATCTTTACGTACATAACCAATATCATCAAGGATAATAACATCATACTTATCTAATTTGGTCAGTTCATTTGGTAATCTATACTCTTTACGTGCAGCTTGTAAAAGCTGTACTAGTTTAGTAGTAGATATAAATAATACCTTAACATGTTTCTCCACTAAAGCATATCCTATTGCAGCCGCTAAGTGACTTTTGCCTACTCCAGACGGACCGAAGATTAAAAGATTTTCTGATCTCTTTATCCAGGCAGTATTAAAAGCTAATTCCTCTATCTTAGCTTTATTCAGTGGCTGTACTTGGCTAAAATCAAAAGTGGTTAAAGATTTACCAGGTGGTAAGTGTGCTTTCCTAAGATAAGCTTGTACTTTTTTCCTATGACGTGTCTCTACCTCCTGTTCTAAAAGAATAGAAAACAGTTTATTATAACTCCATCCTTCAATTTTTGCCTTCTCTAAAAAGTTTTCCCATGTCTCAAGTATAGTCAATAATCCTAATTCTTTTAGAAGAATTGGTAAAGTTGCAGAATCATGCATAGCAACCTCCTACAGCAAACACAGATAAAAGATGATCATATGTTTGTAGCGAATGTTGTGTTACTCCTATAGATGGTAATAATGGATTATTACTACAAGATTGAAAACGTATTTGCAATAAACTCAAAGAAGGTATCTGACCTTTAGAAAGAGATGACAGCACCAATTCTCCTAGTGCCAGTTCACAATCATAATCAGCAGCTAACTTTAAAATACCTACCATTAATTTATTCGCATGTTTTGGCTTACAATGCTGATTAATCAAATTCCAAATGTTTTTATATGTCTCATTTGGTAAAATATCATCCCGTAGAATAGAACCACGAAATGCTCCAGGCTTCTTTATCAAAGCATTTACTAAATGGCGGTAATTAATACATCTAGATCTTTGCCATTTTTTATTTTTATCAACTCTTACTTTTGCTAGATTTAACACATGATCAGCACCTAAATAACATTCAAGATAACTATCATAAATATGAATCTTCAATTGCTGACCAATCAAACGTGATGGTACAGTATACATAACTTTTTGTACCGATATAGTACTAGAAGTTGTTACCCTTGCAGTGATCTCAGTAAACTCAACCACTACCGGCTGAGAGCCGGTAGGTTGATGATAGGCACTAGAAGTGCCGTAGAGTTTAAGCTAAAGCTTATTCCAATCTAATGTTAGAAATAGAAGTTGGTTTATGAGCTTCTGTATGGTTATTTATATACTCATTAATTACTTCATCTGTGATATGACCACTTGTTGTACTAAAATAACCTCTTCCCCAAAAATGCTTCCCCCAATATCTCTTTTTTAATTCTGGGAATTCTTGTTGTATTCTACGTGCAGTTCTACCTTTTGCTCTTTGTACAAATTCACTTACTGCTATATTAGGAGGTATCGATACTAAAATATGTAAATGATCAGATGATATCACCCCATTTACTATCCTAATATTCATTTCCTCTGAAACTTGAGCTATGATTTCCCTAATCCTTTCTTTGATAACTTGGGTTAATACTTTATAACGGTATTTTGTTATCCATACTATGTGATACCTGTGATAATATACCGTATGTTTCCCTTTTTCATATTCTGTCATAGTCATCCTATAAAATAAGTCCTACTTACTTATTTTATATAAGACGACTATGACTTATTCAAACTAAAGTTTCTCCACCTGAAGGTGGAGGTTTGAACCATCAGCTGGATAATCAAGATACAAGATTTCATTATTCTTTTCAACAGCTAATTTTTTACTATCCTTAAAAGTTTGCATAGGAGTTTTACCATAACAATATTTTCCTGAATGTGGTCGTTCATTATTGAAATGCTCTAACCAAATATCAAGTTCTAATTGTAAATCATCAAGATCTGTATAAATCTTTTTCCGCATCGCTGTATCAAAGAATTCTTGTTTTATGGTTTTGTTAAAACGCTCACACATACCGTTTGTTTGAGGAGAATATGCTTTAGTAGTAGTATGCTCTATACCTTCAATACTTAGAAATAATTCAAAAGCATGATGCTCTATATTTCCCTTATATTCTGACCCACGATCTGTAAGAATACGAAGTATTGGTATCCCTTGAGTCTCATACCATGGTAACACTCGGTCATTAAGCATATCAGCAGCAGTTAAAGCTGTTTTATCAGTATATAGTTTAACATCAGCTACTCTGCTGTAACTATCAATAAATACCTGAGAATAAACCTTCTATCAAATCTCTCTTAATAGGCTGAACTCTATGTTCAGTTAATACGAAACTCGCGTTAAATAAAACTAATATACCTAAACGACAATCTATTGTTATGTCTAATGATCAGGATATATCTAAAGTATTTTTCCTTACAACACAGGAAGAACAAGGTTTAGAATTTTTACCTAAACGAACTAATTTTGAATATATTAATCTTTCTCTATCCAAACAATATCATTTTATTTTTTTAGAAATTATCACAAAAGTTTTTTCTAATACAAATGTAGAGAATATTATTGTTAAGTTCAGGGAAAGATATAATAATATTATGTCAAATCAGACTAGTTTAGTTGCCCCTCACTCCTATTTGACAGACAAAAATATTCAAGCTAAAGTTAGGAATATTTATTTACCAATAGTTGGTGTATTGGTTTTGATTATTTGTGGTACTTATCTTTTAATATTTGACCCAGCGGTTAGAACAACGGTTAAAAGTCAAAAAGCAGAAATGCCTTACCTTAAACCACAAGAATCAATAATATTTCCTAAGAATGTGACTACTTGGAATATACCTAGACAAGATAACGTTTTTGTTGGTAGAGAAAAATTATTGAATAATTTACACAATAAATTACGTCAGAATCATACACCAGAAGGAATAAGTAATGTGGCAATTAGTGCATGTGCTGGACTTGGAGGAATTGGAAAAACACAATTAACTTTGCAATATGTCAAGCACACAAAACATCCGTATACATTTAAAGCTTGGTTTCCTGCAGAGAACATTGATGATTTGTATAATAAATATATTGAATTCGCTAAGCTATTAGGATATACAGAAAACATCTATACAAAAGAAAACATTATCGCTTATGTTAAACAATGGCTAGTTGATAATCCAGGATGGCTTTTAATTTATGATTGATGTGGCTATAGTTTTCCGGACAGTTAATAATAGACGATATTAACAGGAAGGATAGAGATGACAGATACAAAGCCAAAGATATATCCAGCTGAATTTAAAGAATCAGCGATTAAATTAGCTATTGAGTCTAAGCAACCTGTTGCTCAAACAGCTAGAGAACTAGGAATTACAAAATCTAGTTTATATAATTGGGTTAATAAATATTCAAAACCCAAGGAAGTAATGAGAGATGATGAACATTTGTATGATAAATTAAAGAGATTAAAAAAAGAACTAGATAAAGTAACACAAGAACGTGATCTATTAAAAAAGCTGCCGCGTACTTTGCAAAGGAATCCCGATAAGGTACGCGTGGATAAAGGAGAATGAAGGTAATTTTTCCATTGCTGCTATGTGTAAATTTATGAAAGTATCACGTAGTGGTTATTATGAATGGCTAAATAATCCTGGATGTAATAGGGATCGAGAAGATAATGAATTAACAAACAGAATTAAAATTATCTTTAAAGAAGGTAGAGGTAATTATGGAACTAGACCTATTAAAAAGGAGCTATCTAGGCAAAGTATAATTGTTAGTAGGAGGCGTATTGCAAGACTAATGAAAGAGGCTAGTTTAATATGTAAAACTAAGCGTAAATTTAAAGCCACTACTGACTCTAATCATAACAAGCAAATTGCTCCTAATTTATTGGATAGAAAATTTACAGTTCCTGATGCTAATTGTTATTGGGTTGGAGATATAACCTATGTACCAACTAGTGAAGGTTGGCTATATTTAGCAACAGTTATTGATCTATTTTCTAGAAAAATTATAGGATGGTCTATGAATAATAATATGAAGGCTGATTTGGTTAATAATGCTTTATTAATGGCAATATGGCAACGTAAACCACCAAAAGGACTTATTTGGCACACCGATAGAGGTAGCCAATATTGTTCTGATAGTCATTTAAAAATTATAAAACAACATGGTATCAAACAGAGTATGAGTCGTAAAGGTAATTGTTGGGATAACGCTGTTGCTGAAAGTTTCTTTCATACTATAAAAACAGAATTAGTGTATCAACATAAATTTAAAACTAGGGAGGAAGCAAAACATACCATATTTGAATATATAGAGGTATTTTATAATCGTATAAGAATGCATTCTGCTAACGATTATCTATCACCAGTAAAATACGAAGAAATACAAAAATGTGCATAAACAACTGTCCGGAAAAGTGTTGACAGATCATTTGACATATGGCAACGAAATTGGTCTGGCATAGCTCCATTTTTTAGCTTTCCGGAAGACATTAGAAAAGCGATTTACACTACTAATGCTATTGAATCCACTAACCGTCAAATTCGTAAAATTATTAAAAATAAAGGAGTGTCATTGTCAATCAGAAAGGGACCAGTAAATTACGTCAAAAAGGTGAAAATTCAAGGACTAAGTAGAACAAAACCTATAAATTTTCTGCCCAAATTTCATTGGGTGTTTTATAACCAAAAATCTTTCTTGGCATGTTATTTAAAATCTCAGCAACATTGTCAAGACCTCTTTGTGTAACGGTTGTAATATCTGTATTTTTAGGTAAAATTCTATGAATCATAGAATTCATTTTTTCCACTAATGCTTTTTGTCTAGGGCGGTATGGATCACAAAAGAAAGTTTGAAACCCAGATAGTCTATAGGCAACATGCCCTACAAACTCTTTGCCATTATCCATAGTAATAGTCTTTCTCACACTATTTGGAAGAGTTTTTATCTTTCTTAAGAAACCAGTGGTAACTGTTTTAGCTCTCTTGGAGTTATTCAGCACTAAAATAATCTTTTGACTCTTTTTATCCACCAGTGCACCAATATTCATACTTTGATTACCTTTATGAAATGTAAGATCTGCCTCAAAATGCCCTACTTCTACCTTTTTCATAGCTATTGCATCACGCTGATCTATTGAGATCCTTTGTGGTATAATGATCCTTTGACGCCTCTTCCCTCTTTCTTGCCTTTTATATCTTTTAGAAGGTAAATAGCTATATAACTTTAATTTAGCTGCTACTGCAGAAGTGTAAACAAATCTATATATACTTTCTGTACTGATATACAAAGCGGTATTTTGGTCTAGTTTTAACTTTCCGGCTATAGCATCCGGCGACCATTTCTTACGAATCATAGCATTTTTAATATAATCTAACAACATAGGGTTCTTTTCTATTTTTAATAACTCTTGCTGATACATCCTGTTTTCGTATTTTTCCTGAGCAACACAAGGCATATACTTATCTTTTACCTTATTTCTTTTTAGCTCCATACTAATAGTGCTTTTAGACCTCGTAAGATGTTGCGCTATCTTGTTAATACTGACTCCTAGGTCATACATTCTTTTTATCTCATATCTCTCTTCTCGAGATAAGTGTCTATATTTTCTGTTCATCATTACCTATTTAAAATCTTATTATTTTAAATAGGTTCTGTTCTACTTACTTATAGTATTTTCAAGGGACCAACTTACTTAAAATTTTTTATGCCATATTACCTCCAGATTTAGATTTATTA
Organism: Rickettsia massiliae MTU5; assembly: GCF_000016625.1. Lineage (NCBI taxonomy): Bacteria > Pseudomonadati > Pseudomonadota > Alphaproteobacteria > Rickettsiales > Rickettsiaceae > Rickettsia > Rickettsia massiliae. The sequence continues at coordinate 744,946 of NC_009900.1, forward strand.
ATACGATAACTTTTGCCTTTGATGATTAATATATGAGCATGTGTAGTAGTTGACATTTGATCTTACATTTAATGTAAATAATGTATTAACAAATACAGATAAAAAAATGGAAGGTCACAATGAACTTAAATCAAAAAATAATAAAGCCAAAATTAGGATTACTTGAATTAGCTAAGAGCCTTGGTAGCATATCATCAGCATGTAAAGCGATGGGCTATAGTAGAGATAGTTATTACAGATTTAAAGAACTGTATGAAACTGGTGGTGAAGAGGCATTGTATGAAATTAGTCGAAGAAAGCCAATAATAGCGAATAGAGTTGATCCAGCGATAGAGAAAGCAGTAATGGATATGGCAATAGAATATCCAGCATATGGTCAGCTAAGAGTATCAAATGAGCTTAAGAAGAGGGGTATACTTGTATCACCTGGAGGAGTGAGATCAATTTGGTTACGTAATGATTTAAACAATATCAGTAAAAGGCTTAAAGCATTAGAAGCAAAGATGGCTCAGGATGGTATTGTTCTTACTGAAGCTCAATTACAAGTGCTAGAGAAGCGTCGTAATGAAAAAGAAGCTGATGGAGAAATTGAGACGCAGCATCCAGGGTATCTAGGATGCCAGGATACATACTATGTAGGCAATTTTAAGGGTATAGGTAAGGTTTATTCTCAGGTATTTATTGATAGCTACAGCAGAGTAGCTGATGCTAAACTATATACTGATAAAACAGCTCTAACTGCTGCTGATATGCTTAATGACCGAGTGTTACCATGGTATGAGACTCAAGGGATACCAATACTTCGTATTCTTACAGATCGTGGGTCAGAATATAAGGGAAATATAGAGCATCATGCTTTTGAGTTGTTTCTAAGTATCGAAGGTATAGAGCATACTACTACTAAAGCATATTCTCCTCAAACAAACGGTATGTGTGAGCGTTTTAACAAAACCATGAAACAAGAATTCTTTGATACAGCTATGCGGAAAAAGATTTATACAGATCTTGATGACCTACAATTAGATCTTGATATCTGGCTAGAGTATTTCAATAATGAAAGACCTCATTCTGGTAAATATTGTTACGGAAAAACTCCTATGCAAACTTTTAAGGATAGTAAGAAATTAGCTGTTGAAAAGAATAATGAAATCTTGTATCTTGAATATATATCTGACAGTCAAAATTTAACTGACAATCAGGTGCAAAATTTATAGTGTCTGTAAGATTAAATCTTGACTTCTACAGATTTATTTTCATACCGTTTGGCAATAATATTAAAAAAGTCATCCACCGAATGTTTTGGTAACTGCTTAAATCCTAACTCATCAAAAATTAATAAATCAAAAGACAGTAATTGTTTAACTTTTTTATGATAGCTATTATCTGCTCTAGCGATATGCAAATTATAAAGCATATCTGATACTGTAGTAAAATAAACAGAGTATTCTCGTGCTAAAGCTTTTAATGCTAGCCCAATAGCTAGATGAGTTTTACCAGTTCCTGAGTCACCAATTAGTATTATATTTTCCTTAGCATTAATATAGCTGCACGTGGATAGATCATTTATTACTCCGGCATCAATACTTGGTTGAAAGCTAAAATCAAACTCTTCTAGATTCTTGGTTGCTGGTAATTTAGCAGCAATTCTACGGCGACGATAGTTATTGTCCTTACGGTTGGATTTTTCATCTTCACATAATAGCGATAGAAATTCTTTAAATCCTAGCTTATTATTTTGTGCATAGACAAGCCTGTCATTCAGACTGTTAACTATTCCTGATAATCTAAAGTTTCGTAAATCATTAAGCAAGTTCTGCATATGTGCCCCCAAACTCCGATAATGGTAAGTTTACTGCATTACTGTTTAAGATATTTTTAATTTTAGAGTAAGAACTTATACCGTAATGTAATGCTCTATGACAGGCTTTATCTATTAATTCGTCACTATAGACCTTACGCAAAGAAATGATACCTCGTGCACAACGTTGCCAATCCTTACTGTGACTTTGTTGTAATGATTCTAATAACACTTAGCATTACCCATAAGTAAAAAAAATAGTAGGAAGATAACTATAAACTGTCAGGACTTCCGCAAAAATGCAGATATGGTAAGAAAAGGTATAATTAGTTCAATTATGAGAAAATTTATAAAACCTTGATAGTATAAAGTTCACTTAAAATTTTGGTATCAATAAGCTTGTTGCTAAAAAGCAATGATTTTAATATTTTTCGGAAGTCCTGACTGTAATAGAATACACTTTTTAACTAAAATTAAAGGTGTAATATGGAAGCAACAGATTTATGTTGGATAGAGCAAGAATTTGGTGATATAAGTTTTAGAGATATGAGATTGGTGAAACGTTTTAAGTATATTTTTAAAAAATTTATGCAACAAGCTCAATCAAATATTTCTTCATGTTTTGAAAGTTGGTCATCGATAAAAGCCTGTTACAGATTTTTTAGCAATAAAAAAATTAAAGCATATGCAATCCTTAAGAATCATATAATTAGTACAGTTGATAATAGAATAAGGAATGAGCATGAAAAAATTTTAGTGATACATGACACTACTTACATTGAGTATAAAAATAGAGTAAAAAACGATAGCTTGGACAGAGTGTTTCGAGCACAAAAAGGTAAAGATGGAAGTTTAGGTCTGATATTACATAACAGCTTAGCATTAAATGAATCAGGTGTTCCACTTGGATTATTGAATCAAAAATTCGTTAGACGAGCAACTATCAACCATTTTGAGAGAGGCATGTTAACTAAACAGTATGTGCATACAAAGCCAATTCAGGAGAAAGAAAGTTATCGATGGATTGAAGCGATTAGAGATATTAACAATCTAAATATAGTAGATAAAGAAATAGTACACATTGCTGATAGAGAAGCGGATATTTATGAGATGTATAAATATTGTGATGAAAAAAATATAAAGTTTTTAATTCGTGCAAAAGAAAACAGAGCTATCAATAAGCAGAAAAGGAGAGAAAAACCAAAATATAAACTGTTTGATTATTTTCACTCATTACCAGAAATGTTAAAAACAAGTATTAAATTTCAAATTAATAAAGATGTAAAATATAGAGAGGCAACTTTATCCATTTCGTTTGCCGAATTTACCCTTCCACCACCACCAAGTAGAACATGCAATAAGGATGGTAAGGAGTTAGCAAATTTAAAGTTATGGGGCATAATAGCAAAAGAAGATAATCCTCCTGAGGGAGCAGAAGCTATAAATTGGCTTTTGATTAGTAATATTAAAGTTAATACAACAGATGAAGCTATAGAAAAAGTCAATTGGTATACTCGAAGATGGAGCATAGAAATTTTTCATAAAATACTTAAGTCTGGCTGCTCTGTTGAAGCAGCACAATTACGAGAGCGAGAAAGATTAATAAAGTATATTACTATGAAAAGTATAGTAGCATGGAGAATTTTTTGGTTATCCAGAAAATTTAATAACGATCAAAATGCTAGTTGTAGTCAAGTATTGACTCCTTTAGAACAGAAGTTGTTATTTAAAAGGTTTAATAATGGTGCTAATCCACCTAAAGAGTTATCAGCTAAAGAAGCAATTAAATTGATTGCTAAATTGGGTGGGTATATTGGTAGAAACCGTGATCATCCACCTGGTATTATAAGCTTATGGCGTGGGTGGACTAGGTTGATGAATATGGTTAGTGATTACAAGATTTTAGTTGGAATAGAGATATAGAAACTTATGGGTAATGCTAAGCCTTTACCAGACGCTTACTTTAATAATAGGATCTGTTCTAAAGGAAATCTTTCCAAATAAGCATACGCATGTATGCAACTTATACAATCCTAGGCCTAACATAAATCATGAAAATAATTAACTTCTGCTATTAATTCTGAGAATATAGCGACGTTATTTTCATGGTTAATATGCTCTTGAAAATTATTATTTTCTTCTTTTTTATCCTGTAAACTTATTTTTTCTTGATTTTCTTCGGATAACATATTATATGTCATGTCTCTTACATTGCTTATAATTTTTACTATATCTTTTTCTAATCTAATGTCTGATAAACCATCTGCTATATTTTTTATTAGAATCAATGATATATCTACACATGTACTAGAATTAACTTGTTGCAAACCAGAATAAAGAATATTTACTTTAATTCCCGAATCTATAATATCCTTCATTATTTCTTCTAAACTATCACTAAATTCTGATTTAGTACTAAGTGGGTCAATTATTGATATAATGTCATCCTTTTTCAAAAAAACTGCAGCATGAGCATTATTATCTCCTTTAATTAGTAAAATACTTAAATATTGATTATAATGTGATATCACTCTTTTAATACTTATTGTATCAAGTACTGGATCAATTTGTAGCCCTAATTCTCGCATTAATTGTATATTATATTTTATAGACTCTAAATCCATTCCTTTACCTTCTTTATAAATTACTCCACCAATATCCTCATAATTCTTATAATTCTTGATTAAATCTTTTAAATCATTGAGAATTTTTGCTCCTTTTTTTCCATTATTGAATATATTACTTAGATCATTATATAGTTGTTCTACATCATCATCATCTATTTCTGTATCACATACCAAAGATTTCAATAAGATATCACATATTTTTTTAAAAGCCTCAGGAGCTTTAGCTCCAGCACCGTTTAACATACTAGATATATTAGGCATTATTTTCTTTTCTACAAAGAACTGTAAATAGGTTTGCTCTCCATTAGGTATGGTAGTACTTAGCATATCATGTAAAGCTTTTAAAGCCTCAGGAGCTTTAGCTCCAGCACCGTTTAACATACTAGATATATTAGGCATTATTTTCTTTTCTACGAAGAACTGTAAATAGGTTTGCTTTCCATTATCTTTGATAGGATTACTTAATACTGTGATTAAGGCTTTTAAAGCCTCAGGAGCTTTAGCTCCAGCACCGTGTAACATACTAGATATATTAGGCATTATTTTCTTTTCTACGAAGAACTGTAAATAGGTTTGCTTTCCATTATCTTTGATAGGATTACTTAATACTGTGATTAAGGCTTTTAAAGCCTCAGGAGCTTTAGCTCCAGCACCGTTTAACATACTAGATATATTAGGCATTATTTTCTTTTCTACAAAGAACTGTAAATAGGTTTGCTCTCCATTAGGTATGGTAGTACTTAGCATATCATGTAAAGCTTTTAAAGCCTCAGGAGCTTTAGCTCCAGCACCACATAACATACTAGATATATTAGGCATTATTTTCTTTTCTACAAAGAACTGTAAATAGGTTTGCTCTCCATTAGGTATGGTAGTACTTAGCATATCATGTAAAGCTTTTAAAGCCTCAGGAGCTTTAGCTCCAGCACCACATAACATACTAGATATATTAGGCATTATTTTCTTTTCTACAAAGAACTGTAAATAGGTTTGCTCTCCATTAGGTATGGTAGTACTTAGCATATCATGTAAAGCTTTTAAAGCCTCAGGAGCTTTAGCTCCAGCACCGTGTAACATACTAGATATATTAGGCATTATTTTCTTTTCTACAAAGAACTGTAAATAGGTTTGCTCTCCATTAGGTATAGTAGTACTTAGCATATCATGTAAAGCTTTTAAAGCCTCAGGAGCTTTAGCTCCAGCACCACATAACATACTAGATATATTAGGCATTATTTTCTTTTCTACAAAGAACTGTAAATAGGTTTGCTCTCCATTAGGTATGGTAGTACTTAGCATATCATGTAAAGCTTTTAAAGCCTCAGGAGCTTTAGCTCCAGCACCACATAACATACTAGATATATTAGGCATTATTTTCTTTTCTACAAAGAACTGTAAATAGGTTTGCTCTCCATTAGGTATGGTAGTACTTAGCATATCATGTAAAGCTTTTAAAGCCTCAGGAGCTTTAGCTCCAGCACCGTGTAACATACTAGATATATTAGGTATTATTTTCTTTTCTACAAAGAACTGTAAATAGGTTTGCTCTCCATTAGGTATGGTAGTACTTAGCATATCATGTAAAGCTTTTAAAGCCTCAGGAGCTTTAGCTCCAGCACCGTTTAACATACTAGATATATTAGGCATTATTTTCTTTTCTACAAAGAACTGTAAATAGGTTTGCTCTCCATTAGGTATGGTAGTACTTAGCATATCATGTAAAGCTTTTAAAGCCTCAGGAGCTTTATCTCCAGCACCACATAACATACTAGATATATTAGGCATTATTTTCTTTTCTACAAAGAACTGTAAATAGGTTTGCTCTCCATTAGGTATGGTAGTACTTAGCATATCATGTAAAGCTTTTAAAGCCTCAGGAGCTTTAGCTCCAGCACCACATAACATACTAGATATATTAGGCATTATTTTCTTTTCTACAAAGAACTGTAAATAGGTTTGCTCTCCATTAGGTATGGTAGTACTTAGCATATCATGTAAAGCTTTTAAAGCCTCAGGAGCTTTAGCTCCAGCACCGTGTAACATACTAGATATATTAGGCATTATTTTCTTTTCTACAAAGAACTGTAAATAGGTTTGCTCTCCATTAGGTATGGTAGTACTTAGCATATCATGTAAAGCTTTTAAAGCCTCAGGAGCTTTATCTCCAGCACCACATAACATACTAGATATATTAGGCATTATTTTCTTTTCTACAAAGAACTGTAAATAGGTTTGCTCTCCATTAGGTATGGTAGTACTTAGCATATCATGTAAAGCTTTTAAAGCCTCAGGAGCTTTATCTCCAGCACCGTGTAACATACTAGATATATTAGGCATTATTTTCTTTTCTACAAAGAACTGTAAATAGGTTTGCTCTCCATTAGGTATGGTAGTACTTAGCATATCATGTAAAGCTTTTAAAGCCTCAGGAGCTTTAGCTCCAGCACCGTGTAACATACTAGATATATTAGGCATTATTTTCTTTTCTACAAAGAACTGTAAATAGGTTTGCTCTCCATTAGGTATAGTAGTACTTAGCATATCATGTAAAGCTTTTAAAGCCTCAGGAGCTTTAGCTCCAGCACCACATAACATACTAGATATATTAGGCATTATTTTCTTTTCTACAAAGAACTGTAAATAGGTTTGCTCTCCATTAGGTATGGTAGTACTTAGCATATCATGTAAAGCTTTTAAAGCCTCAGGAGCTTTATCTCCAGCACCACATAACATACTAGATATATTAGGCATTATTTTCTTTTTTACAAAGAACTGTAAATAGGTTTGCTTTCCATTAGGTATGGTAGTACTTAGCATATCATGTAAAGCTTTTAAAGCCTCAGGAGCTTTATCTCCAGCACCACATAACATACTAGATATATTAGGCATTATTTTCTTTTTTACAAAGAACTGTAAATAGGTTTGCTTTCCATTAGGTATGGTAGTACTTAGCATATCATGTAAAGCTTTTAAAGCCTCAGGAGCTTTAGCTCCAGCACCACATAACATACTAGATATATTAGGCATTATTTTCTTTTTTACAAAGAACTGTAAATAGGTTTGCTTTCCATTAGGTATGGTAGTACTTAGCATATCATGTAAAGCTTTTAAAGCCTCAGGAGCTTTAGCTCCAGCACCACATAACATACTAGATATACTACATAATACTGTCCTATCTTCTGTAAAATACTTTAATAAATTTGTTTTTTGTCCATCTTTGTTAAATAAAATATTATAAAATTCTTTAAAAATCTTTTTAACATTTGCTCCTGTATTACTTAAAATACTGGATACATGATGTTCAATTTTATTTTGATGAAAAACATTAAACATAGTATTTCCTTCTTCTGTCTTCAAAAAATCCCTTAAATCTCTAAAATTACATATTCCTGTATCACCGACTATAGCATTAACAAATGCATTCTTGATTCTATTATCGATACTATGTATAGATTGATTTGCTATTTTATTACTTTTTTCTGTAATAAAATTCTCCCAATTATTATTTGAAATATCGTGATTTCTATCATATGATACCAACCAACTTAATAAAGCTTTTTGCAATGTGGTATAATTAATATTGAGGTCATAGTATGGCTTCATTTCTAACTTAATAATGCTACTTAGTTCTATGCTATTAGGTTGATTAACTGCTAATACCAATTTATTAAATAGTTGCTTATATATCTTTTTCAGTTTAATAAAATCTGTCTTATTCTTTAATTGTTCTAAAATTTCTTGTCTTGCTTCCTGTGACAATTGATAAAAACCAGATTCTTCTGACTTATTATTTATATACAAATAATTTTTTAAAGTTTGATATTCTGAATTTTCAATATCTATTACATGCAAATTCTTTTCTTCTATCTCTTTTATATTAATATAATAAACAATATCTTTATCTTTGACATTATTCTGTGCTGTTTTAATCAGAGCATTAAAGTACTTTGTAATACTAGCAATTACCTCATCCCAGGATACTGGTTCAATGGTGGATTTTATGTGTATATAAGTAGTTTTACTTGCATCATGAAGATATATATCATTCAAACGGTGAGGTTGATTTTCTTTAATCTCTATACGTAATTCATCAGATGGATGTACTATAAATCCCCGACATAAGAGAAATGTACATAGTGTAAATCTATATTGTGTTGTAGCTATTAAAGCATTACACCAATAATGCTTACTATATTGTTCTGTTAAATCATTATCTTGTGGTAATTTGTTTTCTTTAAAAAATTCTTTTACATTTTTTTCTGTAATATAGTACCCTTTACTCTGTGCTGCCCAAGAAAATATATTGTCTTGTAAGATATTGTAACTATCTTTACTCAATTCATTATTTTGAACCATTTCACTTTCAATAACATCTATAAGTTCTCGTACATTAGGTTGATTAACTGCTAATATTAGTTTATCTAAAAAACTATCTTTTAACTTTTTATCATGATCAGGACATTTTAATAATTTTAAAATTTTGCCTTTTGATTCCTGTGATAATTTATAAAAGCCTTGTTTTTTATTAATATTCGAAGCATTCTTTATGTATAAAAGGTCTCGTAAAATTTTATATTCTTCTCCATCAATGTTTTTCTTATCAACTTTAATATTATAATGTTCTAAAAAAAAACTTTTTAATATATCTTTTTTTGTATCAAGATTTGCGTTAGTGTAAATAATCAAATATTCTGCATCTGAAAGTTTTCCATTATTTATTTCTTTGACAAAAAACTCAAAGTACCTTTGAATAGAAAACATTGCAGTATGTTGCCGTTTTCCTTTAGGGAATAATTTAGTGCTACCAATACTATTATATGCTTCCTCTACATCTATATATTTGGCCTGTATATAAATACCCTTGTTTTGACTTTGATAACGAATCGTTATATCATCAAATTTACCAGTACTAACTTCTTCAGTTGCTAATAAAAAATCATGTTGATGGCTTACACGATTCAAGATTAACATTAATAATTCCAGCTGATATAAAACTCCAAGTGAAATACAGCTTTTTCGTATAGAATCATTTGCTGCTTGATCGTTATTCTGATCGCATGTAGAATTATCTAATGTATTATCTACTTCATCATCCAGAGTTATCAATGAATCTGTACTAGGCAGTTTTCTTCTTACTAAATTATCTGGAGGATTGTATACTTGCTTAAATAATTCAGGGTAATGAGCTTTAACATAAGCTGAGTTATAAATAATCTTAGCACAAGATATTGCATGGGCCTTGCTAAAAACACTACTACTTGCTTTCTGTAATTCAGTAAATAACTGATCTGCTTGATCTGTAAAAATATTTGCCTTTTTAATATATTGTTTCTTTTCATCTTTACCTATTTTTTTATCTTTTAAATCTTTGAGGAATTGATAAGTATTTTTAACATTTACTCCAAAATATCTATTAGCAGCTTGCATAATTTGTTCTTTGAACAAGATTACCCCTTTAGTTGATGAAAACACACTTAAGGGATCAATAAGTGAGCTAAGTTGTTTGCCAGCTAAAATATTTATATTTGTATTACGTATCTGAGGAATGGATCTATTCACTGCTAATAGATTTACCAAATCATTAAAACATGTGGGATGTAGTTCCTTACATACTTTACCCATTTTACTGATTTGAAATAGATTTTGCACATCACCATTTGCTATTAACTGATAAGTTTTTGCATCATTAAGACTATCTCTTTTTGTTACATCTGTTTGTTGTTTACAAACTTGGTTAAATTTATACAATTCTTTAGAAGACAACAAATCGAACTTTATAAACCCTTTTATATCTGTACATTTATTATAATCAGTAAAATTTCCATTCTTAATTGCTAAATTACTATTAACTGGCTTTATACCAATTGCACTTTGATGCAGCGAATTATTTTTCTTCATCATCCAACCAGCTCTACCTTGATAAGCATGCGTTATTAAATAATTACATATAATATGTCTTTGTTCACTATCTATATAAAAATCAAAGTCTGGTTGACGATCATCACTTAAAAACACCTCAAACAATAATTGATGCTCAATTGGATTTATTGTATGGATGTTTAACGCTTTAGCTACCAACGAACTATTAGCTGATCCTATCAGTTGATATCTAATATCAAAATATTGACAAATTTTTACTATATTTGCTGCTATTAAAAAATTTTCTGCGTAATCAAATTGTTTGATAATATTTAATTCTTCAGTTAAACGCTTTTGGTATTCTTCTGTATTACTGTTACTATTTGTTGAATTCTTGTTCACCTCTTGGGATAGGATATTATTTAAATCGGCTGAATTTTTGTATTTAATTACTGGTACTTTATTATAATCAATATCTTGGTTAGATTGCTTGCTTTTTTTGAAGTGTCGTGTAGAGGTTTTAGTGTTAGTAAAATCATTTTCTTTAACATTAATCTGAATCACATTTTCTTGAATGTTATATACTTTTTTCTGGGGAATATTTTCTTGCTCTAAGAGGAATTTTCTTTTTCTAGGTGAAGATGTATTTTTTATATGATCATTCACATTATGATCTGGAATTACTCTATCTACATCAGCATACTTTATGCTTTTTGCTATATTATCTTTATTACATATAGAAAGATGTTTCAGTCCTTTAGTAGATTTTATCTCCTCGACAATTGTAAGATCATCTACTTCAGCAGATAAATTAAATGAATCTCCTATTCCTGAATCATTATTTATATTAAAAGGTATGTTGTGTTGTAAATCATTATAATAAAAATTATAATGATTATTTTCTAATGATAATGTTATTGTAATATTAGATTTAACTTTTAACGGAGTCTGCTTTCCAGTATCCTTATTATATTCATTCAACTGGGATGGGTATTTTTGACCAGTTGGTTCTACATTAATATTAATATCTAATAAGTGTGCTAATGCATTTAAACCTTTCTCTTCTCCCCAAAATTCGTCACTAATGACATTATCATTATTATATTGAGCATTTTGCATTATTTGTGCCCATTCATTATGCATCTTATCTTTTTTTGTAGGAGTTCCATGTATATTTGGTCTGACTTTAACTTCTTCATATGCCCTTTTACGTAATTCTTGTATAAGTGCCCCAATAGTTTCATTACTATTTATAGTTTCATTCCTATTTATAGTATTTAAGCTTTCTAACTTTAGATAATTACAATATTGTTTTACTTCTTCTATATTATGCCTTGGGAGTATCTTACTACATCGTGTTGCAAACTCCTTAATATCATTTTTTACCGGAAGTAAATAGCCAAAGAAAATAGACCAAAAAAGACAATTACCATCTCCAGGCACATCGTACTTTTTACCTAAATTTTCCTTTGTAGTTTGACCTTTGTGTTGTTCTTGATTTTGACTATTTAACAGGATTATTTTATCATCAATTGCATTTTGTTTAGATTTATCATGATCAATAAAGAATAATTTCTTTGTATTAGGTGTAGTACGAGGAGTGCTAGTTACTAAATCAGTCTTCCATGTAACTACACTATCTTGAGGACGATCTGAATCGGTATAGCGTGGTCTTTTTATTGTATAATAGATTGGAGAGTCACTTAACTTGCAATCCAAATTAGAAGTACTAAAGTCCTGAAAACTAGTATCATATACTCTCTTCATAGGTGTAATATTAGTAATGCCAGAAATAACTAATTCTGAATTATCTGCTAATGAGTGTTTGCGTAACTTTTTTACTTCTGGCCCTTCTTGCTCAGATCCTTGTTTTCTCTTTAGTATTTTTGGGGATATATTTTGATTAGCAGAGTTTCTAAGTTTTAGCTTATATGGCATGTGGACTCCTTAAATATTAAATATAAAACATTAGAATATAAACGTTGTAATCTTCTAGGGTTTTTAAACATAGCAAATTGTTTTAAATGTTATAGTAGCATTACTAATTTTACTGTTATCTTCAATTGTAAACTAACTAGCAGCTTCTGATAGTTCTTTTGCTATTAATTTATCATTTAACTTAATTTCCTTCTCACTACGTTTTAAGAAATCAAAAATAGAAATTAATTTACGCAAAATTGAACTATTACATATAAATCTGTTTTGTAAATTTATATTTATTGACTTAATTCTAAAATTCATTTGACTCCTAAAATTTATTAAGTATTCATGAATGTAAACAGTAAATACTTGAATAATAATAAAACTAGATCTACATATGGATAGTATCATTAAACAAAGATTAAAATTAGAACACAAGAAAGCTCGCATTATTACTGCAGAAGGAAAACTTAAGATTCAAGAAAGAAAAGCTCGCACGCGTCGTTTAATAGAAATAGGTGGTTTAGTGGTTAAAGCAAAGCTAGATAATTTGCCTAATAATGCTTTATTTGGGGCTCTGATTTCTTTAAGCAATGAACTAACGCAATCTCCAAATGTGCAAACTCAATGGATAAAAACTGGCAAAGATATTTTTGATCAAAAATTATAGGATAGGTGTTTATTATCTTAATTTATCAGAATGCAGTTTGTAATAATAGTTTGTTTTGTAAGATCCTATAATTGAATATCACGTTCCAACAATGTTGTTCTAATTGCTTAGCAACCTCAGGTATTTTTAAGTAAGCAGCTAAAGCTAAAAATATTTGCAGAGTTTCAGAGGTTGTTTGCCAAATCTTGTCAAGAGACTTAGCTCTGACTGTTTGCATATTATGCAGTCTATCAAATAACTTAATTAGTAATAAATCATCCTTCTTTTGGATATATAATATCTTAACCATTTCTACGGCACTAATCTTATAATCTTTCTTAATTCTGGTTAAATCTTCAACTTGATTGGCAATTTTGTGACCAAATTCTTTTATAATAATTTCTTTAGTAAGTAACGTATCTTCAATACAATCATGCAATATGCTAGTTACTATGATATCCGTTCTAAATAAATAATCAGATACCATATAGGCAACTTCTAAAGTATGAGTGTAAAATAATTCTCCAGTTTTTCGTTTTTGTCCAGCATGATATTTTTTGGCATAGTAAATAGCCTTAGCAACTTGATCAAAATCTATCTTATTTGTTGCATATTTATTTAGTAGTAAAAGTTTTTGTAATAATCTTTCACTATAATAACAATTTAAAGACTCCTCATATTTACAATTAACTTGATTTTTAACCATATTTTGTCATTCTGTACTCATCCCTTTAGTTTAGTTAACTAAACTAATAATAGTCAAGATATTTTTACTACAGCATGGTTACCAGGACTATAGTTTTATAGATATTGAAGTAAAGTCTTGTAAATATTTATTTTACAAGACTTTAAGTTATTTAGTAATTATTGATGATATATAGGCAACGTTACCGGTATATTACATGTAACAGTAGTACTCTTACCTTGTTCGCTTTCTACCTCAATATCTCCATGCATTTTATGGATAAGTCTTTTAACAAAGCTAAGTCCTAATTTTAATCCTTTATACCCAGTTGCAGAATCAAATTCAGTATTCTTATCTCTAATATATCGCTGTATTTCTTCAGGCATACCAATACCTGTATCATGGATGATAAGTTGTAGTACCATCTCCTTATTATCTTCTTCTATAGTAGTAGGAAATAGATTGATTGTCACAATAACTTTGCCTTCTTTAGTAAATTTAACTGAATTAGCTACTAATTGTTCTAATATTGCCTTTATCCAGTAACTATCTCCAATAATAATCTTAGCTATATCGTACTGAAAATTACAAAAAAGATCTAAACCTTTATCCTTAGCTTCTGGTATAATTTTATCAACAGTTTCATTTACTAATTGCTCTAGATCGAAAGCTTGTAGATCTATGGGAACTAATTTAGTATCTTGTTGCAGCAAATTAACAAGATTATGAGAATAATCTAATAGTCCCCTAGCACAATCTATGACAATATTAGATAAGGAATTCTTCTTATTAGAATCTGTTTCTACTCCATAAAGTGTAAGTAGCTCAGAGAGCATTTCATTACATGATATATCTAATTTATTACTAATATTTTTAATTAAATCTATCTTAAATATATTAGATTCTTTTAGTTCATGCTTTGCTTTTTGTAATTCTTGCTCTAATTCTTGATGTTTGCCTGTAAAACTATATTCCTGGTCAGATGGTATTAATGTGACAGATATAGGAGATAATTGTAATATCCAAGCTTGCTGCATCATATTTTCAGCTTTATTATTATCTTTTTGTTGATTTGTATTATTAATTATCATAGTATCTCCTTGCTGTTGTAAGTTAAAAAAAAACAGCTCAGAGGTTAAGGTGATAAAATTTTGCTGTTTTAAACTTAACCTCTGAACTAGAGTTGCACCATGCAGCTCTCACAAGGACAGATATCCTAACTATTCCATGAAGTACAGAGGATTTGAGAGCTTTTTTGACAAATTTTGCATAATCTAACAAAGAGCTGTAAAAAAGAGACAGAGCTAAATTGTATTGTTTGTTAGCTCAACTCTTTATCTATTACATACAAATCAAAACTAGCATTAATGATGCTACAGAAAACACCAAGAATTCCTTGAAAATCTCTTGTAATACAGTATTTTGCTGGCATTTAAGCCTATTTTATACTATAATTATAGTATAAATATTTTAATCATAATTTCATGTCAGTAAATAATTCAAACAAGGCACAACCATTCTTACAATGGGTTGGTGGTAAAAGAAAAATTACCGATCAATTAATTAAGTTTCTTCCATCACTACTAAATAATTACTATGAACCATTCCTTGGAGGTGGTGCTTTATTTTTTCAAGTTAGAGATAAATTTAAACAATGCTATTTATCTGATATTAATCTAGAGCTAGTAACTAGCTATAACGCGGTTAAGAGGAATCCAGATAAGGTCAGTAAACTATTAGACTCCTATAAAGAAAAACACTCTAAAGAACATTATTATCAAGTTAGCAGTAATAATGATAGTAACGATCCAGCAAAAATTACTGCAAGATTTATCTATCTTAATAGATATTCATTTAAAGGCATTTACCGGATTAATGTTGATGGAAAGCCAGCTCAAACTTTCTCTGGTAGGAATTATAGTAAATCTGATATTGCTTCTCGATTAAAACAGTGTAGTCAGCTTTTAGCTGGCACATCTATTTGTGCTATGGATTTTTCTTTCATTGAACCACAAAAAGATGATTTTGTTTATTTTGATCCTCCTTATCATAAATCAGGTGAGAAGTTTTATACCAGATTACCCTTTGATGAAAATGAGCAAACGAGACTTAAAGATTTTGCTCTAGAGCTCAATGATAAAAATGTTAAAATAATGATTTCTAATAGTAATACTCCCTTTATTAGAAACTTATATAAAAATTTTAATATTAGTATTATTAAGGTTAAATATTCTATGCCTGAACATAATAAAACGTCCGATGAGGTAATAATAACCAATTACTAAGAGCCTGTCTTGAAAATATAATGCTCTAATTAAAGTAGTACTGAAACATGTCACTTTAGAACTATTGTATGTCTAAAAATTTTACATGTTAAAAAAAAATGACTATTTCTTTATATAGATTTTAAACTGCTTATTATGAATTAGAGTGTTATTTTTATTATTAATCCACTTTCAAGACAGGCTCTAAGAAATAGATTTAAAGAATTAAACTACTATAACTAATCTGTACTAAATACTTGCTCTTTATTCTCTATCTGAATCAGGGTTTTGGTTAGTTTTAAATTTTATCAATTCAAAATTAAAGCCTTGGGCTGCAAAAGCTTCCTTTAGATCTTGCATGTAATGGTTTCTAACATAGTAATCATTAAAAGCCGTTGTTGATTTAAGGATTACCTTTTTGTTGACTATATCTTCCTCTACCACTACTAATTTACTTAATACCCCAAAATCAATATATTGGTTATAACGTTCAATAAGAAATTTCCTCACTTTATACCATACTGAATCAGGATTTAATTGTCTGCTAAGCTGCAATAGATAATTTTGTTGTGCATCTTCAGTGTTATGCTGATTAGTTGCAAGCTCAGCAAATGGTATGATTTGTAACTGCCCAATATTACTGCCATAGATCATTCGTACTTGCTGTAGTATTTTATTTTTGCTATGTTCTGAAAGTATAATAGTTTTAAGCAGTTTTATTTGATACCTATTACCTACTACCCCAATAAATGAGCAGGAGCTTAGTAATTCATAAGCTGTATCAGGATCAAAAACACCGACGATTTTACGTTTTAGCTGAGCTTGTTTGCTGGTATCAGTGCTACGTTCTATTTTATCTAGATATTGCTCCTGAACTTTATGCACATCGCTAGATTTAAACTGAAACTGCTGACAATTAGCTTGAGTAGTTTCTCTTAGTTCATGAGCTAAAGCCTTAGCCATATAATTTAAAAACACTTTTTTATGACCAAAATGGTGTTCTGGGTATTGTGCTGCTAGTTTTAATAAGAGCTTGTTAATAAAAGTAAGATTAAATTCTCGATTTGATTTTATCTGTAATAAATCAGCCTCTTCTTGGGTTAAGGGATGAAAATCTGTTAATTTTTTCCTTTTGAACCAGCCCTTATGATTAACGGCATTAATTGCTGCATTATTGCTATTTGATGCTGTAGAGTCATGTTTTTTAGAAATGTTATCAATAACTGCTTGTAATGCAGTATTAATCCGTGTAGCACCTGTTGTGATATTAGCACTAGATGAACTGGTATTATCAGCTTGTTGTTGATCGTTGCTTGAGCTTATTGCCTTAAATTGTAAATTTGTTTCAAGTTGTTGTTCTTGTAATTGACCTTGGTTATTGTGATTAGATGCATTTTTTTCATTTTGAAAAATTATAGATTCCCTAGATCTAGATTTATTAGATATATTTTTATTATTATCTATATATATGTACTGGTCCAAACTTTTTTGGGGTTGAGGCAAAATTTCTTTGGGTTTGACCCCAAAGTTTTTTGGAGTTGGTGGAAAATTTTTTTCATGTTCATGGGTAATTTTCTGAGAAAATGGTTGGAAATTTCTAGCCAGCTTAATACAAGGAGTATTACGGCATTTAATGCCATATTTAACTATTGTTGCTTTATAAAATTCGATAAAGCCACTCTTTTTTAATTCAAGTAAGCATTGTCTTACACGCTCTTGACATACTCCTAGAGAATCCTCAAAGAAATGATAGGTTTCCTGAAGTTCGTCAATACTGTTGTTATAGTAGATTTGCAAGCGGAAGACTATAAGAGATAGGAGTTGTCTTGAGGTTTTACTTAAAATTTTACCATTACGAGAGGAAAGAGTACTCCATTCAGGTGGAATAAAATTACCGACAAAATTGTAGAAGATAGTGGGATTATTATCACTCTCATTATGGATTACACAATCAGGAGTGAAATGTGAGCAGCATATAGTGTGCATAAGACCTCAACTTAAACATCAGTTTAGAAGAGGCAATCAAGGGGATAATAACACCATTTTTAAAAATGCGATGAGCATATAAGCAGCATACGGAGTATGAAGCTAAAATTAACAGATTATGAAAAGCCTGGAGATAAGGTGGTGGGCGATAGAGGATTCGAACCTCTTACCTTTACGACGTCAACGTAATGCTCTAACCAACTGAGCTAATCACCCTTATAATTTTTTTAATCTTTATGTAGTTTTGGCTTTATCGAATTATGGACCTATTATGGACCTTATGATATTTACAATTAAGATAAGTGTCAATTGATTAGTTCAAGTTATATGTTAAAAAGATTATATTGATAAAAAATAGTTATATTGCATACATTTATTAAAAAAACAGAAAAAACTCCTAAAACAGCTATTTCAATAGCTAAAACTTAAGATTAAAGGAAGGTTTTAATGAAAAACTTTGATGAATTTAAAAAAGAGTTATTATCAAACCCTGAAGAAAAAAAAACTTATGAAGAACGAAAAATGGAATTTGAAATAGCAAGCACTTTAATAAAGGCTCGTCTTGCATCTGACTCAGGCGGATGTTGCTAAAAAAATGTCTACTTCTCAAGCTCAAATAGCAAGAATGGAAAGCGGACATCATATTCCTAATTTCTTAAGCCTTCAAAAATACGCTAAAGCTGTAAATCAAAAAATTAATTTGTTGATTACCCCATAGGGTGTACTACTAAATCTATATGTAGTTTTTAACCCTTGTTTTTTTACAAAAATTCATTAATGTACTAGATTTCAAGCTTTATTTCCATTATTTATAATATTTTATTATTTAGTCTATAATTTTATGGTGGATTTAAAAACTAAAGCCTTTGATATTTCTCAAAATTTCACTATTTCTCTTGACGGTCCTGCTGCTTCAGGTAAAGGGACTATCGGTTTAATACTGGCCAAGAAATTTTCTCTTAAATATTTTCAGTCAAGTATTGTTTATAGACAACTTGCGTTTGACTGTATTAGTCAAAAAATAGATGTCACTGATATAGATGCGGTAATTGCTTTATCTAAAGAATTAAAACTCGACAATAATTTTGACTTAGAGAATGAGAATATAGGAAATATAGCATCGCAAATTGCCGTAATAAGTGAAATTAGAAATAATCTAAACAAACACCTGATTAATCTAGTAAAAACAACACCTAGAATGATTATGGAGGGCAGGGATATAGGCACCGTTGTTGTACCTGACGCCGATTTAAAGATTTTTATAACCGCAAATCCTCAAATTAGGGCTGAAAGACGATATAAGCAGTTGCAAGCAAAAGGAAAAACATGTATACTCGATGAGATTTTACGGCAAATAATTTTGCGAGATAAAAGAGATAAAGAGCGAAAAGCTGCACCATTATTACCGGCTTCAGATGCTTTAATTATCGATACTTCAAAGCTTTCGGCTATGGAAGTCGTAGAAGAAGTAACAAATTATATAAAGAATAAAATAACTTGAAAAAGTGCTAGGTTATTTTATTCGATTTTATGGCGTTGTTGCATGACATAGAAGGCTTTTTTTAGTCATGCAAGAGCATCTAATTTTATTAACCTTTCAAAAAAATTTTATTAGCCTAGGCACTTTAGCTAATATTACGAGAAGAATATGTCAATAAAACTAAAACAACGATTTGTTCCACAACTTGCAGCAATGAATCACGAATTTGAAGAAGATTTCTCTAAAATGCTTGAAACCGTTGACACAAGTCATATAAAAGAAAAAACGGTAGTTAAAGGTCAAGTAATCGAAATAAAAAACGATATGATTATTGTTGACGTTGGATTAAAAAATGAAGGTAGAATACCTAAGTCTGAATTTTTAGCTTTACCTGAAGTTGGGGACGTAGTTGAAGTTTTCATCGAGAAAATTGAAGGACGTAACGGCAGAACGATATTGAGCCGTGAAAAAGCAGTTAAAGAAGAATTATGGGGACAACTAGAAATCATGTGTTCCAAGGGCGAATTTGTCGACGGTACGATTTTCGGTCGTGTAAAAGGAGGCTTTACCGTGGATTTATCCGGTGTAGTAGCATTCTTACCGGGAAGCCAAGTTGACGTTAGACCTATTAAAGATCCTACTTCTATAATGAATATCAAGCAACCGTTTAAAATTTTAAGTATGGATAAAAAGCTTGGTAATATAGTAGTTTCAAGAAGAGCTATTTTAGAAGAATCACGTTCCGAAGCTAGAGATGAGATGCTATCTAAAATTAAAGAAGGCATGGTATTAGAAGGAACCGTAAAAAATATTACTGATTACGGTGCGTTTATCGATCTTGGAAGTGTTGACGGTTTATTACATTTAACCGATATTTCTTGGGGAAGAGTTAACCATCCTTCAGAAGTGTTAGAATTTAACCAAAAGGTTAAAGTAATGGTTATTAAGTTTGATGAAAAAACCAAAAGAATATCACTCGGTATAAAACAACTTGATTCTAACCCATGGGAAGCAATTAAAGAAGAATTCCCCGTCGGTAAACAAATGACCGGTAAAGTTACAAATTTTGCTGATTACGGCGTATTTATAGAATTAAAAGACGGGCTTGAGGGACTTGTTCATTCAAGCGAAATTAGTTGGTTAAAATCTAATCAAAATCCTAGAAAAACACTAACTATAGGGCAAGAAGTAGAATTCGTAGTTTTAGAGGTCGATACTGAAAAGCATCGTGTTTCTTTAAGTATTAAACAATGCCAAGAAAATCCTTTAACAAAGTTCGCTGAAAATAATCCTGTCGGTACTATAATTAAAGCACCGATTAGAAATATTACGGATTTCGGTATTTTTGTTGCACTCGGTAATAATATGGACGGCATGATTCATGAAGGTGATATTAGCTGGGAAGATAAAGGAACGGATCTACTAAAATCATACAAAAAAGGTGACGAAATAGAATGCAAAGTTCTAGCCATTAATATTGAAAAAGAACAAGTTAGTTTAGGTATAAAACAATTGTCGCCGAATCCATATCACGAAATCAGTGATGAATATAAAAAAGGCACAATAGTTAAAGCCCTTATAACCGAAGTTAAAGATGAGGGACTCGCAGTATTATTAAACAATAAAGTAGCAGGTTTTATTAAAAGAACTGAACTATCGGATAAAAAAGACGAGCAGAAGCCTGAAATGTTTCACATAGACGAAGAAATAGAAGCAAAAGTTGTTTCTATCGAGAAATCAACCGGTAGAATTTTATTATCGGTAAAAGCTCATAAAATAGCAGAACGTCAAAAAGCTCTCAAAGAATATGGTTCTAGTGATAATACTACCAATATGGGAGATATACTTGCTAATGCTTTAGAAGATAAGAAGTAATAATCTATAAGTCATTGCGAGGAGAAACTGTAAGTTTCAACGAAGCAATCTCAGGAGTTCTATGCTACTTCATGAGATTGCCACGTCGGTTATTAAAATAACCTCCTCGTAATGATGAAAAACTATTTAATTCATCAATTTCAGGAGAAAATATTAATGTCGTATGTACCGATAGTAATTGAACCAACATCACGCGGTGAACGTGCTTATGATATATATTCAAGATTGCTAAAAGAACGTATAATCTTTGTATGTAGTACTGTTGAAGATCATATGGCAAACTTAATTGTTGCACAATTATTGTTTCTTGAAGCAGAAAATCCTAAAAAAGATATATATATATATATCAATTCCCCCGGAGGAGTTGTAACCGCAGGTCTTGCGATTTATGACACAATGCAATATATAAAACCTAAAGTGGCTACATTATGCATAGGTCAAGCTTGTTCTATGGGTTCACTTTTACTATGCGGGGGCGAGCAAGGGATGCGTTATAGTTTACCTCATAGTCGTATTATGATCCATCAACCGTCAGGAGGTTATAAAGGGCAAGCTACCGATATAGAAATCCACGCTCAAGAAACCCTAAAAATCAAAAGGTTACTTAACGAATTGTATAGTAAACATACTGGACAAGAGTTAAAACATATTGAAAAAAGTATGGAACGTGATAATTTCATGTCACCGGAAGAAGCAAAAAAATTTGGATTAGTAGATAATATAATTTCTTCTAGAGATGTTATCGCATTGTTAGCAAAATAAAGATTAAATGTTATAGATTTAGTTTTATTATTATAGTATAAGAGAATTAATTTGTTATAGTCAAGTCAGTGGGATTTGCACACCAGGAGCGAGGAGTTAAGCCTAACTAATAGGAGAACGACGAGTGACGATGCAGGCGAGTCCAAATCAATTGACTATATTGGGGTCATAGCTCAGTTGGTAGAGTGTTTGAATGGCATTCAAAAGGTCGGGGGTTCGACTCCCCCTGGCTCCACCATGTCTTATTGCTATTTCAATTTATAAATACTTCACACAGTAAACATATTATAAACTAAGGACTTTTTGCTGTTCAAAAAAAAGTTAGATAATATTCAATCTTATCATAATTCCTTTTTAGATTAGTTTTAACTTACTTAGTGAATTAAATAAGAGGCTATAAAATGTATAAAGTCATTACACAATTATCAGAAATTAAATTAATTGGTATCACAGCCCGCACCTCAAACGCTGCAGAAATGAACGCTGATACTGCAAAATAGGAATAACAATGCAGCGATTTTTTGCAGACAAGCTACAAGACAAAATCCTAAATAGAAAAACTCCAAACAAAGTTTTTTCAGTTTATACAAATTATGAGAGTGATGCTACCGGGGAATATGCTTACTTTCTTGGAGAAGAAGTTACTTCTTTTGAGAATATAGATAAAGAATTTTCAACTCTTACTATTCCTGTACAAACTTATGCAAAATTTACATCCGATCCTGATCAAAGGCCTAAAGTTGTTATGGATATGTGGCAAATGTTATGGATATGTGGCAAAAAATATGGCATATGGATGCGGCAATGTTAGGAGGGAAAAGAGCTTACATAGCTGACTTTGAAATATATGATGAAAGAAGTAGTGATCCACATAATGCAATAGTTGATATTTATATTGGCATTAAATTACACTAGGCTATATGCTTTATCAGCAAGTTTGAAAAATAACTCATTTTCTATTCCATCCTCAAGATTCCAACAGATAGCTAAAATAAGCTGGACAAAATACCAGCTTCTAACCTCTTGTAATTTATAGGATATCCAATTACTCCTTTATGGTCAATGACTACCCATTGCTTATCATTTTGTAATATATTCTCATGATGTAAATCACCGTGAAGTAAAATTTGAGGTTCAGGATTTTGAAGAAGTTTATCTCTCAATTTTCTTGCCTTTTGTAAGTAAGTTTTAGGCAAATCCCATTCTTTATCCAAAGCTTTCAGCTGATCCTTGCTATTAGGGAATTGGTGCATTTTTGGTATAGATGCTCTGTGCAGCTTGCTCATAACAGAACAAGCTATAGCAATTTTATTAATATTCTTTTAAGGAAATACCGGATACCGCTCTCTCAAGTAATAAAGCATTATCTTTTTGGGCTAGAATAGTTGCAGCATCAAACCCTGAAAAAACCTTTAAAGCTTCCGCTTCGTTTGTTAGGTCTTTAGCAGCACAACTTAGTTTCAATATAAAATAGGCTTATTATTTTGATACCCTGATAGAATATAATTGAAAGATAAATTAATCTATAGGTTTAAGCTTAGATAGGTTCCATTCTCTAGCTAATTCTGCTACAATTTCAGGTAATTTTTCAAGCCAGATTTCCCCTTGCTCTTTATATATTATGCTAATTATATTATTTTATCCATATTATAGATTATATATGAATATACATTTCGAAAAAGCTAATTTAACTCATAAAGAACTTATTTTTAGTTGGTTAGAAGAGCCTCATATAAAAAAGAATTTTGGGACAATAGTCAAGAACATAAGAATGACATTTTGAATTTTATTACCGGCAGAAAACAGCATTATTTTTACGGGACAACTAATTATTGGATTGGTTTTATAAATAATGAACCGTTTTGTTTTATATTATCGGATAGCCTTGAAAAAGACCACAATTTATCTGATATTCAACAAAAATATTTGTCTAATAACTCTTGATTTCGATATAGGTAATAAAAACTTCTTAGGCCCAGGACTTGCTAGCTCTACTTTAGCAGCTTTTATAAAATTTTACCACAAATATATTGATCCACTAAGCGATACTTTCTTTATTGATCCTGATGAAAATAATCCGCGAGCTATGCATGTTTATAGTAAAGCCGGCTTTAAACAAGTCGGAGAATATACAACTCAAAGCGGGGCATTTAAAGGTAATACAAGTTATTTAATGATAAGAAATATATTAACATAGGCTTTACCCCAATTTCTACTTCTCATTTTTTGCTTTTTTTAAAATGGCTAGAAATGCCACATATAAAACTATGGTAGGATAAGGATATAGAATGGAGTTTAGAATTGATCGCACAAAAATACTCAAGCTATGTTAGAGGGTACAAGCTAGAAAATAATGAGCCTAAAAATATACACGCTTACATTATAGAAGCAGACCGTACTCCTATAGGATACATCCAAATTTACAATGCTTATGATTTTGAGCGTTCAGACCCATTAATAAACTTACCTTCAAAACTTACAGCACTTGATTATTTCTTTAATGCTTAGCTTCTGTGGACATTTAATAGAATAATCATAATTATGACTCTTTTTTTGCTGCAAATTATAAGATGTTTTTGAAATATGAATAACTATTCCTTCAAAAATCTTATTAATTTTCGCTAAAAAATACTTCAAAATAAAAAATCAATTAGAAATCTTCACAGAACCTAGATATATTAATATAGATTAAGTGTAAAAAGAATTAGTGAGAAAATGCTAAAAGATCAGAATTTAGATATAGAAAGAAAGCGAGACCATATTGACATTAATCTTACGAAAAACGTTGAATCTAAGCTTAAAAGCGGTTTTGAATCTATTCAATTTATTCACAATGCATTACCGGAAATTAACTACGATAGCATAAATACAACTACTACTTTCCTTGGAAAATCTTTACAAGCACCTATCCTAATTTCTAGTATGACCGGAGGCACGACTAGAGCTAGAGATATTAATTATAGACTTGCACAGGTCGCTCAAAAAGCCGGTATTGCTATGGGGCTTGGCTCTATGCGGGTTTTGTTAACGGAACCGGATACAATCACGACATTTGCAGTAAGGCATATAGCTCCCGATATCCCTTTACTAGCCAATATCGGTGCAGTACAGCTTAATTACGGAGTAACACCTAAAGAATGTCAGTATTTAGTGGATGCTATTAAAGCCGATGCCTTAATTTTACACTTAAACGTGTTACAGGAACTGACTCAGCCGGAAGGTAATAGAAACTGGGAAAAGCTGTTACCTAAGATAAGAGAAGTGGTTAATTACCTCTCTATTCCGGTAATTGTTAAGGAAGTAGGATACGGTTTATCTAAAAAAGTTGCTGAGAGTCTTATTGACGCAGGGGTTAAGGTTCTTGATATTGCAGGGAGCGGTGGGACATCTTGGAGTCAAGTCGAGGCTTATCGTGCTACAAATTCGTTACAAAACCGTATAGCTAGTAGCTTTATTAACTGGGGAATCCCGACTTTAGATTCTCTAAAAATGGTGCGGGCAGTTTCAAAAGATATTCCGATTATTACCAGTGGCGGGTTAAAATCCGGCATTGACGGTGCAAAAGCAATTCGTATAGGAGCTAATATTTTTGGACTTGCCGGTCAATTTTTAAAAGCGGCAGATACTTCTGAAAGCTTGCTTTCCGAAGAGATACAATTGATAATCGAGCAGCTTAAAATTACCATGCTATGCACCGGATCACGCACTTTAAAAGATTTAGCAAAAGCAGAGATTAGGTTGTAGTAAAATTTATATTCATAATATATTAGCACCAAATTCAAAAATAACTCTTTCGGCCTTATAATCACTCATTTGAACAAGTTTAACTTCTTCAAGATAATTACCTTTGGTAAATTCGTTAATGACTTTCCGCCAAAATATTAATGCCGGTTTATTTTCCTTCCCATAATCCTTTATGCATTTGCCAAATTTGCTTAACTACTTGCCTACCAACTCCTTTATTTTGAAATCTTGCTATAATAAAAAAATGCCCCATATTCCAATCGATTTTATAATGCGTTCCAACCTTATTAAGCAATATAAACCTGCTATTTCGCCATTTACTTTAATTCAATAGGCTGTCCTATCCGCTTCTATAAAATATTTTTTGTAATCATCAGCTTCATATAAACCATCTAGTGGCAATGTCCAATCATACTCATCTGATTCAAACCCACAATAACGCAATATATCATATATATAAAATCGTGCCATATTTTGGATTAGAGGGTAATCAGCAACGGTTGCAGTGGTTAAACGTATATTCTTTACAGATTCATTCTTCATAACTCTTTTCTTAAATATATATTTAGCCATTTCTCCGGAATTATGATATAACCTAGCACTTCATAAAATATATGCGTACTGTCTTTAGCACGTCGATAACCAGAAGTAAGATCAACGATTACGGAGCTATATTTTTTTGCTATTTCTTCTAAATATTCCATAAGCTTTTTACCTATTTGCTTTCCCCGATAATTCTCATCAATAACTAAAACTTCAATATGAATTCTAGTTTTATCTGAGACGAAAAGCAGCGATTTAGACCAAGCAATAAATCCAACTATTGTATTATCTAAACTAGCTAAAGCAACACCATACCCCTCACGATTTATAAAATTCTTAAAACGTGCTGTTAATTCTTCTGAACTAGAAGGATAGCCAAGTTGAGCCATCAAAGGTAAAATATTTGTAATATTATCAGGAGTTGCTAAACTAATATTTACACTACTCATAATTATCCTTTTCCTCTTCGTTTCTTTAACCTAGCTAAATCTTTTGGACTAGGTAAATAGCTTTTTAATTTCGTAGGAATTCTTCGGTTAATTTAAATTGTGCTATTCCTATAGGTTTTTGCAAGCTTTCTATAGCGTATTCTACTGTAATATTTCGTTTTGCTTCACATAGAATTACTCCAATTGTAGGATTATCAGTTTCGTCTTTAATTTTATGATCTACTAAATTTAAATAAAAATTTAGTTTTTCTGCATATTCCGGTTTAAATTTACCTGTTTTTAATTCAATAACAACATAGCATTTAAGTTTAACATGATAAAAAACTAAATCTAAGTAATAATCCTCTCCTTCTAATTCTATATGGTATTGATTACCTATAAATGCAAAATCTTGACCGAGTTCTAATAAAAAATCCTTAATATTATCTATTAGCTTATTTTCTAGTTTTCGTTCTAAAATATTTTCTTTAATATCTAGAAATTCTAAATTATAAGGATTTTTTATAATTGATTTTGCTAAATCAGACTGCATTGCCGGTAAAGTATGTCCAAAATTATTTATACTTTTCCTGATCTTGCGTATAAATTGCTTTTAATTTGCAAGGTTAGTACGTTACATGATCAACCGTTTTCTATAGTTTTTTGTGCATACCAAAGCCTTTCAGTATGATTTTTAACTTTTGAGAAAATGACTATATGATATCCCCAGGGAATTTCTCCAACAGGCTGTTGGAGGATTTGTTCATCGTTATATTCTTCAGCAAATTGCCTCATATAAGAAATATTTTGATAAGATAATCTTTTCATTTCAGGAAATGCTTTTAATAAGTCCTTAGAAATATTTTCTATAACTTTTGCTCCCCACTTCTCAAGCTTTTGACGTTTAATTATTTGAAAACCAATATTTCAATATAGTTTTATCAATTCTTTATTTACGCTTAAATGTGCACGAATTCGTGTTTGCTTGATTTCTAGCTTCAGATTCTCAATTAAATCTGATTTGTAATCTAAAATATTATTCATTTACTCAATATTATTTGTATGCTCTACAATCTTCTCCGCTAAAGCACTTGCCGTTAGATCACTAACATCTATTTCTAACAAATGAGGATGCATTATATTAATTAACTCTGCGTTTCCTTCAATACAACGCAAAACTCTATCGGGCCTTTGTATTCGTTTATTATTTTCCTCTGCTGAAATAAGTAGTGTTACCGGTACAACAAGAGAGTCACACTGCAAAGCCATATTTTCTACTTGCTTAAAAAGCTTATGATCACCTTGATTATCTTCTAAGACATTGACAAATTCAAGGTCTTCAGAAGCAAAATGTTCTACTACACTTAATAAATATAAAGCATCTTTTAGAGTTAATTCTTTAATTGGCGTAGTTTTAATATTTTTATACAAAAATGTATCTATTAAAATACGTCTTTTTGCTTCTTCTTCAGGTTGTTGTTGCTGTTTTATAGCTTTCTTACAATTATCACATGAAACAACTAGAGTTATTGTTATGATTACCTACACATAGGACCCAATAGAGCAAAACTCGTTTCTCCATAAACATAGCTATAATAATTTCTACTCTTTAGCTTAATATAACTAAATTTATATCTCGGCAGTATTTACAGAATAATTTATGATGCGTAACAAGCGGAAATAAACTAACTAAACTATTGGGAGATACGTTAACATTAAATTCTTCTAATAAATTAGCTATTTTCTCATAGTTATAATAACGTTTTATTAAATCTTTGATTTGTTCTTCTGTTAAATGTGATAAATCCTTATGAGCCACAACTGAATATAAATTAACTGATTATTAGGTATATAATTGTAACTTATAAAATTACAGCTGTAATAAGAACAAATAATATAAATATACAACTATTTTTATTATAAAAGTAATTAAAAGACTATCAATATGAGGTCATTAGTAGACGATAAGCTTTGTAAAAAGCTTTTAGACTTTATAAATGTAATAACAGTAATAACAAATGCATATGAAACTTTTAAATATTCGACAGTGGAAACCTTGATTACTATTTGGCTTTCCGGTTCGATAAACTACAAAAATTGGCTAACTGTCCAGACTAGAGCGTGGTGTACGTTAGTATTACAGAAAAAAGATATTTTTGTTTAGGTACAGTTTTGATGGTAATATTTTAACAGTCCGTTTTACGTTCCGAGATAATCATATAAGAATTTTTAGGATACTGGCATAAAGGTAAGAGAATTTATAAGCAAGAGAATAAAATACACTGATGGGGAAATAGGGGAAGTAAAAATAGTAAAAGATTTCTTGCCGCACCCTAGAGAACTTTTATTAAAAGATGATTCAGTAAAAGTAACCATTTCTTTAAGTAAAGAGAGCGTAGAATTTTTTAAATCATAAGCAGCAACTGCACATGTTCCTTATCAAAAAATGATTAGGATTTTACTAGATAAATATACTAAGTATTTATAAAGAAAATAAACAAGCATAACATACTCTTCTGCTTTTAAGAATTGCTCTTTGTTATCTTCATGAATTCACATACTCACTTATTAAGTATAAGCTATACACACTCACCATTTGATAACAAATTCAATTCTTGAAATCATTCGAGTATACCATAAACTGAGCTGGCGGAGAGAGGGGGATTCGAACCCCCGACACGTTGCCGTGAACACGCTTTCCAGGCGTGCGCCTTAAACCGCTCGGCCATCTCTCCAAAACTTTTAGCATTGCCTATATGGCTTCCTATGTCATTCTCACAAGGTATTGATGTTGTTGCATAGAGTAAAAAGCCTACTCGATATCATCCCAACGAAAGCGAGGATCCAAAAAAATAAACCTATAAAAACAAATTTTTTGTAGGTTTTACTGGATTCCCGCTTTCGCGGGAATGACATAAAATGATCTATACCGCAAAGCCTTTAGTCGCTTGCAATGACGACTCGGGTATCCATACGACAAAGCTAAGACTTATTCTGAGAAAAAATATTATTAGCTTCTTCTAGCTCATTTTTAGTATTAACACCAACAATTAAATCATGATCAGTAGATAATAAATATGAAACTTTTTCACCGTGATTTTTACATATTTTTACTATTTCAGTTAAATAAACTTCCTTATGACCGTTAGTATTAGTAGCAAATAAAGGTAAGTATTTATTTAAAATTTCGCTACTGAAAGCCATAATACCTGAATTACAAAGCTTTATGTTTTTCTCTTCTTCGCTTGCATTTTTATGTTCGATTATCTCTAAAAATTCACCATTTTTATCAGTAGCTATTCTTCCATATTGAACCGGATTTGCTCTCTCAAAGCTTAAAGTCACTAATGCAGAATTAGTAAGGCTTAAATAAGCTATTAATTCATGCATAAGTTTTGGAGTAATAAGAGGATGATCAGCGTATAAAACTAATATTGTTTTATTTTTATTAATTAAATCTATTGCTGCATAAGTAGCATGAGCTGTACCTTTAGGTTCTTCTTGCAGTACAAAACGACACATATTTTCATAGGGCGTTAAATGTTTTTTAAGTGCTTCTGAATAAACTATAATTACATCATTTGTGACGTTAAGCGAATTCTTTAATACCGTTTCAAGCATTGGAACTCCACCGACTTTATGCATTACTTTCGGTAAATCGGACTCCATTCTAGTACCTTTACCGGCTGCTAAAATAATTATTTGATAATTTGCATCATTATAAGTCATGGTTCTCCTTGTATTATTTCATAAACACCATCAGATAACTCATAATTCCCAAAAACTCTTTGCACATCATCGCTTTCTTCTAAAACTTCCACAAGCTTTAGTAATTTTTCAGCTTTTTCCTTATCATCTATAATTATTGTATTTAATGGGATCCAGCCTATATACGAATCTTCAGGTATGCCGTATTTGCCAGTTAAAAATTCTAGAACTTTAGAGAAATTTTCAATATCCGTATAGATTGTATGGGTGGTATCATCGGATATAATATCATTCCCCCCGGCTTCTATGGCTGCCTCTAAAACATCTTCATTAGATGCTATATTTATTGGATACTGAATAACTCCGCAATGGTTGAATAAATAATTGACACTACCGGTTTCGCCTAAACTCCCACCATATTTAGTAAAACTAGAGCGTACTTCTGCAGCAGTGCGGTTTTTATTATCGGTTAAAGCTTCAACTATTATAGCAATACCATTCGGTGCATAACCTTCATATCTAATTTCCGTATAATTTTCGATATTAGAAGAATCATTAGCACTATTAATAGCTTTATCTATTCTTTCTTTAGGGAGATTTTGACTACGTGCGGTGGTTAAAGCATTTCTAAGACGTGGATTATTTTCAGGGATATTAGAAGAACCGGTTTTAGCTGCAGTAACTATTTCACGAATTAATTTAGTGAAAACTTTTGCTCTTTTTTTATCTTGAGCCCCTTTACGATGCTGAATATTTTTGAACTTTGAATGACCGGCCATATTTATTTCTTTTCTTTCAAAAGTAGTATTATAAATACTCTGAAGTAAAATGAAAAGCAATATACGAAGATCAAATTGAAAAAGAGCAAGGAGTCTGCAAACTGAGGAGCGGAGCATATAATAAACACTCAGCATCCGAGGACTTACAAAGACGACGTAGCTAATTTTTCAAGTTCATCAAGTATATTTTTTTGCTCCAAAAACGATTAATTAACCTTGTTTTGCTTTAAATCTTTTATTCTTTTTATTTATTACAAAAATTTTGCCTCTTCTTTGAACGATCTGACAATCTTTATCACGTTTTTTTAACGATTTTAATGAGCTAACAACTTTCATAAAATATACTTTTACATTTAATTTGGATTGATAATAAACATTTTTATTTAATCAGTCAATTAGGTTCTGTACTCTTGTAATAGAATAATCATAATTATGGCTATTTTTAGCTGCAAATTATAATCATTAATCAAAAGTGTACAGGACCTAACAATAATAATTACAAAGGGATCACATTATGAATAAATATTCATTATATAACTTTACTCAAGAAACTATAAATGAAATCAAGCAAAATGGAAGAGAATGGAGTTTAAACAAACCATATTATGATGAATTTCTTGTTGAATTACCGAAATTAGTTCAAAAATTTGATCTATCTGAAATAATTACAAAAGTAGATTATCCAGGTAAACATGTATCCATATTTAATGCAGTAGGGGAGCTAGCATTATATGCTCAACTTGCTAAATGGGCTGAGAATGCTATTAAAGATGAGCACGCACAAGGTGAAAATGAAAAAGCTAATAATGGAAAGCTATAAAAGCAGTATTAGAGCATGCTAAAACATCAGATATAGATTATTGTAGTTTTAATAAGAGGCTGGGACAATAATAAAGGGGCAGCACAAGGCGATCAGATACTGAAACTTCTTTTAAACAAAGTTAAACAAAATATTGACTTAAGTATAGATGAGCTGAAGATAGCTAAAATCATAATAGACGAAGCAGATAAAGGAGAATACGGCTTATACGCTATTCCAAATAATTATAAAAATAATGAAAATGCAAAACATGCAGCTAACGAACATAAAAAATGGTATGAAAGCGTAATTAAAGATGATGATTTTTCAATGTTACAAGCTTTAAGCTATAGTGTGGATACAAGCTCTATATTGCAAGAAGAAGATCTAATTGATCTATCTGAGGATGATTTTACTATATCTCCAGAAATGTCAAAGGAACAAAATAATCTTAACGATCAACAACTTGCAGCTTTGGTTCATCAAGCAACTGCTCACGCTAACAGAGAGGAAATACCACATATACAACCTTCTACTAGTTCTAATAGAGGAGAGAGCGGTACAGAAGATACTATTTTAGGTATGCAAGCTAAGGATTTAGTAACATTAATTAATGCCGGAGTGCAAGCTTTAGATGAGACTACTAATCCTCAAGATGCTCAAGGTAGCACTGCTGAAGACTTTGTAACACAAGTAAGTAATCTTTTGCAAGCGACAGGAGGCGATATTAATAATTTGTTGGATATGGTACCTGGTATATTAGGTAATCCTCAAAACACTAATGATGCTGCTTGGAATTTAGATTAAATCCTTACCTCTTAAATGCTATAACTTCCCTTGCTTCATAAGATAAGTTATGGTAGGCTAGTTTATCTTATTGTAACTCAAGTTATTTTAGCGTTGCCGGTATGGTTTGGGAATTATGCCAAAATTGTCATTGCGAGCGACTACAAGGAGCGTGGCAATCCAGCAAAACAATAAAAAAATTCTGTAAATCAGAATTTTTTACTGGACTGCTTCGTCAATTACTACGTAATTTTCCTCGCAATAACGTTAAAACCATACTACTCCTATTATTATCCTTTATCCTCTTCTCTAAGCCGACTATTGCCGATCCTGAAATAGCTGAATCCTTTAAATGTTCAAAACTTTTTCCTTACTTTGAAAAAAAATTTAATATCCCATCTAATATGTTACATTCAATAGCTTTAAAAGAATCGGGAAAAAAACATACAACCCGTAAAATTAGAGTAGTATGGCCTTGGACGGTAAATGTTGAAGGAAAAGGCTATTATTTTAACACAAAAAGAGAAGCCGTAAGTTTTGTTAGAATAGAGCTTATAAAAGGGCGAGAGAGTATTGATGTCGGATGCATGCAGATTAACTTAAGGCATCATTTAGGGGCTTTTAATTCCCTTGAACAAGCATTTGATCCAAATAATAACATTCGTTACGGTGCAGAATTTTTGCGTTCAAAATATGATCAGCTAGGGAGCTGGCACAAGGCGATAGCTCATTATCATTCGGCTACACATTCTTTAGGGTTTAAATATAAACAAGACGTAGTTAAAATAGCAAGTAATATGGCTCTTTATAAAGCATCCTTACATAGTTATCTAAATAATAATGAAGGGGCTTTAGAAGATACAATTCCAGTAAATAATAACAAAGTTCAAAAAAAATCACTTTTTAGTGGCAATAAAAGATACAGAAGTAGTATCATGATACCGGTTCCTGCTAAAATTAATTAATTCTATGAATATTAAATTAATTACATATTTTGTAATATTAGTAAGTGCGGTAAAAGTAAATGCCGATTTTAACAATATTCAAGATAATTTTGAATATCAGGAAGAGCAACTAACAATAGAATTACCTTGGAGCGATTGTACCGAAATTCATAAATTATTAGAGAAAAAATTATCTTTTTCAGAACAACAAATAAAAAAAGAAAATAAAATTCATGAGAAATATAAACAATTTTATTTAAAACATAATAATCCTACTAATTTTTCTATGCAATTTCTTGAGAAAAAATCTGAGACTAATGGAGTAGACACTTTAATATCAGGTTTTTTAAAATTTTGTGAAGATAATTTTCAAACTAGTAAAAGTAAATCTAATTCTCTAAATTATTATATTAAAAAACAACAAGACCAATGGTTTAATGATATAAGAAATGAGAATTACAAAATATATTATCGAAAAAAATACGAAGATAATATCTTTAGAAATAATTAATTAAGGCAACTATATATCTTGTATAACCTAAATTGTTTCGATATAACAATTTTATATAAAATTGTGTTAGTATAGTTAAGTGTTAGATTTTAAAAGTGTTGTTGATTTATTCGAAAAATTACCTACTGAACAAAAGTGCATAGATTATTTTACTGATATATATACGTTGGGCTAACGGAGCTTGTTGTCCGTATTGCGGCAACCAAAAGATTTTTCATTATGCGGATGGAACGCATCACAAATGTTCGGCATGTAAAAAGCGTTTTAGTATCAAAGTCGGCACAATTTTTGAAAATAGTAAGATTTCTTTAAAGAAATGGTTTACAGCAGTTTTGCAAGTTACTACGCCAAAAAAAGTTTATCATTGTTACAACTTTCAAGAGATATTAATGTTACCCAAAAAACTGCATGGTTTATGCTTCATAGGATTAAAGAAGTGACACAATTAGAAAGTTTTAGTATTCCTTTAAAAAGCACTGTAGAAATAGATGAGACGTATATTGGTGGTAAAGAAAAGCACAAACATCAAAATAAAAAAACTAAAGGTACACAAGGTCGCAGCACAAAGACAAAAACCGTTGTAATCGGCATGATAGAGAGAAACGGTAACGCTAAGGCTCAAGTTATAACAAAGGTTAATTCAAAGACCATAGAAAAAAGTGCAATAAATAATATTCTAATAGGGTCAACTATTTTATCTGATGAATGGGGAGCTTACAAGGTATTAGAAAAGTTATATAATCATGAATATATAAATCACGACTTAGGTAAATATATAAGATCTGTGTCCAACAAATACGATAGAAAGCTTTTGGGCGGTGTTTAAGCGTGGTATAGTCGGACTCTTATTCTATTAGCAAAAAACACATAGAGCGATATTTAAACGAGTTTGTATTTAGGTGCAACCATAAAAACTATAATGTAAGCAATATGTTTAATGCTATACTTTTAAATACAGGTAATTATTTATCTTATAAAGCCTTGGTAGGTCGGTATGAAACTTACAGTAGTTAAAAACGGAGCATTATCTTTTAACGAGGCTTTAACAATGATAGGTCAAGCTCCGTTAAAAATTAATTCTCCAGAGATTGCAGAAGACGAAATCCCTAAACCATTTATAAAATGGGCAGGGGAAAAAGAAGCCTTATCAAAGAGTTGTGCTTACGCTTACCTGCTAGTTACAATAATTATTATGAGCCTTTTATAGGAGGAGCACTTTTTTTGCACTCGTTCCAGACAAAGCTATTATATCAGATATAAACTTAGATTTGATTATTACATACAAGACAGTTAAGGATAAAGCTCGAGCATTAATTGAGCTGTTAGCTAAGCATAAAGCTAATCACTCTCAAGATTATTACTATGCAATGTCCCGATGGGAGCTTATATGAATCCTAATATTCTTGATAAGGACACCAACATACTTGCGTGTAGTAAAGCTTTACAAAATGCTGAAATAATATATTAGGATTTCAGCAATATTTCGCCTAAGCCTAAAGATTTCGTTTATATGCCATATCAACCTATTAATAATACTTCATTTACAAAATATACAAAAAGCTTGGCTTTACAGAGGCAGATCAGGTTAAGCTTTATGAAAAATGCAGAGTATTAAATAAGAAAGGTGTATATTTTATGCTTTCAAATTCAGATAGCAATTTTATAAAGAACTTATACAAGTCTTTTAGTATAGATATAGTAAATGCACCAGAAGCATAATAAATTGTAAATCCGACAGTGGGCAAGGAGCTAATGAAGTTTTAATAAGAAATTATTAGTACAATGGTAAAACAAATTGCAATTTTACAAGCTAATAAAACTGGAAACGAACTGGAGATTTTTATACATGATCGACTAAAAAGAGAAGGGTATTGTTTTGTACCTAATAAAAGATTTAGTGCAGCTAGGATCCTTAAGCAGCCTATTTATACTAGACAGTTTGAAGTTGGCAAAAATATTTATGATACTAAATGGAAATGCGATTTTATATTATATCATCCAGAACAATCAGGAGGATCGGTTGATGAAAAAATATCCTTATCTTGTGCTAAACATAAACAACAAGGAATTGATGATACTATAATAATAATTGATGGTGATGGATATAAAAAAGAAGCCTTGAAATGGCTCAAGGATCAAGTTGGCAGTAATTTAATAGAAGTGTTTAGTATATCTGAATTTACATCTTGGGTAAATAAAAAGAAAATATAGGTTATATAAGTATATAATTCCCTTAATTTATTTCATCAGTACTTGATGCATATATTATTTAATTTATATTAACTGTAATAATATACAGGGTTATTTATGTTAAAGAAATTTATATTAGTATTGTTGTGTATAAGTAGTTATAAATCTCTAGGAGAATCTAATAAGACCGAGAACAATGTTTCAGCGATAGAAAGCAAAAAAGTTTCTAGTAATGATAAACAACTAAAACCTTTCTACTTAGAGCATTTGGATCTAACTTCGGATTTAAATCCTGCAGAAAAAAGCCTGTTGAGTTTAGAACCTTTATCGCCTATAACAATACGAAACCTATAGTTGTGGATATTCAGGAGAATTTTGAAGGGCTAGATAGAGTTAAAGGGGCTGATATTCGCACTGCAAGACAGAGAGAACTTGTTCCAAATAGTTTGCTAGGAGATTTTTTAGGGGGTTTTATTTCGCGACCACCAACAACAATTTTAGGAGAGAAACTTCAAGATAGGAGAGGATTATATATTCAACAGACTAAAGCTAAAAAATCACCGAAATAATGCAGTAGAGGGGATAAGTAACAGCTTATTTATCAAGCATGCAGCTAATGATATAATAAGTCGATTAGGGATGATTGATAAGGATTTTTCGGATATTCTAGAAATATCGGCTAAATGCGGTTATCTTACGAGCTTACTAAAAAATGCTTATCGAAGTGCCGATATTACCGTAACAGATATGTCGCCTTTATTGCTTGATTCTTTTGAGCATAATCATAAATTATTAATCGATGATGAAGATTTAGAATTGCCAAAAGACTCTTTTGATTTAATTATTTATTCATTAGGGTTACACTGGATAAATGATGTACAACGCTTTTTATCTAATATAAGAATATTTTTAAAGTCTGACGGTATTTTTATCGGTAATTTTGTCGGAGGAAATAGCTTAAAGAATTTACGTAAATCCTTAATAGATACCGAAATAGCAAGTGATTTTAAACACTCTCCTCATATTACTCCTTTTATTCATTTTGATCATGTTCCGATTTTATTTTCGCAAGCAAGATTTGCCGAAGTAATTGTTGACTATGAAAATATAGAGTTAAAATTTGATAATCCTTTAGCTTTAATGAGAGAAATAAAAAATATAGGTGAGGCAAATTCACTAAATGCTAGTCATAATTACGCTATTTCTAAAAAGATGTTTTCTTTACTACAAAATTATACAAACGGCTTTGAAGATAATATCGGCTTTGAAGATAATATTAATTTAATTAGTTTTATTGCTTCACCAAATAAGAATAGTATAAGATTAAAGTTGTTATAAAGGTGATAGTGGTGTATTTTTAGCAGCATTACGTCATTGCGAGGAAATTATGTAAGTAATTGACGAAGCAATCTCACAGGATATTTGACAAGATTGCCACGCAGCCTATGGCTGCTCACAATGACGATCCAACAATTTATTAAGGTCAAACAAATATGCAAGAATTTGATTTAGTGGTAATAGGTAGCGGTCCAGCCGGTTATACAGGCAGTATTAGGGCTGCTCAGCTTGGTATGAAAGTAGCATGTATTGAGAAAAGCGATACTCTTGGCGGCACTTGTTTAAATATAGGATGCATACCATCGAAAGCTTTACTTAATTCTTCCGAAAAATATGAAGAAGCTCTAAAACATTTTGAGAATATAGGTATTACTGCAGATGTAAAACTAGACTTACAAAAAATGCTAGCTAATAAAGATAAAGTAGTTCTTGATCTTACAAAAGGTATAGAAAGTCTATTTGCCAAAAACAAAGTTACTAGGATAAAAGGTGAAGCTAAAATTAGCTCTAGTAATATCGTTGAAGTAAATAAAGAGCAAATTAAAGCCAAAAATATCCTAATTACTACAGGTTCCAGCGTAATAGAAATACCAAATATCAAAATAGACGAAGAATTTATTGTTTCATCTACCGGTGCTTTGAAACTTTCTAAAGTACCTGAGAACTTAATAGTAGTCGGCGGAGGGTATATAGGCTTAGAACTTGGTTCAGTTTGGCGTCGCTTGGGAGCTAAAGTAACGGTTATTGAGTATGCACCGAGCATTGTACCTATGCTTGATAAAGAAATTTCTACACAATTTATGAAACTACAGCAAAAACAAGGTATAGAGTTTAAACTGAATACTAAAGTGCTATCTGCTGAAGTAAAGTCAGGAAAAGTAAATCTGACAATAGAGGAGGGCGGTAAGAGTTCGGTAATAACAAGCGATATTGTGTTGATGGCGGTAGGCAGAAAAGCCTATACGCAAAATCTAGGACTTGAGTCTGTCGGTATTATTACGGATAAGCAAGGTAGCATTGAGATTAATGACCGGTTCCAAACAGCAATTTCAAATATTTACGCAGTCGGTGATGTGGTAAAAGGAGCTATGCTTGCTCATAAAGCCGAGGAAGAGGCTGTAGCTGCCGTGGAAATTATGGCAGGGCAGGCAGGACATGTTAACTATAACTTAATTCCAAGCGTAATATATACTTATCCTGAAGTAGCAAGCGTCGGTGAAACGGAAGAACAGCTAAAAGAACAAGGCATTAATTATAAAGTCGGTAAGTTTCCGTTTTTAGCAAATAGTAGAGCAAGAGCAATCGGTAGTACGGAAGGGATGGTTAAGATCCTTGCCGATAGTAAAACCGATAGGGTGTTAGGAGCTCATATTATAGGAGCTGATGCAGGTACATTAATTGCCGCGCTTACGGCTTATATGGAATTCGGAGCAGCTTCAGAAGATATAGCAAGAACCTGCCACGCTCACCCAACTTTAAGCGAGGCTATAAAAGAGGCAGCACTTAGTGTAGATAAGAGGACTATTAATATGTGATATATTTCTACGTCATTGCGAGGAAAAACTGTAAGTTTTGACGAAGCAATCTCAGGAGTCTTGCTTTATGAGATTGCCACGCTCCTTGCAGTCGCGGCGTTGTTGCATGGCTTGAAAAACCAGTTCGGTGTCATACCGTGGCTTGACCACGGTATCCAGTAAAACCACTAAAAATACTAATAATATTAGTATTTTTAACTAGATCCCACAACAAGTCGCAGAATGACAGAGATGAAGCGAGCGAGCCATGCCACAAGGCCTTCAGTCACTCGCAATGACGAATTTAAGGATATTTATGACCAAACAAGAGCTGCGTCTTTATTTCAAAGAATTTTTAATAAAAAACCAAGATAAGATTAATTCTGATTTAGTCAAAAACTCTCTAATCAATAAAATTAGCCGGTTATTACAGGAGTTAAAAGTAAAGACAGTAGGACTTTACTTTCCTCTAAAATACGAAATTAACTTACTTGAAATAACAAACTTACATCCTAAAATAAGATTCTTCCTACCGAAAATCATAAAAAATGAGATAAAATATTGTCCTTATCATTATAACGATCAATTGGCTTTAGGGGCTTTTAAAACCTATGAACCTATAAATAATGATTTTTTTATTCCTGAGTTAGTTATTATCCCAGGGCTTGCGTTTAGTAAGGAGGGTTATAGACTTGGATACGGCAAAGGACATTTTGACCGATATCTTAATAATAACCGAAATATATTAACCGCCGGAGTTTGTTTAAAAGAACAATTAATAGATAATGTTCTGATTGAATCTCATGATCGTAAGCTTAAATTTATGATTTCGGTATAATAACCTTAATTTTTTTAACTTTTTTTATTGTATAAAATATTATATTTATATATTTTTATTACAAAAATCAACTTAGGGTAAAATGGTTGATATAATAAAAAAAATTGTCGTATTGATCGGTGTACCTTTTTGCTTTTTTTGCACAAGCAGTTGGAGATTGGCTAGAAACAGGACAAATATCCGGCGATACTCAGACTGGAGATATTTGCTTTCAATTAGCATTAGTAGGAGTAAGGACACTTATCATAGATCAGGCATTTAGTAACTTGCCTGATGATGTATACAACGAATATGTCAAAGTAGTACAAGATAGTGAGATACAAGTTACATTAGTTGGCTAATTTGTTTCTATTCATAATAGGCTACAAGTTATTTGATTTATAGCTTTTTTCTCATAAGTTATTACACAAACTTATTATTTCATCTTTATATTTTTGTTTGTGTAAATATTTGCTTTTTAAATTTAGATTTTTAAAATCCTTGTGATTCAATGGCGGGTATTTACTAAGCTTTATTAAATCTTCATCTAAAATAAAATGCTTACGAGGAATATTTATAGTTTGTGCATTCTCTTCACGATAAGCTGCAAGCATTTGAATTTTGTGATTAAAACTCTTATCATCACTTCTATATTTTATTTTTTTCCAAGCATCTTTCGACTCAACCTTATAATTTCTAACATCTAATAAAGAACTAAGAGTAGTTTGATATTTATTAGTTAAATTATTTCTAATAATTATATTATTTAACTCTTTATATATCTTATACAAATACTCCACGTCTAACATTGCATAATTTAACATATCACTAGTAATAGGGCGTTTTAGCCAGTTAGATTTTTGGTGGGTTTTATCGATAGTAATACCGATGAGCTTATAGCAAAGGTCATCATAGCTTAGCTGTTTACCGAAGCCGCAAATATTTGCTGCAATTTGTATATCAAAAACATTAGCAGGTAGTGTTTTAAATAAATTATAGAAAATCTCTAAATCTTCACGAGGAGCATGAAATATTTTAGTAATATTATTATCTGCAAGCAGCTTATTAAAAATATTCAAATCTAAATTGCTTAATGCATCAATTATTCCGCAATATTCTTCTGCTTTAACTTGAATTATACTAAGCTGAGCATAATAAGTATAGCGACGCTCAAATTCCGTATCTATGCTTAAGCATGCCTTATTTGCTAACCGATTACACAATTCTTCTAATGTTTTTTGATTATCGATAATTTGCATAGAAGCTATTTATAAAGCTCCAATAATTTTTAAGAAAAGATTAGTATGAGATAACGACAGAACAACTTCAAGACCGATTAAAATAATAATAATCCACTCAAGTTTGGTGGAATGTTTATAATTAAGATCGTTTGAAAGAATGTCTAAAAGCTCGTGAATCATATTAAGACGATGATTCATTATATTTTGCCGTATTTCTATGTCTTGAAACTCTGCCGTCATGAGATATAGAGGCTCATAACTCGGACGACGCCAAAAGAACTCCGGAGTATCGAATATATCGCTATGCAAACTGATTGAATAACGCTCGTTAAATAATATACCTATTTGCTGTAATATCTCTTTTTTAGAAAGCGATACGCTACCGGTTCTAGCTAGTTCCTGTTGTATAGGGGTTGTCTGAACAATCAAGTTACTAACAGATTGCTCAAGAACGCTAAGTTTAACCGATTGTGCAAGAGCATGAGAAATAGAAAGTTTAACAAAAACTGATTTATCTGCTAAGATTATTTTATTTTTTTCTTCATCAATAAATGTTTTCTTGACTTCCGTATTATATTCAAAATAAATATAATCGGATACCGGCTCTTTAAGCTTATTTACTGGTACTAAATCAGTATCGCTTAAAACTATTTTTTCTTGAATTTCATCGCCGCCCCAAATAGTTACACAACCAAACGGAAAGAAAAATATCTCTATAAAATCAGAATCTTTATTTATCTCTTTCCGAATATATAAAACATCGTCAAAATGTTGAGGTTCAAGACCAATCTTTTTTAAATTAGTAACTAGATCACTCATCTTATATTCAGAAGAAGTACAGTAAGATGAACATCTCATAATTATTAAGTTTAATTTATATAAATTTAGAGTATAGTAGTTAGGAACCTATAAAGTCAATAATATTATAATTATGTATGAAATATTAAGTAATAGAGAAGTTATCAAAATAATAGGTTTCGATTCCGTAAAGTTCCTACAAAATCTCATTACTAACGATATTTGTAAGAGCAATTCAGTTGAATTCGGATACAAGGAGCAAGGAGCGAAGCCTATAATAATAGGCGAGACGACGAGTAACGCAGTAGGCGAGTCCAAATCAATTGACTATAATTATTGCTATACTTATTTGCTTAATAATCAAGGAAGATATTTATTTGATTTTTTCGTGTATGTTCATAACCCTGAGGAAATTTACCTTGATATTGATAAAAGTAATAAAGCTGCTTTGATAGAGTATTTAAACTTCTATAAATTTCGCTCAAAAATACAAGTAATAGATTGTAGTGACGAATATAAAGTTATCTACTCACTTCAAAAATTAGATATAAACTCGCTAATTACGGTTCGTGATCCTCGTTATGCTAAGCTTGGTTTCCGCTCAATAAATAAGCTCGATGTCATACCGTGGCTTGACCGCGGTATCCAGAAAATAATTAAAAAAGACTGGACCCCGTGGTCAAGCCACGGGGTGACAGAGGGGGCACCGCCCCCCTCAACAACATCTCCCAGCGAAAGCGGGAATCTAATATACCTAGAAGATAAATATAATTTTGCAATAATAGATGGTGTGGAAGATTTAATCACAGATAAATCTATTCCAAATATGTATGGTGCTGAGGAGTTAAATGCAATTAGTTTTGATAAAGGTTGTTATGTCGGGCAGGAAGTGATTTCAAGAGCTAAATATCAAGGAGTTATAAGAAGAAAGATATATAAAATTACAGCAGATGAAGATTTATCTTCATTAGTTAAAGATGAAGAAATACTCGCAGATAACAATAAAATTGGCGTAATATGCTCAAGTTATCACAATAAAGCAATCGCCTTAATCAGAGAAGAAAAATATCTTGCCGATAAAGAAGCTGATGTTACCGTTAAAGGGATTAAAATAAACTTATCTCTCGCACCTTGGTATTAAATAATAGTTAATTTTTTAATAATTACTTGACATTTATTAAGTTTTCATGTATTATTATAATTGAGATACAAACTATATTTCATGGTATTTTTTATAAAAAATTAATATAAATTGGAGACTTTTATGTATACACCTTATTAACTTCAGGAAACATACATTTTTGAAGCGCTTTGTAGTTTAATACCTCAACAATAAGATCAGAATGTTAAAAATGTTTTAGAAAATACTGCTGCTGTACAGATATTACACAAAATGATCCTCATCCCTGACACTAATTGGGATAAGAAAGATACAAACGGTAATACTATATTTGAATGGGGTATGTAGAGTAATAGCTCCAATGTTATTGATGTATTTCATCATAACCCTGCACTTATGGCAAAATTTGTTTCAACTGAGAAAGCACAAATTCATAATTTTTCCGTGTTGCTATGGAGTCGCATATTTCTGATGATTTCCGTAAGACACAAATTGTAAAATTTACACAATTAGGTTTAGATATTAATGATCTTGATCAAGATAAAATCATATTGCTTTATATTCTACAATACATATTTAAATAAATATCAGCTTATTACTAATAATCCGAGTAATCAAAATATAAGTTTATTTCAAACTCAAATGGATAAATATATAAAATGATTGAGACTCTAGTTAAATTTGGTGCTAATCCTTCGCTTGAAGCAAATAATATATTAAATTTATTAGCTATCGGTACTTTACAAATACAAAATACAATATCTAAAATGTCTGATAACGGTCATAAATATTTAGCTCAAGCAGATTTTAAAACTTTAATAATGAATGTAAAGAAATTAGTAGAAAAAACATTAGAAAATTGTAACCTAAATTTTACCGGCGGTAATAATATAATTGCTACGCTTGGTAATATAATAGGGTCTATTAAACAAGAGATTTCAAAAGCATCCGGTCAAGAAAAAACATTGTTAATCAACAATTTTAAAGAGCTGAAATCTTTAGCTGAGCCTATAATAGAAAAAATAGTAAAACAGCAAGGATTTAATCCTAACATTATGGATCAATTGAATTCTAATGCAATAGCATGGTTCGGTGAATTTGGAGCCGCATTCTTAGAAAAATGCATAAAAAATACGCATACAAAACCTAATGTAAATTTCTATGATAAGAGTGGTAAAACGCCACTTGATTGGTATAGCGATTATAACGCTACTAAAATCGTAGAAACTTTAATACAAAATGGCGGTAATGTAAATCTT
The DNA here is from genome assembly GCF_000016625.1 of Rickettsia massiliae MTU5. Lineage (NCBI taxonomy): Bacteria > Pseudomonadati > Pseudomonadota > Alphaproteobacteria > Rickettsiales > Rickettsiaceae > Rickettsia > Rickettsia massiliae. The sequence goes on from NC_009900.1 coordinate 789,370, forward strand.
CAGTGTACTCAAGATGCAGCTACTCCTAGCCATAGATTAAATGTATTAGAATAGAAAAACACAGCTATAGTTGATTACAATGATCGTCATAATGCACTTGATGAGTACACAACTTGGTATAATAACGATTATACTGTAGCATCATTAGGTCAGGCATTAAAAGAATTGAATCTTTATGAATAAAAATGATGTCATTCCTAGCTAAAAGCGGCCTTATTGCATGGCTCGTTTATGTCATGCCCGCAGAAGCAGGAATTCAGCATAAAGCGAGATAAAGCAAACTTTAAAAAAATCTTTTAAAAAGTTTTGAAGTACTGGATTCCCGCCTACGCGGGAATGACATCGAGTCTTATGACACCCATGTGTATTCGTAGGAATGAAATACTTTTTTAACTCCACAAAAATATTGTTTGTTTCTTTTTTTATCTTTATTATTATTTGCATAGAAAATCCCTATAACTTCACTCTATGCCAAATATAGATCTCCTTATTTTTACTAGCTTTTTAGCGATTAATTTGCTAGTTGGACTTCTAAATATCAAAAATATAAAAAATATTCGCGAATATGCGATAGGAACAAGGAATTTTTCTACAGGTACAATAGTTGCAACTCTTATTGCTACTTGGATCGGTACTAGTACTTTTTTAATCGATAATTCAAGAATATATACGGACGGATTATTGTACTTATTACCTAGTATATTCGGTAGCGTCGTTAGTTGGTTATTAATTAGTGACTTTATAGCTCCTCGTTTTGAGAATTTTTTGGGTAGCTTATCGGCAGCAGAAATAATAGGGGAGGCGTACGGTAACAAAGTTCGTATTCTTACATCGGTTAGTATATTAATGTCTATAGGTAGGATTGTCATACAATTCCACGTAGCAAGTTTAATATTACAGATATTCTTTAACATTTCAAATTTTTACATAGATTTATGTATTGCCACTATAATAATAAGCTATTCTGCTTTTGGCGGTGTAAAATCGGTTACTTATAGTGTAATTATTCCGGTAATAGGAATTGTCGTATGGAATGTTTTTAGCGATCCACATATAGTTATAGACTCAAATGTACAAACTCGTCTTACTGATTTACAAGGATTGTTTCACTATACTAGTCCTAAATTTTGGATTTCTTTAAATATTTTTATATATTTTGCGATTCCGTCAGTTGGTCCTTCAATTTTTCAAAGAATATTGATGGCAAAAGACACAAGGCAAATATCACGAACATTTTTTATTTCGGCAGTTATTTGTCTTTGTTTATCCGTTTTATTCATTTGGATTGCAATATTATTAGTGTCTCAAGATCCGGTAGTTAACACCAATGAATTGTTTTTACGGATCATTAAAAGTTATATAGGATTTAAGGGGTTAATAGTCGGCATTATTATGGCAATGATAATCGCAAGTACGAACTCTTATATTAACGTTGCAGTGGTAACGTTTACTAATGACATCATTAAAAAAGCTTCATTAAATTATAATTATATAACCGCAATTACTATAGGATTAATAGGTTTTATTATATCGCTCTACACTAAAGATTTAATAAATCTATTTTTATTATTGACTAGCATCTATTTACCGCTAATCACTTTGCCGTTAATTTTGTTAATATACGGTTTTAAATCAAGTGCAAAAAGTTTTTTTATCAGTATGATTGCTGCAATATTAACTATTATATTGTGGCAAATATTTTCTTTAAGAGCAGTTCTCGGTATTTATCCGATACTACCCGCAACTATTGTAAATTTACTCTTTTTCCTTGGAAGCCATTATATTTTAAAGCAACCCGGAGGGTTTAGTTCTTTAAAAGAGCCGCTAGCCGTTAAAATAATCAGGCAAGAGAGAGAAAGAAAAGGTTTGACTTTATTTCGTGATCTTAAGAATTTTAACATCTTTAAATATTGGGAAAGTACCCTACCAAATCAAGAAATTACTTATAGTTATGTCGGTATATTTATTTTAATATCGCGATGTTCTCATCTTTATATACCACCACATCAGGTAGCAGAATAATGAACCATTTGGAGATATATAATATTATTTACCATACCACACTTATAACTGCTGCAATATTAATTACTTATCCTTTATGGTCTTTAAAGTTTCAAAAGAATTATATTATATCTTTATCTTGGTTTGTAGCTACTTTCGTTATATTAATATTTTTCGGTAGTTTACTTGTTATATCAAGTAGTTTTAATCAACTGCAATTAATGTGTTCGATAATTAACTTACTTATAATTGCAACGATATTCAGGTGTTCAGGTGGCAAGCTACTTTACTTATGACCGTTACAGGCGTGTTTGCTAGTATAGAGTTTTATAAATATTTTATGGATGAGAAGTTATTAATTAGCATAGATAGTTTTCAATTCAAAGTAGTATATTCCTAACCTTATTTAGTAGCCTTTATAATAGTATGCTTAAAACCAAGGCAAGAGCAAGAAAAATTAGTTAACCTAAAAAATACTCCTTTAGGTAATAGAGTTAATTATAGAGAGCAGAAATTAGAGAAGTTACTTGATTTGCAACAGGAGTTCTTACGTAATATAAACCATGAAATCAATACGCCGCTAACCGGTATTATTAGCCTTGGTGAAACCTTATGGGCTAATTATGATAAATTTAATGCAGATCAGCATCGCAATGCAGTAGAGATTATAGCTAAAAGCTCTATTAAATTAAATAGCTTGATAAACAATATTCTAGATTTTTCAAAATTATCCAGTCTTAATGATGCACTAAATAAAAAAGATATAAACTTAAGCGAATTGCTACATGAAAGGATTAAAATATGTAAAAAATTATATCTAAGCGACAAAATCTTACATTTTGTATCTGATATTGAAAAGAATATAATAATTATATTCTTTTCAATTTTAACCGTGATCCTCATTATATTAAATACACATTCGATAATCTAATAATAAATGCTATCAGCTATTGTATAGTGAGGGAATAATAAAAATTGATCTACACATGCAAGAAAATAATATCTTGTTTAGTATAAAAGATGATGAAATAGGAGTACTAAAAGAGAAATTGCAGAGTATATTCGGTGTATTTGTCGTAAGCTCTAAAACACTTACACCGGCAGGAAGTAGAGGAGTAGGACTGTGCATTATGTAAGAAAGTAATAGAACTGCACGCCGGAAAAATTTGGGCAGAAAACGATAAACAGGGAAAAGACTACTTTTATTTTTACGATGCCTTTGTAATTGAAAATGTCATTCCGTTGATCACAGGAATCCAGTACTTTTTGCTGTCATACCGTGGCTCCGCCACGGTATGACATTATTATGAAAAAAATTATTTTTAATAAACAACGAGATTTTATATCAATTATAGCACCGGCGTCAAGCTATCCAGATGCACAAGATAAATTAAAGGAAGCTATTAAAATACTAGCGTTGCATGGTTTTAAAACTTTAGTAGATGATAAGATTTTTTCAGGTGATGAATTGCCTTTTTTCGCTGCTTCTAAAGAGGAAAGGTTGAGAATGTTTAAAGAAGCTATGGAAAATGAACAGGTTAAAATAATTTGGGCTTTTCGCGACGGATATGGATGCAGTGAATTTGTAGAAGATTGTTTTAATATAGAACAAAAAGGGGATAAAGTCCTGATAGGCTATAGCGATATTACCGTTTTGCATTTATTACTAAATAACCATTATAATATCCCAACTATTCACGGTTCAGTGTTAACTTCGTTACTACCGCCTACTAATCAGGATATTATGCCTATAATAAATGTTCTTAAAGGAGAAAAGAGTGAAATACAACTTATACCTATAAAGAAAATTAGTGAGGAAAATATAACAGGTACAATAACAGGCGGAAATTTAACGGTTTTAACTAAATTGATTAGTACTGGTTTGCAAATTCATTCTCATTCCTATGCTTCTTTATGTCATCCCTGTGAAAGCGGGAATCCAGAAAAAATAATACTGGATCCCCGTTTTCACAGGGATGACAATAAAATTCTATTGCTTGAAGACGTTAATGAAAAAGCCTATGCCGTACATCGTAATCTAGTTCAATTAAAAAATACCGGTATATTTGAATGCATAAAGGCAATAATCTTTGGTGATTTTACTAAAGAGGATGAGTTTGTAGAACAAGCTATAAAAAGTTTTTGTTTAAATCATATTCAAAATATTGGAACTTATAAAGCAGCAGGAATAGGGCATGGAGAAGTACATCATCCGGTTATTATGAATCATGAAGCAATTATAAACAGTAATGTTTTAAGTTTTACTAGCCCTTTTGAAATAGTAGAAAACAAATGACAAATTCTATCAGAATAGGTACAAGAAAAAGTCCACTTGCTTTAATACACACTAATTTAGTTATTCAGCAAATCAAACAATTTTTTCCTGATATTAATTGTAAAATAGTGCCGATTATTACTAGCGGGGATTTAATCCAAAATAAACCATTATACGATATAGGCGGTAAAGCTTTATTTTTAAAGGAAATAGAGCAAGCCTTGCTTGATAAAAAAATTGACTTAGCTGTTCATTCTTTAAAAGATGTACCGGGTAGAATACCTGAACCGCTAGTAATAGCTGCTGTTTTAGAGCGTGAAGACCCCAGAGATGTTTTTGTTTGTCTAAAATATAAATCTATAGAAGAGCTGCCGCAAAATGCCGTAATAGGTAGCTCGGCAGTACGAAGAAAAGCATTTATCCAAAAAATAAGACCGGATTTAAAGGTAACGGTTTTTAGAGGGAATGTTGATTCAAGAATAAAAAAGCTAATGACCGGCGAAGTTGACGCAACAATTTTAGCATATACAGGTCTTAAAAGGTTAGAGGCGTTTAATCCGGAGTATTGCCATTTGATAGAGTATTCACAGATGTTACCGTGCATAGGGCAGGGAGTCATTGCAGTTGAGATTAGAAAAGACGATAATGCTATGCTTAAGATATGCAACCAAATTAATCATCTTCCCACTTTTGAACTAATAAAACCCGAAAGAGCATTTTTAGAGTATCTAGATGCTAATTGCCGCACCCCGATTGCTGCTTATTCACAATATCTAGATGCAGATCCTAGACATCTTTCCAAACTCGCTTATAGGAAGGCATTTGAAGGAAACACGGAAGCACTTGCCACCGCAGCGTACAAAAGCGATCGCACAGATGCGAGTACCGGACTGACGTACAAATTACCCCTAGAAGTAGAGTTTGGAAAGATGTCTAATATACAAACCGATTTTATGCTCGGTAACCTTGACGGCAGTAAAATAACTTTCCATACCGAAACTACCAATATAAAAACTTCAACAGAAGCAGGCATAAAAGCCGCTAAAATGATGTTGGAAGCTATCTGTAAATAAATTTTAATCGATAATTTAATTCTTTTTTGCTGCAAATTATAAGATTTTTTTGAAATATGAATAACATCCTATCAAAAATCTTATCAATTTTTGCTAAAAAAGCTCTTTACTTGCTAATTACAATTTATTTACAGATAACCTCTTAAATCAACTAGACAAATAGATATTTAGACTTAGAATTACCAAAAGGACAGTCCTGTTTTTTATGGGGAGCACGTAAAACTGGTAAGTCAACATATCTGAAACAACGTTTTCCGGATAGTTTATATATAGATTTATTACAAGCTGATATCTATAAAGTTTACTTTCAAAATCCTGAACGTTTCAGAGAAGAGCTTAAGTCAAAAGACGGCATCTCAACTATTATTATTGATGAGGTACAAAAAATTCCCTTACTGTTAGATGAGGTTCATTATTTAATAGAATCTAATAAATCTTTACAATTTATCCTTTGTGGCTCCAGTGCTAGGCGCTTAAAATCAACAGGTAGCAATTTACTTTTGACGGAAGAGCTTGGAGATATATGTTTTTGCCGCTATGCTATTCTGATCAAACGGTGAGATGATAAATTATAGTAATATAGCAAGAGATTGCGGTGTTGATGCAAAAACCGTTAGAACATATCTTGAAATATTAGAAGATATGTATTTAGGACATCATCTTTATCCGTATAGAAGATCACGTAGTAAAAGGCAAATTATTACGGAAATGCCTAAATTTTACCTTTTTGATACCGCACTTAGCAATTACCTAAGGAAATATGAATATCAGGAAATGACAGGGTTTGATGCTGGTAAATCTTTTGAGCATTATGTATTCTTAGAATTAATAGCTTATAAATATTTAAACGACAAAAGAGATGAGTTATTTTATTGGCGTACTAAAGAAGGATATGAGGTTGATTTTATATTTCAAAATAATGCATTTGAAGTTAAAATTGCTTCTTCTATACAAAAAAATCATTTAAAAGGTCTATTAGAATTTAGTAAAGATAGTGATTTTAAATTACATGTTATATCTTTTGAAAAAACAAAACGTATAATTAATTTAGAAAATAAAAAAATTACCATTTGGCCTATTCAAGAATTTTTAGATACTCTTTGGAATAATGAAATATGGCGATAAAATAATTAATAAATTTTAATTTAAAACTGAAAACAGTATGGTTTATTACCCATATAAATATATGGACATTTAGTATAGAGCTAATAAGTATTATTAAATTAATCGATTAAAGGCTAAAAATGTATTCTTCTTTTGAATAGGATGAAGAAAAAAATAAAATTAATATTGGTAAGCATAACGTAAGCTTTTATGAAGCTCAAAGAGTTTTTCTAGATATCAAAAGGATAATCCTTCAAGATGTAGACCATAGTATTACAGAAAAAAGATATTTTTGTTTAGGTAAAGTTGATGGTAATATTTTACCGTTTTATGTTCCGAGATAATCATATAAGAATTTTTGGAGCAGGATACTGGCATAAAGGTAAGAGAATTTATGAGCAAGAGAATAAAATACACTGATGGGGAAATAGGGGAAGTAAAAATAGTAAAAGATTTCTTGCCGCACCCTAGAGAACTTTTATTAAAAGATGATTCAGTAAAAGTAACCATTTCTTTAAGTAAAGAGAGCGTAGAATTTTTTAAATCATAAGCAGCAACTGCACATGTTTCTTATCAAAAAATGATTAGGATTTTACTAGATAAATTACTAAGCACTATAAAGAAAATAAAAGGGCATAATACTATAAACTGAGCTGGCGGATAGGGTGGGATTCGAACCCACGGTACGGTTGCCCGTACGCCAGTTTTCAAGACTAGTGCCTTAAACCGCTCGGCCACCTATCCAAGAAGATTCATACCAAATAATCTTATATATTTCAAGGGAAATCTTGCAATATATGAATTTAAATTACAAATCCGAAGTGTTCTTTCACTGCGTTAACCGTTTCAGAAGCTCTAATTCTTGCTTTTTCTGCTCCTTTGTGCAGTATTTTTAATAAATATTCTTTATCATTCATTAATTCTAAATATTTATCACGTATCGGTTGTAGATTTGTAATAATAATTTCTGCCAAATCTTCTTTAAATTTTGCGAAGCCTTGGTTTTGATAATTACCGATTATTTTTTCCAAGCTTTCTTCGGATAAACTTCTATAAATATCTAATAAATTACTAATTTCCGGTCTTGTTTCTTTATCATAGCTAGCAAAACTTAAGTGATCGGTTTTGGCTTTTTTTATTTTTTGATGAATAAGATCGTTATCATCTTTTAAATTGATACGGGAAAAATCCGAAATATCAGATTTACTCATTTTCTTTAATCCATCCCGTAAGCTCATGATTCTTGTGCCTGTTGCACTAATTAAAACCTCAGGAACTTTTAGAATTTCTTTGTTAAATTTTCTATTTATTACCCCTGCGATATCTCTTGTTAGCTCTAAATGCTGCTTCTGATCCTCACCTACAGGCACTATATCGGCTTTATATATTAAGATATCCGCTGCCATAAGTACCGGATAGGACAATAACCCCAGACAAGCCTTTTCTTGATCACTACCTGCTTTATCTTTAAATTGCGTCATGCGCTTTAACCATCCAAGCGGTGTAACGCAATTTAGTAACCAAGCAAGTTCAGTATGCTCTTTCACCATACTTTGGGCAAAAATCGTTACTTTGTCGGGGTTAAGCCCTGCTGCTAAATAAAAAGCAAGCACCTCCATAATTGAATTGTTAAGTTCTGATGGCTTAATATCAACCGTGATAGCATGCAAATCTGCTAAGAAGAAAAAACAATTATATTCTTCCTGCATTTTAACCCAGTTTTTAATTGCACCAAGATAGTTACCAAGGTGTAAAGCACCGGTTGCTTGCACACCGGAAAGAACAGTTTTTTTCATTTAATACCTTTTTATTTTACTCATTGTAAAATTATGTTATAAATACCATTTTAATTAATATAATTATCTTAATAATTTATGCTGTGGCGTTTAAGAATTTTATCATTTTACGGATTATTATCGTTATTTACATTTATTTTTTTTCTTATATGTTACATACCCGTAACATTTTTCAATGTCAACTATCAAATAAGATATAGAATTGCCATTATCTTTTCTTATGCTTTTGTGTGGCTTGCAAAAATTTGTTGCAGTTTAAAATATGAAGTAGAGGGGCTTGAGAAATTACCGAAGACTACTTCAATAGTCGTGTCTAATCACCAATCCTTTTGGGATCAAATGTTTATGCAACTGATTATTCCTAAACATTCTTGGGTATTAAAGCGTGAATTATTTAATATACCCCTGCTTGGTTGGGGACTTCGGATGGTTAAACCTATTGCGGTTGACCGTGGTACTAATAGCTCGGTTGCTCAGATTTTAAGAGAAGGTCAGGAAAAAATAAAAGAAGGATTATGGTTAATAATATTTCCAGAATCAACTAAAGTTCCGCCTGATAGAACGGTAAAATTTAAACCAAGTGCCGTAAAGCTTGCTTCAATTACTAAAGTTCCAATTGTGATGATGGCTCATAATGCCGGTTTATTTTGGCCTAGAGGTTTTTGGTTTAAGCAACCTGGAACTATAAAGATAAAGATTATAGGTGTAATAGAAAAAGAAGAAATAGAGCAAACAGACGTACGTATACTTAATGACAAGGTTGAGCAAATTATTAACAGTGAAAAGCAAAAATTATTAAATTAATATTAGGTTTTAAAAATAATTAGTATTATCATAAAATTACAACTTAGTTCTTATGGAGGTATTTATGGTAAGTACAGCACCGTTAAAATTAATTGCGGTTATCGATAGTAAGCAAATGATGCTTTACGACGCTCAAGGAGTTAAAATTACTACTAATACACCTTTAAAATTATCTTTGGATTTAGAGGAGCATCACCACCATAGAAAAAAAAGACAAAGCCTTTACCAAAATAAATCTACACCGGCTTCGTTGTTTGAGCCGCATACTTCGCTAAAAGATATAGAACATAAAGAAGCAGCAAGGAGCGTTATTAAACATTTAGAGAAAGTAACTACTGCTGATCAAGCTAAATATAAGGAATTGATTATTGTAGCAGAACCGCAAATGCTTGGATGTGTTAGACAAGAACTTAAAAACGGTCTAAAAAAGATGATTACTAAAGAAATTGCTAAGGATTTAGTGCAACATAGCGTAGATGCAGTGGAGCGAGCAGTATTTTCTTAGATAAGCTTTATATGTCATTCCCGCGAAAGCGGGAATCCAGTAAAACCTATAAAAAACTTGTTTTTTTAGGTTTATTTTGTCAATAACCTGTAATTTACTAGTATTAAGGTGATTTTTTCTAGACTCCCACTTTCGCGGGAATGACATAGAAGTCGTACAACAAGGTTTTTTTAGTCGCTTGCAATGATGATACAAATTAGGTGCCTAACTTATTAAACATTTCTTTTGTATTATTTAAAATAGTTAAACCAATTTGCTTATCTGTATCCTCAAAAGTTTTTATAGTCTTTTCATTAGGAATCTTAATATGTGGTTTGCAAGGCAAACCGCCGCTATTTATACATTGATTAATGATTTGCATTCACTGACATCGTCTCTCGTCGCTCTCCTATTATCTATAGGCTGCGCCTCTCGCTCCTTGTAATTCAATCCAACTGATTTGACTACATTTTAGTATATATGGCGGCATGCGTCAATACAATCATATTTTAATTAAGAATAGTTGCACTAATAAGAAAAAGTGGTAAAATATCATATCGAATAAATTAAATATTATGAATAATTATGCCGCAAATTTATTTTAACGGTCCGGAAGGACGAATTGAAGGAAGATATGCAAAAGCTACCTCGCCTAACGCCCCTATTGCATTAGTGCTTCATCCTCATCCTTTATATGAGGGTAATATGAATAATAAAGTAGTTTATAATGCCTATAAGATTTTAGCAGATAACGGTTATACCGTCTTACGTATTAATTTTAGAGGAGTAGGGGGATCACAAGGTAAATTTGATAACGGAGTCGGTGAAGTGGTTGATGCGGGGGCAGCTCTCGACTGGTTACAGCAGAATAACCCAAATGCTCAGTCTAATCTGATATTAGGATTTTCTTTCGGAGCATGGATAGCTATGCAACTTGTAATGCGACGTCCGGAAATAAATCATTTTATTGCTATTTCACCGCCGGTTAATACAATTCATAAATATGACTTCTCATTCCTCTCACCTTGTCCTATTCCAGGGTTTATATTACAGGGAGATAAGGATAGTATAGTATCGGCAGATGATGTAAAAGACCTAGCAAATAGATTATCTAAACAACAATCCCATATTAAAGTTGATTATAAAATTATCAATGGAGCTGACCACTTCTTTCGTTATAAAACTGAAGAATTTTCTAAAGCAATAAATGCTTATTTAATAACAATTCAATCTAATTATCATCACCATAATAATAATGTAAATGAAGAAATTAGTAAGAGCCCAAAGAAATTATTTTTATATTAGTTTTTGTTGTGTGGTTCGACTTATCCGTCATTACGAGCAGGCGTTGTTGCGTAGGTACCCAAGTCGTCATTGTAAGGAAATTACTTAAGTAATTGACGAAGCAATCCAGTTAAAAATTCTGTAAATCAGAATTTTTTTTATTATTTTTCCGGATTGCCACGCAGTCTACGGTTGCTCGCAATGACGATTTGTTATCCACGTGGGAATGACATAAAAGAATCCATATCACAACGTCTACAATTCTAAACAAGCTTCTATTGCCAAAATTAATATTGCATCTTTTTTAGCATCTAACTCTTGAGTTAATTCTTCGTAAATTTGCCTATCTGATAGAGAAGTAAATTTTTTAAATAGTTGCACTAATTTTAAAGAGGGGATATAATACGAAAAGCATGTTTTAATATTTTGATCTTTTTATTAACATTAAGCTTATTTATTTAAATTAAAGTAAAATTCTAGTAATTCGTCGTTATAAAAATTTAAATCTACAGCCGTTGCCAAATAATCTATAGCATTAGCCGTATTATTACTTTCTACTTCTTGCTTCGCTGCTAATAAATAATACTCAGCAATTTCCGGCATAGACTCATGTTTATGAAATTTTGCAAGCTTATTCGTTATAAAAATAAATTTCGTCCATAGAGAAAGTCTAGCATAACAACGCATTAAAGTAATTAAATTGTCAATATCAAGTTCATTGAAATTATAAGCCTTTGTTGCGTAATTTTCTGCTTTCTCATACAAAGATTTATCATAATAAAGTTTTGCTAGATTTTTGCTACCGTAAAAAACAAATTCTTTAGATGTAATAAGTTTTTGAAAATAGGAAATTTTTCTATCTACATCCTCTTCAGTTACGGCTAAGATTAAATTATGGAATTCTTGTGAATCTTTTAGAGCTTCAGAAGATAAATTTTTGCGAGCAATAGAAGCAGATTTAGCTTTATTATTCATAATATATTCGGCAAAAGCTAAAATTAAAGCATATCTATCATGATTAATTTTTCGTTTACTAAAAATATTATGTATTTTAGATGGTAAATCGATAATTAATATTAGAAATCTAATGACAATAAAACAAGAAATTAGTAATAAAAGCCCTAAAATAAGACTAAAGAACAAGGTAGTCTCAATATTATAATCATATAAACTAATAAAAACTTTTGAATCAAAGCTCTCTATAAAAGTAAACCCGAAATAAAGCAGTAAAAAAGTAGCACATATTAATAATAACCTAAACATCTTTATTTACAAACTCCTGCATAAATTTTTCTGAATAAAGAAAATTGATTAGATAGTTTAAGTGCTCTAAAATTAGAGCTTTATCTTGTTCTTTTATCATCATAGCAGAAGGTTTTTTTTCAATTTTGATAAACTTCTCCAGCCACTTATGGTTGGCAGGAAAAATTACTTCTGTACTACTTGATTTAGAAAAAAGATAATTATTATATGCTTCTAAGTTATTTAAAATATTCCTTATATCTTGAGACAGCAGGCGGGATTTTACTATTCTTAGTTCTTTACTATAATCCTTATCTTGCATGAAATTATATACTAATAGATTTACATTTAATAAGTAATTAATATAGTCAAGTGATACCCATCCGCCTACCTCGTCACTCGTCGCTCTCCTATTAGTTATAGGCTTCGCTCCTTGTTCCTTGTATCCGAATGAGGCTGCATTGACTACAGTTTCTAATTTTGGTTCTACTAAATTAGTCGGTGCTTCAGGAAACTTTAAAGAACTTACGTAATTTAAAAGCGACTTGGTAGATAATAGAGGCGCTGCTTCCTTTTCTTCCAGGGTAGTATTTTCTTTATTTTCTACTACTTGATCAGGAATTTGGCTTAAATCCTTATTTTCACTTTTAAACAGTTTTAAAATATCGGATCTATTATGATAAAGAGTAAAAGAAGATAAGATAAATATTACTATTGCTATAATTGCTATAAAAAAGATGTTTTTGCTTTTAAAGAAACTATCGAATTTGTGCATTTTCAGATAATAACTTGATTATATCGTTAAGGTTTTGATCATCACAATAAACCACATTTTTTATAAAAGGTCTAACTATATTTGCGACTTTCAAACTTATGGCTACAACTAAACTATCTTGTAAGTACTCTAATAAATTATTTTGAAGTAATAATTTTACTAAAGTCTTAGCACTATTTTGAGAATAAAGTAATATAAAATCAATATTATTTTTAAATTCTTTTATAATAGATACGGGCAGCTCATTCAAATATTCTACATTATAAATGATATGTCTAGCTATTTTGCTAGGTAAATCTTTAGTAATTTCATTTGAAGATAAATATATAGTCTGCTCATATAAATCAGGAGGAAAATGCTTAATCAAATCTTCCACGTTTTTAGCAGTATACATTACTTTCTTGCCTAATAATCGTTTTGACTTACTACCTACTACCCAAATATCTTGTTTTAAGTTATGACCAGTTAATAAGATACTTGCTGCATATTTACTAGTTATTATTATATTCGAGTAATTATCTAAAATATCGATATTAAAATCTAGAGTTTTATATTTAATTAAAGGACAATGGATATCACGTAAATCTAAATTATATTTACTTATTTCCTTGATAGTTTCATTATTTTCTTCAATATGTCTAGTTAATAAAACCGATTTCATACAATATTTGTACTCCAATATAAAAAGCAACTGCCCAAATAATAATAGCAGCTATTTTATTAATTATAGTTAAAATCGTACTACTTTTATTTAGCTTTCTGATATTATAACCTGCAACTGCTAAAGCAAAAAACCATATCCAAGATATAAGTATGCAAGTTAAGGTAAATATAATTTTTGCAATACCGCTATACTTTAAAGCACTAGTACCTATTACTATAATCGTATCCATAATTGCATGCGGATTTAATATTGATACCGATATAGCAAATAAAATTTGTTTTTTAGCTGAAAAAGCCCCGGAATTCATTGTAAGATCAATAGGCGGCTGATTCCAAGTATTATATCCCATATAAATTAAGAAAATAAATCCAACAATAAATATAGATAATTTTAACCAAGAAATTTCAAGAATTAACAAAGATATCCCAAGAACTGCCATACATATAAGCATAGTATCACATATTGAGGCTGCAATTATGCTAGGTAAAGCCTTGCTAAACTTTGGCTGTTTTGCTCCTTGATTGAATATAAAAATATTCTGTACTCCGAGCGGCACTATTAAACCGAGAGCTAAAACGATGCCATGTAAAAAAGCACTTAATATATCATTATTCATTTAAATAGCCATTTTATTGAACTTATCAAGTCCGATATAATAATATACTAGAGCTATGATGCTCCAAATTGTTACTGCTCCTATTTTATTAATTATTTTCTAATATTATAGCATTTTTATTTAATTTTCTAATATTATAACCAATTATTGCCCATGATAAAAACCATATACAAATAAACATGTAAATTTATGAAAAGAGGTATTACTATATACCAAATCATAAAAATAAAGAAGAAATCATGATTGAAAACGATTATATGTATAATAAGTATATTATTATAACATATCGCAGCAACAATTACACTAGGTAGAGCTTTTTTGAAGCGACGATATTTTTTTGCACTTTGATTTAATATAAAAATACTTGGTATACGGTATTAAAAATATTATACTTAATATATCATTCATTATTGTAATTTAGTTTTTATTTTTAATAATATTAATAAAGACGGAATAGTTATAATAGTAGTAAATAAAAAGAAATTTTTCCAACCGAAATTTACTACCATATAGCCTGAAATTATAGGAAAAATTGAGCGCGAAATCCCCATCATCGATGAAAGAAAAGAATATTGAGTAGCTCGAAATTTACCTTGACAGAGTGAAGAAATAAAGGCGATATAAGCAGTCATCGTCATACCGCCGGTAATACTTGCTATTCCTATCGTAATAAATAATAATAAAGAATTTTTACCGTTTATTTCAAGAAAAATAAATAAAATATGTCCTAAAGCATGAATAATACCAAATAAAAATATACTATTTAATATATTTTTATGTTTCATAATAACACCGCCGACAAGTCCACCGATTATAGCTCCTACAACTCCCCAAAACTTTCCAACGCTTGCTATTGCAAAAGCATCATACTCAAGATGAAGCAAAAACGGGTTAATCATAACATTAATTAAGTTATCCGTTAATCTATATAATACTAGGAAAATTAATATAAGAATAATGAAATAAACAGAACCTATAGGTTTTAACGCATTATATATAAAATTTATTATGTTTTTTTTATTTTGATTATTTTTTATATCATTCTTGATTATCTGTATATGTTGTATATTCTCGTTTAAATAACAATACTTAATTCCTACAATCAATAAAATTAAATAAATAAATACTAAACCGGCAAAGATTTTATATATTTCATTAAATGTTAAATAAATAGATAAATAAATAGCTCCGGAACCGGCTAAAAGCATACCGACCCGATAACCGAATATATATATTCCTGAAGTAAACCCAAGCGATTCTTTAGGTACTATTTCCGTTCTTAAAGCACTCAATATAGTATCTTGTGCAGCACTAAAAAAAGAAATAATTAAAGCCGTGAAAGCAAATAATAATAGATTAGTACTAGGATCTAGAAAGCTGAAAATATATATAAGAAATATCAATGCACTACTAGTTAAGCAAATCCAAGATAATCTATGACCGAATATTTTGTTTAAATATTTAATTTGCACTGCATCAAAAATCGGTGCTAACAAGAAATTAATAGAGTAGGGAAGCGTTATGAATGATAATATACCGATTGTTTGCAGTGCTATATCTTCTTTAGCAAGCCAATAATTTAAAGTATTACCGGTAATCATTAGATTAAAACCGCTAATAAGCCCCAACAACCAAATAATACATAAACGAGAGTTATTTAACATGAATTTATATACTTCGAGTAAATGAAGAATTGATAGACAAAGATCAACTGCAAAAAGAGCAAGGAGTCTATAAGGCGAGGAGCGGAGCGTATACTTAAATACGTGAGCACCGCAGAGCTTATGAGACAACGTAGCCAATTTTTGAAGTTCATCGAGTATATATGCCTTTAGCTCTAAGTTCCTATAGGCTTAATATGCAAAAATGTGAGTATTCTGTTTATTTGCGGCATGTAATGTAATCATGTTATTTTAATTTCTCAATATCTTTCTTATCTAATTTTGTTATTTTCATAATAGATTCTAAAGAAAGTCCTTCTTTTTTCATTTCTTTAGCCATAGTAATTTTCTCTTTGTTTACTCCAATAGATTAGTAGGTGCATTATAGTTTTGTACAACATTGTAGAACAACACAAGAGTACACAAAAGGAAATTTTTTATTTCCTGTCGCTTTCCTATGATATTCAGCAATTTTTAACATATATTTAAACAATAGATTTCTTTAGGCTACGCTCTACAAAACTATCTTTTTCCGTTCTAAGAGCTTCAAAAGAAAGTAAAGTTTTGATGGCGGTAGGTAGATTTCAAAGAACTCTTGAGTAACTATAGGGTTTTCAAATGCAGCTCTTATAACCTCGTCATGTTAGCTAAACTCATTATTTTAGGTCACGAAGGAAAAGTAAAAGAAATATTAGAAATAAAAAATGATGATGATTTCCTAAAATATTATAGCGGTTATACAGCGGATGAGATTCCTTTTTTAAACAGTTTACTCTCTTACTTACTGCTAGATGTTTATATAGGCTTAGCTTAATTCATGTATTAGGCAGGTCATCTTTTAATGAAAAAACTATACAAACCGATTACAGGCTTGCCCTAAATAGTGACTTAGATAGTTTCTATAGATTGCATATTGTTATGAATTCTAATGACCCCGTTAGTCAAGAATCAGATTATTCTATATTTTGATCAAATCTTTCCTCATTATATTTATCCCTTGTCGATGAGATGGAACTTTTTTACATATTTTGAAACTCAAAGCCCTTATTTTTCTTATTTCATTTTACACTATGCAAGGACCTAAGCCATGGACTACCGATAAGCAGGAATTATGGAAGACAAATCAGGACAAATTAGATAAGATCACAAAATATTATTGGCGATATAGGGAAATAACACCTTGGAGTAGTATAAATTAATTATTTTAATTGACTTTAGCACTTAAGAGATTTAAAAGTTAACTTTAATATGTAAGGTTACAATAAAAATGTTACCGCCTAAAATTTTCTTTGAAAAAGTTAAAGAAATAATGTGGCCTATAGAAAGGAAAGAATTAAAGCTATTTATACCTATGGCTTTAATGATGTTATGTATCCTTTTTAATTTTGGGGCTTTAAGATCTATCAAAGATAGTTTAGTAGTACCCTCTATGGGGGCTGAAATTATTAGCTTCTTAAAATTATGGTTAGTATTACCCTCGTGCGTAATTTTTACCGTACTTTATGTTAAGCTTAGTAATAAATTAAATTTTGAATATATTTTCTACATTATAGTCGGTAGTTTTTTACTATTTTTCTTATTATTTGCCTATATTATTTATCCAAATCAAGATATTTATCATCCTAATGATGAAATGATAAATAACTTAATTGCTTCATACCCTAATTTTAAATGGTTTATTAAAATAGGTAGTCAATGGAGTTATGCACTGATGTATATTTTCGCAGAATTATGGAGTGCAGTAGTTATAAACTTAATGTTTTGGCAGTTTGCCAATCACATTTTTGATACTTCTAAAGCTAAAAGATTCTATCCCGTTCTTGGAATGGTCGGTAATATCGGTCTTATAATAGCAGGCAGCGTACTTGTCTTTTTCTCAAGCGAGCAGGACGTCATTGATTCAGAATTATTACCGGATTCTTTTAATTCATCTGCCGGAAATGCTATAATGCTTCAGCCAATCATGTCAATTATTGTTACTGCAGGAATAATTGCTATGCTTCTATTTAGAATAATAAATAGATTTATTTTAACAGATTCCATAAATGTTTTAGATGCAAAAAAAGTTACAGCTAAAATGAAAACAAAACTTTCGGTAATTGAAAGTATCAAATTAGTAATTCACTCAAAATATATAGGTCGTATTGCCTTATTAATAATCTGTTATGGATTATTAATAAATATAGTTGAAGGACCTTGGAAAGCAAAAATAAAAGAATTACATCCAAACACTATAGACTATGTTAACTTTATGGGCAGGTTTAATATTTGGATGGGGATATCATGCGTTACTTTCATGATAATAGGCAGTAATATTCTTAGAAGACTCGGTTGGCTCATTTCTGCATTATTAACTCCTATTATGTTGTCTATTACCGGCTTGATGTTTTTTATCTTTATAATTTTTATTGAAGAAATAGGAGCATGTTGCGGTGATTTTAATCTTCTATATGCAGCGATTATTGTTGGAGCAATTCAGAACATACTGAGTAAATCGTCCAAATATTCATTATTCGATTCAACAAAAGAAATGGCGTATATTCCTTTATCTTTAGAGCTTAGAACTAAGGGAAAAGCTGCCGTAGAGATAATAGGTACTAAATTCGGTAAATCGCTTGGAGCATTTATACAGTCTTTGATATTTATTATTATTCCGACTGCTACCTTTGATTCTATTATAATATATCTATTAGTAACTTTTATAGTTATGATGAGTTTATGGATTTGGAACGTTATAAAATTGAATAAGGAATATATAGAGCTGTGTAAGTAAACGTCATTGCGAGCGGACATTGTTGCGTGGATACCACCCAATCATTGCGAGCAGTCGTAGAACTTATCCATACAACAACAGAAAATCACACTATAATACCGATTTAAAGATGAAAAAAATTCTTAAAATAATATTATTTATAACTATCTTTATTATACTCGCATATAGTGGGCTGTGGTTTACTATTATGTTCTCTTTATCACACTCTATAAATCAAAAATATGCCGGTACCAACCTTAATATAGAAGAGGCTGATAATAATCCTAATCAGCAATATCTTATTAAGTTTTCTAAAGTTCAGCCATATGGTTTTCCTTTCAAATTAGGTATTTCAGTAATTAATTGGCAAGAAGAGAGTATTAATAGAGCAACTGAATTTACCACACCGATAAATATCGGTTATGATTTACTTAAGCAGAAATTATTTATACATTTTTCCGGAGAAGCATTCGGAAAATTTAAGCCAGTTCAAAGAGGCTTTGGAGTAAGATTTTATAATGAGAACTGTATATTATCAACAAAAATACCGTTAAATTTTAAATTATTTAAAATAGTACGATTTAAAAAAAATTTATTTGAAGTTATAAATTTAATAGAAAATATTAAATTTACTTCCGGTAAAACAGAAATTTTTGACTTAGTCGATAATCAAAAATTATATGAAGAAGATCATACTATACTTACTATGTTATTTGACAAAAGTAAATATTATACAAGTAAACAGGATTTCCTTGATAACATACCGCAAAAATTAGAAATTTATTATGAAACCGAAATAGTACAAAGTAACCTTGAAGATAGAATAATACCTGCCGGTTTATTATTATATAGACCCGCTTGGAATAATAATTTCAAATTTTCCGGTAATTTCTTGATTAGTACTAGTAGTGTGCATTTTAAAGATATTGCTAAAGATTTAACAATTGAAGTTACTAATGCAAAACTCAATAGTAATAACTTTGAAAATAATATTAATTTATTATATAAAGGTAAGTTAAACGATTTCGGCAATAATAATATTGATCTTTTGGTAGATTCGCAATTTAAGCTAAAACCTGGTTTTATAATAGGTTCATTAGAATTTATAAAGAAATATTACGATAAGCAAACCTATTTATTTAAACTTTCTGATAATAAGCTATATAAAGATTTTAATAATGAACTAAGCTATATTTTAAATAATAATAAACAATATAATTTTAGTATTTTTGAAGATAGGGAATATAATTTTAATTTAAATATTAATTTAGTGACTGAATTAAACAAATTAACTAGAGCACAGATAAATGCTTTAAGTCTCTATTCAAACGCATCGGGATTTAATATAACAAATGAAACTATAGTAAATGCTCTTAAAGATTCTTACAGTAAAGGTACGATAGTAATTAATGATTACTCTAGAATAATAGATGTTTTAAGTGCATATGTACACGAAGTAGGGGATTTTAAAAATTTTTCGGAAGAGAGTAAGGAAGTATACGGGAATGCTTTGAAATCATTTTTAAAAACTATTTCCGATCACCCGAATTCATCTAATTTAATTGATGCTAGCATTGAGTATATGTTTGATTTGTCCGATTTAAACAAAGCTAAAATAGGTAATATAGATGATATAAATAAACTTATACCTTTATATTATTTATCTTTATATCAAGCAGCAGTAAAAAAAGTGCAACCCGGTGAAAATGTAAAAGAAAAAATTATGGAGTTAATTCCTAATGTTAATCACAAAATATTCGAGGAATGTATACTCGATGAACTTCGTTAATCATCATTGCGAGCGACTGAAAGGAGCGTGGCAATCTCAGGATTTTGGCACGAGATTGCTGCGTCAAAATTTTCAATTTTTTCTCGCAATGACGGAAAAATTTATAAAAATACCATGAATATTATAGTAAAAATACAGCAAGATTTAAAAGATGCAGTAACTAAGTTAAACAATTTAATCATTAGCTGTTTAAAAAGTGATGAAGAGTTAATAGAAAAGGTCGGTAAATATTTACTAGAAGCAGGAGGTAAAAGAATTCGTCCGCTTTTAACTATAATAACTGCTAAAATGTTTGATTATAAAGGCGATAATCATATAAAGCTCGCAAGTGCCGTTGAATTCATTCACACCGCCACATTGCTTCATGATGATGTGGTAGACGACAGCACTTTAAGAAGATTCAAACCTACGGCTAACGTTATTTGGGGAAGTAAAACAAGTATTTTAGTGGGTGATTTCCTCTTTAGTCAGTCTTTTAAGCTAATGGTAGCTTCCGGCTCTATTAAAGCTATGAATGTTCTAGCTAAAGCTTCGGCAATTATTTCCGAAGGGGAGGTAGTACAGCTAGTGAAGTTAAATGAACGACGTATTATAACTATAGACGAATATCAGCAAATAGTTAAATCTAAAACCGCCGAACTATTTGGAGCTGCTTGTGAAGTTGGAGCTATTATAGCAGAGCAGGTAGACCATATTTCTAAAGATATGCAGGACTTTGGGAAATTACTCGGTACGATATTTCAGGTTATAGATGACTTGCTTGATTATTTGGGTAATGATAAACAGATAGGCAAAAATATTGGCGATGATTTCTTAGAAGGAAAAGTTACGTTACCACTGATTTTTTTATATAATAAGTTAGAGCAAGATAAGCAGCTTTGGCTCGAAAATATAATTAAATGTGATAAGCGTACTAAAGATGACTTTGTAAAAATACATGACTTAATGGTAAAGCATGAAATTTACAATGAAACAGTTAATTATTTGAGTAACTTAGAAAATGAAGCAAGTAAGTTATTAAATAAAATTCCGGTTCAGAATATTTATAAAGACTATTTGTTTTCGATGATTAAATTTATTTTGGATCGCTCTTATTAATAGTTATTGCGTGAAAGCATTTGCATTCGTAGCTCAGCTGGATAGAGCGTTGCCCTCCGAAGGCAAAGGTCGTTGGTTCAAATCCAATCGAATGCACCATCACTAAATTCACTAAATTAACTTTTATTTTCCATAATATAGATTATAGAACAATGCTTCTAATAAAATTGACGAATGGCTGGGACGGGAGGATTCGAACCTCCGGATGACGATACCAAAAACCGTTGCCTTACCACTTGGCGACGTCCCAATAATGTATAGACCTTATACCAATAAATAGCGGAAACGTCAATTACAATAATGATTGTAAAAATAAATTTATTTCCTTATTAAGCCAATTCCTCGCTTGCGTGGATAATAAATCATAAATTTTAGCTCTAATTTTGTTATAATATTCCTTGATATAGTTTATTTCATCAATATTAAGTAGTTTCATATCAGTCAATTTACTAGCATAAGGCACTAGGCTTAAGGTCTCAAACTCAAGCCATCCATTATTTTCTTTTACATACATCAAATTCTCAATTCTAATACCATATTTTCCAGGAATATAAAAACCCGGTTCATTAGATAAGATCATACCTGCTTTAAGTATTGTTTTATTACGAAGATTTATGCTTTGCGGTCCTTCGTGAACACTTAAGAAGCTCCCTACCCCATGCCCTGTACCGTGTGGATAATCTAGCATTTCTTGCCATAAATATTGCCGAGCGAGTATATCAAGATTAGCTCCTGCGATGATATTTTTTGGGAATTTGGCTTTAGCTAAAGCAATATGTCCTTTAAGTACTTGCGTATAACGCTTTTTCTGCTCATCTGTCGGCGTACCTATTACTATTGTTCTAGTTATATCGGTAGTAGCACCTTGATACTGACCGCCGGAATCTATCAGTAATATCCCCTGCCCTTCAATTTTTTTAGCAGTTTTTTGGTCAGCTCTATAATGAATAATAGCACTATTTTCCTGAAATCCGCAAATAGCAGGAAAACTATCCGAAACATATCCCTCTTGTTTAGCTCGTTGCTCTGTAAGCTTTAAACCGAGGGAATACTCGGTCAATTCGTTATTTCCTATGTCATTCCCGTGAAGGCGGGAATCCATATTATGTTTTTCTGGATCCCCGTTTTCACGGGGATGACATTGAGAAAAATCAGCAAAAAATTCACATAAAGCTACTGCATCTTTAATATGCAAATCGATTGCATGCTTAATTTCTACATCGTTCTTACAAGCTTTAAGCATTAAGCATGGATCGGTAATTTTTTGTACTTTTTTATCAGCTACTAAGTCCATTATATGAACAGATGCTATAGTATCATCAATAAAAATATTAGACATCTGCCCACATGTCGCTTCTAGAGGTAATTTAGACATCGATCCGATACGCGCATCCTCACGTACGCTTGTGTACGCTGCGGTGCTGCGTTTCGTATCTCCTTTAAGTTCCTCTCTATAAGCTGGTTTGGAAAGATGTTTATTCTCACTATCTCTTAAAATATTTTCAAATTCTTCTTCCGGTAAAATCGTTATTTCAGGACGAGCATTAATAATTTCGGCATTGATTCTTGTAGGATTTATAAACAAATATAATTGTGTAGAAGTGAGTATAACTTTTGCAAACATTAAAGGCGTATAAGCAACATCACTAGCCCGCAAATTTAGTAACCAACATATGGAGGAGCTATCGAGAATGACTAAGGCAGATTGCTCGGTGTCATTCCCGTGAAAGCGGGAATCCAAAAAAATTTCACGACATTTACTTATTTTATCAGTATGACTAACGCCCGCAAACTTAATATCATGCAAATAAACTTTAGAGTTTGGCTCTAGCGGCTGATTTTGCCAAATCTTATCAACTAAATTTCCATTAATCTTCTGAAAATTGAACTTTAAATTTGATATAGTGGGATAAGTAAATAATTCAGAATCGTATCCTATTTTTGCATCTTTACCAAACTTAGATATATCTTTTAAGTCAAAAAGCTTAAAAAGCTCTAAATCCAGCTCTTTATTTGCTTGCTCTAAATAACGTCCATCGGTAAAGAATAATGCTGTATCTTTATATATAATCGCTATACCGTTTGAACCAGTAAAACCTGTTATATATTCAAGTCTCTTTGCATAGCTTGGAACATATTCACTCATATATTTATCGTTAGACGGAATTATATAACCGTCTATATCATATTCTGTGAATAAATTTCTAAGCAGATTAATGCGGATTTTTGTCATGTTTATATCTCTTATGTCGTGCTCTTGCCTGCTTGGAGACTGAACCGTCATTGCGAGGAAATTACTTAAGTAATTGACGAAGCAATCCAGTTAAAAAATTCTGATTTACAGAATTTTTTTATTATTTTTTCTGGATTGCCACGCTCCTTGCAGCCGCTCGCAATGACGGCTCAGCATCCAGCTAGGCAACGCTCATAGACGGGAATGACATTTATACCATCCATAATACAAAGGAATACCAAAGATAGTAAAAGAACTAGCTATAATCAGAGTTTTAACAGGTGTTTCATAGATAACCCATGCACAAAAGATAATCGATATTATAGCTATAAGTAAATAATAATAAGAAAAATTTTTTTTTGAGCTAAAAATCACCTTTAAGAAAGCTAAGCTACAAATTAAATAGATGAATAAGAATGTTATTGCCGAGAAATCTATTATTTGTGTAATCTGTTTGGCAAAATTATCATTTACCGTAAAGACTAATAACGGCACAATGCCAAGGCAGCTTACAATAATTCCGTGAGTTGGAGCATTATTGCTATTTTTCTTAGCAAAAAATTTCGGTAATAAACCGTCTTCTGCAAGCCCAAGAGCTATCTGTCCGCTAGTTAGAACCCAAGCATTGAGCGTACCTATACATATAATCGAGGCTATAACCGTAATTACGATTGACCATTTACCTCCGAATAATAATGCAGCGGCATTGGCATAAGGAGCTTTAGCACTAATAAGTTCAGAAGCAGGGATTAAGCCCATTATACCTATGCTATTAATAATATATAACACTGCTACGCAAAAAGTTCCAACTATTATGGCTCGTGGAATGGTTTTTGCCGGATCTTTTACTGCACCTGCCGTGGTAGTTGCACATTCTACGCCGATAAATCCCCAAAAAGTAAGAAGTGCAACTCTTCCCATAATACTCGGAATGCTTAAATTCTCTACTTCCTCGGCAATAGTTATATTATCTATATTAAAATGTGATAAAGCACATAAACCTACTACAAGCAATGGAACAAATTTTAAGAGAGTTAAATAAAACTCTGCTTTTCCTGCTACTTCAGGACCTTTTAAATTTAAAACCATAATAGCACCTAATAATATGATCTGTAATATTAAGTCTAAAATCGCTTGTGATTTAAAAAAAGGCGTTAGATAACCTATTGCCGAAATGACTACTATACTTGTACTGACAAAGGATATAACCCAGTAAGTCCAACCGGTAAAAAAAGCTATTTTATCCCCGAAATTTTCCCGTACATAAACGTGCGGACCTCCTGTTTTAGGAAATTTTGCACAAAGGGTAGAAAATACAAGTGCTATACTCATAGCACCGAATAATGAAAGTACCCAGCCCCAAATACTGTATATACCGAACGGTGCTAAACTTAACGGCAATATAAAAACGCTAGTACCGATTTGACTGCCGGTTACTAAGGCAAAAACCTCCCAGAAACCTAATTTTTGTGACATATTAATCTAATTTAAAGCAACAGCTTTAAAATAGCTGAAATAATGATTTTTAGCAATAGTTAAAACTACTATAATTATTTTACTCTTGATTTCTAAACAAAAGATTGATAGCTTTTTTACTATTAACAATAACGTGAAAGCTACTTACTCCTTTAGCTAATTTACCAAGTGTTATGCTTCTTTCGTATCCGGTTTTAATATACATGCTTGAGTCATACAAATTACTTTTTATATCATATTTTATATCATAGCTTATAGAATAATACATAGTGGGTAATTAACCAAGTGGGATTTGTAATCTCCCCCTATCATGAATCCATCAATTGACCTAATATATCCAACTGATTACCTAAAAAACAATTACCATTAGGGTTTTCATAGAATACAATTTCATTATCCTGAAACTTGTCTAAATGTCCGGTTGTATTTGTATTATTAACATATTCATAATGCCCACTAGTATCTTTTCCTCCTACAATATGACTGTTTTTCAAATCATATATTTTCATAGAAAAACAAAAGTACGAAAACATTTTTGCGAATATCTCTTGAAAAGTAGAGGCTGCTCTTAAATCAAAACCTATATTTTCTACCTTCTCTGCAATAATAGAGAAAGGGACGCCTTGATTATTAAATTTAAGATTTCCTCCAACAACAGCAATTGTTTATCAGAATCCAAACTTTTAATATTACTGACATTTAAAACATATTCAGCAGATTCTAAACCATCAACTTTAATATTATAAACCGAATATCCATACTCTTGCTCAATCTTTATCCCCTCTATATTATCACGGTCATGTACTTTATTACCTTGAATTATTTTGATTCCATGCTCATTTTATTAAATAATATAAACTGTTCTTGGTGAAATTTGGATAAGATTCAAAACATCCACAGTGCCGAATCAGAAGAAAAGTTAGAAAACATCATATTACCCAAATGGATCTGTTTATAATACTGAAGATCAAGCAGAATGTAATGATCATTTGGTTTAATATCGTGCAGTGATTTTACTATTGCTTCTAGAATAGACTTTTATCATTTTCGATATCAGCATCTCTCATAAGTCTAATTTCAGCCCCTCTTTCCTTTTCTTCTGTATTAAGCGGAGAAAAGAAATCAATTATTGATTTTAAAGTGTGACATGCTAAAAGATTTGCCGCAGCCGCAATTAGCTTTTTCGTTGGGATTGGTGAAAGTGAATTGGGATTTGAATTTAGTCTCTACATAGTCCATTTTAGAACCTAGAATATACATTAATGCCTTTGGGTCGATTAGTATCCGTACGCCCTTTTCTTC
Source organism: Rickettsia massiliae MTU5 (assembly GCF_000016625.1). Lineage (NCBI taxonomy): Bacteria > Pseudomonadati > Pseudomonadota > Alphaproteobacteria > Rickettsiales > Rickettsiaceae > Rickettsia > Rickettsia massiliae. Next base: position 815,799 of record NC_009900.1, read on the forward strand.
AACTACTTCATCGAATTGATTTTTACTATCGGCATATTCCACATAATAAGTCTGACCGGCACAACCGCCTGACTTAACCCCTACCCTAATACCAAATGTAGGCTTGGCACGTTTTGCTATTAGCAATTTTACTTGCTTTGCAGCAGAAGCGGTTAATGAAATAACATTTTTCATGTTTTAAGAGTCTTTTTTGCTTTCTTTTTTCTGTTTGTAATCGGCTATAGCTGCTTTTATTGCATCTTCAGCAAGTAATGAGCAATGTAATTTTACCGGTGGAAGTGACAATTCTTTTGCTATTTCGGTATTTTTAATAGTCTCAGCATCTTCTACCGATCTTCCTTTAACCCACTCCGTTACTAAAGAACTTGAAGCAATAGCTGAACCGCAGCCGAATGTTTTAAATTTAGCATCTGTAATAATCCCGTCATCATCAACTGCGATTTGTAACTTCATAACGTCACCGCAAGCAGGAGCTCCAACTAGTCCTGTACCAACATTTTTATTTTCTTTATCAAGCGATCCAACATTACGAGGATTTTCATAATGATCTATCACTTTTTTGCTATAAGCCATTGTTATTCTCTAAAATTTGGTTTTGTATGTTATACTTGCGTGAATACCTGAGCCGTCATTGCGAGAAAAAACTGCAAGTTTTGACGAAGCAATCTCAGGATATTTGACAAGATTGCCACGCAGCCTACGGCTGCTCGCAATGACGATATTCTCAATGTACAGCCCATTTAATCTTTTTCAAATCAATTCCCTCTTGCATCATTTCCCAAAGAGGACTTAATTCCCTTAGTTTATCGATTTTTGAGCATATTAAATTTACTGCGTAGTCAACTTCCTGCTCGGTAGTAAATCTACCTATGCCGAACCTAATTGCAGTATGGGCAAGCTCTTCACCGATTCCCATAGAACGTAAAACATATGATGGCTCTAAAGAGGCAGAAGTACAAGCAGAACCGGAGGAAACCGCTAAATCTTTAATGGCAAGGATAATGGATTCTCCTTCAACTCCGGCAAAGCTTAAATTTACATTACCTTTATATCTTTGATTTTTATCGCCGTTCAAATACACTTCTGAAATTCGCTTATGTATATTATTTAAAAATCTGTCGAATAAGTAATTTACATGCTTAGTATCTTTTTCCATCTCACTATACGCTATTTCAGCAGCCATGCCAAGCCCTACGATTAAAGGAGTCGGTAGCGTACCTGAACGCATACCTCTCTCCTGCCCGCCACCGTTTATGAGCGGTGTAACACGCACACGAGGTTTTTTCCTTACATATAATGCCCCTATTCCTTTCGGACCGTAAATTTTATGCCCTGAGATACTGGCAAGATCAATATTAAACTCGTTAACATCAATTGGAATTTTACCAAAACCTTGAGCAATATCGGAATGAAAAAAAACGCCCTTTTCACGGCAAATTTTCCCGATTTCCTTTAAAGGCTGAACAACACCTATTTCATTATTAACCACCATAACTGAAACTAACATAGTCTGATCGGTAATGGCATTTTTTAGAGTTTCTAAATCGATTATTCCATTTGGCTTAATCGGTAAGTATGTGATTTTTATACCTTCTTGCTCTAAATGCCTGCAAGCATCAAGTACGCATTTATGTTCACTGACTACGGTAATAATATGATTCTTTTTATTGCTGTAAAATTTTGCTATTCCCTTTATTGCAAGGTTGTTAGACTCAGTTGCACCGGAAGTGAAAATAATTTCTTTAGTATCCGCTCCTATTAACTTTGCTACCATACTCCTTGCCTCTTCAACGGCGTTTTCTGCCTCCCAACCGAAAGAATGGCTGCGTGAATGAGGATTGCCGAACTTGGTAGTAAAATAAGGCAACATTGCCTCCATTACTCTTGGATCTATTGGAGTCGTCGCCTGATAATCCATATATATCGGTAAGGTTAATTTGTTTAATTGTGGGTTCATATGGTTAAATTAATTCATGTTTTGGTATAGTTTAAACAGTCATCGATGTCATTCCCGCGGAAGCGGGAATGACATAAACGGAGCCGTGCAACAACGTCGCTTTTAGCTAGGAATGACATCGTAAATCTCCTCAAAAGCCTCTATAAAAGCCTCTATATCACTTACCGTATTAGTATGGCTTAAAGATATCCTAATCGAAGATTTTGCTTCTTCTTCCCCTACACCCATATTGGTTAATACATACGATTTAGATATTTTTCCCGATGAACAAGCAGAACCGGAACTTACGCAAATATTATGTAAATCAAACCCGATTAATTTCGCTTGTGCATCCGTATTTGGTATAGTAATTAAGGTAGTATTAGGCAACCTAGCTACGTTATTACTAACAATATTTACATTAGGATATTTTTTTAATTTTCTCTCTAAATTTTCTTGTAACTTTTTGATTTTTATATAATTTTCTGAGATATTGTCTGTCCTCAATGCAGAAGCTAAACCAAATCCTGCAATTGCTAAAACATTTTCAGTGCCTGAGCGTACTGATTTTTCCTGCCCTCCTCCTATAATCATTGGAGTAACTTGAAAATTACAGCTAGAAATTAAAGCAGCACCACCCTGCCCCCCTCCTATTTTATGCCCTGAAATTGTAGCAAAATCTAATCCTAATGCTTTGATATTTATTGGTATTCTGCCAAAACCTTGCACTAAATCGCTATGAAATTTTGCCTCATATTTTTTAGTTATTTTACCTATCTCAGCTATATCTTGTAAAACTCCGCTTTCATTATTAGCCATTATTACGGAAACAAGTTTTTTACTAGTATTACTTTGAGCTAACAACTCTTCTAAATGTTCTAAATCAACTAACCCTTGCATATTAACTCTTATAACTTTAATATTTGGAGCGTAGTTTATATGGTTATAGATCGATAAATGTTCAATAGCTGAAATAAAAATATCGCCGTCATAAAAATTTTTCATTATTAAATTATTACCTTCAGTCCCTGATGAAGTAAAAGTAATATCATATTCTCTAGATGATAAGGTTATACCAAGAGCCGCCGCTATTTGTGCGCGTGCCGTTTCTATGAGATTCTTAGCAAATCTACCTGAGCTATGTGTTGATGAAGGGTTAAGCTCCTTGTCCATTAAACTTATTATGAATTCCTTAACTCTAGGGTCGATAAAAGTAGTAGCATTATGGTCTAAATATATCATATATTTAAATTTGAGTTTAAAGCATCTTTAATTGAGATATTTTCAAAATAATCTCTAATATGCTTACCAAGACCTTGCCATAATTTATGCGAATTACATTTTATTGTATCAGGCACGCAAGTTTTAACTGACTTCTTATAGCAGGTAGTCATTATAAAATTTTCGTTAACGGCGTCCATAATATCGGCAATTTTTATTTCTTCTAGGTTACCTATTAAAATATACCCACCTTTCGATCCTCTAATAGCCTTAACTAGATCAGCGTTTTTAAGTTTAGAAAATATCTGCTCTAAATAGTTAAGCGATATATTTTGTTTTACGGACATTTCATTCAAAGTGACCGGTTCGGCACTTGATTTTGAAGCCATTTCAAGTATTGCCATTACGGCATATCTGCCTTTCGTCGTCAGCATCATATAACCAACCTATTAAAACTTCAAATTGTTTAATATCTACAATACCCAAGTAATTTAGTCAAGTATATAATTATATTATTTAATAAAAAATTAGCTTGTTAATATAAACTAAAATTTAATTGTGTAGCAAGAAGTAGAAAAGAAGGAGAGAATATTATTATAAATTAAGTGATTAATCCAACATTACATAGGAACGTTGTTGCATGGTGCAAAAAATACCTTCGATGTCATTCCTAGCTAGAAGCGGGAATCCAAAATTGCTTTGTTATCATCCCGCAAGCTTGTAGCTGGACCCAACTTAAATATTAGTACTTTAAATTATTTTTATGGTCCCAGTGGTCAAGCGAACTAGGTGACATAGTGGGTTTTACCAATCCACGCAACAATGCCGGAGTATGAAATTTAGCTGGATTCCTGCTTTCGCAGGAATGAAATTTAATTATAAATAGTTAATTACACGCCCTCTGTTTTGTCCTATTTCTAGCTTTAGGTTTTGAAGAAGCAGCAATATTTTCTAAATTAGCTTGATAGTTTTTAATTTTCTCTATTCTTTCCTCTCTTAGTGTTTCATAATGAGTTTTAGCATTTTTTCCGAAACCTACTTTGGTTTCCATATTTTTTACAAAATCAGTAACAATTATTCGTGGATGCCCTTGAATATCGATTTGACAATTTTTATCTAAAGCACCGGGCATAGTTTCTTGTATTTTTTTTACAGCACGGTACATATCTAAAACTTCAGGTTGATAATGACCGCTATTATTACGAAGGTAATCAATTTTTCCCCTATCATTTATACCTATAACTCCTGCTGCTTCCGCAGGCTTTCCACTTAAAAATGAACCGTAAACAAGATTTTTAGTATTTGGCAAATATTGATTTTTATGAGTACCCATATAAATTTGTTCCATCCTCTCCCATTACAAATGCTTGAACATTATTCATGCTTTTACTTTCTTTACCGATAGTAGAAGCTACTTTACCGTTAGCATCAAGTAATCTTTGAGAGGAGGTATCATAGAATAATTGGTGATTTTTTCCTCTGGTCCCATACGTAATATTTCAAATCCATGCCCATCCCATATTTGTTTACCTTGAGCTATTTCTTGAAGATGATGTTCTGCAAGTTTTGGATTTGGATTAACTACTTTAACTCTTACAGAATCTACTATAGCATCGTTTAATTTTCCTAACTCATGTTCCGGTATTAAAGCATGCTTAAATTTCTTTATTAATCTATTCCAATTATCTCTAACTCTAGTTTTTGGATCTCTAAAAGGTGTATCAATATTTCTTCCGGCATCTCCCACTAGATAAACTTTATTATCGTTTTGGACTCAGTTATCTTTGTATAAAGGCGCTCCTTCTTGATTTATAAGTGGACCTTTTCTTTCAATAGCCGCTAATTGACCATCCTTATAAAGAATAATTTTTTCATTACTTAGTCCAAACTTTGCATTAATTTGTATTTTACCCTGATGATTTAAATTACCAATACCGATACCGTCAATATCTGCAATTTGAATATCTCTATTTTTATCAACAAATTTTCTAATTTCTTCAGAATTATTCATAAATTGACCATTATCCTTTAATATTCCTTGTATATCGCCGGTAGTATAAGTAAAATCTTCTTTGATTGTTTTTGTGTCCTTTATAAGACCTACTGCAGCGAAAATTTGTTGAAAGACATTTAGATTTCTCTTTACTTCAACATTTTTTACTCCAATAGCTTCTCGTTCATGAATTACCAATTGATCCGGATTTAAGTAGCCACCTTTATCATAAATATTAATTACTCTTCCTCTTATAAGGTCTACTGCTGTTGCTTCTTTATCTTGTGAAAATTCCTTAACTGGCGGCTCTTCTGCAAACCTTACTTTCTTTTTTTCCTTACCCATTTAAATTACCTAAATTTATAAATAAATAACTTTAGGCTTCATTTTAACAATAAAAACTTTTATTTTTTTAATAATAGGCTGTTTTTTTAGTAAATTGAGGATTTAAAATCACATATTATATGATAACTGATTTTTCTTATATATAGTGCGATAGGTTCTTGTTAATTTGCCAAATAGCGACAAATACTAAACAAGTTGTAAACATTTGTAGTAGCTGTAATAATATGCTTAATTCCGGTATTAATATAATAATAATCGGTTGTAATATTATCGAGACTCCGCTTGAAAACATTACTAGCCTTATAGAAGTTTGTATTGAAGTTTTAGTAGTAAGTAAATTAGCTAAGCTATATACTAACAAAACTATAATACTTCTCTCTAATAAGAATGTTACAAACCAAAATAATATAATAGCCGGCATACCGAAATAAATAAATAAATTTGGTGCATATAATAAATTATCGGCAAAATATTTTTTTATTATTTCAGGAGTTAAAATTACTTCATTTTGCTTGAATATCTCAGAATAGTTAACAGTACTTGGGAAATTTTTCTTAGTATTGGCTACAATTAAATTTATCTTCAGCTTATTCTCTTCAAGTACAAACGGTATTTTGCTTTTTTCTTTGTTAGAAACTTGATTTTTTGTATCAATGACGACTATTTTATTGTTATTCTTGCTATATAAATATATAGGCTCTACTTCTTCAACTGAAATGTTTGAATTATTATATTTAATTTCCGGTAATTGATTGATAATATATTCAATGTTGGCTGTAACTTTTGATGATTGTATTCCGTTAAAATAATCTTTTAAAGTTATTATGTAATTTAATATAAAAATACAATAAATTATTGATGGGATAAAAGATAAGGTAAATACATATCTTATTCCATACCCTTGATAGTTTTTATATACGTCTTTATAAAACTCTATAGAGCTAATTGATAAACGTAATTGACGGAGTAATGCATTTAATCCTCCTAATATAAATGATAATAAATACATGTATAAGTAATTTATTTAAGTTTTTCAACCTCTTCCTTCTTTAATCCGGTTGAGGTAGCTATTAAATCAGTTTTTACACCGGCTTTGATTAAATTTTTGGCTATATTAATTGTGATTTAAGTATTTTTTCTATTTTTTTGACCAAGTTTGGTCAAAGTTTAGAATAAAATTCACTCTATATAATCAATCCCTATATTAACCTCAGCACATATAGGTAAAAGGTCCGCTATTTCTTACCATCTCTTTAACAAATCTCGTGTATGAATGTGCTTCATAAAAAATTATAAAATTCCGGACCAAGTATTTTTTGTCAATTTTTCATCAGGAATTTCATGAACATTAATTAGCTGATAATCATTAATCCAAGTAGCTTTTACTAATTCACTATTTTCAAATAATTCCCATAAATTTAAAGGAGCAGTATATTTTTGTATGCCATTATAAAACACTAACGGATATATGAAAAGAAATTTTGTGTTTTTTAGTACTTTCTATGATATCCAGCAATATTTAACACATATACCTAAATAACCAAAAAGCCATATAATAGTGTGTGACACGAGGTTGTATCAAAGAGTTGTTTCCGCTAGGCAACCATCTATGTCACTAGATGAAACCAAGAGTATGAATAAAGAGACTCAAAATGAAATATTTACCGATTGTAAGACATGTGAAAGTTAAAATGGATACTACAATATATGATCCGGCATATAAGAAATATTTTGAAAAGCGTGAGCCGACTCAAAAGAAACTCATCACATGTGCATTAGTTTCATAATAAAACGCTCCATTGAATGGGAGTAAGGTGACACACAACCAAATAGCTCTGGGGGTCTAACAAGGTTTGGGCTGTGTGCGGGAAAACCAGCATACACGATTCTGAGGAGAGTGGCAATTGCTACTTATCTGATTTTACATTTATTAAGGTGTCAGAAGAGATTAACATTAGACAATATTACTATTTTCACCCTTTTCATCCTGCACGTAAAAATCGTTTTTTTTCATTGCAATATATCATCACGGTTTGTATATAAAGATTCAATAAATAAAATAGAGTCCTTTAAAGCTAGTTGCACAGCTATATTGTCCTTATCATGTCTTTCTATAGCTTTAGGAAGCCCAAATTCTTTAACTACATTACCTAATGCTTTTATATTAGCTCGAAATTTAGTGGAATAAGAATTTGATATAGGTGTTTTTGATTTATTATTTCGTTTCTACGTTCTTGTGTTTTAATAATAGCTATTTTCTTTAAGTTATCGTCTAAATCTTCCATTCCAATTTTATTGCGAATAATATCGTTTATACTAATTACTTTATTTCCATGCTTTCTCTCACGCCTTGCTGCTACTTATACTGCAAGCCAAATCTGTTAATATATCTATTAAGAAACTTTGCGTTATTAAATCTATACCTTTTGCTAATATTTTTATTATACCCTCTTGCTCATTAATATTATTTTTAAATATTTTAGTTTCAGCAATACAGCAAACATTTATGATATTTTTTATATTCCAATAAAATGCATTACAGTAATCGTATAATAATAGGCTTTCTTGTGCTAAACTTTCAATTTCTCTAAAGATTTCTGCTTTTTGTATTGTTCCACTAGCTTTTAGTGTTTTATTGTGGCTATCTATCTTAAATTTCATAGGCATCTAATCTTTATATTTGCCCCGGCATCTAGTAATTTAAAATTACTGGTTTTTAACCTTATTTTTGCATATTCTTGAGTGATGTAATCGGTTATTGTGTGTAGGATGGTGTTTGCCTTTGTGTGTAAATCTTCATCAAATTGGAATGCTTCAAAATTGGAATGCTTCAATTTTAATTAAGTAAATTATTTTTAATAATTCATTAAATTGTTTATAACTAGCTTTATCAAATGATCTTATATTTATTATATTAATTAAATTCCAAGCAGCTTCATACTTAGCATATCTGTCAACATAAGGGTCACTGAGTATATCTTTGAACACTTTAAATGCTTCTTCTGCCGGTTTTACCTTGCCTAATTCAACTAAACTTAAAGCAGACTCGGATTTAATAAGATAGTCAGAATTACTAAATAGATTTTTCAGTATTTTAGATGCGTCATGTGATACATTGGGTTTTATTTGTATTATCCAACCTAGGATTTTGGCGATTGTGAATTCAATATAATTACTAGGATTATTAAGTAGTGTATTCAATATTTTTAATGTCTCTTGGGCTAAACTAGGATTTTATACGTACTGTTTCAGTTAAGCTCCAAATAACTACAATTTTGACTTCGTTGCTGGAATCGTTTAATACTTCTTTCAATATACTAAATATTGCTAATGTTAAACTTGGTACAATATATATTAAATCTAAGCTTAAAACAGCCGTAGCCTTAATATAAATATTAGAATCATTTAGTAGATCTTGCAGTGTATTTAAAGCTTTTTGTTCATGCACTACACTTAGCATTTCAGTTAAGCTTCGAGTAGCTTGATATAAAATTTCATTATTAGGGTTACCAAATAGTTATTCTGATTTTAAACATTGCACAGTATCAAATTTGACATAATTAGCATTATGGATTAGTGTTTTTAATATGTTCAATGCTTCTTTTACTCAACTAGGCTTTGCTTTTACTATTTCAACTAAAACTGAAACTACCTCGCACTTGAAATTTTCTATAGGATCATTAAATAATTCTTGCAGTGCATTAAATGCCTTGGGTGCTATAATGAGGTGTTGTATTTACTATCTTAACTAAGCTTTTAGTAACTAAAAGTATTTGTTGTATAATTTTTTTACCTGATTTAATACTGATTTAATATTTTTATATCTAAATTAGGCATAATATTAATTATTTCAATCAATATTATATTTACATATTCATTTAATACCTTTTTATTTAATAACGGTATTATTTTTTTAAGCTTTCCTGTAATACTGTCTGATCTATCGTCTCATCTAATATTGGGGCTAATTTTTGTAACTGTTCATCTTTAATTTCTAATAGGCTTGTTAACTTCTTATAAATTTTTGTTTTACTGCCCCATTCATTTCTATTGGCTAATCCTGTGATGATTCCTATAACTGTTTTAAATTCTTGAGGCTCAGGTTTTTTGTTTTGTAATTTTTCATTTACTGTTTTAACAATCGCTTCCGATAAATAACCGCTGTCTATTATATGTTGTTCCCAACCCGTAATATCTTTTAGCACAACTTCATCTATTAAATTTTGTATTTGTTTTAAATTCGGTATTCTACTATCAAATTTCCCATTAATTTTGCTTTGAGCTAATAAATGCATTAAGAGTATAATCTTTCTTGCAATCCCTAATTCTAATATCCTATCAACATTACATTATCAACATTACATGTTACAGCTTCCCAAAATATTTCTGTTAACTCTTGTTTGTTATCATTACTAACTATTCCAGCTAAAACCTTCAGTCATTAGATATTTCGGTTCGTTTCTATGCTTACCTATAAAGCTCGCTGCTTTGTGTTTTGTATTATTATCTGTTAACTGATTTTTTAAATAACATGCGGCTAAAAATTCTTGAATAGTTAAGTGAATAAATTGATAATTACTTCCTTCTCTTTTTAATCATCCTTGTTCTATAACTTCATCTTTATTTTTATATTTATTTTGGTTTTTTTCTAGATGCCTATTATTAAGCCAGTTTATTATTTCACTATATAAACGACTTATATTAAAATCTTCATCGCTGTTTTTGTGAAACTGATCCCTTATATCTTGATCACTCCAAACCAAACATATTAATGCAGTATTGATAGGAACTTCACATATTTCTTTTATTTGGCTATGAGTATTCAAAAAGCTTTTTAATTGCCACTCCTAGCTCTTTATCATACTCAAAATTTTATGTACATATTGCTGCTCTATTCCCTCACTATCCCAGCCTGTATTGTCTACTTTCCGCGCAAACCTGTTACGCATTTCTTCTACAACCGCATTAGGTCTAGAACTCATTATTACGTTTTTATATTCTAAATTAACTTTTTAAATTCATCTCGAGTATTTAGATGTGCTACTTCGTCATACCTGTCAAGTAATAACAACATCTTATCTTTATTTTGGATATCCATTATTTCCTTAACACTTAAGGTACTTTCACTACTGCCTAAACAATAATGGATAAAACAATTAAGCTTACTTTGAGATAAATTATTAATATCAAAATACCCACTATAACCGTCTTTCCAACTTTCATTTAATAATTTTTTTAACCTAACTCTAAAAACATAATCAAACTTATCGCTCCATAACTCCCCTTTTCCCCAAATATATAATGCATTAATTTACCTATTCCTGCACTACCGAATAAAACAGTACTTTACCGACATCTGCTTTTATTCTGTTTACTTGCTCAATGATATTTTTTATTTCTGATTCACTTTTATTAGGTAGAGTTCTGCGAAATATCTCAAACTTATGTTCTTCATTTAGTGACTTACTTAACTATATTATCAATTTTTTCTTCTTGAACTTGATAATTTTTATTAAACAGCTCTCTTATCTTTCCGTATCTTATCTATGGCTTTAAAAATATTCTCTATGTCTTATCGATCTCTTTTCTCCGACAACTTTATCGCGTAATGCTGCTTTAGCTGCTTCATCGTCTTCACTCAATAATATCTGTAATTTTACGTAATATTCATCTAAAGACTGAGCTTTGATTTTCGTATCTTCTATTAGCTTTGGTAAAGTATCGTGAGAACTATATAATAAGATTCTTAACTTGTCAGTTAATGATTTTGAAGTAGAAGGCTTCATATTTTTACTTAATGGTAGAAAGTATATTTTTATTAGAAAACCTAATTAGATTAAAACAATTATAGGTGTGAGTTTAAGAATTTAATTTTATTTAAGCAATTTAAAATTGATTAACCAAAATAATTTATTTTTATATTTATTACAACTATTAATTATTAATGTATAAGAAATTATACACTCAACAAAATTAGCACTTATAGTTATGAAATATAAAAATATGAAACGAACATCTAAAATATTAGCCATAGGAATTTTAATAGCCGGTAATAATATATTTGCACAGGATACGAAGTCTGCTAAATAATAAGGACAAAGAAGGATTATTAGAACTAAGCTGTAGAGGGCTTTAGCAACTATAGGGTTTTCAAATGCACTACGTACAATCTCATCATGTTTAGGCTTTTTTTGTATAATATAACTTTACGAAGAAAATAATTTTAATTAGAGGTAGTATTAAAGTTCAATATTATATATAAGTTTGTTGATAAAAAATGATTTATTTACTAATATCTATATTTCCATAAATAATATTAGTTTTATATGCTACTGCTACTTCCTGAAATAACTTTGACTTTAATAGCACTTTTAGGGCAGTTTTTTGCCGTAATGATCCCAAATAAAAATAGAATTATTTCTAATATTATTATTTTACTATGCATATTATCAATTTTTCTTACCTTGAAGTACTCAAGTTATGAAGGAGTATGGTACTCATTTGCTACCGGAATAAATATCGGTATTAGTAAAAGCATAGCGCTACTATTCACTATTATCTCCATGATTATATACCGTGATTACTCTATTCTTGTTGCTGAGGAATTAAAGTTTGAATTTATTACTTTAATGTTATCATCGGTCGTAGGTATTTTTGTTGCAATTTCATCACGGAATTTTCTATTATTATTCTGCGGTATGGAGCTTACTGCTTTAACTTCATATGCACTTGCAGGATTCAAATTAAATGATATGAAATCATCGGAAGGTGCTTTAAAATATTTTATCTTAGGTAGTTTAGTTAGTTGTTTATCATTATTCGGTATTTCTTTTATATACGGATTCGGCGGAAGCCTACAATTTGAGGATATCTTATATAAACTAAATGATAATTCCGGAATGAATCTTGGTTTAATAATCGGTATTGTACTATTTTTAAGTAGTATTTTCTCTAAACTCTCAAGTGTTCCACTCCATTTTTGGGTCCCTGACGTATATGAAGGATCACCGATTACTTCGGTTACTTATTTCACCGCTGCCTCAAAAATAGGTATGGTTATTGTTTTATTAAATATCAGCAAATTAATTATAGGTAATTACTACCCTATTAATTATAATTTAATAAAGATAATTGCTATATTATCTATGCTGTTTGGAGCTTTTGGAGCCATTCGTCAAACTTCTCTAAAAAGATTAATGGCTTATAGTACTATTTTAAATATCGGTTATGTATTAATCGGCGTGCTTCTGCATAATCAAGAAGGATATAAAGCAGCTCTACTATATATTCTAATATATGCGGTAGGGAGTATAGGATTTTTTACTTGCTTAATTATACTGCTCGGTAAAGACGCCGATAAAGCTAGTTTTAAAACTATACAAGGAATTGCAGAGCACCATAAAACTATAGCTGCCGTAATTAGCATAGTTATGTTTTCAATGATTGGAATCCCTCCTCTTACAGGATTTTTCGGTAAATATTACCTTTTTTACCAAGCAATTAATCAAGAAGAATTCGCATTAGCTTATTGTGGTATTTTTACCAGCATAGTTGCTGCGTTTTATTATCTTAAAGTAGTAAAAGCCATGTATTTTTCTAAAAAGATTGAGATAATTAAGCTGCCGATGCAATATGGGCTTTTACTGATTAATTACTTAGTTGTAGGCTTCTTGTTGCTTGGTTCATTTATTATCTCGTTTTAGCCGGTGTAGACTTTTTATTAACAACACTAGCTGCAGTAGTTTTAGTAGGCTTCCTAAGCTTTTCTTTTAGATTCTTTATATGTTTTAGATTTTCTTCATCTAATTTTAATAAATCTTGGTCTTTTTGTTTAGCTTTTTTAGCTAGACCTAATTGACTTGAAATAACACTAACAATATCATCCGTTCCAACTTCTTTCTTAAATTTTTCTAGAGCATCTACTACATATTCTCTGTTTGCATATATATTTGTCTTTACCGATTTTTGTTTTGGTTCTTTCTTTATTTTATCAGAAGAACCAGCTACACTTCTTTCATCTTTAATATCTTCATTTAAACTTTTTATTGTCTTTATTAAATGTTTTTTCGCACTATCTCTAATACCAAGTATTTCTAAAATTCTTGCAAAATTAGTAGTAATTTTATTTCTTAATTTAAGTTTTTGTCCTCCTTTTTTTCTTTCTTCATAATTAAGAATTTTCTCAAAATAATTAGGATACTCTTTCATTAATGTTTTTAATCCTTGCTCTTTCACTTCGTAATAAGGAAAACTATATTTTTTAGAAATTAAACTACTTAGTTTAATTTCTAAGCCGTATTCCTTTAAGGATTCTTGCCTTTTTTTCATTGTATCTATTAAACTAGCCTTAATTTCTTCAGGCGTTATTTCTTTAGATTGTTTATTATTAAATTGCTTTGGCATCGCTTGTTTTGCAAATTCTGCAATTGCTTTATTACTATAATATTTAGTTAATTCATCAAAACTTTTATCAATAGTTTTGCTTAAATCAATTTTAGAAACTGCAAGTAAGCTATCGGCAAAATTAGGATTTTTTGTTCTTAAATTAGAAGGAAATTCTCTAAAATGGTTAGTGGGACCGAATCCAGGCAAATGTTTAGCTCTTGAATGCGGATATATATTATTTGTTAAATTATCAAAACTACCAGCAAAATCAATTCTTACTAATTTAGGTAAAGTTTTTGGATTTTTTTGATCTCTGATAACTCCTATATTTCCAACATGTATATCAAAATCGCCGATCAATAAACTTGCCGGCATAATGTTTTCAAAGTTCTGATACTTAATTTCCTTAAAAGCATTTTCTAAGGTTCTAAATAATTTATTTCTAGTCCCCATAAAAAGTGGTCTACCGCCGTCCTTTCTAAACCAAGAACTTGGTTTAGTTTTAGCAGACATATGTTTATCCATGTCCACATACATATCGCTACTATAATTTTCAAAAAATTCAGATTTGACATATATTTGCGAATCAACGGCTTTAGATTTATTAAAATCATCAGGAGCAATTAAATTAACCTTTGCTCCATTTCCAGGACTTATAGCTTCAAAAATTTGAGATCCTAAAAACTCGGCTATATTTTTTGAGCTTAAAGCCTCTTTTTTTATCATCGCCGTAATTTTACCGTCTAAGCTTTGATATACTCCACCATGCTCTCCTGCCTCATTAGCTCCGCCTCCTTTAGGCTTTAAAAAATTCCAACCTTTAAATACTGATTTCTTATTTTGCATCATCTTCGCCTCTTTATAATGATTTACATCAAATTGATAATTTTGATATAATTATACAATATATTATTTATTTTATATCAAGGACAGAAGCCGGTTTCTACTTAATTTTATTGTTCTTTAATATTTCAGCTACTTCAAGAGCGGCATAGGTAAATATACCTGTGGCACCGGCACGTTTAAAACTAATTAATGACTCCATCAAAGCTCTCTCCCAATCAATTGCCCCTGCTTCTGCTGCAAATTTTAACATTGCATATTCTCCACTAACCTGATATGCAAAAATTTTAGCATTAAAATTTTTTGCCGCTTCACGAATAACATCCAAAAACGACATACCAGGCTTCACCATTACCATATCAGCTCCCTCTACTATATCATGCTCAATCTCAAGCATTGCTTCCTTAATATTACGTACATCCATTTGATAGCTTGATTTATCTAAATAATTCTTTTTATTACTCTTAACAGCATCGCGAAACGGACCGTAAAAACTTGAAGCATATTTAGCGGCATAAGCAAGAATTCCAACATTTATAAATCCCTTTTTGTCAAGATATTCCCTTATAGCCCCGATTCTTCCATCCATCATATCGGAAGGTGCAACAATATCTACTCCAGCTTTTGCTAGCACTAATGCTTGATTACACAAAGCTCTTACTGATCTATCATTATCAACTTCCCCATTATGCACAATACCGTCATGACCATGTGTAGTATAAGGATCAAGTGCTACATCGCATATTATACCAATATCGATATTAGCGTTTTTGATGCTTCTAATAGTTCTACATATTAAATTATCTAAATTATAAGCCTCATCGGCATTTTCACTTTTTAGACTGTGATCAATACTCGGAAATAATGCAATAACATTAATACCAAGCTCTGCTGCTTCTTTTGCCGTTTCTACTATTTGATCAATCGATAAACGATATATACCAGGCATAGTTTTAATTTCTTGCCTTTCATTATGTCCTTCAACAACAAATAAAGGCAACACTAAATCACTAACCGATAAATTACTTTCGGATATTAACTCTCTAAGCCAAAAAGCTTTTCTATTTCTTCTAAGTCTAATATGGGGGTACATAAAATTCATATCTCATTTTAGTTAATAACTTGGATTCTAATATATAAAATATATAAATATATAACCTAACTATCTTTTATAGTAAAAATATTGCATTACAAAAAGAAATTTTGCTTGCAATTTATACAAAATTTAAGCAAACTGTTTAATTATGTAAATAAACATAGGAGCTTATTAATATGGCACAAGATAATATTCCAAAATCAGTAAAAGATAGAATACAAGAGTGGGAACAAAAATCAAAAAATATGTCAAATAACTCACCAAAAAATACAAAACCGGCTGTTCCTCCAAAACCTACTTCTGAGCAAATAAAGGCATGGAACAAGGCACATAAAAAACAGACTGACTTCACTACACATGCCCAAGCACTTGATGATGATATATTTGTTGACACCCCATCTCCGCAAGTTGAAACCCAAAAGCCTATTATTTTTTCAAAACCGGCTCCGGAACAAACAACAGTACCGGAAGAAACACCTAAAAAACAATCTAATTTAACCGTAAAAGAGAAAATAGAGAAATTTTTTCAAGATCATAATATTGATACCAAAGATGCTTTGATTCCGGAATTTAGCCGCTATATAGAATTAAGCGGTTCTATGGCAGGGAAGCGTCTTGATGTTACTATTAAAGCTTATGAACAATCATTAGGACGGCTAATAAAACAAGTAGGAGTACCTCAAAAAGAGTTTGTTTCTTTTATAGAAGATGATCTAATAAAGAATCATCCACACAAAGATAAATTTGAAAAAATCAATCAACATTATAAATTACCTGAACCACCTAAATTATCTGATATCATTGATAATCTTAGAGAATTAGTAAACAATGATGATATAGTAGCTCATTTGAAACAAAGTAGAAAACACCTTGAATTTAAAGAAAAAGTAAATAATATTATTCAGATTTATGATGATAATAAACATAATCCAGCTGCTATAGCTAAAGTTGAAGCAAAACTGAAAGAGATAGGTAAATGGTGTGAAGAAACTACAAAAATGGATAATAATCCTATTTGGAAAAATATTGGTAATTTTATAAAATATTCTTTTACCGGAGATAAAGCTAAAGCTGCTTTTTATAAAGATGCTATAAAAAATTCTACTCAAAATACTAAAAAGGCTATAGCAGAAATACAAAAAGCTCTTACCAATCCTTCGCCTCATTCATCTAATGTTCCACCGTCGAAGAATAAAGGAGAAAGATATAGAAGCTAATAAAAACTTTTAGGATCGATATCTATTTTTAGATGGCAAAAAGAAGGAATTTTTATAAGGCTTAGCCAAAATTTTAAATATTGCTGCAAACTAAATTTCTTATCGGCTATAATAAGTATCCGGTAACGATATTTACCAGCGAGCTTTGACATTAATGAGCTTGCTGGTCCTAAAATTTTCACGTTTGCTTTTGGTGCAATTCGGACCATATCCCTAGCAATTTCTAGAATTTTAGCCTCACTGGAACCTGATAAAATTACCGATGCTGTTTTGGAAAATGGCGGCATATTTGCTGATTTTCTTATTTTAAGTTCATTTGCAAAAAAACTATCTTCATCACCGGCTTTAACATAACTAAAAATTGTATTATCAGGATAATAGCTTTGTAAATATACTACACCTTTACTATCTCCTCTACCCGCTCTACCACCTACTTGATGTAGTAGCTGAAAAGTTCGCTCAGATGCTCTAAGATCGGCATTATTGCTTCCAAGATCGGCATCTATTACTCCAACTAAAGTAAGATTCGGAAAGTGATAACCTTTTGTTATTATTTGTGTACCTATTAAAATATCAATTTCTAAATTTTCCATTTGATGTAGAAGCTGTGCTATTTTTTCTGGGCTTTTAGCATGATCTTTACTTATCACTGCAATTTTACTCTCAGGAAAAAGTGCCTTTGCTTCTTCCTCTATTCTCTCTATACCTGGACCACAGATAGTTAATGTTTCATCCTCTAGACATTCAGGACAAGAACTAAAAATTTTACTTTGATAACCGCAATGGTGACATTCAAGTTTTTTAGTCGCTTTATGTACTACCATCCAAGAAGAGCAGAATTTACAGGTAAATCTGTGACCGCAAGCTTTGCATAGCATGAGCGGCGCATAACCACGCCTATTAAGAAATAATAAGACTTGCTTTTTATTATCTAAATTACCTTTGATAGCTTCTATAAGAAGCTTGGATAAATAGGAATTCTTAGATAGCTTTTCTTTAGTCATGTCGATTATTTCTATATTTGGCACATCGACATTTTTGTATCTATTAACCAATGTAACCAATTGATATTTATCCCTTTCTATATTATGTATCGTTTCAATAGACGGTGTTGCCGAACACAAAACAATTTGTGCTTTATCAAATGTACCTCTTACGATAGCCGTATCCCTAGCATTATATAATATACCGTCATCTTGTTTATAGGAATCGTCATGCTCCTCATCTATAACTATTAAACCGAGATTTTTAAAAGGTAAAAACAAACTACTTCTAGCCCCAATTACTACTTTAACTTTATCGCTTAATATACCTCTTAAAATCATTTTCTTGTGAGCTTTGGTAACGCTTGAGTTCCATATGATAGGCTCAAAACCGAATCGCTCTATAAAACGATTAATAATTTGTGTACTTAAAGCAATTTCAGGCAACATAACAAGCACTTGTTTGCCTTTTGCTAAGTAATCTGCTATTAGATGAAAATATATTTCTGTTTTACCTGATCCCGTAACACCTTTAACAAGTGTTGGCTTATTACTTTCATTTAAAATTGTTACTGCTTGTTTCTGCTCTTCTGATAAATTAGGTAGCACAACGTTATTATTGACTTTCTGCTCTTTAACTTTAATCGGTTTTTCAGCAATATCTATAGGTAATACTAACTTGGCTATGCTCCCAAGCTCTGACATATAGTAGCTACTCATCCATTTAATTAATTCTAAAACTTCTGAAGTAATATTTAAATTTAACGGTACTTTCGCTCTAATAGTTTTTATTTTTTTTGCCTCGGAATTTGAAACAAGCTTCCATACTATGCCGGTTAATTCCTTATTTCTAAAAGGCACTACAACAAGATCACCTATGTTTAGCTCTAAATCTTCAGGTATTAAATAATCTAGCGGAAATAATTTTGTTACCGGTAATAATATTTTTGCTATTCGCATATATAATGTATTTTATAATTTTTTTTTTATTATATACTAAACTGATAAATTATAGAAACCTAGATGAATAAAGAAACAAAAATTGTTATAGCAATTTCTGGAGCTTCAGGGGCAATATACGGTATTCGTTTGCTTGAAGTACTAAAGCAACAAAATATCGAAACTCATTTGGTTATTTCAGAGGGAGCAGCTCTTACTATAAAGCTCGAAACTAAATATTCTATAAATGAAGTTAAGCTACTAGCTAATTATTATTATGACGATAAAGATTTAGGTGCTACTATTTCAAGCGGCTCTTTTAAAACTTCAGGCATGATAATAGCCCCTTGTAGTATGAAGACCTTAGCAAGTATTGCTCACTCAATGGAAGATAATTTAATTAGTAGAGCGGCAGGTGTTATACTTAAAGACAGAAGAAAACTTATTTTAATGACCCGTGAAACTCCTTTGCATATCGGACATTTAGAAAATATGTTAAAAGTAGCGAGTTACGGCGGCATTATATCGCCGCCCGTGCCGGCTTTTTATAATAACCCTGTAAGTATAGACGATATAGTGAATCATTCTATTACTAGAGTTTTAGATTTTTTCGATATCGAAACTAATTTAATTAAACGCTGGGATAGTTATGAACAATAAAGTATCAACTTTACTATTAAAACTTGCATTTAAAAAAGCCCGTAATATCATTAATAAATATTTTTCACCGGAAGAAAGTTTAGTAGATAAATTAATCGCTGAACGTAGAAATGAAGCAAAGAATGAATAATGTAAAACGTTCTGTCTTGGGCTTTGTTGTATGGATCGGTTTTAACGTCATTGCAAGGAAATTACATAAGTAATTGACGAAGCAATCCAGTAAAAATTCTGATTTACAGAATTTTTTTATCATTCTCCTAGATTGCCACGCAGCCTACGGCTGCTTGCAATGACGACTCGGTATCCACGAAACAATACCTCGTGGGAATGCATAAAGGAATTCTTTTTTCAAACCATATAATAATTTAACAAACAACAATGGCACGTAATAAAATAAATAACGAAACAAATAATATATTAGCTGATAACGAAGATAATTTACCTATACCAAGGGTTTTACCTTCAAATGTTCAAGCAGAGCAAATGCTACTTGGGGCGATTTTAACCAATAACGAATTACTAAATTACGTATCGGAATTTTTACGTGATGAACATTTTTTTGAATCTATTCATCAAAAAATCTATAAGGCAATTGAGAAAATTACTGAAAAAGGGCTGACAGCTACACCTATTACTTTACGTAGTATGTTAACTCAAGATGAACTATTTCAAGAAGTAGAAGGAGCGGAGTATTTAGCAAAATTGATAACTATGTCAATGATGGTAATAAATCCGGTTGATTATGGTAAAATAATATATGATTTAGCAATAAAGCGTAATTTAATAAATATCGGTGAAGAAGTAGTAAATAATGCCTATAATTCTTCATTAGAAGTTGAAGCAAAGGAACAGATTGAACATGCCGAAGCTAAACTTTACGATTTAGCTAGCGAAGGCTTGAATGAAAAAAGTTTTACCAAAATCGGTATATCTATTTCAGAGTCACTAGCTAGTATCAATAGGGCTATGAAAAATAATGATCATGTAATTGGTATATCTACCGGTTTGATTGATCTAGATAATAAATTATGCGGCTTTCATAATTCCGATCTTATAATTCTTGCAGGACGTCCGTCGATGGGTAAAACGGCATTTGCTATAAATCTTGCACTTAATGCCTGTAATAATATGCGTTTTAAAAATATTAGAGATAATCAAGAAATTCAGTCAGTAGGTTTTTTCTCTTTAGAAATGTCCTCAGAACAGCTAACCACACGTCTACTTTCAATGTGTGCAGAAATTGATTCTACTTCTCTTCGTACGGGGATTCTAGGTGAAGAAAAATATAACCGTCTTCGCAAGGAAGCAAATACTTTATCGGAATTACAATTTTTTATCGATGATACCCCTGCTCTATCTATTTCCGCTATAAGAACAAGAGCTAGAAGAATGAAACGCAAGCATAATCTCGGTATATTATTTATTGATTATTTACAATTAATTAGAGGAGTAAGTAAATCTGAAAATAGAGTTAGCGAGATTTCAGAAATAACCCAAGGTTTAAAAGCAATAGCAAAAGAGTTAAATATTCCGGTTATTGCGTTATCTCAGCTTTCAAGAGCGGTAGAACTACGTGAGGATAAAAAACCTATGCTATCCGATCTGCGAGAATCGGGAACTATAGAACAGGATGCTGATATAGTAATGTTTATTTATCGTGAAGAATATTATTTAACTAGAAAAGAACCAGCAGCAGGCGATGCTAAACATGCCGAATGGTTAGATAAGCTCAACAAAGTATATAATATTGCCGATATAATTGTTGCAAAACATCGTAACGGACCAGTTGGAAATGTTCCGCTTTATTATGATAGTCAATTTTCTAAATTTGGTAATTTGGAGACAAGAACTTTTAACTCTCATTAAATCAGAATTGCTTTACGTCATTATTGCGTGGATACCAAATCGTCATTGCGAGCGAACGTTAGTGAGCATGGCAATCTCAGGCATTTTCCTGAGATTGCTTCGTCAGTTACTTCGCGTACCTTCCTCGCAATGACTTAGTTACTATATTAACAAGTGCATAGCCCATTATAAGCATTTCGACAATTACGCATATAATAATTAGATATTGTTTTTGTAATTCAAGATAATAAATTATTTATCTTTGCTTTATATAAAAGATAAACCGGTAATAAAATTGTAATAATTACAAGAATCATACCAGCAAATCCTAAAATTGTAATAAAAACATTAGGTACTACTACTGCTACAATATAAGCTGGTAATATAGTAATAGAAGCGGTCATATTACGCATTACTACATTCGGTATCGAATTCATAAACATAGTTTTAAGGGAATCACATAGCCCTACTCCTACTCCGAGTATTGATGTAACGATAGCAAGAGCTGAAATTATCCAAACTAATAATTGTACGGACGACCATTTTGCTATATTACTTAATTAAATCTCCGACTTCTATATTACTGGTAATCATTTGTTGATAAAATGTTGGATTATTATGATATGCTACAATAAGAATACTACAAGTCCAAATTATATATACTATTGCAGGAATTAAGCTTCCAAATAAAAACGCCGTCTTTAGCATTTTTATTACAATAATTAGTTAAGATATGGAAGATTACTTGGAAACCAAATGAAGTAAAAACTACCGGAGTTACTTACACCCCATATATAGATATTTCTTTATAATTTGGTGAGAATAACGGTAAATTATCCCACTGAATCATAGAACCAAGTCCAATAACTAAAATTGCAATTATTATAAGCAATCCGATTAAATAGTATCCGATTTATATAATCTACTAACTTTAGAGGTAATAATAATATTAGAATACTAATAATAATACACCATGCTCCTCTATAAGTTATACTTGTATTTAAAGCTAATAACTTCTGTAATATTGAAGAGCCTCCGTATATAAATACTGCAAGTAAAGCATATGAAAGGAACTTAAGGCTTACCGTACCGATGATTTGAGCAGTATATCCTGAAAAATATTTTCCCAATGCCCAAGTGTTAAGCCTTTACCCGCTTGAAGATTAAGCTCTAGGTTAATTAAAGAAGTATAATACATTATAAACCAAATTATAAACATCAATATTATACTAGGTATTATACCTAATTTTGCTAATACCATGGGTAGTGCTATATCATACCACTACCTATATACACAAGTACCTGAAATTAACAGGATTAAACCAATAAGTTTTTGCATAATTTAATGAAGTTTAGATTAAAGCAAAGGACTTAATTTTTGCTAAAAAGAAAATCAGCTAAAAAAAGAAGATAAGAATTTTAAAGAATAAAAAGTTTTGATAAGTAAAATGAACATTCGTATAATTTTGTTAAAACATATGTAGCGGTATAGTAATAATTATATTAATAATTTATATAAAATTATTAATATTGCTTTTTAAGGGTATTTTTATATATTCTTATTAGACCTCTTCCCAAGCGTCGCTTCTAGAGAGGAATTTAAAGGAGACACGGAACACAGCACCACAGCATATATAGAAATACGTGAAGATGCGAGTACCGGATCGACGTATAAATTACCTCTAGAAGCGACGCTTGGGAAGAGGTCTATTGAAATTTACTATATTTAAAAATGCATAGATTAGCTAAAATAATTAGTAATGCAGGAGTTTGTTCTAGGCGTGATGCTGAAAAGCTGATAGTTGAAGGACAGGTAAAAGTAGACGGCATTACAATTTTATCACCGGCTACAAATGTTGATATTAGTAATCAAATTGAAGTATCAGGCACATTAATCAATAATATACACAAACCAAGGCTTTGGATTTATTACAAACCTGTTGGTTTAATTACCACTCATAAAGATCCTTTATCTCGTAAAACGGTGTTTGAACAGCTAACCGGTTTACCTCATGTTATTTCAATAGGTAGGCTGGATTTAAATAGCGAAGGTTTGTTATTACTAACTAATAGCGGTGATTTAGCTCGTCAGTTTGAGCTCCCCTCAAGTAGGTTAAAGCGAGTATATCATGTTAGGGCGTATGGGAAGTCTGATATTCTACTAAAAAGCCATTATAAAAATTTAGAAATTGACGGGATATTTTATAACCCTCATTCGATAAAATTACTTAAGCAAAATAAGAGTAATTCTTGGTTTGAAGTAGTTTTATTTGAAGGAAAAAATCGTGAAATTAGAAGAATATTCGAGTATTTCGGACTAAAAGTTAACAAATTAATTAGGATTCAATATGGTAGTTTTACAATAGATAATCTAAAACCCGGAGATTATAAAGAAATAAATAATAAAATATTGGAAAAATAATTAGTAATGTGTTATTAATGCATTTTAACTAATAGAACACATATGACAAATCTTAATATATATAAATGTGAAGAAAAAGACCTAAACGATTACCTTGGTTATATAAAAGATAACCCTAGTGTCTCGCTAAATGATTTTATCAAAAATAAATATTGCGCTGAAGATAATGATAAAATTATCATTACTAGTTTAGAAAATATGGAAATTAACGCAGATTTAGCCAATGCTAATTTCCAAGGTACAATACTAACAGATACCGTATTTAATAATTGTGACTTAACAAATACCATATTATGTGATTCAGATTTAACAAATGTAAAATTTAATGATTGTACATTTATCGGTACCGACTTTAGAGGAGCAAATCTTCATTATACAGATTTTAATTATAAAGATTATGATAACTATAAAATCCCCAATCTCAAAGATAAAATACGAGATATAAAACTATCTTTTTCAGATCTTGAAAGATTAAATCAATATATAGATAAAGATTTAGAAAAAGAACATATCAAAGAAATAGTGATAGATGAAGCTACGAAGAAAAAGAAATATATTTTGGCTGGAGAAGACGAAAAAACTTTATGGGAAATCAAATCAAAAGAGCTAAAGACTAAGCAAGAAGAGTTAGAAACTCTAAAGCAAAATTTAGATAATCCTGGGATTGCTACCAATCTTTTAAATGCTTTTTGGAATAGTGCAGAAACTATTGCTAGAAACCGACAAAACGAACTAGAAAAAATCAACAAGTTACAGCATGAAGTAAACAAATTAGAAACTGAAGTATATGCTTTAGATAATCTTAGAATGTTCTGCGGTAAGGGTTTAGATGGTATTTTTGAGCAGTTAAAAGACGAAGAAATACAAATAAAACTAGACCCATCATATATTATAGGTTCGACTGCAAAAGAGCGAGATATACCGAAAGAATATATAAAATTAACTTCCGCCGAATTTGATCTATATTTAGCTGAAGCAGCAAAACAATCCAATACAAAATTATCTCTTACCGAATTTGTTAGAAAGCAAAAAAATCTTTCAGAAGATTTAAATATAGTTCCTGATCTTTCAGCGACTAATTTATCAGGTAAAATTCTTACTAATCTTAACCTGAAGAATACATTATTTGCTTCAGCCAACTTAGAGAATATCAAAATCTCAAATTGTAATTTAGATTTTACTAATTTTGAAGGAGCTAATTTACAAAATGCCGTTTTTCAAAATGTTACGGCTCGTAACGCAGGATTTCTTTTTGCTGATCTTCAAAAGAGCAAAATTGAAAATAGTGATATGTCGAGAGCTTACATGCCTAAAGTAGATTTATCTGAAGTAGAGGTAACAAATAGCAAATTTAATGCGGTTATGATGGTTAATGCCGATGCCGAAAAGTTAATTATTAAAGATTCAGAATGGAAAAATTCTAATCTTACCGGTATATCGCTTGCTTATGCAGATATGCAAAGAGTTCAAATGCAGGGGGTAGTTTTAAATAATGCACTTCTAGATCAAGCAAATATCGTTTCCACTGATCTTGAAAATGTTTTTATGAATAAAACACATGCATTAGAAGCAAAATTTAAAGAGCAATGTAACATGCAAGGCATAACTGCAAGAAATGCCTATTTTAGCGATGCTGAATTTGAAAATATACTATCTTTAAAAGAAGCTGACTTAAGAGAAACTATAATGCAGCGTGTTAAACTTAAGAACGCTGATTTAACAAAAGCACAGCTTGATAAAGCAAATCTTGAATATGCCGATCTTACAAACGCTACACTTACTAATGCAACAGCCCAATTTGCTAAGTTAAGTAATGCTACTTTAAAAAAAGCAGAAGCCGAAGGATTAAATATTTCGGATGCTATTGCTAAAAATATTAATGCTAAGGAAGCTAACTTTAAAAATGCAATTATGCAGCGTGCCGATCTTACTAAAGCCAATTTCACTAAAGCAGTGTTGGAAAATGCCGATATGCAAGCAGTGGAAGCAGCCGAGGCTATAGTTAAAGAAGCAAATCTAAAACAAGCGAATCTAAAAGCAGCAAATCTAGCTGGAATTAATAAAGAAGGAGCAGATTTTGATAAAGCAGAAATCAACAATGCTACAAAGATGCATGATACTAAAGGTGAGGCTAAAGGGAATTTAGATCATCAAGATAAAGACGGTAAAAAAACATCTGTCAATGTTAACGAACATGCTAAATTACAAGATAAAATTCATGCAAGAGAGAAAAGCGGTTGGTTTCTGAAAACCGGAGTAGGACAGCTTTGTACAAAACTTGCTAAAAGTACTACATCAGGAATTAGCCGCGTAACAAATTTTTTAGCAAGTAAAAAATTTTTAGTAGGACTTGCCGTAGTAGCGGGTCTTGCAGTAGCAGCTACACCTTTCGTAGCAATGCCTGTGTTATTGGTCACCGGCACAGCCCTTACTACTAAAGCTGTCATTCTAGGAGCAGGTATTTTGGCCGGAGGGCTAGTCACTGCCGGAACTTATAAACTTACTCAAAAACCTTTACGCAATCTTCAGAAGTCATGTGAAAACTTAACTAGTAGTATAGATAAATATATCTCACCGCCTCCTGAAAATATTGATGAATTAGTAACAGAAAAACAACAAGCAAGACAAAAAGCTGAGACAGAAAAATCTAAAGAAAGGGAAGAAAATTTAAATAATGTAAATAATAATATTGATAAAGCTAAAGAACAAGATCTTTTAAAACAAGCACAAAATAATTTAAACCAAGAAACGCCAAAAGTAGAAATAAAAGAAAAGAAAGATAAAACTGTAGAAAAACAACAAGCAAAATCTAATACATTCGCAGTAAAATTTAAGCCTAACACTAAAGGCAAAGGATTTGCCACAAAAATAAAAGACGAAAAAAAATCAAGCTTAACAAAAGCAGCATATAACTAAATAAGTGTTAAAAATAATATCCGGTAAATATAGAAACCAAATTATACCTACTGCTAAAAATATCAAATATCGACCTTCCACCGGTAAGCTCAAAGAGGCAATATTTAGTATATTAACCTCCGGTGAGTTTACCGGTAATAAATTATTTAACGAAAATACTCACATTCTCGATTTATTTGCCGGTAGCGGTAGCCTTGCTTTTGAAAGCCTATCAAGAGGAGCAGGTTTTGCTACCTTAATTGATATTGATACATCCTCATTAAAAATAGCAGAAAGATTTGCTAAATCTCTAAACATTGAAAATAATGTTAATTTCGTTAATATTAATGCTTTAAATCTACCGAAAACTACTAGACATCTTTTTAAACCAGCTTATAGAGAGGGATCTAAAGGAGACACGGAACGCAGCACCGCAGCATACACACTAGTACGTGAGGATGCGAGTACCGGATCGACGTCTAAATTACCTCTAGAAGCGAAGTTTGGGAAGATGTCTAATAAATCATTTGATCTTGTCTTTATAGACCCCCCTTATCATAAAAATATAGTGCCTAAAGTAATGAAACTGCTGATAAAAAATAATTGGCTCAAAGACGGTGCTATTATAGTTATTGAGATGGCTAAAACAGATAATTATGTTTTAGATGAAAATATTGAAATTATACGTGAAAAACTATATGGTAAGAGTAAGCTGTTGGTTTTGAGCTTTACCGTCATTCCCGCTTTCGTGGGAATGGACATAGAATCGCGTAACAAGACATTAAAAAACAAACATGACCAAAAAGCATTACATATGTTCTAACTGTGGAAATATCAGTCCTAAATGGTCAGGGCAGTGCTTTGATTGCGGTGTATGGGGTAGTATTGTCGAAGAGATAGTAAGTGCAAATCAAGCAATTGTTAAAGGCGGTAGCAAGCAAGACTTCGATAAGCTTTCAGGGCATGTAACCGAGCAGTTACGCATCCCTACCCCTATAGGTGAATTAAATAGAGTACTAGGCGGCGGTTTAGTGCTTGGTTCTGCTATATTAATAGGAGGAGACCCTGGTATAGGCAAATCTACTTTGTTACTACAGCTCGCAGCAAGTAACTTTGCATCAAAGATGAATTGCTTATATATAACGGGCGAAGAATCGTTAGACCAAATAAAATTAAGGGCCATAAGGCTAAACCTAACTAACTATAATACCGATATTTTAGCAGCTACTAATTTGGAAGATATTATTGCGAGTATAGAAGCTAATAAAAATAATATTGATTTAATAGTGATTGATTCTATTCAAACAATTACCACAAAAGAATTATCATCGCCTCCAGGCACTGTTGCGCAAATTCGTACATGTGCAAATGAGCTTGTTAATTATACTAAGCAAAATAATATAATGATTTTATTAAGCTGTCACGTCACTAAAGACGGACAACTAGCAGGTCCTAAGATACTTGAACATTTAGTTGATACCGTGCTATATTTTGAGGGAGATCATAATAATCATTTCCGTATTTTACGCTCATATAAAAATCGTTTTGGCGGTGTGGGTGAAATAGGAGTATTTGAGATGAGCGGCAGCGGGCTTATTGAAGTAACAAATCCGTCTAAACTATTTTTAATAAAGCGAGAACAAAACGTTATAGGTACGTCTATTTTTGCAGGAATCGAAGGTTCAAGACCGTTACTTACGGAAGTACAAGCCCTTATAGTACCCTCAAATATGGTAACTCCTAGACGCTCTGCGGTGGGCTGGGATGCTAATAGGTTATCAATGATACTTGCCGTGCTTAGTAGTAGGATAGGACTTAATCTTGCTAATTATGAGGTATATTTAAGCATTGCGGGGGGACTTAAAATTGCCGATCCTGCTTCTGATTTAGCAGTAGCTGCAAGCTTAATATCTGCTGCAACCAGCAAACCTGTACCCGAACATAGCGTCTTTTTCGGCGAAATAAGCTTATCGGGTGAAATAAGAAAAACCGCAAAAGCAGAAACAAGAATAAAAGAAGCCGTAAAACTTGGATTTAATAAGATTATCTGCTCTAAATTTGAAAATTTAACGTATGACTTTATATCTTCCGTCTCACATTTAAAGGACCTAAAAGAGATAATTAAATGAGTATAGTTTATGAAATAAGAAATTTGGAAGAAGCACGTAATTTTTTATCTAGTGTAGAAGAGCAGCTGATATTAACAAATCATGCCTCTAGCGTAAAATATTACGGTATACTAGCAATTGATTACATGTTTAAAACTCTAGGTAAAGAATTTCCGGAAAAAGTTTTAGATCTTACCGTAAATGTAGGAGAGGATCACGCCGCTTTATTTACTGCAATCAAACTAGGGTATAAGAATATATCATATACAGGGAATTCTGAGGAAGCTAGGGGATTGTTGTACGGATATCAAACCGTCATTGCGAGCGACTGAAAGGAGCACGGCAATCCAGAAAATAATTAAAAAAATGCTAAAAATGAGCATTTTTAACTGGATTGCTTCGTCAATTACTCCGTAATTTTCCTCGCAATGACGGATAAACCTATCCATGCAACAAAGCCTACATTTCCTCGCAATGACGAAAATTTAATAATAAAAACCATGAATATCAAAGATATAGGAGTAATAATTGCTAAAAAACCTTTGAAAGAAAATACATTTATTATTACGGTTTTTACTAAAAATCATGGTTTATATTCGGGAGTTGTAAAAGAATTTTCTAGAAAAAGTAAATTTACATATCAGGAAGGGAATATTGTAGATTTTCTTTGGCAGGCAAGATTACATGAACATCTTGGCATGGCTAAATGTGAACTCATTAAATCTTACACCGGTTATTTTATCACAAATAAAGCTAAATTATATGCCTTTAATTCCGTTATATCTTTAATCAAAGAGTTATTTCATGAAAGAGAAGAACATTCTAAATTTTGTTCATTTCTAATTAACTATTTAGATAATTTATCAAAGAATTTTTGTTTTCGTGATTATATTAATTTTGAGCTAGCTTTACTTGCCGAGACGGGTTATAAGCTTGATCTTACCAAGTGCGGCGTGAGCCATGTGACAACTGATTTAATCTATGTATCACCTAAATCAGCTAGAGCATTATCATATGAAGTAGGAAAACCTTATAAAGATAAATTATTGATGTTACCAAGATTTTTACTTTCAGATAATATTGAGATTACATTAGAAGAAAAACGGCAAGCTTTAGCTCTAACAAACTATTTTTTTAATAGATATTTATTTCATAATAATAGACAGGTTGAAGCACGCCAAACTTTTATTGAATATACTTTAAATAATTTTTAGAGACTATTATATTTTATTTTTCTTATTTTATGATATACTTACTTAAGTAATATGACTAGACTAAGCATAGATATACCAAACGAATTACATCATTTTCTTAAAGTTTACACTGCACATAAAAATGATACTATTATGCATTTTGTAAGAGAAGCGATATATCATAAAATAGAACAGGAAAAAGAATTAAATGCAGAATCAATAAAAATATTAGAAGAATCAGCAAAAGGTTTAAATATTAATAAATATTCTTCGTATAAAGAAATGTATAAAAAGCTTAATTTAATATGATTCTGCAAACCTCTACTATTTTATTCCATGTCATTCCCGCTTTCGCGGGAAATGACATAAGGGCTTTTCAAAATTTCCCGGTACACTATATACATACCGGTACACATAGTGACTTATTCAAATAATAATCTATGAAAATACTAGCATTTGACACAGCCAATAATACTGCATCGGTAGCAATATCCGAAAATGAGAATATCCTTGCATGTATAGAAGAATTACGTCCTTCTATGCAAGCAGAAAATCTAATGCCGATGATAGAAGACGTGATGAAATCAGCTAAATGTTCATATGATGATTTAGATTATTTAGCGGTAACTAACGGACCCGGTAGCTTTACCGGCATTAGAATAGGACTTGCTAGTGCTAAAGGTATATTATTTTCCAAGGAGCATATTAACGCAGTAGCGGTTAGCAATTTTGAATATGCTTATTTTAGAGCTATAACTCAAGTTAAAGATTATGATAAAATATATGTCTTTTTAAACGCTTATCGCTCACAGCTTTATATGCAAGTTTTTCATAAATTAGGAAAAATAGAAGAGCCGTTATTGATAGATTTCAAATATGCTATAAAACTGCTTACAAATGAGAAAGGGAATATAGTTTGTTGCGGTAGCGGACTTGAATTTATATATCACCAAATTATGCATTTGCCGAATATAATAACCTTGCCACGTTTTGCACGAGTTAAAGCTTGGGTTACCTGTAGATATATTGCTAGTAGATTGTCGAGCGATATAAAATTAAATAGCTCTATCGAACCACTATACATCCGCCCTCCTGATGC
Source organism: Rickettsia massiliae MTU5 (assembly GCF_000016625.1). Taxonomy (NCBI): domain Bacteria; kingdom Pseudomonadati; phylum Pseudomonadota; class Alphaproteobacteria; order Rickettsiales; family Rickettsiaceae; genus Rickettsia; species Rickettsia massiliae. Next base: position 846,979 of record NC_009900.1, read on the forward strand.
TAAAATCGCAATCAATTATGCCATTCCTAGTTAAAAAAAGTAGGAATCCACTTACTGGATTTCTGTAATCAACGAAATGACATAAGAGCTTTATTATACGTATACTACATCATCTTCATAATTAAAGACTCCAAAATAATTGTAAGATAATTCCACCTGATCACTTATAGTAAAATCACTATTAGAGTGTTCTACTTGATTGTCTGATACTTCTATTTCATCTTCACAATCAGAGAATCCGGAATCACTATCAGATACTGCACCTGATTCTTGCTTTACACACTTCTTGTCGTGTATTAAGGCTATTATTTGCCCAACTAATGATTTCGATAAATCATGATTATCCGATTCAATAATATCAATGATTCTTACTAGACTTTCATCTGAGGCATGAGAAATTATTGTTGCTAGCTTATCATTTGAAATATTACTCATGATTCTTACTAAATTTTTATTTGGAATAATATCAAAATTTTCTACAAGTGTTTCTTCTCCTACTAAAATAATTATATTTTCAAGCTGTTCATCAGAAATATCCTCATCTGATAATTTTTTTAGTTCCTGCTCGGTAAGCTCTTCTAAAGAGAGGGTAGTATCTATATATGTATTTAATTTATCTAATGGAATAAATTTCATTAATTTAGATAAATTAAATACATTTTCAAAATGCTCCGGTAAAATATAATTAACTAATTTTTGTGCTTGTTCATCGGAAATATTATTAATTAATTCTACCAATTTTTTATATGTCATCTTTTCAAAAACTTCATCTAATTCATTTTCAGACGTGTTTAAAATTTCTTCTACTAACTCATTATCAGAAAGAGTTTCAAGTCGATCTAATAAGAGATTAAATGTTTCTTCAGCGTTATTATTTAAACAAGAAAAAACTTTATTACTCACAAAATTAAAAGTTTCAGCAACTTTAGAAGAAAGAATACTAGATGTATTTTTTATAATATTAAAACTCTTTAATCCAAAATCATAAACTATTTTTAATGATGAACTAAATGTACTGAAAAAACCTTTACTTTTAGGTGTGTTAGTTACTTTTTCACTACCATCAAGCTCATTTAAAATATCTGTAAATCTGATTTGAGAGATACCTAGAGTATCTGGCTGACCTTTTACTGCTTCTTGAAAGATTATTTTAGAATTTAAAAAAGGATATTTAGCTTGAGCTTCTACTATTTTTTTATTACATCTTGCACTTTTTTCGTCATACTGCTTAATTGAATTATCTAACGCTGCTAAAAAATCATTATTTTCTTCTTGATTAGTAGTTTGCTTTGGAGAAGTGATAAACTCAAATTCATCGTTAGCAAGATAGGAGGCTGACTTTGGAGCAGTATTATGTGGGATTAAATTTTGTAACTTATTAAAAATTGATGTTATTGCCATAATTCTTCCTCATTTCTGATTATAATAATCAGCGTTGAATTAGAATCGTAATAGAAATTATGAGGAGGTCAAGATAAAAGCTAATAATTATTAACTTTTTATTATATTTTACTTAAAATTGATTAATTTATCAAAAAGGGATATTCTACTAAATGTCATGCCCGCGAAAGCAGGGCGTTGTTGCGTGGTTCTAACTTTTCGTCATTGCGAGGAAATTACGAAGTAATTGACGAAGCAATCTCAGGATTTTGTTATTATTTCATGAGATTGCCATGCAGTCTACGACTACTCGCAATGACGATTTAGTAGTATCCATGCAACAACGCCGCAGTACTTGTATTATAATGTAGCCAATTTTTGAAGTTCAACGAGTATATTATAATTGTCTTTGTTCTTGAATTAGCTCAAAAACTTCAACTGTGTCTCCTTCTCTAATATCTTCGTAATTTTCAAATGCTATACCACATTCATATCCTTCTCTAACTTCTTTAACTTCATCTTTAAAGCGTTTTAAAGTTTTGAATTTTCCTTCATGAATGACTACATTATCACGTAATAAGCGTACGCCCGCTCTTTTCTTAATAATTCCTTTAGTTACATAGCTACCGGCGATTTTGCCGACTTTGATAATATTAAATATTTGTCTAATTTCTGCGCTTCCGATATACTGCTCTCTAACAATCGGATCAAGCATACCGCTCATAATGGCTTTTATATCATCAATTAAATGATATATTATACTATAATATCGAATATCGACTTTTTCTTTTTCTGCAGCAGTTAAGGCATTTGCCCCTGCTCTAACGTTAAAGCCGACAATAATAGCCGAAGAAGCATGTGCAAGAGATAAATCGGATTCCGTTATCGGACCTACGCCGCTATGAAGTATACGAAGCTTTATCTCATCACTCGGTAATTTTAATAAGCTACCTGAAATAGCTTCAACCGACCCTTGAACATCACCTTTAATAATTAAAGGTAATTCCTTAATTTTACTATTACCGGAAGCTTTTAAAAACAAATCTTCTAAACTTGATCGCGGTGCAATAGATATTTTTTTTTCTTTAGCAAGACGCATTCTATATTCGGCTATATCTTTTGCTTGTTTCTCATTTTGTACTACGTTAAATTTATCGCCGGCAAAAGGAACTTCATTTAAACCCTGAATTTCTACAGGAACAGACGGAGTTGCTTCTAATATTTCTAGTCCCTTATCATTAATCATCTTTTTAACTTTACCGTAAGAAGTACCAGCTATTATAATATCACTGTTTCTTAAAGTACCTCGCTGAACTAATATAGTGGTTAGCGTTCCTCTTCCTTGTTCAATTTTTGACTCGATTACAACACCGGCAGCTGCACCGAAAGGATTTGCCTTTAAATCCTGCATTTCTGCAATTAATAAAATTGCTTCTTCAAGTTTATCTAAGTTAATTTTCTTTAGTGCCGAGATAGGAATCACCATAACGTCACCACCTGCCTCTTCGCCGATAATTTCGTGGACATATAATTCGTTCTTTACACGCTCAATATCAATATCAGGCTTATCAATCTTATTAATAGCTACAATTATAGGAACGCCCGCTGCTTTCGCATGATTAATTGCCTCAACAGTTTGCGTTTTGATTCCATCATCTGCTGCGACCACTATAATAACTATATCCGTTACTTTAGCACCTCTTGACCGCATTTCCGAAAAAGCTTCATGCCCCGGAGTATCAATAAAAGTAATTGCTCTACCGTCTGCAAGAGTTACTCTATAAGCTCCAATATGTTGTGTAATTCCGCCTAGCTCACCTGCAGCAATATCTGTAGACTTAAGAGCGTCAAGCAATGAGGTTTTACCATGATCGACATGACCCATTACCGTCACAACCGGAGCACGCGTTCTTAAATCCTCAACCTTATCATCACTAATTAAAACATTTTCCACATCTGACTCTTGTACTCTTTTTACCGTATGCCCTAAATTTGTTGCAACTAGTTCTGCCGTATCGGCATCTATTGTTTGGCTAGCATTTGCAAGAATACCGAGTTTCATTAATTCTTTAATTACATCAGCCACTCTTTCAGACATAGCATTTGCAAGATCGCCGACTCCGATAACTTCCGGGATCGTCACTTCTCTATATACTTTCTCAGGTGCTTGTGATACTAATTTACGCTTTTCTTTTTCTCTAGCTCTTTTTATAGAAGCAAGACTTCTAGTTCTACCGCTGCCGCTTTCGTCGTCGCTAAGCATATTGAAAAGATCGGCTTTTTTGAATTTTTTTGGCTCTTCTAGCTTAATTTTTGGTGCGACTATTTTCCTATCTGCTGTTTTATCTAATTCTTTCTCTGATTCTATACCGTAACGTGTTCGCATTCCTACTAAAGGAGACTTTACAAAAATGTCTTCTTTCTTTTTAGGTATTTGTGACGGTATATCTTCATCATCTTGAACGATTTTAGCACTAACTTCTACTTTATTTTCTTCGGTATTTTGCTGTTTTGGTTCAACTTCTTTATCAGTTTCTAGCGGTTCTATTCTTGAGTTAGCAGACTGGTTAATACTTGCAAGTTTACTTAAAGTGCTTATTTTTGAAGGGTCATTTAATTTAGATTGCTCAGCAGCTTTTTTAAGAATAGATAAACGTCTGTTAAATTCTTCCTTATTAGCATCAATAACAGTTTGATCTAAGCTATTCCTTTCTTTATTTAATGAAAGGGTAGTAGCACTACCGGTAGAGCTTTTTCTAACTTCTACTAGCGTTTTAGAGTTAGCATTAACAAAGCTTTGAGCTCCTGTAAGAGAGTCAAAAGACTTATTAAGCGATAATTTTGAATTGCCAAGTGTCAACTTTTTGGGTTTGATTTCCTGGTTATCCGTCATATTTAAAACCTTTGTGTTTCTGTTTTTTCCGTCTACTACTTGATTATGTCATTCCTAGCTAAAAGCGGTGCTGCTCGCATGGCGCGTTTATGTCATTCCCGTGAAAGCGGGAATCCACTAAAATCTATAAAAAAACTTGTTTTTATAGGTTTATTTTATCAAGGACGCCCTAATTACTAAGCTATTTATTCTGGATGCCTGCTTTCGCAGGAATGACATACACCCTACATTCAACCCACTAACTATCCTTCAATGCACCATGCTGTTTAGCAGTTTTAATCAGCAATTTAATATTTTCGTCCGTTATATTAGAATTTGGAGCTAAATTTTTAAATTCATTTACGCTCATCTCTCCTAAATCTTCTATGGTCTTTATACCATATTCGGCAAATTTTAATATTAATTCAAGCGATAATTCTAATATATCTATTAATTCTTGCTCAACTCCTAGATCCTCTAGCTTTTTGATAATCTTTTCATTCTTAAGGTCGACGTAATTAATAGCTCGATTTTTAATCTCTACGGCAAGTTCTTCCTCAAAGCCTTCGATTCTTGTTAAAGTACTAATCTCACTACTAGCAATTTGTTCTACTGAATTAAATCCCGTTACCGATAAAAGCTGACCTATAACTTCTTCAACATCTAAAGCTTCCATAAATAATTCCGTAGAAGTTAAGAACTCTTCATTTCTTCTTTTTGATTCTTGCTCTTCGGTCATTATATCGATATTCCAACCTGTAAGCTGAGAAGCTAAACGAACATTCTGCCCTCTTCTACCTATTGCAATACTTTGATTTTCTTGCGAAACTACTACTTCTACCTTATGCCTATCCTCATCAATCAAAATTTTTGTGATTTCCCCAGGTGCAAGCGGTGCAAGCGCATTCACTATAAACTGTGCAAGATCATTACTCCATAATACTATATCAATTTTCTCTCCGTTTAATTCATTTGTTACGGCTTTTACTCTATTACCTCTAATACCTACGCATGAGCCTACGGGATCTATACTACTATCCGAAGCAAATACCGCTATTTTTGCTTTTGAACCGGGATCACGTGCTACTGATTTTATTTGAATAATAGCTTCAAGAATTTCAGGTACTTCTAGCTTAAATAGTTTAACTAGCATCTGGTTATCTACTCTAGACAAGAAAATCTGCGGTCCTTTGGTTTCTTGCCTTACATCCTGCACATATGCTTTTATACGATCATTAGGTTTAAAATTCTCACCCTTAATTAATTGATCCTTTTTTATTATTGCTTCAGCACGACTCAAGTCAACTATTATATCACCGTATTCTATTCTCTTAACTATCCCGTTTATAATTTCGCCTTTTCTATCTTTAAAGTCATGATATTGTTTTTCACGTTCAGCTTCTATAACACGTTGAGTTATAACTTGTTTTGCAGCTTGAGCCGATACTCTAGCATGATCAATCGGCGGTAAATATTCATATATCTCATCACCGATTTTAGCTTCCGGATTCTTTATTAAAGCTTCTTCAAGTGAAATTTGCGTTAAGTAATCTTCTACATCTTCTACTATTTTTAAGATCCTTAAAAGATTTATCTCACCGGTTTTCCTATTTATCTGAGCTTTAATATTATATTCATTACCGTATTTTTTTCGTCCTGCTGCTTGTACCGCTTGTTCAACCGTTGAAATCAAAATTTCTTTTGATATTCCTTTCTCACGGGCTACAGAATCTATAATTTGTAAAATTTCTACATTACCTATATTAGACATACATTATCTCTTATTGCTTTAGCAATTTTTTAAATACTTCTTCAGTTAAAACTAGATTAGCATTTTTAATTAAATCATAATCAATTAGTACTTCTTGTTCTTCACATTTTAAATATATTTTATTATTTTCGGCTTTAATTATTTTACCCTGATAACGAGTTTTGCCGTTCAATAATTCTTTAAGTTTGATTTTAACTTCTCTTTCTAAAAATCTATTATAATTTTCAAACTTTACTAACGGACGTTCAAGACCGCTTGATGCTACCTCTAAAGAATATGCAGCTTCTATTAAATCTTCAACATCTAGAATAGCGGAGATAGTCCTACTTGCTTTAGTACAATCTTCCACAGATATTCTTTCGCCGTTTAAGCTATCAATCAATATCTCGACTACTTTAGGGTTAACACCTTTAACCTTAACAAGCACTAACTCAAACCCCATATCCGTCAAGGATTCTTCTATTACGTTTGTTATTTGTTGTTCAATAGTTTGCATATTTGATATTTATAACAAAAAAGGTGGGATAAACCCACCTAATCTATAATTTTTATAATGCTTATCCGTAGCAAAAATACACTAATTAGAATATATAAGCAATATTTAACTTTATATTTTTGTAAAACTACATATTCATAAATGGGTAAATACTCGATAATCCCTCTTGTCCGCTTAGAGATGGATCATAGTCTCCTCCTGATAAACAAAATGCTTCTACATGAATCTGAGTATACACATAATCCCCACTTTCGCTTCTAATATATGCTACACATGATCGTTAAAAGAATGAGGACCACAAATTTCATCAGTTTCACCTTTTAAAAGGCCTAATAAAAATTCTTCAGCTATTCTACCGGTATGATAATGTATCACTGTTTTTATTTCTAGTAGAGTGAATAATGTGCATAACGGCAGGAAGCTTAACATTTTCTTCATTTGTTATACTATTAATTCTAGAAATAGAATGGCTTTCTCCCGACCCGCTGCTGATAAGAACGAGATCTTTATTGTTTTCTATATCCGATTCAATATATGAAGGGTGTACTTTTACCAGCTGATTTTCAGAATCAAATAGATAATTTGTTACAGTTCCATTAGGATTTTTCTTTATTAAGCATTCATAATAATGACCTTCTTCATCATGACCGGTTTTTATAACTGTAAATTTACTGTATTTTTCTCCTACTTTAACAGTAATAATTTGCCCATGTTTGTGTGGTATTACTTTTTGTTCATTTTGTCTATAAAATTTTATTTTTGCCGTATTTTTATCAGCACTTTCTATTTCGATTTTTATTTTATGACTTTCAAAACTCTCTATATTATACTTTGCTTTTAATTCATCATATTGCTTCTTTTCAGCACTTACAAAATGCTTTCCTACTATATTTAATATTTCCGTTACCAGCTTGTTACCCTCATCTACATTTGATATAAGCTCTTCAGCAACAGGTTGATATAACGCTGAAGGAATATTACGCCCTACATGTATACCAACAATTTTTGATACCGCCCTTTTAAACTTATGATCATTCTCTAATGCTGATTGGATCACTTCTAAAAGATCTACTTCATCTGTTGCGCTATATGAACTTAAAACCTTTAGAATACTACTGCCGGTAAGATTTAAAAAATTTTTCATTGCATTTGATTTGGCTGTATTCCTTTCTCAGGTTTTTCAGTATAAAACTATTACTATTAAAAAATTCATTTACCATTGCTTCATATTTAGTTGCTAAATTTCCATAAAAATTTAAAGATTTAGTAATATCAAAATTCTTAAATAGCTCAGCAGCTTTTCTTATTTCTCTCACTATAGTTATTCTAGACATGATTACTCCTTTTTTAATAATATAACTTTTACTAAAATATGCATTTAAAATACATATTATAGTAACTAGACTTATATAGACGTGTTTTTATATATTCAAAGTAAAAATAAATAAAATTTTTATGCAGTTAACAAGTTTTACCGACTACGGGTTACGTAGCCTTATATATCTTGCTTCAAAACCGGAAAGAATTTGTAGCGTAAAAGAGATATCAGAGTACTATAATATTTCCCTTAATCATTTGATAAAAGTGATTCATAGATTAGCACAATTAGGATATATTAATAGTAGGATATATATAGTAGTAAAGGAAAAGGAGGAGGAATTAAGCTAGCATTTAGCCCTTCTGCCATGAAGTTGGGAGATATAATAGAAAAATTAGAACCTAATATGGATATAGTAGAATGTTTCAATAAAAATACTAATAGCTGCAGAATTACAAATTCATGCCAATTTAAACATTTTATTAAAGAAGCAAGTGAAGCATTTATAAAAACATTGAATAATTATACATTAGAAGATGCAAGGATTACTAAAACAATTCAAATTAAGGATAAACTATAGAAAAATAACCGTTTTTCTTTTTCCGCATATTAAAAACTCTTGATTCCCCTTAGCTCCTAGTATTGGACTTGCTATTATACCGAATATTTTAAAATTATGCTCTTTCTCAAGCCAATCTTTGATTTTATCGCATACTTTTTGATGTAAGAGAGGATTTTTAATAATTCCTCCCTGCTCTACTTCATGCTTTTCGACCTCAAACTGCGGTTTTATTAAAGCAATAAGCATGCAATCTTCTTTAACTAAATTTAGTGCAGTCGGTAATATAGTAGTTAAACTAATAAAGCTGGCATCGCAAACAATTAAATCAGGCTTCGTTATTATTTGTTTATCGGTTAAATATCGTGCATTAGTCTTCTCAAGCACCTTAATGTGTGGATTGTCGCGTAATTTAGGATGAAGTTCGCCATAACCAACATCTACGGCAAAAATTAATGTTGCTTTACGCTCAAGTAACACTTCCGTAAAACCGCCGGTGCTACTACCGATATCAATACAAACTAAATTTTCGGGATCAATTTTAAAATAATCCAAAGCGGCAATTAATTTTAATGCCCCTCTTGAAACATAATTATGCTTCGGTCGCTTTACCTTAATGTCAGTGTCATTTATATTAACCTGTATCCCAGGCTTAATTAACTGCTCATGCCTATTATGTACTTTACCTTGGATAATCAAGCTGCGTGCTATGGTAATATCTGTTACAAAACCTTTTTGCAGCAAATATTCATCAAGCCTTATTTTAGTCATTACTGTTTCAATTTGAATTTAACTTATGTTATAAGGGCTCATGAGATAGAAAATATACAATTTGTCTAATTGAAAGTTGCAGTTTCAATTAGACATAATATATTTGAGCCATACAATAATGCTGCAACTGAAGGGAGCATGGTAATCTAGACAAATATTCAAACCCTAACCAATATATGTCTTTTCTTACCGGCAGAGAGCTTTATCACATTTTTATCGAGTAAGAAATTAGTATTAATTATCATATTTTCATCTTCGACTAATCTATCATTTATCTTAGCACCATTCCCTCTTATAAGCTTGCGTGCTTCCGATTTAGAAGTAGCAAGCCCTGCTTCATGAAATAATTCATATGCACTAATACCTGCTTGTAATACTTCCTGCTCTAAAACAACGGTAGGTAAATTCTCATCGATTTGTCCTTCTTCAAATATCTTTACTGCAGTTTCTAGAGCTGATTTTGCTGCCTGCTCCGAGTGACAAAGCTTAGTTAGCTCATAAGCAAGCTGTTTTTTAGCTGCATTAATATCTTCTGCCGCTAAAATCTCAAACCTATTAAGCTCTTCTTGAGTGAACTCGCTATATAATTTGGCAAATCTAACTATGTCGGCATCTTCGCAGTTACGCCAATATTGGTAATAATCATACGGGCTTAGCAAATCTTCATTAAGCCATACCGCTCCCGCAGCAGTCTTGCCCATCTTAGCACCGGAGCTAGTCGTAAGTAGCGGTGTCGTCATACCGAATACTTCTTTGCCGCTTATTTTACGAATTAAATCCGCTCCCATTACGATATTGCCCCACTGATCACTACCGCCAAGCTGCAAGCTACAATTGTAATGCTTGCTTAAATAGTAAAAATCATAGGCTTGCAATAACATATAGTTAAATTCTAAGAAGCTTAAATGCTGCTCACGCTCAAGCCTTAGTTTTACCGAATCCATAGTCAGCATACGGTTTACCGAGAAATAGCTACCGAAATCCCGTAGAAAATCTAGATAATTGAACGAATCTAACCACTCTGCGTTATCCAGCATAATAGCATCACTTTTACCGTCACCGAATTTGATAAACTTCGACAAAGATTTTTTAATACCTTCGGCATTTTTAGCTATATCTTCTTTGCTTAAAATTTTGCGCACTTCGTCTTTCCAAGTAGGATCACCGATTTTACTCGTACCGCCGCCGATAATTACAATAGGCTTATGCCCGTGCTGCTGAAGCAATCGCAGAATCATTATCTGCATTAAACTACCGATGTGGAGTGATGTAGCAGTACAATCAAAGCCTATATACGCAGCTATTTTTGTCTCTTTCGTTATAGCAGTTAACCGATCCAAATCGGTACATTGATGAAAATATCCTTTATTTATAAATTCTTCTATAAAACGCATATATTATTTCTTATTTTTTAAAAATTCCTTTTTGGCTTTTCTGCTAGGAAATAAAGTGTTAAGGAAAATAGCATCTTTATCACCTTTTATATAAAGTACTGCATATACTTGCGCAATCATTCGAACATATAAAATTTTTTGACCTTTATATTTCTCTTGATTATGATGTAATTTAATATCTAATAAATTACCATCAGCAATCGACTGTATTATTTCTTCAAAGCCTATACCACGCTCATGCAATAACTTAACGTTCTTTTCATGATTATATCTATACTTGGTCATAATATTTAGAGTTTAGTAGCGTCTGAATGAATTAGCATATTAAGATAGGTCTGATAAGGCAAACCATGCTTAGAAGCTTTAATTTTTATTGCTTCTATGTCATGTTCTGCAATCCTAATAGTAACAGATCTTTTTTTACTAAGATGTGCTTTTGCAAATTTTTGAAGCAAAGCTATTTCACTTCTATCATCAATTTTTTGCTGCTTTTCAAAATTATCTTCAATATCTTGTTCGTAAGAATCTAGTTTGATACTCATAATACAACCATTTTCAATGTTATATTTATAATAAAAAATGTATGTACTTTGTCAATACTTGATATATTAGATTATCATGCGAATAGTTGTAAATCTGTACATTGGATTTGGTGAAAGAAATTTAATCTATTTGTAGTTCTCTTTGCATCATGGAAGTAAAATATAAATCAAAACAGGTAATAAAGCAAATTTAAGCAAAAGTGTAAAATTAAATAATATTGTTGAATTTTTTATTATAGGAAAAGTTTTATAAAAAAGAATAACAGAATGAAACTAATAATTATACCTATAGTTTTTTGAGCATTATTTAAGATCAAATCAGTATTTAAAACAAATATATACGATACCATATAACCCAATAAAGTTCCTATTGGTAATAAAAGCAGTAAAGGAAAAGGACTGTCTTTCCATAAAAAGAAACATATACCTATCACAAAAGCCAATATACAATAATAAGATTTAGCACTATTTTCCCATCTACTTATTTGTGATTGCATAAAATTACTTCTATAAACTAAAACAATTAACACTCCAAAAATCATACCGCCTTATAACATCATATATACTATGTACTCCAAGATATAGGCGTGAAAGCATAATATTAATAATCATTGTGATAGATATTATTTTTAACGTTTTTAAATTAAATGATAAAAATATTATCATAAAGAAAATAGTAGCCACTTGTACATCTCCACTAGAGAAACCAAATACTCCATCATTAATAGGTAACATATGTAATATACTAGGCTAGGCGGACGAGGAATAGAAAAAGCCTTTTTAATAATAACATTCAATAATGTTGCAAATGATATAAGCCAGCCTAAATCCAAAAATAATCTCTTTCTTGGATTTAACCAGTAAGCAATCGCAATAATTGTAATGTAAAAATAATCACTAGCGAAAAAGGGAAATATTTTAAACCAGCTAGTTTTAACATTTCACTTCTAAAATTCAATATCCATTCAGGATTTATTTTAAATAACATCATTACATATAATCATTACATATAATATTTTTTAGAATAGTATAGACATAACCACATATGAGATAGACGGTCAATGATAGAATATGGTTGTTAGGTATTGTAATAAAAAATTTATTTTTTAAGAAATAATTAATATTCTCTCTTGACATGCGACAGTCTATTAGCGCGTAATGCACTTAAGACAAAAAAGGAACTTATCAATAACGCATTATAATATTCAGTTAGAATATATTAACTGATTGTTACTTTTTTAGGTCAAAATTAAATTTAATCAAAATTTTTAAAGGGGAAAAATTATGTTTAGCTATCTATTTAAATACAGTTTCTAATAACATATCACCTGAAAAAGTAGTAAATAATTCGACTACATATGCAGGAGTAAAAGTGTCTGAAGCAACATTTGAGTATTTTGCAAATGCTACAGAAGCTGCTGTAGGTTGTGCAACGTCTGCTGCTACAGTAGCCGGTTACGGTTATAAAGTACTTGGTAGTGCTTTTATGGGTGCTTGTGCTTATAAAGTAGTAGCCGGTAAAGTAATGACAGGACACGCTTTTGGATGGGCTATGTCTACATTTGTAAAAGCAGCAATATCAACGGCTGCATGGAGATTTTATGCTCATCCTACAGTTGCCATGGGGATTTGTGTTGGAGCAGCTCTTGCATATTCGCCGGAGAACACATTTGAGTTATTAAAAAATACGACTTATACAGGAATAGAAGCAGCAAAATTTGCTTATGCAAATACAGCAGGGATAGTGTAAACGGAATAGCTGGCTTAGCTCATCTTGTATATGATCACTTACCAAGATACAGCGAAACTCCTCAAGTGGATCTAACCGGTAGCATAGAAATTTCATGGGTAGATGCTGTTGCATAAATCTCTAAAATAGCCAATAACTAAAAAAGCTGATTATGTCATTCCTGCAAACCAGGGACGTTGTTACATAAATCGGCGTCATTCCCGCAAGACATTGTTGCGTGAATCAGTAAAATCCACTGTGTCATACCGTGGTTTGACCACGGTATCCAAAAAACATAACTTAAAACACTGGGGGTTCTCGCTACTGCAGGAAAACATTGCCTGTGTGGAGGATCGATTCCACCATTGTCACCCCGTACCTACTGGGTCCAGTTAAAAATACTAGTATTGTTTTATCATACTTATGGATCCCGTGGTCAAGCCACGCGGTATGACAACAGGAAATCGATCCACACAGGCAATGCTCCACGGGAATGACATAGAATAAAAACTGTCCGGTTACCTTACTGATATCTGTTATATTTTATAATAATAAAATTTTATTTCGTTGTTTTTAAATGCGTCTTTTTTATTCCTAAAACCCTTTTTCAAAGAGCTACAGTAATATTACCGACTTGAGCCGTGTCCGGTCCTGCATTTTTTATTTTCTCTATATCCTTACTACTTGGTACTACAACGGCAATATGCCCTGCTCTTGTATGGACCTACCCGATAATGCAAGAAAAAAATAATATATAACAGCAAAAAAATCGAATGCAGTCATGTATCCGGCTTATAGTTAATAAATCACTTTAAATTTACCCTATAGCCCTGATGGAATTCGCTGGCTTACAAACTATATTACTTATCATTTTGTCGACTTCTAAAGAGTCATTGTCCAGTTCAGTTTTTTTGTAAGCTAAGGTTCGTCTTATTTACCATCAATATTATCATTCTTTCGCATATTCCGGATTAGAATCTATTAAATTTCTACTTACCTATAATATTATCTCGTCAACTATTTGTACCAATTCTTTAGCTACAAACTTTACTCTCAGTATAATCATTACCTGAACTGTGTACTGTAAACACCACTCTTGCTAGTTTATTAGCTACTGCAACAGTTGTTTTATTATGCCCATTTCGTTCAGATAAATTAAACATCCACTTGGTAAACTTGCTATAATCTTTTTTAGATTTTTGCTCTTCCGTGGTAAATCTTATCTTACTATTCAGTACTGCTCTTGCTCCTTGAATCAACAAAGTGCGTAAATAGATATCACCTCTTTTACTAATACCAAGCAACTTATCTTTGCCACCACTAGAATGTTGCCTTGGCACTAATCCTAGCCATGCTGATAATTGCCTGCCATTTTTAAAACAACTAGCATTACCTATTGATGCTATTAAGGCTGTAGCAGTTATTAAATCTATACCTGGTATCGTCATTAGTTGTTGGTGATTACTATACTGGCTAGCTATAATTTTTAATCTTTGTTTTAATTCTTTTATTTTTTTATCATTCTCTAGAAATTCTGCTTTTAACTCACTAAACGTTCGATAGCTTAGCTGACTTAAATCCCCTTCATCTAAAATTTCGGTTAATTTTGTCATAATCTTATTGATTCCTTGCGGAATAACAAAACCAAATTCATGTAATAATCCCCTGATCTCATTAGCAAGAGCTGTACGATTTTTTACCAATCTCTGTCTTACCCTATGAATAAATAAAATATCTTGTTGCTCTACAGTTTTGATAGGCACAAACCTCATATTAGGTCTTGCTACTGCCTCACATATTGCTTCTGCATCAAGCTTGATCATTTTTATTAGTTTTAACATAAGGCTTAACAAATTGTGGAGCCATTAGTTTTACATTATGACCTAATTTTGTTAATTCTCTTGCCCAATAGCTAGAACCACCGCAAGCTTCCATGCCTACTAGACATCTTCTTGGTAAATTAGCCATAAAAGTTATAACCTGCTCTCTCATTAATTTTTTCTTTAATATTGTCTTACCATTTTTATCTACACCGTGAATTTGAAAAATTCTTTTTGCAATATCTATACCAATTGTGGTAACTTCCATATGGACCTCCTTATTGTTGTTTAGGATTCATTTCCTATCCTAGAAGATTAGCTTCTGCTTCTCATTCTGTATATAGGATAGGTCCATACCATTATTTTGGATTAGCATTTTTATATACGGATACAACACAATATCCTTGATTAGCAAATTTTTGTGCTGGAATAAAACTATCATCACGATTTCCTGCTTTAACAAAATTCCATCCGTTCTTTATTCCGTCTGTTTCAAGCCACTCAGCTTGCTTATTTGATAAAGTAGGTATAAATTCTTTATCGCTTTCAGGATGAGGAAGTCCAGACTGATTTGGAAGCCCCAAGGCTGCACTAGCAGCATACGCAAAACAACTACAATGAGTCAAACGCTTTTTAACTTAGGAGAGTTATATTTTGCTGTTTCTTCTAATAAAGTTTCTCCCAACTTACAATTTATTACATTACCTTTCTGCCACTTTTCCTCAACATTTAAAGAGTTAATTACCGCTAAATTTTTTCTTTCCGATATATTGTCTGCTTGTACAGTCATATTAATCCAAAGTAAGTAAATTATGATTAATTTTATTTTATTCATTTTTTTCTCATATCAATTTATGAACCTCTATATACAATATGTAACATGATAATTCAATTATTAATTGATATTTTATTATTCAGAGAAACATAAAAGAACACTCTATGTTTCTTGACAAATGCTATGCTTTCATATATGCTTCTTCGTATGTTAGCAACAAGAAATAAGGCTTAGAAATAAGTACTTCAAACTTAGCACCCGTAGCTCAATTGGATAGAGTATATGACTACGGATCATAAGGTTAGGGGTTCGACTCCTCTCGGGTGCGCCATTCTTCAATTTCTTTCACTTTTATGAATAAATCAAACGGCGGACGTAGCATAAAATCAAGCTTTTCAGGTTTAAGTGTTAGGTTAGCAAAAACTAATAAAGGTGGTAGAAAAACGATGCGGGCAGCATTATATATGGCAGCTGTTACGTCTGTAAGATATAAATTCTGCAGTTAAACCTTTTTATAAAAGACTTGTAGAAAAAGGAAAAGCCAAAAAGTTAGCTCTTATCTTGACTTCTTAATTAAACACAATTACCTATGTAAAGGATAAAGAACTTAAAGGCTTAGTGAAATGCCGTAAGCTGGAACGGGCTATATTTTGAGCGAGGTGGATTTAGCTTTACCAAGTGAGATTTAAGCAAGAAAGAAACACATTTATTCCCGGGAAATAAAGATTTTTCTTCTATATAGAGTTATCTCCCAGTTGAGATATTTCTTTTTGACTGATCGTTTAAAGCTTTCCGTTGTACCATACTATTACCTTTAGTGCTTGCTCTTATGTTAACCATTCCTGTTGAAATGGCACTTTCAATATTTAAAGCTGTCTGTAGTATTTTTCTAGGTATGTGACTAAATCCTATATCATGTTTTTACTGTTTTCTAAGTTTTTCTCTAAATTAACCAGATGACTAGAGCCGACACTTGCAATTACATTATATCCTTTACCACGCATCTCATTAATTACGCTCGTCATATATTGTTCACGATTCTCATTATAAAGCGGTGTATCTTTTAAGTGTTTTAGATTTTTACCTTCTAAACTGATAATTTTAATTGTATTTTCTTTAGCTATCTTATATAAAAGAGCATCTTGTAATATAGGTGTATTTTCTAGTTCTGCAGGTAGTGTTATAGGAGTATCAGGATTTTTTTCATTATACTCTAATATAGTTGTTATTTTAATTACGTCTTGCATACCGAGATTTTCACCATATTGCTTACGTTCAATAGCTATTACCGTATTTTTATTAATAGTACCTGCTTGAATTTCAGCGATTAGTGCTTTAGTGTTATTAGTATGATCAGTTAAATGATTATGTTCTGCTCTACTTTCTACTGAGCCTGTTTTTGCAGCTGCTTTTGTATCAATTGCTTTAAAATCTATATTTGCCGTAATTACCGCTTCCCTATCAAACTTATTCAGTAACTCTTTATTATCATTTACAGCCGCTAAACGCTCGGTTCAATTATATTTTCCATTTACATTTAGCTCTTCTTGTAATAATAAATTAGTAAGGTTTTCTTTTTCGACGCGAGTAAGATTACTAAACTTCAAGTTTTTGACTAGATCAAAAAGTATGGGCATCACCTCATCAAAGTTGCTTACTTTAAGTTTTTTACTTAACTGCTTCTTAACACTGCTATTAAGTGCCTCATCTTCGCTACACTTAGCGTTAACTCTTCATTCTCACTGGCACTATGTTTGCGTTTATTTGTATTTATGCTAGAACTTTTACGTGGCGACTCATTATCGGTAGGTAATATGTTCCTATTAAATATTAGTTCTTCCTCACTACTGCTGCTAGATAATAAGTCTTGAGAAGCGCTAGAGCTTTTACTGTGCAACTCCTCAATACTGTGAGGTGTAGAGCTCATTTCATCACTTTCTACATCATCAGTAGCAACAGAGCTTGGAGTATCTTGAGGTGAGCTGCCAAGTGGTTGAAAACGGGAAGAAGTAGGATTTAGGCTTTTTGAAGGGACTGCCGTAATGTTATCATAAAAATTTATAGGTTTACGGATTATACTGAGTTCTTCGTCGCTGTTATTCTCTTTTTCTAGGTTCATTTTGTGCTTCAGCTTCACTAGAAGAAGTGTCAGCAGTCAATTTCTTTTTGTTTTTTCAAAGGTTCATTTTCTTTATCTTTGCTATGTTCTTTCTCCGGGTTTATTTTAAGCGGGGCGTCCTTAATCTTGAATTCCCCTCTTTTCCTATATATCTTACTATACCGTTAATTGCTATTTTCTTCTCCTGTTCTGATAAAGCGTTATATTTTTCATATGCTGTTTTACCTAGAAAATCTTCTAACCAGTCAGGATTTTTTCTTATAGCATCTATTAAAGCCCATTCATATCCTACTCCATTTCCTCCGCTAGTAGTAATATTAAGCGGTATTAAGTGTTTTTGTTTACTCTTATCAGTAAAATGCAAATCTATATTTTTCTTTATTTATAATTAAATCACAACTAATATAACAAAATTTAGACAATCCTATGTATATTTCTGCACTTAATTGATTATCATGATCTGGAAGTTGTGCTTTTATTACTGTATTATGCTCATTTCATCAAATCTCTTCTAGCTCTAGCTACTGCCTTAACTACTTTTGGACTTGCACTGGTTACATTACAGACTTTTTGTTGAACCTCTTGATTATTTATTCGGATATTTTTCTAGCTCTTGCAAAATGCGTGGTAATATATCCTTATGGTCACTATTATTTTTATAATAATATTGTGCAGCATCTAGCAGTAGCGCTTTTCGTTGAGTAGATAGATTTTGTTGTTGTAGAAAATTTTTTTGCTCTTCTGTAGGTAAAGCTGTGTAAGTAGCATAATCGTGTAAATATTTAAAAACTTTTGTGGTATGTGTCTCAATTTGTTCAACTTTATTTGTGTTCACAACTAGAATTATGTAATTCGTTGAACGCTACTAAAATTTGTTTGCCGTCAAAACATACGGCACTATATTGGCTATTATTATTGGATTAACCTACCTAAGGCATCAAAGCGTCTATTTTGTAAAGGAGTATCATTATTCTTTTATAATCTTTGAGTTAAGTCGAGTACGGAAAGCATATGCAAAATTCTGCAGATTTGAGTTGTTGTTGTCATTTAATAGCCCATGGGTAGGATTCTCGTCAGCAAATCCAACATGAAATGCCATATAAGAAACAAGTTCTTTTGGAATAATCTTTTCTGTTTTACCTGCTAAAACCGCTAGAACTGCTAATTTTTCAAAACTTTCATCAAAGGCTTCACTATTATTTTTGTGTATTTTCTTATAGTGTTCAGTAAGGATTTTTAAGGTAGATATAGATTCGTTTAATATAATACTTTTTAATAAAGCCTCTCTCGATTTTTTATCTCTTATGATATCCTCTACTGTCTGGCTATCTACATATTTAACAAACTCTACTGTTAACCTTTCATTCTGTGCATTTGTCAGATTTGCCATATAAATATTATTTTATAATTTTAATTATTTTCTCCTAAAGCATCAACGCTTTTCTCAAATATTGAATTATCAATATCATTACCGTCTACTAAAATCGTCATGTTACCTGGAATGCTTTTTAAGCTTTCCGCACCCAAATTGGTTATGTTATTATCTCTTAGATCTAATTCCTTTATATGTTGTAGGTGATCTTTGTGATAAAGAAATACTGTAGCAAGATAGATAGGCGGCTCCTAGATCTCCTAATTTAATGTTCATAAGAGCTAATTTTTTAGAGAATTGTTTTTTGTAGCATGTTCGCTATTGCTTCAAAACCTAGATCTCCTATTTCAATATTATTGCTTATTAGTAAAGTTTCTAACGCTTTATTTTCGGTTAATGCAGTAGTAAGTTCTTTTATATTATTATGGGTTAAATTATTGTTATTAAGATTTAGAGTTTTTAACCATGGATTTAATTTTAAAGCAGATGCTATATATTTTACATCCCCTAAGTTATTTGTTTTAAATCTAAAGTATCAATAGCTGTTGAAGTTAAAAAACTTCCAATTACTTCTACACTTTTTTCGTAGATTCTTGTTTCATTTAATATTAATTCTTTAATATATTGATTAGCCATTAAAGCATGAAGTAATTTTATGACTCCCTCGTTTCTAAGGTTATTATACCCTAAATTTAACGACATTAATTTTGCAATGCTAATATTATTTGCGATAACGTCTATCCCTTCGGCAGTAATATTAATTTGTCCTATATCTAAGGATTTTAACGGTAGTTTTGAATGAAACAACTCACTAATAATTGCTGCTCCTTTATTTCCTACTTCACTACTACCTAATGCTAAAGAACTTAAATTAGGGTGGTTTTTAATAGCATCTATTAATATTCTTAAATCTTCTATTTTTCAGCGAAATAGAATTTAAAGATAAATATTCAAGAGAGGTATTATCTGCTAAAGCATCAATAAGAATTTTTATTTTTTCACTATCTAAAGAAGTAGAATTCAGGTTTAAATGTGATATTTGATTTAACTTTACAATTTTGCTTAGATTTTTTATATCATCGTTACTAAGGTTGCTGCCATATAAATCAATTTCTTTTACTACAGTATTTTTCTCTAAAGTTTTAATTACAATTGACAAAAAACTACTATCTTCTTCATAAGGCAAGTTCTACACGAACAATTTCAGGATCATTATTCTTACTGCAACAATAAATCATTTCGACTGAGGTCAATTTTTTGTCTTTTGGGAGACTCATCTTTCTTAACATCATCTATGCTAGGTCAAACTGTTTATTCCAAAGGACGTTTTAAATCTTCTCTCTTCTTTAACTCTTGTGCCACTTCTCTCATATTAAACTCTTGTTTTAAATTAATAATATTTTTCTAATTCTGTATTTCTATTTTAGAATTATTAATAAATTACTAAATTTTTCATATTTTTCAACTTATATTTTATTTTTATGAGATTATGCTGATCATCTCTTCTAATATATTTAAGTAATGAAGTTAGATATGGTTTGAGAATTGTACGAAATTTTTAATGTTGCAGTGAATGGAAAATATGTTCTAAATTATGCACTAATAAGCCAAACATAACTATAAATGTTATTGCCATTACAATTATAATTAAATCATAATCTGACAACAAAAATAATAATTTATTCTGACTTGATACTTTACTAGGAAGCTAAGCTAGATGAGTATTTATTTTTAAAAAAATTATAAGATATTTATATAAGTTAACACATAAATTAAATATTCTCAAATGTAATCTAAATAAAAAGTAATATAATTTAATAAACTGTAACTTTTTTAGCCGGTGGCTCCACTTCCAATGATGAAATGCCTTTAATTGGGTAAGCGGTACCACCATATATATAGTACCGGACAATTTTTAAAAAGCCTTCGATGTCATCCCCGCAAAAGTAGGGAATGCAGAGAAAAAGCTTAATAGAAAAAAAGCCAATAACAAAACAGAATGAAGTTGCTTAAATATAAGGTAACCAATAGGTACTAATATATTTAAAGTTAAAAATTATTTTGTTATTGCAATTTTATAATTTTTGCTTTAATTATAATCAACTATTATTAATAACAATAGACTTATTGCATAACTTGTTTCTAAAGGTAATTTGTACGTCAATCCGATGCTCGAATCCTCACGTACTATAGTGTATACGCTACAGTTCTGTGCTTCGTGTTTCCTTCAAATGCCTTTTTATTAAAACTACGTTATGCAATAGTAAAACCGAGTAATCCCCAAAATAGCGTCCATACCCAAGCAAGACAATTCACATCAATAATTTTAAGATAAGCTACCATCGGTACGGTTAATAGCCATAAAAACGCTCCAAACATATAAGGGTATTTTTGAATAATCTCTTCTTTGGTTACACTATATATAACAGCAATAACCAATTATTCCAATTGTTATAGATGCAATAATATCAACCGGATAATGATAGCCCTTATTATAAATCAGCGAAAATCCCATACCGGTTAAAATCACTACTATTATTATTCTTGATAAGGAATATCTAATATTTGCAAAAAACCAACCGTAAAATACTACGCCACTGCTCATATGACCGCTAGGGAAAGCAAAACCTTTAATATTTAGAGCAGGATTCCAAGGTATTTCAAATGTATATTTGAACAATATATTTAAAATTGTAGTGAAAAGTAATACACAAAATAGCTTGTGCAAATAGTTGCCTCCTAAATATAGGAAATCCGAGTATTATGATAATCTCATAACAATATTCTTGTCCAAATAACAAAAAAAATTTTGTTAAATATTGAAAAAAATATCCTTATTCATTGCTTTACTTAATTTTATTTATATATAATTGAAGTTATCATAAATAATAAGCTATAGATATGAAAAATATTTTCCGCAAATTTGTATTTACTATTTTCGTATGTTTAATAAATTTACAACTATTTGCTGCAAGCTTTAACGAAAAAATACCTTTATATTTTAAATTAACTAACGAAAATCTGTTAGCAGGACAAAATGCGTTAAATATTGACCTTTGCGACTCTAGAATTAAAGAATGGTGTACAAAGCCACAAAGAGAGCTAGGACTTAACGGAAAAAAAATAAATGATTACATATCTATTTCACCTGATATTCAAGGAGAATGGCGATTTGGCTGGTGGTATAACATAAATTTTACTCCAGAAAGCAATTTTGTAGCTCATCAAACTTATAAGATTACTATCGAAGATTATATATTCCCTAATTTTATTGGTTTAAAAAGTAATAATATAAGTTTCACGACTTTACCGCTACTTCCTATTATTAAAGAAATGAATTATCTACAGGATAATATCGATATTTCCAAAAAATTCGTTCAAACTAAAATAGCTTTTAACTATCCTATCGATCCTAAAACTCTAGAGGAAAGAATAGAGTTTATAAAATCTTCAACTAAAGAAAAATTACCGTTTTCTATCAAATTCAATACCAATAATACGGAAGCTACAATTATTACTAATATACCACCGCTTACAGATAAAGAAGATACAGTTTCCGTAATTATAAAAGATGGTGTTAAACCTCTACATGGCGGAGAAGTTTTCACATATAAAAATGTAGAAGATCAAAATAATAAGACGCCAAATAACATAAGATATTCTTATAAAGAAAATGTATTAATTCCCAGTCTATCCTCATATTTAAAAATTACCAATAGTACTGCTACAATTGTTAAAGATGATAAACTAAAACCGGAACAGATAATTATAATTACCACAAATACACCGGTTTCGGGTGAGGAAATAAAAAAACATTTAGAGTTATTTTTATTACCGCAGGATAAGCCGGCTTTCTTAGGAGTTGCAGGCAAAAAAAACTATAAATGGCAAAATCCGAAAGAAATAACCGATGATATTCTTAAATCGAGTGAAAAAATAAATTTTGAGCTTTTATCTTCCGTCCCAAGCATTACTACTACGCATAGTTTTAAAGTAGATACGTTTGCCTCAAGAGCTTTGCTTGTTAAAGTAAATCAAGGTGTTAAAACATCGGATAATTTAACACTCGGCTCAGATTATTTTCAAATCGTACAAATACCGGGTAACCCTAAAGAAGTTAAGCTAATGTCCGACGGTTCTATTCTTTCATTAGCCGGCGAAAGAAAGCTGCCCGTATATTCACTTGGCATAGATAAATTATATTTAGAAATCGATAAGATTAATCAGCAAGAAGTTAATCATTTAATCAGCCAAACAAATAGATATAATATTTTCCAAAATCCGACTTTTATAAATGAATATACCTTTAATGAGTATAATATTTCCGAGGTATTTCAAGAGGAAGTAATAGTTAACTCTCAAAATTTAAATTTACCTCATTATACCGATTTAGATTTCAGTAAATATTTTAATTTAGAAGAAGCAGGCAGCTATTCCAAGGGGTTATTTCTAGCAAAAGTTTATGCTAAAGACAATAATAACATTATATCTCAAGATAAAAGATTAATTTTAGTTACCGATCTTGGTTTTATAGTAAAAACCGATAAAACCGGAACGCATCATATCTTTGTTTCTTATATCAGTAACGGTAAACCAGCTGGCGGCGTAAAAGCAGATATTATAGGACTTAACGGTGAGGTGTTAGTAAGCAGCAAAACCGATAGTAAAGGACATGCCGTTTTATCAAATATAAATGATTTTACAAAAGAAAAAACTCCAGTGGCTTATATATTAACTACTAAGGATGATTTTTCATTTATGCCGTATAGTAGAATTGATAGACAAGTGAATTATTCTCGGTTTGATGTAGCAGGAGCCGTTAGTTCTGATCAAGGGTTAAAAGCTTATTTATTTTCCGATCGTGGCATCTATAGACCAAGCGAGCAAGGTCACATAGGTATTATGCTCAAACAAACCGACTGGCAAGGAAAATTTGACGGCTTACCTTTAGAAATACAAGTAACTAACCCTAGAGGAAAAGTAATAGATAAAAGTAAAATAGCTCTAGATGCAGAAGGATTCGGCGAATATTTATTCTCAACGCTTGATGATTCCTTAACCGGCTTATACAATATAAGCTTATATTTAGTAGGAGATAAAGGCAGCAATAACTATCTTAATAGCGTGTCTGTCAGGGTTGGTGATTTTCAGCATGACCGCATGAAAATAAACATAAACTTCAATAACTCACAAGATGAGCTATGGACGAATCCAAAAGATCTTAAAGCAACCGTTAATCTCATAAATCTTTACGGCACTCCTGCAGAAAATAGAAAAGTCAGCGGCTTTATTGATATTAGACCTACCGCGTTTTTCGTACCTAGCTTTAAAGAATATAAATTTTATAGTAGCAAAGGAAATAAAGAGTTTTTTAACGAACGTTTAGGAGATATTACTACCGACTCTAAAGGTACGGCAAACTTTGACCTTAACCTCGAGAAATATTATAACGCTACTTTTAATCTAACATTTTCAGCAGAAGGATTTGAGCCTGATTCAGGAAGAAGCGTAAACGCAAGCAAATCACTTATAGTGTCACCTCTACCTTATATTATAGGATTTAGAAGCGATAGCGATCTAAAATATATTAAGAAAAAAACAAACTCGGCAATAGAATTCATAGCCATATCAAATAAAGCAGAAAAAGTAGCTGCACCTAATTTAACTCTTCACTTAAAAAAGATTAATTATGTAAATAACTTAGTAGCAGATAGTAACGGTAATTATTCTTACAGTTCAGTACCTATTGAGACTAATATATCTTCTGACAAAGTTAATATCACGGCAAACGAAAGTTATATTTATAAAGTGCCTACTAAAGAAGCAGGCGATTACGTTATTTACTTAACCGATAAAGAAGATACAATCTTTGCCCAAGCTGAATTTTCGGTAATAGGTGAAGGAAATGTTACGGCTAATTTAACAGACAAAGCAAATTTAAAAGTTAAACTTGATAAAGATGATTATAAAGCCGGCGATACTATTCTTTTAAATATTATAACTCCTTATACAGGTTATGGGTTAATTACTATCGAGACCGATAAAGTACATAATTCTGAATGGTTTAAAGCTGATGAAAATAATAGCATTCAAGAAATAAAAATTCCTGACGGCTTTGAGGGTAAAGGATATGTAAATGTACAATTTATAAGAGACATAAAAGCTACGGAAATCTTTATGTCACCGTTTAGCTATGCAGTAGTACCGTTTACTGCGGGCATTTATAAACATAAACAAGATATTGAATTAACACTTCCTGCAAAAATCAAATCGGGAGAAAAGCTAGCAATTCGTTACCGTACTACAAATCCCGGTAAAATAATAATATTTGCTGTTGATGCAGGGATATTATCATTTGCCGGTTATCAGACGCCCGACCCGCTTAATTACTTTATTAATGATAAAGCCTTGGAAGTCCGAACATCACAAATCATGGATTTAATATTACCTGAGCATCCTTTATTAATGAAAGCTTATATGGCGGCTCCTGCCGGAGACGGTTTTATAAATGTCGCTCGAAACCTTAATCCATTTAAAAGAAAAAGCCAACCTCCCGTAGCATTTTGGTCAGGAATTTTAGAAGCGGATCTTGATGAGAGAGAAGTCACATTTGATATACCAAGCTATTTTAACGGCACTTTAAGAGTTATAGGGGTAGCCTCAAGCCTTGACGCTATAGGAACTTCCAAAGCTGATTTATTAGTCCAATCCGATCTTATTATCAATCCAAATTTACCTTTATTTGTAGCTCCGAATGATGAATTTACAGTACCGGTAACAATATTTAATAACCTAAAAGATTCAGGAAATGCTCAGGTTTTTCTAAATATTGAAACAAGTGAAGGACTTAAAATATTAGATTATCCTAAAGAGATACCGATAGACGAAAATAAGGAAGCTACTATTAATGTTAAATTAAAAGCGACTGATAAACTCGGTTCGGCAGATTTAAAGGTTGTAGCTTCTATAAATCACCTAAAGCCGGATATAATATCTATGGCAGTAGTACATAGCTCCGAATTAACTAGTACTACGAGCGTTCGCCCTGCTAGTCCGAGCGTTACAACAATTGATACAGGCTTTATTACAGACAACAAGGCTAATTTAAAAATCTTACGGGATTTATATCCTGAATTTGCTAAACTGCAAATTTCTGCTTCTAAATCACCGCTAGCTATTATTTCTGGCTTTAAAGATTTCCTCGATAATTATCCTTATGGTTGCACTGAACAATTAATAAGTCAAAATTTTGCCAATATTTTATTATATAATGAACAAGAGCTAGTTCAGATCCTTAAAACTGATCGTAAAAAAATGGATGAATCATTATCAAAAATATTCCAAACTTTATCGGAACGGCAAAATTATGACGGTGGATTTAGATATTGGAACAATTTTAATGACGATTCCGATCCATTTATTTCCGTTTATGCTATGCATTTCTTAAGCGAGGGAGCAACGAGATATTTAGCCGTTCCAAGTGATACATTTAATCAAGGTATTTACTATTTAGAGAATATGGCTAACAGATCAATAAACTCCTTAGATGAAGCAAGAGAAAAGGCATATGCGGTTTATATCCTGACGCAAAACAGCGTTATTACTACAAGCTATATTGCAAATATTTTAAAATATTTAGACGAGTACCATAAAAATACATGGCAAGAGGATTTGACTAGCGTTTATTTAGCAGCTAGCTATAAAATGCTGCAAATGAATGAAGAAGCGGAGAAATTATTAGACAGATTTACTCTAAATAAACCTATATCAAAAACAGACTATCAGTATTACAATCCTCTAATAAAATATAGTCAGTATTTATACTTAATTTCTATGCATTTTCCGGAACGGTTAAAAGACTTTGACCCAAAAATTGTACAGGATATCGCTCTTTTTGCTAAAGATAACTATAATAGCCTATCCGCAAGCTATGCAATTATGGCAAGTCTTGCCTATGCCGATAAAATAAATAATGTAGATGAGGCTAATATTAAAGTAACCTCTACAGATAAAGAAGTTACTTTAACAGGCGATAAAGTGATGATTGCTGAGCTGTCGGTAGAAAATAAGAATATCGACTTAACATCCTCAAGTAACGGCTTTTTCTATCAGCTTTTAACTTTAGGCTATGATAAGCAATTAACAGAAAATAAAGAGATAGTTCAAGGCATAGAAATAACAAAAAAATATCTCGATGAAAATAATAAAGAGGTTAGCAAAGTAAAATTAGGTGATAATATTACGGTAGAAATCACCATGCGTTCAGGTAGTAATAAAACCTTGAGCAATATGGTGCTACTTGATTTATTACCGGCAGGCTTCGAGCTTTTACCGGATAACAACCACGTAAATATATTAGAACGCACGCAGGAAGTAATGATATGGAAACCGATATATATAAATAATCGTGATGATAGAGTTATGATTTTCGGTACTATTTCTGATCAAAAAATGACGTATCAGTATAAAATCAAAGCAGTTAATAAGGGCATATTCTCTACTCCTGCTATTTACAGTGAAGCTATGTACGACCCTCAAACTTACTATCGTGGTGTTATAGGCAATATTATTGTGGAGTAGCGTTACCCGCACGGTTTTTATATCATTCCCGTGAAGCATTATTGCGTGGACCGGTAAATGCTCGCTATGTCATTACTGCGAAAGCGGGAATCCAGTAAAACCTACAAAAAACTTGTTTTTTTAGGTTTATTTTGTCAATATTAAGACTACTTTTCTGGATTCCTACTTTCGCAGTAATGACATAGATCCATGCAACAACGCCAATGCCCCGCAAGAATGACATAGTAGGAGTTTATCCTACAATTACTTTCAGCTTCTCTATAGTTTTTGGATCTTTTGCAAGTTCTAAAAATATTTCCTGCTCATAGGCAAGTAGCTCTTCTTCATTCGTTTCATTATGTGTATCAATAATATCTTGAAATTTGCTAAGTACCTTATTTTGTAGATCGTTATATTTTGATGTATCTATTGCTGTTGCTAAATTTATTTTAGGCAAAGTAATTTTATGCGGAATCGGTACTATCTTTTTAGGTAGGTTTAATTTTAAAGCTTCCTCTAAAATATAATGCTTGTTCATATTTACGTACATATTCTCTACATCATAATCTGCTTTAAAGTAATCGGCTGAACTTGTTTTATTCTGCTCTATAATATTGCTGATATTTCTAATTAGTTTAGTTTTATTACCATTACTTCGAGCAAACATTTCGGTAACACCCGCCCCACCCGGGTATTAAACCAACACCAAGTTCAAGCCCTGCGTTAAGTTCTTGATTTCCTATAATAAAGCTTGAGTGCAATAACAGCTCACATCCACCTCCAAGTGCCACAACCAAGACCACAGCTAATAACAATGTACAGAGGAATATTTTAAGTGGAGCATGGTTTGCTGTCTCAGCTTTAGTAAATTCTCTAGATCGTGAAAATTCTTATCTTCAATATAAGAAAGAAGAAGTTTTAAATCAGCACCGGCAGAAAAATTATTTCCTTTGCGGATAAATATAAAGATTTTTACCGTCATTTTCGGCTTTACTTGCTGCTTCTTGTAGTAAAAAAAACACCTCATGATTTAAACAATTCATTTTTGTAGTAATAACAAAAATCAAAGCATCTTGATAAAGTATTAATTTTGCCGAGCTATTCTCTAATACTATCTGACTTTCTTGTAAAATATCTTTGTGAGAATTAAATTTTGGTTTATCGATTTTTTGATATTCTTTATTGACTAAATATTGCGGAAGTGGGATATACATTAAATCAACATTTTTAATTACCGCATTCCAGCCGTTTTTAGCCGCTATAGTCAATAATTCACATGGACCGTAAACCGACGGAACTAGGCTGACTAAATAAACATAAAATTCCGTGATAATTTCAGTAAAAAATTTACCGTAAACCGAATCACTTACAAGCAGCTCATCAAGATTATTAAATGAAATATCTACTTTTTGAACAGGACTATATGATAAGTCGTTTATATTGATAACTTCTTTAATCTTTTTGCCATTTGAGACCGATAAACGATAAAATCCACCGTCACCTTTACGTCCAATTAACTTCTTCTCTATCATCTTATCAAGAACAGGGGTCTTTACATATATTTTATGATAAGCATCCTTTGCAGGAAGATAGGCAAGTAATGAACTTGAAATTAACTTCATTACGTCATGCCCAATTAGATCATATAAATAAACCGAAAATTCCAGTACTCAGCAGCCCCAAACATGTAGTAAATATTTTATCTATAAGTAGCAACATCAAGATTCTGACTTATCGCTTTACGGGCTACTAATTCAAGTAAAAAACACCCTACTCTATTAGCAATAAAACCAGGCGTATCATTACATTTTACTATAATTTTACCAAGCGTTTTCGTTAAGAACTCTGATACTCTTTCTATTACTTCAGCCTTTATCGTAGGGTCTATAATTAACTCAAGCAGTTCCATATATCTTGGCGGATTGAAGAAATGCGTAATAACGAATCTAGATTTAATATTATCTGGTAAATTCTGAGTCTTTTAAGCGGTAATGTAGAGGTATTAGAAGCAATAATTGCATCTTCTTTACGATAAGGAATAATTTTATTATATAATTGGTATTTGATTTCTAACTTCTCAACAATAACTTCAATAACTAAATCACATTCTTTAATTAAATCTAAATTATATTCTAAATTACCGATGGTCATGAAATTTGCTTTATCAGGAAAAGATAAAGGTGGGGGTTTTTGTTTATGCAAATTTTCTTTAGCGGTTTTAACTATTTTATTAGGATCATCGGAATCTTTAGCGATAATATCAAGCAGCACTACTTTATGAGAGGAATTAGCAATTAACGCTGCAATCCCTGAACCCATTACTCCTGCACCGATAACACAAACTTTTTTTATTTCATTTTGCATAAGTTACCTTCTGTGTCACCCCGTGGCTTGACCATGGGGTCCAGTTAAAAATACTAAAATTTTTTATTATTTTTTGGATCCCGTGGTCAAGCCACGGGATGACATCGAGTGTGTTTTTCGATACACACAACCATGTCCCCTTCCTTGCAATGACGTTATGTCATAGCAACACTTAAGACTGTTACCGGCGCCACCCCCGCTTGTCGTAAAATTTTAGCACATTCATTTATAGTAACAGCAGTGATAACAACATCATCGACTAATAAGATTTTTTTACTTACAATATTATACTTTGTGTTAAATTTGATACTACCCTTTATATTATTTTTGTGTTGTTTTCGTGAGAGAAAAGTCTGAGACTTGGTCCATTTTGCTTTAGTTAAAATATCAGCTTTTAACATTTTATCGGTAACTTTTGCAATTTCCATAGCTAAAATATGAGCAGGATCATACATTCGTAGTAACCTCTTAAATCTATTCATAGGTACAGGTATGATTAAACCAATATCTTTTATATCCTCGCTATATCTATTATATAAAAGCTTAGCAAAGGTCTTATCATCTTATCTTGATATTTAAACTGATGAACTATTTTTTGCTATGCTCATTAAACTTAAATAAGCTGCGAGCAAACTCATAATTAGGTTTGTTGCTATAACAATTTCCACAAATGCAGTTATCTAAGATTTTTATACTAAATCTTTGTCCACATATACTACAATAGGGTCTTGCTATAAACTCTAGCTTTTTCCAACAATCGCTACAAAATTCACCGCTCCCCCTAGTATTTCCGCACCGCTTAAACATCTCTGCGGCAAGATATAATCTATAAGATAATTATAAGTCTTTATTAACAATTAAAATCCTCTTGAAGATTCATGGCGTTTAGAAGCATTCGGTGTTGATTGTGATGATGGTGAGAGCTAGCACCATAACGACGACCCCCCTTGCCGTGTGACAAATTCTCTTGCATATGTTGTGCTTGCTCATGAGCTGTGTTTTGCTCAGGTTTTACTTTATTGCTAACATTTGGAGTTATAAAAGATTGAGATATTTCTTCTTTTTTACCGTATATTTCTTTTAAATCACCAAATTGTGATTCAACAAAATAACCGACTCCTGCTTTTACTGCCGATTTAACTTTTTCAAAATTAGTTTTTTCAGCAGGAGGAGCAAATTCAGGTCTCGCTGCAACCTTTGCTCTAGTTACATTAAAATGCTCTCTTAGCTGCCCTTCACTTAATTGAGCAATTTTAGGGGGTATAGTTAAAAATTCTTCTAATGCTTTGGTATCTATTTTTGCTTGCCTTTCTTTTTCAAGCAAGTCTTTCTTATCTTCATAATTTCCTATTGATATTTTTAAACTATTTATTTGATTTATTTTATCTTTTTTTCGCTCCATACCCACTAAATTAGCATCTCCTTCACCTATTATATTAGCTCCTTCCTCCATAAATAGCACCTGCTACCAAACTGACTATAATACCGCCTACAGAGCTTGCTTGTACTACTAAAGATACCGTCTCTAAGGTAGTATCTCGTATTGCTTTTAAAATCTCTTTAGTTCTAGTTGAATTTAATTTTTCAGGCTCAACTTTTTCTTGGTACATTTTAGGTAATTGAGTATCCAAGAAATTTTTAAGTTCAGGGCTATCTTTTGCTTTATCTATTCGAGTAGTAACTACTAACTCTGCTTGCTTCACATAATTAGCTTTAATATTTTCTAAAGTTTTTTTCTTTCTATCTAAACGCTTATCTTCTTTTACTTCTAAAGTTTCTTTTCCAACATTGTAAGCAACGGCTAATAAAGAAAGTGCAGCAAGCCCAACCCCAACGGGAGTGGGATTAAGGACTAATGATACTGCGACGCCGCCAATTCTAGCCGCACGTCTTACTGCTTTACTACCTAATGTTTTATATGTTTTCTCTAGAACATTTGCTGCAATTCCACCACCGGGTAGTGTCCTGATTTTATTTAATGCCTTATCGGCTAAACCGGGACTTGGGGGACCTTTTTCTTTAATTTTTGCACCTTGCTGAAGTTTATCAACCGGATCATAAGCTTTTGCTACTTTTTCTCCCACGTTAATTACTCCTTCTACTAATAATATGAGTAGGACTAGCGATAACTTTACTGCCCTCCTGTACCACTTCGATTGCTACTCCACTTGCAGCGATTCCAGCACGAGCAACTCTACTAGCACCGTAAAGTGCCGTATCCTCTTGCAGCGTTCTTTTTCCTGCTGGCTTATTTTACAATTGCCGTTCCTGTGGAGGCTCAGAAGCTTTTGTTTGTGCAAAAGCTCTACTCTTTCAGGGGTATTTATTGAAGATTTAAGCTTATTATCTTCTGCTGCATTTTTTATTCCTTCTTCAGGAGTATTAATAGATGATTTACTGCTTAAATTTTCTTTACTCATGCATATCTCATAAAATTATGTTCTATGTTATTTCACATTCTATGTCATTCCCGCGAAAGCGGGAATCCATCTTTTAAAAAGTATAAACAAACAACGGTTTTATCGATTCTTGATTACTGAATTTCCACTTTCGCGGGAATGACATCAGCACTAGCTAGAAATGATACAAAAGAACACTCACCTCTTCCCCATCGCATAGCTAGTAATCAAGTTTTTTACAGGTTTAAAATTATTTATCACCTTAAATCCTATTTGTCTTAAACATCTTAAATTTTTGGAATAATTTGAAAAAATATTATTTAACTCATCAGTCAACTTATACATAATAAAATTATCCTCTTGCCTTAGCTTTTGATATTCTTGTAATGTGCCATTATTACTAACTATCATACTCAAAATCTCTATATCCTTTATGCCCTGATTAAGCCCTTGTCCGGCGAGCGGATGTACTGTGTGGGCAGTGTCGGCAATAAGCACTATACGGTTATGAAAATATCTATTTGCTATACGGGCTTTTAGTGGAAAGCTACTAATCTCACTATCAATAGTAATTTTACCTAGGGAATTACCGGCATTTCTTTGAGTTAAAAATCTAACTTCTTCTACAGGCAAATTAACAATTAAAACAGCCTGATCAGAAGAAGTGGACCATATTACGGATGAAGCATATTGATCTTTTAAAGGCAGCAAAGCAAAAGGACCAAGCGGCAGGAAATGCTCCATAGCACAATTTTCATGCGGCTTTTCATGCTTAATATTAAATGTAAGAGCAGTTTGATAAGGTTTCTCAATTTCATTAGCAAAGTAATGAGACCTCACTTTTGAATTTGCTCCGTCACATATAATTAATAAATTACACTTAATTTGTTTATCATCAAATTTTATAATCGAATAGTCATTATGGCTTATAACCTCTTGACATTGATTATTATCAATTAATGTTATCAACGGATTATTAGTTATTTTTGACAATAGCACTTTTTTAAAATCGCTATTCTTAACCACATATCCAAGTACAGCGTCAACGTCATTTCGTAAGTCTAATATCTCTGAAGCCTTATTATCTACTACATATATGTCTTGCATTTCTGCTACACACTTCTCAAGCTCTTCCCATATATCAATAGAGAATAAGAAATTTTTAGAATGCGGCGTTAAAGCAGTAGTTCTTATATCTTTAAAAAACTCTGGGCTTTTTACCGATTTACTCTCGAATATAGTAGTTTTTATACCCTTTTGTGCAAAAGAAAGCGCCGTTAGCATACCGCTAAGACCGCACCCTAAAATTACCGTATTAGACATCTTCCCAAACTCTACTACTTCTAGAGGTAATTTGTGCGTCGATCCGATACTCGCATCCTCACGTACGCTTGTGTACGCTGCGGTGCTGCGTTTCGTGTCCCCTACCAATTCCTCTCTATAAGCGAATTTGGAAAGATGTCTATCAATCTGTTTTTTTTTCATTCGATTCATTTATGAAATATTTTAAATATCCGTTTGTTGCTATAAAGCTTAGAAGAAAATAAATAATTGCTATATCCAAATATGAACTATTGCCTGAGTATAAACCTAAACAACAAATAAATAAACTCGCTAAAGTCGTGAAGCTATTTAAAATCAATAAATTTGTAAAAATATCCGTTTTGCTGATAAAGAGGTAGGTTATTAAGCAAATAAATAATGAAATAATAATTAAAAAGATGTTAAGCATAATTTTTAAAATCGGTTTTACTGTTGGATACACAATCGTCGTCGTCATTGCGAGGAAATTGCATAGCAATTAACGAAGCAATCTCAGGAGCTTGTCATTATTTCATGAGATTGCCACGCGCTCCCTACGGTCGCTCGCAATGACGACTTGGATATCCTACCCCTCTCATTATATATAATCATTTATAACACTACAAACTGCAAATAAAATTAATTAAAATTCCTTAAATAATTTTAATATTATGTAATCTTAGCCAACCTTCACATTATAAATAACTATTGTGACAAAAATGTTATAAAAAAATGTTGCTTTCTTTTACATTCGGCATTAACGTATATATATATTTAGGTTCTTGCTCTACGATTTCTAATTGATTTACTATTTCACGATATTTTTTGCTGCAAATTATAAGATTTTTTTGAAAAAATTAGTTATTCATATTTCAAAAAATCTTATAATTTGCAGCAAAAAATATCGTGAAATAGTAAATCAATTAGAAATCGTACGCAAGAACCTAGTATTAATATTTTTAAGGTAAATTGTAATGTCACAACTAGATGTTTTAATAGTAGACGATGAAGAGAGTATACGCAATCTTATTGCTGCAAACTTGAAAGATGAAGGTTTTAACCCTAAGGTTGCCGCTAATAGTACTCAAGCCCTTAAAATACTTTCCGAAAAACCGATCTCTGCAGTTATACTTGATATTTGGCTTCAAGGAAGCGAAATTGACGGGCTTGGGATTTTAGAGATAATTAAAAAACGCTATCCTTTAATGCCGGTAATAATTATTAGCGGTCACGGTACTATAGAAACAGCAGTAAATGCTATAAAAATGGGTGCTTACGATTATATAGAAAAACCGTTTAATAATGATAAATTAGTTATTTTACTTACAAGAGCTTGTGAAGTAACAAAGTTAAAACGCGAAAATATAGATTTAAAATCAAAGGTTATAGATAAAACTGAATTAGTAGGCGGATGTTCGGTAACTTTAAAATATAAAATGGAAATAGAAAAGGCAGCTAGCTCTAGCAGTCGTATAATGATTCACGGTAAAGTCGGTAGCGGTAAAGAACTTGCAGCAAGATTAATTCATAAACAATCTAAAAGGGTTAATAATCCGTTC
Source organism: Rickettsia massiliae MTU5 (assembly GCF_000016625.1). NCBI lineage: Bacteria > Pseudomonadati > Pseudomonadota > Alphaproteobacteria > Rickettsiales > Rickettsiaceae > Rickettsia > Rickettsia massiliae. The sequence continues at coordinate 882,080 of NC_009900.1, forward strand.
ATTATTTTCAGCCCTACCTGTATGACTACGGAAAAAATCAATCAAGAATTATTCGGCGCATCGGAAAAGCAGGCAAATAATAATAAACGACGCCCTACTATCTTAGAATTTGCCAACAACGGTACTTTATACATAGATGAGGTCAGTAATATTCCTATTCCTATCCAAGTCAAATTATTAAAATTCCTTAAAGACCAAACTATTACAAAACCTTGCGGAAAAAATATTAAAGTTGATATAAAAATTATCACCGGTACTTCTAAAAATATCCAAGATGAAATTAATAACGGCAAATTCCTAGAAGATCTATATTATCGCCTTAATGTATCCTCTCTAAAAGTACCTTCATTATATGAAAGAAAAGAAGATATACCGCTACTCGTTAAATATTTTGTTAAGCAACTTTCAAAATTTTCAGGTTTAAAAGAACGTAGCTTTGCCGATGAAACTATCGCTGCTCTTCAATCCTATGAATGGCCGGGCAATATTAGACAATTACGTAACGTTGTTGAATGGACTTTAATTATGAATCCGTTAACTACAGGTAATAATGAAATTATCAAACCTTATATGATACCTTCTGAAATATTAGCAAATAGTACTAATCTTACAAAACTTGAAGATAGCTTTGATATGTTATCTATGCCGCTTAGAGAAGCTAGAGAAGTTTTTGAGCGTCAATATCTATCGGCACAAATGAGTCGTTTTAATAATAATATTTCAAAAACATCCTCATTTGTCGGTATGGAAAGATCGGCTTTGCATCGTAAATTAAAATTATTAAGCTTACATATACCTCCTACAAATAGAATAAATGAAGAAGAATATGAGGAAGCTAATGCTTAAAGTCATATCAATAATTACTATTTATTTGTTATTAAGCAGCTGCTCCGAATCTACTCGTGATGCGAACGGATTACTTACGGATAGCCAAAGCACGATAATCCGGAATTATATAATATCGCAAAATGCTAAAAACCTTAAAGTGAACCTTAAAGAGAAGTTCGGTTCAAATTTAAAAGGAGTAAAATTAATAGGAGTAAAGCTAATAAATGAAGATTTATCAGGAATAGATTTGACTTCCTGCGAAATATTACGTGCTGATTTTGCAGGTAGCAATTTAGAAAAAGCAATACTTACAAATGCTATAATTCAAGAAAGTAATTTTGCAGATTCGGTAATAAACAATATTTCCGGATATAATTCTGACTTTCAAGGTTCAATTTTTCACAATATAACATTACAAAATACAAATTTTGTTCAATCAAATTTTAGCGATACTGCTTTTAATAAAACTACTATAATAAATGTCAACTTTGAAAAGTCTAAATTTAGTCATGTATTATGGAGCAATAATACTATCGACGGTGTTAATTTTCAAAAAGCTAACCTAAAGAATAACAGCTTTAAAAATACTAATATAACAAATTCAATATTTTACGGTACGAATTTAGAAAAAAGTGTAATAAATAATACCAATTTTACTAATAATTATTTTGAATCTAGCGACCTAAGTCAAACGAAATTAACAGCAGTAATAATTAAGGATTCTAACTTCACACAAAGTATTTTTAATGAAGTAAATTTTAATAACGTACAAAGTAATAACTCTTTCTTTTCATACGCTTCCTTTCAAGATTCAACATTACAAAATATTAGCCTTACTAAATGTGATTTACAAAATAGTACAATTAGTAGTTCAGTTTTAAATCATTTTAAAATCGATAATGCTATATTAAATAATATGAGTCTAAACGATAATAAATTTAATAATTTATCAATAAAAAATAGTAATGCTAATTTTGTAAGGATTAATAAAACTAAAGGCTCAAATATTACTTTAGATAATATTAGCTATACTAATAATATTTTTAGCAATAATGATTTTAAACAATTTATAGTGATTAATACTGACTTAAATAGCAGTGAAATAATAAACTCAAATATAACTAACGGACAATTTAATAATATAAATTTTTCTAAATCTTTAATACAAAACGTAAATTTTTCAGATGTTAAAATTACTTTAGGCAATTTAAACCAAGTAGCTCTAATAAATTCCAATCTAACAAATACTGCGATTATTAACTCCATCCTTTCTAATTCGCAAATAAATAATATTAACTACCAAGCATATTCCGGTTTTATTAATACTAATGTTTCTAATAATATTATTTTAAATAGTGATAATTCGAGCAAAATTCTACCAAATAATATAGTAATAAATTCGGTAAAAGATTTGCAAAAAATAACTCACTTAGCAAATATGAATTTAACAAATTTTGACTTGAGCAACTTAATATTTGATAGAGTAGATTTTTCAAATAGTATCTTTAAAAATGCTAACCTAACAAATACGGTAATAAAAAATTCTATTTTAAAAGAGGCTAATTTTTCTGCAGCAATACTTACTAAAACAGATTTTTCAAACTCAATATTAACAGATAGTATATTTAAATCAACTAAAATTTATCAGGCGCGCTTTAATAACTCCGACCTAACAAATGCCGATTTTACCGAAGCAGCAATTAAAGATACTTCGTTTGATAAAGCTAAGACAAGCGGAATGAAAGGGGTAGAATAATCTTTAAATACCTTGGTCCAAGAACATTCAGTATGTCATCTCCACGTGGCATTGTTGCGTGGATCAGTAAATGCTCTTTATGTCATTCCCGCGAAAGCGGGAATCCAGTAAAACATATAAAAAATTTTTTATATGCTTATTTTGTTAAAGGTATAATTTTGTCCAATATTAAGGGGTATTTTTCTAGATTCCTGCTTTCGCAGGAATGACATAGCATTTACCTTTGGTTGCTCTTTGAAGACCTTGCTTTATTAGTAGGAGTATTAGACGGTGTAAATGAATTATTATTTATAAAAGCAGTAGGACTTTGCTGCTTCATTCTATTAATAATTTGTTGTTGTTTAAGATTATTTATCTTTTGTTTTCCGGCTATCCTTATAGATTTAGTAATTTTGGCAGTTTCTACAAATATTTCCTTAGGAGTTTGTAGCTGATCAATTCGCTCATAATGTTTTTTAAGAAACTCTTCTTTTATCTTTGGCTTTATTCCTTTCAAATCAACATATGTTCTATATAACTTCTTTAATTTTATTTGTTGCTTGGAAGATTTTTGAGGAAGTGATTTAATCGAATTAACAAGACTACTACCTATTTCTTTTATAATATTAACTGCAGGCGAAGCTATTTTCTTTATTCCTTCATAAATTTTACCTAACCCACTAGCAATAACATCTAATAGTTTAGGCGCATATTCTTTAGATATAGGGGGTATATCCCTAATAATATCTCTCGCTTCAGTTAGATTATTAGCTAAATGGAGTAATGCTTTTTTCTCCTCTAACTCGGTAGAGCGATTAGCATATGAACTAGCTATATCTGCCTGAGCATCTATAGTATCGGTAATTATTGATTTAGTATCATTAAAAGAAAGATCTATAGGTGTCTTTTTTTGCGTTATAGGGCTGTCTTCTCTTAATTTATCTAGCCTATCACGTATTGCTTGGTCTTTTTGATCATTAAGGCTTTTACTTTTTTGTTCTAGTTTAAGCTCAGATTGCAGCTGCTCAATTAGATCGTCTACTTCATTACCGGATTTTTTTGTGGGGATATAAGGTCTATCTTGGAGCTTTGCAAACCTTTCTTCTAATTCTTCAAGTGATGGAGGAGTGCCTTTAAGTTTTGCTAGTCTTTCTTCTAATTCTTTTATTATTTGATCGTCCTGCTTTTTCTTAGACATATATACCTCTATAATAATTCCTAGGTTTTGTAAAAGAAAATTAATAAGATTTTTGCAATAATAGTTATTCCTATTTCAAAAAAATCTTATGATTTACAACAAAAAATAGATTAATTTAATTTTCCGCACGCAAAGCCTAGTTATTAATAACATAAACTACTAACTAAAATAAAGTATTTTTTGATATGAGTTAAGATATAATTATATAAAGCTAGCATTACCCGCGTGGATCAGTTCTGCCATTGTCACCTAGTTCCTTGATCACGGAGTCTAGTTAAAAATACTAATATTATTAGTATTTTAAGTTGTTTTCTGGATACCGCACAATTCAGCTAATTCTGCACGTACCTTATTTTCTCATATAACTTTAAACATTTTCTTTTTTAACCATTCCCTAACTTCGTCAGTAGTGTAAGTTTTAAAATCAGGGGCATTAATTCTTTGCAAAGCAATTTTAGCATCTTCTGAATCTTCTTGTATTTCCTGTAGATAATATTCAATTGCTTTACGTACTATTTATATACCCTTTTGATCTGTCTAAGTTTTTTGCTGACTATGTAAACTATTATTTAGTTCGTCCGGAGAATAGTTAAATTCAGTCTTGCCATCTTGTGACCTATCTTTAATTAATAACACATTACGACACATAATAGCACAAACTACAAACTGAAAAAAGCTATAAATACTTATCCAACACGTCCGACATAATTTTACGAGCTACAGGGGCGGCGGCTTTACTACCGCCTCCGCCATGATCAATAAAGACGGTAACAGAATAACTAGGATCGTGATAAGGAGCGAAGCCTAAGAACAAGGCATGATTACGCCTCTCCCAAGCAATAGATTTACGGCTTAAATCATCTTTAGCATTTAGTTTGCCTTGCACCTGCGAAGTACCGGTTTTACCAGCGAGCTGCCTATTTTTGCCTAAAATTCTATTATAATACGCCGTACCTCCCGCAACATTAACGGTATTATACAAACTTTCTTGGATTATTGTGATATTTTCGGGCTTAATATTGACATTATAAAATTCCGGATCATTTTTTAATATTCTAGGCGTATACAGTTTACCGTTACTTGCAATAGCCGTAATAAACCTTGCAAGCTGCATCGGTGTTACCCCTAGAAACCCCTGTCCAATTGCTAAATTAAAACTATCTCCTATTGACCAAGGAAGCTTTAATTTTTTCTTTTTCCACTCTTTTGACGGTACAAACCCGCTACTTTCAGGAGCTAAATCAATACCGGTTTTTGAGCCGAGGCCAAATTCTCTTGCAACTTCAAGAATTTTATCCGGACCTATTATTCTTGCTAATTCATACATATAAATATTACAAGAATGCTTTAAAGCAGACATCATATCTAACGTTCCGTGTCCGCTATGATTCCAACATCTAAAGCTATTAGTACCAAGAGCAGAGCTACCGTCGCAAAAAACGGTTTTATTAGGATTAATGCCTACTTCAAGGGCTGCAAGTACGGTAATTATTTTAAAAACCGAGCCTGGAGGATAAGAATTTTGTATTACCTTATTAATTAAAGGCTTATAAGGATCACTCGTTAAACTTTGCCAATAATGTTCCGATAATTTACTGAAATGATTTGATTCAAAACCCGGGGTGGAAGCACAAATTAGTACATGTCCGGTTTTAGTATCCATAACTATTGCCGAAGAACCTTTAGGATTTAAATATTGCTGGATATTTTGCTGAAGAGACGCATCGATATTTAAATACATATCTTCACCCGATTTAGTAGGGATTCCTGCTATTTCTCTTACCTGCTTACCGTAAGCGTTTACTTCAACTTTTTTATAACCAAATTCTCCTCGTAGTTTGTTATCGTAATATTTTTCAATACCGGATTTACCGATATTAAAATTGCTTAAACTATGTATATTTAATTCCCGCTTCTCTTGCTCATTTATTTGACCAAGATAACCGATTAAATGAGAAGTAACGCTTGAAAAAGGATAAAACCTTAAATAACCTATATCAATAAATATTGAAGCGAGTTTATGCTTTTGTTCTTCAATCATTGATACTTGCTGCCAATCAAGCTGATCAAATATTATTAAAGGAGTGTGGCGACTAGATTTTTTAATTTTTTGCTTAATATAATTATATTTTTCCGGAGATAAATTTAGAATATTACTAATTATTTCTAATTCATCCCTATAATTATTATTAATGCTCCTATCTATTACTAGCTGATAACATGGTTTATTAGTAGCTAAAATATTGCCGTCTAAATCGTAAATTCTTCCTCTAGTCGGTGGAAGTACAACGAAATTAATACGATTCTTATCCGATAAAGTCTTATATTCTTCGCTTTTAATAAGCTGTAAATAAAACATTCTTATTCCAAGCAACGATAAAAATCCGAGTTTACCTAATCCGATTATAAATGCTCTTCGTGAAATTAACTCACCATGTAGTATTTTCTTATTTAGCATACTTTTTAAAGTAATTCATAGGAGAGTCAAGTATAAGACGAATTATATTATAAGAAAATATAGTTGTTAAAAATTGAAAGAAAATTATTAAATATCCGTCTGCTTCTAGTTCTAGCTTCTTGATTGTTATTAGTAAATATTTAAAATTCAATATAAATAAACAATAAACGCAAAAAATAATGAAATTTATTAAATAGTTTTTAGCGACAAAATATTTTGAAGATAATTTATAAATCGTATATGCCGATAAAAAAACTAGCGAATTTGTACCGATAGGCATACCGCTTATTTGATCTATAAATAGACCGAGAAAAAATATGCTAAAAATATTTAAGGAATATAACGACATAAAATAATAAATAAATATAATTTCCATCGCCGGAAAGATTCTGCTTTGAATACTTATTTTATAACTCACTAACGGAAATAATATTATAAAAAAACATAGCAAAGCAAACAACAATTTTAATATTATTTGTAAGCTCTTTTTATATATTTCCTGTTTTATCTTTAACATAAATAGTTTTTTGTTATATAGTTTTGTACTGTGTCATACCATGGCTTGATCGGCAATTAGGTTGTCATCCCATGACTTGATCGCGGGATCTATATAAACAACATTTTGTGTGGTCATTTTTACTGGACCCCATGGTCAAGCCACGGAGTGACAATAGAAAAATCGAAGCCACCCAACGACCATATCAACCGTATACAAAATATAAATTAATTTTCTATTTTGTACAGTTTTAAAAAATGAATATGGATTCTACAATAACGCACAACAACTAGAGTTAGGTCTTTTATCATTACCGCTAAGCTCTAATTCTTCTTGTTCCTCGGAACTTGTAGATATAAATAGTTGTTTTGATATAATATTATTTATTGTTGTCGTAGGATCAAAAGACTTAAGCCGTAGGATAGGTATACTAGGTTTATCTGTTATATTTTTATTTTTTGACATAAAAACCTCCTTTTTAGCTTATAAATGCGTCATTGCCAGAAAATTTAGGCTTTTTGTTGCACAGATCGTTTTATGTCATTCCCGCATAGGCGGGGATGACATCAAGTAGGTTTTACCGATCTACGCAACAATGCCTGCGCACAATGACAAAATCTATAATTATTAGGTAATATTTTAACTTTCTTCCTCACTTTGTTCTATCGGCTCTAAACCATATAAAGATATCATACGTTCAAATACTCTACCGGCAGTAGGGGCAGCCGTCCAGCTTGCGGTTGCAAAGCCAAAGCTTTCTTTAGTCGGTTTCGGCTCATCAAATCTAATAAAAATAATATATTGCGGGTTAGATGCAGGCAGCATACCTAAAAACGATGACGCTCTACTATTTTTTAGATATTTCTTTTTTCCCCCTGCCCCTTGTGAAAGTTTTTCTGCCGTACCGGTCTTACCGCCGATAAGATAGCCTTTGACCTCTGCTCTTTTACCGTTACCTTCTTTTACTACCGATCTAAATAATTTCTTCATTTGGGTAGAGGTATTTTCACTAAAAACTTTTGTACCTATTACTTTTTCATCCTTTCTTTTTAATAAAGTAAGATCATATAAAGTACCGCCGTTAACAACCGGTAACATTGCTCTAACAAAATGCAAAGGACTAATCGAAATGCCGTAGCCGTACGACATAGTAACACTCGTTAAGTCATTCCATCTTTTCTCAGAAGGAAATAACGGAGTACCTCGTTCAGGTAATTCTATTTGTAACTGATCTAATAGACCTAATTTCTTTAGGTATTTTTTAAAATTGCTTTTACCGATTTCAAGCATAATTTGACTTGTGCCAATATTGGAAGAATATAGAAAAATCTCAGGTACACTATGCCATCCTTGCCTTGGCGTATAATCCTTAAGCTGGAATCCTCCTACTTTCATATAGCTTATATCATAAGCATCATTCATATTTATTGCACCGGTATCAAAGCCGACTGCCATAGTTAATGCCTTAAACACCGAACCCATTTCGTAAATGCCGAGACTTGCTATATTAAACAGCTCTTCCGGTTTGGCTAAACTCGGATAATGCGGATCGAAATCAGGCTTATTTACTAATGCTAAAATCTCGCCATTATTTGGATCAGCAATAATGCCTACTGCTCCTATGGCCTTAAATTGCTTTAAAGTTTTATCAAGCTCCTCACTTAAAATACTTTGTAATCTGATATCAATAGATAATTGAAGCGGTTCTTTTCGATTCTTTGGTTCGTTTAATGCATAATCAGAATTAGTTAAATACTTATCATAAGCGAGCTCTAAGCCACTAAGCCCTACCGAGTCTCTACCTACATAACCGACAACATGCGACAATAAATTAGAAAAGGTATAAATTCGTTTCTGCTCTTCTTCAAATTCAAAACCAAGTAACCCAAGGCTAGTTATCTTTTCTTGCTGACTAGGTAGTAAATCCCTTTTTACCCATATAAAGCTTTTATTTGACTTAAGTTCTGCAAGTAATTTAGCTTTATTAATATCAGGTAGAATTTCTGCTAGCTTTTTTACGGAAGTTTCAGGATCAAGTACTATTTGTGGATTAGCAAATAATGAGGCAGAAGGTAGGTTCACTGCTAATAAATTACCGTTTCGATCAACTATTTCTTTTCTAAATTGATGATTTTTTTTAAAGGAATTAATATTTTTATCGTAAACATTCGTAGCAACGATTATCAATCTGTAAGATAAAGTACAAAAAAGAAAAAAAAAACCACAAATAACCATTAATAATCGGATTTTTATATTTTTACTACAAATATTCCAAATTATTAGACTTTTAATTGCAGGTTTCCATTTTTCCAAAATTTGTTTCATATGTTATTTATGGTGTTTCAAACACTAATATTTCCGCAATCCTTATGTCATTCTCGCGAAAGCGGGAATTCAGTACTTTTAAACCTTTTCAAAACTTAATTTGAAAAGTAAAAAATCTTTGAAATCAAGATTTTTTGAAAAGCTCGATTTATCTCGCTTTACCCTAGATTCCCGCCTACGCGGGAATGACATCGAACGCTTTTTCCAAGCCATGTAACAATCCTACTAAGATACGAAGATCAACTTCAAAAAGAGCAAGGAATCCACAAGACGAGGAACAGAGCGTATACTTAATACGTGAGTACCGCAGTACTTGTAGGATGACGTAGCCAATTTTTGAAGTTCATCGAGTATCCTTCACTCTACTCGAAACAGTTTGTATATACTTATTATTTGTAATTCTTTTGTAACGCCATTTACTACTCTTGGAAATACTAATATTATGATTAAATTTAATATTTTGATCGATATTTGGTCCTAACGGATCTTTTATCATTTGATAAGATTTAACTGTTTCTAATTTTAAATAAGCCGCCGCAAGTTTTTCCAATCTAGCCGGCAAAAGTAGATAAGCTTGCTCTGCTTTTAAAATATGAATATTATTATTCTCACTATTTATCTGTTTTACAACGCTACTTAATTGATAATCAAGAGTTGAGACTCGCTCCTTTATGCTAAACAAACTACATATTGCTATAATTGTTATCAATAATGTTAAATAGTGAAGCTTTCTTATACTCATAATTAATTACTCATATATCGCTTTTGCTGCTCGCAGTTTTGCCGATCTCGCTCTAATATTTAGCCCTACTTCTTTATCTGACGATGCTAGAGCTTTGTTAGTAATAATCTTAAGCCATTTATTTGGATCAATCGTCATGTCGTCTTTAGCATATTTTGATCTTACTACCGGCTTTTCCGAATTTTCTTTAAAGAAATTCTTCACTATCCTATCTTCTAAAGAGTGAAAAGACACCACCACTAAACGTCCGTCTTTCTTTAATATATTTTTTACATTCACTAAAAACTGCTCTAACTCCCCAAGCTCATCGTTTACATAAATCCTAATGGCTTGAAAGGTTTTAGTTGCAGGATCAATTTTGCCTTTTCTAAATCCTATACTACTTCTAACAATCTCGGCTAACTTGCCTGTACTATCAATTCTCGCCGTTTTTCTATATTCTACAATTCTCTTAGCAATTCTTCGTGAAAAGCTCTCATCTCCGTATTTGTAAATTACGTCAGCTAGCTCTTTTTCCTCTGCCGTATTTACAAACTCCTCGGCACTAAGCCCTTGCCCGCTCATACGCATATCGAGTGGTCCATCATGCAAAAACGAAAATCCTCTATCTGCTATATCTAACTGCATTGATGAAACGCCTAAATCCAGCACTATCCCATCAAATTTTTTTTCCTTAAGCTTTGCAAAACTATCCGCAAAATTCGTTTCTACAAAATCAAATCTCTCACCGTAATTTTGCTGAATTTCTTCGGCTCTTTTAATCACGTTTGGATCACGATCCAAGGCTGTGACATAACAGTTACAGCTTTCTAATATTGCTTTGCTATATCCTCCTGCTCCAAACGTACAATCTAAATAAGACTCACCGTCTTTTGGGCTTAAGGCCTCTAACATTTCATTTAGCATTACAGGCACGTGAGATTGTATCATTAATGAGCATTCCTTAGAGTTAACCGCTTTTCATGAGCAATTTTTTGAGCGGCATTTAAATATTTCTCAAAATTCTGCGGCTGCCAAATCTCAAAAATCACCCCTTTACCTACAAAGCATGCTTGCTCTTCGATTCCTGCATGCTTCATTAAAGATTGCGGCAATATCACTCTTCCCTCCCCATCAAAGGAAAGTTGTACAGCTTCCCCGAATATCATAGTCTCAAACGCATCACGCTCCTCAGAATAAGGATCAAGCGTCTCTATCATCTGCCTTAATTTCTCGATATGCGAAATACCGCACACCTCTATACAATTATTCCTAATCGACGGATAAGCAATTACACCGTTAAATAATTCTTTCCCTAGTACCGCACGGTAATTCGCCGGCACCGACACCCTATTCTTTTTATCAACACCATTTACATACTTAGATAAAAATACATTCATTGGTATAATTTGGGTTAATTTGGGATTTAATGGAAAATTATAGGATATTATAGGAATACCAAGGAGTCAAGGTTTTTTAACAAGGATGAGTTAAATTATTAAGATGTCATACCGTGGCTTGACCACGGTATCCAAAAAAATAATTTAAAATACTAATATTAGTATTTTAGAATGGATTCCGCGATCAAGTCGCGGGATGACAAAGGGGGAATTGATCCACACAACAACGCCATACAGGAATGACATCGAACCACACAACAAAGCTTAATCCAATGATTTTATGGATTTTTTTTAAGTGATTTTCACCTTGAAAATTCATATTATTTAATATATTAATTTAAGGTAAATGATTATAGTAATTTTACGGCTTAAATTAGAGCAATAGAAACGAACATGGCTACTCTAATAACAGAACAAACATCTTCTTATGATACAGGTATGGTGTCTGGATGTTACCTTACTAGAGCAGACGACACCCTAACTCCTATTTCTTCTTCCTATTTTATCCCTAGCATTAGTTTATCGGCCATTCAAGAAGTACCACTGATATCTTCATCTTCTGCACAAGACTCCGGCTACATTACACTAGATAAACTATTCGAACAGTTTCACATCACTTACGGAGCTTTTACCAATCCAAGTTTTTTCAAACCGCTCAACTAAAACATCTTATAAAAAAGGCTTTAGATCAAGGTGATGATATCAATATTCAAGATTCGTTTAATCATACAGTTCTACATAAGGCTATTTACCGCAAACTTTATGATATAGCTGAATTTTTACTAGAAAAAGGAGCTTCAACAGAGTTAAAAGATTTAGATGGATATACACCTCTTCAATTAGTTATTCATGAAGGCTACACAGAAATGGTTAAATTACTAATAATATATGGAGCAGATCATCGAGATAAAAAACTAATAGAATTAGTACCCGATGATAAACCTGAATTAAAAGCTTTTTTAAGCCTTGCAATAGCGTCTCAAAATAATAATTCTAGCACAATAGATAATTCTCTTGTTACCACTAAAGATATAGAAAAATTAAATGATACCACAAATTTCTATACCAGTTCAAGAATATCTAAAATTGTTGTGGTTGCTGATGAAAATCCTGAAGAGTTGGGACTTGAATTAGCTGGTGAAGTACATGAATAGGTTTCTTAAACATACTCAATAATGACCTATAGAACTATTTTAATATAGGTTAATTTAAAAAATATTGACTTATTAATTTTTATTATGTTTTATTTGAAATAATTATTGATTAATGTTAATAATGATTTTATTTTTTACATAAATAAAGGTTAATTATGCCGCAACTCAAAATAGGTATTTTTAAAATACATAAATATTGTAAAAATATAAAAACTACAACTCAATCAAACGCTAACTATCCCCTAAAGAAAAAAAACTACTGCAAAAAAATTAAACCCCACGGTAAAATATATAAATATGATCCCAACCAAGATATTTGGACACCGGATACTGAACTTCTTGGAACAGATTATGACACATAATTATAAATCTAGCATTCTTGCCTAAATATATATTGTAAACAAATGCTCAGTTTGAGCTTTAAAATCTAATTTATGTTTAATTTACCTATTGATAATATTATCGTATTCATATACCTAATATCTATTCTACTTATTGGTACATATTACCGAGCTAAACATAGTAGTTTTAAGAACTATGCAAATGTTGAAAGTAAAGCGCAAAATAGTAAGCTGTTATTAATAGCTACGATATTTGCAAGTTCTGTCGGAGGAGCCACCACTTTTGGCATTATGGAAAAGGCTTTTTTGGGGCATGAATATTATGCTTACGCTCTTATACTTACAATACCTATAGATATATTAATTGCAATCTATATAGTGCCTTTAATTGCCAAACATTACGGAGCTGAAAGTATCGGCGATATCCTGAGTACATATTACGGTAATATAGGTCGTTTTATCGGAGGGGTTAGTTCGGTTATCGTTTCAGTGGGGTTTTTGGCTGCTCAAATAAGCGTAAGCGGCTATATTTTTCAATATATCTTAGAAATAAATTATGTAAATGGGGTAATTTTAAGTTATAGTATAGTACTTATATATACTACAATAGGCGGTTTACAATCTATTGTTTTTACTAATTTACTACAATTTTTGGCGATGATAATCGCTATACCAACCATAACTTTTATCAGTTTAAATAAAATCGGTTTTGTAGATTTTATTAATAACCTACCTACGGAAAATGCAAATTTTGATCAGAGCAACCTACTTTCTTATACAATTGCAGCAGCTTTAAGCTTTAGCGTCATGAATCTATATCCTACATTTATTCAAAGAGCTTTAATTAATAAAAATCCTACGCAAACAACTAAAGCAATATATGCAAAATCCGCTATATATTTTTTCTTCTTGATTTGCATTACTTTAAATGGTTTAATTGCTTATAAGCTTTATCCAAACCAACCATCAAATTTAGTATTACCTTATTTAATCAACCAAATCATCCCGACTTTAATTCAAGGGATAGTAATGAGCGGACTCTTAGCTGCCGTTATGTCTACTGCTGATTCTGATTTAAACGTTACTTCTATAGCTATTGTTAAAGATATAATCAATCCTATTTTTAAGGTTAAAAATCAGCAACAATTATTATTAATTGCTCGAATTATTAACGTTATAATAGGAAGTGTTGCAATAATTGTAGCTTTAAAATTTAGTAATGTAATTGACTTAGTAGTATTCTTCACTGGTTTCTGGGGACCGGTAATATTAATACCGTTAATAACAACGCTTTTTGGTATCAAAACATCTAAAACTATAATGGTCTTATCATCACTTGGCGGAGCAGCTACTTTCTTAATATGGGAATATTATTCTTTATCGTTGCAATATTTCAACCTTAGAGGAGTGTTTATAGGGACGATGGCGAGTCTTGTGATATTTATTCTAGGATGGTGGTATTCTAATGTTATTACGAGGCAAGTCATATAAAATATATTATATATTTACTTGAAGTTTTAAATAATTTAATATATTAACTCAAGGTTAATAATTGAATTATGAGGATTTTATGTCTAAGCACAATAGTATTGAAGGAAAATATAGCATAATAATTCCTATTGAAGACGAGAATGGGAGAATAAAATTTAAGCTTAATTCACGTGATGACGTTAATGGCAGCACTTTAGCTGATATAGCTACGTATTCAGAAAATATGCGTAATATGTATTACTCTACTAAGCAAAAAAATGATGCTGTTAACTCTTTAATGACAGGAGCTTTAAATTATTCTATTCATGGTACAATGACTCCATCTTATCCTGACTTAATAAATTTAATATTAATGATTTATCTCAGAATGATGAACCTAAATTAATAGGCGAAGCATGCCAAGAACTTAAAGATCCTATTGAGGATATAAAAAGCTAGCCTTATTGCATGAATCCAGAAACCTGCTCGATGTCATTCCTGAGGAAGCGGGAATTCAGTGACAAGTAGGATAAATCGAGCTTTTAATTTTTAAAATTTAGTATGTCTAGACTTTTTAGTGACTGGATTCCCGCCTCCGCGGGAATGACATCGCAACTCATACCACTAGGTTTTTCATGAGTTATAATATTAGTTTTTTCTGTGCAAAACATTAAAAATCATCTCAGCAAGTGACTTGTTAATACCATTTACTTTAGCAAGCTCATCTATGGTCGCGTCGCATACTGCTTTATACGAACCGAAATAATGCAGTAATGCTTTTTTACGAGTTGCACCTACGCCCTCTATATCGTCAAGGCTTGATATTTTTATAGCACGTGATCTACCTAGTCTATGATTCTTTATGGCAAAATTATGTGCCTCATCTCGCAAGATTTGTAAATATTTCATAACCGGCAAATTCTTATCTAGAGTAAATACTTCCTTACCTATCACATGGAACTGTTCAAGACCGGCATTTCTATCTACTCCTTTTGACATACAAACAAAAGGAATATTCATTTCCAATTTATCCATCACCTCTTTAACGACGCCTAAATGCCCTTTGCCACCATCTATAATCATTAAGCTTGGCAATTTATGCGGCTCTTGCCTTAACCTTGCAAGTCGCCTTGTTAGGACTTGCCGGAGCATCTCATAATCGTCACCTTTTATGTCACCCCCGCAGTTCTTTATGCCATCATTCCCGCTTTCGCGGGAATGACATACGAGAGAGGGAGCATTGACATTAAAAACCCGATATTCTTTTTTATCAAAACCGACTTTACCAGCAACTACCATCACGCCAACCGCAAACTTACCTTGAATATGGCTATTATCATAAATCTCAATTCTTTCAGGAATTTCAGAAAGACCAAATAGCTCTTTAATTTCAAACATAATCTCTTGATTTTTTGCAAATTTCTTCAAATACTGCTCTAGAGAAAATAAAGCATTTGTCTCGGCATTTTGAACTAATTTAGCCTTACCACCTTTATTAGGTACTGTAATATTAAGCTGAAGTATATTGTTGATTTTCTTAATCGCCTCTATCACCTCTTTATCATTAATTTCATGATTAATTATAATTTCCGCAGGCACGTGTTGTTTTTGGTAAAATTGTAATAAAAAATATTCTAATACTTCTTCTTTGGTACTATTTTCGGTAGAAGTAGGAAAATAAGGAATATTACCGCATGCTTGCCCTGCCCTATATAAAAACACTTCCACGCAATAATGCCCGTTCTTTTCCACAATAGCGATTATATCTGCGTCTTTAACGACATCTGAAACCCCTGCCTTAAGCTGCACATAACTAAGTGCTTTAATGCGATCTCTAATTTCTGCCGCCTCTTCAAAACGCATCTGACTACTTAGCTCTTCCATCTTTCTAGATAGGTTCTCTTGGAGTTCTTTAGTGCGACCTTGTAAGAAATCTTTAACCTGAGTTACTAAGTCTCTATAGACTTCCTTGTTTATTTTACCGACGCAAGGAGCATAACAACGTTTTATTTCATATTGTAAGCAAGGGCGAGTACGTGAATTAAAGTAATTATCCGTGCAGGAACGTAATTTAAAAATTTTTTGTAGTTCGGTCAAAGTAGTATTAACTTCTGCACTCGAGGCAAAAGGACCAAAAAACTTCCCGTCACTTAGAGTTTTACCTCGATATTTTAGTAATTGCGGGAAATCATGATCTAAACGTAACTTAATGAAAGGAAAAGACTTGTAGTCCTTAAGAAGAATATTAAATTTCGGCTGAAATTTCTTGATTAGCTGTGCTTCTAAAAGTAGTGCTTCAACCTCGGAATTAGTGATGCTATACTCTACAAAACAAGTATTTGCAATCATCCGAAGCGTCTTATTATCTAAATCGCTTTTAATGTAATTAGTAAGGCGTTTCTTTAAATTTTTAGCTTTACCGACATAGATAACTTGCTTGTTAACGTCAAACATCCGATAAACCCCTGAACGTTCAGGAGCATCTATAAGTTTAGATTTAATTAACTCACTTCCGGTAATTTCTAGGGTCATATGTATAGTTTCCTATGTCATGCTTAGCTAAAAGCCGGAATCCAGAAAAAATAACCTTAATATTGATATAAAAATTACACATTAAACCTAAAAAAACAAGTTTTTTATAGGTTTTACTGGATTCCCGCCTTTGCGGGCATGACATAGAAGAGTGAACCATGCAACAATAACCTTCAATTCCCCGTTTTATTATATGGATTGTCATTTGCGACTTTAACATTCACTATTTTTCGTGTATTGTCATCAAAGAAAAAGGTTATTTTAAACTCATCTCCTACATTTAAATCTACTTTTGGGTCATAAAGCATAATATGCATGCCACCGGGCTTAAAATCAACATTAATATTACCGGCAATTGAAAATGGATAATCCACTTTTACCATTTTACTAACCCCTTGATCATTAATTGTTTGATGAATTTCTATTCCACTTATCTTATCTGAAGATATATTCACTAAATTATAACTCTTACTTCTACTATTTATTAATGTAAAATACATAGCAGAATTGCTAACTTTACCTTGCACATTTGTTGTAGGTCTTGCCCAAGGCTGTGCAAAGTGAACGGCTGCCTCTGCAGGTAAATCATCGAGCTGATCAGAAGAAGAATTTGTAGAATTAGGATTTTGAGCTGTTTGGTTATCAGCATAGCTTATTGCACAAATTAAAGTTATAAAACTAATTAGTAATGTTTTTAGCATAATAATACCCTTAATAAATTAAAATGAAATATTAGCATAGATTAAATATAAATCTAGTTTTTTAAAAGATATTTTGTGTACAATTCTTGTGGTAATCTCTCTATAGCATAACGAACTGCGGTTCTTGGCATTTGTAAAGTATAGCGATCCCAAAAATCTATTCATTGTTTTTCATCTTTTTTTTCTGCTTCACGTAGCATCTAACCTACTGCTTTATGCATTAAATCATGTTTATCGTTTAAGAGTAATTTTGCTATTTCAAAAGTCGTATCTAATGTATTATTTTTGATACAATACCAAGTAGCAACTATAGCTATTCGTCTTTCCCACAGAATTTCCGATTTTGTTAGTGTAAAGAGATAATCCTTTTCTTTATCCCATAAATAAGCTCCGATTATATGATGAGCTGATGCATCCACTAAATTCCAATTATTTACGTGTGTTATATTGTTTAAATAAAAATTATACAAAAACTCTTTATCTTGTGCTGTCTGATATTGCATAATCAAAATAGCTAACGCTAAAAATCTCTCTTCATTAAATTCTGAAGTAATAAGTCGGCTTAAATCCTCCATATCCAAATTATAATAACTTTTAGCTATTGTACGTAAAGTCGGCACGGTAACACCAATAAATCGGTCATGCTCTCCATACTCTCCTTCTCTAGTTTTCCAGAATAACGTTCTACGTTCTACAGGAATAGTAGCATTCTCAAGTAAAATATTTCTAATTTGTTGTAAATTTTCTCTCATGTTCAATAAGCCATTTTTTACGATGTAATCCCCCGCCATATCCTCCAAGTTCGCCATTGCTATTAATAATACGATGACAAGGAACAATGATTGCTAACTGATTCATACCGTTAGCATTTGCAACAGCTCTATAAGAAGTAGGTTTGCCCAAAGCTTTAGCCTGATTTAAATAGCTTCGTGTTTCACCGTAAGGTATATTCATTAGCTCTTGCCATACTAATTTTTGAAATTCGCTTCCTAAAAGATATATAGGAGTATTAAATTTTTGCAAAGTACCGCTAAAGTAAGATTTAAGCTCCTCTTCAATTGATATGATCGGTCTAGTGCGATCTTCAATAATAGCCGATTTTGTGTTAATCTTAAGTCTTTTAATTTTATACTCTAATCCTTTACTTGCAACAAAATCGAGCAAATAAAGCCTCTCTGTATCACTAATTGCCAGCATAGAACCAAGAGGCGTATCAAGCCAAGCGGATTTTAAACTCATTATTTTACCCTAAACTAACAATTTATAGGTAATCACTATGATAAAAGCTCATGTTTTTAAATATTCTCAGGTAATTTTAACCAAGAGGGAACTCGCTATAATAAAATTTAGCGAATACAGCGGACTAAGTAGTATACCGGATATTGCTACTATGGCACAAGAAGAAGAAAAACCTAACGGAATAATAGATCAGTATAAAACTGGTAAAATAACTACCGCACAATTTCGTAAGAAAATGAATGAGCTTATACAAGAAAAAAACAGTAATCCTATACGAGATAATGAGGTTTTGATAAAGGCTGGAATGCTATGTGCAAAATAGAACCTGAAAAGTTAACAGAGCTATATAACTTACAACAGACGCATAAATTTTATATCCACATTATAGGTAATACAAACGAATTACAGCATAATTATATTCAACAAAAAATAGAAAAAGCTCCAAATCAACCTACCATTTCTTATACACTTTCATACAAACTTTGGTAACTCAGGTGAGAGAAAATTAAAACATTATACAAAACATTTTTTAGCAGCTCACGATTATGAACCGGTATGGCATATGGAACCTCAAAATGACTATGACCAAAACGCTTTAGACATATTAGGAAAATATTATGATAATACGACTACCATGATCTTTAGCAAAATCAATTTAGGCTTTCCACAACATCATCTAAATTTTCATTATTAAAGTCAATCCTCATTTCTTTTTTAACAACATCAAAAAAAATAATCATCAAGTGAATTTCTCATTTCATTTAAAATGCAGGTGTTTTTTGTCCAATGAACAATTATTTCCTGCTTCATGATGTCATAGGTATCAAGAGCAATTTGAATGGCATTTTCACGCTGATTTTGATCTTTTCGATTCTGTAAGAAGCTAAGTGATTTTCTATAAAAAGCTATTATTGTTTTGTTAGTGCCGAGTTCACTTGGCACATCATTTTTAAATTCAACGCTTATTTTTTTAACTCTATTTACAAGATCACTATCCGATAAACGTTTATTATGATGCTGTATTATTGTGTTATTTATAAATTGATATTTTGTTTTTTTCTCCCTCTTCTCGCCAAATACTCCAATACTTGTCTGAGCTGCCTACAGTAGCATATTTCGCTTCATTTTTATTTATAGCAATTAATAATTGAGCATAATGAAAAAGATGCGGTATTTCATCTGATTTTTGATTACGTATATGCTGAGATATAGCTTGATCTAATGACTCGATAGGCGATTTACATTCAATTAATACAAAAGGTATGCCATATTAACGAATAATACAATATCACATATACGACGTATACTACCTTTACGTATTTGACTCTACCGGCATTTCAAAAACAGCATGATAAACATTATTTTTAGGCGTTATACCTACAATACTATCGGGAAAGGCTGAATCGAAATCAAGTATTGCAGTAATTTCTATGTTAGCTGCAATTGCTAATACAATAGTTCCTTTAGGAAATAATCTACTTACTTTTAAGCCTTTTTCGTTTAAAGTCTGTTTATAATATCTAACGTAACTACTTCGTAATATCTAGGGTCATTGCTTGGACGAATAGAAAACTTACCACATTGAATATAAGCTATCTCTCCAAGGGTACTCTTGAATCATCCTTTAACAACCCCAAGCTCTTTTAGATGAATATCCAGCTGTGCACGTATATTTACTAAATCTCGAGTTATTGGATTTCTTGTTGCAGTTCTGCTATGTTAACTTCTTCCTCATTCTCATATGTATCAATATAACAGGGACTATTTAAATTATATTTATTTTCACGAATTTCTTCGATATTTGCTCGATGAGAATATTTTTCAATGATTTTTCTATTTTTATAAGTATCAACAATTTTATTAATATGCTCGTCTTCTAAAAAATTCTGCCCTTTACCTGCGTTAAAAAATCCACTAGCATCGATAAATAATATATCTTTTCGTTGTTCGTTTTCTCCTTTCTCTTCTCTTGAGCGATCAAATACTAAAATAGCAACAGGAATACTAGTTGAAGTAAAAAGATTAGCAGGCAGACCAATTACTGCATCTAATAAATTATCTTCGATTAAACTCTGACGAATTTAAACCTTCGTTTCCCCCACGAAATAATACGCCGTGCGGTACTACTATAGCAGCACGTCCACTCCGCGGCTTAGTGGTTTTAATCATATGCAAAATAAAGGCATCATCTCCCTTACTTTTAGGAAGGATACCACGCTCAAAACGATTATACTCATCATTAGCTGCGTTTTCATGTCCCCATTTTTCTAAACTAAAAGGCGGGTTAGCAACAACTATATCAAACGCCATAAGCTTATCGTTTTCAAGTAACGCCGGATGATTTAGTGTATCACCCCAATAAATATGTGCTCCGCCTTCCGCATGCAAAAACATATTCATCTGTGCTAATGCCCATGTTGTATTAGTCATTTCTTGACCGTAAAGTGCATAATTATCATCCTCTACTTCTTTAACCGCTCTAATTAATAGTGAACCGGAGCCACAAGCCGGATCACAAATTGTATTGCCGGACTCCGGAGCAGCAAGCTTGGCAAGTAAAGTTGATACGGCAGCAGGAGTATAAAATTCTTCGGCTTTTGTGCCTGCATCTGAAGCAAAGCGTGATATTAGATAAATATAACATTCGCCTATAATATCTACACTGACTCTATCGGGACTTAAATCTAATTCCGGTTTGTTAAAATCTTCTAACAGCATTTTTAAACGACGATTTCGTTCTTTGATCTTACCTAAATTATATTCTGAGTTAAAATCGACACGAAATACTTCACCTAATTTAGCAGAGTTCTCCTTTTCTATTTGTTCTAAAGCTTCATTTATAAGTTCACCGATATTTAGATGCTTCTCGTTGTCCGAAAACATCATAAAAATTTGCACCTTGCGGTATTACAAATTGTTCTCATTTTAATTGTTGTTCAGCTCTTAAAAGTTTGTCTTTATATTTATCTGCAATCTCCTTTATTTCTTCTAGCGTATAATTATTAGATAAAATTTTAACAAATTCTGTATGAGGTAGATTAGCTATTTTTACGTATTTATATCTTGGAAACTCATTTTATCTTGATAATGATTTGTAAAAGTATATTGCTCATTTTCATAGATAAAATTAACTTTAGCATTTTGCCCCAAAGTTATAGGCATAGAAGGACATTCTTCGTCTAGTATTCTAAGAGCAATGCCTTGATATATCTCTATTACAAGAGAATCATAGGTGTTAAACTCTGCAATTTTTATAGAAAAATCCTCGTCTACAATCAATTTAAAAGGTCTGTTATTAGCATTTATTTCTCAAGCTCTATTAGTGATATTAAAATTAACACGTGCATTATTTATGTCTATACTACCTAAGCCATTATAGTAATTCATAGTATCGGTGATACCTAAAAAATATTACTATTAGTATCTAAACTAAAAAGAGTGAGTAATATTATCACCTACAGTAACGCCAAACCAACTATCAAGACCCATGCTTGCTGCTCCCTTTGCATTTATATTTTTTGTTGTACCACTCATAGTCCTTATTTTTTTGTTAATTTATAAGAAAATAATATTAATAAGTCAATAAGTTGTATTTAATAATTTATTATTCTCTTCACTACTATAATTACTGAGTTCTAGCAAAGCTTCGTGTATTTCTTTCTCAAGTAAATAGTAACCTCAGCTTTTGAGTATGTAGATTATATTGTTTTTGCCTAGATTTTGCTGTTATAAATACTTCCCATAACCAATAGTAGGTACAGAATATTTTTTTAGCAAGACATGGAGTGAAAATTAAAACAAAAGGAACATTCAAAGTTTTTACTAAATTTCAAAAAAACTTGAAATCCTTATCGGAAGTGGTGGAGGCAAAGGGAATCGAACCCTTGACCCTCTGCGTGCAAAGCAGATGCTCTACCCCTGAGCTATGCCCCCGATTATTTATTGGCGAGGTTTTTGGAAGTGAAAATATTAAGATAAACTTTTAACTAATCCCCAAGGTAATGGCTGACCATTGCTCCCTACGACTAAATCTCCGGAAGATTCATATTCGGCAGCTAGAAAAGACTTTTGAGCAGCAATAAGCTTGACCGGTTTGATTTTCTGACCGTTATGAAAATATTCTTTAGCCTGTTCCCTAGAAGTCGGGTTATTTTTGGAAGCTGTTTTTGCTTTAGACATATACTATTAACTTTTTCTTAAACTTGTGAAGAATATAAAACTTTTTCCTAAACTTGTCAATAACTACCGTGTTGATACATAGACATTGCCTAGAAAAAGTTGATAATTTGAAAAGTTTACGTCATTGCGAGGAAAATTACAAAGTAATTGACGAAGCAATCTCAGGAGTTTGTTATTGCATAAGATTGCCACGCAGCCTACGGCTGCTCGCAATGACGATTTGGTATCCATGCAACAGGAGCCTACAGCCGCTTACAATGACAGTATCAACAATTTCTAGACAATGCCTATAAATATTAAGATATCTCAAAACATCATTATTCTTCCGTTATTACTTCACTTTCACCGACGAATGCTATTTTAAATTCTACTATTTCTGATATCGTTTTTCCATCATATATACTAAACCCTACTCCTTTAAATTCTACTTTTGCGTTGATATCAGCACCATATGATACTAACAGCTCATATATTTCATCATCCTTAATATCTTTAGAAATACATCGAACGTTTTTAGCAACCGCATGCAAAGGTATTCCTCCGGATTTTTTTTGATCCACCTCAGCTCCGTTCTTAAGTAATAATTTTGCTACATTAAAGTGCTTACCGCTTCATATAAAGGTGATCCTAGCCAAGCTCCATCGTTCCCGTTTACTGCAGCGCCTTTTGATATTAGATATTCTGCTACTTTATAATTTCCGTGACGTGCGGCTGAATTTCAAGGAGTATCCTTCAAAATATCACTACACATTAACATTTGCTTTTTTCTTCAACTAACCATTTAGCAACTTTTAGTGCATTATTTGTAGATGCCGAAGATAGTTCAGTAGTAGATACTGCACCTAATTCATTTAAACTCCTTACTACGCCCACTTTATCAAGAAAAATAGACTCTTTGAAAACATTTTCAAAGCTACATTGTTTTACATAATGTTCTATATCTTGCACTACTCTATTTGACTTTAGCAACAGAGTTAAATTACTATTTAATAGTTTTTATCATATCTTGCGTCAACATAAGCTTTTTGAAGTCACTCAAAACATTCTTTTTGCTCAGGGGTTGCTATAGGAAATACTTGCAATAACTCATTATTATAATTTTCTGCCATACTCCCTAATTCTTCTATATCATGCAATTTAGGTTTGTAATTGGAAAAAACTAACAAGATGCTACTGTAAAAACTCTCCGTAGCTTAATGAAGATAAAAAGCACTTTTGTTTAATTCATCTCTTTCAAATGGATATTTGCAATCAATCAAAAACCCGCATCCACTTCTAAACCATTCTTCATAGTAATCTTTAGCAATTTCTTTCATCTCGCTCCAAGGGAAATCTTTAGCTTTGCTAAGTGTAAATTCCTTGCTATCATATAAAAGAATGCCTTCTTTTTTTATATCCGTATAAAAATAACGTCCTTTTTCTAACTGCCTGTTTACTTCATCTATTGATTCAAGAATTATTGATATTCGTGAGTCATATGGGATAATTTGAGGCTTTATTACTCCTGTCTTTTTTAATTTGGTATATATTGTATCTTTTAATCTTAAAGCAGTATATCCTTTATATTTACCTTTCTTCAGAATTATCAAAATATCGGTATCGCTATGGTAACCGTTAGGTAGATCACGCACCCAATCACCTCTTGCAAAAGAGCCATACACGATAATCATAGCGATTTTATCTTGTGCAATATCTAGAATTTGCTGCACTATAAAATTAAGCCTAGCTTGGATTTTTAGAGAACGCTGAGGTAAAGTGGTTTTCATCTATTCATGTGCACCATGACAATATTTATATTTCTTGCCTGAACCGCACGGGCATAGCTCATTACGAGATACCCTACCCCAACTAGTAGGATCGTCAGGGTTTCTATCTTTTGGGTCAATGCGTGATACGACTGGTTTAAGGTCAGTCTCAAGGCTACTTCCTGCGTTATATTTACTAAATGCCGGATCTTCCCGACTCTCACGCATATTTTGCTGAAGTTTTTTATACTCAAGCGAAACATCTTCTTTTTGAACATGTTTTAAGTCAATATGGAAATGGTATACGGTTTGAATAAATAATTCTTTTAAATTATTAAGCATCTGCTCGAATAAGTTAAATGCTTCTCTTTTATACTCACTAAGAGGGTCTTTTTGGGCATAAGCTCGAAGAGATATGCCTTGTCTTAAATGATCTAAGCTATATAAATGATCTTTCCAAACTTGATCAAGGGTAGTTAGTAAAATATATTTCACGGCATTATGCATTAACTCACTACTATAGGCTTCTTCTTTTGACTTATATATATCATGAGCCATTTGTATAACGGTCTTCGTGATTTCTTCTTCCGTTACATCATTTTTACTTACTACATTATGATCAAATTTTATAGAAAAAACACGATGTAATTCTACGCTTAAATTCTCTATATCCCAATCTTCTCTATAAGAGCCTACCGGCATGAAAGTTAATACTATCTTTTTGGCGAGTTCCTCAGTAGTACTATTTAAGAAACCGTGACTATCTTTAGATTTAATAATTTCAGTACGTTGCTCGTATATTATCTTACGTTGGTCATTCATTACATCATCAAAACGTAATAAATTTTTACGCATTTCGTAGTTATGTCCTTCCACTTTTTGCTGCGCTTTCTCAAGTGAACGACTAATCATCGGATGGTGGATAGCCTCTCCGTCTTTCAATCCAAGTGTTCTTAGGACTCCTGATATACGATCTGATGCAAAAATACGCATTAAATCGTCATCAAGCGATAGGAAAAACTTAGTTTTACCAGGATCACCTTGTCTACCTGATCTTCCTCTTAGCTGATTATCTATCCTACGGCTTTCATGCCTTTCCGTACCTATCACAAATAAGCCGCCTGCCTCAATAACCTGCTTCTTTTCTTCGGCAATTTGAGCTTTTATTTCAGCTATTTTAGCTTCATAATTATGTTCTTTATCCAGCTGTTCTATTAACATTTCAGGATTACCGCCAAGCATAATATCAGTACCGCGCCCTGCCATATTAGTTGCAATCGTTACTGCCTTAAACCTACCTGCTTGAGCAATAATAAAAGCTTCCTGCTCATGAAATTTGGCGTTTAATACTTTATGAGGGATTTTTTCTTTATTTAAAACGCTTGAAAGTTCTTCTGACTTTTCTATGCTTATCGTACCGACAAGTATAGGCTGTCCACGATCGTAACAATCCTTAATTAGCTTTAAGATAGCATCATATTTTTCTTTTTTACTGCCGTAAATTTCGTCATCAAGGTCAAGCCTTGTAACTTTATTATGGGTTGGGACTGCGACCACATCGAGATTATATATATCTTTTAGTTCCGGTGCTTCGGTCATAGCCGTACCGGTCATACCCGATAATTTAGGATAATTACGAAAATAATTTTGGAAAGTAATAGATGCTAAAGTTTGGTTCTCATTTTGAATTTTTACATTTTCTTTTGCTTCTAATGCTTGATGTAACCCTTCCGAATATCTACGCCCTTCCATTACACGACCGGTAAACTCATCAATAATCATTACTTTACCTTCACGCACCAAATAATCTACATTAACAGTAAACATATTATGAGCTCTTAAGGCTTGGTTAACATAATGTACTAAAGTTAAATTCTCAAAATCATATAAACCGGTATCCGGTTTTATAATATTTTCTTTACTTAAAAGCGATTCTATATGTGTAATGCCGGTTTCCGTTAAATTGATAGTTTTTAATTTTTCGTCTTTTTCAAAATCACTTGCATTAAGCAGACGTACTATTTTATCAATTTTACCGTATAATTCTGAATTATCATTAACCGGACCCGAGATAACGAGCGGCGTTCTTGCTTCATCTATCAAAATCGAATCAACCTCATCGATGATAGCAAAATTAAAAGGACGAAGTACCCGCTCCTGCAAGCTATACTTCATATTATCCCTTAAATAATCGAAACCGAGTTCATTATTTGTTGCATGAGTAATATCGGCGTTATAGGCGGCTCGTTTTATCTCATCAGGCATACCGCCAACAATACATCCAACCGATAAACCTAAAAAATTGTAAATTTTACCCATGGAAGCAGAATCACGGCTTGCTAGATAATCATTTACGGTTACAACATGTACACCTTTTCCGGTTAAAGCATTTAAGTAAGCAGGAAGCGTTGCAACTAAGGTCTTACCCTCACCGGTACGCATTTCGGTAATCATGCCTCGATGTAATATCAGGCCGCCTATAAGCTGAACGTCAAA
This sequence comes from Rickettsia massiliae MTU5, assembly GCF_000016625.1. NCBI lineage: Bacteria > Pseudomonadati > Pseudomonadota > Alphaproteobacteria > Rickettsiales > Rickettsiaceae > Rickettsia > Rickettsia massiliae. Next base: position 909,098 of record NC_009900.1, read on the forward strand.
ATGACGCATACCGCAAACTCTTCTAGCTGCTTCCCTAACTACCGCAAACGCCTCATATACTATATCGTCTAAAGTAGCTCCGTTTTTAAGCTTTTCTTTAAACTCCACAGTTTTATTCTTCAACTCCTCATCTGATAATTTTTGTATAGCAGGTTCAAGCGAGTTAATTTTTGTAATTTCGGAAAATAGTTTTTTTACAGTACGATCATTTGCAGTACCGAAAAGTTTTTTTAAAATAGAAAGCATTAAAGTCCTTATGATATTTTTAGTATTTTAGTACTTAAATATAGGTATATTTTATAAAATTATCAAATGTTATAATTTTATTTAAATGAATAATTTTTTATTGAAAGGCATTTGCTTACTACAAATATTTGCAAATTATTATTAATAAATAAAATATTCTCAAATAGCTGTTGACGGTTATATATTATTTTTATAAAATTTAAGCTTATATTTAATACAATTATGAGTCATAAATGAAAAAATTATCTGTTATATTTTTATCAGTTAGCATGCTTTCCGGTATTGCTTTTGCTGATAAAGACAAGGTAGTTGCTACCTATAAAGGCGGTGAAGTAAAAGAATCGCAAATTATGAAAGAATTTAAGCCTCAGCTTAATCTTCAATCAGGTGAAACAATCAAAAATTTTGATGATTTTCCACCACAAGATCAGGAAAAATTAATAAAAATTTATGTTAATAATCTTTTGTTAAAAGAAGAAGTTGCTAAGTCAAATATTACTTCTTCTAAAGAATTCCAAGAAAAACTTGAAAATGCAAAAAATCAATTAGCTCAACAAGAATTACTAGCAAACTACATAAAATCTAACATTACAGATAAGATGTTTGATGACGAATATAGTAAATATGTCGGTAATCTTAAAGGTAAAGAACAAATAAAAGTCGCTCATATTTTAGTTAAATCTCAAAAAGAAGCTAATGATATAAAAACCAAATTAAGCAAAGGCGGAAACTTTACTAAGCTTGCAGAAGAGTTATCTCTTGATAAAGCTTCAGCTTCAAACGGCGGCGTTGTCGGTTACATTCTACTAAATCAACCTGGGCAGTTAGTACCGGAATTTGAAAAGAAAGCTTTTGCTTTAAAAGTAAATGAAGTTTCAACTCCTGTAAAAACCGATTTCGGTTGGCATATTATCAAAGTGCTTGAGAAAAAACCTGTGCCTATTCCAACAAAAGAAGAAGCAAAAGTAACTATTGATAATATATTAGCTGCAGAAGTACTAAAGAAATATATTTCTGATTTAGAAGCTAAAGCTGATTTAAAAATCATGTTACCTAAAGCAGACAGCAAAGCCGGATCGTAATTTATATTTTGTCATTGCGAGAGCGGGCATTCCCCGCATACCAAGGCGTCATTACGAGGAAAAACTGTAAGTTTTGACGAAGCAATCCCAGAAGTTTGTTATTACTGCGTGAGATTGCCACGTCGCTTCGCTCCTCGCAATAACGGTTTGGGTATCCACGCAACAATGCCTCCGCGGGAATGACATAGGGTACACACAGTAACACCTCTACCCAAGAATAACATTATAACTACTCTCAATCACAGCAAACGCTACGCATACAGGATAATCATCAGCAAGAGAAAGGTGAATATTAAAAGGAGAGAGTTTGTTTGTATAGTTTGAGCTAACTTCTACTATAGGCTTACCTAAATCATTATTTAGTATAGTAATATCTTTAAAATTTATACCTTGACCTATACCGACTCCAAAGGCTTTACTAACAGCCTCTTTAGCAGCAAAACGCTTGGCTAAAAAAGCAGCATGGTGTATTTTCCCCAACAAAACAAACTGTTTTAATTCCTGTGAAGTTAGAATTTTTTTAGCAAAAAGTTCCGGATATAAATGTAATATTTTTTCGATTCTAGGAATTTGTACTATATCAGTACCAACACCGATAAGCATTTACTTATCGGTGTCATAATCTTCGCCATTCTCATCAATAAAGATTTGATCATCTAAATCAGAATAATCTTCCCCAATATAAACTTCAGGTAAATACTCAAATTTTTCTTCTACATCTTCTGATTCATCTTGATTAACAAACGACTCTATCATAGTTCTTGTACGCAGACTATTTATTAAATCTTGTTCTAACTGAGCTACCGATACTTTTCCGGCAGCAATTCTACGTAATGCGATAACAGGAGGCTTATCACGCTTTTCTTTTTTGATTTGATTAGTTTCTACTTTATAGTTTAATAATTTAGCATATCTTGTTGCTAGGACAACAAGCCGAAACCTATCCGGTATAATTTTATTACAATCTTCTGCTGTAATTCTTGCCATAATTTTTCTCCGTTCAAAATAGTATACTACAAATAAATAGGAAACGAGTATACGGAGATCAACTTCAAAAAGAGCAAGGAGTTCACAAGGCAAGGAACGCAGCACTTAATACGTGAGTACCGCAGCTCTTGTAGAACGACGTAGCCAATTTTTGAAGTTGATCGAGTATATTATACCCTTTTTATATCTGCACCGCAATTACTTAATTTTTTTTCTAAATCTTGGAAGCCACGATCTAAATGATATATTCGGTGTAATACGGTTTTGCTATTAGTACTAAGACCGGCGAGTATTAACGATACCGAAGCTCTAAGATCACTTGCCATAACTTCTGCGCCTTTTAACATTTCTACACCTCGAACAACCGCCTTATTACCTCGTACTACTATATCTGCTCCCATTCTACATAATTCAGGGACATGCATGAAACGATTTTCAAAAATATTCTCGGTGATCATTGAAACACCGCTACTAAGCGTCATAAGGCTCATAAATTGAGCTTGCAAATCAGTAGCAAAGCCAGGATAGGGATTAGTTTCTAAATCAACTGAATTTAACTTCCCTTCATAAGTTACTTGAACTCCGTTATTGATCGGCACGACTTTTATACCTGTTTCGATAAGTTTTAAAGCTATATTTTCTACAATATGGTAATCAATCCCACAAATTTTTACATCACCTTTAGTAATAGCTGCCGCAAACATATAAGTACCGGCTTCAATACGATCAGAAAGTACTTTATAGCTCGCTTTATTTAAAGAATCCTTGCCTTTAATTGTTATTTCGCTAGTGCCGATACCTGCAATATCGGCTCCCATTGTGATAAGACAATTACATAAATCAACTATTTCCGGCTCTCGACCGCAATTAAAAAGCACAGTTTCCCCCTCTGTTAAAACAGCTGCAAGTATTGCATTAATCGTAGCACCTACGGAAACTTTATCAAAAACAAAATGAGTACCTTTTAAGCGTCCTTTACTTGAAGCGTTAATATAACCGTCTTCTATTTCAATCGTAGCTCCCATAGCTTTTAATACAGCAATATGCAAATCTACTTGCCTTGCTCCAATAGCACAACCACCCGGAAGCGATACTTTTGCTTTACCGTATTTGGTAAGCAAAGGACCAAGCACCCAAATCGATGCTCTCATTTTACGGACTATTTCATAATCTGCAGTAAAGTTATTTATATTTTCGGTATTAATTATAAGCTCAAATTCATCTTGATGTTCTATTATTTCAATATCTGCCCCGTGACTTCGGAGCAAATCTTTCATAGTACCAACATCCGTTAACTTTGGAACATTAGTAATATGCAGTTTATCGGTAAGAATAGACGCTGCCATAATAGGTAGCACGGCATTTTTAGCACCGCTAATATTAATACTACCTTTCAGAGGTTTACCACCGTGAATAATTAATTTGTGCATAAATTATTTTGATAAAATTGTAACGTCATTTTGCGAGGGAAAACTGATTAAATTGTCATCCCGCGACTTAATCGCGGGATCCAGTTAAAAATACTAATATTAGTATTTTTAGTTATTTTCTGGATACCGTGGTCAAGCCACGGTATGACAGCGATTATACTACACATCCAAATTCACGACATTCAACGCATTTGCTTGGATAAATAACCTGCGAGGTTCAACAACGTCACCCATTAAAGTAGAGAAAATGCCTTCTGCTTCATCAATTTCTGCAACTCTTACCTGAAGCAAAGTTCTTTTTGTAGGATCAAGAGTAGTTTCCCATAGCTGGTCGGAATTCATCTCACCAAGACCCTTAAAACGCTGAATATTTATACCTCTTTTTCCGCATTCTATAATGGTATTTAACAACTGACTCGGTGTTAAAATATCGAATTCCTGACTTTTCACTATAAGCTTTAATTGCTTACTAAATATATCAAAAATCGTTAAAGCAAGCTTTGATATTTGTACAAACTCAAATGATTCTAACTGCTCTTTCAATAATATTTTACTTTCTTTTAAACCCCTACTAAAGCGGAAGAACTCTATTTTATTTTCATGTTTTAAAACTTCCCAATTAGTCTTATCAGGCGAATCTTCTAAGCTATTTAAAACATCTAAAGCTTTTTTAAGTCTTAAATCACTTTCAGGCTCAAATATTTTGTTATTAAGTAAGTCATTAATCGCAAGAATTTCGGTAATTGAGCGATTAAATTTTTTGCTAGCATGGTCAAGCAAGCCGTTAAACTTAACTACTTTATTAATTAGCTCTTCTAAATTATCACCCACTAACTGCTCTTTACAGTCTAGAATTAAGGTTGTATCATTAATAGTTGATTTGATCAAATAATCTTGCAGCGCTTGCTCATTCTTTAAATAAAGCTCGGCTGCTCCTTTCTTTACTTTATAAAGCGGTGGCTGAGCTATATATAGATAGCCTTTATTTATTAGCTCAGGCATATGACGATAGAAAAACGTGAGTAATAAAGTTCTAATGTGCGAGCCGTCAACATCAGCATCGGTCATAATAATAACTTTATGGTATCTAAGCTTTTCTAAGGAAAATTCTCGTTCAACACTAATTCCAAGAGCTGTAATTAACGTACCGATTTGGTCCGAACCGAGCATTTTATCAAATCTTGCACGTTCAACGTTCAAAATTTTACCACGCAAAGGCAATATAGCCTGAATTTTGCTATCCCTACCCTGCTTTGCAGTACCGCCCGCAGAGTCCCCCTCAACAATAAACAATTCTGAAATAGCAGGATCTTTTGCATGGCAATCTGCAAGTTTACCTGGTAAATTCGAGACTTCTAAAGCTGATTTTCTTCGAGTGAGTTCCCTTGCTTTTCTAGCAGCTTCACGAGCATTCGCAGCTTCCATAATCTTAGCTATAATTGCCTTAGCTTCCGCTGGATGCTCTTCAAACCACTCAAGAACCTTTGTATAAACGGCATTCTCAACAACCGGTCGTACTTCGGAGCTTACTAGCTTATCTTTTGTTTGAGAAGAAAATTTAGGATCAGGAACTTTAACGGAAAGCACACAACATAGTCCTTCCCTAGTATCGTCACCGCTAAAGTCATTTTTAGCTTTTTTATTAGTAGTATCAAGATACGAGGTAATAACACGTGTTATCGCTGATTTGAAAGCACTAAGATGAGTTCCGCCATCACGCTGCCTAATATTATTAGTAAAGCATAAAATATTTTCATGATAAGAATCGTTCCAATGCATCGCAAGCTCAAAGCTCATACCGGACTCAACATTCTCCGTATTAACTACTATACATGGATGGATAGCGTGCTTCGCTCTGTCTATATATTTTACATAAGCTTCTATACCGCCCGTATAATAAAACTCTACTTTTTTAACTTCTTCAAAGCGATTATCGACGAGTAAAATCTTTACGCCTGAATTTAAAAAAGCAAGCTCACGAAGACGATGCTCTATAGTGCCGAAATCAAATTCTATATTAGTAAACGTTTCTACAGACGGAAAAAAAGTAACTTCCGTACCTTTTTTATCAATATTTTCTTTGACAACCGCAAGCGGAGCTTCCGTTATACCGTTATTAAATCTAATCAAATATTCCTTATTATTACGCCAAATACGCAGCTCAAGCCATTCAGAAAGAGCATTTACAACCGATACACCGACACCGTGTAGACCGCCTGCAACCTTATAAGTGTTCTGGTCAAACTTACCGCCGGCGTGAAGTTGCGTCATAATAACTTCAGCTGCCGATATTCCTTCTTCTTCATGAATTTCAACGGGTATACCTCGCCCGTTATCGGATACGGTTACTGAACCGTTTTTATTTAATGTTACTCGTACTAGATTGCAATAACCGGCAAGCGACTCGTCGATAGCGTTGTCGACTACTTCATAAATCATATGATGTAGACCCGACCCGTCTCCAACATCCCCGATATACATTCCCGGTCTTTTTCTTACGGCTTCAAGACCTTTTAAAACCTTTATGGAATCAGCACCGTATGATGATTCGTTAAATTTTTCTTCAATTTCCGACATATTATATATTTGGCTCTATTACTTGTTGCTAGAAACAATAAAAATGACTATAATGTAACTTATTAAAATAGTAAAGTTTCTTGATTTAAAATTGACGAGATAACAAAATAAAGATTGATAATTTAAAAAGTTTACGTCATTGCAAGAAAATTACGAAGTAATTGTACGTCCGCAATCTCAGGATATTTGCGGGATTGCCACGCAGCCTACGGCTGCTCGCAATGACGATATCAATTGATTCTAGTCAATACCAAATTAGCGAGATAACAATGAATATATTAAAGTTAAAAAATATTTTCGACGTAATTAATGATTATGACGTGTTTTTATTCGATCTTTGGGGGGTAATAATTGAAGGGGGGCGTACCTATCCGGGCGTCGTACAAAATATCAATAAGATTATTGAACGAAAAAAAGTATATTTTGTCACTAATGCTCCCCGAAATATTTTGTCACTGCATCAAACAATTAAATCTTGGGGATTAAATGCAGAACCGGAAATGATCATTAGCTCAGGCGAAATAGCAGTAGAAATGATACTAGAAAGTAAAGAGCGGTTCGGTATAGAAAAACCAGTAATATATCATTTAGGACATTTAGAAAATGATATAATAAACAGAATTCAATATCCTATCACTGATGATATTAACAAAGCTAATATTTTCTTAATGACTATTTACAGAGATGAAAACGAAAATTTAGATTTAAACGAATTCGATGAATTATTTAAAATTGTTGTACAACGTAAAATGGTCAATATTTGTGCTAATCCTGACCTTGGAATAAATCAGCACGGTGTTTATAGATATTGTAGCGGCTATTATGCCGAAAAAATAAAGCAGCTTGGCGGAAAAGTAATTTATAGCGGTAAGCCATATGAAGAAATATATAGCAAAATTTTAAAAGAATGTCATAATACCCCTAAGAATCGCATGTTAATGATTGGGGACACTGTTTACACCGATATACTTGCAGCAAATCGCCTTGGTATAGACTCTGCCCTAGTGTTAACCGGAAATTCTAGAGAATATCATATTGATTTTGATAATATTGATGAAAAACTAGATAGTTTAATGAAAGCTGCTGTTAAGCAATCTATTACACCTAGTTTTGTTGTTGATTTATCTTGAATAGCTTTGCCGTCATTGCAAACGACTAAAGGTGTTGTCGCATGGCTAGTTTATGTCATTCCCGCTTCCGCGGGAATGACATAGAAAGGCGGAAATGACATCAAAAGAACTCTATTGATATTTTACTCATAATCTGCTATAGAGTAAAACTTAAGCGGTCGTGGCGAAATTGGTAGACGCGCAGCATTGAGGGTGCTGTTCTGTAAAAAGATTGGAAGTTCAAGTCTTCTCGACCGCACCATTCGCCGGTTTTTCACAAAGTCAAATTTTTGTCTGTTTCGACACTTCAGATTTTATATTTACTCCTAAGTTCTTCTTGTTAACAAATGTTGGCGCTAATTGTATACTCCTGATAAATGAAAAGGAGTTGAAATAAAAACTATTGCTTATTTGTACTCTGTGATTTATATTGATTAGCAAATTGTACACAATTCTGTGCCAAGCCTAGCTAAACCAGCTTTAAATAATTATAATAAGTCTATAATAAACTATTAGGTCAATAGGCTATGCCTAATTTTAATATATTTAAAAGCATCTTACCAGATCATCACGATCAATTTGCTGAAATTTTTGATCAAATTAACGATCTGATCGAAGATCACAATTATGATGCTGCTGCAAACAGGCTGGCCAAGCTTCATTATGCCGATTTAGCAGATTTCTTAGATAATCTTAACAATAAAACATATAAAATAATTATTCCTTTATTACAGGATGAAATTAAGCCTGAAACGTTAGTATCATTAAATGCTTATAGTAAACCTTTAATAATAGAAACTTTAGGCATAAAAAAATCTGCAGAATTAATCAATAAGCTAGTTATAGAAGATGCTATTGAAGTAGTAATCGATCTAGACGATGATATAAAAGACCTTATCCTAAGTAATCTCACTAAAGAAAAAAAACACCAAATTACCGTAGGTTGTACATATCCCGAAAATACGGTAGGTAGGGTAATTGAGCGCGATTTTATTAATCTTCAAGAAGGATGGACTGTCGAGGAATCATTAAATTTTATCAAGAACGTAAAGAATGACTTTTATGCAGCAATCGTTACGGATAATAAATTACGCCCTATCGGTATTATTTCTCTCAGCACGCTAATTAAAGGCAAAAAAAATGAATTGATAAAAGATTTGATGAGCAAAGATTTTAAGCTTGCAGATGCTTTTACCGACTTAAATGAACTAAGCTTCATTTTTAGACAATATGCTTTAACTATTGTACCGGTAGTAAATAAAAGCGGTAAGTTAGTAGGTAGCGTATCAATCGATAATATAATTTATATTATCGAAGAACAAGCCGGCAAAGATATATTATCATTAAGCGGGGTACACACTCAAGATACTTTCTTCAATGTATTTTATACCGTTAAACATCGTTTTCCTTGGCTCTTTGTTAATCTAATCACTGCCTGCATGACCTCACTTATCATTAACCATTTTAACGATACTATTGCAAAACTTGTAACGCTTGCAGCCACTATGCCTATTGTAGCTTCAATGGGTGGAAATGCCGGCACACAAGCCATGACCGTTACGGTTAGAGCCCTTGCTAATAAAGATATTCATTATAGTAATGTCAATAAAGTTATATTAAAAGAAATAGCCGTATCGGCTTTTAACGGTTTTGTACTTGCAATTATCGGAGCAGGACTTAGCTTTGTGATGTTGCTTGACTTAAATCTTAGCGTTATTTTTGCTATTGCAGTTATTTTAAATTTTTTAGTAGCCGGATTATTCGGCTCTGCTATTCCTATAATACTGCATTATTTTGATATAGACCCCGCTACAGGCTCCGGTGTATTTCTAACAACCATAACCGATGCTCTAGGTTTCCTAACTTTCTTAAGCCTTGCTCATATTTTTTTAGTGTAAAATTTGGTGTTTATTCAAATAAAAATATATACACATTGCAGCAAACAGTAGCTATAGCTCCAAGACATTTACATATACCACAACTTGTATCCTGATTTTCAAAGTCGATAATATTATTAATATTATTCTCATAAGATATATTATTATCTTTTTGTATATTCTGATTATTATTAATATTTGACTCTTTGAACAATAAATTTGCAACAGTTAGTATTAACTCACCCTGTGATGCAGTTAGATTAGTATTATTTAAGGAACTAGCTTGTGCGTACTCTTGTACTTCTAAACTATTACAGTTTGACATAGTTATATTTTGACTTTAGGATTAATATTTAGGTTCTGTGAAGGAAAATTAAATTATTTATATTTTCAGATATTTTTTAGCGAAAATTAATAAGATTTTTGCAGTAATAGTTGTTGTTCCTATTTCAAAAAAATCTTATGATTTACAGCAAAAAATAGCAAAAATAGATTAATTTAATTTTCCTTCACAGAACCTAATCTGCAGCTATTTATTACTGCAATTTTTGGCATTTCCTCGAAACGGTTGATATCGTCATGAGCTAAGCGACTGCAAAGAGCGTGGCAATGACGTAAACTTTTCAAATTATCAACTTTTTCTAGGCAATGCCTAATTTTTTAATTAATAGCCCACAAATTATAATGAAATAAGAAACAACTTTTATGGAAGATATAATAAGCTCTTGGAACGAAAAGTTTGAAATTTGTGTTTATAGTAAAAAATTACTTGATAAACTCGAATATTTAAATACTAAAGTAGAAAATCCTATAGATATCTTCGAAATCAAAAAAGGTATCTACTATGCACGTAACACGGTTCTCAAATGCGTCAATCAGGCGATCCTTATTATTCGCACCCGATTGAGGTAACAATTATGCTTGCTGAATTTGTAGCTGAAGAAGCACCTAAGCTTTATAACATTATTATGCTGCAAGCCGCTTTACTTCATGATACTATTGAAGACACTGAATTAACTGAAGAAGCAATTACCGAAATTTTTGGACTGGACGTAGCAAAACACGTAGAAGGTCTAACGAGAATTAAATCTTACGGGAAGAAAACTTATTAATTAAAGAGAAAAGATACAATACGGCATTAATAAAATTATTTGACCGAATTCATAATGTGCAAACTTTGAGAATTCAATCACCTGAGAAAGCTAGAAAAATTGTTGAAGAGACTTTAATAAATTTTCTTTTGGTCGCTGCTAATATAAATTATAAACTAGAACGAGAATTTGCTGAGTTATGCCTAAAAGTTTTTAATATTGAACTTGAAAGACAAAAAGCTTTTTCTAATAATAACTCTCTGCTTCCTCCTCTCACTTTATAAAATAGATTTACTCCAAATGTATAACCAATTAGAATTGGAATAATCAAGAATAATAATCCCCAGTGATTAAAATAATCTATCAAGTAAATTGTTCCAAAAGAAGAAACTGCAAACATTAAAGCTCGTGATAAAGCAAATATAAAACTGCCGCATGTAAAACGTTTTAATACTGGAAATCTTGCATAAAACACTGCACCTGCCGGAAAAGTAGTAGGGGCAAATACTACAATAAATAATTGGGAATAAAAGTAATTCTATAATATTATTTAGTAAGATAGGAGACATAATGGCTACAATAGAAAATATTATTAATCTTACTTTAAGGACTTTTAAAGGATGTATTTTACAAACCAAATAAGTAACAATTATTGTACTTATTAATTCTGTACCACAAACAATAAAATTTTGATGAATTACTTGAACAGCACTGTAATTAAATGAGTTTTTAGCATATTACCGCAATAAATATAACCATAACGGGGCTCCACAATGTATAAAAAAGAAAGCTATTGCTGTTGGTTTATTAATTTTTTCACTCCAAATAGGGCTTGATTTTAGCCGATTACTATCTATCCCCGTTTGTGCTACAGTTTTCTTTATTCGTCTTTTTGCATCAATGAAATCTGGAGTCTCCCTAAGATTTGTCCTTACAATAGCACCAACTATAGCAATAGCTGCTCCAAACCAAAATGCAATACGCCAATCAAGTCCAAAAGAAGTAACAAGTGTTCCTACCGCCAATGCTACGGTTGCACCTAAAGTTATAAAAACAACAAGCGAAGCCACCACCCAATAACGTTGAGGAATGTTTCATTTCGGTTAGATAAAGCTCGGCACCTACTACCTCCCCTATAGAGGACATCCCCTGAGCGATACGACACGCAGTTACTACCAAAGTCGCCGTAATACCAATTGCGGCATAAGTTTTTATAATGAGCCATTATAAGACAACAAAGCGACATTAAAAAAGTTGTAATAATGACCGTTACCTTACGACCTATAGTATCTCCTATCCAACCGAATATTAAAGCACCGATAGGTCTAAATACATATGTTGCACAATATGCAATGGCAGAATATAGAGAAGCCACTCGTGCATCGGCTTCAGGAAAAAATAGCTCGTTAAGTAGTACCGCCATGTGTACATAGAGCATGAGATCAAAATATTCAAGAAACGTACCTATCGATAGTATAGCCCTATTGCTTCTTTTTGCTTACGGGCTAAACTTTTTTGTTCTTTTGCGTAACTTCACATACTTTTTTACAGATTAGTTAAAATTAATAAAGAACTATACTGTTTTATATAAAAATAAAAGTCAATTTAACAAAATTAGATTTTATAGCATTGCTAACTCAAGACAGGTGTCGTAATGAGCTGAGCGACTGAAGGGAGCGTATCAACTAAAAAAATAATAATAAAAAATTCTAGTTTACAGAGTTTTTAACTAGATTGCTTAGTCAATATACTTTGTAATTTCCTTGCAATGGCGTTAATTTATTAAATAATCTATCTTTATTTAGCAATGCCAATAAATTTCTAATTTAATACTTGCAATTTATCTTATAATTACTTATATTCAGGTTCGCTTAGATTAAAAAGCACTAAAGCGTTTTATATGTAATTAATTTTGATCCCCTTAAACTTTTTACATTAAAACGCCGTTATTTTATTTAAGCGGGTGTAGCTCAGGGGTAGAGCGCTACCTTGCCAAGGTCGAAGTCGAGGGTTCAAATCCCTTCACCCGCTCCAGTGATTTGTTCCGTTTTATGTCATTCCCACGTAGGCGGGAATGACATAGAGCATGTTTTTCGAGCTAAGCAACAACGCCCTTTTGCAAATGACATCAGTAAGTTTATCATAAATTCAATCTTCCAAACCATATTTTTTCTTAATATCTTCTAATGAAATTACTTCTTCTCCTTTTTCTATACGAGACAAAGCAATTAATAAATCTGCTTTTTCTTCTATATAACTTTCTATTGCTTTACGTATAATATATCCTTTTGGTCTATCGATTTCCTTAGCAACATTAGAAAGTATAATATCTAGTTCATTAGAAATTCTAGTAGTTATAACTGTCATAAAAATAGCCATTTATCGGTTTTGTGATAACTTATATTAGTATAAAATACATTTAATATTATTATTTTACCCTTGCATTAAAGCTATTAGGTAGCTATTTTTATTTTATTAGACTTAGTGCATAACCTATCTTATAAAGAGCAATTTTAAGGACACACAGCACGCAGCACCGCAGCGTACAAAAAGGTACGTGAGATGCGAGTACCGGATTGATGTATACCACAGATACTTCAAAAGTTGGAAGCCAAATAAGTGGTGAGCCTGCAGAGCGTAGAAAACTACGTGAGCAAAGGCGAAGCCCAAAATTTGACGTACCAAATCTTGAAGTATCAAAGGTATACAAATTACTTTTAGAAAGAGGTTATACAGGAAGGCTATTGCAACAATTAGGAAATTACATATGTCAGCAAATACGCAAGATAATCAGGCAAATAATAACGACACTATAGAAATACAGGAAACTGAGGTAGTGCCTGTAGAAACAAATTCTTTACAATCAGGGTTAACAAGCTTAATACCGATGGTTTTAATTTTTGCTGTATTTTACTTCTTATTATTACGTCCACAAGAAACACGACGCAAAGAAAGAGAGAAATTAGTAAGTGAAGTTAAAAAAGGCGAAGAAGTTCTAACAAATAGCGGCATTTACGGTATTGTGACTAAAGTAAGTGAAAATGACAATAATATTGAAATCGAAATAGCTAAAGACGTACGTATTAAAGCTTTAAAAAGTGCTATTATCGATATAACTAGTCGTACAAAAGAAGTAGCAGTAAAAAAAGAAAACAACAAAAAAGATAAGAAGGTAAGCGGTGCAAAATCTTCCTAAGTGGAAAATTGTTCTTTCAATTATATGTACGGTTTTTGCGGTTATTTGTGCCTTACCTAATTTCATGCAAGTAAACTCTAAGTTTCTGCCTCATGATTCAGTAAATCTAGGACTTGACCTTAGAGGAGGAGCCCATTTATTACTCGATGTTGATTTTGACACCTACTTAAATGATTCAATGGAAAATCTTGCCGACACTTTACGCAAAAATTTTCGTGAGGATAAAATCGGCTATAAAAATCTTTTAGTTAGACAAAATAGCATTCAATTAGAAGTAAGATCGCCTGAGAAATTAAAGCCGTTAAAGAAAATAATTAATAAAATCGATCCAGAAATTATCGCTGAAGTAAACGCAAATAAAATAAAGCTTAGCTACAGCGAATCTAGATTAAATGACTTACTTAATAAGGTAGTAGACCAATCTATTGAGATCGTTCGCATGAGAGTTGATAGTACCGGCACTAAAGAGCCGACCCTACAGAAACAAGGCGATAAGCATATATTACTGCAAGTTCCCGGTGAAGAAAATCCCTCTTACCTGAAGAATATATTAGGGAAAACTGCAAAGCTAACTTTTCATTTAGTTGATGAAAATGCCAATATCGAAGAAGCGGTAAAAGGACATGTTCCAGTAGGTTCAATGCTAGTTAAAGGAGATAGCGAAAGTCATGGGGAGTATTATGTCGTTATAAAGAAAAAAGTTGTTTTGGGTGGGGATCAGCTTACAACCGCTTCAGCTTCTTTTGACCAAAATTCGCAAGCGGTAGTTGCTTTTTCTTTCAACAATTTAGGTAGTAAAATATTTGGTGAAATAACCAAAAATAATACCGGTAAACGCCTTGCTATAGTTTTAGACAATAAATTACTAAGTGCTCCAACGATAAACGGAGCGATTATGGGCGGAAGCGGTATAATAACAGGAAATTTTACCATTGAGTCGGCAAATGAGCTTGCACTATTATTGCGAGCCGGTTCGCTTCCTGCCCCACTTAAAATTATTGAAGAGAGAAGTATAGGTCCAAATTTGGGTGCTGATTCTATAGAGTCGGGCAAAAAGGCAGGACTTATAGGATTTATAGCAGTGTGTATATTTATGGTTTGGTCTTACGGTGTGCTTGGTTTATTTGCCAATATAGCCTTAAGCCTTGCATTGTTATATATTTTAGCTTTACTTTCACTTTTCCAAGCTACTTTAACTCTGCCGGGAATTGCAGGAATAATACTCACTATGGGTATGGCTGTTGATGCTAATGTATTGATTTACGAAAGAATTAAAGAGGAACTGCATAAAGGAATTTCTAATCTTTATGCTATTAGAACCGGTTTTGAATCTGCGTTTGCCACTATCCTTGATGCTAACCTAACTACTTTAATCGTTGCTTTTTTACTTTATATATTTGGAGTAGGTGCAATAAAAGGTTTTGCCGTTGCATTAACGATCGGGATTATATCTTCAATGTTTTCGGCGATTATCATTACTAAATTGTTAATAGATATTTGGGTAAAATATTTTAAACCTAAAAAATTAGGGCTTGTGTAAAAGAGTAGACTTTGTGGTCTTTTTATGTCATGCCTGCGAAAGCAGGAATCCAGTAACCTTTAATGTCATCCCGCAACTTGATTGCGGGATCTCAGGACACGGCCTGTGATACAAGATACCGTAGTCAAGCCACGGTATGACATTTTCACTTTTCTCTGGATTCCTGCTTTCGCAGGCATGACATAAGAGCCATACAGCAGGACCAGCTAGGATGACAACGCAAAAATGGATAATATCTTAATGACAATACAGTCAAATGTTATAAAAATAATTATCGTAATTAGCTTATTAATAGGAGTAGGAGCATTATATTTGTTGTTATCTTTAAGAACGCCTGAAAAACCGCTTGCCGGTCAAGTTAATATCTATGAAGATAACGTAAAAATCGGCGGTGATTTTGAACTAATAGACCAAAATGGAGAGATATTTAATAGTGATAAGTTGAAAGGCAACTTAAGCCTCATTTACTTTGGATTTACTAGTTGTCCTGATATATGCCCAACCTCTCTAAATAAAATGACGGAGATTGTAGAAATTTTAAATAAACATAAAATAGATATTCTACCTGTTTTTATCACTATTGACCCAACACGTGATACTCCTGTAGCACTTAAAGAATATCTAAAACATTTTCATCCGAAATTTATAGGTCTTACCGGTAACGAACAGCAAATAAAAGATGTAACTGATAAATTCAAGGTTTTCTATGCTCGTGTGCATGGTGATGATGACGACCCGAACTATATGCTTGATCATTCATCTTTTACATATTTAATCGATGCAAACGGAAAATATCTGAAACATTTCTATTTAGATTCTTCACCTAAGGAAATTATGGAATTTTTAAGAAATGAATAATTATATATCGGTAGCGTATTTATTTACCTTTTTAACCTTAGCGATATTGTTAATTGTAAGTTTTTTAAATTACAATTCATTGAAAAATAAACAGAACTTTAATGCAAAAGAGAGTAAGAAATAGATTAATAACAATAATTATTTGTTTCTGCTCAGCATGTTTAGGACTTAGTATAATACTTTACAATGTAGAGAAAAATATAGTATTTTTTTTGCCGCCGTCAAAAATTAATGAAATAGAACAAGGCAAAGAGTTAAGAGTCGGTGGGCTTGTTAAAACAGACTCAATAAATAAAATTGCTGATGATAAGATAAGTTTTGTTATTACCGATAATATTAAGGATTTAGAGATATTATATCAAGGAGCCCTTCCGGCTCTATTTCGTAAAGGACAAGGAATTATTGCCATCGGGCAATTATCGAACGGAAAATTTATAGCAAGACAATTACTTGCAAAGCATGATGAGAATTACAGACCTCCGAAATAACAACGTCATTGCGAGGAGCGAAGCGACGTGGCAATCTAGTAAAATAGGCCTGAGATTGCTTAGTCGAATTACGTTGTAATTCTCCTCGCAATGATGCAAAATAACTAAACCAACCAAATAAATAAAAACATGTTTATAGATAAAATCAAAGCAAAAGCAAATAATTACGAAATAAACGTAATTATCGAAATTCCGATGAATAGCGGTCCAATCAAATACGAATTTGACAAAGAATCAGGAGCAGTTTTTGTTGATCGCTTTATGCAAACTACCATGAGCTATCCATGCAATTACGGTTTTATTCCTCATACTCTTTCAAATGACGGTGATCCGGTAGACGTACTTGTCGTAGCTCATCATCCGGTGGTACCTGGATCGGTTATAAAATGCCGAGCAGTCGGCGTATTGATGATGGAAGACGAATCAGGACTTGATGAGAAAATAATCGCAGTACCGACTTCTAAGCTCGATATTACTTTCGATCATATTAAAGAGCTAGATGATTTATGTGACATGCTCAAGAAACGTATCGTGCATTTCTTTGAGCATTATAAAGATTTAGAAAAAGGTAAATGGGTTAAAGTGACTGGATGGGAAAATAAATCAAAAGCAGACGCTTTAATCAATGAAGGAATAGATAGGGTCAGCTAGGGATAAGAATTCATGACGTTGCTTGCATGGTGCTTGATATCATTCCCGCGGAGGCGGGAATCCAGAAAAAGTAGCCTTAATCCCGATCTCAACAATTACACATTAATTAACAAAATAAACCTATAAAAACAAGTTTTTATAGGTTTTACTGGATTCCCGCCTCCGCGGGAATGACCTCAGAAAAATAAGATAAAAAACAAACAGTGACCGACTTCTTGCATAACGTAGTTAATAAAGAGGAATTTGAAGGAAACACGGAACGCAGCACCGCAGCGTACACTTTAGTACGTGAGGATGCGAGTACCGGATTGACGCACAAATTACCTTTAGAAGCAAGTTATGCAAGAAGTCGATTGTTTCGTTCAGGAGTCGTAGTAGCTTTTTTCACATTAATTTCTCGCATATTTGGCTTAGTGCGTGAACAGTTTATCGCATCATTATTCGGCTCTACGCCTATGGGTGATAGCATTAATGTTGCTTTTAAACTACCGAATCTATTTAGAAGAATTTTTGCAGAAGGAGCATTATCAAGCGTATTCATTCCTATTTATAATGAAAAAATGCTTATTTCTAAGAAAGCCGCTAATAATTTTTCAGGTGAGGTTTTTACCCTTTTACTTCTGACATTAATAGTAATAATAGCATTAATGCAAATCTTCATGCCACAATTAATGCTGTTTATTGCTCCTGGATTTCACGGTAAAAAAGAAAAGTTTGAGCTTACGGTATTTTTATGCCGAATTACAATACCTTATTTAATATTTGTTTCATTAACGGCTCTACTTGGCGGAATATTAAATTCTGTAAAAAAATTCGCTGCATTTGCTTTTTCACCGGTTATTTTAAGTATATGCGTAATAATTTTTACTTTAACATTTGATCATTACATAGAATCTACTATCTCAATTAGCTTATCTTTAATAATGGCCGGAATATTACAAGTTTCTTTTATGTTTGTCTGTGTGAAAAGAGCGGCTTTAAACTTTCCGATAATTTTTAACCCAAGCGATCCCGATGTAAAAAAGCTTTTGATTAATATGGGACCGGCAACCATTAGCTCCGGCGTACAGCAATTAAACCTTTTCATATCCCAATCTATTGCTAGCTTTATTGAAGGTGCTATTTCTATATTATCTTATGCCGATCGGATATATCAATTTCCTCTATCAATAATAGGTACTAGCTTCTCTACTATATTGCTACCTGAGCTGTCAAAAATCTATAAATCAAATGATATAGTAGCTGCAAAAAAAATACAGAATAATGCTATTAGAATGGGATTATTATTATCGTTGCCTGCTACATTCGGGATTATAATTCTATCTCATCCGATTATTAATATAATTTATGAAAGAGGAGTATTCACGAGCCAAGATACTACAAATACAGCTGAGGCTATTTCTGCGTTTGCACTTGGGCTTCCTGCTTTTATTTTGGCAAAAATTTTAACTCCTATTTTTTATGCTAATGGAGATACTAAAGCACCGCTCAAAATAACCTTATTTTCAATAATAATTAATACCGGCATGAACCTATTATTAATGGATTCTTTGAAACATATCGGTATTGCAGTCGGTACATCTATTGCAGCTTGGTATAATCTAGGTTTATTATATAGCTATACTACAAAACAAAATAAGCTTCATATAGAAGCCGGTATAAAACTTTTCTGCGGTAAAATTTTGTTATGCTGTACATTAATGTCTATTATAATTGCTTTAATAAAGCATTATTATTTAGAATATTTTTATTCGGAATATTTACTGATTAAAGTCTGTATGCTAGGTAGTACAATTGCAGTTGGAATGGGAGCATTTTTCGGCACGGCATATTTATTAAAAGCGGTTAATTATGATAATAACAAGAAATAAGCACCAATCAAATTATCAGGATTGGCTAAAAGCTTTAGCTATTATAGCCATGATCATTGATCATGTAGGTTTATATCTATATCCTGAATTAACGATTATGCGGATCATAGGGCGTACAGCTATGCCAGTATTTTGCTTTTTTGCCGGTTATAATTTTCATGATAAACCAAAAACCCATATAATAATATTCGGTGTTTTATTACAAATATATACCACTGTACTATTTAAACAGTTGCTTACTACAAATATTCTAATCTCTCTCTATTTAGGGCAATGGTATATTTATTATTTTCGTAATTCTTTAACTCGCTTTTTCTATAGCGGTTATTGTCATGCAATTATAATGGTACTATTGTGGTATATTAGCTGGGCTTTGATTGATTACGGGACTTTTGTAATTGCTACAATGATACTTGGATTTATTTCAAAACATGAGCAGGCAAACTTAAAACTTTGCTGTTTTATAGCAATTTTTGCTTCTTTCGTGCATTCAACTCTTTTTACTCTTATGATTTCCTTTAATGAGTTTAATTTTTCAAATACTGACTTAATTTTAAACCTCACTTTCTTAACAATTACCTATATATTAATGATCCTAAGCGATTATTCACAAAAAATAGCTATAAATCTAAAATGGATAAGTCGCAATGTTTTATATATTTACTGCATACAAAGTATGATCTTACAATTCATATTCATCTATAAATACACATATGGTTTTAAAAATTGGTAAATAAACATTAATAATTAGTGACAGCGTAATTTAGTTAATATTAATATATTTAAATAAATTGATAATTAAATATATGAATATAATAGATAGTTTAATTTTGTATAATAAACAATATAAAGAGCAATTTAAAAAAAACAAACTATTTAAAATCAAGTTAGATAGTACGCTACGAAAAAATAAATTTCTTAAACATTTTCGGATTTGGTCAGACGAATTTCAAAAAATGGTATTAGCAAGAGTAGTGTTTTCTGAAACAAAAGAATTTCAACAACTTGCATGGGAGCATCTTACCAATGAATTTGGACATAATATAGAATTATTCCAAAATCTAGAAAATAATGAAGAAACTACAGATTCTATTTTTGAGGCCTTAGGTTCTTGGTTTACGCTCAAAATGATGACTCTTGGAGATAGTGAAAGAGCCGTCCTTGTCCATTTAGTAATAGAGTCTTGTGCTACTATATTTTATGCAAAACTAGGATCAATATTTTTTAATCATAAAGCAGCAAAACATTTCAAAATACATATGCATCTTGATCCTGAACATGAACAAATGGGAATAGATTTATTAAAACAAATAAACATTAATGATTCTTCTTTACTCACTATTCAAAAAAAAGGCTGGGATATGATTGACGCTCTGTTTACTAGACTTGCTGAAATCACACAGGATTAGCTTTAACTAATAGTATTCTAGATTTTCATTTTACAAAAAAGCTTGCTTGCACGGTGCGGCTTTTCGTCATTGCGAGCGACTGAAAGGAGCACGGCAATCTCAGGACTTTGGCACGAGATTGCTTCGTCGAATTACTACGTAATGCTTCTCGCAATGACGGTAAAAATCGAACCACGCAACAACACCAATGCCAAGCGGAAATAGCATATTCAAACTAAACCAACTCGCTTATTTGAGATTTGGCGAAGAGCTTTATCTGAAAGTTAACAAAATTTACATTACCTTTTGAGCCTATTTCCGCAAATTTATGCGCTTTAAGAAGTAGGTCATAATCGTCCACTAAATCGGCGAAGAAAAATTCGATTTCGCCGCTTTGTTTTACTCCTAAAATCTCACCGCTACCTCGAAGTTTTAAATCCTGCTCAGCTATATAAAATCCATCATTAGTTCGTTTCATTATCTCAAACCTACCTCGTGCAACTTTTCTAAGCCTTTTAGGATTGTATAACAATATACAATATGACTGCAAACTACTCCGCCCTACTCTACCTCTAAGCTGATGAAGCTGAGCGAGACCAAATTGCTCAGCATTTTCAATAATTATCAAAGTGGCTGCAGGTATGTCTATTCCGACTTCAATAACGGTTGTTGCAACTAATATCTTAATTTCACCTTCCTTAAATTGCTTCATTATTTGGTCTTTCTGCTCGTTCTTCATCTTACCGTGAATAATACCGGTATAACCTTGATAGATATTGTCGATAGAGTTAAAACGATTCATCACATCCATCAATAAACTATCCTCTTCCGGCGTTTCTTTCTCTCCCTGCTCTATCAATGGACAAATCCAATATACCCGCTCACCTGCAATAAGCTTCTTATTTATCGCTGCTATAATATGCTCTATCTTATTAACGGACATGGTATTTGTAGCGATAGGTAAACGACTTTTCGGCTTACCCATTAGCTTTGAGATAGTCATATCACCAAACATAGTAAGTGCAAGACTTCGAGGAATCGGCGTTGCAGTCATAACTAACACATCGGGATTTACTCCTTTATTTATTAAATTCAAACGCTGTTGCACCCCAAATCTATGCTGCTCATCAATAACTATATAACCTAGTTTCTTAAAACTTACTTTTTCTTGAAATAAAGCATGAGTGCCGACTAATATATCAATCTCATCGTTGTCAAGTTGTATCATAATATTTTTACGAGCTGCCCCCAGTATCTTACCTGTAAGTAATCCGACTCTTATATTAGTATTTTTTAAAGCTTTAACAAAAAACTCATAATGCTGATTGGCAAGCAAATCAGTTGGAGCCATAAGCGTTGCTTGAAATCCAGTGACTACCACATTTACCATCGTCAGCAGAGCTACCAAAGTTTTACCGGAGCCAACATCGCCTTGCAACAATCTCATCATCTCTATTTTATCGCTTTGATCACACTCTATTTCTTCTATGACTTGCTTTTGATAAGAAGTTAACTCAAATCCTAGCTCATTTAATATATTTGCTTGAATAGATACAGCTTTAGGATAAATATTACCTTGTCTTCTACTTATTTGCGTACGTACATTTAAAAGAGATATTTGATTAGCGATAAGCTCCTTAGCTGCTAGTTGTTTTTTGGCGTTAGTATATAAATCGTCATTGCGAAGCCCCTTTAGGGGCTGCGGCAATCTAGAATTTATTAATTTTACATTACTGGATTGCTTCGTCGGCATACATGCCTCCTCGCAATGACGGAAAACATGCAACATTTGCAAATTTTGCAATATAATATCTAAATACTCTTTTACTTCTTTATCTTCTATACTCTTACATTTCTCTTCAAATATCTCTATTGCTTTTATGATATATGAATATAACTGCTTGTTACTAAGTAAATATGTCAGGGAATAAATCGGCTCTATTTCTTTTGCGAGTTTAGGATTTACAATAAATTCAGGATGTGAAATTTGTAAGTAATGATCAAAAAATTGTACCTTGCCGCTGATAATATGAGAAGTACCAACTTGCAGCTTATTAAAAATAAACGGTGGGGGTTTATGAAAAAACACTAATAACAAAGAACCAGTATCATTGCTAGCTGTAATTTTTAAAGGCTGACTACTTTTCTTTGGTAAATTAATGCTCTCAACTACAATTTCTGTTTGGATTATGTCACCGTCTCTAACTTCAGTTAAATTAGGCGATAATATTTTATTTTGATATGAAACAGGTAGATAAAATAATAAATCACGAATATTGTTAATACCAAGCCTTTTAAGAGCAGATACGGTATCTTCACGTATATTGATGAACGTTTTTACAGAAGAGAATAAGAATTTGTCTAAAATAGTTAGCATATATAGTCATAATTATCTTACAAATATAAAATATACTTTATAATAAAAGAAGAAGAATAAAATATACAAATTATGACTAATATGTCATTCCTGCAAAAGCGGGAATCCAGTAATTAAACGGTGCATACACAGTAAGTTTTTAAAATTAAAAGCTCGATGTATCGCGCTTTTTTCTGGATTTCTGCTTTCGCAGGAATGACATATTAGTCATGCAACAAAGCCTTCTCTTATAAATCTAATTTTAACCCTGCTCTAACTATAGCTGAGGATTTTAAAGGCATACCTTCTATAAATCCCGCTGTTTTGTAACCGTCTGAGCCAACTATCTTAAATGTTTCATTTAAGCTAAGCTCAAAATTAATGGCTCCAAGTCCACCTTGCTTACAACTTTCTTTTAAAGGGGTAGCAGTTAGGCTGATTCCAAAATGTCGCTTCTAAACCTAAACCGATAAATTCAACTTTGACTAAGTTATTAGCTTTAACTCCGACACCGTAAGACTTAAATTTTTGATTTTTGCCGTAATTAATATTAACTTGAATATATCTTGTTATCAACAACAAAATGGTTAACTAAACCACGCTCTAAACCGTATGGAGCAAGTATCTATCGCTCTAGTAGCCGGTAAATATTTAACCGGTCCTAATTCAATCATCGGAATATCATTTAAGTTAGTATTCATTATAAATGAATATCCTGAATAGAATAAAAACGGATCAAATAAATCTAAATAAGCATATGAACGAATTTTATTTTTAGTAATATAATTTTTACCGTCCGCTTTTATCTTTGCCATCAAACTTAGTACTAAAAATATAACTTGCTTGATCTAGTCTTGTCCATAAATAACCTATACCGTAAGTAGGATTAATTTTGTTACTTGCCATGTATCTATCTTTAATATTTTCAGATAACAAATAACTTGCTTGTATTCCCCCTGTATCTATAGCAATTTGCTTATGAACTTGCAAAAAATTAAAATCTTTAGTTTTAAAATATGTTGTACCCTCAAAAGGATCTACTTCATATTTTGTTACTTTTAAATCAAATTCTTTGCTCTTGCTCCATGACCTCCTATTTCATGATTACCTACCATAATCCAAGATGTAGCAGTAAATCTTGTAATATAACTTAAGATCTTCATCATAAGTCACTACATAACTATAATTTTTTTTAGAATTTTCTTGAATTGTTATATCGTCATCAAGATTTGATGCAGTTACTAATACTGTTGATGAATACAAAAAACAAGCAGCAATGGTTAAATTTAATCTCTTGTAAAGTATTTTTTTAATATACCAAACTTGTGTATGTCCTTGACTTCTTTTGAAAATCCTCCTCATTTCTTAAATAATGAATAAAATCTATCCTTCGGCTGAAGCTGCTCTTGAAGGACTTCTTTATGACGGCATGACTATAATGTCGGGCGGATTCGGTCTATGTGGTATATTTAATAAATGCACTTCTTAAAAAGCAATGTTCAAAATTTAACAGTTATAAACAATAATTGCGGTGTTGACAATTTCGGACTTGGGCTTCTTCTTCAAACTAAACAAATAAAAAAAATGATTTCTTCGTATGTCGGAGAAAATAAGATTTTTGAGCAACAATATCTTGATAAGATTTTAGAGCTTGAGCTAAACCCACAAGGAACTTTAGCTGAACGAACTAGGGCTGCTTGTATGGGAATTCCGGCTTTTTATACTAAAACAGGTATAGGTACAATTGTAGAGGAAGGTAAAGCAACAAAGGAGTTTAACGGCAAACAATATATAATGGAAACTGCCCTTCAAGCTGACCTTGCTATTATTAAAGGCTTTAAAGCCGATAAAAGCGGCAACGTGATTTACAATAAAACTGCACGAAATTTTAATGCAGTCATGGCAGGTGCCGCTAAAGTTACAGTTTGTGAAGTAGAGGAAATAGTTGAGGTGGGAGAGCTTGACCCTAACAATATTCACACACCTAATATTTTCATACAGCGATTAATAGTAGGTGAAAAATATGAGAAACGTATTGAGCAATTAACTATCCGGAAAAAAATAAGATATGCCTTGGAGCAAAGAAGAAATTTATCAAATAACCGCAGAGGAACTTAAAGACGGGTTATATGTCAATCTTGGTATAGGTATGCCTACGCAATGTAGCAAATTATATACCTCAAGGAGTGAATGTAATATTTCAAAGCGAGAACGGTATGTTTGGTATGGGACCATTTCCTTACGCAGGAGAGGAAGATCCTGATTTAATTAACGCCAGTAAGCAAACTATTACTGCTATTCCTGAAAGCAGCTATTTCGACAGTAGCTTTTCATTTGGGATGATTAGAGGTTCGCATGTCGATTTAACTATTTTAGGTGCTATGCAAGTCTCACAAACAGGCGATCTTGCCAACTGGACTATTCCGGGTAAAATGGTTAAAGGTATGGGAGGAGCTATGGATTTGGTCGCTAACACCAAAAGAGTAGTTATTATAATGGAACATAACGCAAAAGATAGCGGTGCTAAATTATTAAAAGAATGCAGCTTTCCGTTAACAGGTAAAAAAGTAGTTAACAGAGTAATTACCGATCTTGGAATTTTTGATATTGATAAAGATGAAATGATATTAGTTAGACAAGCTGACTATGTTACTATTGAAGAAATAAAGTCTAAAACTGAAGCCGAGTTTATAGTTAATTTATAATATGGAGAATAAAATAGTTAAAGTAGCTATCGTATATTATAGTGGATACGGTCTCATACTGCAAAAGTAGCTGAAGCACTAAATAAGAGCGTAAAAGAAGCAGGAGCAAATGTTTCTATTATACAAATAAATAAAGATAAACCTGATAATCTCGATTGGGATTTATTAGATAATGCAGATGCCATCATTTTTGGAGTCCCAACCTATATGGGTAGTTTAGCCGGATCGTTTAAAATATTTATGGAAGCTACCTCAACTAGATGGGCACAACAAAAATGGCAAGATAAAATAGCTGCAACTTTTCTGCTTCTTATTCAGGTGATAAGTTATGCAGTATTCAGCAGCTATTTCACTTCGCTATGCAGCATTGTATGATTTGGGTCGGGCAAGCTAAAGCTGCTCCGAATTTTTCCGATCATGAGATGCCTGATCCCGATAAAATTAACCGCTTAGGTAGCTGGTCAGGACGTATGACTCAATCTAACCACAAATCTTCTCCTGATATTACTCCTACTCAAGGCGATTTAAAAACTGCTAATTTCTTGGGTAAAAGAATAGTTGAAATAACTAAGAAGTTTAAAGGGTAGATTTATATGGTGTTTTATGTCATTCCCGCGGAAGCGGGAATCCAAAAAATTAATACTGCTATAAAATTACCATTAATTGATAAAATAAACCTAAAAAAACAAGTTTTTTATAGGCTTTACTGGCTTCCCGCTTCCGCGGGAATGACATTTATTATCTAACAAATGATGGTTTTTGTGAGTGCCTATTATTTAGAATTTTTTGAGCATGCGTAGTCATTTTAGCATCTCGTTCTCCTTTAGTTTTTAGACTTTTTGATTTATTCCTATTAACACTAACATCACTCCAGTTACCACTATCGCTTTCACTGCCACTACTGCTACTACTATCACTCATCTCAATAGCAACTCTTCGTGCTAAAATTGATGCAACTCCATTAGGTTTGTTAATATTCTGAGCAGGCTTACTATGAGAATGTGCAACCGGTTTTCCTGTATTAGGATCAAATTCAACTTTTTTTAGTTTGTGTTCACCTCTTATGGACTGCAGCAATAAATCTCTAGAATCTTGTGCCTTAACATCCGTTTTTTCAACTTTTCTTAGTTTTTTTGGCCCTACTATTTCTCTCATTAAATCAGAAGTATCTATAGAAGGACGTAGTTGATTTTCCGGTTTTTTAACCGTAGTAGCTTCTACAGGCTTAGATAATGTCTCAGTCTGAGCCGAAACCGGAGCCATAGTAGGCATAGGCGGGGGTGGCGGCGGCGGGGGTGGAATGTTATTTTCCGGTAAAGGAGGCGGTGGCGGCGGTGGTGATGGAATGTTATTTTGTGATAAAGGAGGCGGCGGTGTTATATTATTTTCCAAAGGTTTAGCTAGGGACGAATTTGCTAATATTGGTTCTTTTTTTGAAGCCATGTGATTTGTAAGGTTACTTGCTATCTTTTGTAACTCCTCATTGTCAGGTAATTTTGCAATTATATCATTAATATTTCTTTCTTTATTTTCAATTAATTCCTCAAATTTATGCTTCGTTTTATATAATTGTTCATCAATCTTTCTAATTGTTCTAGTATTACTCTCTTTGTTTTTTGCTAAAACCTGCTCACTATTATTTACAAAAACATTTTTAACATTTTGCCAAATATTATTTAATTTTTCAAAAAATGTATAAGGTACTTCTTCCCTAATTTCAGCAACCTGTTTTTGTATTTCTTTAAGTTCTTTGATATTAGAATTTTCGGATATTAAATTTTGGATATTTTGTTTTGTAGCATTTAAAGAATTATATTGTTTCTCTAGTTCTTCAGCATTAATGAATTGTAAGGGATTTGTCATATGTAGAGCTGAGAATCTTTCAGATTTACTCTTATAACTAAAAAATACTTCCGATACTCTTGCTCTTTGATCTTTAGATAAATCTTTCTTTGTTAAATCTTTAAAAATTTTTTCGATTTCTGCTTGTAATGCTTGCTTTAAAGGTGCAGATTTTTCCGCTATACTATATATCTTATTATCAATATCTTTTAATATTTTATTATTATACTTTATTGCTTCATTTGTTAACTGTTCTTCACTTTTTATAAAAATATACTTTACATTAGAAACTGTTTTTACCAATCTTTTAAACCAAGGCAGCGATCTATTATGTTCTTTTTCTAGTTCTTTAGTTTCATTTTGTATTTCGATTAAACCTTGCAACTGTTTATTTTGTTCGCATAATTCATTTACTTGGCTTAATATAGTATTTAAAGCATTATTTTCTTGTGCTAATAATTTATTTATATCTATTTCTTTAGCCACGCCATACACCTACTATAAATTAATGTCAGCATTGTAGTAAATTTCTTGTACAAAAGCAAAGAGAAAGTTAATTTATGTTAATGTATTTTTGATAAATAAAAGATAGATAAACGAATATAGTTAACGTAATTTTAAGGATGATAAGCCTATAAGAGCAAATATAACTGAAATAATCCAAAATCTTATTACGACTTTTGATTCTGCCCAGCCGTGTTTTTCAAAATGATGATGGAGCGGTGCCATTTTAAATATTCTTTTTCCTTTAGTAGCTTTGAAGTAATATACCTGTAAAATTACGGATGCCGTTTCAATCACAAACAAGCCGCCGACTATAGCTAAAACTATTTCATGCTTAGTAATAACGCTAATAATACCAAGCACACCGCCAAGACTTAGACTACCGGTATCGCCCATAAAAACTTCTGCAGGTTGTGCATTAAACCATAAAAATCCAAGGCAGCTACCGACTAATCCTGCACATAACACCGTTAACTCTCCGGTATTCGGTATATAGGTTAGCTGTAAGTAGTTCGAGTAAATTAGATTTCCTACTAAATAACTTATTAAAGCAAAAGAACCGGCAGTAAAGGCAATAGGGACGGTAGCAAGACCATCAAGCCCATCCGTTAGATTCACGGCATTAGAAGAGCCGACTATAACAAATATAGCAAAAACTATATAAAAATAACCAAGATCCAAACTTAAATTTTTAAAAAACGGTACGTTAAGTAAATGACTTGGACTTTTATCTAGATATTCTAGTAAAACACATATAATGAAGCTAATAATTCCTTGAAGTAAAAGCTTACTTTTTCCTCTTACTCCGTAATGATTATTTTTAGTTACCTTAGCATAATCATCCATAAATCCTATAATACCGAAACTAATAAAACCAAATAACGTAATCCAAGTATATTTATTAGTTAAATCAGCAAGTAATAAAGTAGAAAGACAACTAGACAAAATAATCATAATGCCCCCCATTGTCGGAGTACCTACTTTTGTTTGATGCGATTCAGGTCCGTCTGAGCGTATAGGCTGACCGTTTTTTTGAAGAGATCGCAGAAATTTTATTAATATCGGACCCGTGATAAAGCTAAGGCTTAGAGTTATAATAATAGCAAGACCGCTACGAAAAGTAATATAGTGAAATAAATTAGCTATATGTGAATTATGGATATGAGGAAGTAAAAGATTGTATAACATTTGTAGATTTAAATTTAAAAGTATATTTTGATGTTATTCATTGTGCATGGATACCACATCATCATTGCAAGCAGTCGTAGACTGGTAGACTGCGCGCGGCCATCTCGTCAAACATCCTGAGATTGCTTCGGCAATTACTTTGTAATTTTCCTCGCAATGACGGACAACCAAACCACACAATATTAAGAATATCCTAGTGTATTTATTTATAATAATCAACAATCTTATCAAGTTTTACGCCTCTTGACCCTTTTATTAGAATAAGCTCATTACCTTCAAATAAATCCGTAATATGCATAATTAATTCATCAACATTTTTAAAGTATTTTTTAGCTATTTTGGAAGGTAGTAAATCATCAATATATTTAGTATTTACTCCTACTAAATAGACCTTAGAACAAGCGGCATCTAATATGTACTGCACTAGTTTCTCATGTAATCGTTTAGAATTTTCCCCTAGCTCTAGCATATCGCCTATTATAGCAGTTTTATTCTCGGCAGGTACTTGTTTTAAATATTCTAATGCAGCTTTCATTGACTGCGGACTTGCGTTATAGTAATCACAAATTACACGACAATTTTGTATATTGATCATTTCCCCTCTTCCTTTAGTAGGAGAAATATTTGCTAAGTGATTTGCAGCTATCTCTATATCTTTACCTAATATATCGATAATTAAAAGTACACCGGTATAATTTTCGGTAAAATGCCGAGGAATAAACGGTATCGTTACATCTAAGACTTTATTATTTATCTTATACTTTAAGTAGACTTGCTCTCCTAGGTTCTCATATAAAATTAATTCTGCTGAAGTTTTAGATGATCTACCGAAGCTATGTATATCGGTGATAGAAAGGTTTTTTAATATCGATAATATTTTGTTATAGCAATTAGTATCGGCATTAATAACGGCAATATCATTTTTGCTAAAATTTGCAAAAATCTCACATTTAGCTTCAGCTATCTCTTCAAGCGAGTTAAAAAATTCTAAATGAGCCTCCGAAATATTAGTAATCATGGCAATATTCGGCTTTAATATTTGAACCAGCTCTCTTATTTCACCTTTATGGTTCATGCCAAGCTCAAAAATAGCATATTCCGTATCATCAGCCATTGAAGCAAGATTAATAAGCATACCGAGTTTGTTATTGAAGTTACCTCGGCTAGCAAAAACTAGAAAATCATGTTGTAATGATACTTTTAGTGCTTCTTTGGTAGAAGTTTTACCGACGCTGCCTGTTATAGCTATAAATTTAGCTTTTGAATTCTCTCGTTTATATAAAGCTATTTTTTGTAGAGCTTCAAAACAATCATCGACTAAGATAATTTTATATTTATCATTGATCTCTACTCGCTTACTAATAATTACGGCTGCTGCTCCTTTATCTATTGCATCTAGAACATAATCGTGACCATCTCTATTACCTTGAAGTGCTATAAATAAATCACCTTTTTTAACGTCTTTGGAATTAAATTGCACTTCATTACAATTTATAGAATTAGAGATTGTTATACCGAGAGCAGCACTTAAAGTTTTAGAGTTCCAGATCATATGTTTTTGTTATTTTTGTTGTATGGCTTGTTTATGTCATTCCCGCGTAGGCGGGAAGCCAGTAAACATATAAAAAGCTTGCTTTTTATATGTTTATTTTATCAAATATGTAACTTCTGTATTAATATTGAAGTTATTTTTCTGGATCCCCGCTTCCGCGGGGATGACATCAAGGTTTTTTTTAAAACTGTCCGGTATATGGGTCAAGCCACGGGATGACAAACTTTTACACACTTCCTCACAACCTCAGCATCATCAAAAGGTAATTTCTTATCGCCTATAATTTGGTAATTTTCATGACCTTTGCCGGCAACTAACAAGGTATCATCTTGTTTTAAATTATTTATACCGTATTTAATAGCCTCTTCTCTATTTGCTATTTCTGTATAATCTGCTTTCTCTATACCGCTTATGATTTCAGCTCTAATAAGCTTTGGGTCTTCATTGCGTGGATTATCATCTGTAATTATGATGGTATCGGCATGTTTTGCGGCTATTTGCCCCATAAGACTTCTCTTTGCCTTATCACGATTACCGCCGCAGCCAAAAACTACGCTTAGTTTACTACCACGTAATTTAATATTTTTCAGTTCCGTTAAAGCTTTTGCAAGAGCGTCCGGAGTGTGGGCATAATCAACGAAGATATGAGTGTTATCTATTCTCTCCATTCTGCCTTTTACTGCTTTAACTTCTACTAAAGAATCTATAACATCATCAAAAGCAAAACCAGTATAATGAATGCTAAGAACAGCAATTAATAAATTACTAGCCTGAAAGCTACCAATTATCGGGGTATTAAAATTATATTCTCTATTATTAAATGTAAAATTAATATTTTGTCCTTTTAAAGAACCGTTAATTCTAGTGATTTCTAAATCACCTTTTTTCCCAACGGTTATAAATTTAATATTATGATTATGTAGATAATCTTTAACAAACTCTATTTCTTCTATATCAGAATTTAATATTGCGATGCCGTTCGGTAATAAATGATTTATAAATAATTTCAGTTTGGCTAATAAATAATTTTCTTTTGTATGGTGGTAATCTAGATGATCCTGACTAAAGCTAGTAAAACATGCAATATTTACTTTTATTTCCCTAAGTCTTGCTTGATCAAGACCATGACTAGAAGCTTCAAAAACTAAATATTCTATACCATTTTCAGCTAAATTATGAGCAATTTTTCTAAAGCTTAAATAGTCTAAAGTTGTTAATTCCGGTACATCATTTATAAGATTATCGCAGCCAAATATTTCTACCCCTATCGTACCTATAGATGCTGCTTTTTTCCCAAGTAATGAATATGTTTGAGCTATATAGGATACTACCGAGCTTTTACCGTTAGTACCGGTTACGGCTATTAGATTCTTTGGTGTTTTAGGATAGAATATTTCTATGGCTTCATATAAAGCTGCCTGCACATCTTTTACGTAAATTACTTTATCTATAACAATATTTTTTTTATTGTCCGTAATTACTAATACTGCACCTTTGCTTAAAGCATCCTTAATAAAATCATTTCCATCAGTATTCCGTCCTTTAATCGTAAAAAAGACGTCTTTATCCTTAACGGTTTTAGAATTAATCGACAAACCTTTTACGTTATGTTGTTGAAATAATTGCTTTAGGTTATGGGACATATTTATTATGTTCAAAACGTGTTACCGTCATTGCGAGGAAATTGCATAGCAATTGACGAAGCAATCTCAGGAGTTTGTTATTATTTCATGCGATTGCCATGCAGCCTACGGCTGCTCGCAATGACGGAGCAGGAATGACATCGAGTCTACACCTCCGATAAATTCCAAAGTAGTTGATTTACCTCAACAATTATATTTTTATCTACTAATTTCTTGATATATACTAATTTATTATCTGGTTTGATTTTTGCCTGATTAGAGTAAGTACTAACGAATTTTAAAATTTTATCAGTCATATCGGCATTTTTATAAAATTTAATCACAAATCCGTTATCTCCTGAATCTAGATTTGCAATATTTAACTTAAAGCATAATAGTTTTATTTTTACAATATCAAGTAAATTATTAAATTCAATCGGTAGTAAACCGAATCTATCAATCATCTCATCTTTAAATGTCTCTACTTCTATCTCATTACGTAAATTACCTATTCTTCTATATAGTCCAAGTTTAAGAGCTGCATCGGCTACATAATTATCTGGAATAAAGACGGATAATCCCAAATTAATAGTCGGGATAAAGGGTTGTTCTGAAACAATCGGTGCATCTTTAAAAATAGCTATTTGTTCTTCCAGCATTTCTTGATAGAGTTCTGTACCTACTTCTTTAATTTGTCCTGATTGTTCTTCACCTATCAAATTACCGAAACCTCGTAAATCCATATCATGGCTTGCAATAGTAAAACCTGAGCCCAAAGCACAACTATTTTGTATTATCTCTAAGCGTCTTAAGGAGTGCGATGTCATCTTTTTATGACTTGCTACCGTTAGATAGGCATAACCCCGCATTTTACCTCGACCTATTCGACCACGCAATTGATATAGCTGACTAAGACCCAGCATATCAGCCTTATGTATGATCATGGTATTTGCCTCGGCTATATCAATTCCTGATTCTATAATAGTAGTTGAGACTAGTATATCGAATTTACCGGCATAAAACTCGCTCATAACCTCATCAATTTTACTCGGAGTCATTTTTCCGTGAGCTATTTTATAGCTTAATTCCGGCACAATTTGTTTTAATTGTTTTTCGATATCCTCTATATCTTTAATTCTTGGAACTACATAAAAGCTTCTTCCGCCTCTAAAATGTTCGCGTAATAATGCATCTCTGATAATAACGGGATCAAACGGCATAACCGAGGTACGCACTTCCAGCCTGTTGAGAGGCGGCGTTGCAATAATGCTAAGTTCTTTTAAACCGGTCATTGACATTTGCAGCGTTCGAGGAATCGGTGTTGCCGACATTGCAAGTACATGGGAAGAGGATTTTAGCGATTTAAGCAATTCTTTTTGACCGACGCCGAAATGTTGTTCTTCATCGATTATTAACAATTTCAAATTAAAGAATTTTATATTTTTATGTAATAAAGAATGAGTGCCTATTATTATATTTATTTTACCGCTTTCAAGCTCCGATCTTATAATTTTTGCTTCTTTAGAACTAATAACTCTAGATAATTGCTTGATATTTAAACCAAAACCTTTGAACCGTTCTATGAATCTTGAAAAATGTTGACTACATAAAATAGTTGTCGGTACAACTACGGCTACTTGAGGTAAATGTTCATTTAGAGATTTTGCTACCATAAAGACGGCACGCATTGCTACCTCTGTTTTACCAAACCCGACATCACCGCATATTAACCTATCCATTAACATACCGTTTCTTAGATCTTCTTTAATATCGTTTATAGCGGTTAATTGGTCTTCCGTTTCGCTGAAAGGAAAATTAGCACAAAATTTATCATATTCTTCAAGGTCAAATTCAACGGAAGCACTACTATTAAGTTTCCTTTTAGCTGCTATTTGTATTAAATGCAGCGCTATCTCTTTTATACGATTTTTAAGCTTTGCCTTACTTCTTTGCCATGAAACGCTACCAAGCTTATCAAGCTCCGCATTATCATTGCCGTATTTTTTTATTACCTCTATACTTTCAACTGGTATATATAATTTATCATTGCCGGCATATAAAATCTTCAAAAAATCATGTTGTGGTTTGCCTTTGATTTCTAAAGCTTCTAGCTTTAAAAACTGCCCTATTCCATGATCTTTGTGCACAACAAATTCGCCTTCAGCTAAATTATCAAGCTCCAGCAAGATATTTTTAAGTTTTTTGTTAGTGTTTGTAGAGCTAGGTTTTTCTTCTAATAATTCGCTAGCGGTAATAAATAAATATTCTTTCGTATAAAAGCTTTGATTTAAAGGAATTATCCCGACATTTATTATTGAAGCCTTAGCCTCATCTAATTTATTTATCTCATTATATTTATATTCATAATTTTGAATTATGCTTTTGATTCGCTCACAACTACTTAAAACGCTTGAGCCTATAATAATTTTCTTATGAGAATTTGCTTTAATAACCTCAAATAATTTATCGAAAACCGTTTTCTTTTCTATAAAACTTGTAGCAGATATATTTTCAATTAAGCTAGCTTGCTCTGAGTTTTCAAAAGTAAGTAGTATATTATTTTTTCGTTCTAGTAATTCCGTTATTTCAGAAGCGGTAAAATATAAGCTAGTCGGTGAAAGGGTGGGATAGAAACTATTAAATTTAAGTTTATTTGCCTCTGACCTTGCCGAATAAAAATCGTTATAACTATGTTCAAATTCTAAAATGGCTTGTTTTGACAAATTATCGAATATGAAAATAGGATCGTTTAAATAATCTATTAAGTTAGAGCAGGAATCGTAAAATAACGGGAGTAATTGTTCATATCCTGTGAATTTTCTTCCAGATATTACCGCCTCATATAAAGGATTATCAGTATGATTAACTCCAAAATTTCGTAAGTAATTATTCTTAAAATTACCTATAGTTTCACTATTTAAAACTATCTCATTTGCAGGACTAATAATAAGCTCCCTGCAGGATTTAGTCGAAATTTGCGTATCAATATCAAATTCTTTTATTGATTCAATATAACCCCAGCTAAAATGAATTCTATACGCTTTAGGACCGGGCAATATTATATCAATGATTTCGCCTCTAACCGCAAATTCCCCAGCATCGATGCTACTCGCATTTCTTGTAAAACTATTTTCTACTAGAAACATAGCAAGCTCATCCGTAGTAAATTTCATTTTAGGGGATAATTTCAAAAAATATTTAGAAAAAAAATCTTTCGGCGGTAATTTGTTTAATAAGTTCGCTGTATGAGTGATGAGTAATTTGCTATTACTATTATTTGTTGTTAGCTTGGTTAATGTTTCTGCACGTGTAGATAAGATATTTGCATTTGGTGACGTATGGTCATAAGGGATGGTATCATAGCTTGGAAAGTAATAAATATTTTCATTAGAAGAAAAAAATAAAGCTTGCTTGTATAATTGCAACGCCTCCTCTTCATTACTCGCACTCAAAATGAAATCTTGCTTAAGATTCTTAGTAAAATTATCAATTGCAAAGAAAGATTTGGCAGCCGCCGGAAATTTTTGTTGTAACATTCTACAGGAGTTTATATTTTTGCTATTTTGCGTAATTTATCAATTATTTCGGCATCTAGATAAGAAGGAGCAGAAGATTTATTATTAATCCAATTATAAAGATCATTATCATTTTGATCAAGTATTAAAGAATAGCTTCCAAGTTTTTTTTCATCCATTAAGGATAGGTACTTTTCGGCAAAGCTACCGAGTATATAATCCATTTCTCTGCAACCGCGATTTTTACTACGGTAGAAAAGTTTCTTTTGTAAAGAATTTTTATTTAATTTATTCATCTATAACATCTTGCAAAATTTTTTTATAATAATATTATTAACATTATCAGATACCAAGATCATTTTAAAATGCTTTATAATAATTCAGCACTCTAATAAATCCATTCTACATGGGTAAAATTCTATTAACTTTTATTATCAATAACAGCAAAAAAGCGTAAATATGTCGGTTCAAAATATCTGTTCTACAAAAGCGTATGATATGCTAATTTCAAATGATAATGCTTTTCTTGTAGATGTTAGAACTAGAGAAGAGTGGCAGCAAGTGGGGATACCTCATTTAGATAATAAAAATAAGGTGATCTTTCTAAGTTGGCAATTGAATAAAGATTTTGAAGATAATTTTTTATCTATCGTTAACGATACAATTCATGCAATAATATTTTTTCTGTGCCGTTCAGGATATAGGTCATTTATCGCAGCAAATTTTATAACTAATATGGGTTATCAAAATTGTTATAATATTAGTGACGGCTTTGAAGGAAATAATCAAGATAAAGGCTGGAAACAAAATAACTTACCGTGGCAGTTTTAAGTGAGTACTAATCAAATAATTTTAACGGATCAAGGTGATAATTATGTAAATGTCTGGAGTCACGTGGCTCAAGATCTTTACAATCATTACGGTGAAACTCTATATAATAGCTGGTTTAGTAAAGTCAATTTTATAGAGTCTTCATTAAATACCGTTATTCTTTGTGCCCCTACTAACTTTGTTAGAGATTGGATAAAATCCAAGTACTCTATGGTCATATTGCAACTATTTCAACATTATAATAATACCATTAAGTCAATTGAAATAATTACTAAAGAGTTACCTGGAATAACCCAAACAGTTATAGCATTACCTACTAAGACTTTTGCCGATATCGGCAGCAGTGAGCTTAATGCGGAAAATATCTTTTCAACCCTTGACGTACGTTTTACTTTCGATAATTTTGTGGTTGGAGCCCCAAATGAGCTAGCTTATGCAGCAGCAAGAGCGGTTGCGGAATCATCAGGTGCGGTTTCTGAGTCTAATCCGCTTTTTCTATATGGCGGCGTAGGACTTGGTAAAACTCATTTAATGCATGCAATCGGTTGGTACATCAAGCAGAATAACCCAAGTCGCAAAGTGATATACATGTCGGCAGAAAAATTTATGTATCAGTTTGTTAAAGCTCTGCGTAACAAAGAAGTAATCTCGTTTAAAGAGAAATTTCGTTCGGTTGACGTGTTAATGATTGATGATATTCAATTTATTTGCGGTAAAGATAGTACGCAGGAAGAATTTTTCCATACTTTTAATACATTGATTGATAATAACCGTCAAATGGTTATTTCTTGTGATAGATCGCCTTCAGATTTAGATAATATTGAAGATCGGATAAAATCTCGTCTTGGATGGGGCTTAGTTGCCGACGTTCATAGTACTACTTATGAGTTACGACTCGGTATTCTAGAATCTAAGATTGAGCAGATGAACGTTAAAATACCAAAAGACGTAATTGATTTTTTAGCATCTAAAATCGTTTCAAACGTTAGAGAACTTGAAGGAGCTTTAAATAAGGTGATTGCTCATTCTAATTTTACTTTAAAAGAAATTACACTCGAAAACACACAAAATATTTTGCGGGATTTACTGCGTTCTAATGAAAGAATAATTACCGTTGAAGATATTCAGAAAAAGGTAGCTAGCCGTTATAATATTAAGTTATCCGATATGTCTTCATCACGGAGATTACGAGAAGTTGCAAGACCGCGTCAAATAGCCATGTATCTTAGTAAAGCATTAACGCCGAAAAGTCTTGCAGATATCGGTAAAAAATTCGGTAAAAAAGACCACACGACGGTTATGCATGCTATTAAGAAAGTAGAAGAATTACTGGAAAACGATATAGAATTACGCGAAGAGATTAATTTGCTAATGAAAATATTGCAGAACTAAATGTCATACCGTGGTCAAGCTGACTTTGTTGCATGGTCCGCAAAACCGACTCGATGTCATTCCCGCGAAAGCGGGAATCCAGGATAAAGCAAAATAAATCGAGCTTTTAATTGTACAAACTTATTGTGTATAACCTTTAAATTACTGGATTCCCGCTTTCGTGGGAATGACATAAACAGCCATACAATAAAGCCAAAACATCGCAGGAATGACATAGATATATCTATCAAATGCTCTCAAAAACCGATTCAGTAAAAGAAATTTTTTCACGATTCTCCGGAAAATACCGAATTAACAGAATTATAGATAATTATGGTTACGGTGAGGGGGTAGCATATTTCTTACTTAAAAGTTTAAATGAATTAATCTATAAAGAGGCATTACAAATTCACTATCACGACTACGATTATCAAATCTACGCTAATCAAGAATATAGATATATTTTTCAGAATAGTAATATTAACAAAATATTTTATTGCTCCTGAAAAGAGCTTATTTTATCAATTAAAATTTGTTGATGCAGACAGGGTATACTCAAATGATTTGGAGAATTGGGATGTAAAACGAGGAGGCGAGTACGCACAGCCTATACTTAATAGGTGAGCATGCGAGTCCTCCGAAGTTTTGCAAAAACAATTCTCCAAATCATTTGAGTATACCAGCTACAGGCAGTCATCTATGTGGTCAATATAATGCTACCTATTTATTTTTAAATCCTGATTCATTTACTCTTAGCTACCAAGTTCTAGGACCTCAAAAAGACCATAATATTTACTGTTTTTAATCGTATATAGTATTAGTATGTTCTCCAATTAGTTTAAAATATTTTTTCATACTATTGTCTATATCAGTTGTTTCCAAAGTTTGATTATTATCATCATCATTTGCATCATATATATCTTTTCTTTTAGAAAAGGAAAGTTTTCATCTCTTTTGAGACGAGGTAGGAGAAATAGTTTGATTAAATTTGTGGGTAATATCTTGTAATACATTCTTAGCATATTCAGGTGCATCAATATCATACCATTCTTTTATTTTAGCACATAAAATTTGTAGAATTTCAGGTAGGATTTTTTTAATTTCTTTCTTGAGAGATGCTTGTTTTTGAGCTAAAAACCCTGCAATATTTTTTAAGCTTTCAGTAAATTCCAAGTAGGTTATTTCAATTAAATCCTTTAAATCTTGAGAAAAATCCTTTTTTTCAAGCAATTTAGTTTTTGTAAGCTTTAAATTGCGTTCTCCTATATTGTTTACTTTAAGAATTAAAGCAGTTAAATTTTGGTCTAATGAATTTATAGGACAATTCTTTAATTTATGAACTTTTTCTAAAAAAGATTTTATATCATTGCTTTTTACATTATCCATATTTTTGTAAAATTACATTGAAGCTAATGGTAACACATATTTATAGTTTTTCAGTATACCTCTTGTTTGAGCAACGGCATGCTCAGCAGACATAAGGAAAAACTCCTTATATGATAAAAATATACTAATAAGTTCTAAAAACATAGGAGTCGTAAATAAGGTTGCATTATTTCTATGCGTTGCAAGCATAAATAACAAATGTGTTAACTTTTCCGCAAAGTAATTTAGTGTTCGCGGTAATTCTTCTATATTTTGTGTCGATGCTTTAGCATGCACAACTTCAAATATACGTTTTATAATAGCATGTTTATATTCATGTTCTTGCTCAAATTAGTAGAATATTCAAAAAATCTATCAGCTAAATTATGTAATACTAAACCTAGTTTAAGTTTAAAATCTTCAGAGTTATATATATAATTAATATCTAGTATATTTTTAAGTAAAAAATTAAGGTACTGAGGTAAAGTATAATTTTCTTTTAACTCTTCATCAGAGGAACTATCAAAGTTTTCGTATTTTAGCATTATTATTTATAGTAGAATTAGTGTTAAATTATTTAGAAAAAAATATCCCTATAAGGGGGGTTAAAGTATCTAGTATCTTCGTAAGGGCGCTGAAATCAGCTCTATATGATAAATCATTTGTAGTACATAATTCTTTAATATCTAAAGTTTGTCCAGTATTTCCCTCAAAACAATACATAAATGCCAAAGCTTTCATAATTTTCTTATCTTTAACAAATTTAAATAATCGTTCTTTTCCATTAGTTATATAATATTAGCTATATACTAAAATATTAATCATTAATCAAGTTTTCTTTACTAATAGTTACAATTTATTTTATAAGTTAAATTTTCAGTTTATACAGATAAATTTATTGACAAAAGTTAATTTTGATTGTATTTTTCTCTCTTCAAGTATTTTTGAAAGGTGGTTATGGTAGATATAAACAATAATAAGATTAGCTTAGCACTATTTGAAGGCGGTGGGGTAAAAGGAAATATCCATTTAGAAAAATTAAAAATAATGGAGCAAATAACCGGTAAGCCTACTTGTGAGATATTCGATTTTACTGGAGGGACCAGTGTTGGAGGACTTATTCCTATTTTGCTTAATTTACCGGATCCTAATAATCCCGGAAAACCTTTATTCAGTGCAGAGCAAGCTCAAGAACTGTTTGAAGAAATGGCACACGATATTTTTCCGGTAGGATTAACTTTTAGAAAATTTTGGAGTTTTAATGGCTTATTCAGCCATAAATTTTCTCCTGAACCATTAGTAAAATTATTGAAAGCATATTGTAAGGATTATACCCTCAAGGATTTAATCGGTGATGTTGTAGTTACAGGTTATGATCTAAATAATAAACAAAATCCTCTTATGACCTTCTCTACTCTAGAGGCTAGACAAAGTGACGAGAATGATTATTACCTTTCAGATATAATACAAGGCATCACTGCAGCACCTGGATATTTCCCCAGCCACAATTTCAGTAATATAACCAATACTAAATTACATAAAATTATTGATGGTGGAGTATATGCTAATAACCCAACCTTACAAACATGGCAATTATTAAAAGCAAATAACTATCACATAGACAACGCTTTGTATTTATCATTAAAA
Source organism: Rickettsia massiliae MTU5 (assembly GCF_000016625.1). NCBI lineage: Bacteria > Pseudomonadati > Pseudomonadota > Alphaproteobacteria > Rickettsiales > Rickettsiaceae > Rickettsia > Rickettsia massiliae. The sequence goes on from NC_009900.1 coordinate 949,987, forward strand.
GAAGAAAATAATGATGATTACCAAACTGTTTGTTGCGGCGGAGGAATAATAGAACTATTAAAAAATAATATGCCCGGTAAAATATTAGCAGCAACACAACAAGCTGATGAAATAACCGCTCAAAGCATTTTTGGTGATAAATTAATAGAAATAGCTACTAATATTCCGGCAAAACATGCTGAGATGAGTAATTCTAGTACTGAAAATCTGCAAGCACTAAAAGAATTTGCTAAAAAATCTATATATGAAAGCTCCACCTTTAGAGATGCACCTTATAATGAAAAGTTTAAAGAAGCTATTGATAAAATAATAAATAATTATAATGCAAATAACCCTAACGATCAAATTGTTATGAATGATTTTTATAAAGAGTTATTCCATATTAATACTTCTAATAACGCACTTGATAAAAGTTTTGAAAAGGAAGAGGATACAAACAACGAGGATGCAGTTAATACACCGATAGCTCAAGCTCTAGATTCTGAAGATATAGAACCTGGAAAAGAAGAATTATTAGCAGGTATCAAGGAGTTTCTTAATCCATTCATCGAAAAAAATCCAGAAGCAAAAGCAGATATAGAGAATTTTTTACACGAAATAAAAAATTTGACATTAGCAGAAATTAAAAACGGTATTGTTAGTTTTAAAGAAGCTAGCTTAAAATGGCAAGCCGAGCAGAATAACCTTGATGTATTTAGTAGCTGTAGTATGGCAGCCTTAAAAGAGGATATGACTCTTGAGGGTGAAGAGCATACAGATGATGTACTAGGTTATCTCTAACTTTCTTAATGTCATTCCCGCGGAGACGGGAATCCCCAGTCAAAAAAGTATAAATATGCTAGACTTTTAAAACTAAACGCTCAATTTATCCCTCTTTACCCTGGATTCCTGTTTTCGCAGGAATGACATCGAATGCTTTCTTCGAGCCATACAACACAACGCCACAGCTGCTCACAATGACGACACCTGTTTTTAGTTAGGAATATTTGACTTTTTCTTATATAAAATCCAAATACAGTAAAACGAAGCAAAATTGCTTATCGTTCCGTGTATTTTAGAAACCAAATAAGTTACAGCAGCAATAACTACGTAGTATATTGCACCAAATATAGATCCTACTGTACCTGTTACTTTAGCATAACCCTCCAGTGCATAACGAAGCGTCATAGGGATAAGTAGATTATGCCCAACCATATGAATCATCATCGGTGCAAATATCATAGCGATTGCAAGATTATGACTCGTTGACATAACTTCTAATATAAAAGCATTTACCGCAAATAATATACAACCGCACAAACTAAAAATAAATCCTAAACCCATAACTTTTTTATCGTGTACATGGCGTTTTTATTAAATACCCTCTCCGAAAAAGTCTCCAAAGATAGCGGCAAAAGATAACAAAAACGCTAATTTACCGTAAAAAGATGGCGAAACTTTCATTTTATCAATAAAAATAAAAGGAGCTTCTATGAAAAAACCGTAATATATGCCGTTAAACGCACCGATGATAAAAGCATATAACCAAAGAATTTTATCTTTAATAATTACCTGCAAAACCTCAAAATATTTACTGCTTTGGGAAAAAAATCTATATAAGAATTTATTGCAGGTAAAACTTTATAATATAAAGCTAATAATATATAGTACCGGTAAGGCTAAAAAATACAAAAACATAATGCCAGCTTGAGTATTCTATAATATAGCCCCCTATAGATGAACCTAGAGAAGGGATAAATAACAGCCACGGGAGATATAAGCTAGCATAGACATATGATAACTCTGAGCCTTGATAGGAGTCTCTAGCCATAGCCTGTCCAATAACAGAACCTACACTTACACCGAAAGCTTGCACAAAACGAGCTATCATCAGCATTTCTATATTAACTGCAAAAATGCTAATAATTGAAGATACAACATAAATAAAAAGCCCTAATAAAGCTATAGGTTCCGTAAATATCCGATAATCTGCCGAGTGATAATATACCAAGAGCAAACCCTAGAAAATATAATGTAGACTTAATTTGAGTGATACCACCGTCAATGCCGAAATATTTGGTTAAACTCGGTAATCCTGAAGTATAAATTGTTTCCGTAGTCGGTGATAAAATAGATAAGCATAGAAGCATCCATGCCGGAATCTTCGTAATAATTTTCACAAATGATTTTTTTATTTCCATCGAATTTTATCGATTAATCCGCTCCAAACAAATTTTTTCCGTTATCATTTTTAATCTTTCTACTCTCTCAATCAAGTAAAGTAACTGCTCTCTGCTAATTCTATAATTTTTATCATATCTTGCATCAACGTAAGTTTTTTCTAGTAATTCAAAACATTCTTTTTGTTCGGGAGACGATTGCGGAAATACTTTAAGTAGTTCAACATTATAATTTGCACAATATCCACCTAGCTTTCTTATATCGTGTAACTTTGGTTTTTGTAACGGGAAAAAACTAATAAAATGCTACTGTAAACACTTACAGTGGCTTGATGCAGCTCAAAAGCACTGTTACTAAAATCACCTCTTTCTAATGGGTATTTACAATCAATAAAAAAACTCTTGCCTCTACCAAATTCTTTTACTTCACTCCAAGGCAAATTTTTAGCTCGAGAAAGCTGCAACTCGCCACTATCATATAAAAGAATACCTTCATTCTTAATGTCGGTATAAAAATAACACCCTTTTTCAAGCTTGTCGTTTACCTCACTTATAGATTCGCATATTATAGATATCCAAGGTTCTAGCGAACAAACCTCGGCTTTTCTTCAGCTTGTTTGTTCTAACCTTTTTTCTATCTTAGATTCTACCCTTAAAGTAGCATGCTCCTTAAATTTACCTTTTTTTCTACTATAAAGTCAAAATCACTTGTATAACTATAAGTAATATGATCTTCCGTATACATATCTTTAACCCAATCACCTCTAGCATACGAGCCATACAAGATAATCAGGACAATTTTATCCTTGGCAACAGCCAAAATATGCTGCACTATATAATCAAGCCTATCTTGAACTTCAAGAGACCGTTTTGGTCAAATTGTTTTCATAGCTGATCGTTATTTAAACGTTAAATCTAAAATGTACTATATCCCCATCCTGCATTTTATATTCTTTACCCTCTAAACGCATTTTACCTACTTCCTTGGCTTTTGCTTCACTACCGAGACTTATGTAATCTTTATAGCCGATAACTTCCGCTCTGATAAAACCTTTTTCAAAATCGGTATGAATAACACCGGCAGCAGCCGGTGCAAGTGTGCCGTCTTTAAAAGTCCAGCTATGGGCTTCCTTTGGTCCTATAGTAAAAAAGCTTTTAAGATTTAAAAGATTATACCCCTCTTTAATGACTTTACTAAGCCCTGTTTCGTCTAAACCTATAAATTTTAAAAACTCTTCCTTTTCTTCCATGCTTTCAAGTAAAGCAATTTCAGCTTCTATTTTTGAAGAAATTACAACACTTTTAGCATTTTCTTTCTTTGCTCTTTCTGCTACTAATTTTGTAAATTCATTACCTATAGCTGCATCTTTTTCAAGTACGTTACATATATATAAAACGGGCTTAGAGGTAATTAACTGCAATTGTTTTAAATTATCAACTCCTAAAGCTTCATTTAGCACTCTTGCAGGTTTATCCTCACCTAATACCTTATAAACCTCTTTTAACCACTCTATCTGCTCTGCCATTGCTTTATCGCCTGACTTCAAGCGTTTTTCACTTGTAGCTAAACGCTTTTCAACCGATTCTATATCGGCAAGTATTAATTCCGTTTCAATAATCTCGAGGTCATGCAGCGGATCAACTTTGTTATGTACGTGCGTTATATCCTCATCTTCAAAACAACGCAGTACGTGCAGTATTGCATCGACTTCCCTGATATAAGATAAGAACTTATTACCTAGCCCCTCCCCTTTGCTTGCTCCTTTAACAAGCCCTGCAATATCGACAAACTCAATATAAGACGGAATAATTTTACCGCTTCCGGCTAAGCTTGCTAGTTTATGCAAACGCTCATCAGGCACTAAAACTTTGCTGCTATTAGGCTCAATAGTACAAAACGGATAATTAGCGGCATCTGCAGCCTGACTTGCCGTTAAGGCATTAAATAACGTCGACTTACCGACATTCGGCAACCCAACAATTCCGAGTTTTAGTGTCATAAATTTTTCCGTAAATAATACATTATAGAATCTTTTTCGCAACCGTGCATAGCAAATTCAATTTTATACCCCAGTTTCTCATAAAACGATTTTGCTTGGACGTCCATAGTAACAAGAGGAATAAAATTACAGCCTCGTTCACGTGCTAAATCCTCAGCCTTTTGCATTAGTACAGTACCATAATTTTAATTCCTTATATTTTCATTAACAAAGAGTGAATCAAAATCCCCCCAAGAACTCATACCGCTAATTCCTACAACAAAATTTTTATCCTGATCTAAACAGGAAAATGCAAAAGATTCAATATCTCCTACTACCCCCTTTTGTTCTCTAGCATCTTTATTCAAAGCCTCAATAATTATAGTTCTATGAGTTCTATCCATTTCATCAGCATAAACAATTTCAAAATTTTGTGTCATAAATCTTTGCTGTTTAGTTTTAATATCGTTTTCCCGTCATTGCGCGGAGATGCGTAGCATCGACTTGGCAATCTCTTGAAGTAGTATAGAATGCCTGAGATTGCTTTGTCAAAACTTACAGTTTTTCCTCGCAATGACGAGTTGGTATTCATGCAGCAACGTCGATCAAGTCGTAGGAATAACATTGAATATATCAAACTATCTTATTCTTAAATTCTTCTAACTTATTCTCTAATATTAAACCAAAGTTACTAGTGACTCTATCTATAGCTTGCATTACTGTTTCATACTCCGGTTTAGAGAAATTATTAAGTACGTAATCTGCGACATCCTGATTATTTTGCGGTCTACCGACTCCAATCCTAATCCGGTTATAATTATTACCTATAACCCCATCAATCGATTTTAAACCATTATGCCCGCCATTACCGCCACCGGTTTTAAATTTTATTCTACCTGTTTCTAAATCAATATCATCATGAATAACAAAGATTTTTGCGGGGTGGATATTATAACATGTTTTCACCGATATCACTGACTTACCGGACAAGTTCATATAGGTGGTGGGCTTTATAAAAATTATCTTTTGTCCATCACTAATAGTTTCAGCAATTTCACAATTGAATTTTTTCTTTGTACTAAATGATGAATTATATTGGTTTGCTATTTTCTCTATAGCAATAAAGCCGACATTATGCCTCGTATATTGATACTCTTTTCCTGGATTACCAAGACCAATAACAAGAATCATAATAATTTACCTAATAAATAGTAATGGAAAATTTTTGAAGAAATATTGATTTGCAAGAAGTACAGAATAATGTGTTCTTAGCTCAGCATTATTGCGTGGATCGAAAAACCTACTCGATGTCATACCGTGGCTTGACCACGGTATCCAGAAAAAAAATTAACAAAGACTAGATACCGCTACAAGCTCACAGTATGACAATTAAAGATTACCGGATTCCCGCTTCTAGCTAGGAATGGCATAAAACGTACCAAACAACAACACCTACGAATCCTCGCAATAACTATTTAAGTATCTAAGCAAGTCCTTATCGTGAGAATGATCTTACTTCCCTGCTTCAGCGGCTTGTTGTTCCCCTTCAGCTTCAGTTTTTGCTCCTCTACGTCCTATAATAGTTGCAAGGACAAATTCTTTTTTCGTAACAAAACTACATCCTTTCGGTAACTCTATTTTTGACGATTTGAGCGAAGTAGCAATAGGCATATTAGTAACATCTATAGTTACGTTTCTTGGGATATTATTAACATCACATAATAAAGTAACTCTTCTTTTTACTATATTAAAGTATCCACCTCTTTTAACGCCTAAAGCTCTTTCTTTCCCTTCATATACTACAGGTACTTCCATTTTTTGGGTTTTCTCTTCTAAAAAGACAAAATCAACATGGCGTACTATATCCGTAACAGGATGTAATTCTACAGCCTTCGGCAATACTTTATATTTTTTCTTATCAATTGTTAAATTAATTAACTGAGAGATAAAAGCCGGCTTTCTATAATATTTAGTTATTTCCTTTTCTTCCAAAGAAATACTAACAGGTATTTTACCCGCTCCATAAATAATAGCCGGAACACGCCCTGCTCTTCTTAATGCTCTTGCTGCTCCCGTACCGAATTCCGTACGGGATTCCGCTTCAAGTTCTAATATTTCACTCATTATTACTCCATATGAACTTATTATAAACCTTCATTATCATACTTCAGTACAATTAAAAATTCAAGTAAATTAATTTTTGACTAGAATATAGGAGTAATATATTCCTTAGTTAAAATTCTTCAATTTATTGGATAAAGAAATTTAGTTCTAACCGAAATTATTTTGTAAGGAAATTATGAAACAGATATCACCTAAGCGTATTGCTGCAAATCCCTCAAACTGTGGAGAAGAACTTGCTGCCAAGGATATAATAAGGATTTTCTCCTTGAATCTATTATGTACTCTTCTGACACTGACTATATTGGGAGTGACAGCGAGAGTGAAGATAGTGAAGATGACGATTCTTATGCATCAATACTCTTGTTAAAATTAAAGAACCGGAATGCAAAATTCACTTAGATTTAGTTAGTATATTACGTATGTGCTACCAAGCAAATGTTAGAGAACAAGCAGAAAATGCGGAGGTTTCTAATTTAGACAATGAAAAGCAGGTAATTACATGTAGCACAACTCCAACAATTCTGTACCGAAAGTTCAATTGAATCTATGATAACATCAACATCACAAAGCAACATAGATGCTGACAAAATTATCTTACCTTTCCCTTCTGTAGAACAACAAAGACAATTAGGGAAATTATATCGTTCTGAAAGTGATGGAGCCGGTGAAAATATAATTAAAATTTTTAAAGAGCTTTACCCTTCTAATTCTGACAATGGTAACGTTGGAATAGTAATATTATTAGGTGATGAAAAGAGGTCATACGGCGGACCTAAATCTATGGGATATTTAAAAATTTATGAGTTTGCAGAGATAATCTAGCACCGCTTTCTAATGCTAATTTTACTGCTAACTCATTATTTTCGCCATTAAGTCTTTGGTCATTTTGATCCATAGGTTGAATAAAAACCGGTATATTATAAGAGGTTTGCCCTACTTCCGGTATGAGACTATATTCTAAAATATTTTTAGCAACGATAAATTTCACCGCACTAATTTTAGGCAATAACTCTTCTCTTATTTTACTATAACCGGTTTTACCTGCCTTCGGCGAACAAATTATAGACACTTCTTGCGGCAAAGAACGATATAACGTACCGTTAGTCTCTATTTGAACTTTAACATCTCGGTCTAATAACTTCTGACATAATAACTCTATAGGTTGACGCATTGGCTCACCGCCGGTTATTACTACTAAATTAATCGATTTTTCATTTTTAGAATTTAATGCCAGGCTTTCTACTTTATTCAAAATCTGATCTATATCTACTAAATCAAAATCTTCAAACTCCGTATCACAAAAATTACAAGCAAGATTACATCCTCCAAGCCTAATAAAGATCGCAGGACAACCTACAAAAATGCCCTCCCCTTGTATAGTCTTAAAAATAGACTGTACCTCTAACTTAGTACCGTCACCGTTTAATATGCTTCTTTTAGGATTTTGTCCAAACATTTTTAAATTATTATCGATTGATTAAAAACATTATAGTACATTTTTATAAAAAAATCTTGCAATAACTAATAAAAAAACTATTATTTAGGTTTCATCGGTAATATGGCTTTGGTATGCCTAATGTTTTACCGTTTAAACCTAGAAATACCAATTATAAGGAACAATATGCCTAAATTAAAAACAAAATCTGCCGTAAAAAAACGTTTTAAACTTACTGCTAGCGGCAAGGTTATTGCATCTCAAGCAGGTAAAAAACATTTTATGCGTCGTCGTACTAAAGCTCAAATTCGTAACCTTAGAGGAACTACAATACTTTGTCCTCAAGACGGATATAATATTAAAAAATATTTTTTACCGTACGGTATAAATTAATTAACTAGGAGCTAAAGCAATGACACGTGTAAAATCAGGAAAAATTTCCAAAAATCGACATAAAAAAATCCTTAAATTAGCCAAAGGCTATAGAGGTAGAGCAAATAGCTGTTTTAGAGTAGCTATTGAAAAAGTAGAAAAAGCCCTCCAATATGCTTATAGAGATCGTAGAAACCGTAAACGTGATTTTAGAGGCTTATGGATTCAAAGAATAAATGCAGCAGTAAGAGAACATGAGCTTGTTTACTCTCAATTTATGGGAGCTCTTAAAAAAGCAGGAATCGATATAAATCGTAAAGTACTTGCAGAACTTGCCGTCAATAACAGTGACGGATTCGTAAGTATCGTAGAAAAAGCAAAAGCACATATTTAAGTATTTAATGTCATCCCGTGGTCAAGCCACGGGATGACATATTTATAATAATTAATTTTTATTTTCGTTCGGTATAAATATTATGAAACGCACATTTCAACCTAGTAATTTAGTTAGGAAAAGAAGACATGGTTTTAGATCTAGAATGGCTACTCCAACCGGAAGAGCAATCTTAAGAAAACGTCGTGCTAAAGGTAGACATAAATTATCTGCTTAAAATAATCTGACTTATCAAATTGTCTATTACCTCTTTAAAAAATCAAAAAGAATTTGAACTTATAAATAAGCTTGGAAAGAAGCTCCATGATAGATATTTTATTGTGGTAATCGCCAAAAAACTTCCAAAAATCTTCCTTGAATCAAAATATAACACCTTTTTAGGAATCAAAGTTAGCAGAAAGCTAAATAAAAAAGCTGTAGTTCGCAACAAAATTAAAAGGCGTATACGACATCTAATTAGAATTATTGTTAGTGATTCTAGCTTTAAGGCTATAAAATTTGCAATGATTATTATTCCGAGAAAAGGATTTGAAGAGATACACTTCTCACACTTGAATTATGAATTAAGTAAAGTAATTCTAAGAAATATTTAGATTTTATTAGACCTCTTCGGAAACTCGCTTATAGAGAGGAATTTGAAGGAGACACGGAACGCAGAACCGCAGCGTACAAAAGAGTACGTGAGGATTCGAGTACCGGATCGACGTACAAATTACCTCTAGAAGTAGAGTTTCCGAAGAGGTCTATTGAATGACTTGGCATTACTCGCGTGGATTGGTTTTGCCGTCATTACGAGGAAAAATTGAAAATTTTGACGAAGCAATCCAGTAAAAAATTCTGATTTACAGATTTTTTACTATTTTTTATAGATTGACACGCTCCTTGCAGTCGCTGCGTTGTTGCATGGCTCGTTTTATGTCATTCCTGCGAAAGCGGGAATGACATCGAGTAGGTTTTTCGAGCCATGCAACAAAGCCTTTAGTCGCTCGCAATGACGACTTGGATATTCATGCAAGCAAGCCTTCCACGGGAATAATATTGAATTTTATTACTTATACTCCCTCTATCCCCTCTCCTAATGCCGGTACTTCTTCTACTACAGTAAGTGTTATATCTATAGTATTTTCTTCAGACGTAATAGTATTTATAGTAGAATAATAATATTTTTTTACTAATTCGATAACGTCTAAATTATGCGTCTCTTCTGCCGTATAAATATTATAGCTACTTACCTCTATAGTAGGATGCTCAAGTACAGCTTTTAGAATAGCTAAATCACCTTTCTCTATAGCTTGATTAAGATTATATAAGTCTATTTGTGTAGTACTATGCTCAAGTACAGCTTTTAGAATAGCTAAATCACCTTTCTCTATAGCTTGATTAAGATTAGTTGATGCTATTTTTGTAGTACTATGCTCAAGTACAGCTTTTAGAATAGCTAAATCACCTTTCTCTATAGCTTGATTAAGATTATATAATGCTATTTGTGTAGTACTATGCTCAAGTACAGCTTTTAGAATAGCTAAATCACCTTTCTCTATAGCTTGATTAAGATTATATAATTCTATTTGTGTAGTACTATGCTCAAGTACAGCTTTTAGAATAGCTAAATCACCTTTCTCTATAGCTTGATTAAGATTATAGGAATTTACTTTAGTATTACCATAATTAAGTAAACAAATTAATAACTCAGAATTCCCTTGCGCTATAGCGTGCCCTATACTAGTATCAGTGTATAATCCTTTCTGATTTAACATAGTCTCTATCTTGCTTAGAGAAAATTTATTAAAATTATATGTTTCTAAGGTTAAAGCTCTACTAAATACCCTGATTAAGTCAGCGTATGTTAATTCTTTCGGCTTTGTTTCTATATTTGAGTTAAATATTTTAGGATATGATTCATGATATTTCGAATGAATATTTTTATAAAATTTTACAAAAGCTTTATATTCTTTATGTAGAAAAGCCGGCAACTCCTCTATGCTTTTCATATTTTTAATTTCATTAGCACTTAAAGAAAAACTATAAATTTGCTCGTCTAATTTATAGCTTATACTAAAATCTGACGCTGCTAATAAATGAAAATTATCTCTTATATATTCAATCAATAAAGAGTCATTTTTTGTTCTAGCATCGTAATTACTTTGAGCTAATCGTATAATATTTCCATCGCTGGCCTTATTATAAGTGCATAACACCATATTGCCCTGTATCCAATCTAAATGATGTTGAGCGGCTCCTGAATGACAAGAAAATATATGAACAATATTACATTGATTTGCAGTGGTATTATTTTGTATTTTATTAAGCAGTATAATATCTAACACAGAAATTATACCTTCATCAGACAATATACTCATTGATAAGTAAGAAGGCTCAGGCATAAAATATGATTTAATTTTTCCCCATAAACCTAAATTAATAGGTTTAGAGAAAAACTCTGATCCATGTGCATTTATAAAATATTCACTACCTGTACCTGAAGGTAAGTCAGCTAAGGTTTTTATTTCCTGGATATCAGGATTTTTATTTTTCATACTTATATCCGGGCCTTTAAGCAATATTTTTCGCATATTTATATCCTTATATAATTAACTTGATTACCATATTCTATGGTTACCACATAATATGGTAATTTTTACAAAAGTCAAGATAGAGTAGTATTTATAAAAATTTAGAGTTGATAATTATAGATAATAGCATTGAAAATAAGGCTATAAAGTAACCGGCAAAAAAGGGATAAGATTTAAAAAAATCTTATCCCTAGTTGCGAATAAAAATAGAGTTTAGAAAGAACTGGCAATATTATTTATTAAATCTCCGGATCAGTATTTCCCAATATTGTTGTATCTGAATTACTATCCGTATTTTCTCCCATAAAATTTAAATTGAGTACAATAGTATTATTTAAAAGAATTTCAGAAGTTACGCCTTTGTGCATTACTGATTGACCATTATTTATATTTTCTATTATACCTTTTGAAACAATATTTGACCCTAATGTACCCTCACCAGATATATTTAAAGTACTGCCTGATACTAGATTTAGTGTACCAACGATATTCAAAGACCTCCCTGCTTCTATAATTACGGTAGTATCAGAATTGAATGAGATATTACTAAGAATCACATTTGATGCTATAATAAGTTTAAGAGTATTCATAGAGTCTAAATGAATATCTAAACAATCTTCATTTCTTTTAAATAATTTTCTTATGCCTCTTTTGACATCTCAAGTAACTCATTTTTAGAAATAGTCATTTTTTCTGTTAATTTATATAAATTTCTATCTTTTAAGAGATCTAATAAAAATTTTTACTAGGTAACAACTGCAATAGTTCCTTATAAGTTATGGTATCGGAACACCCTTTTATTAACTTCCAATTTTCAAAAAAGAATTTTTTATCATTTTCTTCTGTTAGTGTTCTATAGAATTTTATCCGCTCATCATTTACCGTAAAATCATCAGCTAACTTTTTGAGCGTTTCTTCTAACCTATTCTAATATTGCTAAATCAAAAAAATCATTACTGTTATGTATTTGATCATTATTAAAAGTAAGGATTGCACTATTTCCTGCTATTAACTCACATAACTTATCTAACTCATGACCAACTACGTAATCAATATCTTTAAAACTAAGTTGTTTTTGTATCGTTTATTGCTCCAAGTTCATTTATGCCTTTGTGCTTATCATCTTCATAATCATTACGAGCAATTTCAAATAATTTTGTTACTGCATTTGCACTAGCCATATCGTTATAACTAGCTAATGTATTTAATAATTCATAATTTGAAATAATAGCTTTCATTTCTTCTGCACTTAATATTTTCTCTTTAACTAAAAAATGACATCTTTTCTATTGATGATTTAGCTCTTACCGCTTGTGCCCTTGCCCCTAATGGTTTATAACTATCTATACTTTCCTTATCTTGTTTTTTCTTATACACCTCTTCTATTGCGTTTCACTCTAATTCATTACTCTATATTCCACTCATAAGCCTTTTTGCTTCATTTTCAGGTTGATCGTTTTTAATACGCTCTATTTTTGTATCTATTGCTACAATTTTCTTTTCTATAGATATACTTGATTTTTTATATATTTCTGCAAAAAATTCATCCTCTATTGTATAATTTTTATCTTTAATATATTTCCTAAATTCTGATTTTAATCTAAAGAATTCTTGCATGACTCCAGAATTTTTAATAATCTCAGGCAATTCAAAATTATTTAAATCACCTTGGATATATTGCCAATTTTCTTTTTGCTTTTCATAAGTCAAATAAAAATTCTGCTTTTATATATTCTTCAATAACATCAATAACGCTTACTACAAAACTTGTCTTTTCTACTTCAAAATCTAATTCGCTCATATTTAAATCCTAATTATTATTAAATTGAAATTTAAGAAATTTTAACTTTTGGTAGTATAATAATTAAGATAGTGTCAATGTCATATAGTCAATTCAATGAGATTGGCATAAAAGGCGCAAGGCGCGAAGCCTATAACTAATAGGAAAGCGACGAGTAATGATGTAGGTGAGTCCAACTCAACCACTACCGGCTGAGAGCCGGTAGGTTGATGATAGGCACTAGAAGTGCCGTAGAGTTTAAGCTAAAGCTTATTCCAATCTAATGTTAGAAATAGAAGTTGGTTTATGAGCTTCTGTATGGTTATTTATATACTCATTAATTACTTCATCTGTGATATGACCACTTGTTGTACTAAAATAACCTCTTCCCCAAAAATGCTTCCCCCAATATCTCTTTTTTAATTCTGGGAATTCTTGTTGTATTCTACGTGCAGTTCTACCTTTTGCTCTTTGTACAAATTCACTTACTGCTATATTAGGAGGTATCGATACTAAAATATGTAAATGATCAGATGATATCACCCCATTTACTATCCTAATATTCATTTCCTCTGAAACTTGAGCTATGATTTCCCTAATCCTTTCTTTGATAACTTGGGTTAATACTTTATAACGGTATTTTGTTATCCATACTATGTGATACCTGTGATAATATACCGTATGTTTCCCTTTTTCATATTCTGTCATAGTCATCCTATAAAATAAGTCCTACTTACTTATTTTATATAAGACGACTATGACTTATTCAAACTAAAGTTTCTCCACCTGAAGGTGGAGGTTTGAACCATCAGCTGGATAATCAATTGACTATAAAATACGGTCATTGATTTTTATGCAAAATTCTATCGAACTATTCTCAAGAAAAACTTACAACCACTTCCGTTTCTTAAAATATTTATAGGTAATAATTGTAGATAATAGCATTAAGAATAATGCTATAGGATAACCATACGGTGATTTAAGCTCAGGCATTACGGTAAAATTCATGCCGTAAATACTAGCTATTAAAGTGGGTGGGAGAAAAAATATAGTAACCAACGAGAAAATTTTAATAATATTATTTTGTTCAATTGCAATCATACCGAGTGCTGCGTCTAGGGTTCTTGCAATCTCGCTAGATATAAATTGTGAAAAATTAATTATTGAGTCTACGTCTCGAAGCAATGTATCTAATAGATCCTTAGATGCTTTATTTTGAGTTATTTGTGGAGATTTTAAAATATATTGAATAGCCATAGTTAAAGAAAATAAACACTCACGGCTTTTAGACAGTAAATCACCTTTTCGACCTATTTTCTTTAATACATTGGTATGATCTATACGCAAATCATTAATATTATTATCAAGTATTAAACGTCCATAATCATCAATATCCATACTAATCGACTGTACAATATTCGATAATCTTGTTACCATATTACGAAGTAACATAAATAAAATATTTTCTGCATTATGTGTGTTATTAAGCTGCTTAGCAAATTTATTTATACAGTCATTAAAGGGTATTAATTCTACGTAACGAACTGTTATAAGACAACATTTATGCAAAATAAATACTATAGAATGTGTTTCAGGAAATTCTTGCTCTTTATTAACGAGTTCCGTAATAGTTAGATATAACACCTCATTTTCAACATATAACCTCTCAGAAATCTCAATTTGAGATATGTCCTTTAAAGTCGGTATTGCTATATTTAATGTATTTTTTACTATTACTTTTTCTTCATCTGTTATATTGAATAAATCAATCCATAATGTGGATTCATTAATAATATATTCTTCATTTTTTACTATAGAATTATTTTCCTTTAAATATGTAGTTATCATATAATCTCAAATATGTTTTTGTAGAGATTAACAAACTTCACTCTTTAAAGCAACTTAAAGCTTTTATTCTCGTAGATGATTCTTCCTATTATTAGACTCCTTACATAACCTATCTTAGAAAGAGGGACTGAAAGAAAGACGGAAGCACTTGCTTGCCACCGCAGCACACGCAAGTAACGTGAGGATGCGAGTACCGGATTGACGTACAAATCGCCTTTAGAAGAAGGTTATGCAAGAAGTCTATTGTCTAAATAACAAATAATATACAATATAAAACCATCCAAAAAATCCATAAATGATAGCCCATAATATTGATTATCCAGCTGATGGTTCAAACCTCCACCTTCAGGTGGAGAAACTTTAGTTTGAATAAGTCATAGTCGTCTTATATAAAATAAGTAAGTAGGACTTATTTTATAGGATGACTATGACAGAATATGAAAAAGGGAAACATACGGTATATTATCACAGGTATCACATAGTATGGATAACAAAATACCGTTATAAAGTATTAACCCAAGTTATCAAAGAAAGGATTAGGGAAATCATAGCTCAAGTTTCAGAGGAAATGAATATTAGGATAGTAAATGGGGTGATATCATCTGATCATTTACATATTTTAGTATCGATACCTCCTAATATAGCAGTAAGTGAATTTGTACAAAGAGCAAAAGGTAGAACTGCACGTAGAATACAACAAGAATTCCCAGAATTAAAAAAGAGATATTGGGGGAAGCATTTTTGGGGAAGAGGTTATTTTAGTACAACAAGTGGTCATATCACAGATGAAGTAATTAATGAGTATATAAATAACCATACAGAAGCTCATAAACCAACTTCTATTTCTAACATTAGATTGGAATAAGCTTTAGCTTAAACTCTACGGCACTTCTAGTGCCTATCATCAACCTACCGGCTCTCAGCCGGTAGTGGTTGAGTTATTCACATTAAATGATATTACTATTGCAAGTATTGTTCCAAGAGCAATACCACCATATCCTAAGTAATTCATATATTTTATCCTTAATATTTTTTAATATTATTGTAGGGTATTTATTATATTTTATTAAGATACTTTATGAATTAAAAATAATTAATTTATATATTATTGCTTAAAAACTACTTTATGGGACTGTTAACAAAATAACTTTCATTGATAATTAAAGAAATTTTTTAGCGAAAATTAATAATATTTTTGAGCGGATATATCCTATTTCAAAAAAACCTTATAATTTATAGCTAAAAAGAGCAGAGGAGC
The DNA here is from genome assembly GCF_000016625.1 of Rickettsia massiliae MTU5. NCBI lineage: Bacteria > Pseudomonadati > Pseudomonadota > Alphaproteobacteria > Rickettsiales > Rickettsiaceae > Rickettsia > Rickettsia massiliae. Next base: position 965,909 of record NC_009900.1, read on the forward strand.
CACAGACGAGGAACGACAGCAGTTATGAAATGTTCGGCATGCGAGGGCTTACAAAGACATTGCGGCCAATTTTTTAAGTTCTATCTGAATATATACGTTCCTTACAAAAGCAGAACTTTATATATTAATTATTTTTGTGCAGTAAGATTCCAAATTTTCTCTGCTTTACTTCCAAGCCACCAAAAGCTTATTCCTAGAATTGTAAAAAATACTGCTTTATGAGTTGTATTCAAAAAATCTTGTATATAAATTAATAAATAAAAAAGTAACCCCGAATCCTTTAGTTACCGAATTATCTTGTTTTGGAACCGTGATAAATAGCTGCCCCAGACATTAAGGCAAATAATAAAGACCAATGAAATAATTCTACCGGCTTTAAGTAATAATCTTCAGGATCATAATGTTAACCACATTGCAATAAATAAGTATAATAAACCAACTACAAGAGTTACTTGAGTAAAATGATTGAATATTTTATTTTCTTCTAGTGCAAGAGCAGAGAATGTTAATATTCCTCCAAATAATATAAAACGTAATGGATAATTCATACCTAATTAACGCGAGTTTCGAATTAACAGAGCATAGAATTTAGACTATCAAGAGAGATGTAATAGAAGGTTTATTATCAGACATTTGATAATTTTTATCAGTGCTGCAACCATATGAACAAAGGCATTTGTAACTGATCTATGCCTTGAATGCTCAAACTTACTCAATAGTTTAATTTTGCTAAAAATAGATTCTAGCAATGATCTTTTAAGCAATAATATTTTATCCAACATAGACATAAGCTTATTTTTCATATTTTTCTTTACTCTAGTTACTATAAAAACTCCTTGCTCTAAAAGTTGTTGAAATAATTTTTGTGAAATATAATCACGATCTCCAAATATTTTACCAAAAAGATTTTTTATCATCAATTCTAGCTGTTTTCTATCATCCTTATTACCAGGACTAAAAGATGCTTTAACTTATACCACCAGCTCTATTAATTATTAAATGTAGTTTGAGTCCATAGAACCAACCTTTTGTTGTTGCACCACGTGCTGCTTATACCAGCAAACACTTTATTCATTGAAATACGATATTTCTTGCATACCTCTATACTACTTGAATCTACAAAAGATAGTCCGTCACACTGATCCAAAATAGAATTTAATATTAATACTAATAGTGGTAAATGTGGACCTATTATTTTTATAAATTGGCTATAAGCTTACTAACTGAAAATCTCTTTGATGATGAATTCATATCTGTTTCAGATAAAATAGTTTTTAAAACAATCATAAGATGACTGTCAGTAACCTATTATAATCGTTATTACCTCACTTCTATGCAGTCTACTTTTTGGACCAGATTTGTTGTTATTTTGAGTCATTGAATTTGTATGCTTATCTAATTCTTGCAAATCGACGTAGCAAAATATTTCTATAAAATCTATGCTCATAGGTTATTGCTCTTTATATTATTTTTCAATAACCTATAAACTTTTTTCTAATACTGTAAAGACACTACCTTAATTCAAAACGTGTGTTTTCTCACTAATTTTATAACAAAAACAGTATTATTAATACACTCGTAACCTAGTGATT
>NC_009900.1:972500-1360898 GCF_000016625.1 Rickettsia massiliae MTU5
AGTATTAAGTGTTTTAGTAAATAAAGCGGGATTGTGAATTAAATCGTAATACATATCGCTTAAATCTTCAGCAACGGCTAAAGCCGTTTCTTTTAGCTGTAATTTATGCTCGGCAATATAAGATTCTGCAACTATCACGGATTGATCAAGAACCGTAGAAATCTTCTTATCAAACCAAGCTTGAACACTAAGATTAAAAAAATAAACAGAAAATACCGAAACAATTATAGTTGGAATAGCTGCAACTAAACTAAAGGCAATTACAATACGATTTTGTAATTTAGAACTATCGTTATTATTATTTTTAGTAAAAAATTTTTGAGTTAGTAAAACACCTAAAATTAAAAAAATTGCTAAATCAACTAATAAAAATCCAATAATCGTACTAAAATTCTTTGATTCTAAAGATATCACATAAAAAGTAGCACAAGCAAAAATAATAGCTGCTGTTGCTAAAGTAAAAATTAGTACTCTACTAGAAAAATAAGAACGTAAATTTTGTTTAAGATAACTAAGCATAGCTACTGTTTATATGACTTATAACAGTTCTTTATAACATAAAAAACGCTAATTGGAAATATTTCAAGTTTTAAGTACCTTATTGTCATTTCTACAAAAGCGGAGTGTTGTTGCATTGATTGTTTTTATGTCATTCCCGCGGAAGCGGGCATCCAGTCAAACATATAAAAACTTGTTTTTTATTATATTTATTTCGTCAAATACGTAATTTTGTATGGCTATTTTTTTGGATTCCTGCTTTCGCAGGAATGACATCTTGAACGTTCGTACAACACATGGTCAAGCAACTAGATGACAATAAAAAAAGCTAGAAATATTAATATTTCTAGCTTTATATTTAGTATGAAAATTGTTTGAAATTTTATTCATCAAACATTTTTTTACGAGCAAATTTTCTCTGTCTTCTCGCTGCTTCTTGTGCTTTACGAACACGCTTTGCTGAAGGTGTTTCATAATAACGCTGTTCTTTCATCTTACGAAAATAAAGCTCTCTTTGTAGCTTTTTCTTAAAATTCTTAAGCGTATTATCACAATTACCGGCGTGCACATTTACTAGTATCACTAAAATTACTCTCCTTAAAAGATATTGTAGTTTATTGAACTATACCCTATAATTAAGTTATATGTCAAGGTTAAAAATATGAGCATTCAAGAAGAACATCATATCAAAAAAATAAGCTTCGTACAATCTTTATTAGAATTATTACCGTTTAATGAATGGCATAATAAACTACTCGAAGAAGTAGAAGAAAAATGCGGTTTTGCAAAAGGCTATAGCTTAATAGTTTTTCCAGAAGGTTTATCCGAAATAGTAGGATTCTTGGAAGAGTATTTAGATAATATTATGCTAGAAAGCTTAAAGATAATAGCAGAACCATCAAAAATAAGAGAAAAAATATCTTTAGCCGTAAAGATTAGGGTCAAAACCGTACTTCCTATTATTTATAGTAAGAATGCCGCTTATTTTGCATTAAACCCAATACAAGGAACTAAAGTTGCATTCCGTAGTTGTGATGCTATTTGGCGTTATGCCGGTGATAAATCTCTTGATTTTAACTATTATACCAAAAGAAGCTTATTGCTCTCGGTTTATGTTTCATCTATTCTTTTTTATATCCAAGACGAATCGGAAAATTATATTGAAACCGATAAATTTATTGAGACTGCCGTAGAAAATATAGTAAAAACTTTCTCACAGATGAAAAAATTACTTGCCCCTTCAAATATCCCCATATTTAGAATGTTTACGTAGATATGCTTAATGGGTAATATTAACTCCATATCAAATATAAAAATGCCATGAAACTTATAAATAAAGTTAATAATGAATTACATTTAATCACTTGTCATAAGGCTGTAAAAGAAACTCAAGCATTGTTTAAACAACATGGTTCTAAATCAGAATCATTTGTTGATGAATTTTTAAAACAGCAATATCAAGAAGCAAATAAAGAAAATTCTAAATTTTAACTTGTAACCCAATAATGTCTTCTCATAACAATAATTCTTCTTCCTTGATGGCTTTACTTGCAGAAGAAAAAGGACAGGAAAAAATTATCCGATGATATATACAGCAGACAAAGCGTGGGCTAGCTTACAATTAAGTTGTAATATTGTTTTGATTCGCTAATTCACATAATATGAAAACTCAATTTAAAAAAGAATGTTCTAATAAAGAACATGATAGAACATTAGTTAATAATCAAGTTATCCCTATAAGTTATTTCGGTGAAAATTCAAAAACACTGAAGATACTTTTCTCTGAACTTGCTAAAGCGTATAAAAATAATTTAGAGCTTCAAGAGAAGATAAATGATGACAAATATTATTCTTATAAAACAGAAAAGAAATATGTAGGTTTAAAAGAAATCGCCTATACCGAAGAACAACAATATTTAGACAAAGAGCTTATAGAAGAAACTAAACAAATCGAGCCGAAGCCAATATATACTTATCCACCTAGGAAAAAATTAAAAACTTATGATGACATTTCTTTAGCAAAACCAATTTATATATCCAACTATTAAATTATAACGTATGTATAAGGCAAATTAAGTGCTATGAGCCAATTTATAAAAAAGCACGGATAGAGAAAGAGACGATAAAGCGCCGTACTGTTGTTACTAAATATAAGAATGTACCTGAGTATAAAGAGATTCAAGTGAAAAAATTTAACGAAGTGAAATATAATGAAGATATTAATAGTATAAAGATAACAATAAAGAATTTAATATTTAAAATTTGTGATTTTCTAGCTCTTATGAAAACTATTCATTTAGAGCAAAAACAAAAGCTCCCACTAAATTTAAGGCATAAAGTAGAAAGTGATGCTAAAGCACAGCGCCTTAGCGATTTAACAAAATATACTGGAGTTGCAGTAATGTTTAAATATTTAAATGAAGAGTGAAATATTTAGAATACGAAGCACAAATATTATCGGCTTATGAAGCTGAAACGATAGGTAGTAATAACTAATAGTGAAATGAATTGAGTTAGACAAAATTTCTATATCATCTTTTAATCTGTAATACACCTTATTACTTTCTTAAATACCTTAAAAATTCTTGTATTATGACCTCTCTTGCATATAATTAAGATATTTTTAAAAATAATTTCTAAAATAATGACAAATACTAAATATTATCCTGAAGTTAGCTCGAATGCTGATTTTGCAGGCTTAGAGCGAGAGATACTAAAATTTTGGCAAGACAATAATATATTCCAAAAATCTATTGATGATAGGAACGGAGAGTCAGAATTTATTTTTTATGACGGCCCGCCTTTTGCAAACGGTTTGCCGCATTACGGTCATTTGCTTACCGGCTTTATTAAAGACGTATATGCTAGATACCAAACCGTAAAAGGTAAGAAAGTCGAGCGTCGCTTTGGCTGGGACTGTCACGGTCTTCCTGCTGAAATGCAATCAGAGAAAGAACTTGGCATTTCAGGGCGTCTTACAATAGCTAATTTTGGTATAGAGAAGTTTAATGCACATTGCAGAGCTTCGGTAATGCAATATGCTAATGATTGGGAAGAATATGTAACTCGTCAAGCAAGATGGGTGGATTTTAAAAATTCTTATAAAACGATGGATAAGAATTTTATGGAATCCGTACTTTGGGCATTTAAGGAGTTATATAATAAGGGGTTATTGTATGAATCTATGCGGGTAATGCCTTATTCTTGGGCATGCGAAACACCGCTTTCTAATTTTGAAACAAGACTTGATAATTCTTATCGTGAGCGAGCCGATAAAGCTGTAACGGTGAGTTTTGTACTATGTCATCCCGTGGCTACGACCACAGGATCTTTTAAAGAATACCGTATACTCGCTTGGACGACGACACCTTGGACATTGCCGTCAAATTTAGCCTTAGCAGTCGGTAGTGATATAGATTATGCATTAGTCCCTAAAAATGATGTTTGTTATATAATAGCTGCCTCTTCCGTCTCTAAATATGCTAAAGAATTAGGACTTACCGGTGAAGAAAATTTTGAGATAATTAAAGGCTCAGAACTTCAAGGATTGAGCTATAAATCTTTATTCGACTATTTCGAGAATCATCCAAACAGCTTCAAGATATTTGCAGGCGATTTCGTGGTTGAAGGTGACGGCACGGGAGTCGTACATATGGCTCCAGGCTTTGGTGAAGATGACCAAATACTTTGTGAATCGAAAGGTATTGAGCTTGTTTGTCCTGTTGATAATAGCGGTAAATTCACTAAAGAAATTCCTGATTTAGAGGGTTTACAAGTATTTGATGCAAATGACAAAATAATAATCAAACTGAAAGAGCAAGGAAATTGGCTAAAAACCGAGCAGTATATTCATAATTATCCTCATTGCTGGCGAACAGATACGCCTCTTATATATAAGGCTGTGCCGTCATGGTATGTAAAGGTTACGCAGTTTAAAGATAGAATGGTAGAGTTAAATCAGCAAATTAACTGGATACCTTTCCATGTTAAAGATAATTTATTTGGTAAGTGGCTTGAAAATGCTCGTGATTGGTCGATAAGCCGTAATAGATTCTGGGGAACGCCGCTGCCTGTATGGAAGTCCGATGATCCAAAATATCCACGCATAGACGTTTACGGCTCTATAGAGGAATTAGAGAAAGATTTTGGTGTTAAAGTTACTGATTTACATCGTCCATTTATCGATGAACTGACCAGACCAAATCCCGACGATCCAACCGGTAAATCAACAATGCGTAGAATAGAAGACGTATTTGATTGCTGGTTTGAAAGCGGTTCAATGCCATATGGGCAAGCCCATTACCCTTTTGAAAATAAAGAGTGGTTTGAGGATCATTTTCCGGCTGATTTTATAGTTGAGTATTCAGCTCAAACACGTGGATGGTTTTATACTTTAATGGTGCTATCTACCGCTTTATTTGATCGCCCACCGTTTTTCAATTGTATATGCCACGGCGTAATTTTAGACTCTACAGGTCAAAAACTTTCAAAGCGTCTTAATAACTACGCCGATCCGCTGGAGCTATTTGATAAATACGGCTCTGACGCTTTAAGAGTTACGATGTTATCTTCAAACGTTGTTAAAGGTCAGGAGCTATTAATTGATAAAGACGGCAAAATGGTATTTGATACGCTTCGTCTATTTATCAAACCTATATGGAATGCTTACCATTTCTTTACGATGTATGCTAACGCCGATTCGCTTAAAGGCGAGCTTAATTTTAGCTCTAAAAACGTACTTGATGTTTATATATTATCTAAGCTTAAAATAGCCGTACAAAAAATTGAAGAGAGCTTAGATAATTTCGATACGCAAACAGCTTATCATACAGTTTCAGAATTTTTTGAAGTGTTGAATAACTGGTATATAAGACGAAGCCGAGCTAGATTTTGGAAAAGCGAAAAAGATACAGATAAGCAAAATGCTTATAATACTCTATATTCATGTTTAGAAACCATGGCTATTGCGATGTCGGCACTAGTGCCTATGATTTCGGAAGCGATATATAAGGGATTACGTCATTGTGAGGAGCGTAACGACACGGCACTTTCAGGAAAATCAAACGTCATTGCGAGGAAAGACACAAGTCTTGACGAAGCAATCTCAGGAGTATCTCACAAGATTGCCACAACACTTTCAGTGCCTTACAATGACGAGATTAGCGTACATCTCTGCAACTACCCTACTCTCTCAGACTTTGAAATAAATCACAAGCTGGTTACTACTATGGATAACGTGCTTGATATTTGCAGTAATAGCCTATTTATCCGAAGCACTGAAAATATCAGGGTAAGGCAGCCACTTGCTAGCATAGCTATTATCAGTAAACATAATAACAACCTCAAAGATTTTGAAGATTTAATTAAAGACGAAATTAATGTTAAGGTGGTAATTTACCGTGACGATCTAGAGAATTACGCAAGCAAAAAACTATCGATTAATTTCCCAATGCTTGGTAAACGTTTGTCGCATAAAATGAAAGAGATTATAGCCGCTTCTAAAAAAGGTGAGTGGGAAGCTATCGCAGGCGGTTTAGCTATATGCGGTGAAACCTTAAATAGTGACGAATATAAGCTAGTTTTAGAGCCGTATTCACATATCAAAGGAGCAGCAAGTTTTGAGAATAATAGTAGCTTGTTAATACTTGATTTAGAGCTAACACCTGAGTTAATAGAAGAAGGATACGCAAGAGACATTGTACGCTTTATACAACAGGCTCGAAAAGCTGCCGATTTCTCTATCACTGATAGGATTTTAATTGAGATAATAAGCGAGTTTGAGTTATCTAAGATAATTGATAATTATGGAGACTTTATTAAAGAACAAACTTTAGGCGAGTTTGCTAAAAATTTCACGCCTGATTATGTCAGTAAAGTAGAATTAGAGAACCATCAAATACAACTTAAAGTTAAGAAATTGTAAATTATTTTACTATCAATTAAGATATTGATAATTTACTTAGATTAATCTATAGTACGCACGCTATAAATTAATTTAAGGTAAATTATCATGCATAACTCCTCCACAGCTCCCTCCGGGGGTTCTAAAATTAAAAGCACTACTAAGCCGGAGAAACTACTAAAACAGAAAATGTAATAACTCTAGGGTATTTAAAACAATATTTTGATGCGTTTCATCCTAAAGACGGGACAGCATTAAATATTATAGCTAGCTTAGATGATCTGAATTTAAATAAAATAAATCTCATGGAAGGCCTTATATCGCAAGGTGCAAATAAATACAAAGCATTAGAATTTGCACTTAAAAACAATAATGCACAAGCTGAATATTTACTTAATCATCTTACGTTTGAACCTAATCCCAGCCTAATACAAGCAATACACAATAAAAGTTTAATTTTAGTAAAGTATTTTGTAGAAGAAAAACCAGCGAATGTAAATTTTAGTCATTATGATTCTAATACACTAAATGTTACTACTGCCGGTTTGGAAAGAACCTTACAACACAGACATTACATGTGATCTTTTAATAAAAGGAGCAACTTATTTAAATACAACCTTAGAAGAAGCAGCACAAGGTGGTCAAAATGTAAACGATCTTCATAAGCAAATCTTTTTTAAAGCAATAAACGAAAATAAGCTTGAAGTAATTAAAAAATTTGTTGAAATATACGGTTTTGATGTTAATACTGAATATCGTTTTAACACACCATTAAGTACTGCAAATTTAAAAAATAGAAAAGAAATTGCAAAGTATCTTTTATCTAAAAATGCTAATTTAGATGTAGCTCTAGAAATAGCAATAATATACGGTAATTTAAATGCGGTAAAAACATTTTTAATACTTGCATCAGAGCATGGGCAGGTCACAATAGTAAAATATTTACTTAAACACGGTGCTAACTATAATGTTAAAGGATGGGAAAAAGATAACTTACTTACATAGCGATGTATCGTGTCAACTAACTCAAATCACTGAAATTTCTATATTGTGTGAAAAAGCTAATAATCCTAACCACAAATATATATTAGAGAGGATATTAAAAACAAGTATATCACCACATTATGACGGATATAAGAATTTATCAATTCAGAACAAATAAAGCAAAAATTTTCTAAATTCAAACAACAACTATCTAAAGATTTACAAAATTTCGCAGAAATTAAAGCACTGTTAGAAGATTATTCTAGCGGGAAGAAAATTCCAATAAATACAAATACTGTAGTAGAAGACGAGGGCTATGTTTCTGATTTTAAGGTTGAAACTGAAAAACCTAACACAGGCTCTAGGTTAAAACATATTCCTTCTAAATCAGGTATATTTAGCACTTTTGCCCTTGAGGGACTTGATGAAGAAACGTCTTTAGGCGGTGATATAAAAATATTTGATTCTGAGCTTTAATAATGTCATTCCTACGATAAGATTGCTTCATTGCCTGCTCTTATGTCATTCCCGCATAGGCGTTGTTGCGTGGGCCAGTTTCCTAATTGTTACCCTGTGGCTTGTCCATGGGGTCTAGTTAAAAATACTAATATTATTAGTATTTTTAACTAGATTGCTTCATCAAAACTTACAATTTTTCCTCGCAATGACGACAAAACCTCTTGCACATTTATTAGATACATATATTACCATGAAACATGAGAATCATGTTTCATGGTAATATATACTTTTCTATAAAAAAATCTAATTAAAATACGGAGGAACCAATGAGAAATATAAAGAAGCTATAGACATGTATAGTAAAATACACAAAAGCTCTAATTCTTATCAAGAAGCACAATATTATTTAGGAGAGTGTTACCTTAATCAAGAAGAATTTATAGAAGCTGTAGAGACATATAATAAGGTAAACAAAAATCATTATCTATTTGAAAATAGCTAGCTTAAATATTTCAGTTATTGAGAAAAATTTTGACTTAATTAATATGGATATATTCTAAATAAATGAATATAGTAAACTGACCTCCATTTTGTACTTCGTTGTTCGTTGTCTTGCCTATGAATAATATATAGGCTCCACCCTTACGCTTGTCATAAAATGGAGCTGAGTTTACTATAGTAGCGAATTATAGAATTATAAGCGAAAGGCAATATATTATTAGGTTCTGTAAAGGAAAATTAAATTAATCTATTTTTGCTCTTCTTTGCTGCAAATTATAAGATTGTTTTGAAATAGGAACAACTATTACTGCAAACATCTTATTAATTTTCGCTAAAAAATATCTGAAAATATAAATAATTGAATTATCCTTTACAGAACCTAATATATCAAGCAAATTCTAATAATACCTGCCCTCTTACAACATTATCCTTTTCATTAACAAAAATTTTAGCTATTTTTCCGTCTCTTTCGGCAAGAATCAGGTTTTCCATTTTCATAGCAGTTAAAATCATAATTTCTTGTCCTGCCGTCACTTCCTGCTCTTCTTTCACCTTTATCGCAGCAATCTGACCGCTTAGAGGAGCTTGTAGTTCGGAGCTTTCTTCCACCACTACTTTTGAGACCATCAACGCTTCAAGTTCTGATATACGAGGAGAGCGTACAAAGGCTTTTACGCTAATACCGGCATGCGATAATAAATAACCGGTTCTGATATTCTCAATTTTCACATTTGTCTTTTTACCGTTAATTATAGCCGTAAAAAGTTCATTACCTAAATTCCAGTTACTACGAATATATATTCTATCGCTTTCGTGACGTATATTATAGCCGTTTTCAACAGGTGTAATTAATACGGGAAATAGTTTATCATCGATAGTTACTACCCACCTTGTACCTATTTTGTTAGCCTGATTGTTAATATTGCCGGAAATTAAAGAAACACGTCTTTGCTCCGATATATAAATAAAAATAGCCGTTGCTAAAAATACGGTAGTTACTTCTGAAGTTAGACTAGCGCCGGAAAAACCGTCAGGATATTCTTCTTGAATAAAGGCAGTAGAAATATCGCCACTAACAAGGCGTGGATGTAGCATTACCGCTTCTAAGAAACTGATATTATGAGCAATACCGTTAATTATATAAGAACTCAAAGCAGAACGCATGAGCTCAATTGCCTGTTCTCTTGTTTCACCGTAAGTACATAATTTTGCAATCATTGAGTCATAAAACATACTTACTTCGCCACCCAGCCCAATCCCTGTATCTATACGGATATTAGGACTCTTTGCAGGTTCGGAATAAGCTATAATTCTACCGCTAGAAGGTAAGAAACCTCGGCTTGGGTTTTCGGCACAAATTCGTGATTCAAATGCCCAACCTTTTAATTTTACGTCATCTTGCGTAAATGATAATTTCTCGCCGGCTGCGATTTGTATCATCTCTTCAACGATATCTATACCGGTAATTAGCTCAGTAACAGGATGCTCGACTTGCAACCTAGTATTCATCTCTAAAAAATAGAAATTTTTATTGCTATCTACTATAAACTCAACGGTACCGGCCGAATAATATCCCACTTTTTGAGATAAGGATATTACCTGCCGATACATTTCTTGCCTTATATCTTCAGTAATAAAAGAACTGGGTGCTTCTTCGATTACTTTTTGATGGTGACGCTGTATTGAACATTCCCGCTCTCCGAGACATACACTATTGCCGTATTGATCGGCAATTAGCTGAATTTCGATATGACGGGGAGTTTGAATTAACTTCTCAATAAATAATCTATCATCACTAAAACTATTGGCTGCTTCAAGCTTTGCCGACTCAAAAGCATTGGCCATTTCAGCGGGATTATTCACTACTCTCATACCACGCCCACCGCCACCGGCAGCCGCTTTTACTATTACCGGAAAACCAATCTCTTTAGCAATATCTATAGCTTGTTTAACATCGTTTATAGTTCCCATATAACCCGGAACGGTGCTAACTCCGGCTTCTATCGCTATCTTTTTTGCTTCGATTTTATCGCCCATTTTTTTAATAGTTCCGGCACTCGGTCCTATTAAAACCACACCTTCTCTTTTAAGAATATTGGCAAAATTTGGATTTTCTGATAAAAAACCGTAACCTGGATGTACTGCACTTGCGCCACTTTCACGAATCGCCGAAATAATATTTTTAATAGATAAATAACTTTCCGTTGCAGGGGAATCACCTATATAATAAGCCTCATCTGCATGCTGCACATACATTGAGTTTGTATCTGCTTCAGAATATACTGCAACCGACTTGATTCCCATCTTTTTTAAGGTACGTATTATTCTAACGGCGATCTCGCTACGATTAGCAATTAAAATTTTATCAAACAATGGTTTATTCATAGTTTTTTGTATCCTAATGTCACCCCGTGGCTTGACCACGGGGTCTTGTGTCACAGACTGTATTCTGAGATCTCGTGGTCAAGCCACGGGATGACAGCTAAAGCGGCAAATTATCATGCTTCTTCCAAGGCAGTTCTACTTTTTTAGTACGCAGGAAATTTAACGCCTTACATATTCGCCATCTGGTATTTTGCGGTCTTATAATATCATCCAAATATCCCCTAGATGCCGCAACAAAAGGCGAAGTTACTACTTTCCTATATTCATCGATTTTTTGTTTTTTAGCTTCAGGGTTTTTACATTCTTCCTTAAATATTATCTCGGCCGCTCCCTCTGCCCCCATAACGGCGATTTCCGAATTAAACCAAGCATAGTTTATATCGCCTCTAAGATGCTTGGAGTTCATAACTATATAAGCACCTCCATAAGCCTTACGGGTAATTACAGTAATCTTCGGCACTGTAGCTTCCGCATACGCGTATAACAGCTTAGCCCCGTGTTTAATAATACCGTCATGCTCTTGGGATGTACCAGGCAAAAATCCAGGCACATCCACAAGGCTTACTATAGGAATATTGAAAGCATCACAAAATCTAATAAATCTTGCTGCTTTTCTTGAGGCGTTTATATCTAAACATCCTGCTAAATGCAAAGGCTGATTAGCCACAAATCCTACCGGATAACCTTCCATATAACCAAAGCCAATAATGATATTCTTAGCAAAATCAGGTTGTAGTTCAAAAAATTCTCCCTCATCAACTATACGCTCAACAAGCTCTTTCATATCATAAGGCTTATTAGGAGTGTTAGGTATTAACGTGCTAAGAGACATATCAACTCTATCGGCAGGATCAACAGTCGAACGAACAGGAAGAGGACTACGATTGGATGACGGAAGGAAATTAAAGAATTTACGAATTTCAAGCAATGCTTCTATATCATTGTTGAATGCAAGATCGGCAACGCCGCTTTTAGTGGTATGCATCCTAGCACCGCCGAGCTTTTCTTGGCTTACTTCTTCACCCGTAACGGTTTTTACTACATCGGGACCGGTTACGAACATATAAGAACTATTCTTAACCATAAATATAAAATCGGTTAAGGCAGGAGAATATACCGCACCACCGGCACAAGGTCCCATAATTAGGGTAATTTGAGGGATGACACCCGACGCTAAAACATTACGCTGAAATAATTCACCGTATCCGGCCAGAGCATCAACCCCTTCTTGAATTCTTGCTCCCCCTGAGTCGTTAATACCGATTACGGGAGCACCGGTTTCTATAGCTTGATCGATAATATCGCAGATTTTCTTAGCATGATATTCGCCGAGAGAGCCGCCGAGTACGGTAAAATCTTGGCTATAAATAAATACCAACCTACCGTTTATCGTACCGTGTCCCGTTACAACGCCGTCACCTAAAAACTTTTTATCCTGCATCCCAAAATTATCGCATCTATGGGATACAAACATACCTGTTTCAGTAAAGCTATTCGGATCTAATAATACTTCTATGCGTTCTCGTGCAGTTAACTTACCTTTTTGATGTTGTGCGTTGATCCTAGCTTCACCGCCCCCTTGCCTTGCAATATTTCTTCTCTCATCCAGTAACTCAAGAGAGATTATATTACTTTGATTCATAGATTATTTATAGTTTTATTTTCCACAATATCCATAATATAATATAATAATGCTAATGTGAAAAGATAATTATTTATGTCGTCTACCAAAGATATCAAAGAAGCACCGAAAAAAGCCAAATCACCGGCTAAATTTGATAATTTATCAACTGCCTTAAAAAAGAATTTACAAAGAAGAAAGAAAGTTAAAACGAAAGATACTACAAGCCAAGCTTTATCTGCATTACAAACAATAGTAAAAAATTACACTGATTCTACGGACGAAAAAATTTCTCTTGTAGATGAATTAATAAACTCAACCACTACCGGCTGAGAGCCGGTAGGTTGATGATAGGCACTAGAAGTGCCGTAGAGTTTAAGCTAAAGCTTATTCCAATCTAATGTTAGAAATAGAAGTTGGTTTATGAGCTTCTGTATGGTTATTTATATACTCATTAATTACTTCATCTGTGATATGACCACTTGTTGTACTAAAATAACCTCTTCCCCAAAAATGCTTCCCCCAATATCTCTTTTTTAATTCTGGGAATTCTTGTTGTATTCTACGTGCAGTTCTACCTTTTGCTCTTTGTACAAATTCACTTACTGCTATATTAGGAGGTATCGATACTAAAATATGTAAATGATCAGATGATATCACCCCATTTACTATCCTAATATTCATTTCCTCTGAAACTTGAGCTATGATTTCCCTAATCCTTTCTTTGATAACTTGGGTTAATACTTTATAACGGTATTTTGTTATCCATACTATGTGATACCTGTGATAATATACCGTATGTTTCCCTTTTTCATATTCTGTCATAGTCATCCTATAAAATAAGTCCTACTTACTTATTTTATATAAGACGACTATGACTTATTCAAACTAAAGTTTCTCCACCTGAAGGTGGAGGTTTGAACCATCAGCTGGATAATCAAGACGCTTAGAAACAGAAAGTAAATAAGCACCACATTTGACATATTAATATAAATTGCTAATATTTGGGGAGTTTAGGTTTTGTTGCATAGCTCGCTTATGTCATTCCTGCATAGGCGGGAATCCAGGGTCAAGCGAGATAAATCGAGTTTTTAGTTTTAAAAACTTACTGTATTTATATTTTTTAATTACTGGATTCCTGTTTTCACGGGAATGACATAAGAGTCACCCAACAAAATTGGCATTTAAAATATTTTATATCATGGACACAAACAAATTATATCTTTTCAAAGATAGACGATTTTTACCGAATTTTATAGTGCAGTTATGCGGTTGTCTTAATGATAATATATTAAAAAATGCTCTGGTAATCCTTATAACTTATGGTATTTCAGGAGCTTTAAGTAAATATAATAATCTACTTGTTTTAATTGCTAATGCTACTTTTGTATTACCTTTTATAATATTCGCAAGCATAGCAGGACAAATTGCTGATAAATACGAGCGTGCAAATCTTATTAAAATTATTAAGATTTGTGAAATCGGTATAATTGCCTTTGCAATTTACGGATTTCATCATAATAATCTGTTAATCCTGTTTTGTTCTATTTGCTTAATGGGTATACATTCTACTTTTTTCGGTCCAATCAAATATAGCGTATTACCTGATCACCTAAATAAAGACGAACTACTTGGAGCTAACGGCTTTGTTGAAGCCGGAACTTTTATCGGTATTTTTATCGGTACTATAATCGGCAGCTATTATACAATCAGCAATAATTTTATAATTTATTCCTTAATTACCATCGCTTTTCTTGGCTTTATTACAAGCCTTTTTTCCCCAAAATCTAAAAACGCAAATCGTGATATTAAAATAAATTTTAATATTATAGATGAAAGCATAAATATGATTAAATATGCCAAAGCAAAAAAACAGATATATTTAGCGATACTTGGTATTTCATGGTTTTGGTTTATCGGAGCTGCTATAATTTCTCAAATACCTTTACTTGCTAAGATAACTTTTAAAGCTGATGAGAATGTTGCTAATTTATTTTTGGCGGTTTTCTCGCTTGGTGTTGGGGTCGGTTCGTTTTTATGTAGCAAAATATTTGAAGATGAGATTACCGTTAAATATCTATTTATTTCAGCCCTAGGCATTAGTATTTTCGGTATTGATTTATTCTTTGCAAGTAGAATTAGCTCAGTTAACTACGAACCTACTCAGCTAAAAAGTATTTTAGTATTTTTATCGAAAAGACATAATTGGCGAATAGTTATAGATTTATTGTTCTTAGCGGCAATAGGCGGATTATATATCGTTCCTCTTTTTGCGATATTACAGCATTACGCAAACCCTGCTCATCGTAGTCGAATTATTGCCGTTAACAATCTTATCAATTCCATTTTCATGGTGGGATCAACAATAATTCTATCTTTATTATTTTACCTAAATTTCACTATACCCTGGATTATATTATTTATTAGCCTAGCTAATATAATCGTTACTATACATATTTACCGTTTAATACCTGAAGTTAAAATTATTCCGTTTAAGCTATTGCGAAGAATATTCCAAATCTGTTTTGATCTTATGTATAAGGTTGAAGTTAAAGGATTTGAAAATTTTCAAAAAGCAGGTAAAAAAGTAGTAGTGGTTGCTAACCATATTTCATATCTAGATCCGCCGCTAATTGCTACTTACTTACGAGAAGAAATGACTTTTGCAATTAGTCCCGATATACAAAAAATATGGTGGATTAAACCGTTTTTACGTATGGCAAGAACTTTGCCGGTTGATCCAAGTAACCCAATGGCAATAAAGACTTTAGTAAAAGAAATACAAAAGGATCAGAAAGTAGCAATTTTCCCTGAAGGTAGAATAAGCGTTACCGGCTCTTTAATGAAAATATACGAAGGACCGGGAATGATTGCCGATAAAGCCGGTGCTACCATCTTACCGGTTAGAATAGATGGTACTCAATTTACTCATTTATCAAAATTAAAAAACATATTAAAAAGAAAAATATTTCCTAAAATTACTATAACCGTTTTACCGCCGGTAAAATTCGCTAATATGGATGCTACAAACAATCAAGCACGACGCAGTTATATATCTAGGACTCTTTATGATATCATGGCTGACATGATGTTTGAGAGTTCAGACTATAAAAATACTGTATTCTCATCTCTTATAGAAGCTGCTAAAATTCATGGATTTAAGAAAAAAATAGTTGATGATTTTGAAAATAATGCGGTTACTTATCGAGATTTAATATTAAAATCTTTTATCCTAGGTGATTTAATCAAAAAGAATAATATCTTTGGCAGAAATTTAGGCTTAATGTTGCCTAATACCACGAATATGTTAATGACTTTTTACGCTATGCAATCTAGCGGTTATGTTCCTGCTATAATTAACTGGAGCAACGGCATAAGTACTATTATTAACTCCTGTAAACTTGCACAAATTAAAGTAGTTTACACTTCAAAACAATTTATTGAGAAAGCAAATTTACATGAATTAATAACTAACTTATTAGATTTCGGTATTAAAATAATATATTTAGAAGATTTTAAAAATCAGATTGGTACAGCTCTAAAACTAAAAGCAAAAATAGGAAGTTATTGTGCCCAAACTTATTACAATTATTTTTGTCGTAATCGTGATGACGAAAAAGCGGCAGTGATAATTTTTACTTCGGGTACTGAAGGTGAACCTAAAGCCGTATTATTATCTCACAGAAATTTACAAACTAATAGATATCAAATAACTGCTAAAGTACCTTTTAGCCCTGAAGATATAGTATTTAATGCGCTACCGCTATTTCATTGTTTTGGTCTTAGTGGTGCAATTATTACAACTTTAAACGGTATTAAGCTGTTTCTATATCCTTCTCCACTAAATTATCGTAGCATTCCTGAAGTTATATACGATATTGGAGCAACTATATTAATTTCTACCGATACTTTTTTAAACGGTTATGCTAATTACGCTCACCCATATGATTTTTACTCATTACGCTATATATTTGCCGGTAGCGAGAAATTAAAAGAATCTACAAGACAATTTTGGCTTAATAAGTACGGCATACGTATTTTTGAAGGATATGGGATTACAGAAGCCTCACCTATTATAGCTTGCAATACCCCTATGCATAATAAAGCAGGCACGGTAGGAAGATTATTACCAAAAATTGATTATAAGCTCGAGAAAGTAGAGGGAATAAATGAAGTGGGACGTTTATTCATTAAGGGTCCTAACATCATGCTTGGTTACTTGGACTTAGAAGGTCACCTTACTTATAAAGAATGGTACGACACAGGCGATATAGTCAAAATCGATTCTGAAGGGTATATAACAATTTTAGGACGTTTAAAACGCTTTGCTAAAATAGCAGAGGAAATGATATCTCTTACAAAAATTGAAGAACTTGCAAGCGAAATTGATCCTGATTCCTTGCACGCTGCTATTTCTATTCCCGATAAAACGCACGGAGAAAAGATTATTTTACTTACTACCGGTTCCGATATAAATAGAGAGAACTTTGCAGATGCTGTATCTAAAGCTCAAATTTCTTTACTACATTTACCGAAAGTAATTATTACCGATTCAGGAATACCTCTACTTACAAGCGGCAAAATTGATTATCTTGAGATTATGAAAAACGTGGATAGATTCTAACATCATTGCGAGTAACTGTAAGGAGCGTGGCAATCTCAGGAATCGTGCCTGAGATTTCTTCGTCGACGCCTATGGCGTCTTCTCGCAATGACGAAAAAAAATGCCACACACAACAACGCTGGTCAAGCCACGGGACGACATTTATTTTTGCTTTTGACTATTAATAGCAGCATTCAAAACTAATTTAAACCACTTACCTAATCACTCTTGATCCTCCATAATTTCAGGTAACACCTTCCGATATGATAGAGTTACAAGTTTACCTTTACTTTGATATACAAATGACTCAGAACCGAAAGATTGAAAATATGCATAAAAGTGCTTAGGTCTAACTTAAAATATAATTCATTGCTCTTAATAATTCCTATTATAACACCACCATTATATATACCATATCCACCAAACATTGCACAAACAGCTACTGAACCATATGGTTCTAACAATTCTTTGACATATTCAGTAAATTCATTTTTGTTCATAATAATCGCTTTAAATACAACAAACCATAAATAAACGTACCTAATATAATAAACAATGGAGTTAAAGGTAAATCAAAGTAGAAAGAGCTAAATGCGGCACAAAAATTAATAAATAAAGATATAAGAATTGATATTATAATCATCTGGGAGGGACTATATGCTACAAACCGTGCAATCATTGCAGGAATAAGTAAAACAGCAGTTACCATAAGTACTCCGACAATCTTTATAGCAGAAAATACCGATAATGAGAGAAGAAGTAAAAATATTAGCTCAATAATATTAACCTTTAAGCCTTTTATGACGGCAATATCTCTATTGATAATGATAAGAAGAATTTGATTATAAAAATATACTATAAAGCCTATAATAGTTATTAGCACTATTGCAAGTATCATCAAATCATTAAAAGATACGGATAAAATATCCCCAAACAACAAATTCACTATATTATTCTGCAAAGAAGTAAAATAATTAATAACTAAAGCAACAGCTAGCATAAAGCTAGAAATCAAATTAATAACTGCGTTTTTTTCAGAATTATTTTTAAAAATAAACACAAAAAACGAAAAAAGAATTGCAACTATTATGCCTGAATATATTAATGGAACATGTGCTATAATACTGATGCTAGCCACTAAAAAACTACTATGAGCAAGCCCGTCACCGAAATAAATATATCTCTTCCATAGGGCAATACAGCCAAGCGGGGCAAATATGCAGCTAATTAAAATTAAGGCTAGTATTATTAAAGTCATCTGAGTATATTATATATGTTTGTTGTATGACCTCTTGTTATCCCGTGGCTTGACCACGGGATCCACTAAAGTTCTGAGGCTGTATTTATGCTCGTGGTCAAGCCACGGGATGACATTGGAAAGAATCATAGACTATGTCTTCAATCGATAAAAAAGAATTAGAAAAATTTGAGAAAATTTCTCATAATTGGTGGAATAAGGACGGAGAATTCGGTATCTTACACCGAATAAACCCTATTCGCCTTGAATATATAATAGAGAAAATAACTACGCATTACAATAGACACCTTTCCAAACTCGCTTATAGAAAGGAATTTGTAGGAAACACGCAGCACAGCACCGCAGCGTACATAGAAGTACGTGAGGATGCGAGCAGCGGATTGACGCACAAATTACCTCTAGCAGTAGAGTTTGAGAAGATGTCTAACGATATTTCTAAATTAGAAATATTAGACGTCGGTTGCGGTGGAGGGTTAATTGCAACGCCTTTAGCGGCTCAAGGTTTTAACGTTACAGCCATTGATGCACTGCAAAGTAATATTGAAACGGCAACTGCTTATGCTAAGGAAAACGGCGTAAAGATAAATTATTTACAATCTACTATAGAAGAATTAGAAAGTGACAAGCTATATGATGTGGTACTTTGTCTTGAGGTTATTGAACATGTAGAAAACGTACAACAATTTATACTAAATTTGGTGAAGCATATTAAGCCAAACGGTATGGCAATAATTTCTACGATTAACCGTACTAAAAAAGCTTATATACTTGGAATAATAGTTGCCGAATATATTTTAGGTTGGGTACAAAAAAACACTCATGATTATAGCAAATTCCTAAAACCGTTGGAAATTTACGAAATGCTTACGGATACTGAAATTGAAATTAAAGAGCTGAAAGGCTTGGTATATGATCCGGCTAAAAATGAGTGGAAATTAAGCGATGATATAGACGTAAATTATTTTATGTGTTTGGGGAGAAAGAGTATGTGTTATCCTAGCTAACTTGATCAGCCTTATTGCATGAATACCGTCGTCATTGCGAGCGACTGTAAGGAAACGTGGCAATGACGCAAAAACTGATCCATGCAACAAAGCCGACTTGATCGCGGGATCCAGTTAAATATACTAATATTATTAGTATGTTTAGTTGTTTTCTGGATACCGTGGTCAAGCCACGGTATGACACAGTGCTTAGTATATATTTAAAAAAGATAATAAATGACTAATAACGTAATTACTAGATTTGCTCCGTCACCGTCGGGGTTTTTACATATAGGTTCAGCAAGAACCGCCCTTTTTAATTATTTGTTCGCAAGGCATCATAACGGTAAGTTCTTGCTTCGCATTGAAGACACGGATAAAGAAAGGTCAACTAAAGAAGCGGTAGAAACTATATTCTCAGGTCTAAAATGGCTAGGGCTTGATTGGAACGGTGAGGTTATATTCCAGTCTAAACGTAATAATCTTTACAAAGAAGCTGCACTAAAATTACTGCAAAACGGTAAAGCATATTATTGTTTTACTAGCCAAGAAGAAATAGAAAGACAGCGACAACAAGCTTTAGAAAATAAACAGCATTTTATTTTTAATAGCGAGTGGCGTGACAAAGATCCATCTATCTATCCTACTGATATTAAGCCGGTAATACGTCTAAAAACTCCAAGAGAGGGTAGCATAACAATTCATGACACCTTACAAGGTGAGGTAGTAATTGAAAACTCTCATATAGACGATATGGTACTATTAAGAGCAGACGGCACTGCTACTTACATGCTAGCCGTTGTAGTAGACGATCATGATATGGGTATAACTCATATTATTAGAGGTGACGATCATTTAACCAATGCAGCAAGGCAACTCGCTATTTATCAGGCTTTCGGATATGAAGTACCGAGCATGACTCATATACCGTTAATTCATGGAGCAGACGGAGCAAAATTATCCAAAAGGCATGGAGCATTAGGCGTTGAAACTTATAAGGATATGGGGTATTTACCGGAAAGTTTGTGTAATTATTTACTGCGTCTTGGATGGAGTCACGGCGATGATGAAATTATCTCAATGACTCAGGCTATAGACTGGTTTAATCTTGATTCACTCGGTAAATCACCTTCTAAGCTTGATTTTGCTAAGATGAATAGCCTTAACGCTCATTACTTAAGAATGCTTGACAATGATAGCTTAACTTCAAAGACTGTAGAGATATTGGAACAAAATTATAATAAACTTCTTCGGAAGCTCGCTTATAGGAAGGAATTTGAAGGAAACACGGAACGCAGCACCGCAGCGTATATAGACATACGTGAGGATGCGAGTACCGGATTGACGTACAAATTACCCCTAACAGTAGAATTGCCGAAGAAGTTTAAGGTTAGTGAGCAGGAAATAGGCTATATCAAACAAGCAATGCCAAGCTTGTTAGTTAGAAGTGCAACATTACTAGAACTAACACGCCTTGCTCAAATTTATCTAGTAGATTCGCCTATCATCTACAACCAAGATGCAAAAAAAATTATAGAAAATTGCGATAAGAATTTAATCAAACAAGTTATAGAAAACTTAAGCGAACTTGAGCAGTTTGATAAGGAATCCGTACAGAATAAATTTAAAGAAATAGCAGCAGCAAACGACTTAAAGCTGAATGACATTATGCCACCGGTAAGAGCTTTAATAACAGGTATGACTGCATCACCTAGCGTATTTGAGATTGCAGAAATTTTAGGAAAAGAAAATATTTTAAAAAGGTTAAAAATTATATGAAAGATTGTATAAAAAAAATTGCTTTTGTTTTTAGTGGATTATTTATAATAACCGGCACTTTTGTTTTGTATAGCATAGGAAACGTCAACGCATCAACAGCACCAAAAAAGTACGGAGCTTGGACTTTAAATTGTACTCTTAATAATGAGAAAAAACAACTTTGCTTCTTATCACAACAAATTAATAATCTAGAGAAAGATAAAGAAAAGGAAATATTAGCCATTTATCACATAGGTTATTTCAATGGGGAGCAAGAAGAACAGGAATTAAAAATAATAGAAATAGTCCCGTCAAATGTTCAAATTCCGGCAGGTACAGTTATTAATAGCGGTGACAAACGAATAGCAGCCGGAAAATACGTAAATTGTACAGTAAACGGCTGTCAGGCTTTAGCTATTATTACAAAAGACGATCTAGACATGATTTTATCAAACGACAATTATATAGAACTAATTACCGCAGACGGCAAACAAGCTAAAATTTCATTTATAAAAGACGGCTTAAAGGAAGGCCTAAAAGCTTTGAGTAGATAGTAACGCAAGAATTTAAGCATTGTTGCGTGGATACTAAACCGTCATTGCGAGCGACTGAAAGGAGCGTGGCAATCTCAAGATTTTGGTCCGAGATTGCTTTGTCAAAATTTTCAATTTTTCCTCGCAATGACGACTTGGGTATACGCACAACAATGCTTTGAGTCGCTTAGCGCATAACTACTCGCTATTAAGTTGCTTTAAAGCTTAATTAAGCATCGTGATGATGGTGTCCATGTCCAGAGGGGGGCCTTCACCGCCTAAACTTGCTTCATATTCAAGAACCCATGATTGATGAAATGCCATGCCGGTATCAGCGACTATCCATCTTGCTAAAAGAACACGCAATCCTGCTTCTCTTTCCGGAAGAATTATTGAGTGATCCGTAGAAGCAGGTAATGGATGGCTCCAAAATGGTTTTTCTTGGCTTATATTTTCACAACATTGTCTTAAGCTCATTAAAAGTTAGTCTTTGAGAAAAGAGTCAGTAGGATGATCAGTGATTGCATATGTATAACCACGTGTTTTATGTGCCATGGTATAATCCCAATTTATCTCAACCACTACCGGCTGAGAGCCGGTAGGTTGATGATAGGCACTAGAAGTGCCGTAGAGTTTAAGCTAAAGCTTATTCCAATCTAATGTTAGAAATAGAAGTTGGTTTATGAGCTTCTGTATGGTTATTTATATACTCATTAATTACTTCATCTGTGATATGACCACTTGTTGTACTAAAATAACCTCTTCCCCAAAAATGCTTCCCCCAATATCTCTTTTTTAATTCTGGGAATTCTTGTTGTATTCTACGTGCAGTTCTACCTTTTGCTCTTTGTACAAATTCACTTACTGCTATATTAGGAGGTATCGATACTAAAATATGTAAATGATCAGATGATATCACCCCATTTACTATCCTAATATTCATTTCCTCTGAAACTTGAGCTATGATTTCCCTAATCCTTTCTTTGATAACTTGGGTTAATACTTTATAACGGTATTTTGTTATCCATACTATGTGATACCTGTGATAATATACCGTATGTTTCCCTTTTTCATATTCTGTCATAGTCATCCTATAAAATAAGTCCTACTTACTTATTTTATATAAGACGACTATGACTTATTCAAACTAAAGTTTCTCCACCTGAAGGTGGAGGTTTGAACCATCAGCTGGATAATCAAACTTGTCACCGGCTTTTACTTTATGAACATGATGGTACTTGCTTCCATCTCTCCAATCAAATGTTTTGCCAGATGCAAATTGTCGCATTTCTGCATTAGTATAATTAACAGAATCTCTCGCATCTTCTTTTCCACCGCTAAGAAGATGTCCCTCTTTAATTGCCGGTGCACTTAGAGTATCATCAGGAAAGTCAACATCACCAGGAAAGGATTTTTTCCTCCTTCCATCTCATTTTTCTGTGAGCTATCCTTTAACAACCTTAATTCTTCGCAAACTCAAGCCATTGTCTTCGGTAAGGTTACTGCCCCATGATATGGGGTAACACCTAAGATATGCAAAAATTTCTTATCGTACTCTGCTTTATTAGAAGCTATTTTGTTATCAACTAGTTTTTTAGTCATAATTTACCTTTAATTTAAATTGTATTTCGATATATATAAAAATAGATTGAATAATAATCTATCTTTACAATTAACAATGCTTACTAAATTTTTAATATATTGCAAGAAGTTATAAACCACTAAAGTGAAAAAATATTTGAGAATAAATAAAAAAATGCTTTTCTTTTTATTAAGTTTTATTAACTATTTTTATATTTTTACTTAAGATACTAGCTATTATTATGTAATATATTCAATTTATCATGTTAACAAAAATTAATTAATGTAATGTAACTGTGTAAAAAAATCACAAAAATATAATCCTATTTAAAAATCAATTTGAGGTTTGTGATTATAGTAAAAAATTAATTGATCGAATTAAATATTTGAATACTATAGTAGACTCACCTATAGATATAACAGAAATTGAAAAAGGTCTTTATTATACTCGTAAATATCATGCTTCTCAAATGCGTCAATCAGGTGATCCTTATTATTCTCATCCTATAGAAGTTGCAATCATGCTTGCAGATTTTACAGCTCTTGAAGCGCCTAAACTTTACAAATCATATATGATAAATGTTGCCCTTCTTCATGATACTATAGAGGATACAATACTTACACATGCTGATATTAGCAAAATTTTTGATAAGAATATTGCCGATAGCGTAGAACGTTTAACAAGAATTAAGCCGTACGGTAAAATTAGCTCCGGTGAAATGTTAAATTTACTAATCCAAGAACAAAGATATGATATCGCACTTATTAAAGTATTTGATCGCCTACATAATTTACAAACTATAAATGCTAAATCTACGGACAAGGCTTTAGAAACAGTAAAAGAAACTATAGAAAGCTTCTTACTCATAGCAGCTTATTTAGGAATACGAACCGTAGAACCACAACTATTAAATGTTTGTACTAATTTTATCAAGCAACATTTCCCTTCAGAACAAAAAGAAATATTTCAAAAAGTCGGTTTACGCAATTTCTTTTTTAAACTTCAAAATAATACAAAATAAAAAAATAAATTAAATTTGTGTCCAAGATAGAAGCCGTCTTTCATCTTGGAGATTCATTATTTCCAACTTCTTCCTAAAGGAGTAGGCATATATTTTAGAAAAAAAAGAAGTGTATATATATCAGCTAAAAACTATTTTTATATTTCCAGTGTGCAGCTTCACCGCTCTCTGCATGATAATGCATCTTATGATCACGTATTTGTATCTCCATTTTATAATTATCCTCAGTTGTGATAATAGTATGCAAAGATTGATAGCCGTTTGGTTTAGGATTAAGAATATAATTTTTAAATTTATCCTTTTCATACTCATAAAGATCATGAACTACTTTTAAAGCTTTATAACATTTCTCTTCATCTATTACCACTATGCTTATCACAAAAATATCTGTTAATTCTTCTAACTTTATACCCTTACGATATAATTTATATAAAATTGATATTGGATGTTTGATCCTACCTGTTATTTGAGCAGCAATATCATGTTTAGATAAATTATGATTTAAATGTTTAATAACCCTTTGAAGCAAAACTACCTCTTTAATTTATACTAATGCAATTAATAGTTATACTTACGAATAACTAAACACCAATTAAAGCAATAAACTTGATTAAGTTTTATTAATATTTCTAATTAATTTGCTATTTTTAGTAAATATTAATAAAACCCAGCTATTTAAATTATCTTATTTTAGTCTTTCTTAACTGTATAAATTATAAGATTTTTTTAAAACCTTACTAATTTTAGTTAGCATAGTTTAACCGACCAAAAGCCAGAAACTATTAATAATTTTTTAAATTAAACGAATATATACATTATAGATTAACCTTGCCTATAGCTTCAACACGAACTCTATTCTTAATAATTAAAGCGTAAAACCGCTTTAAACCTTTTGATTATCCTATGAGGCTGTTAACAAAATCACTTTAATTGATAATTAAAGAGATTTTTACAGTAATAAATATCCCTATTTCAAAAAAATTTTATAATTTGCAGTTAAAAAGAATTTAATTAGCTTTAAAATTATTTTGTTAACAGCCTCATAGGATAAATACCAAAGGTTGAGCTATTATAATTAATTAAAAAATATTTGCAATCATTTATATATTTTATTTTTTGAGAAAGAGTTTTATTAAAGAGTTTATTTTCAAATTAAGCAAAGAATCGCTTTTTAAAACCCATTTGTTGCATACATCAGTTCTTCAGTGTCCCTACTGCGACTTAATAATGTGTTGTACGGCACGTTGTTAAAATCGTCATTGCGGAGCAGCAGGCATTGCCTGCGTGGACCAGTTTCTTAATTGTCATCCTGTAAGCTTGTAGCAGGACCCAGTTTAAAAATACTGACAATATTAGTATTTTTAGTTGCCGTGGTCCGTCAAGCCACGATATGACATTGAACAGGTTTTGCGGTCCACGCAACAATGCCGCGGGGAACGAGCAATACAACAAAACGGGTTTATTAGATCTATTGCATAACCTATCTTATAGAGAGATATAGACTTAGAAATCCATACCGCCCATGCCTCCCATACCGCCACGCATTGGCATTGGCTCTTCCTTATCAGAAGATTCGTCAACAATTAAAGTTTCCGTGGTAATAATTAACGAAGCAACGGAAGCAGCATCTTGAAGTGCAGTACGCACTACTTTAGCCGGATCAATAATTCCTGCTTTAATCATATCGACATATTGCATATCTTGAGCATTAAAGCCATAATTTTTATCCTTATGTTCTAGTAATTTACCAACTACTACGCCACCGTTTTCACCGGCATTTTCAACAATCTGTTTTAGCGGATCCTTTAAAGCTTCTATTACTATTTCAATACCTGCTTGTTGATCCTTATTCTCTACTTTAAGCTTTGTTAAAGGTTGTGATGCATGAAGTAATGTTACACCGCCACCGGCAACAACACCTTCCTCAACTGCCGCTCTTGTAGCAGCAAGTGCATCTTCAACACGATCTTTACGCTCTTTCACTTCAACTTCCGTAGCACCGCCAACCTTTAATACGGCAACACCGCCGGAAAGTTTAGCTAAACGCTCTTGTAGTTTTTCTTTATCATAATCAGAAGTAGTTTCAGCTATTTGAGATTTAATTTGTAATACTCTATCTTCAATATTTTTCTTATCACCGTTACCGTCAACAATTACGGTATTTTCTTTAGAAATTGTTACTCTTTTTGCTGTCCCTAGACTCTTAATACTCACATTTTCAAGCTTCATACCTAAATCTTCAGTAATAAGCTCACCTTTAGTTAGGATAGCAATATCTTCCATCATTGCTTTTCTTCTATCGCCAAAACCAGGAGCTTTTACTGCCGCAACTTTTAAACCACCACGTAATCTATTGACTACAAGCGTTGCAAGAGCTTCGCCCTCAACATCCTCAGCAATAATTAATAGCGGGCGTTGTGATTGTACTACAGCCTCAAGTATAGGTAACATCGGTTGTAAATTTGATAATTTTTTCTCAAATAGTAAGATGAAAGGATTTTCAAGCTCAGCAACCATTTTCTCGGAATTCGTTACAAAATACGGTGATAGATAACCTCTATCAAACATCATACCTTTAACTACTTCAACATCGAAGCTAAAATTCTTTGCTTCTTCAACGGTTATCACGCCTTCTTTACCGACTTCCTCCATGGCCTTAGCAATTTTCTCACCGATTTCCTTATCACCGTTTGAAGAGATAGTACCGACTTGTGCGATTTCCTCTTGGCTATTGATTTTTTTACTGGACTTTTTAATTTCTTCTACTACTGCGTTTACCGCTAAATCCATACCACGCTTTAAATCCATAGGATTATAACCGGCAGCTACTAGCTTATTACCCTCACGAGCCAAAGCTCTAGCAAGGACCGTAGCTGTAGTAGTACCATCACCGGCTACTTCTGCAGCTTTTGTAGCAGCGGATTTTAATAGCTGAGCTCCTGCATTTCTAATTTTATCTTTTAACGCGATCGATTTTGCAACCGTCACACCGTCTTTGGTAATTTTCGGTGAACCGAATGATTGCTCGATAAGTACATTTCTGCCTTTTGGACCTAAAGTAACTTTTACTGCATCTGCAAGTATATCAATGCCTTCTAGCATTTGCTCACGAGCTTTTGAGCCGTGTTTAATAAGTTTTGTTGCCATATTTAATTTCTCCTTAAAACAAATTATTAATTAATAATACCAAATACGTCGCTTTCTTTCATAACGATCAGTTTTGTGCCTTTAATTTCAATTTCGGTGCCTGCCCATTTACCGTATAAAACTTTATCGCCTACTTTTAGCTCTAAAGGATGAATTTCGCCTTTTTTATTACGAATACCGTCACCTACGGCTACTATTTCACCTTGCATCGGCTTTTCTTTTACAGTATCCGGAATAATAATTCCACCTTTAGTTTTTTCTTCTTGTTCGATAGGCTTTATTGCAATTCTATCATGTAATGGTTTAAAAGACATTTTAACCTCCAATTAATCTTTAAATGTACATACTATATATATTTTATTTTTGTTAGTTCAAGGGGCAAGAATAAAATTTTTTTTATTAGAGGTCTATTCTTTCTCAAAATCCTCTAAACTAGTGCCGTGTTTAGTTTTACTCCATTTCAAATTCAAAGGGCAGAAAATTATTTCAAATACTGCTTTATATGAAGCTACAGTATGTAATATAAAATAACTAGCCTATAAGATCAAAGCTACTATATATCCTGAAATTTTACTTTTCCGCTTTTTAAAGAATTTTTTAATATATACAGAGCTGTACCATATAGATATAAAAGCGAAAAAATACTATTAATAAGCCATAAATGATTAATTATAGAATTTTTATTTATAACAATAGAAAATATTATAAAGGGTAAATGCCAAAAATTATAAAAGTAATAACAATTTATGTAGATAAGCCGATGAAAATATAAATTGTTATTACTTACAATAAAGTAAACTTTTGGCATTTATCTTTTTGTGCTTTAAATACCAAAAATGTTTGCAAAAAGCCTTGAATCCAACGTGATCTTTGATTTCGCCAATTACCTAAACTATTCGGAGCTTCTTCTAGAGTATAGGCATCAAGAATAGCTACTTTATAGTTCTGTGAGTAAATTCTTATACCAAGCTCGGCATCTTCTGGTACATTATAAGCATCCCATCCGCCAAGCTTAAATATATCCGTTTTAAAATGATTACTAGTGTACCCCCAAGAGGTGTAGGAAGTTTTAGCAAACTTAATCCTTTCAAGATATATTCAAACCATAAACTATATTCTATATTAAACATGTATGGACCTACCCGATAATGCAAGAAAAAAATAATATATAACAGCAAAAAAATCGAATGCAGTCATGTATCCGGCTTATAGTTAATAAATCACTTTAAATTTACCCTATAGCCCTGATGGAATTCGCTGGCTTACAAACTATATTACTTATCATTTTGTCGACTTCTAAAGAGTCATTGTCCAGTTCAGTTTTTTTGTAAGCTAAGGTTCGTCTTATTTACCATCAATATTATCATTCTTTCGCATATTCCGGATTAGAATCTATTAAATTTCTACTTACCTATAATATTATCTCGTCAACTATTTGTACCAATTCTTTAGCTACAAACTTTACTCTCAGTATAATCATTACCTGAACTGTGTACTGTAAACACCACTCTTGCTAGTTTATTAGCTACTGCAACAGTTGTTTTATTATGCCCATTTCGTTCAGATAAATTAAACATCCACTTGGTAAACTTGCTATAATCTTTTTTAGATTTTTGCTCTTCCGTGGTAAATCTTATCTTACTATTCAGTACTGCTCTTGCTCCTTGAATCAACAAAGTGCGTAAATAGATATCACCTCTTTTACTAATACCAAGCAACTTATCTTTGCCACCACTAGAATGTTGCCTTGGCACTAATCCTAGCCATGCTGATAATTGCCTGCCATTTTTAAAACAACTAGCATTACCTATTGATGCTATTAAGGCTGTAGCAGTTATTAAATCTATACCTGGTATCGTCATTAGTTGTTGGTGATTACTATACTGGCTAGCTATAATTTTTAATCTTTGTTTTAATTCTTTTATTTTTTTATCATTCTCTAGAAATTCTGCTTTTAACTCACTAAACGTTCGATAGCTTAGCTGACTTAAATCCCCTTCATCTAAAATTTCGGTTAATTTTGTCATAATCTTATTGATTCCTTGCGGAATAACAAAACCAAATTCATGTAATAATCCCCTGATCTCATTAGCAAGAGCTGTACGATTTTTTACCAATCTCTGTCTTACCCTATGAATAAATAAAATATCTTGTTGCTCTACAGTTTTGATAGGCACAAACCTCATATTAGGTCTTGCTACTGCCTCACATATTGCTTCTGCATCAAGCTTGATCATTTTTATTAGTTTTAACATAAGGCTTAACAAATTGTGGAGCCATTAGTTTTACATTATGACCTAATTTTGTTAATTCTCTTGCCCAATAGCTAGAACCACCGCAAGCTTCCATGCCTACTAGACATCTTCTTGGTAAATTAGCCATAAAAGTTATAACCTGCTCTCTCATTAATTTTTTCTTTAATATTGTCTTACCATTTTTATCTACACCGTGAATTTGAAAAATTCTTTTTGCAATATCTATACCAATTGTGGTAACTTCCATATGGACCTCCTTATTGTTGTTTAGGATTCATTTCCTATCCTAGAAGATTAGCTTCTGCTTCTCATTCTGTATATAGGGTAGGTCCATACCATTATTTTGGTTAAAATATTCTCATTTTTATTATAAAAATTAAGCTTAGCTTAAAGACAAGCATATTCTAGAGGCAAGTTTTTCAACATTGCTAGAGCTTTAAGTGGCTGTTCAGGTTTATCTTCAGCATCATATACTACTAGATACTCGCCACGTGAATATTCTAGAGCATAATTAAGGGCTTTCGGCTTTTAGTTCTTGGTAGACTTTTCGGAACAGATATAACATGAAAATAAGACGGTAAATTATATAACACTATTTCTTTAATCATTAGATAATCGTCATCTTCGGTAATAATTTTAACGCCTAACTTATCTTTTGGATAATTAATTAATGAAATATTTTTAATTATTGACCTTAACTTACTTAATTCTTTATATAACAGTACTAAAACTGTATAAACCGGTAAAGCTTTCTCCTCATTGTGAAAAATTTGTGATTCCAGCGAATGATTTTTAGTACTCCTTGTTTTGTGAAGCGATTCCACCTCTGTCATCCCGCGACTTGATCGCGGGATCCAGTTAAAAATACTAATATTAGTATTTTTAATTATTTTCTGGATACCGTAGTCAAACCACGGTATGACACCGAATACGCTTTTCAATCCATGCAACCCTACCGAAGGCGATTCTCTTACTGCCCTTATAAATAACAGAGCTTTTAAAATATTTTGCAAACAATAGCTTATATTATTAGCAACATGAAATAAAACCGGCAGATAAATCAATGTTGCTATAAACACGACGAAAAATATTATTATTTTATTGGTATAATTAATATTCTTAGCAATAATCGGTCCGACTTTAAATTCAAGAGCATATTTTGCTTTGATACTAGTTAAATGGGCGAAATTTTTTTCTAATAATTTATAAAAATAATATTTTTAGATCATTTATAGCAGTTATTGTATTACCTGAACATCTTCATATATACAATAACCATTCACTACATAGGCTTGTATATAAGAATAATGATAAATTTTAATATAAGAAATATTGCTTATTAGCGGCAATATTCTATTTTCATATAATATATCAATCATTATCTCATTATCGATAATGGCTTCTTCGATCATAGCTTTTAAACTAGTAGCTTGTTTTTTACCTAATAAGTTTTTATCTCTGATTATCTGTAATATTATATCTTCATTTATACATCTAACCATGCTGAAAAACTTATACCTGATATTTTATATTTCTTATTTGAAAGACTGCGATCCCAAAAATAACCGATTTGAGCAGTTAACAAGTTTCTATTCTCTTTACCAAAATTAATTATCTTTGCAATTCTAGCTGCTCATAAACTGAACTATCATATACATAGCCGTAATTTTGCCGAGTATGGTATTTTGTAAAATTTGTAAGCATTATGCCGTTTTTAAATTTAATCCCTTCACAAGTAGAAAAATTATAATACATCTTCTTAGAACCAATATTAATTGAATGTCCAAAGCTAAATATATTTTAAAATAGTAACAGGGCGGATATTTTTAGACATTCCCACTAGTAAAGATATCTCGCCTAAAAAATCTTCTTTAAGTTTTTTACTCTTACTCATTAAAATTTGAGGCTGAGCCAAAATAACAAAATCTTTATCTTCAAATAGCTTCAATTTATAGTAAATAGAAGCATCCGTGCTTATGTTTTTTTTATTCAAAAATTTATCTTCTTTGTACAAAAAATGTACTCCAATATTTTGATTATCGGTAATACCGTATTCTACAGTACTACTTACAAAGTGCTCATATTGATCAGAGGATAATTCTACTATCTTCTGCTCTAATCTTTTTATTTGTCGTAAGATTTTTGCATGAAGACTCAGCTGATCGCTTACTTTTTGAGGTATTCCCATAGATAAGCTACTCTTTCTCTTATGTATAAAAACGGCTTCTTCTCTTTGCTTTTTCTCGTTTTTTGATATCTTATTAACTTTATTATACCCCCCACAATATATCTATATCTTCCCTGCTCTAACAACCATGCCGAAGCATGTACCTTATTAATATCAAAAATAATTATAAGGCATACTATAGACAATAATATAATCTTAATACCATAGTCGCTTAAATTTAAAAAACACACTATAATAGCAATTATAAATTGAGTAAAGAGCTAGGTTAAAAAATTTTTAATTGAAGTAGTATATGGAATATTGTAGTAATTATTTTATAACTTAAAATTCATTCAAAGAGGAAAATATGAACGATCCAAAATATAGAACTATTACTTTTACCGAAGAAAGTAGAACAGCCAATATTAATATATCCCCCGATAAAATAACAATTGGAGCTAATCAGCGTGTTACGTTTGAAAGCCTAGGCAATGTTGCGGAATTAATCTTAGGGCCACATAGTAGTGTTAAAGTAACAGATCTTAATCATAAGGTATTTATAAATAATACCAATCGAGATAAGATAATTATATTATCAGGTGAACATATTGCTTTTGATGATAATCCATACGCTTAATAAAGACGTTATTCTCGTGGAAGATTGGTTACGTGGATCATGCACCGTCATTGCGAGGAGCAAAACGATGCGGCAATCCAGAGAAATAATAAAAAAATGCTATAAATTAGCATTTTTTGCAATGACGGGAAAACTGATCCACTGAGCAACTTTCTAAGACTCAAGCAGTACCTGATTTTGTAGTTTAAATAATTCCGCAGCTCCGCCTTTAGCAAGTTTTAACATTGCTAAAAACTGCCCTTCGGAAAAAGGATTTTTCTCTGCCGTGCCTTGTACTTCGATTAAATTACCGTTACCTGCAAACACAAAATTACTATCCACGTCCGCATCACTATCTTCTAAATAATCCAAATCTAGTATCGCCTCACCTTTATATATACCGCAAGAAATAGCTGCAATTTGACTAATTAACGGGTTCACCTTTAAAACTCTCTTTTTCATCAAGGACCTAATCGCTAGGTGCAATGCTACGTAGCTCCCTGTTATTGCTGCAGTTCTAGTACCGCCGTCAGCATTAATAACATCACAATCTATGATAATTTGCCTCTCGCCGAGTTTCTTCACATCAATTACACATCGCATCGCCCTACCTATTAAACGCTGTATCT
Source organism: Rickettsia massiliae MTU5 (assembly GCF_000016625.1). NCBI lineage: Bacteria > Pseudomonadati > Pseudomonadota > Alphaproteobacteria > Rickettsiales > Rickettsiaceae > Rickettsia > Rickettsia massiliae. The sequence continues at coordinate 1,005,403 of NC_009900.1, forward strand.
CTTGCGTTCTTCCGCCTTGTTTTCCGAGTGCCGCTTCTCTTTTAATACGCTGTGATGTAGAACCGGGAAGCATACCGTACTCGGCAGTAATCCAGCCTTGATTTTGTCCCCTCAAGAATGGCGGTACGGTAGTTTCACAAGTAGCACTACACATGACATGTGTATTACCTATTTTAATAAGACATGAACCTTCCGCATTAATAAGCGGGGATAATTCTAATGAAATAGGACGTAATTGGTTGCTTTTTCTTCCTGACTGTCTCATAATACAATTTGTACTCCATAAGTAAAAATAAATAGTAGACGAAGTTTAATGTGGAAAAGAGTAAGGCGTTTCATATTTTTTGACCGCAGCGTACTAGTACGCGAGGATAAAAAAATACGAAACAACGAGGCCAATTTTTCAAATTAAACGAGTATACCATTGAAAAAATTTTTATTATATCTATATATATCTCAAAAAAGAACATAAATATAAAGTAAATAATATGATAGACGATAATATAGAAAATGATGAACAAACAATAATAACTGATATTGCTGAAGAGATAGTTGAAACGACAAATCCGGAGATAACAGCGTTAAAAGCCGAGATTGAAGAGCTAAAAGATAAGCTAATAAGAACTACTGCCGAAATAGACAATACAAGAAAGCGTTTAGAAAAAGCACGTGACGAAGCAAAAGATTATGCAATTGCTACATTTGCTAAAGAACTACTAAATGTTAGTGATAATCTTTCAAGAGCATTAGCACATAAACCGGCAAATTCTGATGTAGAAGTCACAAATATTATTGCAGGCGTTCAGATGACTAAAGACGAGCTAGACAAAATCTTTCATAAACATCATATTGAAGAAATAAAGCCGGAAATAGGATCAATGTTCAACTATAATTTACATAATGCAATTGCGCAGGTAGAACATCCTGATCATGCACCGAATAGTATTATTACTTTAATGCAATCAGGATATAAAATTAGAGATAGACTACTTCGTCCTGCTACCGTACAAGTAGTTAAAAAACCTTAATACTCGATGAACTTCAAAAATTGGCGTCGTCGTTTTACAAGAGCTTCGGTTCTCACGTATTAAGTACACGCTCCGCTCCTCGACTTGTAAACTCCTTGCTCTTTTTGAAGTTGATCTTCGTGTAGAAAATGGGAAAAATAATATGAATAGAACCGTTATATTTTGGCTAGTTTTTTTAGGGTTTTTTATAAGCGGTTTTATGCTAATGTCAGACGCAGTAAAACCATTTTTTATCGCATTTATACTATCTTACTTACTACAACCTGCTATAGGTTTTATCGCATCAAAATTTAAAATATCAAATAAATTTGCATCAAGCATAATTTATCTGATATTTTTGAGCATATTTTTTTTAAGCTTAACTATTTTAGTGCCGATAATTTATGGACAAATTTTTACTTTTATAAATAATATTCCAAAATATAACAATTATTTACAGGCAGAAATATTACCGCCTATAATGGCAAAAATTTATTCGATAGAACCTGATATTGCCGATAAAATCAAGAATTCTTTAAGCAATTTTATAAATAGTATATTTACTATACTTGGCAGTATTGCTAATAATTTTTGGCGTTATACTATTATAACTATTAACATATTTGTTTTATTTTTACTTATACCTATAATATTATTCTATTTCCTACGTGATTGGGCTAAAATTATTGCAAACATGCAATCATTATTACCTATAAAAACCCGACCGAAAATCCTTAAAATATTATCGGCAATTAATAATCTGTTATCTGCTTACATAAGAGGACAGCTAAATATTTGCTTATTATTATCTACTTATTATAGTATTGCATTTACCGTAATAGGTATTGATCTCGCTCTTTTACTTGGCATTTTAACAGGATTTTTAGTTATTATTCCTTTCCTTGGTACTTTTATATCGTTTCTTTTAACTCTAATTATCGGCTATTTAACTTTTGGGGTAACTACCAAATTACTATATATAATGATAATTTATCTAGTTGGAAATATTTGCGAGTCTTATATTTTCACCCCTAAAATTATCGGTGATAAAATAGGGTTGCATCCTCTTTGGATTATATTCTCAATTTTTGCCTGCGGCAGTTTATTTGGCATTATTGGAATATTTTTTGCTATACCGATTGCAGGGATTACAAAAATTTTACTTTTGAATCTAATTAAATTTTATAAATCTAGCAAATTCTATCGAATAGACGGCTAAAAAATTCTTATAACAGTGGTGCAGCAATATATATTTCGTTTTACTACTTCTAATAAATATCATCCTGATGAATTTATTGTTTCTAGTTCTAACGATCAAGCTTATAATATTATAAAAAATTGGCAGTGCGGCTTTGGCGTTAACCCTTATAAATTTACTTTATTAATTAAAGGACCTTCTTCGTCAGGCAAAACTTATTTAACCAAAATATGGCAAAATTTAAGCAATGCCTATATTATTAAAGATATTTTTTTTAATGAAGAAATTTTAGAAAAATATAATGCTTTCATCATTGAAGATATTGAAAACTGGCAAGAGCCGACATTACTTCATATATTTAATATTATTAACGAAAAACAAAAATATCTTTTACTTACCGCATCTGATAAAAGCAGAAATTTTACTTTACCCGATTTATCTTCACGGATTAAATCAGTACTTAGTATGCTATTAAACTCACCTGACGATGAATTAATCAAAATTCTAATATTTAAGCATTTTGCTATTTCTTCGGTAACAATATCCGGACAAATAATAGATTTTCTTTTAGTAAATTTGCCTAGGGAATATTCTAAAATTATAGAAATATTAGACAATATTAACTATTTTGCTTTAATTTCCAAAAGAAAAATAACAACTTCATTAGTCAAAGAAGTTTTAAATAAGTATAATCATAAAACATTGTAACTTTTTCCTTGACTTGAAATCTTCTCAATATAACCTTTCTATAAATTAACTTTTTAGAAAAAATTGTGTTGTGGGATACGAAAAAAAACAAAAAAGTTTAACAGAGAACAAAAACGGGCTATAGGCTTACTATCTATAGGTACTTTTTTAGAATATTTTGATCTTATACTATATGTTCATATGGCAGTACTTTTAAATGATTTATTTTTTCCTCAGTATGATCCTTTTGTTAATTCACTTCTTAATGCTTTTGCGTTTTGTTCTACTTTCATTTTTAGACCGGTAGGGGCTATATATTTGGTTGGATTGGTGACAATATAGGCAGAAAAGCAACTGTTATTATCACCACAGCTATTATGGCAATTACCTGCATTATTACAGCGACTCTTTCTCCTTACTCAGAAATAGGTATAGCTACGACTATAGTTATAACATTATGTAGAGTTGCTCAAGGGATCTCATCAATGGGCGAGATTATAGGGGCTCAAATTTACTTAACCGAAATCACAAAACCTCCTACTCAATATTCAAGCGTGGCTATGATTGTCACAGCATCTACTATAGGAGGCGTTGAAGCACTCGGTATAGCATCTATAGTTACCAGCTATAGTTTAGTTGGCGTATAGCCTTTTGGATGGGAGCAGTTATTGCCGTGATTGGACTAACTGCACGAACTACTTTACGGGAAACTCCTGTATTTGCAGATGCAAAACACCAACTTCAAGAAAGCTTAGCTGATGCTATTGAAAAAGGAGATGTAAATATTAAAAAACCATTTTCTGCTACAAGAAAAGGTCAATAAAAAAACCTGTTTGGCTTATTTTTTAATTGAATGTGCGCATGGCCTGTATCATTTTATTTTACCTACTCACATTGTAGTAATATATTAAAAAATACCTTTGGTTACACCAGTAAACAGATCATACATAATAATTTTATTGTCTCAAGGTAGTAAATTTAGGTTCATATATAATATGCACTTATCTATGCTATAAAATATATCCATTAATTCTTATAAAATTTAGGTTATTAATATTTTGGTTATTTGCTTTTATATATCCTTATTTATTATCAACTGTAGCCAGTCCTTTTGCAGTTCTTTTTATACAATCATTTTTTATTATCTTTAGACCTGATGCTTTTCCTGCTGTACCTATTATATATATAAAACATTTTCCAATTTTTAAACGTTTTACCTACCTATCCAAGTTGGTTATTTGCTTTATCACAAGCCTTAATGTATATTATCACCTCTTTTGGACTAGTTTTTTTAGTTAAATATTTTGATAATTGGGGAGTATTGTTTATATTCATTACAGTAAGTATAGGTTTACATGGGGAATATTATATTGTGAAAAGCTGGATAAAGTAGTTGAAAGTTATCTTCAAACTTCGTTAGTGACCGTTCCAGCTGATAATCTTTAGGATATAGATACTGATAGCATAAAAATAAGAGCCTTTCTTTTATTACTGGAATTTTAAAGTATGCAGCTATAGGTAATGAATTTACAAAATTTATTAAAGTCTCTTCAATAATTTTTTTAGCTTTCTCAGGTGATTTAGCTCCTAAAGTCTCTGTATATTATGGACTCTATCAAAAAGTTTTATAAATGCCGTATTATATATCTTTTCTGTTTAATTAATAGATTTAAGCTTTCTTCAGCAGTGATTTTCCCGTAAAGTTTAATTCTAGTTATGCCTTCTACATGTTTTGCTACCTCTGCTCCAAAAAGGCCGTTAATCATTTCTTCAGTTAAATTCTGTATCCTCAATAGTATAGTGAAGTAGAGCAGCCTTTATCATATTAGAAGTAAAAAGCTTAGGAACTTCTTCAGCTATAAATTCTGCAAGTATAATCGTCACCTCAATCGGATGGGAGTAATAAGGATCACCTGATTGACGCATTTGAGAACCGTGATATTTACGAGCGTAGTAAATGCCTTTTTTAACCTCCTCTATATCAATAGGATTTTTTACTTTAGTGTTTAAATTTTCTAGTGTATCAAGTAATTTTTTAGCGTCAACGTATACTTCAAACTTTTTTTCCCAGAGCCTATATTTTCCATAAAAGTTATTTTTTATTTTTTGTTAATAATAGTTGATTACAATTAAAGCAAAAATTAAAAAATTATAATAATATTTTAACTTTAAATATATTATTAGCAACCTTTGGTTATTTTGTATTTTAACAACTATCATTTTACTTTATTAGCTGCTTTAACTGCCACTTCCTCGTGCAATTTATACTTTGCTATTTTTTTTGAAAATCTAGTCAAAATAACAGCAACAGTAATAAATAATGCGGAAAAGAATTACAGTAGAATTCAGAAAGGTTCTCCGACAAGATAAATTTAAAGGCGAGCGAGCTAGGCGTATATTAATATGTGAGCAAAGGCGATAGTACAAAATTCGCTTGTATCAAGCTTTATGAATTATGCTGTATATGCAAGATTCTAAAAACTCGTATGGATCAGAAAAATTATTCAGTGTCATACCATGGCTTGTTGACCACGATATACGATTCCGCCCATATCATCCTAGTTCGCTTGACCGCAGGTTCCAAAAACAATAGCCAAGTAATGTAATATTATAATGAAATACATAACTATGGCTAAAGCGAGATAAAAAAGATATAAACTGTCATACCGGGACTTGTTCCCGGTATCCAGAAAACCTTAAAAAGTTTTGGATCCCGTGGTCAAGCCACGGGATGACAAATTAATAGCATACCATTTTTATTTAACCCTAGCTATATCAATCTCTAAATAGACAATCTCTTCTCGTTTGCTTCTTGTCAACGAATTGTAAACTTTATTAGACTTCTTCAGAAATAAGGATTGAGAGAGGAATTTGAAAGAGACACTTCACTTTGAACCGGAGAGCGTACATACTACTAGTATGTGAGGATGAGCGGTAAGGATCGACGTACAAATTACCTCTAGAAGTAGAGTTTCCGAAGAGGTCTATTGTATGACACTGAACGTGTTTCCTGATTTACACAATAAAAAACTATAACTATAAAGAACCTGGGAATTTAGAAAAAGTACTAAAATTTAGTATTTTTGTACTGGATTATTTCGTCAATTACTTTGTAATTTTCTTGCAATGGCATTAAATTATTAACTAATATATACTTAGTTAGAAATGCCATTTCACAAAGATACTGTTTTTCTTGATAGATTTAACTATTGTAACATTTAAAACTGAAAAGCTTGAGTTTAAGCTTCATTCATTGTTTGATATTTTCGTTGAAATACTAAAAACTTTTGATTGGTGGGCGATGACGGACTCGAACCGCCGACACTCTCGGTGTAAACGAGATACTCTACCAGCTGAGCTAATCGCCCATATTTTTTATTAATTAGTAAAATAAATAATTTAGCAAAATTTTATTAGTTTTTGCTTTTAAATTACTATAAAGTGTTATTTACTTTCGTTCAAACTTTTTATTTGCCTTGATAATCTGCTGATTTTTCTTGAGGCGGTATTTAATTTAATTATATTTTTTTTCACACCTTGCATTATCTTAGACTGAGCAACAGATAAAGCTAAGTTAGCATTTTCTTTATTACCAAGACTGATTTCATGTACAACTTTCTTTATAAAAGTTTTTATTGCACTAGATCGTTTTTTATTGATTAGAGTTCTTTTTACTGTTTGTCTAGCAGCTTTTTTTGCTGAAGAATGATTAGCCATCACCGAGTCCCTTATATCTTAATTTTTAATTTCTTCATTAGCATCTTGCTGTATATTTCCTTTAGCATTAATATCTCTATCTACAAATTCAATATATGCTATCGGTGCTAAATCACCATAACGGAATCCGGCTTTTATTATTCTAGTATAACCGCCAGGTCTATCTTTATATCTGGTACCTAAAATATTTATAAGCTTTTCTACTGCTTTTTTATCTTTTATTTTTGATAAAACGCTTCTTCTTACCGTTAAATCAGCTTTTTTAGCTTTAGTAATTAGAGTTTCAATGTAAGGTCTTAATTCCTTAGCTTTTGGTAAAGTAGTTTTAATTTGTTCATGGGTTACAAGTGCTACAACCATATTAGCGAGCATTGCTTGCCTATGACTACTTGTTACATTTAACTTTCTGCCTTTAATTTTATGTCGCATTTTTTAGTCCTTAATTATAAGAATCTTCATAACGTTTAGATAATTCCTGAATATTTTCCGGTGGCCAATCCGGTACATCCATACCGAATCTTAAATTAAATTTTGCCAATATTTCTTTAATCTCATTTAAAGATTTTCTACCGAAATTTGGAGTTCTCAGCATATCGGATTCCGTTCTTTTTACTAGATCCCCTATATATATTATATTATCATTTTTCAAACAATTTGCCGATCTAACCGATAATTCCAATTCATCGACTCTCTTAAGTAAATAAGGTGAAAATGGTAAAGCATCAGTTTTAACTTGCTTATCTTCTTCCTGTTCTTCAAAAGAAATAAATAATTGTAATTGCTCCTGTAAAATACGTGCAGCTAAACCTACAGCCATTTCAGGTAATAAATCACCGTTAGTTTCTACAAACATAATTAATTTATCATAATCGGTAACCTGACCTACCCTAGTATTTTCTACCTTATAAGTAACACTCTTTACCGGATTAAATAAAGCATCTATAGCTATTTCACCAATAGGTAAATTATCCTCATAACTATTTGTGCTAAGTACATATCCTTTACCAACCTTGCAAGTTAATGCCATTTCAAGCTGCTTGTCCTTAGCTAGATCACAAATTACATGATCCGGATTCAGTATTTCTACATCATGACCTGTGTCAATCATACCGGCCGTTACAACACAAGGTCCTGTTACCTTTAATTTCATGATACGTTTTTCTGCAACATGCATTTTTACTTCAATACCTTTAATGTTTAAAATCACTTCCGATACATCTTCTTTTACACCGGGTATAGAAGAAAATTCATGTTCTATAGCAGGGATCTTTATAGAGGTGATAGCTGCTCCTTGTAAAGAAGAAAGTAATACTCTTCTCATAGCATTACCGAGTGTTAAACCAAAACCTCTTTCTAAAGGTTCAACTACAATTTTAGCTTTATTATTGGTTTCTGGAAAATTTTCATAAGCGACTTTATTCGGCTTTATTAAAGCATTCCAATTTTTACTTAACGATAACATTTAATACCTATGATTCTCTTATACTCTTCTTCTTTTTGGCGGTCTTACTCCATTATGAGCAATTGACGATACATCTACAATTGATGTAACCACAAAATTTTGTCCGAATAAAGCTCTCATTGCTGATTCACGCTGAGCCCCCGGTCCTCCAATCCTAATAGAAATAGTTTTTAGACCATATTCTTTTGCTTTTTCCGATGCTCTATCAATTGTTACTTGAGCTGCATAAGGTGTTGCTTTTCTTGCCCCTTTAAACCCATTACCTCCTGCCGATGCAGAAGAAATAGTATTACCTTGGATATCAGTAAATGTTACTATAGTATTATTAAATGATGCTCGGATATGCACAACACCAAGAGTGATAGTTTTTTTCTTTTTCTTAACTTTAACCGTTTGATTCATTATTTATACTCTATACTTAAACTATTATTTTACAGTTTTTTTCTTTCCGGCTATCGCAATAGCTTTACCTTTTCTAGTTCGAGCATTAGAATGCGTGTTCTGTCCTCTCACCGGCAACTTACGTATATGTCTAAGTCCTTGATAACATCTTATATCTTTCTTTTTCTTAATATTAAGCGTAACTTCTCGTCTTAAATCCCCCTCAACTTTATACTCACTTTCAATAATATTACGTAAGCTTATTAACTCTTGATCTGTCAGTTCTTTCACTTTTTTATCTTTCGATATTTTTGCTTTATTACAGATCTCTGCTGCCATAGTAGGCCCAAGACCGTAAATGTAAGTTAAACTCACAACTAAACGTTTACTATCAGGAATATTAACACTTGCAATTCTTGCCACAAATAATCTCCAAAATTTTACTGGTAACTAGAAAATAATATAAAAAAATCTTTGATAAAGTCAATTTATTTTTAGTATTTTCTGTATATCAATTTCTATTTCTTGTTCATTTTTACTTCCATTAACTATATAAAAATTACCACTATTTTTATAATAATCTATTAACGGATATGTTTCTGTTTTATATACTTCAATTCTTTTTTTTATTACTTCTTCATTATCGTCTTTTCTATAATCAAATGTACTTGAACCGCAAACATCACATACATTATCAGTTTTAGGCTGCAAGAAGTAACTATTATATATTTTACCGCAATTTTTACAACTATATCTTCCTAAAATTCTTTTAATTAATAATTCATCTGAAACATCCAAATATATTATTTTAATTTTTTCTTTAATAAATGCTTCAAAAAATTTCGTTTGCTCTAAATTACGCGGATATCCATCTAATATGTAGCCGTTTTTATATTCAGAGGATAATAAAAAATTTTTGATTACTTGATTAACTATTTCATTAGGGATAAGCTTCCCTTGCTTAACATAATTATTAATTAACTCTGCTTCACTAGTTGATGTTTTAATAATTGTTCTAAATATATCACCGATTGCTATATGTGGTAAATCAATTTTTTTAGCTATCTTTTTTCCTTGTGTTCCCTTGCCCGCTCCTGGAGGACCTAAAAAAATTACTATCACTATTTAAGCTCATTTTTAATTTTTTAATTTTACTTTCTTCATTAAACCTTCATACTTACTACTAAATAAGTAAGTTTGAATCTGAGTCATAGTATCAAGTACCACGTTCACTACAATTAAAAAACTCGTACCTCCTAAAGAAAGAGAGATTACATATTTATTCATTAATAGCTCCGGAATTACACATATTACACTTAAATATATCCCACCTATAACCGTAAGCCTTGTAAGTATATAATCAAAATAATCAGACGTATTTTTTCCTGGTCTTTTACCTGGAATATAAGCACCGTATTTTCTTAAATTATTAGCAGTTTCTTCAGAATTAAATACTATTGCAGTATAAAAAAAACTAAAAAACATAATTAATGCTACATATAATAAAATATATACGGGTTTTCCATGCCCTAAGTAATAAGTAAGCATTCCCATAGTTTCTGAATTACTATTAGAAAAATTAGCAAGCGTAGCAGGAAATAGTAAAATTGAACTAGCAAATATTGGAGGTATTACACCAGAAGTATTTAACTTGAGAGGCATATGGGTTGCTTCGCCTCCATAAATTTTATTTCCTACTTGTCTTTTAGGATACTGCACCAATAATTTTCTTTGGGCTTTTTCAAAAAATATAATTATAGCTATTAATACAACTACTCCAATACAAACAGCTATCGCTATTAAAGGCGATAATGCTCCTTTTCTTGATAATTCAAACATACTAATAATAGCACCAGGTACCCCCGAAATTATACCTATAAATATAATTAAAGACGTACCATTACCTATTCCGCGTTGTGTAATTTGTTCTCCTAACCACATTAATAGCATCGTGCCTACAACCAAAGTAATTACGGTTGTAACTCTAAAGAAAAAACCCGCTAAAATTACTACAGGACCGGTATTTGTTACAATCGACTCTAAACTTAGAGCAACTCCATAAGCCTGAAAAGAAGCAAGCAGAACCGTTAAATATCTCGATAGCTGATTTACTTTTCTTTTGCCGACTTCCCCTTCTTTTTTTAAATTTTCCAAAGGTTTATATGCAACTGACATTAATTGGATAATAATTGAGGCGGTAATATACGGCATAATTGCTAAAGCAAAAATGGACATTCTACCTAGCGATCCTCCGGATAGCATATTAAACATTCCGAGTATTCCGGATTGATTCTTTGCAGCCACACTACTTAAAGCAATTGAATCTATACCAGGTATAGGTATAAAAGACCCAAATCTACATACTATAAGAATGAGAATAGTAAAAACAATGCGACTAACTAAATCATTACCGGATTTTTTAGAAAAATTCTGCCCCATATACTATAATAATTTTCCACCTGCTTTCTCGATTAAATCCTTAGCTTTAGCAGAATAAGCATCTAATTTTAATGATAGAGGCGAAGTGAAATCATCACTACAAATAGATAATAATTTCACTAATTTCTTATTATTTTTATTATTAACTACTCCGGCTTCTACCAATTTTTCTTTCGTAATAGTATCATCAGCACTTAAACGCCCATCGGCTAATGCTTCTTCAATATTATAAATATTTATTATATTGTATTTTTTAGTTGAAATACAATTAAACCCTCTTTTAGGTAGTCTTTTGATCATAGGTGTTTGACCACCTTCAAAACCTTTTATTGCAACGCCGGACCTAGATTTTTGACCTTTAATTCCTCTACCGCCGGTTTTTCCTTTACCACTACCAATACCGCGTGCTATTCTTTTCTTATTTTTTTTAGCACCTATATTATTATATAATTCATTTAATTTCATTTAAAAACTCTAATTACATATTTTCTATTTTTAACAAATGCTTTACTTTTTCAACCATCCCTTTGATTGAATTAGTATTTGCAAGAATAACGCTCTTATTAATTTTGTTTAAACCAAGCCCAACTAATATCAATCTTTGATCATACTTACGACCTATAGCACTTTGAACTTGAGTAATTTTTATATTATTGATCTTATTATTCATAACTGCACCTTACTTACGCAACATTATTCATTAACTTGAATGTCAGAAGATTTTACAAATATTTCATTTACTTTTTTATCTCTTCTCATAGCAATAGATTTGGGTGATGCAAGTTTATTTAATGCATCAAATGTTGCAGAAATCATTGCGTAAACATTCGTTGAACCTATTGATTTAGCAACAATATCATGAACGCCTAAAGAGTCAAAAATTGCTCTCATAGATCCTCCGGCTATAATGCCTGTACCTGCTTTAGCTCTTCTTAAAATCACTTTAGCAGCTCCACTTTTACCGACAACGTCATGGTGAATAGTCCTATTTTGATATAACGGCACTTTCATCATTCTCTTTTTAGCGGCTTGTTTTGCCTTTCCTCGAGCTTCATTTACTTCTTTAGCTTTTCCGTGTCCCGCTCCGACTCTGCCGGCTTTATCACCGACAACTACATAAGCAGAAAAAGCAAATCTTCTACCGCCTTTTACTACTTTTGTAACTCTATTTACATCAACTAAAACTTCACTTAAAGTCTCGTCATTTTTTTTAACTTTAGACATTACTACAACCTTATAACCTAAAATTTTATTTTCTCTCTAGCTGCATCAGCTAGAGCTTTTACAATACCGTGATACTTATATCCGCCTCTATCAAACACTACGTCTTTTATCCCTGCAGAATCAGCTTTTTTTGCTATTTCTTCACCTACTTTGATCGCATTTTCAATATTACAATGAGATTTTTTTAATTTTTTTATTTTCTCATCTAAAGTTGAAGCAGAAGCAATCGTTATAGACTTAGAATCATCAATAATTTGTGCATATATATGTCTACCTGACTTAAATATTGATAATCTAACTCTATTAGATGTTTTAGATATTTTATGTCTTATTCTACTTCTTCTTTTTTCAAATTTTAGCTTAGCACTACTACGCATATTTAACTCTTAAATTTAATTTTTCTTACCTTCTTTACGCGGTATAAATTGATTTTCAAATTTAATTCCTTTTCCTTTATAAGGCTCAGGTGGTCTCTGTTTTATAATAATTGAAGCAAATTGTCCTAATTTTTCTTTATCTGTGCCCTCAAGAATAATAATATTTTGCTTAGGCATCTCTATTTTAATATCTGAAGGTATTTCAATTTTTGTATTATGGCTTTTAGCAAGCATTAAATTTAAGTATTTACCTTTTACCATTGCCCTGTAACCGACTCCGTTAATTTCAAGTTTAAGCTTAAAACCTTCTTTAACGCCGGTAACCATATTTGATATTATGCTTCTTGCAGTACCCCACATAGCACGTGCATTTTTATTTGCGGCTAAAGGTTTTACTAAAAGCTTATTTTCTACCAATGAAATTGCTATATTACCTTTAAAAGTTTTTGATAATTCGCCTTTAGGTCCGGATATTTTTACTTCTAAATCATTTAAACCAATTTTTACACCTTCAGGTATAGTAATCGGCAATTTTCCAACACGTGACATTTTTGTACCTTAAAATACTTTACAAATTACTTCGCCGCCAACATTTTTAATATGAGCTTCTCTATCAGACATAACACCGTAAGGAGTAGAAAGAATATATATACCCATATTATTATAATATCCTTTCAAATCTTTAATAGGAGAATATACTCTTTTTCCAGGCTTTGATACTCTATGAATTTCGCATATAGAAGCATCGCCATTAACAGAGTATTTTAAAGCTACCTCAGTATAACTAATATTATTTTTTTGAGTAGTTATATAATCCTTTATATAACCTTCTTTTTGCAAAACATCTAAAATTGAAATTTTAATTTTAGAACTAGGAAAAGAAACATTTATCAATTTGCTTTTATAAGCATTTCTAATTCTAGTTAACATATCTGCTACATTATCCGTCATTGACATATGATTTACCTATCGACTTTTACCAACTTGACTTAACTACACCGGGAACTAAACCTCTGCCTATTAATTCTCTAAGCTTATTCCTCGATATACCAAACTTTCTTGTAACACCTCTTGGTCTACCTGTAAGTTCACATCTATTTCTTATTCTAGTAGATGATGAATTTCTAGGTAATTGTGCAAGTGACATCACCAAAGAAAAACGCTCTTCTAATGAAATATTTTTATCATAAATTTTACTTTTTAGTGCTAAACGTTTATTATGTAAACTTTGTGATTTTTTTTTCCTACTTTCGTTCTTTTTTATAGAACTTACTTTTGCCATTATATATATCCTAAAAATTAATTATAAAAAGGTAAATTAAACCCTGATAACAAAAATTTACTTTCTTGATCTGTTTTAGCAGATGTAACGATTGTAATATCCATACCCCTTATTGTATCGATTTTATCGTAATTAATTTCAGGAAAAACTATCTGCTCTTTTAATCCAAAAGTAAAATTCCCTTTACCATCAAAACTTTTATAAGAAAAACCGCGAAATTCCTTAACACGGGGTAATGCAACAATTACTAACCTCTCTAAAAAATCATACATTCTATCTTTACGTAATGTAACCTTGCAGCCTATTTTCATATTTTCGCGTAACTTAAAAGTTGCAATAGATTTTCTTGCTAACGTTACAACCGGCTTCTGACCAGAAATCAAAGTAAGATCATTTACTGCATTATTAATTACTTTGGAATCGGCTGTTGCTTCCCCTACTCCCATATTTATAACAATTTTCTTAATTTGCGGTATTTCGTGTTTATTTTTATAAGAAAATTTTTTTCGTAAGTTTTCAATAATTTGTTGCTGATATAATTCTTTAAATCTTAACATTATTTACCTTCCTTACCGATAATTTCCCCTGATTTCTTTGCTACTCTAACCTTAGAACCGTCTTCTAAGAATTTAAAAGCTACCTTGGTCGGGTTACCGGTTTTTGGATCGATGTGTGCAATATTTGAGATATGTATAGGTAATTCTTTAGTTATTATCCCGCCTTCACTCATTTGATTAGATTTAGTATGCTTTTTTACTAAATTTACTCCAAAAACAATTACTTTACTGTCCTCCGGGAAAACTTTTAATATTTTACCTTTTTTTCCTTTGTGCTTTCCGGTAATAACAACAACTTCATCACCTTTTTTTACTTTTAATTTAATCATTTATAACACTTCCTCTGCAAGCGACATTATTCTAACATATTTTTTCGCTCTAAGTTCTCTTGTAACAGGACCAAAAACTCTAGTACCGATAGGTTCATCTTGTTTATTCAAAAGCACTAATGCGTTTTTATCAAATTTTATTGTACTACCGTCAGGTCTTACTACTCCAGTCTTTGTACGAACAATCACGCCTTTATAAACATCACCCTTTTTAACCTTACCGCCGGGTATAGCGTCTTTAACAGATACAACTATAACATCACCCAGCTTTGCCACCATATGGTGAGAGCCACCTAAAACTTTAATACACATCACTTTTTTAGCACCGGAATTATCTGCAACTTCCAACATGCTCTGCATTTGAATCATAAACTACTTCCAATTTTTTATACACGAGAAATAAAATAAACAATCTACCTTATAAAGTCAAAGATTAAAAAACTTTATTCCCCATTTACCACTACCCATGTTTTGGTTTTTGAGATAGGACGACTTTCAATTATACTAACTTTATCTCCTTCTTGATATTTATTTTCTGAATCATGAGCAGCATATTTTTTAGATACTTTCACGAATTTTTTATAAA
The DNA here is from genome assembly GCF_000016625.1 of Rickettsia massiliae MTU5. Taxonomy (NCBI): domain Bacteria; kingdom Pseudomonadati; phylum Pseudomonadota; class Alphaproteobacteria; order Rickettsiales; family Rickettsiaceae; genus Rickettsia; species Rickettsia massiliae. Next base: position 1,020,649 of record NC_009900.1, read on the forward strand.
TAGGATGCTTAAACTTTCTTTCTACTTTTACTGTAACCGTCTTATCAGCTTTTGAACTTATAACCACGCCTTGTAACACTCTTTGCGGCATTTTAATATTCCTCACTATTAGATCTTTTTGTTAATTCAGTTTTAATACGTGCTATAGACTTTTTGACTAACAAAAACCTACTAGTATTTTTTAACTCACCTAAAGCTTGTTGAAATCTTAAATTAAACAATTCTTTTTTTAAAAGATTAAGATTTTTATAAAGCTCTTCTATTGTTTCAGTAGATAACTTACTTCTTAATAATTTTAAATCATTCATAACGTCTCACTATCCTTGTTCTAACAGGTAATTTTGCACTTGCAAGCTCCAAAGCTCTAAGTGCAACATTTTCTTCTACCCCTTCAATTTCAAACATAATTCTTCCAGGCGAAACTCTAACTGCAAAAAATTCAGGAGAACCTTTACCTTTACCCATTCTTACTTCGGCAGGCTTTTGAGAAACGGGAACATCCGGAAAAATGCGAATCCATAATCTTCCTTGCCTTTTCATACATCTAGTAGCAGCTTTTCTTCCTGCTTCTATTTGTCTTGCAGTAACACGCCAACCGTCTATAGATTTTAGACCAAATGATCCAAAAGCAAGCGTCGTACCTGCTTTTGCTTTTGAAGCAACTCTACCCTTATGAGCTTTTCTAAATTTTTGTTTTTTCGGAGCTAACATTTTAATACTTAAAATTAATTATATCTTTTATTTTCTGTATATTCACCTTTATAAATCCACACTTTAACCCCTATAACTCCATAAGTAGTTATAGCCTCAGCTGTTGAATAATCAATATCAGCTCTTAAAGTATGTAACGGCATTCTTCCTTCTATATACCATTCGGTCCTAGCAATTTCAGCACCTCCAAGTCGTCCTGAACAACTAACCCTGATACCTTGTCCACCTTGTTTAAATGAAGCCTGAATTGCTGTTTTCATGGCTTTTCTAAAAGAAACTCTTTTTTCAAGCTGTAGTGCTATAGTTTGAGCTACTATAGCAGCATCTATATTAAATTTTCTAACTTCGTGAATATTTATATAAACTTCTTTTAAAGAAGTCATTTTCTCGATAGCTTTTTTTAGCTTATCAATTTCACTACCGTTTCTACCGATAATGATATTTGGTTTTTTGGCATTAATATTAATTATAATACTTTTATTAGAAGGGCGTTCAATTAAAACTCTGCTAATTTGAGCTTGATTAAAACCCTTATTTATTACATCCCTAATTTTTAAATCTTGTATAAAAAGAGTTTTATAATGTTTTTCTGCATATAATACGGAATCCCAACCTTTAATTAAAGTCGGTCCAACTCTAAAACCATGTGCACAAACTTTCTGCCCCATTTTAATTATCCTCTTTTTCTGTAACAGTTATATAAAGATTACTAAAAAACTTATTTATTCTAGTTGCTCTTCCTTTTGCTCTTGGCATAACTCTTTTCATTACTAAAGCCTTACCTACAGTCGCTTTAGTAATAACCAATCTATCTATATCTAGACCTAAATTATTTTCAGCATTTGCAACAGCAGATTGTAAACAATCTTTTACAACTTTTGCAATTCTTTTAGGAGAAAAAGTTAATTGTACCAAGGCTTCAGATACTTTCATATTTCTAATAAAGGCTGCAACTAAATTGAGCTTCCTTGAACTTACTCTAATAGATTTAGCTTGTGCCGTAGCAAAATTTTTATTTTCCTGTACCATATAAATCTTTACTTTCTTTTGACTTTTTTATCTGCTCCATGACCGTGAAATGTTCTAGTAGGAGCAAACTCACCTAATTTTCTTCCAACCATTTCTTCATTTACAGAAACCGGAATAAATTTATTTCCATTATGAACAGAAAAGGTAAACCCTACAAAAATAGGTAAAATCGTTGATCTTCTAGACCAAGTTTTAATCATTTCAGATTTACCTGATTCCATTAATTTTTGAACTTTCTTTATTAAATAACCATCTACAAAAGGCCCTTTCCAGATTGAACGTGCCATACTAATACCTAATTAATTTAAAATCTATTTTCTTTTCTTTACGATAAATTTTGAAGTACGTTTATTTTTACGTGTCTTCTTACCCTTTGTTGGAAATCCCCAAGGAGTAACAGGATGGCGACCTCCTGAAGTTTTACCTTCACCACCGCCATGAGGGTGATCTACAGGATTCATTGCTACACCTCTAACATGCGGTCTCCAACCTAGCCATCTATTTCTACCGGCTTTGCCTAAATTAATATTTTTTTGATCCGGGTTAGATATACTACCTATAGTAGCTTTACAATCTAAAGGTACTAACCTAAATTCACCTGATCTTAATTTAATCTGAGCATATCCTGAATCTTTACCCACTAGATCTACTGAAGTACCTGCAGACCTTGCAATTTGACCACCCTTACCGACCTGCATTTCAACATTATGTAGAGTAGTACCGATAGGAATGCATTTTAAAGGTAAACAATTTCCTATTTTTATATCAGCATCTTGACTTGATATTACTCTATTACCTACAGATAATTTTTGCGGTGCTAGAATATAAGAATATTCCCCATCTTCATATTTTATTAAAGCAATAAAAGCAGTTCTATTAGGGTCATACTCTATTCTTTCAACAATAGCCGAAATATCGATTTTATTTCTTTTAAAATCAATAATACGATATAATTTTTTGTGTCCTCCACCTCTGTGCCAAGAAGTAATTCTACCTTGATTATTTCGTCCACCGGTTTTAGATATACCTTTGGTCAAAGATTTTAAAGGTCTGCCTTTCCATAAACTAGTTTTATCAACTTGAACTAACTCTCTAAGAGAAGGAGTAATTGGATTAAAGTTTTTTAAAGCCATTTATTTAATTCCTCCGGCAAAATCGATATTATGGTCTTTTTCTAATGTAACAATAGCTTTCTTTCTATTGATTTGAGTCCCTATAACTCCTTTAAATCTTTTCTTCTTACCTTTAACGTTTAAAATATTCACTTTTTTTACTTTTACTGTAAATATTTCTTCTATAGCCTTTTTAACGGTAAGTTTTTCAGCAAATTTATCTACATAAAAAGCGTATTTATTTTGTTCCGAAAGGGTTGTAGTTTTTTCTGTAATAATAGGTTTTCTAATTAAATCGTAGTATTTATAAGAACTCATCTTAACCTCTCTTCTAAAACGCTCACTGCTTCTTGTGATAATAGGACATATTCATGTCGTATTATATCATAAACATTTGCTCCTATTTGTGGAACAATCACAGTATTATAAATATTTTTTGCAGCTAAAGAAAAATTAATATCTACTTCATTTCCGTCTATTACACAGAAACTTTTCCCTTGAAATTTGTTTAATATATTTACAAGAGCAGAAGTTTTAGGCTTATCTAGCTTTAAAGAATCTATTACTAATAATTTTCCTTCAGCGCATTTCTCGGATAAAGCATGAATTAAACCAAGTTTTCGTACTTTTTTAGGTAATTTTGTTGCATGACTACGTACTCTAGGTCCATGAGCTACACCACCACCACGCATCTGTACCGATCTCAGGGAACCTTGTCTTGCATTACCTGTACCTTTTTGCTTAAAAGGTTTTTTTGTGGTTCCTAATACTTCTGATACTGTTTTAGTTTTGTGGTTACCGGACATTGCCTTAGCTCTCTGCCAATCAATAACCTGCTTTATTATATCATCTCTGATAAATTCAACAGCAAATATATTTTCATTTAAGCTAATCTCACCAACTTCTTTATTAGCAAGACTTAATACTTTAGTTTTCATCTTTATTTAACCTTATACAGTCTTATATAAAAAAACTTTTATATAAATAATATTGCATGGCGTTTTGTTAATTTGATAATCTTTAACCTCAACAAACATGTCTAAATATCTATTATACAATTATTGAAATCTTTTTTATTGCATCTTTTACTGAAAGATACGAATTTTTGTGACCGGGTATACTGCCCTGAATCATAATAAGCTTACGCTCTTTATCAACGGCAAATATTTTCAAATTTTGAATAGTCACTTGGTTACATCCCATATGACCGGCCATTTTTTTGCCTCTGAAAACCTTTCCTGGATCTTGTCTTTGTCCTGTAGAACCATGCGAACGATGGGATATCGAAACACCGTGAGAAGCTTCAAGACCTCTAAAATTATGTCTTTTCATACTACCGGCAAATCCTTTACCTATAGTAGTTGCCGTTATATCCACAAATTGTCCTGCTGTAAAATGGTCTACTTCTAGACTTGTTGCTATATCAATAAAATGCTCTTCAGAAATTCTAAATTCTTTTAATTTAGTTTTAGGAGATATTTTAGCATTAGCAAAAACTTGTTTCATAGGTTTGGTTACTCTAGATATTTTTTTATCTTTTACACCTATAACCAAAGCATTATATCCATGTTTTTCTAGAGTTTTATGTCCTACTACTTGACAATCATCAACTTTTACTAATGTTAAAGAAATTCTTTCGCCTTTATCATTAAAAACACTAGTCATCCCAACTTTTTGAGCAATTATACCGGTTCTCATTTATTCCCCACTCTCTAATTCAATCACTACATCAACACCTGCTGCTAAATCAACTTTACTTAAAGCATCGACAACCGCCGGATTCGGATCACCTATAACTAATAATCTTTTATGCTTTCTAATTTCAAATTGCTCTCTTGACTTCTTATGTACATGAGGAGACCTATTTACGGTAAATCTTCCAATTTTTCTAGGTAAAGGAATAGGACCATTAATGTTAGCAAACGTTCTTTTAACAGCACTAACTATCTCTTTTGTAGCTTGATCAAGACTACGGTGATCAAATGATTTTAAACGAATTTTGATTTTATTTTTCATTCAGTAAACCTAATATTTAAACAGCAAGATGTTTTTTTAGACACCTTTCCAAACTTTACTTCTAGAGGTAATTTGTACGTCGATCCGGTACTCGAATCCTCACGTACGTTATATTATACGCTGCGGTTCTGCGTTCCGTACCTCCTTCAAATTCTTCTCTATAAGAAGCCGTTTTGGAAAAATGTTTATTACATCTTAAAACATAAATACCTATTATTTTTTAATAATAGGTATTTATAAAATCAATTAATTATTTATTTTAGTTACTACGCCGGCACCCACTGTTCTACCACCTTCACGTATAGAGAATTTCAACCCTTCCTGCATCGCAATCGGTTTAATTAATTCCACTGTAAAAGTAGCATTATCTCCAGGCATAACCATCTGCTTATCAGCAGGCAATTTTATTGTACCGGTAACGTCTGTTGTTCTAAAATAGAACTGCGGACGATAGTCATTAGTAAATGGGGTATGACGTCCACCTTCTTCTTTACTAAGCACATATACTTCAGCTTCAAACTTATCATGCGGTTTTATGCTACCAGGTTTTGCGAGAACTTGTCCTCTTTCAACTTCTTCTCTTTTTGTACCGCGTAGTAATATACCAACATTATCTCCGGCTTGTCCTTCATCAAGTAATTTTCTGAACATTTCTACACCGGTACAGGTAGTTTTTTGCGTATCTTTTAGACCGACTATTTCAATTTCATCACCTACCTTAATTATTCCTGACTCTACTCTCCCAGTTACAACAGTACCTCTTCCTGAAATAGAGAATACATCTTCTATCGGCATTAAGAAAGGTTTATCCGTAGCTCTTACAGGCTGCGGTATATAGCTATCTACTGCATCCATTAGCTCATTAATAGCTTCTTCACCTTCAGGCTTTCCTTCTAAAGCTTGAAGTGCAGAACCTTTAATGATAGGTATTTCATCACCCGGAAAACCATATTTTGATAATAATTCCCTTACTTCCATCTCTACTAGTTCTAATAGATCAGGATCATCCACCATATCTACTTTATTTAAGAATACTACCATAGCAGGCACACCTACCTGTTTTGCTAGTAATATATGCTCTCTAGTTTGCGGCATAGGACCATCAGCAGCAGAAACTACTAATATTGCACCGTCCATCTGAGCGGCACCGGTTATCATGTTCTTTACATAGTCAGCGTGTCCCGGACAATCTACGTGTGCATAGTGTCTATTTTTAGTCTCATATTCTACGTGTGCAGTAGAAATAGTTATACCTCTTTCTTTTTCTTCAGGAGCAGCATCAATTTGATCATACGCTGTAGCTTGTGCTCCACCTGTCTTAGCAAGTACTATAGTTATTGCTGCCGTTAAGGAAGTTTTACCGTGATCTACGTGACCGATCGTACCTATATTAACGTGCGGTTTAGTTCGTTCAAATTTTGCTTTTGCCATATTATTACTCTCTACAATTTTTTAGGTTTAATACAAGTTAATTTTTTATAAGTGCATTTTTTTGCTAAATTTATTTGTTACCACTATCTCTGGAGCGGGTGATGGGAATCGAACCCACACAGCCAGCTTGGAAGGCTGGAACTCTACCATTGAGCTACACCCGCATTGTGGCACTATTAATAAAATAATTTCAAAGTTATTTTGTTAACAGTGCTATATCAATTTTATTCAGATTTATAAATATACACAATGATGTTTTATTTTTAAATAAAATTAAACATATACACATGAAATCTTTTAAAATAAAATGATATGCTTCCCTGAACCATTTAAGTGGTGGAGGGAGAAGGATTCGAACCTTCGAACGCTTACGCGGGCAGATTTACAGTCTGCTGCCATTGACCACTCGGCCACCCCTCCTAAAGAACTTTACTGTATTAAATAGACTAATTCACTGTAAAATACAATATACACTTAGTATTAGGACTTAATAAAACTTCTTGCCGAATCATCAAATAAACAAATAGCAGCTTGCACATTTATTTAGTTGTAACTTTCTATAATAAATAGTAGTTTCTGTCAAGCACAAATTACTGACGGTTTTCAATAAGATGCAAAATAAAAAACTTGATTCTAAACATTGTTATTATATGTATGGGAAACATCCGGTATTTTCTGCTCTAAATAATCCAAAACGTCAAATTGACAATATTTTATGCACTAGGGAAATTTTTGATACAAACAAAAAATTAATAGGTACTAGATCTTATGAAATTGTTAATAACGATATTTTATCTAAATTACTGGAAAACCACACACATCAAGGAATAGCTGCAAAAATTAGACCAATTTTTTCTTACAATTTAGAGGACATAGATATAACAAATCCAAAATGTAAAATTGCGATTCTTGATCAAATAACAGACACACAAAATATTGGAGCCATTATTCGTAGTGCCGCTGCTTTTGATATAAATGCTATAATATTACCTCAAGATAATTCTCCGAATGAAAGCGGCGGCATTGCTAAAGCGGCTTGCGGTACTTTAGAATTAATACCTATAATTAAAGTTACTAACTTACGCTCATGTATGAATTATCTTAAAAAACACGGCTTTTGGATTATAGGTCTAACAGGTTCTGCAAATGACTACTTTACCGATAAATTAATTTCCGACAAAATAGTATTGGTATTTGGCTCAGAAGATAAAGGCATACGAAGATTAGTCGCAGAAACATGTGATTATTTAGCCAAAATCCCTATTTCTCAGAGAGTAGAAAGTCTTAATGTATCAAATGCCGCTTCTATAATTTTTCATTCATTACATAATTTTTAATAAATCAAATATTGTTTTTTATTTACTTCGATATAAATATTTAGTCTACTAAAATTAAAGTCATAAACTTTTATTATATCAATTAATTTGAGAGAAAAGTCATGAAAAGGGGACCAAATGAACAAATTATCGAGAGTTTTGAAAAACAATTAGACATATTGATAAATGCACTGACAGAAAAAGAGATAACAACAGTTATATTAAACAATTTTTTTGATAAAGTGATCAATAACCTCAAGAATGCAAGATTAATTAATGATACTATATTTGATATATATCAAGGTAAAGCAGTAATTACTAAACCTATATATTCCGATTATATAGAATCTTCCGAACCTAAATATAACGAACATTGGCAAAAATTTTATAGTTTTAATCGTAATCTTATGATAGAAAGCACATTAATATTTATTGCTAAGAATCTAAAAAACGCTTCTTTAACAGACAAATTATATTATAGCTTTGCTAAATTAGCCCAGCAATTAGACTTGAATGCAGTAAGTGACCATTTTATGAAAAAAATAGATAATTATATAACATTTAACAATTTATGAAAAATTACAGAACCGAAAGTGATTCTTTTGGAGAAATTCAAATAGAAGAACAATTTTATTGGGGGGCCCAAACTCAAAGATCTTTAGAAAATTTTAAAATAGGCAAGCAAAAAATGCCTGAAAATTTAATTCGTGCTCTTGCTATTTTAAAAAAATGTGCAGCACAGGTTAATCATGAGTTTGGTGATTTAGAAGCTAAAATCGCTATAAGTATAGATAAAGCCACGGATAGAATCTTAGAAGGCGAATTTGAGGATAATTTTCCTTTAGTAGTTTGGCAAACAGGTTCAGGAACACAAACAAACATGAATATGAACGAGGTTATTGCCTCTATTGCCAACGAAGAATTAACAGGCAAAAAAGGCGGCAAATCTCCGGTACATCCTAACGATCATGTTAATAAAGGACAATCATCCAACGACTCTTTTCCAACCGCTATGCATATAGCAACCGTACTTGCAACTAAACAGCAACTGATACCAGCTTTGAATAATATACTTACCTCTTTGCAGGATAAGTCAAAAGATTGGGACAAAATCATAAAAATAGGACGTACTCACTTGCAGGATGCCACTCCTTTAACTCTTAAACAGGAATTCTCCGGATATATTACACAAATAGAGTATGCTTTAGAACGCATAGAAAATGCACTACAAAAAGTTTATCTACTTGCCCAAGGAGGAACGGCAGTCGGTACAGGTATTAACTCAAAAATAGGCTTTGATATAAAATTTGCCGAGAAAGTGGCAGAGTTTACTAAACAACCCTTTAAGACGGCTCCTAATAAATTTGAAAGTCTAGCTGCTCACGACGCACTAGTAGAATTTTCAGGAACTCTTAATACTATAGCAGTGAGCTTAATGAAAATAGCAAATGATATAAGACTGCTCGGCTCCGGTCCAAGATGCGGTCTTGATGAGCTACATTTACCTGAAAATGAACCTGGTTCTTCTATTATGCCCGGTAAAGTAAACCCTACACAAGTCGAAGCTTTAACAATGGTGTGCAGTCAGGTGATGGGAAATCATGTTACGGTTACTATTGCCGGCTCAAACGGACATCTTGAACTTAACGTATTTAAACCCGTAATAATATACAATATCCTACAATCTATAGAGCTGTTATCCGATAGCGTAAATAGCTTTGTTACTCACTGTGTTAAAGGATTAGAACCCAATATAGCACGCATTAATGATTTACGTGATAAATCTCTAATGCTTGTTACAGCTCTTAATCCGCATATAGGCTATGATAATGCTGCAAAAATTGCTAAAGAAGCACATAAGCACGGGATTACTTTAAAAGAAGCAGCTAAAAAACTCAATCTTCTATCGGAAGCAGAATTTGATAAAATAGTAGTACCTGAAAAAATGGTTGATCAATCTTAGATTTTATATAAAGATATTAATTTAAGCTATTAATATTACTCTGTACAAAATCTTATAAATAGGATAATATTATAATTAGTCTATTTATTATATATATTACCTATGTGAAACAAAATTTATCTAATCAAATTAACCTACTCGAAGCAAAAACTCCTTTTTCCGATCTAACACAGCGTGTACAAGACGGAGAGCAAATTACCATTTGTAAGCATAATACGTCGGTTGCAAAAATTATAACTCAAAAACCTAAAATGGATAATATAGTAGAGCAAATAAGAGAATTCAGCAAAGGCAAAACATTAGCTCCTGATACTATTAAAGAGCTTAGAGATGAAGGTAGAAAATGGTGAATTCTAAACCGTTTATAGCCGATTGCTCCATAACTGTCTCATGGTTCTTTTATTATGAACGTGATAAATATTCAGATTTTACATTAGATTATTGTTATAAGTTTAGAGTGATAGTACCGCCTCTTTGGAGACTTGAAGTAACTAATGTAATATTAGTAGCAGAAAAACGTGCTAGAATAAAATCAGTAGAAGTTATTAAAATTATAGATTTTTTAAACTCTCTCCCCCTTAATATATCAAATTTTAATTTTTCCATACATGAAATTATACAAACTGCAAGAGCCAACAATCTTACTGCATATGATACAACTTATTTATTAACTGCCATGCATGAAGGACTTCCTACGACCACTAACGATAAAGCATTAATCAAAGCATGTCATAATAACGGCATTCCACTATTACATAGTGAATTAGCTTGAATTATGGACAATTTCTATATCATCTTTTAATTTTTTAAGAACATATCTCATACCGTAAATGGATTAGCATTAACGGTATTCGCTATGCCCTTAAAAAAATAAAATATTTCTTATAAATCATCCATAATTCAAGCTAATTCACTATAAAAGAAAATAATCCACATTTTTCATAAAAAGTTTATGGAAATTTCTAAATCTTTTATTATACTTAAACATTAATTATATAAAATAAAAGAGTATCATGGTTTTAAATATCAAAGCTCCTGAAAATATAGTATTAAAGCCGACCATTACAGTTTTTGGCGTTGGGGGTGCAGGTAGTAATGCAGTCAATAATATGATTAGTGCTAATCTGCAAGGTGCTAATTTTGTAGTAGCTAATACTGATGCACAATCGCTTGAACATTCTTTATGCACTAACAAAATACAACTCGGTGTTTCTACGACTAGAGGTCTTGGGGCAGGAGCTTCTCCTGAGGTTGGAGCACTTGCTGCTCAAGAATCAGAAAGCGAAATTCGTAGTTACCTAGAAAATAGCAATATGGTATTTATTACGGCAGGTATGGGCGGTGGTACAGGTACCGGTTCTGCACCGGTTATTGCACGCATTGCTAAAGAACTAGGCATCCTTACGGTTGGGGTAGTAACTAAACCTTTCCATTTTGAAGGCGGTCATCGTATGAAAACTGCCGATAAAGGACTTATTGAATTACAGCAATTCGTTGATACTTTAATTGTAATACCGAACCAAAATCTATTCCGTATTGCTAATGAACAAACGACGTTTGCCGATGCTTTCAAAATGGCAGATGACGTATTACATGCAGGCGTTAGAGGAGTAACGGATTTAATGATTATGCCGGGACTTATTAATCTTGATTTTGCCGATATTAAAGCAATAATGAGCGAAATGGGTAAAGCAATGATGGGTACAGGTGAAGCTAGTGGCGAAGATAGAGCTATTAAAGCGGCAGAATCTGCAATTTCAAATCCACTGCTAGATCATAGCTCAATGTGCGGTGCAAGAGGTGTATTAATCAATATTACCGGCGGTTCCGACATGACCTTATTTGAAGTTGACAACGCTGCTAATAGAATTAGAGAAGAAGTAGATAACCTTGATGCTAATATTATTTTCGGTTCAACATTTAATCCGGAATTAAAAGGAATTATCAGAGTATCAGTTGTTGCTACCGGTATTGATGCCGATAAAGTACCTACATATAAAACCGCAATAGCTGAAACTACCAATATAGTTTCTGAGGAAACTTATAATAAAGCTATAGCACAACCTACACAAATAGAAGAAATTCCTGATTTTAACAGCTACAGTACTGAAAATATTGAAATTACCGACTCTCCAATAAATCAAAATTTTATCAGAAATGAAAAAGAGCTAGGGTTACATGCAAATACTTTCAACAAATCTGAAGATGACTCACCCAAACCATCATTTTTAGGAAAAATATGGGGTTCTCTGCGTGCTTCAAATCATCAAACTTTAGAACGCAAAAACGTTGTTGTTAGTACTCTAGATCAAGATAATAAAGAGTCTGATATTCATGACATACCGGCTTTTTTAAGAAAGAAACGGGATTAGATTAGAAAATGAATATAATTTCAGAACAGCATAAAAAAGAATTATAGAAATAACTAAAAATTTTCCTGCAGATACTGCATCACTAATAAATTATGTAGATAAAACATTTAAATGTCACATTCATGCTTTATCTTTATCGGATCAAAAAGATTTAAAGTTTTTTATAGCAAAAAGCTTTGCAAATCAAATTGATGTTTGTAAAACTAAAGAACATGCTCAAAATTTTTTACAAGAGTTACACGAGCTATGGGCTGATTTATTTGAAGAGATATTAGAAGATAAGCCTGTATATATAGTTTAGACATTGACGGAGCAACACACTATGCCGCATTAGATTTTACCGAATTAAATCAAAATAAGATGCTAAATACAAGATTTAGCGAAACCTCCCTTGATTTTCATTTAATAGAAACGCTACCTAACTTTTCTAGTGACAAACAAAAATATAAGGCTAAACTAACCTTTACAGAATTAAAACAAAATAATTTTGCAAAAATATATTTGGAAAAACAGCAATATAACTCTCAAAATATTCTTATTTCAAATATACAAAATAATCACAATAATCACATATTATTTCCTAAGATTATAAACCTTGAAGAACAAGTTACCATAGAGATATATTAAATCATTTATTATTATTAGGTGCTTATAATAAATGTAATTTTTTTGAATCCAATAACGGATCAGAAATATATTTTAGATTACCTAATAATGAAAGGCTTGCCATGAAAGTTTTTAGTTTAAATAATCAGCATATATTAAAAGAAAATAAATTCTTTTTATATAACTCCTCTAGACGAGATAATGAATTCTAATTTAAAAAATAATCATATGCCAAATAAAATTATACTATTTCTTATATCATGTTTTTTAAATACTGATTTATTAGCCGATACCGATAAGCGGTTAAAAGATATTACACCCTATCTCTACGCCACTTGAAAATCAAAAGCGTTATGTAATTCATTTACCTACAGAGTCCAATGAAGAAAAGCTAAAAGTAGAATTGCAAGCAACAAAAAATGCAATGCAAGATTGTGTAATCGTGTTTGGTTTGGTGGTAAGCTGGAAACAAAAACTTTAGAAGGATGGGGATATAATTATTATATAATCGATCAAGTTAGCGATCACCCTGCTAGTACAATGATGGCATGCCCAAACGTAAAAGCAACCATACAACCCGGTTAGTGTATTTTTAGGCGATGAAACATTTTTAAAATATAATAGCAAACTACCTATCGTAGTATATATGCTCCAAAAGATGTTGAACTACATTACGTTATTTGGCATCAAAATGATACAATCAATGCTGCAAAGGAAGAATAGAACCATACTATTCTTCAAAAAAATTTAATATACTATATGACATTTAACGTCATCGCGAGCAGTCGTAGACTGCGTGGCAACCCAGAAAAAATAATCAAAAATTCTGTAAATCAGAATTTTTTACTAGATTGCTTCGTCGAAACTTGCAGTTTCTGCTCGCAATGACGAAGACTAAACCTATACAACAACAAGGTCCGTAGTCGCTCGCAGTTAGCATACTAAATTACTCAAAATCTTCCTCTACAGCTTCAACTTCTTGCACTTCCGGTACAAAATGTTTAAGCATGGACTCAATGCCGTTTTTTAAGGTGATGGTGGAACTAGGACATCCAAGACATGCACCACGAAGTGCTAATTTAACTACACCGTTTTCAAAGCCTTTATATATTATGTCGCCGCCGTCTTGTGCAACAGATGGACGCACCCTAGTTTCAATAATCTCTACGATTTGTTTCTCTATTTCCGAAAGCCCATCAAGGTTATGATTTACATTATCTGCTTTGGTGTTTTCTTCAAATACAGGAAAGCCTGAAACAAAATGATCCATAATAACCATTAAAATTTCAGGCTTTATAACTTGCCAATTACCTTCAGCTTGTTTAGTTACTGTTATAAAATCACTACCGAAAAACACTGATTTTACATTATTAATATGAAATAATGATTCTGCAAGTTTGCTTCTTCCTTGTACTTCAGCAAGCTCACTAAAAAATACCGGCTGATCACTACTTATTTCCTGCCCCGGGAAAAATGTTATTGCATCCGGATTTGGAGTATCTGCAGTTTGAATAAACATAATTAAAGCACACTAATAAATTTATTGATTATTATAAATTGATAGTACTACTTTTACAATATATTTGTATTTAGGCATTTTGGCATGGCTCTCAAAAACCGTATATGTCATTCCTGCGGCAGCAGGAATCCAATACTACCCTATCCACGTCATTGCGAGAAGGCATTTATGCCGACGAAGCAATCTCATGAAATTTAAGAGAGATTGCCACGTCGCTGCGCTCCTCGCAAGGCATTGTTGCAGGGACCGGTAAAGCACTCGGTGTCTCATCCCGTGGCTTGACCACGGGAGCCAGTTAAAAATACTAAAATTATTAGTATTTTTTATTGTTTTTATGGACCCCGTGGTCAAGCCACGGGATGACAGAGGTGAAATTGATCCACACAACAACAACGCCTCCTCGCAATGACAATTATAAATATTTTGCTAGATTCCCGCTTTTAGCTAGGAATAACATAAGGCGGTAAATATCTAATTAATATATAAGCCGGTATAAAACAAAATCCCGCTACAATAAAGAAATAAGTCCAGCCTAAATAAGTAGCTGCATAGCCTGAAATACTACCAAACAATATGGTACTAATATAAGCAATAGAAGTCATTAAAGCAATTTGGGTTATACAATATTTAGAACTACAGCATCTTAATTGGTAAGAAAAAAACGGCGACATAGTTAAGCCCTTGGTAAATTCTTGAAAAAAGACCGCTATATACAAACTTGTAATATCTCGATTATAAAAATAGAGAAATAAAAAAGATAGGCTAGATAAAGCATGATATATTAATGCTCTTTTAAGCAAATAAGAATATTCACATTTTCGGCATAAAAACCCACCTATAAAACCGCCAAGGATTGTAGCGCACATACCGAAAGCTTTATATCCAAGAGCTAAATCTTTCTTCGTATACCCAATATCGAGATAAAACATATTCGGCATAATTGACAGAAAATTATCTTGAAGACGATACAGA
The DNA here is from genome assembly GCF_000016625.1 of Rickettsia massiliae MTU5. Classification (NCBI taxonomy): domain Bacteria; kingdom Pseudomonadati; phylum Pseudomonadota; class Alphaproteobacteria; order Rickettsiales; family Rickettsiaceae; genus Rickettsia; species Rickettsia massiliae. The sequence continues at coordinate 1,035,696 of NC_009900.1, forward strand.
AGCATAAAACTAACAATTATTAGCCATTTAGGTTTTTTGACAAAATCATAAAAAGCATGCCAAAATCTATCAAAATCATTAATAATTATCTTATCTTTAAATTTAAGCGGATAGATTATAATTAATAGTAATGACGGTATACATAAAATTGCCATAGCACGATAAACATCTTGCCAGGATATGATAGTAGATAAATATAACGCTCCTGAACCTGCTATAAGTATACCTATTCTAAAACCTGTAGTACAAGCTGCCTCACTTATGCCCCAATTTTTATTTGTAATCAGTAACATCTGTGATGATTGAAGTAACATATCATAAATGGAAAAAAAAAATGCCACAGCTACTAAGCATAAAGCAAATGGTATAAAATGAGTGTTAGGGTTAAAATTTGTTAGAACATATACACAAAAAATACAACTAACCAAAGCAATAATTAAACAATATTTATATCCCCGCTTACTTAAAGGAGCAAAACTTACTTTTTCAAGCAAAGGACCCCATAAAAATTTAAATATATGAATAAAATTCACTAAACTAAAAAGCCCGATAGTGATTTTATCAAAACCGGATTCTCGAAGCCAAAAAGAAAGAGTTGAACCGGTAAGTAAATAAATTAAACCTCCGGGAAAAGAAATTATTAATATAAAGAAAATATTAGACATATATTGAAATCGTGAAAAATTTAAACTTATGAATTTATCCTCCTTTAAAATATACGGATGTCATTCCTGCGAAGGCATTGCCCGCATGGATATCTAATCGTCATTGCGAGCAGCCATAAGACTGCGTGGCAATCTCATGAGATAATAATAAACTCTTGAGATTGCTTCGTCAATTACTTACGTAATTTCCTCGCAATGATATAAATGATGTCGTAAATCTAAACTACGATACTTTTTTTCTTTTATTACCGTAGCTGTTACCGTCAAAGGTTCTTTTACGGCTACTATCAAAAGAATTAAACTTTTTACCGTCACCGCCGGCTCTTTTACCGAATGATCTTTTACGATTATTTTTATCACTTCTAAACTCACTACGTAGCGTAGATTCTCCTTTATTTACTAGACGATCGATTGCATGCCATCTAATAACATCATCAGGAGAAATAAAAGACAACGCATATCCGGTAGCCCCTGCTCTACCCGTTCTACCTATCCTATGTAAATAATCTTCAGGACACATAGGTAAATCATAATTAATAACATGCTGTGTATGAGGAATATCAAGCCCACGAGCCGCTACATCAGTTGCTACCATTATTCTATGGTTTGACTTACGAAATGATAAAATTACTCTTTCACGTTGACGCTGACTTAAATCACCGTGTATAGCTTCTGCTGTATGATTTTCATATTTCAACATTTTAGCTAATTGATCGGCAGAGCGTTTAGTTTTCACAAAAATAATGACCGATCCTTCCCTATTACCAAGTTGTTTAGTTAATTCACTAAATTTTTCTTTATCAGAAACATGCATTGATTCCTGTTTTATTTCTGCAGCTGCTTTATTAGTAGCACCTACCGTAATACGTACCGGATTGTTTAGATATTTTTGAGAAACAGCAATAATATGTTTTGGCATAGTAGCGGAAAACATTAAAACTTGTCTTTTTTCCGGTAAAAATTTATTGATTTCTTCTAATTGTTCTTTCATCCCCATATCAAGCATTCTATCCATTTCGTCAAGTACGGTTATGCCTATACGATCAATTTTTAGACTTCCCCTATTTAAGTGATCGATAATACGCCCCGGCGTACCGATAATCACTTTTGGATTCTTTTTTAATTGCATAAATTGTTTAGGCATCGGTTCACCGCCTATCAAAACTGCACTATTAATTTTATAGGATATAGTTACTTTATTTAAAGTACTGTGTATTTGCGTTGCTAATTCCCTAGTCGGAACAAGAATTAAAGCAGTAGTTTTATTTTTAATAAATGAATCAATTAACGGCAATAAATAAGCAAGAGTTTTGCCTGAACCTGTTTGGCTAGAAGCGAGTATGTCCGATCCCGCCATTGCAACCGGAATCGATTGCTTTTGTATTTCAGTCGGCTCAGTTATATTCATTGTCTCGAGAGCAATAATTAATTCTTCAGATAAATTAAAATTTTTCATTATATAATCCAATATAGTTTTAAATCAAAATATGCACATTATTGATTAGACCTCTTAACATAACTCATTTCTTAAAGATATATGAGACATCGACGCTGCTCTCTCATCCTTACATACTTAACTATGTACACTGCGTAGAGTAGCAGTTCTTATTCCCTTTATAAGATAAGTTATGCAAGAGGTCTATTGTATAAAAAATAAGTTATAGTAAATTAAAATAACGACTTATATAATTATCCTGAATCAAAAAATATGCTTAAGCTAGATTACAAAACACCAACTAAATATATAAAACGATAATGAATAATGAAACTATTTTAGAATCTTATTCAAGCCAGAATAATATTATTAGATTTAGGGCATTTTCATGCCCTTTAGTAAAAATAATTTATTATACTTAAAATTATATAGGTTATTATAAGACAAAAACAAAATATTTACTATTTTGATAAAGATGACTAGGCTACCCTAAATTATAAACAATTTTGGATAGCTGCTTTTGGTATTATAAATATATTTATTTCATTCTGAGGTTAACAGCATAGGCTTTTCCTTGCTTTTCTTCAAGATCAAAAATTACATCTTGTCCTTCTTCAAGGCTATGTAAACCTGCTGCGTCTACGGCTGATTTGTGTACAAACACATCTTTGCCGCCATTTTCCTGTTCAATAAATCCAAAATTCTTCGTAGAATTATACCACTTAACTTTACCTACTATATTTGTAGCCATAAAAACCTTTATTAGATAGAAATTACTTATTTGAACTTAACACACGCTTATAATAACTAAAACTTAAATTTTACTTTAAGCCTTACTTAAATATAAGAGCCGATAAAAACTCATTATGCAAAACTACCTTACCTTGCGGCATTTGTCAATAAACATGTCAATAACATGCAAGAGAAAGTATTACTTTCTGAAACTAATCTATCATATTATTACTATTTTGTCACTATTTAAGTTCATTATCTAATAAATTAATGAGTAAACTAACTATTTTAAAGGTGTTTAATAACTTTTTCATATCAGACTAATATATTAACGATAAAAGTACTTGCTTTTTTGTATTTTTTTTATTAATCTGTCCACTTAGCAAATGCAACCTTAATATCCACAGCTGCCCGCGTGATGGAATGGTAGACATAACGGACTTAAAATCCGTGGAGCGTAAGCTCTTGCCGGTTCAAGTCCGGCCGCGGGTACCATTCGCCATTTTTAGGCAAGTTCACCAATGTATCAAACGGCGAACGCAGCATAAAATCAAGCTTTTCAGGTTTCAATATTAAGTTCCCAAATATTAAATTTACTAAACGTCTTTTTGCGCTCACGCTGGAACTTTTAAATATCTTATAGACACTTGAGGCTGTTGATATCAAGGAAACCTGTAGCGATAACCGAAATTAATGCGTAGCTGTGCCCCTAATGTATTAATTCGCATCGCAACTAGATATTATGAGCGAAACTGATTTAGAGATTGCCGCAAAAAACTAACCACCAAGCCAATGCTATTTAATATGTTTGCTTTAGCTGAACATTTGCATAAGACAATTGTCGAAATCAAGCAAATTACAATAGACGAATAGCATCACTGCCTCGCTTATTTTAGACTAAAGAAATCTAGCAAACAGAATAGATTGAAAAGGCAATAAGTAAAAGCTTTTCAGCGTTTTTTACTTAATAATACATACGCTTTAATAAATGTTGTTTATTATAGTGTGCTTCAGAATTTGTAGGATCAAGCTCAATTGCTTTATTATAAGACTCAAGAACTAAATTGTATTTACCTAGTAAATAGAAAAAGCCGTATTTTTGAGTAAGATAGATTTATTAAATATATAATTATTGACTTATTACCCCCCCCTATAAATTACTTCTCTCACATGATAATTAAACTCTATCATTAATATATAAGCTAATTTTAAAGAGTTAAAATATAAAAAAGAAGAAATTTTAACCTCTGAGTTCTTATATTGATGAAGAGGAATCAAAGAAATTAAAAGCTCAAAATGCAAGGAAAGAGCTTAAGTTAATACTAATAACTCTTGGAATAGTTTTTTAACTTTCTGTGATTTCTTTTTTAACTATATAGAAGAAAAAGCAGCAGAATATAAACTACAGCAAGAAGCAGAAGCAAAAAAGTTAGATAAAGATGAATGATGCAGGCTATAATATTTCAGCAATTCTCAAATAATCTTGAGGGGCAAGATTTTCAGCGCGATAATTATCATTGATTTTCAACTGCGTTAATACTTCATGTATATTAGGTACAAGATTTTTCAGTGATGATTTGATCATTTTCCGTCGTCCTGCAAAAGCAAGCTTTGTTATTTGCTCAACTTTATTTATCAGAGCAATAGACGGCGGATTTTCTAAAGGTATTAGTTTAACTATCGCAGAATATACTTTAGGAGGTGGATAGAAAGCAGTTGGCTCTACGTCAAAGCACTTTTCCACTTTAGCTATTAGCTGACATATTACCGATAATCTGCCATATGCTTTAGTTGAGGGCATAGCACAAATACGTTCTACTACTTCCTTTTGTAACATTAGCGTCATACTAGTAATTAGTCGTGCTTCTTTCAGCCATCTAATCACTAACTCAGTACCTATATGATACGGTAAATTAGAGATTATAGTTACTTTATAGTCAATTGATTTGGACTCGCCTATATCGTTACTCGTCGCTCTCCTATTAGTTATAGGCTTCACCTCTAACTTCTTGTATGCAAATCCAACTGAGTTGACTATATCATAGCTTAAATCGGTTAAATTTATTTTAAGAGCATCTTGTTTAATAATATTTAGATTAGGATAACATTCTTTAATCTCATTAAGGAGCGGGAGGCATCTCTCATCTGTTTCTATAACAGTTAAGGATTCAGGATTTTTCTGCAATATTGACCTAGTTAACCCTCCTGTGCCGGGCCCTATTTCTAATACTCGGCTATTTTCTGCCAGGTTACTTGCACGTACGATTTTATCACATAGACTACTGTCAAAAATAAAATTTTGTCCGTGCTTTTTAAGAGGATTAACTTGATGTAAAGCTGCATGTTTTGCAATTGAAGGGAGCATAGTAGGGTATGTCATTCCCGTGAAAGCGGGAATCCAGTAAAACATATAAAAACTTGTTTTTATATGTTTGTTTTTATCAAATATAATTCTGTATTAATAATCAAGGTTATTTTTCTGGATTCCCGACTACGCGGGAATGACATAGAATAACACACACTAAGACGGCAGCATTATTTTTATAGCTGCTTTCTTACGCATATTTTCAAACATTTTTTGTGCTTTTTGCGAAATCTTTTTATTGGTTAGGAAATTTACTACATAATTATTTTCATCTTCATTAACATTTAAGATTTTTTTGCTGCACACTAATGTTATTTCAAATTTGTTATTTACTTCAAAAACATTACTTGCTTTATCAGGAGTTAAGTCCTTTACAATAGTTTGTTTTACGCCTTCTATCTTGCTAAGCTTATCGGTAATAATTTGCATAGTAGCAAAATTATCATAAAACGATTTTTTAACATCCGCACATTTTTTTAGTCGATTTTTTAAATTATTCATCTGCGTAAACGCTTTATTGCTACCATCTTTAGATGTAAATACTTGCATTGAAATTTCTACGTCTTTTTGATCGCTAGATAAAATTGCGACATCTATTTCTTTATTACTTACTTGTACCGATCTTGATAGAATTGATAAAATATTCATTTTAATCAACTCGGATTTAATTTGGGAAATAAAACTATCAGGATTAACCGATCTGCTTTTTAGATACTGCAGAAGAGAACCGTGAGGCATTTTATTACGATCTTCAATAGACTTAATAGCGTTATCTATCTCTTCTTGCGGAATTTCTCTATCTCCTGCATATTGAAAAAGCAAAGATTCGTCAATTAAGCTCTTGAGTGCTAAGTCACTTAGCTGCTTATCTTGAGCAGGCGTTAGACTTTCAACATTATTTAGTGCCATAATCATTTTTTTTCTAGCACGGAACTCATTAAGAGTAATAGGTTCATCATTTACGGATGCTACTATATTCGGTAATGATGCTTGTGCTACATTAAAAGTAAAAAAAACGGTAATGATTAATAATAATTTTCTCATGTGATACTCTGAATAAGTGACCAGTAAGTAGACGAAGTTTTATTTGGAAAAGAGCAAGGAGTCTATAAGTCAAGGAGCGGAGCGTACATTTAGTACGTGAGCACCGCAGAACTTATAAGACGACGTAGCCAATTTTTCAAATAAAACGAGCATACTCACATGTTTAAAACTTTTAAACCGATAGAAATAGTCGGCGAAGAGGTAGTCTTTTTGATTCCTCTACTTCCATCGGCTAGATAATCGGAATAAATCTTTGCAGTAATTCTAACACAATCTTTAGCATATGTCATCCTAATAGTTCGAGTAAGTAAATTTGGAGATCGTCTCGAGAGATCAATGCGTACACCAAAGCCTATAGTCCAATTTTCCGCTAGCTGATAATTTATGTCTCCATAAAATTGTCGTACTCTATTATTTGAAACCTTTATACTTTCTACGGAATAATATTTGTTAAGATTGGTAAGCTGAATAAAACTACCTAGAAAGTTAATCTTATCATAGTTAAAATTTCCTCCCACTTCATCTCTAATAGGTCTGAAATATCTATCTTTCCGAAAGCTATAAAACACTTCTAAATTATTAGAAAGATTACCTAGTATCTGCCCTACATTTTCTGTATCATCAGCCAGCAAATCTATACTATATCTTGTATTACGGGATTGTCCTAAAAATAATTTTAAATAATTTTCTTCTTTAGCAATACTAGTATTTAAGCCGTAACTTAATCTATTACCAAAATCATGGCAATCAATACCGCTATAACGGTTGGATAAAAAGATATTTTTTTCGGATAATTCATATTTAGCAGGATCAATTATAACAAATTTTTTATCTTTCTTAGATAGTTTACGTCCCATAGTAAAAGAAACTACCGGCTCAATAAGTAAATTTATCGTTTTTGTTATATTGCCTACTAACGGATAACGCCATAAAGTTTGCAATTCCGGTATATTCCTTTGAAATGATTTACTTTCTCTCGGCTTATCTACATAAGCCTGTCTAGCAAGATAAAAATCGCCTCTATCTTTAGCCGCAAAATCAAAAATTTGTCCTGAAGCAGTCAGCACATTATACATAAAGGATAGTTGCAAAGAGGTTCTAGCAACTTGTTTTCCTATTCTTTCTTTGTACATTAACGTATTATTTTCAACAACGATATGGCTGTTGTCATTATCATTCAAATTTATCACGTTTTTTGTATTGATTTTTGGTAATACTAGAGGATCGGTATATCTACGATCATTACTACCTAAGCCTTGAAAACTTAATCCTTCCGCCGAAAAATAATCAGCCTCATGAATTTTATTTAAGAATATTTTAGAAGTTAAATATGAAGCGTAGTTATTATAATAATTTTTTAAATAAGCTTTATCCGATGTACGCTCCACCCTGAAACCGTAATCATAAACTTTATCGGTACTAATAAAATTACCGCTTGCTATATAATGATAAGAAGAAACTTTTTTATTTTGCACTACACTTCCGTCTTTTTCTAGAAAATACGGTAATTTACCGTAACTAACTTGAAAATTCATATTATCGGTATCATTCAGGCGATAACGTGCTTCTAGCTCATAAGTTTGATATTTACTAAAAATTCTTGGAGTGAGAGTAAAATCCATATTAGGTTTTGCACGTAGATATAGGGGGATGCCAAACCCTTTATTTTTGACGTCAGGTACCAATAATCCGGAAGTTGCAGGGGCCGTAGGAGTCGGATGGAAAAAATACGGTAAGTAAAAAATCGGTACACCGTATACTGCAAAAAACACGTTTTTATAAACTACTCTATGCTCTGCGGAATGAATATAAGTATCCTTAGCAGCAATTTGCCAAATAGGGTTTCTATTACAAGTAACATCACAAGGGGTAAACTCAGCATGGTGCAGCGTAAGATTATTTTCATCTATTCTTTCAGCAAGTTTAGCAATTAAAAGATTATTATCACCGGAAAGCAAAATGAATTCCGATATGATACCTTTCTTAAATTCATCTTTTAAAACCACTTTGCCTCCCTCTATTATCCGATTTTGTTTATCCTTAATTCGGATATTACCTTCTGCCCATAAAATATCGTTTTCTATATCATAAAGTAAATTATCTGCCATTAATAAATACTCATCCGTGATAATTCTTATATTACCTTTAGCATATATCAAATCCTGATTTTCATTATACTCTACGAAGTCAGCTATAATATTGCTTATTTTAATATTTTGACCATTCTTAGAAAGAGCGGCAAAACTTACCAAAGAAAATATTATGATAATAAGCAAACATATTATTCGCAGTAGCATTTATATTAATAAATATATTTTAATAGTAAAAAATAATAGCAAGCTATTAGCAATATATCAAATAATAAAAAATTTTGCTTGCTCTTTTGTAGTGCAAGGTTATTCTATGGAGATGATAACCGGTCATCGCAAGGAGATGCATAGCATCGACGTGGCAATCTCATGAAGTAGGATAAACTCCTAAGATTGCTTCGTCAAAACTTATAGTTTCTCCTCGTAATGACGAATAATGTGCTACCCTCAGCGCAAAACACCAAGTACTAATAAAATGCTAGACAATTTCATTGCGCATCAAGCAACCAAAGAGTTTTCAGTTAGTGAAATTTCTAATAAAATCAAAGAGCTATTAGAAAATAATTTTGGCTATATTAAGGTAAAAGGCGAAATTTCAGGCTTAAAAATAGCAAGCTCAGGTCATGCTTATTTTAACTTAAAAGAAAATACCGCCATTTTAGCCTGTACTTGCTGGCGTCCTATTCTTGCTAAAATCAAATTTCCTTTAAATGACGGCATGGAAGTAGTAATTAGCGGTAAACTCTCAAGTTATGCAGGTAATTCACGTTATCAATTATCGGTAGATAATTTGCAACCCACAGGACTTGGAGCTATGCTGCAAATTCTAAATGAGCGTAAAGCCAGGCTCGAGAAAGAAGGCTTATTTAATAAAATACGTATTCCTATACCCTTTTTACCTGATAAAATAGGCGTTATCACTTCAATAACCGGTGCTGTTATTAAAGATATTATTCATCGTATTCGCGAACGTTTTCCGACTCGAATAATAATATGGCCGGTTAGCGTACAAGGCGAAAATTCCGGCAATGAAATTGCTGAAGCAATTGAAGGATTTCACAATTTAGAAGAGGTAAATAAACCACGTGTTATAATCGTTGCTAGAGGTGGCGGTTCTATAGAAGATCTTTGGTCATTTAACGATGAGATATTAGTACGTGCTGCTTATAACTCAAAAATTCCTATTATTTCCGCAGTAGGTCATGAAGTGGATTATACTTTAATAGATTTAGCAGCCGATAAAAGAGCTCCAACACCGACTGCTGCCGCAGAATTTGCCGTACCGGTACGATCTATTTTAAATAATACGCTACAATCTTATGAAAAAATATTATTGAATAATACTAGCCGGTTAATTAAATATCACGAACAAAATATAGTAAATTACGATAAAATACACAGATATCTCTCTCACTATATAAATAATAGGCAGCAATTACTGGACGAAACCGGTTTTAATTTACTAGATGCTTTACCGTACTTTATTGAACTACAAGACACAAAGATTAAATCTTTTTCTAAAGAAAGAGTAAACCCTGCTAAAATAATCAATTACAAAACATTAGAATTAACACATCAAACAGCTTATCTATCAAAATCGGCAAATAATACTTTGAAAAACTTTGAGTATAAATTAGAATTAAATAGTACGTTACTTGCAAGCCTTGATTATCACAACGTATTAAAACGAGGTTTTGCTATAGTTAAAGGAGAAACGGGTAATTTTTTATCTTCTAAAATTACTGCTGCGAATGAAAAAATTTTTAATATTAAATTTTCTGACGGTGAAATTAAAGTAGTGCGTGATTAGAGGCTTTGGTTTTTATCGTCATTGCGAGCAGCCGTAGGCTGCGTGGCAATCTCATGAAATAATGATAAGCTCCTGAGATTGCTTCGTCGCATTACTGCGTAATTCTTCTCGCAATGACGATAAAATATTGCTACGGGATGACATTTTAATTCTAAAAAAATACAGACCATGAAAATTTTAAAGCTTTTTATTTTTATACTTCTCATTTCTAAAAATTTGTATGCTTTAAGCATAGACACGAACGAACAACAAGCAATTTTAGAATGCGAAGGGACAGCTGATAAAAAAACTTTGATAAATGCATGGTATGTAAATGAGCCTTATCAATACTTAATTGCTGATTCAAACGGTCATACTACCGTTTCCGGTATGGATATAGAATTAATTAACGCTATTGCTGCAAAAATAGGTATCAATATTGAGTACAATCAAGATAGCTGGTATCAAGATCAATTAGATATTCAAAGCGGCAATGCCGACATGACAGCAGGAGCTACTTATATACTACTGAGAACAGTAACTACGCTTATTTTTTAAAGCCTTATCGTGTTGAAGAATTATCATTATTTATTATTGAACCACTTGCCAAAAGTTGAACAATTTAATTTTGCTATAGATGATTTTCTTGCAAGTAACGAGTATAAAAAAATTATTAAGACATACATATATCATATTCTATTACCTAAATCTATAGATTCTCGTTGGTGCCATGTTATATAGGTTTACTTGGTTGCCTTGCTTTTGCTTTTTCGGGAATTATTTTGAGTAGCAGAAAAAATAGTACTTTATTTGGTACATTTTTATTTGCGGTATTACCGTCTGTTAAGTAGCTGTATAATGCTAGATTTAATAGTAAACCATGATTGATACCAGACATTTAAACTTCTATTTTACTCCTTTTTATTTCTATTACATATTTGTAGTAGTTTTACTCGGTTTTACAATTATTAAATTATTCAGCTATTATAATAAACAGATTGCTGAAGATAATTATTGAGAACAATTAGTAGCAATTTGCGATTCATTCGGACAAGCAACTTGTATAATTATAGGAGTTGCAATGATTATTATTCACAAAATTGAGCCTCTATAGTTTTTGGGGACCGTTTTTTGCTTTCATTACGGCTAATTGCAGTGCAATATTACGAGATTTTATTATGAAAGAAAATGCAATTAAGAGGATACCAAGAGGAGTTAGTATTGAAATCACTGTATTATGGGGTATAGCTTTTAGCGTATTATTAGATATGTACAGTAGTAATCCAAATTATCATACAATAAAATATTCAATGAGTATAGTAATTTCTGGAGCATTTATTACTAGTCTCTTAGTTTATCATTTTGGTTTTCTTGAGTGGCGATTCCGTAATAAAAAATTAGAAGATATAGAAAAACAAACATGAAGATAGCTACTTGGAATATTAATTCCATAAAAACAAGACTTAATTTATTGCGTAATTTTTTATCTAAAGAAACTCCAGATATTTTATTATTGCAAGAAATAAAATGCGAAACCGCAAAATTTCCTTTTGATGCATTATCCGACCTACCTTATAATTCTTATGTTCACGGACAAAAATCATATAACGGCGTTGCTATAATTTCAAAATTTCCTGCCGATGAAATAATTAAGGATTTTCCGAATAATTACTGCAGTGATCAAGCAAGATTCTTAGAAATAAAATTATCATTACCTATAGGGTTTTGTAATATAATCTCGCTCTATGCTCCTAACGGTTCATTTGTCGGTAGCGATAAATTTGTAGCAAAACTAGCATTTTATGATAATTTTATCAATTATTTATCAACTAAAAAATCTTTTGACGAAAAAACTATCATAGGCGGTGATTTCAATATTGCACCGTTCGATATAGATGTATATTCACCTAAGCTACTGGCGGAAACTACTTGTTTTACTGAGGTTGAACAAAAAAAATTACGCACTATTCTAAATTCCGGATTTGAGGATTTATACAGATTAATGCATCCGAATAAACAAGAATTTTCATGGTGGGATTATAGAGCCGGATGTTTTGAACAAAATAAAGGTATGAGGATTGATATGATTCTTGGTTGTAATAATACTATTGACTATTTAGAAAATTGCTATATGGATTATAATTTAAGGACTCAAGAAAAACCTTCAGATCATATACCGGTAATTGCGAGTTTTAAGGGATAGTCAATGTGGAATGTTGCTATCTTAGGATGCCGTATGTCATTCCCGCGTAGGCGGGAGTCCAAAAAAATAGCTTTAATATTGATATAGAAGTTACATAATTTGATAAAATAACCATATAAAAACAAGTTTTTATATGATTTTAATGGCTTCCCGCCTACGCGGGAATGACATAGACCACTTTTTAAAAATAAATATATGTCGCCAAAATTCATGACATTTTACGAAAAATATATGACGATTGTCGGTACAATCGGCAATTTTATGTTTTATGTACAGGCTCATAAGATTTTCACCTGCCAATCTTCAGCTTCTGTTTCTATGCCCGCCTTTACTATAAGTGCTATTGCTCTTTGTAGTTGGCTTATATACGGCATATTAATAAAAAATACACCTATTATAATAGCAAATATAGTAGGTTTTATCGGGGCATTATTAGTTCTCTTAACCATAATAATATATTAATAATGACTAAGAAAATCATTACTTTAGTTGGTCGTCCGAATGTAGGCAAATCAACGCTTTTCAATAGATTAAGCATACGTAAAAAAGCTATCGTTCACGACTTGCCAGGCGTCACCAGAGATAGAAAATATACAGACGGCAAAATCGGCTCTTTTGAATTTTTGTTAATTGATACCCCAGGACTTGACGAGAATCCTAATAGTATGGGAGAGAGGTTAATGGAGCAGACTACTAAAGCAATTTTAGAGGCAGATTTAATTTGCTTTATGGTTGACGGTAGAAGCGGAATATTACCTGATGATAAGTTACTTAGTAGTTTTGTTAGAAAATATAATAAGCCTGCTATATTGGTAGTTAATAAATGCGAGAAAGCTTTTGATTTTGATAAAGAGTACTACAAATTAGGGTTTGATAGTATGATTGCTATCTCTGCCGAGCATGGCACAGGCTTAATTGATTTATATGACGAAATTATTGCCAAGTTACCTGAAGAAGAAGCAATCGAGACAAATATAGCCGATCCAATTAAAGGAGATTGTTTGCAGATAGTAGTTAGTGGCAGACCTAACGCCGGAAAATCTACTTTTATAAACGCTCTTATTAATGATGAAAGATTATTAACCGGTCCTGAAGCCGGCATTACTCGTGAATCAATTGAAATTGATTGGCAATATAAAAATAATCATATTAAATTGATTGATACGGCAGGACTCCGCAAGAAATCTACTATTACAGAGTCTTTAGAAAAATTATCGGCATCGGATACTATTAACAGTATTAAATTTGCTAATACCGTAATCTTAATGATTGATGCTTTAGCTCCTTTAAAACAGCAAGATTTAAATATTGCAAGCCATGTGGTAAATGAAGGAAGAAGTATAGTTATAGTAGTGAATAAATGGGATTTAGTTAAAGAATCCGAAAAAGAAGCATTTCAGGAAGAATTTTATTATCAGATCAATACTCATCTGCCTCAGGTTAAAGGTATCCCCGTTCTATTCATTTCAGCAATAAATAAACAAAATATTGCACAAGTGCTAGATGCTTGTCTTAAAATTTATAAAATTTGGAATAAGAAAATAACTACTAGCAAATTAAATGAATGGCTTAATTTTACTACGGAAGCACATCCGCTGCCTTTACAAAAAGGCGGCAGAAGAGTGCGTGTAAAATATATGACTCAAACAAAAACCCGTCCCCCTACTTTCAAGCTATTTTCCAATAATCCGGCAAAAATTACCGATAGCTATACTAGGTATTTAGTAAACAATATGCGTGAGGCTTTTGACATGCCGGGCGTTCCTATTAGATTCATTTACGTAAAAACTAAAAACCCGTATGTGTAGTTTAAAATTAATTAATAACAATTTAGTTACTAGCACCGAAAAATCTGAATTAGATATATTACTAGATAATATTACTGATTCTAATTGTCATCATGAATTATTAAGTAATGATAAGACTAAAGGTAATGAAATATGGTAACTTATATACTTTAACCAAGCTGTAAATTAGATAAGTTCGCTATTCCAACTACACTTATTTTTTCTGTTTTTTTATATGTATTATTCCCGGCAGTAACAATATATAAATGTTCTCACTGCAAATCGGCAAGAACGGTATGCATTGATTTAGTAATACTAGGAGCATCAGCATTTTTTACTTCAAAGCCGTATTTCTTACCATTCTTAATAATTAATCAATCTAATTCTGCTCCTGTTTGCGTGCGCCAAAAAAAATACTCTGCATCCGTAAATTTACGTATTAACTCCTCTATTACAAACCCTTCAAATGAAAGACCGCGTTTTGGATGAACATACCAATCATGTTCGTGAATCCCTAATAAGGCATGTAGTATTCCGCTATCTCGTATATAGACTTTCGGTACTTTCACTTGACGTTTTGAGATATTTTCATACCAAGGCTTTAATAACCGAATCATAAAAGTTTGCTCTAATATTTCAGTATAACGTTTGATAGTCATATCCGTTAAACCGAGCGACCTTCCAAGCTCGCTATAATTTAATAATTGCCCATGATTATGAGCAAGCATCATCCATAACTGCCTCATTACATGTGCATTAAGAGATATTCCTAAACTAGGCAAATCACGCTCGATAACACTAGTGATGTAGCTATTTACGCCATCTAAGACTTTGGACATAATTTTTTGCTAAATATGATTTAGGAAAACCACCTCTTAACCATAACTCCTAAAATCATTTATCTCTATTAAATTGAACGGAGTAAGTTCCGTATATTCAATACGGCCGGCTAATGATTCTGAAGATTGTCGCAATAATTCTCCAGAAGCACTACCTAATATTAAAAATTTTTTGTTTGAATAGTCAGCAAGAACTCTTAAATAAGGAAAAATTTCAGGTTGTCTTTGAATTTCATCAATTACTATTAAGCCGTTTAAAGGCTCAAGAGTTGTTTTAAGATTCTTAAATTGATCTAAATGAGCGCCGGATCCTCAAGGTCAAAAAAGTAGCGCTTTTCATTTTCTTTAAGCTGACTATAAGCTTTTATAACTGAAGGAGTACTTTCAATTATTTTTTCGCTAGAATTTACAGGTAGTGCTACTGTATTTGCAATTAATTCAGGTTTAGCGATTTTTTGTGCTTTATTATTTATTATATTTTCCGTAATTTGAACTAACCCCTTTTGATTATCAGGATTTTTTAAAATTGTACTAAATCGTGATTAAGAAGGGGTTTTACTTTGTCTGAAGTAATAATGTCATGTATATTTTTAATATAGCACCTTGAGATGACGCGTTTTTTTGTTTAATATTTATTTCTTGTACTTTTGGGTTTAAATCGCTTTCTAGTACTTTAGATATTAAATCTACTCCTAGTGTAGATAATTCTCTGATAAATTTAGGACTTATTTTGTCTAATACATTTATTTTTTCTGTTTCGGAAGTTTGAAAGTTTTTTGTTATTTTGCTAAGCCTCTTATTTAAAATAGGCGCGAGAAGATATGGAATAACTTTAGACTGTAAAAGAGTTTCTTTTGAACTATTGGATATAGTTTCGGAATGTAAAACAGAAGCACATTTTTTTATAAGCGATTCTGCATCTGCTATCATCTTGCAACCAGCTTCAATAGAACCTACACTAGTGGTAGCACTTCTTCGCTTTTCTGAGGTTATTAAACTCCAGTGCAAGATCAGGTAAAACTTGAGAAGCCTCCCAGGTAAACTGCAATGTACTAGGAACATTCCCGACTGCTTGGATAACACTTTGTATTATACCTAAATTATCTTTATTAAGATCTAGATATCGTTTATTTAACTCATCATATTTTTTGTTACCTGTTTCAGCTCCAAGAGCTAAATATCCAACTTGAACCCACGAAAGGTTTTTATATTCTTCATCAAGCTGTTGCCTTATATTATCAATGGATTCCTGCTCTTGTTCTTGGCTTTTAGACATTTAAATACCTTTATATAATTTAAAGGTTTATAAAATTTTACTTTTTAATTTTTGTTAATTTTAAAAGTCATGGTTATCTTGCAATGGTTTTTTACTATAATTTTTCATTTACCGGTAAATCCATACTAACCTCTCCACACAATAAAACGATATTCTCCATTACCTGAGGATCTATATCCGGGTTGTTATACTCTTTATTTTTCTGAATCCAGTTGTAATAGTAAGGGTCAGGCCATAATGCCATGATTTTCGGTAAAGATTTTTGCTGTATAGTACCGACATTATACTCGCGTTTTAAAACTTCAGCCGGCATATTCACCCTACATCACCGATAAAATATATTTCTGAGAAATGCAAAATCGATTTAATATTATTATTATCGGGATCTATATGGATTTATAATATTCACGTTGTACATCATTAAACAATTTCGCTACTATCAGTGGTTTATCGAGATGTTTTGCTATACTTACTAAAGCTATATTTTCTAAGTTTTCGGGGCATTGAACAATTTTATCTAAAGCCGTTAATTTTTCAAACTCTTCCTCTCCTATTGTTTCTTTTAGGTCTCTTTTATATTTTTGTTCTTTATCTGAAGGAAATACTAATTTATCATTTTTACAATCAACCAAAAAAGGAGTAGTAATAGGATATTTAATAAATAAATCTTTTAGTTTCATAATAATAAATTTCTTAATATATAAGGCTATAATATTAATAATTTTTTATATGTCAAATAATATCCTCTAGACTATCTAGGTCATGCTTTACCAATCGTAACAACTTCGCTTCAGGACTTAGATTTTTCACGGCCCATTTTTTAATCCAAGGTTCGGCGAGCTGCCACATATTAACATTACCGTCTAACTGTCTGCCTATCCCTTCCACCATTATTAAAGTCTTTTGCAATAGCAACAACTCCGGTTGTACTTCCATGCCGAAATCTTCCGTGATTTTAAATAAATGTGCAAGCAGCTTACCTATGGAAATATTTTTTATGGGCGTCCCTACTATAGGCTCGGTAACTGCTCTACAACTTTGAGCGAATAAATCTAAATCAGTATTTGATGGGATGTAGCCGGCTCTTAAATGTACTTTAGCAACTAATTTATAATCACGCCTTAAAAAGCCAAATAGACTTTCGGCAACGGCTAAACGATCTTTTTCTTTAAGTCTGCCCATAATACCGAAATCAAGTAAAATTATCTTACCTTGCTTATTCACTAAAATATTCCCTGCATGTAAATCAGCATGAAAAAATCCGTCTCTATAGGCTTGATTGAAAAACATTACCGCAAAATCCTGAGATATTTTTGCAGGCTCTAACCCCATTTCCTTTAGTAGCAAAGTATCATATATAGAAGTGCCGTCTAACCACTCGGTGGTTAGTATATTTTCTGATGTTAAATCCCAATATATTTTAGGGATTATCACGTTAATATCATTTCGCATATTATCCGTAAGCTCAGAAGCTGCTGCCGCCTCTAAACGTAAATCAAGCTCAAATTTCATAGTTTCATGAAATTTATCGACTACTTTAATCAGTTTGAGCCTTTTTGCTTTAGAAAATTTTGAGATAATTTTTGCAAGAAAATATAGCAGCTTAATATCTCTGTTATATTTTTTATGAATACCCGGACGCAAAATTTTTACCGCAACATATTCACCGGTTATAAGTTGTGCTTTATGTACCTGCGAAATTGATGCGGCAGCGATGGGGGTATCATCGAGGTGTAAGAAAGGGAGGGCGTCATGGCTCACAGTCGTAGACTGCGTGGCAATCTTTTGTTTGCTTGCTGAGATTGCTTCGTCGACATAAATGTCTCCTCGCAATGACGTTATCAACCTTCTAGCCACCCCACCATCAAACGGAGGTAGCTTATCTTGCAGTAACCTTAAATAACCTGCTATCTCTGCTCCTACTAAATCGGCCCTTGTCGAAAGAGTTTGTCCAAATTTTATATAAATAGGTCCAAGATCACTTAAACAATCTATTAAGCGTTTGCCGTAATCTTCCCGTGATTTTTTTATTAACGAGACCGGAGCAAAAAATAAGGCTAATATATAACCGATAAACCTGAAATATTTAGGGCTTCTTGAATCAATTAAGATTTGCTTTTTACTGATAATACGAAAAATACGTATTAAATTAAAAAAATTACTTATCATCTATTATATACTCCGAAGTAAAATAAAGAGTAGTATACGAAGATCAACTTCAAAAAGAGCAAGGAGTTCACAAGTCGAGGAGCGGAGCGTATACTTAATACGTGAGTACCGCAGATCTTGTAGAACGACGTAGCCCATTTTTGAAGTTCATCGAGTATACGCACTGTGGATAGCAACTATTCCGCCACTTAGATTTTTATAACCGACTTCCTCAAAACCGGCGTCTTTAATCATTATTCTAAACTCGTCTTGTGAGGGGAATAACTCTATACTTTCGACCAAATATTCATATGCCTCTTTATTACCCACTATCATTTGACCAATACTCGGTATAATATTAAATGAGTAGAATTTATAGAAATCTTTTATGTACCCTTCCTTTACTTTTGAAAACTCAAGACATATAAACTTGCCCATTGGCTTTAAAACCCTACATGCTTCCTTTAAAGCCTTATTTATATCAGGTACGTTTCTAATACCGAATGCTATAGTATAATAATCAAAACTATCATCCGGAAACGGTAGTTCTTCAGCACTTGCTACAGTAAATTTAAGATTTTGAAATAAATTCAGATCTATTGCTTTTTTCTTAGCTTGCTTTAACATTTCTTCATTAATATCACTTAAAGTTAAAGAGATATTATTAACTCTATCTCTTGCTTTTTTAGCAAGTTTTAAAGCAATATCACCGCTACCACTAGCAACATCTAATATATGAGAGTTAAGATTTGGAATTTGCCTAATAAATTCATCTTTCCATAAGCGATGTAATCCCAAACTCATTAAGTCATTCATTAAATCATACTTATCAGCGACATTAGAAAAAACGTTATTTACTAAACCTTGTTTTTTAGTGTAGTCTACTTTTTTAAGGCCAAAATTTGTTTGGTTCATAGTTTTTTATTATAAATATTAGTATCAAATGCCGGAACTTCCTGAAGTAGAAACTCTTAAAAACTCTCTAAAAGATAAGCTAATCGGGCTTATTGTAGAAAATGTAGAGTTAAAAAGAGATAATTTACGTTATAAGCTATCCCCGCTTTTAGCTACAGAAATCTTAAATACTAATATACTGGATGTTAGGCGTCGTGCAAAATATTTAATTATAGATTTTAATAATGATTATTCTTTAATAGTTCATCTAGGCATGAGCGGTAGATTTACTCTGCAATCTGCTAATTATAAAACTCAAAAACACGATCATGTGATTTTTGATTTAAGTAACGGCGAAAAGTTAATTTTCAACGATACTAGACGCTTCGGTATGATTTATAGTTTTAAGACTGATCTCTTAGAACAAGAATTTTTTAATGATTTAGGCATAGAGCCTTTTTCTGATTTATTGACGTTAGAATATCTAAAAGATAAGCTACAAACTAGAAAAAGACCGATAAAAAACTTGATTATGGATAATAGAGTTATAGTCGGAGTCGGTAATATCTATGCTTCCGAAAGTCTTCATTTAGCTAGAATTCATCCGGATAAATCAGGTAGCGATTTAAGGGATGATGAAATAGAAAATTTAATTAAATCAATTAGAGATGTGTTAACTAAAGCTATAACTGCCGGCGGTACTACTCTTAAAGATTTTGTAAACGGCGATAACAAACCTGGTTATTTTACTCAGCAACTTACGGTTTACGGTAAAGAGGGACAAAGTTGTTTAAGCTGCTCTAGCACTATTATCAAGACAAAACATTCAGGCAGAAGTACTTTTTATTGTAAAACTTGCCAATATAGATTGGCAAGTTTTACAATTTAATTTACTTGACACATTTTTTAAAACTATTTATAAAGATAAAGCTCTTTATTATTTAATTAGTAGTTGTAAAATATATGAAGTAGACTCCTTGCATAACCTATCTTATAAAGAGGAGTTTGAAGGAGACACGAAACGCAGCACCGCAGCGTACAAAAAGGTACGTGAGGATGCGAGTATTGGATCGACGTATATCGCAGATACTTCAAAAGTTGGAAGTCAAATAAGTGGTGAACCTGCACAGCGTATAAAAATACGTGAGCACAGGCAAATCCCAAAACTTAACTTACCAAATCTTGAAGTATCAAAGGTATACAAATTACCTTTAGAAGGAGGTTATGGCAAGGAGTCTAATAAAGCCGGTGATTATGGCAGGAGGTAACGGTAAAAGACTATGGCCTTTGTCATCTAAGGATAAACCGAAATAAATTTTTAGGACAACCTACTATTATTACTTCCAAAAAATATGAATCAATCACTAAAGAACAAGCAGCAGAAATAGATGTAGAAATAGCATTAATTACCGAGCCTTTACAAAAAAAATACTGCCGTTTGTGCCATTATTACGGCATTATAGGCTAAAGCACAAGGATTTGATATTGTAGTGTTACTACCTTCAGACCATCATATAGCGGATGATATAAATTATCTTAATACTATATAAATAAAGCTTTACATTATGTTAATGAATTCGGCATTTGTGCACTATAGGTATTCATGTTATAAGTGCCGAGTATGACTATATAAACACAGGCTTATCAATTGCAGAAAATGTTTATCTAGTTGATCATTTCATTGAAAACCCTATATTAGAGCAAGCAAACATTTTCAAAGTAATGAATATTTTTGAAATTCAGGAACTTGTGTATACGATGTTAACTTCTTCTTAAACTTAGCAATGAACCTTCAACCTGATTTATTCTGTATTGCAGAAAAAGCATTTAATACTGCCGTAAAAAATGAGAATAGTTTGGCAATAGACAATGAGGCTTATAATGAAATCGCAGCAATTTCTATAGACAATGCCATAATGACATATATTTCGGGAATGGTCATGATAAAAGCCGATTTTGCTTGGAACGATCTTGGTACTTGGCATTCCTTATTACAGGTAAAACACCGGAATATAAACGATAATTATTGCGAGGGAAACGTAGTAACAAGCAATACTACAAACTCTTTCATTAGTTCTAATAATAAATTAACTACCGTAGTAGGTCTTGACAATGTCATAATTATCGATACTATGAACGGTCTTTTGGTTGCCAATAACTCAACCACTACCGGCTGAGAGCCGGTAGGTTGATGATAGGCACTAGAAGTGCCGTAGAGTTTAAGCTAAAGCTTATTCCAATCTAATGTTAGAAATAGAAGTTGGTTTATGAGCTTCTGTATGGTTATTTATATACTCATTAATTACTTCATCTGTGATATGACCACTTGTTGTACTAAAATAACCTCTTCCCCAAAAATGCTTCCCCCAATATCTCTTTTTTAATTCTGGGAATTCTTGTTGTATTCTACGTGCAGTTCTACCTTTTGCTCTTTGTACAAATTCACTTACTGCTATATTAGGAGGTATCGATACTAAAATATGTAAATGATCAGATGATATCACCCCATTTACTATCCTAATATTCATTTCCTCTGAAACTTGAGCTATGATTTCCCTAATCCTTTCTTTGATAACTTGGGTTAATACTTTATAACGGTATTTTGTTATCCATACTATGTGATACCTGTGATAATATACCGTATGTTTCCCTTTTTCATATTCTGTCATAGTCATCCTATAAAATAAGTCCTACTTACTTATTTTATATAAGACGACTATGACTTATTCAAACTAAAGTTTCTCCACCTGAAGGTGGAGGTTTGAACCATCAGCTGGATAATCAAAAATGAATGAAATCAAAGAATTAGTAATGAAAATAGAGCAAAATTAAAATGAATGATCTAGAGAAAGCTAAAATCCTATTTACTGCTCTTTTTAACGGAAAATCTGATTCATCACCGAATTATGAAATATATGAAAAAGCTTTTCTAAATAAAATTTTATCTTCTGAAGAAATAAAATTAGAAACTATGAAGGGAAATAACGAAGCTTGTTATATTCTTGCTAAAACTTACGAAATAATTAATCGTAACTCCCAAGATGAATATAACTCTCTATGTTATATTAACATGGATTGGAAGTAAATTAGGAAATACAGAATGTACACAGCTTGTTTATTCATATCCTAAAAATATACAAGCTTTGAATCTACTGTTAACAATTTTATTCAAGACTATATAGGACAGCTTAATATCACTTTTGATGATGCTATATTATCAGCTTCTTACTCCGATACTTTAAATACTTCAATGTTAGGAGACTCAAATTATAATAATATGTATAACCTTGGTTGAAACACAGCTAATATTCAAGACTATTGACATAGCGTTATTGCTTATATATCCTATTTTGATGAGTTTAAAACCTCATCATTCAAATATAGCTAATCTTATAAACTTCAAAAATCTGTAAGTTATAGGAACAACTTAGTAATAAAGCGGTTCATTTTAGTTGAGTTACAACATGGAAAATACTACAGAAGAACAAACAATAACATCTGAAGTCAAAAATAATGAAGACATAGATGAAGAAGAGAAAAGGTTAAAAGCAGAAGACTCACGCAAGCAACTTAAAGCAATACTCATAACATTTAGTATTATTTTGACCGGTTTTTTAACTTTTACTTATTTCTTTTTTAATTACATAGAAGAAAAAGCGGCAGAATACAAACAACAGCAACAACAAGAAATTCAAAAAACTAATAAGAGTTGAATATTAGATTACCACACTTCTCCTTTAATTATGATCTTGTTGTATGGCTGCGATATCATTCCAACAAGGCATTGTTGCATAGATACCACCCCGTCATTGCGAGCGACTGAAAGGAGCGTGACAATCCACGCAGGCAATGCCCGCTCGTAATGACTATTTTTATACTGCCTTAAGTTTAGATTGCTTGAAATTAGTTTTATCACAAAATCATAGATAAAATCTTTGATAATAGGCACTATAAACTGTTTAAATTTACTTCCGCTAAATACCCCGTAATACCCTGCCCCTTTTTGTAAATGGTATCTTTTCATTGAGTCAGGTATATTTGAACAAAGTTTTAAAGCAGCTTTTGTTTGCCCTACCGCTGCAATATCATCTAATTCCCCTTCAATACCGAGTAAAGCACATTTAGTAATATGTTTTAAATCGATCGGACACTTCTCAGAAACTAATTTACCTCTTACTAACGAAAATTGTTGGAATACTTCATCTATAGTTTGTAAGTAAAACGCTGCCGGCATATCCATACCTGCTAAATACTCATCATAAAATTTAATAGTATGATCGGCTTTTTTATAATCAGAATTTAATAAACTTTGCCATAATTCTAAATGTGAATCTATATGACGAAATAAGTTTAAACTCATAAAGCCAGCAAGTTGGAGGAAGCTGGGATATACTTTTCTACCATGTCCGGGATAGTTTAGCGGCACCTGCATTGTAACCATTTGGCAGAACCATTCTAAACTTTTACTTTGAGCGAATTCATTAACTGCCGTGGGATTTTTTCTAGCATCTATAGGGCCGCCCATCAAAATCATCGAACTCGGCACATTTGGACTATTACTCTCCAACATTAAGCTAATGGCGGCAAGCAGTGGAACAGTAGGTTGGCAAACTGCCATAGTGTGCACATTCGGTCCTATAAAATTGATAAACTCCATTACGTAATCAATATAATCATCCATATCAAAATGCCCTGCTTCAAGCGGCACATAACTGGCTTCCGTCCAATCTGTAATATAAATATCGGTATACGGTAATAATTCTTGTACTGTTGTTCTAAGTAAAGTAGCGTGATGTCCCGCCATGGGTGCTACTATTAATAATTGAGGTAATTCTTGTTTAAAACCTATTTTCTGAAAATGCCTTAGTTCACAAAAAGACTTTTTTAGTATAACTTTTTCATTAATGTTATAGGTTTTATCATCAATAATTGTTTCAAGGATATTAAATTCGGGTTTTTCATATTTTCTAGTCATACATTCACAAAGCGTTAAATAAGCATGCATAATTCTTGCAAAACCGTTATCTTCTAATGACTCATGTTCATATGCTTCTTTTAGAATGTTTATACCTAAATGCATTGGAGCAATTTGTGCTCTCAGCCCCTCTAACATATAATATGTATAATTAGTACTTAAATCACAGTTAATCATAACTTATCCACAAATTTAAAAATAATTAATATAAATTTAGTTTAACACTAAAACTCAGTACATTAATTTTAGGATTCACGGTTTAAATTTTTATAAATGCGTGATAATAATGGTCTATATATAAATATGTTTATTTTTTCTTCTTATTTTGCTTAGGAATTTTATTTACGTGGTCATTAATATTAAACCAAGTACTATCATTTACTTTCTGTTTTTTATAGAATGTATCAATATTATTTATATAATTTTCAAAATCTTTATTCTCTTCTGCTAACCTATTAGCCATATTCCAATCTATTTCCGGTCTTTCTCTAGCAGGACTTGATATTTTACTATCTTCAGGATTTTCTATATCTACTAAAATAAATCCTATACCATGCCTAGTATCATTTTATCTACTTTCAATTAAATCAGCAGCAACTAAATAACCATAATGTGCCCATGAGGAATGTGATAAAGCCTGAAAAAAAGATTCTCGTAAATTACGATTGATAATTTTTTTTGCTTCAAAAGACCAAAGCCTTGCTTGTTTTCCTGCATAATATTTAGCACAATCTTTAATTAGTGAACTCCACTTGTCATTAAGAACTGCCCCATACCTACCCAATCTGGGTGTAACCATTTATTATTACCTTTTTTAGTTCCTTGTTTATTTGAAGAACAATTATGCTTAATAGGTATATTATGAATCTTCAATTTGTTTTGAAGATATAATGCAAGTGCATCACATATTTGCACTGCGATTATTTTATCTTCTTTATTTGCATTTATTTTAGGTTCTGTGGCTTGTTCATTATTGACATAGTAATCAGGGTTTTGCGAATAATAAAACTTTAGCTTAGGTTTTAGCTCTATTCTATTAGGTTCTTGTCTTCGTTCAGCAGAAAGCTTACTACTGCTAATTTCACCTACATCAATTCCTATAATTTCCTTATCTTTTTCTTCTTGAGTCTTTGCTTCTAACAATCTCTTATTTGTACTTGCATTTGCTTTGAGTCTTGCTTCGTCAATGTGATTTTCTACAAGCCATTCAGCTATGCCACAAGAGGTAAATTTCTGATCTTCATGTGCTTTTAAAAAACCAATGATGGTATTTTTGCGATTAAATTCCATATCAAATATACTAATAACTGAAATACTATGAAATATACATATTATTTTAAAAATTGCAACTTTAAACTATCAAACTTGATGTTTTTATAAAGTATTATTTATATATTTTTCAAATTTAGAAAATAATGTTTTGAAGTTATGAGTAGTCACATTTGCTACTTCTTGTGATGTTATATTTTTGAGTTCAGCAACTTTTTCAGCGACATACCTAACAAATGCCGGTTCGTTTTGTTTGCCGCGCATAGGCGTAGGAGCTAAGTAAGGAGTGTCGGTTTCTATTAATAACCTATCAAGCGGTATATATTTGACTATTTCTTGTAAATCAGTAGCATTCTTGAAAGTTATAATCCCTGAAATTGAAATATATAAACCGATATCTAGCATTTTTGCCGCTAGATTTTTTGAAGAGGTAAAGCAATGTATTAAACCTGGAAATTTGCTGTTATGCATTTCTGAGGTTAAAATATCAATAGTATCTTCGTCTGCTTCTCTTGTATGAACAATAACAGGCAGACGTGTACTAGACGCCGCATGTATATGTGCTACAAACGAATCTTTTTGTAATTTGTGATCGTAAGGCTGATGATAATAATCAAGCCCCGTTTCACCGATTCCGATAATTTTCGGATGCTGGGTTAGCATAATAATTGCCTCAGCATCTGAGTTCGGAAAGACGTAGTCTTGACGTAGCAATCTTGTCCAAGCTTCCTGAGATTGCCACAGCACTTGCAGTGCTTCGCAATGACTAATAAAAGAATTCACTTCACACGGATGCACCCCAACACTCGCAAAAACATTTTCATATTTTTCAGCTATCTCTAAAATAATAGGTAAATCTTCAATTTTAGTGCAGATAGTTTGCATATACTGCACATTATTTTCTAATGCTCTTTGAATGACAGAATCTAAAAGCACTGCGTCATACCATGGCTTGACTACGGTATCTAGAAAACAACTAATATTAGTTGTTTTAATACCCTCACTAGATCCCGCGATCGCGTCGCGGGATGACAAGTTACTACGTAAATTAAGATGACAATGTGAATCTATTAACATATTATACTCTTAGTAGGTGTGTCATACTGCGGTCTCGCCACGGTATGACACACTATTCAAATTTTGGAAATATTATGGTAGGTTCTAAAATATTGCTACCCGCTGTTAAAGTATAATCACGTATTAAATGCTTAAATAGACGTTCTTCTTTATTTACCCCTAACTGATCAAGCATTTTATTTGCTGAACTCGGTATAAAAGGCAGAAGCATTATCGCAATATAGCGTAAAACTTCTAGTAAAGCGTATAACACTTCTAACGTTTTATCTGGATCGGTTTTTTTCAAATTCCAGGGTGCTTCGCTATCAATATAGATATTTGCCTCTTCGGCCAAATTAATAATATTTTCAAGAATTTTATTAATCTCTGTTTTGTCCATCAATAAAATATTCTGCTCGACAAATTTACTTGCAGTTTTTAAAATCGGTAGCTCATATATTTTATCTATAACACCTTGCGTAAGCAAAGGCACTTTGGCGTCATTATTCTTATAAACAAAAGATGTAGTACGCTGTAATAAATTACCTATTTTGTTTGACAACTCGCTATTAATACGGGTAATTAAATTACTACGAGCAAAATTGCCGTCCGCACCAAAAGTTACTTCACGCATCAGAAAATACCTAACTTGATCAACACCGAATTCATCAATTAACTTAATCGGATCAATGGTATTACCAAGAGATTTAGAGATTTTCTGCCCCTCATTCGTCCACCAGCCATGAACCATAATTGTTTTCGGCAACGGAACTTCTGCAGCCATTAAGAAAGCAGGCCAATAGACGGCATGAAAACGCAAGATATCTTTACCGACTACATGTAAATCAGCCGGCCAAAACTTACCGTAATTACTTTGTTTGTCAGGATAACCGAGTGCTGAAATATAATTAGCCAATGCATCAAGCCAAACATAAATTACATGTTTTTCATTATTTGACACTTTTATTCCCCAGTTAAAAGTAGTACGCGATACCGATAAATCTTTTAAACCCGATTTAACAAAGCTAATTACTTCGTTACGCCTTGATATAGGTCTGATAAAATCAGGGTTTGCTTCATAAAACTCAAGCAATTTATCCTGCCATTTTGAAAGATTAAAGAAATAGCTAGGCTCTTTAACCCATTCAACTGGAGCACCCGTCGGTGCTAAACCGTCACTCGTAAGTTCCGACTCATCAAAAAAAGCCTCATCTCGCACTGCATACCACCCTTCATAAAAACCTTCATAAATAGTGCCGTTTTCTAGTAATTTCTGCCAAAAAACAGCTACAGCTTCTTTATGCCTGTGTTCCGTTGTTCTGATAAAATCATCATTGGAAATATGCATAGCAGTCATCAGATGACGAAAAATCTCGGATGTTTGATCGGTAAATTGTTGTGGGTCAATATTTTTATTAATAGCTGCTTTTTCTACTTTCTGCCCATGTTCGTCAGTACCTGTTAAAAACATTACATCGAAACCTCGAAGTCGCATGAAACGAGCGATTACGTCACTTGCAACGCTAGTATAAGCATGACCGATATGGGGCACATCGTTAACGTAATATATAGGGGTAGTAATGTAGTAAGTATTGTTCATAAATGCTTTTTTATTAACTCATGTACTTCAAGTGGACTTAAATCTGAAGCTTTAATTGTTTTTATTCTCTCAGGAAATCTATTACTTAATTCTTTAAAGCAATCATAGATTTTTTTATAAAAATCTATACCTCTTATATCAAATTTATTGCTCATATTTCGTGAATTGACTCTCTTAATAGCAGTATCCGGCTCTACGTCAATAAAAAACGTAATATCCGGCATAAGAGAAGGCATTAAAGTTTTGTGCAGATTATAAACTAAATCTATGCCGTTTTCTAGCTCTAATCCTTGATAACATGCAGTTGAGTCAATAAACCTATCACATATTACAATATGTCCCTCTTGTAGAGCTGGTATAATTTTCCGTGCCATATGATCATAACGTGCTGCTATAGCTTGTAATAGCTCGGACATGGGTAGTAATTCTTCATGTACTAGAATTTCACGCATTTTTTCGGCTACAATAGTACCACCGACTTCACGAGTTAAAATAACGGGAGTATTTTGAGATTGTAAATATTCATAGAGCATTTGAGATTGAGTAGATTTGCCTATCCCTTCCCCTCCCTCAAATGTAATAAACTTTCCTTGTTTCAAATTATTCATTCATTACAATTACTTTAAGCTATGACTTTATAATCATATCTCTTAAAAAAATATTTACAAGGAAGATTACATACTTATATACTCCTACAAAATGAAGAGCTGTTATACGAAGATCAACTTGGGAAAGAGTAATCGGTCTGTAAGCCGAGGAGCGGAGCGTATATTAAACGTTCAGCATCCGAGGACTTACAAAGACATTGTCACCAATGTTCCAAGTTCATCGAGTATAATCCATTATAAATTTTAAATTATTAATATATGAATAATTCATTAAGTAAAAGGGATTTTTCGATCCTAATCGGTAATGCGATGGATCATTTCGATACTGCACTTTATGGGTTTCTTGCTCCGCTACTTGCTGGTATTTTTTTTCCGAATCATGATAAAGTCGTTGCTTTAATACTTACCTATAGTGTTCTTGTTACGTCTTTATTGACACGTCCCATAGGCTCTTATTTTTTTGGCGTAATTGCTAAAAAATACGGCGGTGTTTTTGCTTTATCTTACTCTTTAATCGGCGTTGCTTTAACAACTAGCCTAATCGGTTTAATACCTTCACATGCTCAAATAGGCTGGCTTGCACCGCTATTATTAGTGTTGCTTAGAACGTTGCAAGGAGTATATTCCGAGGGTGAATGTGCCATTGCTAAATTATTTATTTTAGAGAATAAAGAAGAAACAAAAGCGTTTAAAGCTTCTTACCTTTATCAAACATCTACTATGGTCGGTATTATTCTTGCTTCATTTATCAGTACTATAGTTTTAAATGTAGAGTATAATACATATTGGCGTTTATGTTTCATATTTGGCGGGCTTACAGCACTGATAGGTTATTTTTTAAGAAAGAGCAAGGATATTGTAGTAAAGGTAAAGCCCTCATTGTCATCCCGCGGCTTGACCGCGGGATCCAATAAAAAAGATAAAATTACTTTACGTAATTTTTGGATACTGTGGTCAAGCCACGGTATGACACCTGGGGCCTCTCCTCACAATGACGTAGTATCATCACTATTACAAGACTTAACTACAATTTGGAACTGTAAACTAAGTATCTTACGCATTAGTTTTGCCATAGGTTTCTCATATATGACTTATATAGTGCCTTTCGTCTTTATGAATAGTTTTATTCCGCTTATCACTGATATATCACTTGAAATAATGATGAAATTTAATACTGAGTTTCTGATTTTTGATATGATTATGATTCCGATAATAGGGCATCTAACAAAAAAGCTACATTACCTTAAAATACTAAACGGTACTCTTATTTTAATGAGTTTAAGCATAATTCCTTTATGGCTCTGCTTGAATAATTCATCTATATGGTATGTTAATTTTGTACGTATTTGGATTATAATACTCGGTGTCGGGTTCTTGGCACCTTTGAACTGCTGGCTAAATGATTTATTTAAAACTGCCGATAAATATATGTTAGTCGGTATCGGCAGTAGTATAGGTGCTTCATTAATCGGACGTCTTACTCCGTCAATCTGCCTAATGCTATGGTATGTAACCGGCAACTCTTTATCAATTGCGGTTTATATAACCGCAATATCGATGGTAACTTTATGGGCTGTTAGAGGAGTTGTTGCACGGGTCAATGTCATTCCTGCGAAAGCATAAATCCAGTAAAACATATAAAAATTAAATTCTTATATGTTTTTTACTAGAAATGTAATACTTACAGCAATATTAATGTTATTTTTATGGATTCCTGCTTTCGCAGGAATGACATCAAGAACATTATCTAATCCCTAACAAGACTGTTATTAGGAAAAGAATTTAATAAAACACCATACTCAAAACTAATCCGATATAATTATTAGCTCTGAATCTTGTCATACAATTGGCAGGATTTTCAATATCAAGAGTTGCTACTTGCAATATCAGTAAAATTAAAGCAGCTAAAATAGGTAAATAGTCGATATTATGGTTAGCCATTTTTGTTGCTAGAATAAATAACAATATAAAACCTATATAACATATATAAAGCCAAAGCTTAGAATGCTTGTTCTCTAAATATATACTTAACGATTTCACTCCTATTTTCTTATCATCTTTTATATCCATATATCCGTAAATCGTATCATAACCGATGGCCCAAAAACAACATGCTAAATACATAATAATCGCTGCTATATCAAGTGTATCCTGAACTGCCGCATAAGCTATTAAGGCCCCTAGCTTAAAGGTAAATCCCAAAAAGATTTGCGGGAAATAAGTAATACGTTTCATTAACGGGTATAGGCTAATCATTATTACCGCAAAAAAACCTGTATATATGGCTGTTTTGTTTAAAAGTAGCAAAATACAAAGTGAGATAACGCTAAGAATAAAGAGTATCAAAATAGCATAAGAAACAGATAAAGCCTTGCTAGCTAAAGGTCGCTCTTTAGTCCTTGCGACATGCTTATCAAATTTTCTATCAAATATATCGTTAATAATACACCCGCTACTTCTAGCTGTTATACTACCTAAAATAAATAATGGTAATAAATGTATTAACTCCATTCTTGAAGGGTTTGCAAGCAGTAACCCAAATAAAGCAGGAAAAAAAACCAGCAAATAAGCTACCAACTTATCTGCACGCATTAATTTTAAAGTAAGTAAAAGTTTGTTTAGAATTAGCATATTAAACGTTAAATTTAAATAAATATGGATATTATAGATAATTTAAGATAAAATACGCCACGAAATAAAGCTACTAGATTTTTATGGCTAAAAAATTAAAACATGATTCATTAGTACAAATAATAATGAACGACCCGGTAACAACACAAGAATTTTTGGAATATTATTTACCCGATGATTTTAAGAGTTTAGTAGATTTATCAAAAATAACGGTAGAACAAGAAAGCTACATTGAGGAATCTTTAAATAAGAAATATAGTAATATAACATATAAAATTAGCACCAATAATAAAGAAGAAGCATTTGTTTATGTATTAGTAGAGGCTCAATCAACAATTGATTATTGGACGGCTTTACGGTTACGGAAATATATACTATATATTATGTGAAAGATATAAGCAAGGAAAGGATAAATTGCCGCTAGTTTATAATTTAGTTATTTACAACGGTAAAGAAATTTATAATGCTCCAAGAAATCTGTGGAGTTTATTTACTGATAGTGTGATGGCAAAGAAATTCATGGCGGAAGATTATCAATTAGTAGATTTGCAAACTATGACAGATGATGAAATCGTCAAGAAAAAACATTTAGGTATGCTAGAATATATGATGCAGCATATCTATATGCAGGATATGATAAAACTATGGGAGAAGTTTTTACAGAGTTTAAGCATATTATAATATTGGATAAAGGTTATATTTACCTAAGATCGTTCTTATGGTATACTGACGCAAAATTATCAAAACAAAAACAACCGGAATTAGTAGAAGTATTGGATACACATCTATTACCGCAAGATAAGGATACTATTATGAAAACTATCGCTGATACATATAGAGAGAGATGAAGGAAAGGTGCAGGGTATTGTGAGATAGGCAAAGCTGAGGGCGAACATAATAAGGCAGTAATTATAACGAAGAAAATGTTCAGTCAGGGCTTTAAAATTCCTGTTATTGCCAAAATTACAGGTCTTCAAGAAACTTTTGTTCGCTCAATTGTAAATAAGTAATTAATCATGCAAGCACCACTTACACAAATCCTAAATATCCATATCCTCCCAAAGAAAAGCATCTATTGTCATAATCACAGATAACCTTTATAATAATATTCTTGAATCAACTACAAAATCTATGAAAGAATTTCCAAAAAATTATAATTTTACCGCAAATGAAAAAAAGTGGCAGCAAATTTGGCAAGAGAAACAAATTTATGCTTATAATCCAAACGTTGCAAAAGAAGAAACCTATGTAATCGATACTCCGCCTCCGACAGTTTCAGGGCAGTTACATATCGGTCATGTTTATAGCTATACGCAAACCGACTTTATTGTACGTTTTCAGCGTATGATGGGTAAAAACATCTTTTATCCTATGGGTTTTGACGATAACGGGCTACCGACCGAGAGACTTGTTGAAAAGCAGAAACAGATCAAAGCTTATAATATGGAGCGATCTGAATTTATAAAAATTTGCGCAGAGGTAGTAGAAAGTGAAGAAGAAAAGTTTAGAAGTCTATTTAACCAAATAGCTGTATCGGTTGATTGGAGTTTAGAGTACCAAACTATTAGTCCGTTATCACGCAAAATATCACAAATGTCTTTTCTTGATTTAGTACAAAAAAAGGAAATTTATCGTGCTAATCAACCGATTTTATGGGATCCGGTAGATGGTACAGCTCTTGCCCAAGCCGATATTGAGGATAAGCAAAAAACCTCTTTCATGAATTATATTACGTTTAAAACCGAGCAAGGAGACCCACTTACTATAGCCACTACCAGACCTGAGTTATTACCGGCTTGCGTAGCCGTATTTTATCACCCTAACGATGGACGTTATAAGCATCTAGCAGGTAAATCAGCTATAACCCCACTTTTTAATGAGAAAGTTCCACTGCTTGCTGACCCTTTAGTACAACAAGATAAAGGTACAGGGCTGGTAATGTGCTGTACGTTTGGTGATCAAACGGATATTACTTGGTGGAAGACGCATAATCTACCTTTAAAAACTATTATCACTAAAAAAGGTACAATAGACTTCCAACATGAAACTTCTATAGATGGATTGAAAATTAAAGAAGCTCGAACAAAAATAATAGATATTTTAAAAAAACAAGAGTTGCTTATTAAACAAGAAGACATCACTCATACCGTTAAATGTGCTGAGAGGTCAGGTGCTCCTCTTGAGATACTAACTGTACCGCAATGGTTCGTTAAAACTATATCACATAAAGAAGAATTGCTTAAAAGAGCAAATGAGTTAAATTGGCATCCTAAAAATATGAAGATTCGTTTAGAGAATTGGATTAATGCCATTAGTTGGGATTGGTGTATAAGTAGGCAGCGTTATTTTGGTGTACCTTTCCCTGTTTGGTACTCTAAAAGAGTAGGTGAGGAAGGAAAAATCTTATATGCCGATGTTACGCAGTTGCCTATCGATCCGTTAAAAGATTTACCTATGGGTTATAGTAAAGAGGAAGTAGAACCTGATTATGAAGTAATGGATACTTGGGCAACAAGTTCCGTTTCGCCTCAACTTTCTACTCATGGGATTTCTGACGATTTCGCTATTAATAAAGATAGGCACGATAAATTATTTCCGATGCATTTAAGACCTCAAGCACATGAAATTATCAGAACTTGGGCGTTCTATACTATTTTAAAAGCTCATTTACACCAAAATACTTTGCCGTGGAAAAACATCATGGTAAGCGGTTGGTGTTTAGCTGAAGATCGAAGTAAAATGTCAAAATCTAAGGGCAATGTTTTAGTGCCTGAAAAGCTGCTAGAACAATATGGTTCCGACGTGATACGTTATTGGTCGGCAAATTCAAAACTAGGTGCTGATACCGCCTATTCTGAAGACATTATGAAAAACGGCAAAAGGCTTGTTAACAAGCTATGGAATGCCGCTAAATTTGTTTCTATACATTTTGATAAACTGAAAGGTGAAGATAAAAAAGCAAGTTTGCTCGATATTAAAGAAAAAATCACTAACGAGTTTGATAAATGGATGGTTAATAAGCTAGTGGAATTAGTTAAGCTAGCTACAAATGAGTTACAAAACTACGAATATGCAAATGCTATGCATCTGACGGAAAAATTCTTTTGGGTGGTATTTTGTGATAATTATTTAGAAATAAGCAAAACCAGAAGCTATGATGAGGAAAACAAAAATCCACAAGGACAATATAGTAGCATATTAACTTTATATCATGTTATGCAAACGTTACTGAAACTATTTGCACCTTTCATGCCACATATTACCGAAGAATTATACCAAATATTATATAGTAAAAATTCTATTCATGTTAAAGGTAGCTGGGTTAATTACAGTGACTTAAATTATGCAATCGATGCAAAAGGAGCAGAAGGGCTGCTTGAAATACTAGATATCGTCAGAAAATTCAAAGCTGAGAAGAATCTATCTATAAAAGCTCCAATAAAATTGCTTGAAGTTAGCGGCATAGTATTATCTGCAGAATTAGCAGAAGATTTAAAAAACGTCACATCGGCGGAAGAAATACAATTTGAGATGAAAGATGATAAAATTAAAGTCAATATTATGCTTTAAAAATATTATAGGTTTAATATTAATTATATTTGCCGGGATATTTTTTTATGCGTATATATTAGAACATGACTGGCGATATGTCACCTTAAGTGATGAACAAGTAAAAAAATACAGGATTAGCGAGCAAAAAGCTATTGCCCTTTATCAGTTAATGAAAGACACTCATGAGCTACTTGGTAAGAATAATATTAATTATTGGATAGACGGCGGCACTCTGCTTGGAGCCGTTAGACATCAAGGCATAATTCCTTTTGACGATGATTTAGATATCGGTATTATGCATGAAGACGAAATACGTTTGCAACAAACATTACCGCAATTTGAGCAACTCGGTTATACTGTTTCCTATGAGAGAGCTTATAATATATGCAAAAAAGCTTGTTTAGATATTTTCATTTTTCATAAAGAACAAAACAAATTTATATATACTAATTTAGCGGTTCGAAATAAGTATCCGAAGAGTTCATTTTATGATAATGAATTATATCCTTTAAAAAAATATAAATTCGGTAGTATAGAGGTTTACGGTCCCGCTGATCCTATAGGAAATCTAAATAGGCAATATCCAGAATGGGATAAGTATGCAGTGATAGAGCAGTCCCATAGCTTACATTTACCTTTTTTATCGAATATCGAGAAAAAAACTAAATTTATATTAACGTCGGAATTGTTAAAACCGGCTCAGCCTTTTAGTCCTTTAGAGGATAGAATAAGCTTTTAAACAAATTGAGATAAAAAAGTCATAACCGGTTGTTTTATATAGATTAAAAAAAATATTATATCCAAAATGTAATTTAAGGTTCAAGGTGATAAAATTAAAGGCGATATTATCCTTTAAAAATATTGTACGCTTAATGCTTACTATTTGCGTCGGTATATTGTGTTATGCTTATCTACTAGAACATAATTGGCGATATGTCACCTTAAGTGATGAACAAGTAAAAAAATACAGGATTAGCAAGCAAAAAGCTATTGCCCTTTATCAGTTAATGAAAGACACTCATGAGCTACTTGGTAAGAATAATATTAATTATTGGATAGACGGCGGCACTCTGCTTGGAGCCGTTAGACATCAAGGCATAATTCCTTTTGACGATGATTTAGATATCGGCATTATGCATGAAGACGAAATACGTTTGCAACAAATATTACCGCAATTTGAACAATTAGGATATCGTGTTAAACATAATAAAATTTATGTAATTTGCGGGGAAAGATGCTTAGATATTTTCGTATTTCATAAAGAAAATGATAAATTTGTTCATTTTAATCAAAGTATGCGTAATAAATATCCAAATGATTTTTTTTATGATTATGAGCTATATCCTTTAAAAAAATATAA
Source organism: Rickettsia massiliae MTU5 (assembly GCF_000016625.1). Lineage (NCBI taxonomy): Bacteria > Pseudomonadati > Pseudomonadota > Alphaproteobacteria > Rickettsiales > Rickettsiaceae > Rickettsia > Rickettsia massiliae. The sequence goes on from NC_009900.1 coordinate 1,072,014, forward strand.
ATTTGGTAGTATAGAAGTATATGGTCCATCTGAATATAAAGAGAATTTGAATAGACAATATCTAGAATGGGATAAATATGCAATAATATACAGCCCTCATAGCGTACATTTACCTTTTTTATCGAATATTGAGAAAAAAACTAAATTTATATTAACGCCGGAATTGTTAAAACCGGCTCAGCCACTCGGCCCGCTAGAAGATAAAGTGAATATAGTCAATTCAGCTACATTTAGTGGTATGTGCAAGGATACAGCTTATAATTAAATGTCGAATTGGTAATGACTCTTTCGATATAAGCAACGAAATAGTCATATGATTTACATTTGCCTAGATTACCTTTTTTGCAAAAATTCATATCAAACAAGTTGAGATAAGAAAGTAATAGCCGGTACTATCCATAAACCCGGTTTATCAAAGCAAGAGCCCGAAATAGCTTGTTTATTTTGAATTACTTGAAAACTAAACTCAGGTTTAAGTAATTCATGAAAATATTTTAAGCTTGAAGAAACGGTTGAGTCACTTACTTTTGCTTCCACTAAAATCCACGGTTGGTTATCTTTTGTTATTACTAAATCGACTTCACGTTTTTGTTTATCACGAAGATAGTATAAACCAAAAATCACCAAGCCCTGTTTCATTCTAAAAATATACGGCTTTTAAAAGGTGAGAAGCTATAAGATTTTCAAATCTCGCTCCTATATCTTTTATTTGCGACCAATCCCAAAGGTAAATTTTGGGCTCTTTTATCAAACTTTTTACAACATTTTTAGACCAAGGTTTGATAGCAAAACAATAATAATGCTTTTCTAGCAAAGAGAGCCATCTTCTTATTGTTTGGTCTGAAACTCTAACTTTGTTAGCAAGGTTTGTATAGCTTATTAATGAGCCTGCTTGCTCATTTATAATGCTAGCAAGTAATTCTAACGCATAAATATTGTTGATATCTTCAGTATTTCTTACATCTTCTCTAAATAATTGCTCGAATCTTTGATTACTCCATATTCTATGAAATTGAGCAGTTGCTTTTAAATAACTTTCCGCAAATCCTCCAAAATTTATTAAAGCTTCAAATTCATCTATAGTGATATTTTGTGGGCTTTTTATATAATCAATGTCATTATCAAAATTTTTAGCTATTTCAAGATACCGATAACGGATGCACGGTTAAACTTATATAACGTCCCATTAGGCTATCGCTGCCTTTTTTATATATATTTAATTTGGCACTACCTGTTATAATAAATTCAATATTTTCTCCGAATTTATCATAAAATCCTTTTACAAGATTTTTCCAATCTTTATATTTATGAATTTCATCTAATATTAAGCACGGTTTCTTATCGGATATAGTAGAACGTAGATTTTTAAAAAGTTCGGTGTGTTTGTGTAAGATTTTATTTCTATCTTCTAGATAATCCCAATTTAGGTAAATTGAATTAGGATTAGGCTTAATTACTTGTTTTAATATTGTAGTTTTTCCTACTTGCCTTGCTCCGCTTATAAATACAAGCTTACCGTAATTTGTTAGATATTCTTCAACTTGCTTTTTATATAACCTATCCATTATAATATTTCTATAAGTTTATAAAAAAATAATAGGCTAATATCGAAATAGTCTTACTTGTCGTATTGAAATTAAGCATTGCCTAGAAAAAGTTGTTTTATAGTTTAGCCTTCCGATGTCATTCCCACGAAAGCGGGAATGCTTTGTTGCGTGGACCCGTTTCCTAATTGTCATCCCGTGACTTGATCGCGGGATCCAGTTTAAAACATTAAAATTTTAGTATTTTAAGTTGTTTTTATATCGTGGTCAAGCCACGGCATAACACCGAACGGGTTTTGCAGTCCACACAACACGACCTGCGCAGGCATGACATAAAACGCGCCATGCAACAACACCTGCAGTAACTCGCAATGACTATATCAACCTTTTCTAGGCAATGCCAAAATAATTAGTGCAAATTATGCCGGTACTTTAGTATTATTTAACATTAAACTTTGCTTCATTCTATGCATTATTTATTACCAACTATTATAACTACGCTACTTATTTTATTAGCGCTAATAATTTGGTTTTATGTAAAAACTAAAACCTTAAGGACACAGCTACAATTTTTATCAGAGCAGAATCTAGAAATTAGCAATAACAACCAATTATTAAATCAAGAAAAGATAGGATATTTACAGAAAATTGAGCAATTGAAGTGTAAAATAGAATATCAAGAACAGACTATTAAGGATTCAGAAAAAATAAGAGAAGAGTCATTTTCATCGGCTAAAGCTGCGTTATTTGATTTAGGTCAAGATTTGTCTAAGCAATTAATAGCGATACACAAAATGGAAAACACGGCGGCAAGAGAGCTAGCCGAGAAAAATATCGCTACTGCTTCAGGAAAATTTAATAGTGAGTTTGAGCGGTTAATTACGATGGTGGGAGCATTAAATAAAGATATAGAGCAATCAAAAGGTACGGTTGATTTGATAAAACAGTCTCTGCTTTCTCCGATCGGGGCAGGGCTACTTGCTGAGATTACCCTTGAGAATATCTTAAAATCTTCGGGCTTACGTCCTAATTTAGATTTCATTATGCAATACGGTCTAACTATATCAGATAGCGGCAAGCTAAGACCTGATGCGCTCATTTTTCTTCCTTCCGGTAATTTAATGGTTATTGATTCTAAAGCTTCAAAGTTTCTTGTAGACGAGCAAGATAATAACATGAGTCTTAATAAAACTATGAATTACCATTTAAAATCTTTGGCGAATAAAGACTATGCCGCAAATATTTTAACTAATCTAAACAAAAAGGATCAGAGCTTTAACAATGTTATTACTTTAATGTTTTTGCCAACTGAACAAGCGGTTGAGAAAGTTATTGCAGCCGACCCTGATTTTTTACAAAAAGCTTGGGGCTGTAATATCTTTCCGGTAGGACCTAGCGGACTTATGAATATGCTATCATTTGCAAAATTTCAAATTACCGATCATCGCCGCTCGGAAAATTATAAGGTAATCATTGAAGAAGTGAGAAAGCTATTAAGCTCCATCGGTACTTTGGCAGATTATTCTCAAAAGATCGGTAATAACCTGCATAATATGGTTACTAATTACGATAAATTTGCTGCCTCGTTTAATCGTAATTTTATGTCAAGAGTAAAGAATATTCAAAAACTCGGTATTGATTCAGGGAATAAAGCCATGCCGGCTACCTTAGAGCGTTATCAAATCGTTTCCTCTAAATCTGAGATTATTGAAGTGGAAGCAGAAAATCCACCACAAATAGCAGAAAAATTATAAATAAATTTTTCTCGTAATAGGTAATTTAAATGTTAAAAAAACTTTCCATAATTTGTATAGCCATATTGTTACTATGTTGTGTAAGCATATAAAATTAAAGCTCCCAAAAAAGAAAACAAACATGCTATAAGAGTGAGCTTTATTAATATGTGGCCGGGCTTTACAATAGACGAACTACCGATGATAAAAGAAATCATTGAAGAAAACGGACGAACAATTGTTATAGATCATAACAATTATGACCTTATTATTGATAGTGTTTTTGGTCAAAGAACTATTAGTAATAAAGATATTTTTTACCGGTGAATCCGTTAGACCAAAGCTAGAAAATTATGATATATCTATAGGTTTTGATTATATAGAGCATCCAAATTATATAAGAATACCTTTATATTATATGTATTGTACTAATGACGTCAGTACTGAATATAAACGCTCAAAATATAATCCGAACAAAACGTATTTTGCTTGTTTCTTAGTCTCTAACGGTATAGAAGATCCTGAAAACGACGGCTGCATAGCAAGAAATCGATTTTTTCATAAATTGTCGCTGTATAAAAAAAGTAGTAAGCAGCGGTAAATATTTAAATACTGAATCTACAATTATACCAAAAGACAAAACTCGTGCATGGTTATCTAAATGTAAATTTGTTATTGCTTTTGAAAATAAAACATATGAGGGATATGTTACTGAAAAACCTTTTCAAGCTTATTTAGCAGGAGCAGTACCTATTATATATTATGCAGATAAAAATTATATAAAAGATGTAAACCCTAATGCAGTAATATTTGCTAAAGATTATTCAGAAGAAGATTTATATAATTATATTATTTCTGTTGATAAAGATGATGAAAAATATTATAAGATATATAATAATAAGATTGTACCGACTTCAGAAAATAATTACATCGCAGTAAAAGAAAAATTAAGAAAAAAATTACCTTTATTAAATAACCTATAATGCGACAAATTAAAAACTATTTTTATAATATCAATTATAATTATTTGTTTATCATTGCTTTTTATATTTTTAAAAACTTATCAAATAGGTTCTGCTCCACTTGAAGAAAAAGATATTAAAATTTTTATAGTAAACCTAGATCGCAGCACTGATAGATATAACAATATTAGTAAACAATTCGACAATAATAATTTATTCTATGAAAGGTTTAGTGCAGTAGACGGTTATAATTTATCTATAACAGATGCAGGGGGAAAAAGATTTACCGGCTTAGATGTAAAAATAACCCTGCTCTTTTATCCCTTGATAACGGTTATACTGTACTTTGTCCTTCGGAAAATATAAATTATTATTCCGATAGCAAAATATTTAACGGCAGGTGAACTCGGTTGTTATTGTAGCCATAGAGAAATTTGGCTTAAAATGGTTAAAGACAATATACTTTATGCCCTAATAATAGAAGATGATGCTATATGCTATACTAAATGACGATTTCCGTAATAAATTTTTAACAATGCTTAAGCATTTACCTACCGACTGGGATTTAATTTATTTGTCACATTCTAAAAACAAAATATTTTATAATATTTACAATAATCCGTATTTAAAGAAGATAGGTCATGGTGGTTACTTTAATACAACTACAGATTATTATACACTTAAAAGCTGCTCAAAAACTTCTTGAATATAGCAAAAACTTTACTTTAGAGATTGATAATGTAATGTACCAAGCTTTTATGCATAGCGAAGTGCAGTCCTATGTGTCACCTCGCCTTTTTTAATACATGCAACACTTAATTCTGAAGATTCAATTATATTTGAAATGGGAAGAGCACATTAAATAACGTAAATTTTACAACCTTAATCTAGGTTTTGTGGACATTTCTAAAAAGATTTAATTTTGGCTATTTTTTGCTGCAAAATAGCAAATCAATTAGAGCAGTCAGTGTCCACAAAACCTAAGCATGGTACTTCTCTTCTGTAGGATCAATATATCAATAACTGTATAATCGTTTGTGCCTGAGGCAACCTTATTAAGCCAAGTAATGGTAGTAGTGGTTTTCTCGGCAATATTCTTTGCACTACTAATTGCCTTGCCGACATTTAAATCCGATATAGCAGTTGTTAAAACATCTATTAAAGTTGCAAGACTTAAGAAGTTTAAATCTTTAATAGACTAAAGGTACTATCGCTACGGTCAATCTTGCCGCATCATTATAGTAAAACTTTTGAAAAAACACATCATTAGTTAATTTTGCGCTGGTGATATTTTCTATAACTTTATTGCCGCAATATGTTGATACTAATAAAGAAGCAAGACGCATGAATTTAACAGAAGTTGATGCATAAAACATTGGATCTTCATAAAATTCTAATGCTGGATTACGAAAATAAAAACAGATATAATCCAAAATCAGTGTGGCTATTGCCGAACATATAGCAGTACTCTTCCATCCATGATAGGTACTAATAATGTCTGATTCAATATTGTTAAAATCTATATCTTGATTGGTCAGTTTATTATATATTGCCTGAAGTTTTATTTGCGTATTCTTATCTTGTTTGGAATGTTTATATAGTAACTGAAAATATGGTTTAATAATTCAGTTGTAAATTGCTTATTCTCAATTAAAGCCGGTACAATTTTATCATGCAAAAATTTAATTAATTTATTTTGCATAAAATTTGTAGCATCGCAAGGCTAGTGGTCGGTAAAACACATAATTCATACCAAGGATCCTTTTCGTCAATTACATATGAACGTAAAGCAATTACACCCACTATAAGAGAAACATAAGTAATTGCTATTTTACCTGAATGATTACTAACTAAAGCTGATTTTTCGGTTAACCAAGAAGCAATTTTATGATCTTCATTATACTTATCAGTAGCTTTTTCTATTCTAGTAAGACTTTGCTCTAATGAATTAAGATAATTTACAAAATTTAAATGAGCTTTTTTTACTATATTAAACTCGTTTTCATAAGAGGAAGGCACATTTAAAGTGTTTGTAAGTAATATTGCTTTAGCTATATAACGATATAAAAAATACTCTCTCGTCAGAGGATATGCCATAGCATCGATTTCTTTGGCTGCTTTAATCAAGTGTTCAGATTGATCTAAATTATTTTTTAAAAACACTTGGACTTTAGTAACTAGGGTACTAAACTCTAATGAATTTATATCCCCTATATCATCTAGCATAGCATCAATGATATTCTTGTTTTCTACTCCTATTAACTTCTGTAGCTTTATACATAAAAAATGATCTCGATTATTTAGCTCTTCAAAACAATTGCTCCATTGAGAATGATCAATATTATTATCTTGATACTTTCCGGTAGCAGCTACTTTACTTAACATTGTTTCTAAATATTGAGTATAAATCAAACTTTGATCTAGTGTCGGTAGATCTTTAAAATTTTTATCACAGAACCATATTTTCCATACCTCACCTAAATTAAAACTAGCAAGTGCTGTAGTTTCCATAAACTTACGCCTAAATTTGATATATCATTATAATATTTTATTATTACTTCTAGTTTATTACTCATAATTTCAATTAAATAAATATTAAAAATATAAACATTTCTTAATATTTAATCTTTTATAATCTTTAATTATTTTATTATGAGATAACATTAAAGTCACTATACACGAGCAACCCCAGTTTATAATAAGAGAGAAGAGTATTGGGTTATAAAAGTTTTTAACCAAAAAAACAATAGTTGTGGACATAACATATCCTTTTTCATCTTCTATTTGCAACAGGATCTGATTAATGATATAAAAAATGTATTGGATCATATATTACAGCTGAATTATTAAAGAATAATTATAAAGTAATATACTGTGTTAGAGATGTTGAATCGACCAGGAAAAATTCCCTACTGCAGAAGTGATATACTGTGATTTTAATATAGACCTAACACCACAAAGCTGGATAAATAGATTAAATAACATAGATACTAGTTATTAATAATGTATCAGGTGTGTTAACGTCTAGTCATGCTAATAATATTGACAATGTTCATGTCAATGGTCCAAAGGCTCTATTTAAGGCTTGCACCCTTACTAACGTACAAAGCATTATTCATATTTCAGCTCTTGGAATAGATGATGAAAAAAACACTGCTTATGCTTTAACTAAAAAAGCAGCTGAAGAATATTTACAAAAATTAGAAAATATAGACTGGGTAATTTTACAACCGTCTCTTGTTTACGCAAGCGGTTGTTATGGTGGTACCTCGCTATTTAGGGCTCTTGCAACATTACCGTATTTTATTCCTTTAATAGGTGATGGTTTACAACAATTTCAACCTATTCATATTGATGATTTAACGAAAGTAATTATTCACCGTATAGAAAGGGAAGGAAAAATCCACACATTATTAAAAATAGTTGGACCAGACATAGTGACCATGAAGAATATCTTGCTTGGCTTTAGAAGATGGCTTGGCGTCAATCCTGGAAGACTAATAAAAATTCTTTTAATATTCATTAAAATAGCAGCTAAATTAGGGGATTTTCTAAAAATAGGACCCATTAATTCTACTGCGTATAATATGTTACTTCAACCTAATATTGCTGATAAAAAAGATTTTATCGATTTTACTTCTATAATCCCTAGAAACTTGCAACAAGGTTTTGCAACCGAACCTTTAACCGTACAATCCATATGGCACGCTAGGCTTTATTTTTTAAAACCTATAATAAAAATTGTCTTAGGACTATTTATATGGAAGCTGCTTTACAGATATTATTCTTGGAATTCTACTAATTATCAAAAATAAAATAAATAGGATATGTAGTTTACAAATTTTATTAATACTAGCTTATACTCTACTATTAACATATCTTAAGCCAATATTGTAGCTAGATCCGCTTGGTCCGATATTTAAAAATATTCCAATAATATTACTTACTTTAGTATTCATGGCGATAGAACAAGATAAATAATGGATTATCTTTTTATAAAAACTATTCATATTATTAGCTCTACTATTTTATTTGGTACTGGCATTGGTACTGCTTTTTTTATGTGGTGGGCAAATAAAACCGGTGATTTGAATGCAACGGCATATACAGCTCGCACTACAGTTATAGCTGATACTCCAACTGTGATAATTCAACCGGTTAGCGGCATAATATTAGTAAATATGCTTGGCTATAATTATTCTGATTTATGGCTTACCTTAACTTATATCGGATACATAATCACCAGTAGTGGTTGGCTTCTGGTGGTATGGATTCAAATTCAACTACGAAATATGGCACTTGAAGCATTAAAACAGTGAATTCCCCTACCGGAAAATATTATAAATTATTTAAATTATGGTGCTACCTAGAACTGGCCGGTATTTATCAGTTTGAGTATTATTTTTTTCTTAATGGTATTTAAACCGCTATAATACTAGTTTAGGATAAATTTTATACTAAATTAGTATTGTCCCGTGGTCAAGCCGGCATTGTTGTGTGGATACCAACCCATCATTGCGAGCAGTCGTAGGTCTTGTTGCAGGCTCGTTTATGTCATTCCCGCCTACGCGGGAATGACATAGAGAAGAAATAATATTTACGCCGGTATATCTTCAATAATCGGTTGTTTTTTGTTTGATTTTGTAGAAATGAGAGAGGTCATTATCGGTTCGACTAAGCCGTTAACTACCTCTTGTGTAATAATAACACGCTGTTTTTTTAGCTCGGCAACTTTATACATACTATCAAGCAAAAGATGCTCAAGTATTGAACGCAGTCCTCTTGCTCCCGTCTTTTTAGCTAGAGCTTTTTCGGCAATAGCTTCTAAGGCTGAATCGTCAATTACAAGCTCAGCATCATCAAGCTCAAATTGTTTCTGATATTGCTTTACTATGGCGTTCTTAGGCTTAGTTAAAATTGTAATTAAAGCTTCGTTGTCTAACTCATCTAAAGTAGTAACGATGGGTAATCTACCAATAAATTCAGGAATTAAACCGAATTTAGTTAAATCCTCAATCTCTAGGGATTTAAGAATCTCACTATTATTTTTCTCTTTATCTATATTTACGTTAGCTGCAAAGCCTATAGAACTATGATTAGTTCTTGAGGTTATAATGCTATCAATCCCCATAAAAGCACCACCGCAAATAAACAAGATATTTGAAGTATCTAACTGTACGAAATCTTGTTGTGGGTGTTTCCTACCGCCTTGAGGAGGCACGGAAGCAACTGTTCCTTCCATAATTTTAAGTAATGCCTGCTGTACTCCTTCACCCGATACATCCCGTGTAATAGAAGGATTCTCTGATTTACGGGCAATTTTATCAACCTCGTCAATATAAATTATACCTTTTTGTGCTTTTGCTATATTAAACTCAGCTGCTATCAATAAACGTAGTAATATATTCTCAACATCTTCACCGACATACCCGGCTTCCGTTAAAGAAGTAGCATCCGCCATAGTAAAAGGTACGTCTAAAATTTTAGCAAGCGTTTGAGCAAGTAAAGTTTTTCCTGAACCGGTAGGACCGATCAGTAAGATATTCGACTTATTAAGCTCAACGTCATTATTGCCAGATTGTACATATTCAAGCCTCTTATAATGGTTATAAACCGCGACTGCTAAAATCTTTTTCGCTTGATCTTGCCCAACTACATAATCATTTAGAATTCCACATATTTTTTGCGGCGTTGGAATTGAAGAAGTAATTTGCTTTAAAGCCACTTTACTTTCTTCTTTCATAATATCTGTACATAAATCTATACATTCATCACAAATAAATACTGCAGGACCTGCTATCAGTTTTTTGACTTCATGTTGTTTTTTACTACAAAACGAACAAATCAATTCTTTTTTATCAGTTTCTACTACCATTAACTTTCTTTTTTATGTTCATTTTAACAATTCTTACTATAATACTCTTGCGTACATATAATAATCTTTATGCTCATTTGCAACTATTTCGTATTTTTTAAGAATTCCTTCCCTAGCAAAACCGCATCTCTCAAGAAGATTAATCGAACGAAAATTATCAGTAATTACTGTTGCTTGTACTCTTATAATACCAATATAATCAGCAAATTTTAAAATATTCTTTATAGATTTTAACATCATACCTTGACCCCAAAAATTAGGATCTAGATCATAACTTATTTCTGCTCTATGATGCTCTAGATTTATTATATTAAAACCGGCAGTACCTATTAATTTATTATCGTCTTTAATGGCAATTCCCCAATAAAAACTTCTATGATTTTTATATAAACTAGACCAATAACGTATTTCCTCTCCGGCTTCTTCTACGTCTTTAGGCCTATTGCTATCAGTTATATAAATAGCCATTTCCGGCTTACTCATATAATTAAAATAATCTTGTGTATCCTCCGCGGCTAACTCTCGTAAAACTATATCGTTTAAATCAAGCACAGGAAAAGGGGCATATAAATGTCCTCTATTTATCATATATACTAACTATTTTTCTGTATAATATAAATATTGCATATTCATATTATACAGAAGATTTTTAAATAATGAGTATACAAGGTGAAAAACAGTTTCCACCTTGTATACAAATTTACTGCATATTATTTTATTATTAATTTTACTTATGAGTATATATCTCTATAATTATACATACTTAATCGGATCTTGTACATTATTCTTTTTAAAAGCATCAAGTCGTGCAATGCATGATAGACATTGACCACAAGATAAACCGGCTTCTGTTGGATCATAACATGATATTGTTTTACTATAATCTACTCCAAGCTCAAGCCCTTTTTTAATTATTTGCTCTTTGGTCATATTTATTAAAGGAGCATGGATAGTAATTTTTTCTCCATTTACTCCTACCCTAGTTGCTAAATTTGCCATTGCTTCAAAAGATTTTATATATTCAGGACGACAATCAGGATAGTTAGTATAATCATTAGTGTGTACCCCAATAAAAATATCTCTAGCTCCTATAACCTCAGCAACTCCTAGTGCGTAGCTTAAAAATATTGTATTACGTGCTGGTACATAAGTAACCGGTATGTCACTTGGTAATTGATCTGTGTGTTTAAATTTTGGTACATCTATATTATCATCAGTCAATGCAGAACCGATAAATGACTGCAAATCAATATTAATAACCCTATGTTGTTTTACATTATAATCTTTAATTAATCCTTGGATTTTTTGGACTTCCGGACTATTGCGTCTATGATAATTAAAACTTAGAGCATAAATTTCATAATCCATTTTGCTAACTATCTCAAGAACCGTAGTAGAATCAGGTCCACCGCTTAACAAAATAACTGCTTTTTTTTTCATTGTTTTACCGCTAAAGTTAATTTTTGAGATACTAAAGCATTTAAACTAATTTTTGCTCTAAGTGCTTCAAGTACTAAAGCTCGATGCACACGTTTATCTACTCTAACATTAAACTGTCCACTATACTCTTTCCTAGACGGAGCTAAGGGAATAGATTGATTATGACTTATATAACTTTCTTTCATTAAAGTCCAAGCTTGTTGTAATTCTTGCAGTGCTTTTTCAGGCGAATTGCCAAAAGCTGATACATTCGGTAGCTCTTCAAATCTTGCTAGCCAATCTCCATCCGTATCTTTAAAAAGTTCTATAAGTAAACCCGTAAAATGTATCATTTGTTTTCATCTTCATTTCCTTTTGCAAAGTTTAAAAATTGTCGAACTTGATATTCTTCTGCCATATTTCCAAAAGTGTGAATAGATAACCTATTTCCTTTGGGCTAGTACCAAATCTTATGGCTACCTTTTTGCCTATCTTTAACCCAACCGCACTTAGTCATTAAAGTATGAATCAGCGAAACTTAATCCTTGAGGATTTTGTTTAGCTTTATTTATATATACTGATTCATGTTATAACTATATATAGTTATAATATATTAAGTCAAATAATATATGTTAATGGAATAAATATTCTTGACTAACTCCCTCTGATAATCTAAATTTACGTTGTTAATTTATGGCGGGTGTAGCTCAGTTGGTTAGAGCATCAGGTTGTGGTTCTGAGGGTCGCGGGTTCGAATCCCGTCACTCGCCCCATATTTTGGAATTGTTGTGTGGTTACCAAATCATCATTGCAAAGAAAATTACAAAGTAATTGACGAAGCAAGCCAGTAAAAAAATGCTAAAATTAGTACTTTTTTATTATTTTTCTGGATTACCACGTCGCTTCGCTCCTCGCAATGACATTTTTTTCTTATGGATATCAAACTTTTATATAGACTAGCTAAATATCTAAGGTTCTATAAAAAAGATTTGATCATTGTGATGATCTCTTTACTTAGCGTATCAGCTTCATTATTACTAATCGGTAGTGTTTTTAGAAATTTAGTTGATAAAGGCTTGAGCAAAGACCATATTTTATCGGTTGATAAATCTATATTATATATTTGTTTATTAATTATCATCTTAAGTATTGCTAGTTTTTTTCGTTCATATTTTATCAATAATGTCGCTGAAAAGGCAGTTACTCAAATAAGAAAAGAAGCTTATAGTAATTTAATTAATTATGAAATTGAAGAGTTTGAAGAACTCAAAATCGGCGATATAATTTCACGCCTAACAAATGATATAGATCAAATATCTACTCTCATCGTTAATTTCTTATCTTTTTTTATTCGCAATTCGGTGATGCTAATTGGCGGCATTACATTAATGTTTTTTGAAAGCTTTAAACTCGCTTCTATAGTAATTATTACCATTCCTATCTTATTAATTCCTTTAATTAAATTCGGCAAGCATGTTAAGGTTTTATCTAAAAAAGCTCTAGAATCTAAGTCACTTTTAGCATCGGATATTGATGAAACTTTTAATAATATTAGAGCTATTTATGCTTTTAACCATCAAATAAACAAAATTGCCGATTTTGACACTAAATTACAAAACTATTTAATATACTGCAAAACCCGTTTAAAAATTCGTGCTTTATTCTTTGCGATTTCAATAGCCGTTATATTTCTTGCGATTACTTTAGTCGTTTGGATCGGAGCTTCAGATATAGTGAAAGGTCATTTATCTGCGGGACAAATTATCTCGTTTATTTATTATGCGATTATCGCCGGAGTTAGCTGTGGCGGTATTTTTGAGCTACTAAGCGAAATGCATTTACCTGTTACAGCCCTTGAGAGAATAATTACAATTATAGATAAGACACCTATAGCACATAATAATTATTTAGAATTAAATAATTCCGATCCAATCTCGATAGAATTCAAAAATGTTGATTTTACCTATCATTCAAGACCTAATTTAAGGATTATTAATAATATGTCTTTGAAGATAAATGCCAATAAGTTTCTTGGTATTGTAGGTAGATCAGGTGCAGGCAAAAGTACTGTGATACAGTTACTACTGCGTTTTTACCGGCAAGAAAACGGCACTATCCTTATTAACAATCAAGATATAACTCTTTTAAATCCTGCTGAAATTCGTAAATTAATTGCCTATGTTCCTCAAGAGGCTAGCATTTTTTCCGGCACTATAAAATCAAATATTATATTCGGTAATAATGAAGCAAACGACGACGAAATAAATGAGATAATAAAAATTACAGGAATAGAAGAATTTGCTGCTAAACTTCACGACGGTATAAATGCTAAAATCGGTGAAAGAGGGGTTAGATTATCAGGAGGACAGAAACAAAGAATAGCTATTGCTAGAGCATTACTACGCATGCCGCAAATTTTGCTTCTTGACGAGGCAATGAGTGCTTTAGATACGATGAGCGAACAGAAATTACTAGAGTCTATAAAAAAAATAATGAAAGGGAACATTATTATATCAATTGCCCATCGAATTAGTAGTATAGAATCAGCTGATTATATTTTAGTAATAGATAAAGGAGGAGTAGTCGCTGAAGGATCACATCATGATTTATCTAAAAACTCAGAAATTTATCGAAATATTTGCAGAGAGCAGTTAACAATATAAAGGGGTATGTCATTCCTGCGAAAGCAGGAATCCAGTCAACCTTAATGTCATACCACGACTTGATCGTGGTATCTTAGGGCATAATCTGTGACACAAGATCCCGTGGTCAAACCACGGTATTGATACTGAACGCTTTTTACTGGATTCCCGCTTTCGCAGGAATGACAATAAAGTATATAATTGATATATTTGTTACAATAAAAGTTCCTTATTATATACTTTAGTATAAAAAAATTTAAGTTTAATATAATTTAGCTTGAAAGCTGCAGTGGCTTTGTTATAATCGTAATTACAAAACAAAAAAGGTGTACAAAATGAAAAATTTATTAAAGATTTTATTAATTCTAGCTTTCGCAAGCCCAGTATTTGCTTCATCAATGCAAATGCCTGACCCAGCTTCAGTTACAACAACCCAAATACAAGCTATGAGTACTGACGATCAACAAGCTTGGGTTGCTAGTTTAACCGCAGGTCAATATAATATGTTAAGTCCTGATGTCCAAAAGTGGGTAATGGAGAATACTACCGATACTCAAAAACAAGCTTTAGGAATTAATCAGTAATATTTTAATTAATTTTTAAAATTGATAGGGTACTGTTAACAAAATAATTTTAATTGATAATTAAAAAGAATTTTTAGCGAAAATTAATAAGATTTTTGAAGGAATAGTTAATCCTATTTTAAAAAAGCCTTATAATTTGCAGTAAAAATAAATTTAATTAGCTTTAAAATTTATTTTGTTAATAGTCTTAAATGTTAGGAATCATTATTCTTAATATATATCACTAAAAGTTTCTGCTTGCACTTCCTTTCAGTCTTCCTGTTATCGTGTCATGTATTATATACTCCTGATAAATAAAAATTGCTAGACGAGCATAAATATTCATTTATTCTTGCTTTAGTAAAACAATACACTAATTATTGTAAGCTATAAGAATATAGAAAGCTAATTTGTTGTGTGGCTTTGCTGCCGCTCCTGCGTCCTTATTTATGTCATTCCCGCAAAAATGTTATTGCGTAGATCGGTTTTTTCGTCACTGCGAGAAAATTTACAATAGTAAATTGACGAAGCAATCTTGGGAAGAATTCCTGAGATTGCCATACTCACTAGCGTTCGCTCGCAATGACGACTTGGTATCTATGCAACAATGCCTCGCAGGGATGACATCGCGCAGGCTTTCGGATTCAATAATACTTTTTGCTAAAATAACCTCAAACTAACAATTACTTATGAAATTAATTATTACCGTAATCATCATGGAAATACTCGCTGGAGCGGAAATAGATTTATTCGTTCCAAGTTTTCCTGAAATACAAGATACATTCAACCTTTCAACTTTTATGACAGAGTTACTACTTAGTGTTAATCTCACTGCTTATTGTATTACTTCGCTTATAGTCGGTAATTTAGGAGATAGGTACGGACGCAGACCGATTATTATACTCGGTTTACTGATTTTTAATCTTGGTAGTTTATTTTGTGTATTTGCAAATAATTATGCAGTTATATTATTTGGAAGATTTTTGCAAGGATGCGGGATATCATCGGTTGCAGTGCTAGTATATGTTGTTCTTGCCGATATTTATTCGGTACAAGAACAGCAAAGATTAATGGGTATTTTAAACGGCACTATTGCCATTGCTATGGCAATAGCACCGGTTATAAGTAGCTACGTCAATTTATTTTGGGGCTGGCGTGGCAATTTTGTTTTGTTGCTTATAGTAGGTTTGATCAGCCTAATTCTTGGTATATTATTTATTCCAAAAAGAGCAGTTAATAAAAAAATACGTATTTCTTTAAAAGAATATATACCTATCTTCAAATCGCCAAAAGCTATATATTATATACTTACAATGATATTTCTTGCACAAGGATATTGGATATTTATTGGGATTGCTCCTATTTTATATATGCAAGATTTAGGTGTAACTTTAGAATATTTCGGACTTTATCAAGGAGCAATGGCGGCTCTATTCTCAATTATGAGCTTTTCAAGCGGTTATTGCTTTAAAAAATTCGGTATTAAAAATTGCTTCTATTTTGGAGTTATATTTATAATACTATTCCTACTAGGAAATAGCATATTAGTTGTATATAATATTAATAATCCTTTAACCATAACAATAGTTACTTTATTATTATCTCTTGGCGTGATATATCCGATTAACATATTATGGCCATTGCTTTTAGAAGCTATTCCGGACGGTAAAGCTCGTATGACGGCTATTTTCACTGCGGCTAGATTGATTTTAACGGCATTTGGGCTGCAATTAGTAGGATTTTTATATAACGGTACTTTTACTCCTCTTGGCATTACTATATCCAGTGTTACGCTATTTGGGTTAGTAACATTACCTAAATTATTTAAGTACGATAAAGTCTTTGAGGTTTCTAGTAACGTGTAGATGTCTTTATGTCATCAATTGTGTCGTCATTGCGAGGAAAAACTGTAAGTGTTGACGAAGCAATCTCAGGAATTTGTTATTATTTCATAAGATTGCCACACAGCCTACGGCTGCTCGCAATGACACAAAAGCTGATTCAGGCAGGAATAACCTAGAAACGGATGTAAGCAAAAATAAACAAATGATCAATAACAATTTTATCTTCAAGATAGCTTTCAGATATTTTAGAGCTAAGAAAAACGAAAAGTTTGTTTCTATTATTTCTGCCTTTTCTTTAGTGGGCGTAATGATCGGCGTTGCAGCATTGATAGTAGTCATGTCCGTTATGAACGGTTTTCATATAGAGCTTACTAAAAATATTATCGGCTTAAATGGAGATATAGTGATAAATCGGCAAGGTGGTAGTATTGATAACTATGAAGAGATTAAAGCCAAACTCCTAAAACAAGATTATGTAAAGCATGTAACATTCATTGCTCACGGTCAAGCTTTGGCTCTTGGTAAAAGTAATAATAGCGGTGTGCTTGTTAAAGGTATGAAATTAAAGGATCTAAGTGTAAGAAATGAAATTTTTAAAAATGTCAATTTTGGTAGTTTTGATAATTTTCACGGCAAAAACGTAATAGCACTTGGAGAACAATTAGCAAGCAATTTAGGCATAACCGTTGGGGATAAGATTAGATTAATTTCACCGAATGCAGTTTCTACCGCCTTTGGCAGTATGCCAAGATCAAAAGAATTTAAAGTTATAGCAATTTTCAATAGCGGTATGTATGATTATGATTTGACAACGATATTAATGCCGCTTACCGCAGCACAAAATTTCTTATCTCTCGGCGACGATATTAATTTAATCGAAATTAATAGTCTAGATCCCGATAAAGCTCTCGCATATTCATATAAAATACAATCACTATTAGGTCCAACCCTATATGTATTTAATTGGCAAACCTTAAATTCACAATTTTTAAGTGCTCTTGCTGTTGAGCGTACGGCTATGTTTACTATTCTATCTTTAATTATTACGGTTGCCGCATTTAATATTATTTCAAGCTTATTTATGCTTGTTAAAGATAAAACTTCAGATATTGCAATTCTTAGAACTATGGGAGCAAGCACTAAGCAAATAATGCTTATTTTTATCTATAACGGAATGTTTATAGGATTACTTGGCACAACACTAGGTGTAATCCTTGGTGTTACCTTTTCTTATAATATTCAAACTATCAAGAATTATTTGGAGCGTATAACCGGTACTAAAATTTTCGAGGCAGCTATTTATTTTCTTTATAGTTTACCTTCAAAAGTAAGAGCTGAGGATATTATTTTAATTACCTCTTTATCTATAATATTGTGTTTTCTTGCGACAATTTATCCTTCTTATAGAGCCTCAAAATTAAATCCCGTGGATGCCCTAAGATATGAATAATACAGTCCTCATTTTAAAAAATATCTCAAAACATTACAGCCAAGGCAAAACTATTGTTAGAGTACTAGATAATCTTAATCTAACGGTTAATGAAGGTGAATTAATCGCTATAATAGGTTCTTCAGGTAGCGGCAAATCAACTTTACTACATATTGCCGGCTTGCTTGATAAACCTACAAACGGTCAAGTCATCATACCAAATAGCAAGTATCAAAAATATCATCTCATTCGTCTTCATTATTTAGGTTTTATCTATCAACAACATCACTTACTTAAAGATTTCACCACTCTTGAAAATGTTATTATGCCAAGGCTTATTAGTGGTCTTGATCAAAAAGAAGCAATAGAAGATGCAACAAAGATATTAGATGATTTAGGGCTTGGGAAAAAACTCTATAATATGCCCGGAGAATTATCGGGAGGAGAACAACAACGGGTCGCTATAGCTCGGAGCTTAATTAATAAGCCGAAAATTATTTTAGCAGATGAACCGACAGGTAATTTAGATCCCAAAACTACAAATGAAGTATTTAATTTATTTTTAAAAGTAGCAAGAGAACAAAATACCGCAGTTATTATGGTAACACATAACCATGAGTTAGCACATAAAATGGATAAATTATATAAGCTAAAGCACGGATTATTAAATATAGCTTGATTTAAAGCTCAAAAATTCTAATAATTATATGTAGGTGCTGTGAAGATTTCTAAAAAGATTTAATTTTGGCTCTTTTTTGCTGCAAATTTTTTTGAAATATGAATCACTATTCCTTCAAAAACCTTATTAATTTGCGCTAAAAAATATCTTAAAATAGTAAATTAATTAGAAATTTTCACAGCACCTAATATTCTTTTAATAAAGGTTAGTAATGGCTGAGCCTATTATATTTACTCTTTTACTTGGAGATGAAGATCGGATATTAGAGACAATAAACAAGCAGGAAGCTCAAAATAAACTGCCTATTATTAGGCTAGAAGTTAATAAAGCATCACATATACCCGATAAAGAACGTATTTTTTCGGAGATCTTACAAGAATCCCGCAAAAAGGGCAAAACACCGATTTTTAATATTCAACTTAATAACAATAATATACAACCTATTTTTAAGGTACAAGATTTAATTAATTTACAAAATTTAAATATAAAAACTACTATTACTTTTGATCAATATAATTCATTACCCCAAAATTCTGAACTAGAAGCTTATTGGAAGCAAATTATGAAAAAAGTTGATCATGTTTTTTTTACAAATGAAGCAGATCAAAATTTATCTATAGCCGATGGTATAGTACCAAAAGATAAAGCCACTACAATTACGGATATAAGTTTAGTAACATCTGTTTTTAACAATCTTGTATATGATCGTAAAATTGATCAATTACTTTCCGGTACAATACCTGATAAAGAAAAGCTAGATAAAATAATAAAAAACGCTAAAAATCAAGGCGGTAGAGTGATTATAGAAACTTGGCCTCTTTCTGCAAACGAAGCAACAAATCTGATCACTGCTAAATTCGGTATTACCGCTGAAGATCAAATTTACGGATTAAAACTCGAAATTAATGAAATCTTAAAAGATTCAAATAATGCTGCTGAAAACTTAAAAAAATATGTATCACAAATATCTAGGCAATTTCAAAAAGATTTAGGTAAAACTGCGGTAAATCCTATCGACTTTAATTTTAATACAAAGAAAGTTATGAATGATAGACCTAAGGATATACAAGTAGAGCAAACAACATCATATGAACCTCCAAAAGCAAACCAACCACAACCGCAAGGTTTTTTTAAAAGAATTTTTCACTATTTTAAAGATATAATAACTAGTTTTAAAGAAGCAATATTCGGCACAAAAGAAGAACCTCAAACTCACGAATCAACAACTCTAACTACGGAAGCAAAGCCGACAATAACAGAAGAACCACTAACCACTGTTGCATCTTCTATAAATCCACCGCAACAGCAAGCTCCCGCTAATAATCAAAAACCATGGGAAAAATTAGGAATTCCACAGGAAATGTATAAGGAATCTCTAAAAGCAGAACAACAATTAGCCAAACCAGTAATAGAACCAAAACAGCAGATACCTGAAAAAAAATCATCACCAGTTATAAATACTGAAGATCAAGTTGGTGTTTATAATACAGGAAATATAAAACAACCTACTTATTTATACACTGAAGATGATATAAAAAATATATTGGAAACAAATATAGATAAGAATATGTTCTCTATATTTCATCATGCCTCTTTAGAAGAGCCGGAAATACTAAAAGATACTCTTCGTGTTACAGTAGAGGGTTTAATACTAGATAATAAGCCTGCAATTATACCACTAAATACAGGACATAAACATTGGTTACTCTTAATGGCTAGTAAAGATGATAAAGGTAATATAAACTTTATGTATAATGATCCCTATGGTGAGCCATTGGAATCTCGACCAAAAGTAACAGAATGTATTACCGAAATTTATCCTGATGCAAAAATAACAGACCTAAATACCAAGCAACAAGACAATGTATATGATTGCGGAGTTTTCGTATGCGATAGTGCGATAAAACTCTCTAAAGGGCAAAAAATTCTAACTACTGAAGAATCTAAAGAACAAGGTATAAATTTAAGGAAAGCTCAAGCTAATACATTATTAATACAGCAACAAGCAATAGCGATTGGACACGAATCACGCAAGACATCATCTACAAATAACAAATTTCAAAATCTTATTAACAGCCGAAAAACAAAAGATACTGAAAGGAGTCATTGATAACAAAAAAACATTAGGCAAAATCTATAATTACTAATATAATTATTTATAGTTAATTTATATTTTAACAAAGAATGACTACCATACTTGTGATCGTTATTATAATAATGATCGCCTTATCTGCTTTATTTGCCGCTACCGAAACTGCTATTACCGCTTCTTCCCCAGGGAAGATTCATAAGCTTAAAATCGCCGGTAATAAGCGTGCTAAAACAGTTTTAGAGGTTCTTAAGAAAAAAGAAAAGGTCATAGGAACTTTATTAATAGGTAATAGTTTAATCAATACTGTTTGTACCACTATTGCTACTACTCTCTTTATTAGCTTTCTTGGAGATAATGGACCCATTGTTGCTTCCGGCGTTATGGCTTTTATAATTATTGTTTTTGCCGAAGTAGTACCGAAAGCAATAGCCGTTGCTAAACCTGAACAATTAGCATTAAAAATGGCTTCAACTATCGTAATATTTTTAAAGCTTTTCAAACCTATTAATATTGCTCTTGATTACATTACAAAAATATTTTGCTTCATATTGCGTATTAATTTAAATCCTCAAATATCAGGAACGGAAGAAGTAAGAGGCGTGATTGAGCATTACCATCAAGAAGGCGGAGTTTATAAATCTGATCGTAATATGCTCGGCGGGATATTAGATATACGTAATATGACGGTATCGGAAATTATGACTCACAGAAGTAGTATTATAGCCCTTAATATCGACCTACCTCATGAAGTGATAATTAAAACTTTATTATCGGGTGCTCATACACGTATACCTTTGTGGCAAGATAATAGAGATAATATAATAGGGATTTTTAATCTAAAAGATTTGCTTAAAGCATTATACGAAAATAATAATGATGTAAAAAAAGTTGATATTAATAAACTTCTAACCCCACCTTGGTTTATCCCTGAGAATGCACTTGTAGTAGACCAGCTACATGCATTTAGAGAACGTAATAATCATTTTGCTTGTGTTGTAGATGAGTATGGTACTCTACTAGGTATTATTACTCTTGAAGATGTTATAGAAGAAATCGTAGGACCCATTACTGATGAACATGATAGACTTAATAATGAAATTATCAAGAAGTCTAATACCGAGTTCATTATAAAAGGAACTACGACTATTAGAGATATTAACCGAGAACTTGATTGGAATTTATCGGATGAAGATGCAAACACTATAGCAGGATTAATAATCCATAAAATTGCTAGAATTCCAAATCAAGGGGAAGTAATTGAAATATTTAATTTAAAGGTAATTATTTTAAAGAAAATTGCCAATAAGATTGATAGCGTAAAAATTACCGTATTACCTACTACCGAGGAAACAATAAGCAGTGAGTGAAATCGGTAATTTTTTACTGCTAACAACGATGTGCTTGTCGGTTATTATCGGTTTGTCTTTTGTCTTTTATGTAATTCCTGCGAAAGCGGGAATCCATAAAAAATCTCTATTTTATAGACTGGATTCCCGCTTTCGCGGGAATAACAACTACCTCTTTACTTTCCCCTTCTACATAGCTGCCTCATGTGCTATACTTGCCTTTTTTACCCTAGTCTATGCTTTTATTATCTCTGACTTTTCACTACAAAATGTTTTCTTAAATTCCAGTACTTTAAAACCTTTAATATATAAAATAGCCGGTAGTTGGTCGAGCCACGAAGGCTCAATGTTATTATGGTTTTGTTTATTACAAATCGTTAGTTGCTGTTATATATTTTTACTTGAAGATAACCGTCTTAAATTTTTATCTATTATTATTCTATCAGCCATACAATTATTTTTTAGCAGCTTTATTTACTTTACCTCCAATCCTTTTAACGTGTTTTCTTTCGTTCCTAAAGAAGGGTTAGGCTTAAACCCGATGCTACAAGATATTGCTTTGAGCATCCATCCTCCTCTGCTTTATTTAGGCTATGTTAGCTATGTAGTACCGTTTACTATTGTTTGTGCCTCTATGTCATTCTCATACCCACTTATGTCATTCCCGCGAAAGCGGGAATCCATTAATGACATAAGACTTCTCAAAACATTTTCCAATATCGGTATCTTATTTACTACCATAGGAATTAGCCTTGGTTCTTGGTGGGCATATAGAGAACTCGGCTGGAGCGGATTTTGGTTTTTTGATCCGGTAGAAAATATTTCACTATTTCCTTGGTTATCCGGAATCATGCTCCATCATTCTATAATTGTAACAACAAAAACCGGACGTATGCAAAACTGGACGATAATTTTATCCATCATTACTTTTTTATTAGTAATATTTAGTACTTTTTTAGTACGTTCCGGTTTTATTACCTCAATTCACTCTTTTACATTCTCACCTGAGAGAGGAATATACTTGCTTGGGATATTTTTGATTATGGGGATTGGTAGTATTGGGTTGTATACTACCACGTCATTGCGAAGAAATGCATTAACATTGACGAAGCAATCTCAGGAAACTAGCCGAGATTACCACAGCCACTTTCGTGGCTTCGCAATGACGAATTGTGGAAATTCCATACTCCTCGGTAATATATTCTTCCTTCTTAGCCTTATTGTGCTAATAGCTGTCACACTTTATCCACCAATTTACTCTTTATTCGACGATAAAACTATTATTATTAGTGAAACATTTTTTGTTAATAATTTTATTATATTCGTTATCCCTATTCTTGGTACCATAGGATTATTTACTACCAGAAGCTCTATTAAAAAACATATTATAATTCTAATATTATCTCTAATAATTACTTATTTAATATCATTAAAAGTAACATTTAGTGTTATATCGATTTTAACTATAATCGCATCTATATTTCTTATGCTTCATAATATTCATTATCTTTTGGTTAAAACTAATTATTGTAGAAATAGACTTAAAGCAAGTAACGCTAGTATGATCCTTGGACATTTTGGTTTTGCACTAATTAGTTTTAGTATTACTATGAATACATTATTACAAAGTGAAATGGATTTTACCGGCAGAGTAGGAACAAGTAAAACATTTAACGAATTTAAAGTAACATTGCAAAATATTAAGTTTGCTCAAGGTAAAAATTATTATAGACAAATCGCTGAATTTTGGCTTGAGGATAATAGCCGTAATATAACTATATTAAAGCCAGAAAATAGGCTTTATATAGTTGAAAAGAGTTTATCGCAAGAAAGTGATATATACTCTTACTTATCATATGATCTTTACGCAGTTTTAAGTAATATAGACGGCGATATAATCCATGCTAAAATATATTACAAGCCAACGATGAGCTTTATTTGGCTTGGAATTATTCTTACCGCGTCCGGTTTTTTTATTGCACTAATCAGAAAAAATTCTAGCTAATTTGAACCATCACATTTAAGGTTTAAAATTTTTATACTATTCGGATGATCAGCTCCGAATTGTTCTATCTGATTATTACGGAATTTTTCATACCAAAATTTCTTAGGTAAAGTACAACTAGCGTTAGCGGCTGCAAAAATACATATTACTTATTGCATACACATTTTTCATATTTTCTTTATAGTTATTCCAATATATATTTTCAGCAGTAGCATAAGTCTCTACCGCCTCTTCACTTTGATTACATAACACTAGTGCATCCCCTTCAGCAACAAACGTTTTTGCCAAATCTATATCCGGTGATATAATAATCTCTTTGTTAGGTCTAGTTGGATCATTAAGAAAAATTGTTTTAGCTTTTTTATTCTAGAGCTTCGGTAACATCACCTAAACCTAGTTTTGCTCTTGATTTTTGGGTAAAAATTCGTCCAAATACTTGATTTTCCTTTTTTTTACTTGACTTATTCATATCATATACTTGTTCTAATAAAGAAAGGGCTTCCTGATGTTTCTTAAGATTATTTAATACATCTAATTTAATGAGATATGAACCGGTAAGAAATAAATCTTGAGGTTTCATCCCGTTTTCGATACAAGCATTTATAGTATCGTCAATTCTTCTTAATGCTTCATAATTTTTACCTTGGATATTAAATAATTTAGATCTACTAGATTTTGATTGAACATATCTTCCATCATTTGGATATTTTTTTCTGCTTCTTCTAGATTTCCTAGCTGAATATTGGATATAGCGAAACCGAAAACTACATTACATTTTATGGAATCATATCCTTTCACTTCATCAAATACCTACTTAACTTTCTTATCATATTCAATTGCTTTTTTAGGATCTGATCAAGTTCTATAATACCACCCTATGCGTCCTAAATATGCAGCATAAGCAAATTTTTCTTCATTATTCATTGTCCATAATTTAAATTTACCTTTTTGATCGTTTTTATCAAACCAATTTACTAATTTTTTTGAGTTATATAAATCGGAAGAATTAGCATATTGTATTAATAAATTTATAACTCTAAAATTTTATATATCGATATATCGTATTTTTCTGCATTTTTTGTAATTAATCCGGTATAGTTTTAGCATTTCTAAAAATACGCCCCTTTACTAAACTTTTAGGTATAGAATTTAAAAGATTAGTAACACTACGTTCAAGATATTCTTTATTTCCTTTATCTCCATTTATTTGTAATATTTTTTCAGCTATAACATCATGCATTTCAAATATCGGATTAACTTCATTAGGTTCAATATTAGATGATCAAAGCAAATTTAGAAAGCTGATAAATATCATCGTCTAGACTATGCTTATCTTCAGTAATAGAATTTAATAATTCTTTTGAAAAACTTTGATTATTAAGCAATGCTATCCCATCTAGCAATCTCTTGGCACTAGGCTTTAATTCATTGCTAACAAGTTTTATATTTAAATTTTATCCTTAGAGGCTTTTATCTTTTTCTTGTATTTCTCTAAGTTTAAACCTTGTATTTGATTTAATATTTGTGCTCCTTGAACTACGAGAATCGGATAACCTCCAAATTCTCGAGTCAAAAAATTTATTAATTCCGGATTTTTATTTTCCAATATATTTTTTGCAAGTAATGCAGCTTCCGGCTTAGTGAAAGCGTTTGCTTTGATTCTGTTAGATAATAATTCATCGTCTTGGGAACAAAATATAATATTACCGTTATACTCCCAATTAATAAAATCCTCTATTTTCTTATTCTCGCCTATTTTTAAATTATCAAACACCAATAACCATTTATCTTTACTTGCTAGATCAACCATTAAATCTTTCTTCATCACTGCCATATCTTCTGAAATCACCGGTGATTTTACCTCGGTATTAATAGCTTTAGATAATTTGAGTAATTGCTGCTCTATATTTAGATTACAATCAATCAACCAAATTCAATCAACCAAATTATGTTATAGTTATCTTTATTTTCATAAGCGTACATTCTAGCAAACTGCGTTTTACCCACACCGCTTACCCCTACTACACTAGATTGCTTATATTTATTAAGATTTTCTTTTAGTTTTTCCAATTGGGATACATGATTTATAAAATAGCTAACCGGTACAACTAAATTGGATATTTGACTTTGAGCAAATATACTTCTGCTTATTAGAAGCATAATAATCACAAGTCAATAAAATTTGAGGTTAGTGAAGGTATTGCACGGGGTGGAAAAACTTAAAGATTATACACAATAAGTTTGTAAAATTAAAAGCTCAAATTATCTCGCTTTTTTCTGGATCCCCCGCCTACGCGGGGATGACATATAGTAGGTTTTTTGAGCAATACAACAAGGCATATGTAGGCGGGACGAAAGCACAAACAAAGCCCCCTTTTGTCAAAGAGGGCTTTTTTCTTGAGGAACTTATAAACTTGCTAATCGGGAGCGATTAGAAGTTTACACGGACTTTTAGAGTACCTTGATGTGCAGTATATTTACTTGCAATCTGAGCATCGTAACCGATTCCGTACTCCATCTTAGCATCAGGTCTTATGCTTGCACTTAAACCTAAATTATAAGATGTTTTAGCGGTTCTGTCAGGTTGGCTAATACACGGAGTAACTTGTCCGTCTAATACAGACTGAGTTTTAGATAATCTACCGTTTACTTTGTGAACCACAAAAGCGTGAGCTTCTGGATATACCGCAAGATCAGTTAT
This sequence comes from Rickettsia massiliae MTU5, assembly GCF_000016625.1. Taxonomy (NCBI): domain Bacteria; kingdom Pseudomonadati; phylum Pseudomonadota; class Alphaproteobacteria; order Rickettsiales; family Rickettsiaceae; genus Rickettsia; species Rickettsia massiliae. Next base: position 1,098,848 of record NC_009900.1, read on the forward strand.
GTTTATAGTACCGCCGACTACTTTAGCACCTACTATTAAATCAGTTCTATCGCTAAACTTGCTGTGAACTTGCTTGTTTGCAACTGTTGTACCGGTTTCTTTGTAGTTTTCGTCAGAAGACTTTAAGTAGCTAAGTCCTGCCATTGGAGTTACTAACACACCTTGCATTGCATTGTAATCATAACCGACTGTTAAGTTACCACCGAATGTCATGTTATCGTAATTACCGGCAGCAATTTGCTTGCTCATATTACCGTTAGCATCGAAACAGTAACGCTGACTTTTGTTCTTCACTTGGTTTAAGCTAAATATTGCACTACCTTGAGCAAAGAAGTTCTCAACAAGCTGCTGGGCACCATATAGGGAGAATGAGAAACCGTTAACGTTGGTTTTATCACCTTTCTTATAATCTTGGTGTTTTATATCAGTTTTAGTGATACCGATAGCAGCACCGATCATTAAGTTATCGTTAGCTAGCGTATCTAAACCAATTACGACACCGGTGGTTTTAGCTTTATAACCAGCTAAACCACCTTTCTTACTTTGATGTGCATCAGTATAGAAAGGTTTTGTCCATATACCGTAAGCTACATTATCAACAGCCTCGTCACCTGCAGCAACCGCAGCCGGTATTGCTCCAGCTTCAGGTCCAGCCATTTCAGCAGTTTCAGGAGTACCTAAATATCTAAGAGTACCTAATCTGTTACCAAGTTGAGCTTGGATATCTTTAGCTACATCTAATTGTGCATTAGTTACAGCCGCACTTGTATCGGTAACGATAGCTCCGACAAAATTAGCAGAATCAGCACTATTTTTAGCTAAAAGAAGATTATTATATGCTGCAGTATTAGTTGCATTTACAAATGTTGTAACGTTCTGACCTACACCTGGTGCACCTCCAAACGAACTATTTGCGATATCATTAGTAACTACGTTTTCTGCATTGTTAGTACGTGTTATTACATAATCTTGGTTAGCAGCACGTATTAAACCGTAATTTACGAAACGATTACTTCCGGTTACAGCAAAGTTAGGACCTCCTAAAGTACCGTTAAATCTAGCACCACCTTGGATTAAAGTATAAGTTTGTGTACCACTGAAATTTGCATTGGCATTATCTTGTACGTTAATGGTTGTAGTTCCTGTGGTTGTTGCATTAACTTGAGCACCTTCCGCGATAACGATGTGACCTATATTACCGTTTGCTACTGTTAAAGTAGTTTTAATAGAAGTATTGTTTCCCCATGTTGAAGTACCACTTGCAAATGTTAAAGTATTTGTAAGAAGATTGATTGCACCGTTAATAGCAGTAGTACCGCCGCCTAAAATTACATTAGAATTTAAAATATTTAAGTCATAAGTACCAAAGTCTATGACTTGTGAATAAATATTTCCTTGTAATCCTGCACTATCATCACTACCTGTAAATCTAACAGAAGCTACAGGAGTATCTGAATCACCTATATTACCGACGCATGCATTACCTAAATAAGTTACAGTACCGTTATTAGCTTTAGTAGTAACAATCATACTGGTAGAATTAGAAAATATACCGTCAGCAAATCTTACATTAGCGTTACCATTAACACTTCCAAGAGTAATTTTACCGTCAAAATCTGTTCCGGCTATACCGCCTGTAGTAACAGTTACACCGTCATTAATTGTTGCGTTAGCTGCAATAATATTACCTAAGTTGTTATAGTCTGTAGTAAACGTTACTTGCTTTAACTGTGAAGCGCCAATACCTGTGCCTAAGCCATAAACTGTACCAGGGGTATTAGGAACACCACCGCTAAGTGTGACAGTACCTTGATTATTGTTTATAGTACCGATACCTGCATATAATGTAGTAGCATTAACGATTATGCCATTATCGCTTCCAAGACCTAGACCTACGATATTATTTTGATCACCGATTACTTGACCGTCAGCGATGACACTATCAACACCTAAAACAATCACTTTAGGAACATCAAAACCTGTAGCTGTTCTATTACCTACGGTACTTTTAATTGTTAAAGGCATTGTGTTGCCTGCATCATTGAATGGAATGCCGCTAGGTAAGAATAAAGCTGCACCTAAACTTGAATTTTCAAAAGCAATCGTATCAGTCGCAGCACCAGGATTACCTGCATTACCTATCCCATTAACCACTACGTTACCGGTACCAGAAACCGTTATTTGTTTTAAATAACCAACAGGTGCAGCTTGTTTGTTTAATGTTACGGTAATAGGACCGGTGTTAACGAATTCTACTATACCGGTACCATCGGCAGATGCAACAAAGTCCGCAGTATAGTTACTACCGATTTGTAAGGTAGAATTAGCTTCAATTGTAGTTTCACCGTTAAATGTTGCATTACCTAAGAACTTAACAGTAGTACCGTTATCTAATGCTACAGTATTAAACTTATTACCTTGCTGTCCACCGACTGTACCGCTTACTATATTTGTTCCACCGGCATTAAAAACGAAAGAACCTACGTTAGCATCAGTAGTAGTAATATTAGTAGCATATAAATTTACACCTTCACCAACATTTAATATAGTATCAGCATGAGCCCCTTTAGATCCAAAATTAATTTCTGCAAGTGGATTTGCAGCACTACCTAAATTTGTACCAGCTGCAAGAGTTGTATTATTATTTACAACAGGATTAAATATTATTTTACCTTGATCGGCAGCATTTGTAGTGCTTGTTATTAAATAAGTATTATGAGCGAATTGTACTGAACCGTTATTTCCAATAACTAACTCGTTAATAGCAACATTACCGCCATTTAAAGCTGTTTTACTTGAGCCAATATTAAATTGTCCAAGAGTTTTATTATTAGCTCCAATAGTACCGATTGTACCGCTAATAGTTAAAGTTTGAGCATTTGTTAGGCTACTCGCATCAACAACGCCTGTTTGATCAGTAGTTATATCTAAATCAAAATCAACTAAAATATTATTTTGAGTACTTGTTAATTTAATAGTACCACCGTTAGCTTGGAAATCAATCGTTCCACCGACATTAGAACCGATAATATTTGCTCCACCAAGTGTTAATGTTTTTGTAGCATCGTTAGCTAAAGTAATGCCTTGTAACGCAGCAGCACCGCCACCGTTACCTATATCGCCGGTAATTGTAGCACTACCGTCTAAGGTAATAGCACCGGCCGCAAGAGCACCGCCGACAACAGCAGTTTGGTTAACTTTACCGTTTATAACTGTACCGTCAGCAAGTTGAAAGACAGAACCGGCATTTCCTAAACGTAACTCGGCAGTATGTGTCCCTGATAATTGGACAACTCCGACACCTGATGCTTCAATTGCTGTAATATTATTTGTCACCGCAACATTTGCATCTGCACTAGCACTTGCTAAAGTACCGTTAGCAGCAAAAGTTATCACACCTGCAGTGTTACCAGGATTGCTAGCATCACCTGTAAAATTACCGGTAAGGGTCATAGTATTAGGAACTGTAATCTGTGCTGCAAGATTACCGAAATCAGTAGTACCAAAGTTTGAGTTTTGGGTTATTGCAACTTTAGAAGCTGCTGTTTTAAAGGCAGTAGTACCGTCTGTACCAACGTTAACTATGTGTCCAAAATTTACTTGTCCGCCTGCATTAGCACTTTGTATAACCATGTCTTTAGCATAAACTTGTCCAGCGATTGTTGCTGCATTACCATTATCTACGCTAACAACAAATCCTGCAGCTCTACCTGCGCCATTATTAGTACCTATTACTGCATTAGCAGGGCCTGCATTAGCTATAAGTTGACCGGCTACTGCAACAGTGTTAAATGCGATAACACCTTTTAGATTACCGCCTAAACTTCCTGTAACGTTAAAGTCGGTAGCAGCACCATTCTTACTTAATAATACTAATCTACCCGTACCGTCTGTTCCATTAAAATTAATAGTAGCACCACCTGCTTGTAAATTTAAAGCATTACCGACAGTAGCATCAGTATTGAAAATGAAACCTTGACCGTCACCGATATTAATTGCCTTAACAGTAGCAAAACTTTTATCTGAAACTTGAATAAATCCATTAGTAACATTTAATGTACCGTTAACACCATTAGCTATTACAGCATTATTTCCAAGTACAAGAGGAGCTTTTTGAGTTGTAGGATTTGCTAAATTAAATACTAATGTAGAATCCGCAGCACCCCAGTCTATTGTTCCTACACCGCTAAGATCATTATTGGCAATAGCAGCACCACCATTAAATGGTGCAACAACATTTTGAGCATTTTTTGTAGCAGCAGCTTGTGCATTAGTAATACCTTGACCTGTTATAGTAAGAGTTTTACCGGCACCAAGCGTAAGGTCAAAGGAGTTACCGTTATTAGCAGCATTAGTGATGAACCCTAAGGTAGTATCTGCACTCACTGTCACTGCTACATTGTTTGCAGTATCTAAAAACAAACCGTTAAAACTACCGGCTGGAGTATTTAAATTAATACCATTATTAGCATTAGCAGTAATAACTGCATTTAGAGCAACCGCAACATTTGCAAGAGCGACAGTTTGGTCAAATCCCGCACCATCAACAGTTGTAGCAGCTCCGTTTGTTGTTCTATTCTGCTGTGTAGCAGCACCCATAGCTGAACCTGCAAAACTGGCTACTATGGTAGCTGTAGAAGCAGTTACCAACCCTGCGGAAATTAATTTTTTTAGAAAATTTGGTTTTTGAGCCATAATTTTTGTCCTATATTTAAGTTAACATTTAGTACCTAGTATTAAAACAAACTTATCAAACGTGCGTCAAGATATCCCACATTTGATAAGGAAATAACCTAATATTTTGTTTCAATAGTTTCTAAACTACAGACTGTAGCATACTATATATTGTATATAATTACAAGCATCGCTATAGTTTTTTTATAAAGTTTTAATAAATGTTATATTTTTACCACATTGGCGTTATGCCTTATCAGTGTCATCCCGTGGTCAAGTCACGGGATGACATATTTTCGTCTCACGGAATGACGAACTAATTATCCCCCTACTCTTCGTTAAATATTAGCACTTCAGCAGTATTTGCCCATTTTAGCATTTCGTCGTATTTAGTATGCCAAATACGCATAATTTCTTTTTCATATTCTACAATTTGCTCTTCTAATCCGTCAAATTGTTTCACCATTTGACGTGCTTTAGAAAGTATCATGTCATTAGTAACATCAAAAACTTTTTGCACATGACGGTCTTGTTCTTCTTTATAATTTAAATGAGCTGCTCTACCAAGCTCGGCATCTTTATGCATATCTTCACTTCTTATCTGTATTTCAAAATTACGTTTAGAGTGTAAAAGCTGCATTATATTATGAAGAGACTGATAGCCGTTACTTTTTGGTCTATTGATATAATCTTTGGTGTATAACCAATCTAAATGCGGAGAACTCTTAACTACGTCCAAAGCATTATAGCATAGAGCTTTAGATTTAACTATAATCCTACATGCAATTAAGTCTTTCAATGCATCAATCGGCACTGCTTTCCTTTTCATCTTTTTTAAAACAGAATAAGGTTCTTTAAGACGCATATATATCTCATTTTCTATATCTGCTTTATCTAAATCTTTTTTAAGCAGATTAATAATATCACAACTCAACCACTACCGGCTGAGAGCCGGTAGGTTGATGATAGGCACTAGAAGTGCCGTAGAGTTTAAGCTAAAGCTTATTCCAATCTAATGTTAGAAATAGAAGTTGGTTTATGAGCTTCTGTATGGTTATTTATATACTCATTAATTACTTCATCTGTGATATGACCACTTGTTGTACTAAAATAACCTCTTCCCCAAAAATGCTTCCCCCAATATCTCTTTTTTAATTCTGGGAATTCTTGTTGTATTCTACGTGCAGTTCTACCTTTTGCTCTTTGTACAAATTCACTTACTGCTATATTAGGAGGTATCGATACTAAAATATGTAAATGATCAGATGATATCACCCCATTTACTATCCTAATATTCATTTCCTCTGAAACTTGAGCTATGATTTCCCTAATCCTTTCTTTGATAACTTGGGTTAATACTTTATAACGGTATTTTGTTATCCATACTATGTGATACCTGTGATAATATACCGTATGTTTCCCTTTTTCATATTCTGTCATAGTCATCCTATAAAATAAGTCCTACTTACTTATTTTATATAAGACGACTATGACTTATTCAAACTAAAGTTTCTCCACCTGAAGGTGGAGGTTTGAACCATCAGCTGGATAATCAAATCCCCTCCTGCTACCTAAAATTCTCTATATCTCTATTCTTAGTAAATATTACCTATAGCTTTTAGAACTTAAATCCACAAGACTGTTCATAACACTATTCAAGTAATTTATAAAATTAATTCTTTAACTAAAAATTAAAAAATAGATTAATAGTAAAAATACATTTTTTCAATATAATGGTTTAATTAATTTTAACTTAGATTAATTGGATAAGTTCCTTAATAGCCATTTTACGGCTAAATACCTACCGTTTTGTGCAGTTCCGTTGTCATCCTGTAGCTATGCCACGGGATCTTGCATCACAGACTGTGTCCTAAGATACCGCGGTCGAGCCGCGGTATGACATTAAATGAATAATAGCATTAAGCAATAAACAAGTCAGAAAATTTATCTATAGAACTTTCCGAAACACTACCTAGAACTTCAGACATTTTGTTAAATTCTCCGCTACATTCAAGCACTATATCTACGCCTGCATCTAAAACTTCTTTGGTCATATCTGCCATACTACCGCTTAAAGCTTTCATATCTATTGCATCGGAAATAATAAGCCCTTTAAAGCCGATATTATTTTTAATATAGTCTATAACTTTTTTTGATAAGGTAGCAGGATTCTCAGGATCAAGAGCTTTGTAAATTATATGTGCCGTCATAGCAAGTTTAATATTATCGTGCTTCGCTAGCTCCTTAAATACTTTAAAGTCTATTGTTTCTAACTCTTCTATATCAGTATCGACAATTGGTAATTTTTTATGGCTATCCACCGTAGCTCTACCATGGCCCGGAATATGTTTTATACAAGCCCTGACTTTCTCTTCTTGTAATCCGTCTATAGCAGCTAAACATAAAGGCACGACTACTTCCGGCTCCCCGCCGAAACTTCTATCGCCGACTATCTTGTCTGCTCCTTCGTGGATCAAATCCGCTACCGGTGCAAAATCTAGATTAATGCCTACTTCTCTCAGCGCTTTCGCAATATCACTATAATTTTGTTTACATGCTTGGGGATCAGTAAAAGTTTGAGCAGCCGGAGCGTCATAAAAAGTCGGTGCTATGAGCCTTTTTACTCTACCGCCTTCTTGATCTATAGAGATGATAGTATTTTCCCCTAATACTTCTTTTATATCTGCAATAAGCTTAATAAGGGCTTCTTTATCCTGCGCACCGTTATCATTCTTTCTAATATTACGACGGAATAAAATTACACCTAAAGGATTATGCTCTTCAAATAATTCTCTTTCGGCATCGGTTAATTCAGGACCAGATATACCTATAATTACTGGCTTTACCATTTGTCTTATTGTCATAATATGCTCCTTTCTGTTCTTTAAAACGTGATATGACAAGTACTATACGCGAGTCACCGAGGAATCGGCAAGAATTTTTTTTATTTGAAGAGACAAATTATGGAAGTTGGTAAGTAATATATCGATTCTAGCGGTAGAAAGAGATGTAATATCTTTATTTAAAGATTTTTGGAGTAGATCAATATCATTAGCAGTATAATATTTTCTATTATTTATTTTATAATGAGATAAATCAGGGCTTTTTATCTCTAGATATCTTAATTGATGTAAAGCAATATTTAAATGCTTAATCACTTCACTAGCAGAATAATATTTTTTTGTTCGCTTATTGTTTGTCATATACTCCGAATACAGATTTTGTTGCATGTCTCGGAAAATGCTTTTTATGTCATTCCCGTGTAGGCGGGAATCCCCAAATAACCTTAATATTGATACACATTATTGACACAATAAACCTAAAAAAACAAGTTTTTATAGGTTTTACTGGATTCCCGCTTTCGCGGGAATGACATAAAAAGCATTTTCCGAGACATGCAACAAGCCAACAAATTATAACGAAGTTCATCGAGTAGATTCATTAATTAAAGCTTTTAATTTAGAAGAAGGGACAAAACGTAAATGCTTTTTTGATTCTATAATTACCGGTGCCTTGGTATAAAAATTTATTCCGGGACGTGGATTTTGTTGTTTAACCTCAAAGCTACCAAAATTCTTTAAAGTTAATTTTTGCTCTTTTGCTATTTCTAAAATATTAGAAAAAACCGTATGAACTATTTCCTCGCATAAACTATTTGAAAAACCCAATTTAGAGCTTAACATAGCTGCAATTTTTTTTTTTGTAATAGTCATAAAATAATACCGGTTTTTAATATATTGTCCGCAGTCATTGCGAGGAGAAACTATAAGTTTCGACGAAGCAATCTCAGAAGTTTATCCTACTTATATGAGATTGCCGAGTCGATGCTACGCATCTCCTCGCAATGACGTTAAAAAATTACGAATTTGCTTTTGTGTCATCCTTGGTAGACAAATCTGCAAAAATGCTAGGTGTTAATAATATAAGTAGCGGTAGTACCTAATGTTATTAAAAATTTTTTCATTATATTCTCCAATTATTTATGTTTATTATTATATTGTTCAACTTTCTTACTTAAATCATCAAGTTTTTTCACAAGAGTTTGTCTATATTCTTCCACTTTATCATCTTTAATTTTCTGATAATCCTGTAACTCTTTCGTGAAATTTTCATATTGCTCTTTTATAGTTTCTAAAGAATAGTCTTTACTATCCTTAGCCTATTCCTCTAAATCATTAATTTTGACGGATAATTTATCCGCTACTTCATGACATTTTTTATTAAAATCGACTTAAGTATTATTATATACCGGTATCATAAATAATATAATTATAAAAAGCAATTTTAAAAAGTACATATTGAATATATAGTTATTATATCAAATAAATTTGAGGGTGTTATGACATTAGAACTAGGAAAAAAAGTTCCTGATTTATCTTTACACATAGGTAAAGATAACGTAATTAAACTATCGGATTTAAAAGGAAAATTTGTAATATTATATTTTTATCCGAAAGACGATACACCTGGATGTACTATTGAAGCACAAGATTTTAACAAGCTAAAACCGGAATTCGATAAACTTAATACGGTAATTATCGGAGTATCCAAAGATAAGCTTGACTCTCATGATAAATTTAAAGAAAAATATAGTTTAGGATTTGATTTAGCCTCTGATGCAAATTCAAATTTATGCGAACAATTAGGGGTATGGATAGAAAAATCAATGTTCGGTAAAAAATATATGGGTATTGATAGAGCTACATTTTTACTTGATAAGGAAGGCATAGTTAAGCATATTTGGCGGTCGGTAAATGCTAAAAATCACGCTCAAAAAGTACTTGAGAAATTACGGACTATGCTTTCTTAAAATGTCATACCGTGGCTCATTTTTTTGTCATTGCGAGGAAATTGCACAGCAATTGACGAAGCAATCTCAAGATATTTGCCACGCAGCCTACGGCTGCTCGCAATGACGTTTCATTTCTTCCATCTATTGTGAAACCAAAACCATTGAGAAGGATTTTGCTTAACCCATTCTCCTAGCATTTGATTAATATTAAGCATAATATTATAGCAATCGGCTTTATTATCGCCGGTTTGCTCAAACTTTAATTGCGGGTGAACTATTACTTTAAAATAACTGCCTTTAGTTCTAATGATTTGGCAAGGTATAATTGGATATTTATACTGCAAAGCAATTTTAGCGATGGCGCTTGCAGTCATAGCAGGATGCCCCAAAAAAGGCACTTCAATTCCATCGTTCATTTTTTGATCAACAAGCATAACAATAGATGCACTCTCCTTGATAGCCCTGACTAAAGCTCTGCTACCTTCAGGACCTTTCGGTATAAGTCTTAATTTATCACTGGCACGACTTTCATTAACCAACTTATTAACATACGGGTTATTTGCTTTACGATAAATTACGGCAACTTTCGGATAAAATTTATGAAGAAGCTTAAGACTAATATCCCAATTGGCAAAGTGACCGCTAAATAATAAAAAAGGTTGTCCTGCAAGTTTTTTAATATTTTCTATACCGATTATTTCGATTCTACGCTCTAACTCGGCTTCATCCATCTTGCCAACATATGTAAATTCACCGATAAACCTACCGAAATTATCCCAAGTTTGATCTATGATTTTTTCAACATCACACATATCGCCGAATACTACTTTAATATTTCGTCTAGCAATTTTATTAACAGCAAATAATATACCGACTTTTCTTGCTATAAAACTACAAATATCCGCCGCTTTATCTACACCGAATATTCCTATTACTTTCAGTAATATAACAACGATAAAATACTCAATTAAATATCTGAGCTTTTTTAAAAATTTTTTCATTTAATAAATCAGGATTATTTATAGATAATTCTACATCTAGACAGACAATATTATTATTTAAATCATTAAACTTAACATGATCTTTTCTTGTAGTAACTAAGGTAGCGTTATGCTCTTTAGCTAATGAATATAAATTTTCTAAATCTGCTTGTAAATAATTATAATGATCAGGAAAAATTTTGTAACCGGTTATATTTAATCCGTAATTTTTTAAAGTCGCAAAGAAACGCTCAGGATTACCGATACCGCTAAAAGCAAAATAATTTTTAGTTTTATCTATATTATTTGAAGGAACTATTTGAGCATTTATTAACTTATTAACATAAGGAGTTAAAATATTCGGTATTTTATCTTGGTGGCTACTGACTAAAAAAATTAAATCAGCTGCATCAAGGGCTTTATTTGGATATTGTCTTAAAGGACCGGCAGGAATTAGAAAACCGTTGCCGAAAAGCCTTTGGCTATCTACTGAGACTATAGTAAAGTCTTTATGAAAATAAGGATTTTGTAGGAAATCATCAACTATTATTATATCAGGTTTAAGCTCGTTAATTAACGGCACAATCTCTTTAATATTTTTAGTAGCAATAACTGCGCCGTACTTTGCAAGTATTACCCCCTCATCTCCTGCCTCTAATGCTGTATGTCCTTGATGTATGGTAGTTGCACTTTTAAGGTTACTACCATAAGCCTTAGTTACTATTACAAAACTTACATTTCTAGCTTTTAGTAATTTGGCTAGATACATTACTATCTGCGTCTTACCCGTACCTCCTACGCTACAATTACCGACACAAATAACTTTAGCAGGCAACATAATAGGACGCGCTAAACTAGCTCGTAAATAGCCTAAAAATTGATATATCAAGCTTATAGACAAAAGCAAATAAGCTATAATATTTCGCTTCTGCCAAAATTCAGGATATAAAAGTTTGATCATAGTTTAACATTTACGGTAGTTAAAAATAAAGTCAAATGGATTGATTACTTTATTATCTAACAGAATTTCAAAATGCAAATGTTCACCCGTTGCATTACCAGTGCTTCCTTGTATACCGATAAATTGACCACGCTTAATTTTATTTCCTTCCTTGACTGATATTTCTTTTAAATGAGCATATTTCGTAACAAATTTGCGTCCATGTTTAATCTCAACAAAATTCCCGTAATCAGGTGCTCTAGCGGCTTTTATAACAATTCCGCTTGCTGCTGCATATATCGGTGCTGCTTTTTTAGCTTGTAAATCAATACCGCTATGGAAACATTTCTTTTTTCTTTTCTTTTTATGAGGACTTGTCCTAGTTCCGTAATGGCTAGTAATTTTCGGCTCATATTCCGGCATCATAAGCGGTATTGTACTAATTATTTTATCAAGCTTGGTTAATTCCGAGATATTATTCCTATGAGTTTGTTTTTTTGCAAAATAGCTAGCTTCCGGTTTAGAGAGAAACTTATATTTTGAATTTAGTTTTGTTACAACTGCCTTTATATCAGCTATTTTTATTTTGGCTGCTTTATTAAATTCTGCCGGGTTTTTATTATGGAATTTGTGTAAAAAAATCTTATTTTGTTTAGGGTTATTAATTATTAGACCTAAGTTTTTAGCATATATACATTTGCTATTTTTGTTTGTTAAATCATACTGTACTACTAAATCCGCATGGCTGATTTTATATTGTTGCTTTAATTGAGATGAAGTAGTAGAAAGTAACGTAGTATCACTAGATTCTTTAATACTGCTACAACCTTGAACAAGCAAAACCATAAACAATAAAAAGATATATTTTTTAAAAGACATTAAAGATAAATGTATGTAAATTTCAAATTAAGAGTGCCTAAGAGTGCCACTTAAATATTCTGTTAATTTCTCTAATTCTCCTCTAATATTTGGAGGGTTAATTAACATTAACCCACACTTTACCATATTTTTATCACTATTTAAAAGCTCATATTCAATAATCATAGTTTCTTTAAATCCGATATTTTTGTAATTGTGGTAAAAATCACGGACTAAAGATAAATCTTTTATAGGATACCAAATTAAGACAGTATTATTAAGAACTCATAGCTTAATTTTTTTAAGTGCTTCAAGTAATTTTTGAAACTCATTTTTTACTTCAAAAGGCGGATCAAGAAAAATTAATCCTCTATTCTCTTTAAATGGTAGCAAAGCTTTGATAGCATTATAAGCATCTATATTATGCGTATCATTTGGTAATAATTTTTTTATAAACTTAAATAATCGCTTGGATGCAGTTCGCAGGCAATTAAGCGATCATTTGGTCTTAATAATTGTTTAATTATAAAAGGTGAACCTGGGTAGTGACTTTTGCCTGCTATATTTATTATATTTAAAAAAGTTTGTCAGAGCTGAGGAATAGGATCGGTCGCTTGCAGTAATTTATTAATTCCCGTATCGCTTTCTAGAGTTTTAGAAGCTGCCTCCGAGTGTAAATCGTAAAGACCTAGCCCAGCAAAAGCATCTAAAACCGCAAAAGGTTTTTCTTTTTTCTTGAGCTGTGCTAAATACTAATGAGGACTAAATGTTTGACTATATCGGCAAAATTGCCTACATGATAAATATGACGATAGTTCATTTTAAATTAATCATAAATTTCACTTCTATGACCAACTCGCGGGAATGACATCGAGTTTTTTATTTACTATCATTTAGTTAGCAATGCGTTGCTTTAAACATTTTTTATAAGCGTAAGCCATTCTTCTTCATCAATAATTTTAATATTAAGCTCTTTAGCTTTTTTAAGTTTACTGCCTGCATCAACACCGGCTACAACTAAATCCGTGTTCGATGATACGCCAGCTGTAACTTTAGCCCCAAGTTTCTCGGCCGTTGCTTTAGCTTCCGCTCTAGATATAGTCGGTAAACTACCGGTAAATACTACTATCTTGTCCGTTAAACTACTCTGTTCTCTAGTCTCTTTATAATCTTCAATATTTAATATTTCACCAAGTTTTTTGATAAGCTCAATATTTTCTTTAACATCAAAAAAATCAATAATATCTACTAAAATCTTATCACCGATTCCTTCTAAATTGTTTAGTTTTTGATAAATATCAGGCTCATTTGTTCTAAGCAATTCCATTTGAGCTATAAAATTATTATAGCTGCCAACTTCTCTAGCAAGTAATTTAGCATTTTGTTCACCGATATGCCTTATGCCTAATGCATATATAAATCTTGGCAAACTAACGTTTTTTGATTTTTCTATATTTTTAAAAAGATTTTCTACTGATTTTTTACCCCATCCATCCATATTTTCAAGTTTTGCTAAGCTAGAGTCATTTTTTTCTTTTAAAAAGAAAATATCTAAAGGATTACTAATCAATCCCTTATCTATTAAAAATTCAACTTGCTTACGCCCAAGCCCCTCAATATCCATAGCATTTTTCGATACAAAATGACGGATACGCTCATAATTCTGAGCAGGGCAGTTAAGGCCATTATCACAGCGTATAATAATATCTTCAGGCATATAATGCAACTTAGAATTACATGACAGACAAAATAAAGGAGTATCAAACGTTGCTGTATCATTAGGACGTTTATCAAAATCAACTCCCATGATTTTAGGAATAACGTCACCAGCACGTTGCAGGAATACATAATCCTTAATCCGCACATCTTTTCGTGCAATTTCTTGGAAATTATGTAATGTTGCTCTGCTAACAGTTACCCCGCCTATTTCTATGGGTTCAAGTTCGGCTACCGGCGTTAACGTACCAGTTCTACCGACCTGTACAGTAATAGAAAGTAACTGTGTTTGTCCTATTATTGCAGGAAATTTATGAGCGGTAGCAAAGCGTGGACTTCGTGCAATAAAGCCCATTCTATTTTGCAGTGCAAAATCATTTAGTTTATATACTACTCCATCAATTTCATAAGGTAAATCTTCTCTATTTGTTTTGAGATATTCGTAAAAGGCGAAAATTTCTTCTTCAGAACTCGCAAGTTTAGATATTTCATTAATGTTAAAGCCGCATTCTTTTAATTTTGTAAGTAATTGATCTTGTGAAGAAGCAAGATTCTGTTCAGTTACCCCTCCTGAATATACAAAATATTTGAGCGGTCTTTTAGCCGTAATAGAAGCATCAAGCTGACGAAGTGATCCGGCAGCAGCATTACGAGGATTGGCAAATTTATCCTTGCCCTGCTCTTCTTGTTCTTTATTTAGATTTAAAAAATCTTGTTTTTCAATATAAATTTCCCCTCGTACTTCTAAAAACTCCGGAACATTATCTATTTTATGAGGAAAATTTTTGATTGTTTTAATATTTGCTGTTATATCTTCACCGACATATCCGTCACCTCTTGTAGCTCCCGTTGTAAGCACCCCGTTTTTATAAACAGCAGAAAAAGACAAACCGTCTATTTTAGGTTCACAAAAGATAGGAGCAAACTCATTAAGGCGTAAGAAATTTTTTATACGGTCTACAAAATCTCTCACATCTTGCTCATCAAAAGCATTACTGAGAGATAGCATAGGCACTTGATGCGTAACTTTAGCAAATTTATTTGCTATTTTAGCCCCTACTTTTTTGCTAGGACTATTTTCTAAAATTAAATGAGGAAATTTTTGTTCTAACTTGAGATTGGTATTAAATAGCTGATCATACTCGCTATCAGAAACTAAAGGATTATCTTCTATATAATAAGCATGGTTATACGCTGCTATTTTATCAGCGAGTTCTTCTAGTAATTTTTGTGCTTCCTTTTCAGATATTAAATCAATATTTTGCATTAGTAGTTCATACTTTTATTTTAATTTACAATCAAATCCAATTCCTAAAATTTTTATTTTCTTCAAAATCGCTAATTGCTCGTTTTAGTCTTTCAACATTTTTAGGACTTTTTAACAAGTATAGTTTCCTCCATAGCATTATGATCTTCAAGCGACATAATAACCACCGGTTTTTGTTTTTGTCTAGTTACAATCACTGAAGTGTGATCTGCACAAACTTTTTTCATAACATAACCTACTTAAGTAAGTTTACATGTAATAAGGCATGTTTTATAACTAGTCACTTTAAGAATCAAAATCAAAATCTTTACCTAGTTTAATATATTCTCTAATACGGCTCATGAGATTTTGGAAATATGTTAAATTATGCCATGTCATTAGCATAGAGCCAAGTATTTCACCGATTCTAACTAAATGATGTAGATAAGCTTTACTATAGTTTCTACAAGCAGGACATAGGCAATCATGTTCTAGCGGCTTGTTATCATCGGCATATTTGCTATTGCGGATATTTACAGTACCGTATTTCGTAAAAGCCTGACCGTTGCGACCTGCGCGTGTCGGGATTACGCAGTCAAACATATCTATACCCCTGCTAACCGCACCTATAATATCAGCAGGCTTACCGACTCCCATTAAATAACGCGGCTTATTTTGCGGCAGAAAATCAGGAGCATAATCAAGTACTTTAAACATAAGCTCCTGCCCCTCACCTACTGCAAGTCCACCTATAGCATAACCCTCAAAATCAAGTTCTACTAGATCTTTAGCCGATTGCTCACGTAATTCTTCGTAAACGCTACCTTGAATAATACCGAATTGTGCATAGCCTTCCCGCTTAACAAAAGCATTACGTGATCTATTCGCCCATCTAGTCGTAAGTTGCATAGAAGTTTTAGCTTCTTCAAAGGTTGCAGGGTAAGGCGTACATTCATCAAAAGCCATAGTGATTGTGCTACCGAGCAGATATTGTATTTCGGTAGAACGCTCAGGAGTTAACATATATTTATCGCCGTTAATATGAGAACTGAAACTGACTCCCTCTTCGGTTATCTTGCGTAACTTCGATAGCGACATTACCTGAAAACCGCCAGAATCGGTTAATATCGGCTTATCCCAATTCATGAATTTATGTAAGCCACCAAGCAGTACTATACGTTCGGCAGTCGGCTGAAGCATTAAGTGGTAAGTATTGCCGAGCAATATATCCGCCCCCGTTTCTGCTACCGATTCAGGTAGCATTGCCTTAACCGTTCCTCTAGTTCCAACCGGCATAAAAGCGGGAGTACGCATCTCACCGTGTGCGGTTACGATAATACCGCTTCTAGCTTTTTTATGCTGATGATGAATATTAAAAGAAAATTTTGACACTGATAATCACTTATTTTTAAAAGCAATATCTTAGCATACTATAGTTTATCCTGGAATATAAAAATTAAAAGCTCGATTTATCTCGCTTTTTTCTGGATTCCCGCTTTCGCGGGAAATGACAAAGAAACTTTAACCTCTGAGTGAATAATAGATGAAGAGGAGGAAAAGCATTTAAAAGCTCAAAATGCAAGGAAAGAGCTTAAGTTAATATTAATAACATTTGCTATTATTCTCACTAGTTTTTTAACTTTTTGTTATTTCTTTTTTAACTATATAGAAGAAAAAGCAGCAGAGTATAAATTACAGCAAGAACAAGAAGCAAAAATAAATAATAACACAAAATGAAATTGTTTAAATACAATGTAACCAAAAGATATTAATCTATTTAAAGTTAAAAAATTATTTGTTATTGCAATTTTTTAACTTTTGCTTTAATTGTAATCAACTATTATTAATATAAATAAAATAACTTTTATGGAAGATATAAGCTCTTGGAAAGAAAAGTTTGAAATTTGTGTTTACGCTAAAAAGCTACTTGATAAACTCGAATATTTAAACACTAAAGTAAAAAATCCTGTTGATATAGAGGAAGTTAAAATAAGGTATCTACTACGCTCGTAAATATCATGGTTCACAAATGCGTCAGTCAGGGCGATCCGTATTATTCGTACCCGATCGAAGTCGCGATTATGCTTGCAGAGTTTGTAGCAGACGAAGCGCTTAAGCTTTTTACTTCTAATATGATAAATGCTGCTCTACTTCACTATACTATTGAGGATACAGAACTTACTGAAAAGATAATCATCGAAATTTTTGGTAAAGAAACAGCAAAACATGTAGAAGGTGTAACTAGAGAATTAAACCTCACGGAAAAATCAGTATCGAGGAAAGCTTAAACCTATTAATTAAGCAAAAAAGATATGATACCGCACTTATAAAATTATTTGATCGTATTCATAATGTATAAACATTAGCAGCTAAATCACCTGAAAACGCGAAGCAGAGCATTGTGGAAACATTTCAGAAGTTTCTAGTTGTTGCTATACATTTAGAGTGTTATGAAATTGAAGAAAAGTTTAATGAAATTTGCTATAGGTTTTTATACAAAGATAAATTTTCTCAACAAAAACAAATATCATTATTCACTATGAATAATCTGCTTCTTTTTCCAACTTTTGAAAATGATTTAGACCAAACATACAAATTATAAGTAATGGAACCATCACAACAAACAAACCATATTAACCCAAATATTTTGTAAATATATAATGCCAAACGAAGTGATTATATATACATTAAGGCTCTAGAAACAGCATATATCATACTACTGTAAAGCGTTTAAAAACCGGAAAATGCCTAAAAAAGCTTGAAACAGCAGGAACAGTATCAAATGAACATATTATCAAACCTATTTGAATTAAAAGAAGCTGGAAAGGTGTAGTTGTACTTTTTAAAAGGTATGGTGAAAATAGAATAAATATAAAGAGTAAAGCTAATTTTACTCTAAGAATTTTTAAAGGATATATTTTATAACTTAGAAAACATATTAAAGACATACTAGCTAGGTGGAACATTGAAATAATAAAATTATGACGAATAACCTGAGCTGCACTATATCCAAATGCATTCTTTAAAACTTCACCACAAGTAATATAAGTATAGTAGAAACATATGGGCCAAGCACAACTCATTATGAAAAAATATATAGTTGTCTTCTTATTTAGGTTTTTGGTTAAAAATCTCATCGTTTTTTAATTCTTTTTTGTCGATATTTGCTTTTTCATATTTTCGTAAAAGTCTAGCACTTGCATCTACAAAATCAGGCGTTTCTCTAAAATGAGCTCTAGCGTAGCCTCTCACAACTGCAATAATTGCACCTATCCAAACGGCAAGACGCCAATTAAATCCTTGAGTAGTAACTAAAGATACTATAGCTAAAGCTGCAGTTGTTCCAATTACTGATGCTACGGCGATAAAAGAAACTACGGGATATTGTATAGGTGGTTTTGTAATTTCAGTTAAATAAAGTTCTACTACCACTATTTCACCTACAGAAGCCATACCTTGAATTGCGCAGCAAATTGTGATTAATACAGCAGCAAAATAACCTACTGGTTCATAAGTAGGAGCATTTGCCATAATTATACAGGATAAAGCCATTAAGGTAGTTGTCATAATAACAGTAGATTTTCGCCCTAATTTATAACCTATTCGACCAAAAACATATGCTCCTAGTGGTCTAAATATAAAGGTAGAACAAAAGGTAAAGGCAGAGAGAAGAGAAGCTGCACTCGAATCATATTTAGAAAAGAACAATTCATTTAACAATACTGCTCAATGGACATACAACATTAAATCAAAATACTCAAGAAAAGTAGCTGTAGATAAAATTCCCGTGGCTTCTTTTTGGTCGCTTGTTAAACTTCTCTGTTCTTTTTTATAGCCTAGCATAAATTCTTTACAAAAAATTAAATTGTAAAGAAATTTATACTGTTTTATATAAAAATCAATAGGAAATTTCGCTTTATACGATAAATAAGAAAAGGAAGTACAACTTAATATATTTCATGAATTGATAGAAAAAAGTTATAATATATTGCAATGTTTTTTATAGTTGTAATTATATAGGATTTAACTGTATTCCCCAGCAAATAGTAACGTTAAAAGCAAGAAACAAACTAATAATTAGTACTTTAAAATTTACTTTATTTTATTAGCATGATCGATATGTGATAAATAAACTAATTGAAAGAAAAAAATAAGTAATATACAGTAATGGTGCATTTTTTTGAGCAGCAAAAATACTATACTATCATTGGTAGTTATAATTAAATATATTCAAAATATGCTTTTTCAATCACTAAATTTATACTCTATCTTAGTTGCAGGCCTTACAACTACTGTTATCGTGTTTATGCGTCAATTATCTTATTACAAACAGCCAATTATTAATAAGGATTTAAAAATAATAACTGCATATTTTGATATATATAAAATTCTTAATAATAACTGCGATAGATATTCTGCTCTTAAAATGATTAAATCATATTTTAAGTTGAAAACCGCAAGATCGTTATCATATGCAGAACTTGAAAATGATAAGCAATTAAGCGAATTATTTAGAGATTCTTGAAACTATTTTATTGATGATTTTATATCAAAATCCGATAAATCAGTTGCAGCAAATAAAGTGTTTAGTATACAAGATGAACATAACAATACTCAATAAATTATACGCGTTTTTAGAGAAAAATAAAATATCGGACAAAACACATCAAATGCATATATATGTCAAAGTGACTTTAATGACCAAAGACGACGAAGAAAGCTTAAACACTTTCATACACTTGGCTAAGATAATGTAGATTTCCCAAAAACAAAATCAGACACTCAAATAACAATAAGAGTGAGTTTAACGAAGTCGTATAAGCGAATCTTACAAAATTCGGCATCAAGACTTAATATTGAAACTATATTTTTAAGTAAGACAGAATTATTTAAAGCTCGGTTTAGAGTTACCTAAACCGAGAAATAAATTACTACTGACCTAAAAGTGGATATATAATAACATTTTTTAAGAATTTGCTTTTAATATAAGTACATACTAAAAATGTCAGTACGGTACTTGGAACATAGCGAATTATCGTAGGTAAATATCTTAAGGTCTTAGTTGAGACTAAGTCAGTAAACAACGGACTGATGCTCTCTACTAACTCTCTACTTTTTGATCTTAAACAATCTAAAGTACTAATATCTATTTTTGTATTTTAAATAACATCTCACAGCTTCAATAACCATAGAAGATATAATAGAAATTATTCCGCTTTGCATAAGAAAATAAAATTCCAGACTATCCAAACAATAACAATAATTAGCAATAATTATTAAAACTAAACCTAGAATATTAAAAAAATAGACAAATGGTTTGCCATAAGATTTCTCTTCTTGCTTAATGCTACTTTTTAATAATTAATATATTAGAGATTTTAACATTGAATTACCTATTTCATAAGAATAGCGAGCAATACGCCTGCACCAAAAGCGTAGGCGAGATTCCGCAAAGGGTGGTCACGTGTCGACTCACATAAATCCGCTACATTAGCTTTACCTTTATCCATTCCTTTATCTTTATAATGTTTCATAACGGATGATAAATTACCTAACTGCTCATCTAGAGAATATCTCCGGATTTACCTTTTAAATTACGTAATCTTGACACTAAGCTTTCAATATCTTTTTTGATACCTTCGACATCTGCTTTAGCAGAGTTTGACTTTGATTCTTTCATAATTTACTCCTTTATTAGTTTACATTTTGTTAAGCAAATTATTTCGCCTACAAAACTATACGATACTCCTCTTAATAAATAAGCACTTTACAATAGCTTAAACAATAAAAAAACCGAATCTAAACTAGATTCGGCTAAATTTAATGATTTTTTATTTCGTATTACTTCTACTTACTACCGAATGAAGAAATAATTTTATTAATTAATGATTCAATATTAATTGTTGATTGAGTATATTTTATCTCTTCATTAGCCGCTAAATTTTCATCATCATTACCCGGTACAATTGAAATATATTTACCTCCAAGTAACCCGCTGGTGACTACTTGGGCTTTAGAATCTTTAGGTATTTTAACATCATCATTAATATTTAGATATACACTTGCATAAAAGCTATTTGGATCTAAAGTAATTTTCTTTACACTACCGATTTTTATACCTGAAATCATTACGTCGCTTCCGACTACTATCCCTTCCGCACTTTGGAAATGAGCAGTTACCTGATAGCCTTTTGAGCTAGTTATAGAACTACCTGTTTTGTAGGCAAAAATCAAAAATAGCAAAGCAATAATTAATACTACAAAGCCTATAATTGTTTCAATAATGTTCTGTTGCATTGTTTTTTATATTTTATTAATTAATTACGGTTGCCATCTATTATATTTAAGATTTGATGTTTTAGACAGCTCTTTAACTATTTTATTATTCTTTTGCCATGGCAAAAGCTGAATATTTTTTGGTATCTCATTTACTAAATGATGTAACCAAGCGTGCCAACTTGGCGGAATTTTTGTAGGTTCATTTACATTTTTATAAATAACAAACCTCCTTGGACGCCCTAAATAATCAATATTACGGCTTTCATAATATTGATTCAAAAACTCATCTTCTCCTACTTTTTTGTGAAAAAAAGTAATAAACAACTTATCTATCCACGACATTTTAAAATTTCTATAGCAGTTTCTCTTCCTTGCACTGCAAGTTTATCGGCAGCAATATTACCGCTATTATTTGCATGACCTTTTACCCATTTCCAAATAATAGTATGTTTACTCAATTCTGCGTATAATTTTTGCCATAAATCGGCATTTTTAACGGGTTCATTGTTGCTTTTACACCAATTATTTTTTATCCAATTATGAATCCAAGCGGTAATTCCTTGTTGCAAATATTTACTATCGGTATAAATCTCAATATTACAAGATTTTTTTAACATCCTCAAGGCTTCAAGTGCTGCCGTAATTTCCATACGATTATTAGTCGTATCTAACTCATACCCAAATACTTCTTTGCTAGTATCATTAAATTGAAGCAAAGCTCCCCACCCTCCGGGACCTGGATTACCCGCACATGCACCATCAGTATATATCACTACTTTTGAACCCATAATATGCATTAACTAGGTTTAGAAGAATTACGAAACTTATCTAACATTATAACATTTGGACTTGAAGATGATGAAGTCTGATAACTTTTATTATTACTTATTTCCTCTTCATGTTGAGGATTTTCGTGTATATTTAACGAATGATTAAAAGTTAGACTGTAATTATTATTGGAATCAACAAAGCTAATAAGTGCATCAAAAGGTACGTAAATTATTTCTTTAACACCGTCAAAACTTACCATTAAAGAAAAGCCCGTATCATTTACTATTAAATTTTCAAACTGATATTGCAGTACTATTGTTATCTGTTGCGGATATGCCTGTTTAACTTTTGAAGGTAAAATTACTGCAGGGTTATCGGTTCTGTACGATATGTATATTAACTGATCCCAATATAAATTTTCATGCTGAATTTTTGTTAGAATTTTTTTCACAAATTCTAGCATATATTCATGCACAAATTTTTTATATTCAATATTCATACGAGAAAAATAAATAAAAATAGGTCGACGAAGTTTAATTTGAACAGTTTACGTCATTGCGAGGAAAAACTGTAAGTTTTGACGAAACAATCTCAGGAGTCCTACTTTATGAGATTGCCACATTCTCTACGTTCGCGCGCAATGACAAGATCAACCGTTTTTAGGCAAGGCCAATTTTTCAAATTAAACAAGTATAAGCGAGGGTTTTTCTGTTGCCCGGCACACCCTCCAGCCGCGTAGGGGTTAAGCTGCTAAAGCTAAACGACCTACAGAACGATTATTATCGTTTGCGTTTCTTTGTTTTGACCCATATGGCAAAAGCCATCGGCGGAATCATCCCGAGTAAAAGCAATCTTTTTATTAGGCACGTCGATCCTATTTCGCCCCCCAAAAATACTCGATGAACTTCGTATTGTCTATTCTTTAAGAGTTATTATATATTTATTTTCTAAATGACGTAGCTAATAAAGAGGCATTTGAAGGCGACACGGAACGCAGAACCGCAGCGTACACGCAAGTAACGTGAGGATTCGAGTACCGGATCGACGTACAAATTACCTTTAGGAGCAAGTTATTTAGAAAGTTTTGGTGGAGGCGTCGGGTACTGCCCCCGAGTCCGCAACCTCTATTCTAAATTACGTTTATTACTATAGCTATAATTAGCACCAAATATTATGCCTTAATTTGATTAAAATGTAAAGGTCAAATAAGAATTCTAGATTTATATTAAAAATGGACTTATAATAAATGTTTAGAATTCTAAATTAAAAACTTAATTATGCTACCAAATCTTGGAATTATCGCCGGCAGAGGTTCATTACCTTACTTAATAGCAGGTAATTATACAAAGCAAGGCGGTAATTGCTATATAGCGGCAATTAAAGACGAAGCTGATATAGATCAAATTAAAGATTTTGAATATAAGATTTTAAAAATCGGTATGGTCGGGGAAGCTATAAAATATTTTAAGGAGCATGAGGTAAAAAATATTATTTTTATCGGTGGAGTTAATAGACCGAATTTTAAAAATTTAGCCGTAGATACAATAGGCGGTTTATTGCTTTTCAAAATAGTTGGGCAAAAAATTCGAGGAGATGATAGTTTGCTAAAAACAGTAGCGGATTTTTTTGAAAGTTACGGTTTCAAGGTAATTTCAAGTAATGAAATATATAAAAATCAACAAGGTAACTCCAATATTATAACCGATACTAACCCTATAAGTTCAGATAAAAATGATATTGAGCTTGGAATAAAATTATTGAATCATCTAAGTTCATTCGACATCGCACAATCGGTTATAGTTGAAAGTGGCTACATACTTGGTATAGAGGCTGCCGAAGGAACGGATAATTTAATAACGAGATGTGCAGCTTTACGTAAAAATCCTCATGGAGGAGTATTAGTAAAAATAGCGAAATTAGGTCAAGATAATAGACTAGATATGCCGACGATCGGTCCTAATACTATAAAGAATCTTGCTAAATATAATTACAAAGGGGTAGCGATTCAAAAAAATAACGTAATTATAGTCGAAGAAGAATTAACTATAAAACTAGCTAATGAACATAAAATTTTTATAACAAAATGTTAGCAATAGGTATTACCGGTAGCTATGCAGCAGGCAAAACTTTTATGTTGGATTATTTAGCAGAAAAAGGATATAAAACTTTTTGTGCCGATAGATGCATAAAAGAATTATATCAAGATGTAGTTTTGCAAACTCAGATTTTAAAATTACTACCTGAACTTGAGTCTTTCAATATTGGCAAAATCAGTAATTTAATTTACAATAACGACCTAGCTAGAAAAAAACTACAACATTTTATTTACCCCTTACTAATAGATAAACTCATTTTATTTAAAAAAGAAAATGCTAATTCCAAATTTGGCTTTGCCGAAATACCTCTGCTTTATGAAGCTAAATTTGATAAATATTTTGATTTTGTCGTAACAATATACTGCTCTGAAGAAATAAGAATGCAAAGAGCAATAACAAGATCTTCGTTTGATATAGAAATTTATAATAAAATCAAAGAAATTCAACTATCACAAGAGAGCAAAATAGCAAAAGCAGATTTTGCTATAAATAGCGGTGTTGATATGTTAGACTTGGAGAAACAAATAGCGAAGCTAATAAAGGATTTGGAATGTCGAGTTTAAGAGAAATAATTTTAGATACCGAAACTACGGGACTTGACCCACGACAAGGTCATCGAATCGTTGAGATCGGTGCTATTGAGATGGTAAATAAGGTATTAACAGGCAGGAATTTTCATTTTTATATTAATCCTGAGCGAGATATGCCGTTTGAGGCTTATAGAATTCATGGCATATCCGGCGAATTTTTAAAAGACAAGCCTCTATTTCATACAATAGCCGATGATTTTTTAGAGTTTATTTCAGATAGCAAACTGATTATTCATAATGCTCCTTTCGATATTAAATTTCTAAATCACGAATTATCATTATTAAAAAGAACCGAAATTAAACTCTTGGAACTAGCAAATACTATTGATACTTTAGTAATGGCTAGAAGCATGTTTCCAGGCTCAAAATATAATCTTGATGCATTATGTAAAAGATTTAAAGTTGATAATTCAGGTAGGCAGCTTCACGGAGCTTTGAAAGATGCAGCATTACTTGCAGAAGTATATGTAGAGTTAATGGGCGGTAGACAATCCGCTTTTAAAATGGTTGATAAATCTGCCGGAATAAATAATTTAGCAACTAATCAAGTAAATAACCAAACAGAGCAAGCTACTATTGTTATTAAACCTACAAAAGAAGAGCTGCAAAAACATAAAGAGTTTCTCAGTAGGATTTTAAAAACTGCTTAGTAAAACGTCATTGCAAGGATAGGCAAAGCCTCGACGTGGCAATCTCAGGCATTTTATATTATTTCATGCGATTGCCACGCTCCTTTTAGTCGCTCGCGCTCGCAATGACGATTATCAACAATCCCCTTAAATTATCTATGAAAACAAATTTTCTTGTATTTATAACCTTTACAATACTTATCTCTTTAGGCTTTTGGCAGCTTAGTCGTTTAAAAGAAAAGAAATTATTTTTAGCTTCAATGCAAGCTAACCTAACCTCACCTGCAATTAATTTAGCAGAAATTCAAGACTGTTTACCTTATCACAAAGTAAAAATTACCGGTCAATTTTTGCCTAATAAAGACATATATTTATACGGTAGAAGGTCATCAATGTCAAGTGAAAAAGACGGATATTATTTAGTTACTCCTTTTAAAACCATAGAAGATAAAGTTATTTTAGTAGCACGAGGTTGGTTCAGTCATCGCAATAAAAATATTATCACGCAGGCTACAAACGACCGGCAGCACGAGATTATCGGTGTTACCATGCCATCAGAAAAAACTCGTATCTACTTACCTGCTAACGATATAAAAAATAATGTGTGGCTAACACTAAATTTAAAAGAAACATCCAAAGTGTTAGGCTTAGATCTTGAGAATTTTTATATTATTGCGGCAGGAAAAGATATTAGCAATCTAGATATTTTATTACCTCTTGCAATAAATCATTTAGCAGCAATCAGAAATGACCATTTAGAATACGCCCTAACTTGGTTTGGACTTGCTATTTCTTTAATCGTAATATATGTAATTTATCGGCGTCGTTATATGGCTGTGGATGTCATCCCGCGAGCTTGTAGCGAGATCCAGAAAAATAATTAAAAAGACTGGACCCCGTGGTCAAGCCACGGGGTGACAGTAGAAGATCGATACATAAATGAGTGATTTACAAAGAGAAGCATCCGATCCTAATTACTCCGTTTGGGTATCGGCATCTGCCGGTACCGGTAAAACCAAAATCCTAACTGATCGATTTTTACGTCTGTTAATAACGGGCGTAGAGCCTTCCAATATTTTATGCCTTACTTTTACTAATGCTGCAGCTATAGAGATGCAAGTAAGGATTAATAGCAGACTTAAATATCTTTCTCTTTGCAATGCCGAGAAACTAGAAGAAGCACTTTTCTTAATGAGCGGCAATAAGCCATCACCGCAAGAAACAGAAAACGCAAAAACTTTATATGATAAAATACTAAATAGCAATAAGCTTTTAAATATCTATACAATTCATGCTTTTTGTCAAAAAATCCTTAAAACTGTTCCCTTAGAAGCCGGCATAACACCGGAATTTAAAATCCTTGAAGAAACTAAATTACAAGATATCTTTCTAAATATCAGAAACGAAATTTACTTAAGCGATGAACATAATGACTTAATTACAATTTTACTTAATCGATTTCATGAAATAACTCTGCAAGATATTTTTACCGAGATAATTGAGCAGAAAATTAAATTCAGAAAGTTATTTATAAATAAGCAAATTCCCAAAGAAATATCTAATAAAAGATTAGCGTTAGGGGAATTAAATAATATTTACGATAAGGTAAAAAACTTATTTGCCGAGTATGATTTGGAGATAGCACCGAAAGAAATTTTTTTTACCAAAGACGGGAAAAAACGACAAAGCCTTTTGTCGAAAGAATTAATAAGGAAATATCCTAAATTATTACTCGAGCTAGAAAAAATTACCTCTGAAATTTACCGATTAGATGAGCTGCGTCGCATAGAAGAGCTAGAATATCATACGAACTTACTTACTAAACTTGCGCATATTATTTTAAAAAAATACGATTTATATAAGGAAGAAAATAATTTACTCGATTACGACGATTTAATTTACTACACCGAGAAATTACTAAATAATAAAACTACTCATGAGTGGTTGCTGCATAAGCTTGAAAGCGAGATAAATCATATTCTTGTCGATGAAGCACAAGACACAAGCCCCCCGCAGTGGAATATTATTACTACTTTAATAACAGAGTTTAATGCTGTAGAGAGGCCAAATAATAGTGTTTTCATAGTCGGCGATGATAAACAATCGATCTTCAGTTTTCAAGGGGCTGATCTTCATAATTTCAACTTAGTAAATGAGCGACTAAAAGCAAATCTTACAAATGCTAATAAGAAATTCAAAAATATCACCCTTAAATATTCTTATAGATCATGTGCAGAGATTGTACAATTTACTTATAATGTTTTAAAAAATATAAAATCCAATTACCCGAGTTTATTCCTTGCGAATAATCCTTTAATATCCTCATTTTGTACACATCAAGGCTCTGTAACGGTTTGGCCATTAGTGACGAGTAAAAAACAAGAAGAGCTTTTTTGGGCACTACCTGAAGATTATGAAAATTCTAAATCTGCTGCCGATTTACTCATAGAAAAAATCGTAAATTTTATTAAAGAACAAATAGAAAGCAAAGCAATTTTACCGTCTACTGCAAACAGAATATCTGAAAAAGATTTCATGATATTAGTAAGAAAGAGAGATGAATTTAGTAATAATCTGATCAAAGAACTTAGCAAAGCTAAGCTTAAAGTTGAGGTAAGCGACAGAATGAACCTTAAGGAAAATCTAACTATAATGGATTTAATTTCATTAGCTAAATTTGTGTTACTACCTGATGATGATTTAAATCTTGCCGGTTTACTAAAATCACCGATTATTGGAATAAGTGAGCAGCAATTATACGAACTTCTTGTAAACAAAAGTGAGAATAGCTTATGGGATATACTCTCTTCACATGAGGAGATATATAATAAGTTAGATTCTCTAATTGAAATTTATAAAATATCGATTGTTGAGAACTTCTTTGATTTAGTGGTGCATAATCTAAATTTACGAGAGATTTACGATGATGATAGTGATGATATGATAAATGAGCTATTAACATTAAGCAAAAACTATGCAAATGATATAGATAATTCACTGCAAGGATTCGTTGCTTGGTTTGAGAATAACGATATCTATATTAAACGTGATATGGAGCATTCAGACAAAATAAGAGTAATGACCGTCCACGGCTCTAAAGGGCTTGAAACTCCTATTGTTATATTATGCGATTCTACTACTTTACCGATAAGCAGCAATAAATTTATTTGGGATGATAAAGGAGAAATGTTTTTCTCTGCTAATGCTGCCGATACTCCTGAGTTTTTGCAAGAGCTGAAAGAAGCTGAAAAATTAAAAGATTTGCAAGAATATATAAGACTACTCTACGTTGCAATGACAAGAGCTAAAGACAAGCTGATTATATGCGGTTTTAGTAATAAATCTACCATTCCTGAAAATTGCTGGTATGACATAGCCAAACAAACTTGCGATAAATTTCTCAATTAGTAGCGGCTATATTAAATATAAATATACTATTAAGACGCACATATATTGAAATAGCGTCTTATGTTAAAAATTTTAGAAAGTTTCTTTGAAAATAAAGCAAGAATTAAAATAGAAAGGTTTAAACAATTACCATCCCTGCATTATGCTTATGAAAAAGGTAATAAGGAATAATACTTAAATTTTTTCTTTTTTAAAACACCCATCTTTTTGTTCTTCACTACAAAAGTAATCCTTAAATTCACTATGTTTTTTCGGTAAATTAGAGATAAATTCTGCAAATTTTTCTAATTGAATATTGGTAATTAGAGTAAATACCAAACCTATATTTTCGTTATATTGGTTAACTCTTGAAATTTCATGCTCTATTGTATCTTTTTGTTCAATTTCAATAACATTATTAGATAAAATAACTAAATCTTTTTTATTAACCTCTTGCTTTTCAGATTCCTTTAGTTTTATATTCAGTATTTCCTCTTCTAATGCCTCTTTACTAAATAATTTTTTAAATGCAGCAAGCCACAGACCAAAAGCTGTACTTTCTCACTTTTTAAAATATTCTTTTAACTTCATAACTAATTTCCTTGTTTATATTTTCTTAGTTTAATTTATAGTACTAGTTGGAAGTAATCAAATTATAGAGCTAAGAAAAATTAATACTTTTGTAAAAATTATATATAGCGTAACAATTGAAAAACAGTTTTAAAATGCTTAAAATAATTTGACTATTTTAGAAAATTTTAATAAAATCTATTAATAAACTCAATCGATAATACAAAATATGAAAACAGCTTTTATCTTCCCCGGTCAAGGGTTGCAATTGATCGGCATGGGAAAAGATTTTTATGATAATTTTAAACCCGCCAAAGAAACTTTTCAAATCGTTGATGAAGTACTAAACCGAAAACTCACTGATATAATTTTTAATGGACCTTCTGAAGAACTTACCTTAACCACTAACGCACAACCGGCATTAATGGCCGTATCTATGGCAATAATAAATATTATCAAAGCTGAAACCGGTAAAAGTTTGGATAGTCTTTGTGATTATGCTGCCGGTCATTCGCTAGGTGAATATAGTGCTTTATGTAGTACCGAAAGTATTAACCTTGAGACAGCAACAAAACTACTTCATATACGTAGTACATCTATGCAGGAAGCATGTCCTGAAGGTGAGGGAAGCATGGCGGCTTGTATCAATATTCCGCTTCAAAAACTTGAAGAAATATTAGCAGAGAGCAACAAAATAAATTTATGCCAAATTGCCAACGATAACATCGAAGGACAAATAGTTATTAGCGGTAAGACCACAGCTATAGATCATGCTATTAGTATAATTAAAGATTTAGGTTATAAAGCGATAAAACTAAAAGTCAGTGCTCCATTTCATTGTAGCTTAATGAAGCCGGCAGAAGAAAAAATGCGAGTAGCTCTTGATAAAGCTGTAATTAATAAGCCTCTGATACCGATAATCCAAAATTATACCGCAAAACCTACTCTAGATCCTACAGAAATCAAACAAAATTTAATTCTGCAGATATGCGGGCGAGTTAGATGGCGTGAA
This sequence comes from Rickettsia massiliae MTU5, assembly GCF_000016625.1. Classification (NCBI taxonomy): domain Bacteria; kingdom Pseudomonadati; phylum Pseudomonadota; class Alphaproteobacteria; order Rickettsiales; family Rickettsiaceae; genus Rickettsia; species Rickettsia massiliae. Next base: position 1,129,388 of record NC_009900.1, read on the forward strand.
ACTTTAGAACTATTTAACAAATTAGAAATCACTCACATAGTAGAAATAGGGGCAGGAAGCGTACTAACAAATATGCTCCGGCAAATTAATTATCCATATAAGTTAAGTAATATAAGTAATTTAGAAGAACTACAGAATTGTTTAGATAACGTTAGTAAATAACTGTCTCTAATAACTTCTGATTCATAAAGTTTTTAAATTAACTTAATATACTTAATATTATTATATGCAAATTAGTGTTAGTTTTTTTTAAGCAATTGCTAGAATTATTAACTAGTGATTGGCAGAGCTATTTAGATAAGGTAATAGAGGATTTTAAAAATTTAACCTTAACAGATACTAATGATACATTTTTAAAAGAAGAATGTTATAAAAAAATTGCTCTTATCCAAAAAGACATTAAAGAAGGTGAATATCCATGGTATGTTGCTCCTTTTAATAAAATAGATCATGCAAGTTTATTACTTACCAATCATATATTAGAGCTTGATTATCTAAATCAAAATACGGTTAAAAGCAGTAAAAATATGCTGCGAAATAACTTCAAAGATATATATAATCCGGAAATTTATATTATTGCTAATTACGAAGAACCTATAATTAAAAACTATACAATAATAGATAAAATAGCCAAAGGTAAAATTGTTAATTTCAGACTCTTATCATCTTAGCTTCAACAAGCGAATCAAAATTATATAGTACTTAATAGATAAATATAAAAGTGATACTAAATCTATTTATTATATAACCCAACAACTTTTTGATATTTGTGATGATAACACGGATATTAAAACTATCGAAGCCAAGGCTAAACAGTTTTACAAATATATTGAATATTTCCGTAGTTGGGATGATTTACCTAGTTATTGGTATATGGACTTTAAAGGGCTACCCGGATGTGATAAGGAAGCTTTGATTATGGGCAATTCCGTAAAGCCGGAAAATGATTATATTTAGTTAGAAAAATTATAAAATAATTCTAGAAATTTTGCTTATTAGATGATATAAAGTAACGCCATAACTGGAGAGATGGCCGAGTGGCCGAAGGCGGCGGTTTGCTAAACCGTTATACGGGTCATACCGTATCGAGGGTTCGAATCCCTCTCTCTCCGCCAATCTAGACAGTTAGCCAATTCTTGTAGTGCTATCTAAGTATAATATTTATCACCAAGCATATTATAGATTTCCGGCATATATTTATGTTTCAGCCAAATCTCAAGGCTACCGATAATATAAAGGTTATTTTTAGCTCTGCTAATACCGACGTTTAAGACGTTTGGCTTTTTCGTCATTATATTTCTTGCACCTTGATCAAGAGGATGCTGAGCTCCTAGTAGTATTATTACCGTATCGTTTTCTTTGCCTTGAAATGCATGAATAGTGTGCCGATATTTTTATATCCAAATGCTTGAATTGTTTTCTCATATCTTGAATCGTCATATATTTCATTCAATTTTCTACGAATAGATTCACTGTAATCTTTATACATTGTAATAATGTAAATTTGTTTGAGCAAATCATCCCCATTTTTCTCTTTTAATACTTGTTTTAATAACTCTAGTAATTTTTGCAATTCGGCTTCCGATTCATATTTATAACGTTGAACCTTATTATCTTTTATATCTATCCATTTTGAAGTACCTAAAATTGTTCTAATATCAGAGTTACAGTCAGAGGTAGCAAAAATCATTTCCGTAAGCTATTTTGTTACATAATTTTGATCTTAATTTTTCAAACTCTTTATCAAAGTAAGGAGTGACTTTATTGAAATCTTCAAAATTTTCTTGCCAATTTTTCCAAAATAAATCTTCTTCAAAATCCTTAATATTGAAATATTTATCTTTTAAACTTACGATAGCCAAGCTTATATCGTCGTTAAGCTGTTTTATTTCTTCTACAGAAGCTTCAATTTTCTTAATTTCAGCTTTAATATTCTTAATATCAGTTTTTATCCGGTCAATTTCTTCTGAAGATTTATTTTTTAGCTTAATTAAATCCCGTTTTTGCTCATAGCAAGAATTGTATTTTGCGGTTTTAAAAAATGCATGAATTTTTTCAAAAAAAAACAAATTTAATAATTTTATTTCACAATCAATTTCAAGTATTTTAGAACTTTTATAATCAAGTTCTAATTCTAACTCATTTTGCTCTTCTTTTTTTCCTGCATATATTATCGCTCCTAAATCCTCTTCCTTAATTAACTCTCTTTTCTTTTTATTAAGTTCAATAACTAATGCAATATTTTCATAAACTTCATGAATTTCACTGTATAAATTGTTAAAATCAGCATACGCTTCTTTCCATTCATTATTAATTTCATCTATAGAATTACAATATTCAGGTTTAAAATGTGCAGGGGCTTTATCTTTACATTTATTATTAACTAGCGGATTAAGATATTGCAGCATTGTATGTTTTTCATCATTCTTATAATCGTTCTCTTCTTCATCTTTATATTTCCAAAACTTATTTGAAAATCTCTTTTTATTTCCATACTTACCAAGCACCGCAGCAAATATACCCCAATCTTTCTCTTTTTCCTCTTCCAATAAAAGTTGTTTAAAATAACTTAAATCTTTATGTGATATAGCTTATCTATTTTACTATATAACTAACGATATTTCTTTAGATATATTTTCACAACAGCATTGTTATTAGATGATGCAACAACCATACCGTAAGTTTGTAATTCCGGTTTTAAAGAATTAACATGATAATCAAAATTTGGTGTATGTACGGAAGATTTTTTATTTTGAAACCCGTCCTTAGGATCTTCTAAAGATGCTAAATATGAAGCACGATCTACATAGATATTTGCTATAAGATCAAAAAGTATAGTGGTTTTACCTGTACCAGGCGAACCATTAACAGCAAAAAGCTTTCCTGAAAAGAGGGTAATACCAAATTAATTGCAGCAGCTTGCAGTGCCGCAAGAGAGTGCCTCGGCGATGAACACCAACACAGCGGTTACATCATAAATGGAGATAACAGTTCTTGTAGACTTTCTTGATGCTTTAAAACATCTATGGAATCCGGCTTATCTTCTTTACCGAGATATTTGGCAATTGCTGATTCCGAGTCAAATTTTTCTATATTACTTCGTACAAAATCTAATGGCCTTAGAAAAAAACTATTAAACATTTCTAAAGAAGGAGTGGCAAAATTATAAATTACCGGTTTATCTTTTTGCTTTTTATGCGAGGTAACTCTTCTTACGCATATTTCAGAGCGGCTAAATAAATATTTCTTGTCAATTTCTAACTTCTGCACTACAAGATCAATCATAAGATTAATCATTTTTAAATCTAGAGTTTTAACTCAAGAATCTTGCTTTTTATCCTTAAAATATATTCTCTCGTTTTCTGAAAATACTTCCTCTATTAGGCTGTTATTATTATCTACAAAATTTGGTAAATCTTTTAATTCTTTTTCTTGGAACTCATCTCTCATGATTCTACCGAGAGCATAAGCAGCAGTAGAGATAACCATCGATCCTTCAATATATTGACCGTTTGCATCTATAGTTAAACCAGCAATAGGTGTTTGTCGGTTGCTCTTGCTTATCTTGATGGTTATTATAATCATTTAAGAACTCTTGATCTAATTTAGTTATATTTTGGATTTTCTTTAAAAGATCAAGTTCAGCTTCCGACCATTTTAAATAACCGAGATAAATATGCCAATGAACTGCTACTTCGTTTTTCTCAAGATCAATACCGAGTGTTGTTTTATCCAGTTTTTCAAACGGAGCATCTTTTAAGAAAAAAAGCGTTTCTTTCTTATCCAGTTTGCAACTAAAACTGCCTTTTTTACGGTATGTTCTCTAATAATTTCAAAATATCTATTTAAATTTTCGTTTTTATTAGGAGTTAGTACTTCAATAATCTTCCATACATCGAGGATAGATTTGATTTGTTCATTAGATTGATTGTACATAAAAAGAAGTTTACACTTAAAATAGAAATATCCTAAGTATGAAACTAGAAGAAGTAAACAACTTTTTAATGTTACTATTTATAGCATATAAAGATGTGTATAATTAACACAATTATCGCCAAATTATTAATGATTTTAATAAAATTTTAGTATTTTTTATAAATTCATTTAATATATTTCCTTAACCCAAATAAGGATATAATAAATGCAAAATAATAAGGAAATTATTAAATATATAGTGTCTAGCATTTGGTCTTCTTGGAATCCTATAAACTGGTCACCAAGCATGCAATTAGCTACCTTAAGTTATATATTGTCTTGTTTAATTGATGGGAATGATGCATATCCAATTGAAGATGCACAAATAATAAATAATGACCAGGAATGGCTTAAAAGCAATCAAACTTATAACTTTTTTATAATACCCAATTTCCATCTTCTCGTTATATGGAACTTGCAAAAGAGATACCTATATATGCCTAAAAAGATTAAAAATATTTCATCAATTTGATAATTTGATGATGAGAATTATGTACCCAATGAAGCATTAGCCTCTCATAAACTCATAAATAACTTTTCTAATTTATTGCAGCATTTTCCATTAACTCCTATTATAGATTCTACTGATTTTAATCCTAACTATTTTATGGTATGGAGTTGGGCAAAAAATTTAGGGCATATTCCTAAATATTTTGGTCAAAAGCTAAAGCGTGTTTGTAATAATATAGAAGAAGCAGAAAATTATTGGGAGAGTTATGAACCGGAGGCATTCTCTAATTTTTCTACCTTTCATGAGTTTATAAATACAATAACACATTGTAATGATGCATTATTAGGTTGTAGAGATATTAGATCAGATATATATTACAATGAACTATAGTTAATTCAGATGAATACAACTTTCTTCTTTAGCAAATAAAGCAATTAGTGCCTATATAGTCAAATGTACATTTAAACCGCTTCAACGCATATAGCCATCCCCATACTGCCACCGATACATAAAGTAACTAAGCCTTTTTTAGCTTTAGCTCTTCGTAAGCCGTGTAATCAGAGTAATAAGTACACGTCCGCCGCTTACCCCCCGATCGGATGACCGATTGCTATTGCTCCACCGTTAACATTAACCTTCTCCATATCCCATTTCATTCCATGGTTTACATAAATACTTTGAGCGGCAAACGCCTCATGAACCTCGATAACTTCCAAATCATTAGCGCTCCAACCTGTTTTACTTAAAGCGTTTTTGGATGCAGGAACAGGGGCAGTACCCATAATACTGGGATCAACACCGGCTGAAAAGCATAAGAAACAATACGAGAGCTAGCGGCGTTAAATTATGCTTTTTCAAAGCTTCTTCGGAAACTACCATAAGAAATGCTGCACCGTCATTAATAGAGGAAGCATGACCCGCCGTAACTACACCGTTTTTATCAAAAGCAGGACGTAATTTACTCAAAATTTCAAGGCTGGTATTAGGTCTTACTGTTTCATCATGATCAAACAAACTAGTAGTTTTTTTAATCGTTACTTCGATAGGTAAGATTTTTCATCTTTAAAAACTCCTGCTAGCTGTGCTTTAGCTGCTTTCTTGTGAGAGCTTAAGGCAAACTCGTCCTGCTGTTGTCTGCTAATATTAAACTGTTTCGAGATATTTTCGGCAGTAATCCCCATAAATACTCCTGAAAATACATCGGTTAATCCGTCATACTGCATTAGATCAACCATTTTAATATCGCCGAATTTAGCTCCTGCTCTGATATAGCTACCGTGCATACCGCGAGCGACATATTCTCCTGCCCACCTGCTATAACTATTTCATTATCACCCGTCATAATTGAATTTGCTGCAAGTGCTACGCTTTTAATACCTGAGCCGCATATTTTATAGCCCGACACTTCTTTCGGTATTCCCGCATAAATCAGAGTTTGCCTCGCCGGATTCTGCCCGCTACCACCGGTTATTACCTACCCAAGAATTACCTCACCTACTAAAGCTGGATCGATTTTGCTGTTGTGCAGTATATCCTTTATTAAATGAGCAGCAAGCATAGGTGCAGCTATTTATTGTACTAAGGCTACCCATAAACGAGCCGAAAGCAGTCCTTTTCGCATAAGTTATATAAACCGGTTTTGGCATAATGTGTACTCCTTAAATAATTTATCTAGTTTATCATTTATTAAATAACTAATATGTCCGCCTACTACATCTATAAGCTTAGAGTTTTTTAATAATTTTTGCAAAGGTAAAATGGAAGATTTAGGTACTATTTGATCATCTTCTGCTGCTACTATATATACAGGGCAATGAATTAAACTCAGATCAATAATAAAATTATCGATTGTCCATTTAAGATGTATAAACATATTTTCATCTGATATATTTTGTATAATTTGATTATAAACCTCCTTAGATATACTATTACCTGACATAAGCCAATTCTCTATTCTAAATGCTAATTCTTGCTCCTTATCGGAAGTTATAGAGAAAAATTTTTTTAATTTAGCATTGAAATAATCAGGGAATAAAAGAAAAAATAAAATTTGAATATGAATTTTAGGAATTATCGGTAAATTTTCTATGCCACTATCTAGTTTTAAATATCGATGCAACATTCTTATATAGAAAAAATGAGAAAAATCCCACGAGCAGGTAAGTAAAGTCAGAGTTTTGATAAATTTAGGCATAAGTACGTTTGTAGCTATCGCAAGGTTACCGCCGATACAATAACCTATTAAATTAATGTCTTTAATTTTCAAATTATCTATTACTTCGATTATTTTATGCACATAGTCGTCTAGTAAATATTGATGAGGTTCCTCAATCTCTAGCCAATCTATTAAATAAACTTCACCGTAGCTTCTCAAATTTTCAATAAAACTTTTGTCACGAGCTAAAAAAAATATTTCCGGTGAGTTGAAGATAGAGGGGATGATTAGGAAAGTTTTGATGTCATCCTGACTTCTTTCTATGTCATTCCTGACTTCCCCTTTGTCATTCTCACGAAAGCGGGAATCCATTTTTAATTTATTTTTACTGGAACCCGTGGACAAACCACGGGATGACACCGAGTAATACAACACCCTATAATGCTCTGTTTGCATTACTATTTTACCTGATTTTAAATATTTATTACCTAAATTAGGTGTCTTTGTATAATCTATTATAAAGGTCACAAATATTCCTGTAGTTTATTACTATCTAGCATTGAGAGTATCTAATCTTATATTAGTAATTCTTGACAAAAGGCTAAATATATTGTATAAGTTCAGCACCTTCAGAATGTAATAACAATATATAGGCTCTAAAGTTTTAGGGGAAATATCTTTTCATAAAATCTTGAAGTGCTTAAGTTTTTTTTTTGTCCTTAGGGATTTATAATGCTAAGTACCTCATCACGATCGTTTAAAAACAAATTCAGAGCGGCATTTTGGCCTGTGCATAATTACGAACTCGGAAAGTTTATTCCGATGAGTACCTTAATGTTTTGTATTTTATTTAATCAAAATGTTTTACGAATCTTAAAAGATAGTATTTTAATCTCCGAGATTAGTGCAGAAATAGCAGGTTTTGCTAAAGTTTATTGCGTTATGCCTGCCGCTGCTTTATTCGTGATTATTTATGCTAAAATGATTAATTATCTTACTTTTGAAAAGATCTTTTATTATTTAAGTGCATTTTTTATCAGCTTTTTTGTTTTATTCACTTTTGTAATCTATCCTAATATTCATATTTTTCATGTACATCCCGAGAATCTAGCTGACTGGATGGAACGTTATCCTCATTTTAAGTGGTATATCTCATTAGTAGGTAATTGGGGTTATATAGTATATTATAGTCTTGCCGAGCTTTGGCCTAATATTTTTTACGTATTATTATTTTGGCAGTTTGCTAATGAACTTACTACTACCGAAGAAGCAAAAAGATTTTATACTCTCTTTTCGCTATTCGGCAACTCTTCTTTAATATTAGTCGGCTTTTTAATGATGAATCTATCATCGGAAGATACTATTATTAAGAAGTTTATGAGTATTTCGGATAATAAAATCACTTTAGTTCAAGTATCCACGACAATTGTGGCAATTGTTGCTATTATTTGTTGTTTGTTAGTTAGATTTATTAGCAAGAACGTTTTTACTAATCCGTTATTTTATGCTAAAGCAAAAAGCGGTAGATCAACTTCAGAACGTATGGGGCTAATTAAAAGCTTTAAATATATTGCGAAATCAAAATATTTATGGCTACTTTTAATTTGTTCGGCAGCTTTCGGATTTGCTATTAACTTAGTCGAAGCCGTATGGAAAGCAAAAATTAAGGAATTATATCCGACTGTAAATACCTATGCTGAATTTAACAGTCTGTATATACTTTGGACAGGCGTGGCAATAATGGTTATGACCATTATCGGTAATAACGTTATGCGTATGCACAACTGGTTTGTAGCAGCAGTTATTTCACCGGTTATAATAATGGTGACCGGCATTTTGTTCTTTGTACTTATCGTATTTGACCAACAAATTTTATCATTATTTGATGGAGCAATTTTAATGTCACCTCTTGCTCTTGCCGTTTCGATCGGTGGTATTCAAAATATTTTAGCTAAAGGTACTAAATATTCTATATGGGATACTTCAAGAGAAATGTTATATATCCCTCTTGATGAGGAGCTTAAAACCAAAGGCAAAGCTGCGGTTGACGTGATAAGTGCAAAAGTCGGCAAATCCTCTAGCGGTCTTGTGCAATCTATTATTTTTACTTTAGTTCCAACCGCTACTTTTACCTCAATCTCACCAATTCTAATGGTGGTATTTATTTTTGTATGCTTAGCGTGGATTTATGCAGTAAGAAAAATATATTTTGAATATCAAAAAATAGCATAAAATAAATTATTGTCATCCTGCAACTTGATCACGGGATCTAAGGATACAGTCTGCGACACAAGATACCGCGGTCAAACCACGGTATGACACCGAACGCGTTTTTTGATCCACGCGGGCAATGCCCTTTTTAGCTAGGAACCTTACAGCATAAAACTGTCGATGTTACTATGAATCAATCTCTCCTAAAGCTTTAGTCTCTATATTATCTAAGAAAATCTCAAAATCCTTTAATAGGATCAAATTCGTCTTTACTTTGAAAAGAAGGCGGTTTAAATAAAGTTAGGGTAACTTTTTCACTCTTTATAAATTATGAGGCTGAGGCTGATCCTTAAGTTTAATAGTCACAACTTCGCCTGCTAGAGAGTTCGTATGTCTGTTCTCATTAATTGAATCTGGATGCGTAATTTCTAGGTTTTTTAGAGTATTATCTTCCTTGTTCTTACTACGGAATGAAAAAATTCTAGATGATGGCATTTGATTTACATTTTATTTCAAAAACACCATTATAGGGCAATAATTTATATTTAACAAGCAGGATGGTTAATTGTCATAAACTTTTCTATCATTCTAGTAACGGAACGTTCTAGCTCAAGATCTAATTTTGAATAATCAGAAAAGTTAAACCATTTAAGTTCATTCGATTCGTTATTTTTTATAAAATTATCATTATTTACTGTTTTTAGTAAAAATCGTACATCATAGTGATAATGAGCAGGCTCCTTATGAGTTTGCGGAATATAATGGGTGTCTATATCAAAAATCTCCTTATTTATCGTTTTGATTTCATTAATTCCGGATTCTTCTATAGCTTCTTTAACCGCTACATTTAATATATTACTATCTCCATCACAATGACCGCCTGGTTGAAGCCACTTATCAAGCTTTTTATGGTGCATCAATAAAAATTTAGTTTTATCATTATTAAGTAAAAAAGCCGAAGCAGTGAAATGTCCTATTTGTAAATCTCAGCTAAAAGGGTTTTCATATTCATTTAAAAATGCAAGCATTTTTGTTTTTGTAATAATTTCTTCAGGATATGTACTACTGTAATTTTGTAGTTTAATATGTAATTCATTCATAATGATAATTTTTTATGTATAGAGCTTTGATATTTAACTCAAATTTCTCTGCTAAGTCAAATGAAAATAATGTCATAAAATTATATTTTCCATGTTTCATGGTAATTATCATTGACAATTAGGTTTATTTTTATGCTTAACAAAATAGTCGAGTTATTTAGAAGTAATGATACAACCCCTTGGTATGGTAAGCTTGCAGTAGTAGGAGCATGTGCTGTTGGAATTTATGTGATAGCAGGTGATTTACTTAAATCTCCGGCTTTTATTCTCAAATGTGGTGCCGATGTAGTAGCAACAATGGGAGCAATTCTAGCATATGAGCATTATACAGAAGCAACTTCGCAAGAAAGTCCGATGGCATTGATAGGAAATGAAGCACAAGCTGAAATATAATAATAAAATATTTTTAACGAATTTAGAGGACACACCGACTCTAAATTCGTATTCATTTACCATTCAAACCGTTTTTTAGTCTAATTTTGACTTGTTTTAAAGAACGAGGAGTTGCGTCCGTAACTTCAATTTCAATATTTTCTGAAATATCTATTCTAGTACCGATAGCCGGAACACTACTGACTCTAGTCAATACTAATCCACCTATCGTATCAAACTCATCATCATCATTTTGTAGCTTTTCTCCTATTATTTCTTCAAGCACTTCTACTTCAACACGTGCATTTGAAATAATTGTTGAGTTATTAATAACCTTGAAATTATCGCTATCTAATTGCTGATCATGCTCATCATCTATTCGTCCTACTATTTCTTCTATAAGATCTTCAATAGTAACTAAACCGTCAGTACCGCCATACTCATCAACAACTATTGCAATATGTGTTCTCTCACGACGCATTTTTGCTAGCAAATCTAATAATTTCATAGAAGGAGCTGCAATTATATGCTTACGTATAAGCTTTTTTAAACGACCGTTTTGCTTTGTAGCCAATGCTTTAAATAAATCCTTGATATGAATGAACCCTACTACATTATCCAAAGTACCGTCATATATAAGAGTTCGTGTGTGTGGGACTTCTAACTTAATAGACTCACTTAATTCTTCTAGATTCGTAGTTAATTTTATTGCCGCAATATCGGAACGCGGTACCATTATATCTTCAATAGTTTTATATTCTAGCTCCAATAAATTAGCTAAAATATTACGCTCGTCTAAAGTCATTTTTTGGCTATTAATTTTAAGGCGTTTTATGACACCAAAAAAATTATCGGGCGTTTTTGTTTTTCTAAAAAAATTTTTTATCGGAGAGAATAATTTGCGTACAGTAAAAATTAACTTATTATTTTGATTTTTTTTACTAGAATCTTCTTTTTTTGAAGATTTTAACATAAATTTTTTTATTTAGTTAATAAGGGGAAAAAATACCGAAATATGATAATATTTCAATTTCTAGATTTTCCATAATATTTGCTTCTGTGTCATTTTGATGATCAAACCCAATTAAGTGTAAAATACTATGTATTAAAAGATGAATAAAATGATTCTCGAAAGTTTTTTGCTGCTCGCACGATTCATTATATATTACCTCATAACAAAATGCTATATCACCTAAATGCATATAATCAGAGTCACCTAAAAATTCAAGTTTAGAATATAAATCCTGCCAATTTAATTCGTTGCTTGGAAAAGACAGAACGTTAGTAGCTTTTTCTATATTACGAAATTGTTTGTTTAAGGTCAATATTTCTGCAACATTTGTTAGTAAAATTGATAATTCACATTGTTTTATTTTACTAAAATTATCAAATCGCAATAAAATATTTTGAGTTATTTTTTTGATTAAACTCTTATTTATCTGCTTATGCTCACGCCATTTGTTGTAGTTTCTTACAATTTCTACGTTTATCATTGTACCAAATATTGAATGAATAGTCGTTATAGACTTAGCTGCAACTTAAGAGCATATTTTAAAAGCTGTACATCTTCATTAGAGATAACGTTAATTTTAGATTTTAATCCTAATTTGCTTACTGTCATTATTTGATCAGTCATGGCTTTACCTTTTTTGCTACCTATCATTACGTAGGCTTCACAAGGATAGCATTTATCGATGTTACTAGTTAAAGGTATTACTTGCACACGATTTAATGAAGCATTTGAGTAATTATTGCCGGTCTTACCTTAGCGACTTCCCCACCTAACAAAGGATTAAAGTCGACCACCATACCTCACCTCTTTTCATAAAAATCGCGTTCTATTAACCCTTCTACCCACACTCATTGGCCTTCTCCTCAGCTTTTATATCTTGAGCCATGGCTTTGTAAGCGGCTTCAAGCTCCTCATTAATTACATAAGGTTTTAAAATTGCTCAATAAATTTGCTAATTTTACGTTCACCTATTACAAGAATAACGCCTATAATAAACCACTTCATCTATAGTAATTGTCAATTTCTTCTGCATAAAATACTCGTATACACGTGTGTTACACGTATGATATCATATATATAAATTAATCAACATGAGGATTATTTACTTTAGTAAACAAAGATAATAGCTATGAAAACTGACCACACAGGCAATAAGCATGATATTTTAAGACACCAGTTTTTGTTGGTAATTCTCTTTTAATTTTTGAAAATCCTCATCGGCATGGTATGAAGAACGGGTTAGCGGGCTTGCCGAAACCATCAAGAATCCTTTTGTTTTTGCTACTCGCTCTAGATATTTAAACTCTTCCGGCGTAACATATTTTGCGACCTCAGCATGATTTTTGGTAGGCTGCAGATACTGCCCGATAGTTAGGAAATCAACCTTTGCTTCTCTTAAATCATCCATAACCTGTACTACTTCATTTATTTCTTCCCCAAGCCCTACCATCATACCGGATTTTGTAAAAATGTCAGGAGATAATTTTTTGATATTATGAAGTAAGCTTAAAGAATTATAATATCTAGCCCCCGGTCTAATCGTTTTGTATAAAGACGGTACTGTTTCGACATTATGGTTAAAAACGTCAGGTTTTGCGTTTGCTATTATTTCAGCTGCTCCTTCTTTTCTTAAAAAATCGGGTGTTAGAATCTCAATAGTAGTATTTGGCGATGATTTTCGGATTTCGCTAATACACTCCGCAAAATGTGAAGCTCCGCCGTCCTCAAGATCATCACGATCGACGGAAGTAATTACTACATGCTTAAGATTTAGCTTTTGTACCGCCTCCGCTAACCTTTGCGGTTCATGCGGATCAAGTAAATCCGGTCTACCCGTTTTAACGTTACAAAACCTACAGGCTCTAGTACAAACCGAACCTAAAATCATCACAGTTGTATGTTTTTTTGACCAGCACTCACCAATATTAGGACAAGCAGCTTCCTCGCACACAGTATTTAATCTCAGATTCTTTATTAAATCTTTTGTATTATAGTACTCTGTAGAATTAGGAGCTTTTACTTTTATCCAATCAGGTCGTTTATTTAAATTAGCCATAAAACGGAAATAATTTAATTAATTTTGTCACTTCATTTAATACTTTCTGCTCAAGATCGCTATTATCTTCATTATTTTTTAAGCCGTCTAAAATATCTGCTACCATATAACCAACTAATACAAAATCCTTTTCTTTAAAGCCTCTAGTAGTACATGCGGGAGTACCAAGGCGAATACCTGAAGTGATAAAAGGCGAAGTTTCATCAAACGGGATAGCATTCTTATTACACGTAATCCCTGCTCTATCCAAAGAATTTGCGGCAAACTTACCCGTGATTCCGTCTTTACGCAAATCCACTAAAACAATATGATTATCGGTACCACCTGTTAATATATCATATCCTCTTTCTTGCAAGCTACTTGCTAAAGCTTTAGCGTTACTTATTACCTGCTGAATATAACTTTTATATTCAGGCTGCAAATTTTCTAAAAAAGCTACGGCTTTTGCGGCGATTATATGCATTAACGGACCACCTTGTAGTCCTGGAAATAATGCAGAATTTATTTTTTGACCTATCTCTTCATCGTTAGATAAAATTAAACCGCCTCTTGGACCTCTAAGTGTTTTATGAGTAGTAGAGGTAACAGCGTGAGCGTAAGGAATAGGGCTTTGATGCTCACCTGTGGCAACAAGTCCTGCAATATGAGCAATATCTGCCATAAAGTAAGCTCCTACTTTATCCACGATTTCTCTAAATTTTGCAAAATCAATATTACGAGGATAAGCAGAAAAACCGGCTATAAGTAATTTTGGTTTATGTAAATCCGCTAAGCGTTCAATCTCATCATAATCGATTAAATAAGTCTCTTTATTTACACTATAAGAAACGACGTTAAACCATTTACCGGACATATTAGGAGCTGCACCGTGCGTTAGATGCCCGCCGCTATCTAAAGACATACCAAGAACCGTATCACCCGGCTGTAATAAAGCAAGATATACAGCCTGATTTGCTTGTGATCCTGAATGAGGTTGGACATTTGCATATTTGCAGTTAAAGAGTTTTTTTACTCGTTCTATAGCTAAATTTTCAGCTTTATCTACTTCCTCGCAACCGTTATAGAATCGCTTACTTGGGTATCCTTCGGCATATTTGTTAGTCAGAAGCGACCCTTGAGCTTCAAGCACAGCAGGACTTACGAAATTTTCTGATGCAATAAGCTCGATTACGCTACTTTGACGTAGCTTTTCATGCTTTATTATTTCATTAATCTCTTTATCCGTTTCATGTAAATTTTTATTAAAAATATTCATTCATCCTCATATTCTTTTTTGGTTTTGTTGTGTGGAGATCTAATCGTCATTGCGAGGAAAAATTGAAAATTTTGACGAAGCAATCTCGTACCAAAATCCTGAGATTGCCACGCAGCCTACGGCTGCTCGCAATGACGGCTATTTATAAAATTAATCGCAATCTCAAGCCCCCGTCCATCTATTGAATGAGCAAGAGACGTTAATTTATGTCCACTATGCTCTATATGCAGCTTAGATAAATAGTTTGAAGCATTATACATCTCGCTAACACCGACCACCTCATCTAATTCCCCATGAATCAAGCATATAGGAGTAAGCTTATTATTAACTTCCATAGGTGGAATTAATGCACCCGAAAAACCTATAGTACAGAAAAACGGCTCTTTTTGAACTAGTGTTAAATATAACCCTATCATCGTACCTTGAGAAAAGCCAATAATGATAGTATCTTTGTTGGTTAGATTTAACTCGTCCTGCTTTTGCTTTATTATATCTTCAACCTTAGAAATATTATTTGCAATTAGCTTTGCCATAATATGCGGGCTGCGGTCTTGCAAACTAAACCATTGTCTACCATAAGGCATCATATCATAAGCCTCGATACCATGCGGGGAAATAAAATGACAATTGGGTAAATAATTTTTGATATAAGGCACAAGTCCTATTAAATCATGTCCGTCCGAGCCGACACCGTGCAGTAATACTACTAGCTTCTTCGGCGGCTGCTCTTTACTTTCTACTTCGGGGTATTCTAAATATTTGCTCATGTTTTTATATGTTTATGTACTTAAAATATTAAGGTTGAGTAGTAGTATACGAAGGTCAATTTCAAAAAGAGCAAGGAGTCTGCAAGGCAAGGAGCGGAGCGTATACTTAATACGTGAGCACCGCAGAACTTGGTAGACGACGACGCCAATTTTTGAAATTCACCGAGTATACGCTTTCAACATCTTCTCAAGTTCCCCACTTTGATATAACTCTCTAGCAATATCACACCCGCCGACTAATTCTTCGTTAATGTATAATTGTGGGAATGTCGGCCAGTCGCTAAATTTTTTTAAATCTTCACGTAATTCAGCATCAAAAAGTACATTAATATCACGAAATTCTACACCTAATTTATTCAAAATAGCTACTACGGTTCCTGAAAATCCGCATGCAGGCGACTCTTTAGTACCTTTCATGAACAATACTACTTTATTATTTTTTATTTCATTTTCTATAAATTTAAAATTTTTATTTTCTAGCATTTTAAGACTCAATAATTTATCTTCTAAAATACACTTTCTATAGCAATATATGCAAGCACAAATAGTTAATAAAATTTTTGAGATTTTTAGCAAGAATAATCCAAATCCGAAAACCGAATTAATATATAGGAATGATTTTACCTTATTAGTAGCAGTAATATTATCTGCTCAAGCCACTGATATATTAGTCAATTTAGCAACTAAATCTTTATTTGCAACTTATGATACACCAGAAAAAATTTTAGAACTCGGCGAAGAAGGACTTAAAAAATATATAAAATCTATCGGACTATTTAACAGCAAAGCAAAAAATATTATTGCATTATGTAAAATATTGATAAGCAATTATCAAGCTTCAGTACCAAATGATTTTAAGGAATTAATTAAACTACCAGGCGTTGGCAGAAAAACTGCTAATGTTGTACTAAATTGCTTATTCGGCATGCCTACAATGGCAGTTGATACGCATGTCTTTAGAGTAGCCAAAAGGATCGGGCTTGCTAAAGGCGGTACTCCTGAAATAGTAGAAAAAGAGCTACTGCAGATTATCGATAAAAAATGGCTAACGCATGCCCATCACTGGCTAATTCTGCACGGCAGATATATATGCAAAGCTAGAAAACCCGACTGCGACATCTGCCCTATTAAAGAGTATTGCGATTATTATTTTAACCTTAAATAAGAGTTATAGTAAATCTTATAAATTACCAATTATTTCTGAATAATATTCATGTTCTATAGAATTAGGTTTAGGATCAAGCGTTGCTAATGTTTCTAAATGACAAATAACGAACGGTGCACCTTTTTACCTTGCCCCCTGAATAATAGATACGGCTGTTTGCAAAACCAAGCGAATTCTCCTTCCATTTGTGCACTAGTTAATTCATGTAATATATTACCGTTTTTATCATAAAGACTAAATAAATGTGTTGTCATTATCCTCAATAAGTTTTATAGGGGTTTGTTTATTATCTAAATTTTCTTGCTGATGTCCTATATATATTTTATCTAAAACTCCTTTTTTCTCATATTCTTTAAGAATTATTTGTGTCATTTCCTTTACCGGTACAGTAATCATATATTCTTTTTTATTAGAATAAATATCTTTGGCACAGGCGGCAATAAAACTATGAAGTTTAACTGCAAGATTTTTATGTTTTATAATAAAAGGTTTTTCTTGATATATTGGAAGTCTTGCTATACCAGAATGCGAAATAAAGCTTGCATTTTGAGAAGTCAGCATGGTTATAAACATCTCTATAGATGAAGTATCAAGCGAGTCACCTTTTTGTCATATTTTATTGGAAACAAAGGCTACATAATACATCGGTTAAGCCTTGATCATGATAATCTAAACTAGCGGAAAAGGCATACTTCCCCTTATCAAAAATTTTTATTACCAGATCATTGCCTTGATAAGAACTTTGAAAGCTACTCTGCTTACCCAAAAAATCTTGCCAAGTAGACATATTCGCTCCGTTGACTTTTACCATATAAAAATGTAAATCATCTTCCTGTTTATAATGATGAATTTCTGAATTTACTTTTTGTATTTGTGTCTCTTGTAACTTTTTAGAAATACCCTGTAAATCAGAATATTGTTTTTATCTATTTTACTGAAATTATACTTAGAACCAAGCCGTAAAACTTGCCCATACTGCATTTCGATTCCATCCGGGGTTTTAGCTTCTTTACATGCAGCTTTTATAAATTGACTTAACTGTTCTTCATCTTTAGTAAAACTAAGAATTTTTTTAATAAAGCCTCTTTTTTCTGTAATCTGTCATATTAACATCAGTATGATTAGTAGTAATATTTATGCCTGTTTTTAATCTTAAATTAAAAATATCTTCCATATATCTATAGAAGGTATAAATTTCTATAGTTTGGGGCTTAAAAGATGAATTATCATTTAATTGCAAAATAAAATCATTTACTTCTTTCCAATTTTCATAAGTTGATATATCAAGAGAGATAATTTTATCCTTTACTATATCAGGATTTTGAAGAAAATTAAAAATCTCTTGTAAGCTTATTCCCTCTAAATTTGTACAATCTAAGACACCGTCTTTCATAGAAGATAGTGCTTCTTTCAATTGATCATTGATTTCTTTCATTTTATAAATCTTTTAAATATTAATGCTTAAAGAAATACTAAGAAATTAATATTTTGTCAACAAAATATCTTATGTGATTATAAAGATACGGCTAAGTGATGTGTACAAATACTTTAAATTTTAATATATTTTCAAGTTGACAATTTTTTGCTTACTTCATAATATCTAAGCTCAATTTGATAAAGGTAAAATTTATGCGTTCAGCACTTATAACTTCTATATTAGTAGCTGTAGCTTTCTTAACAAGTGCTTGTAATACAATGCAAGGTACAGGTCAAGATATGCAGGCAACCGGTAAAAAACTTGAAGATTCGGCAGAAAGAAATAAGCCTAAAAAAGATTGCGGCTGTCCTCACAGCTCAGCTAACTAAATATACTGTTTTTTATAATGGGTCGTCTGCTGATGCTTCATTTACTCGGAGTATATATCGCAGACGACTTTTTATTTGTCTGCCTTATCGATTTCTGCTTTTAGCTTTTCTATTTCTTTTTTTGAAAGTTTAGTATATTTAATTATTGTTTCTAGAGGCTCTTTATCAATTAGCATTTCTTTTGCTATTTCAATATTGCTTCTAGCTTCGCCTTCAGCTCTTCCTTCCTCTTTCATCTTTTTAAAAGCACTAGTTTCAATTCTAAGCCACTCTAAACGATTTTCATATTCCTCTCTTTCTGCATCATTTAAATTTATTACCTCAAGCACGGTTAATGCTTTTCTCAATAAATCATTATCCAATTCTTTCGGTAAATTATCTTTATTTAATAAATCATTACGTGTTAAAAATGCTAGCCATATATCTAAAGCATTTTTAACTTTCTTGACGACATCAGATCACTCCTCCTTAGGATTCTTAGCAAATTTATTAAGCTCTATCATATGTAACTCTATATCTTTAAAATATACTAAACCACTTTTTATTTCCTTTAACTGAAAAGAATTATGATATTCATCTGTATCTGTAATACTGGTAAAGTTAAGTATGTGTAGTATCCCTATTGTTTTATTTAATGCCGCATAGTCTGATCCCTCTTTACAGTTGCTCCGTATACATTTTCGCCCAGTAATACAAAGCTCTTTTATCGTAATCCGCTGCATCGGTTACTTGGATTTCGATATTATACCTTTTACTGCTTTTACTTGTGGCTTTTATATCAAGTATAGATAGTTTATCGGCTTTAAAATTCTTTGGATTATACGGATTAAGTAATGTTACTTCTACAATCTGATCTTTCTCACTTACTATCGAATTAATAAGCGATATCAATAAATCTTTTCTTCTACTCCGAAGATTTTTTTAAACGCTAAATCTACTCTCGGATTAACTTTTGACATATTATTATGTTACTGAATGTTATTTTCTCTTTATTTTAGCATATTCTGAGGTAAATATTCTACTATAAATTTATATTAAATCTTTTGCTTATTCACCAATCTATATATCTCTTTTTTACTATAAACATCTTTGAATTTGTCATAAACAAGTTCGGTAGTAGTTTTGCTACTTAAGTTTTTACTTAAGCAAAGTTCTATAAATTTTTCTAATTTTTTTTGTTGGTTTTGTTCCTGTATATTTCCTGAAATCAACAATACTATCTCACCTTTTAAAATATTATTTTGATAGAACTCTATTATTTCATCTATATCCCCTGTTTTTATTTCTTGATACAGTTTAGTTAACTCACGAGCTACACATATTTCTCGGTTTCCTAGTATTTCCTTAGCTACCGATAAAGTATTTATCAAACGAGGGGCCGTTTCAAAAAAAATCAAAGTAGCCTTAAGATTTACTAGTGCAGAAAAAATCTCTTTCTTACTTTCTATAGTTTTAGGTAAAAACCCGTGAAATAAAAATCGATCAGTAGGAAGAGCCGATAAAGTTAGAGCAGTAATCGGTGCAGATACTCCCGGTACTACGTCTATATGACAATGAAGATTGCGTATATCTCTAACTAACTTATAGCCGGGATCGGAAATTAAAGGAGTCCCTGCATCAGAAATTAAGCTTATTATATTGCCCGATTTTATTAAATTTATGATATTTTCTCTATCTTTCTCGTCACTATGATCATTATAAATTTGTAATTTTGTATGAATGTCATGTTTTGCTAGCAATTTTTGTGATATTCTAGTATCCTCGCATAAAATAATATCCGAATTTTTTAAAGTCGATATAGCACGAAGCGTTATATCTTCAAAATTACCGATCGGTGTTGAAACAATATATAATCCCGGTTTGGAAAGATATCTAATCATAGTTTTTTAATTTTAAGTAACATTATGGCTAGTATAAAACATAAACTACGAATCGTTCTATCATTTTTTTGCTTGATATATTTAACGTCCTGTCAAACTCCTAAAGAAGCACCTATAAGTTTTCCTAAAAAAGCACAAAAAGAAATTGAGATTGCAATTTTAATGCCAAATCAGGGGCCTGATAGTATTGTCGGGAAACAATATAAAGATTTAATTAAAATGGGACTTAACGACGGAATCAAATCTTACATACATGTTACTTCTTACGACGGTTCAGACGAAAAAAATGTTTTAGCCGCTATGGATAAAATAGTAGCACGTAAAACTAAGATTATTTTAGGTCCTCTATATTCTAACTTTACCTCTCTAATAGCCGAAAAAGCCAAGGCCAATGATATTATTATAATAACTATGTCAAATAATCCGGCTCTTGCAGAAGATAAATTATTTGTATTCGGTCATGCACCTTTAAAACAACTGATACGTATCATTAATTATTACGCAAGTAACGACCATAAAGATTTTATGGCATTATTACCTAAAGGGAAGCATTCGCAAACTATTAGTCAAGTAATGCAAAATATATTGATTCAGAACAATGCATCATTATCACGCACTGAATTTTATGAGGATAATCCTGAATCTATAGCAAAAGCCGCAAGAAATATTTCAGACAATACCGATATTATAAATGAACGTAGCGACACGACAAAACCGGTTATTTATCTATCAGACGATCCAAAAAATTTAAACCTACTCGCTGATAGTATTCGTAAATATAATTTAGATAAAAAGGCTATTTTAATCGGTGATAATCGTATTGATATCGATTACCCTGAAAATATCGATATTAGCTTTACCGGCTCTTTAAATTTACTCAATAGCAACGTTCCGGATAGGGCAAAAGACTTAGGTATTAACCATATAGGCTTCATGCATCTTCTTTCTTATGATTTAGGACGTATGACTGCAAACTATATAGGCAATGAATTTGCATCTGAAAGGTTTTTAAATAGAATGAACAGTAGACAACCTTATATAGGTTTATCCGGTAATATTCATTTCATCGATGGAGTAGCTCAGAGACGATATGATATTATTAGGAAAGAGAATGGGATATATTCTACTGTTTCAGGAAATTAGGGAGTTGTTGTATCTTGGTCACTCAGTGGCCTGACCATGTTGTTGTACGAACGTTCAGGATGTCATTCCTGCGAAAGCGGGAATGACATTGAGTAGGTTTTTCAAGCCATGCAACAAGGCTGGTCAAGCCACGGGATGACAAAGGGACACTAAAAATTAATTATTTATTTTTATCATTATCACTACCGTCGTCTTTCATGCCGTCTTTAAAAGCTTTAAGACCTTTAGCAAGATCGGACATGACTTGCGGTAATTTGCCGGCACCGAATAATACAAAAATAATTAATAAAACTATTAATAAATGGCTAACGCTCATTCCCATGATATTTTTGCTGTATAAGTTAAAATTTAATTATATAAGATATTATAGCTCTAATCTAGGATAAAATAATTAAAGAAATGTTTACTAAAAAACAATTTTCAGAATTTTTTGCTACTTTTTTTTATATCGGAAAAATAAAATACTGCCCAGGCACTTTTGGATCGATTACTGCTTTCCCTCTAACTTATTTCTTAATATATTTTATTGTTAATAACAAAATAATCATTCCTTTCTTAAGTCTTACTCTCGGTGAAGCTCAACTTGTCAGTATATTTATTATAAGCTTTAGCCTATGTTTGATACTCTTAATACTCGGCACTTATTTTACTAAAATATATTTAAATCATACAAATTCAGAAGACCCTAAAGAAGTGGTAATTGATGAAGTAGTAGGGCAAATGCTAACTATCGTTTTAGTATTTTTTTCCGCTTTATTTGCTAATGAATCGTATTTAATTAAATATTTTAGTCCGCTAACAATAAATATTATATTACTTTTCGTATTACCTTTTTGTCTATTCCGATTTTTTGATATAGTAAAGCCCTGGCCTATTAATTGGTTGGACAAAAATATTAAGGGCAGTATCGGCGTTATGCTTGATGATTTGCTAGCCGCAATATTTGCTGCGGTAACTCAATACGCAATTATATTTGTGTTAATAGATATTCGACAATAGATTTGCTATAAAAAAAGATCATTGACTAATTTCTAATATAATAATATAATACGACAAATATTTATAAATTTTTAAAGAGATAGTTTTCATGTTCGCAGTTATAAAAGCAGGTGGAAAACAATATAAAGTAGACAGAAATAGTATCATTAAAGTCGAAAAAATTGATGGAGAACTTGGCTCTAAAATTCAGTTTGATCAAATTTTAATGATTGGCGAATACTCAAAGCCTTCTTTTATTGGGACTCCAATAGTTAAAGGGGCTGTCGTTACGGCTGAAATTACTAACCAACTTAAAGATAATAAAATTATAGTCTTTAAGAAAAAGCGTAGAAAAAATTATCGTCGTAAAGCCGGTCATCGTCAAGAATTGACGGAATTAAAAATATTAGATATTACCAAACAATAATAATAACTTAAAAGGAATTATAAAATGGCAACCAAAAAAGCCGGTGGTAGTTCTAGGAACGGAAGAGACTCGGCCGGTCGAAGGCTGGGAGTTAAGAAAGCCGATGGACAATATGTAATACCCGGTAATATTATAGTTAGACAACGCGGCACAAAAATTCATCCTGGAACGAATGTAGGGCTTGGCAAAGATCATACAATATTTGCTTTGATAGAAGGTAGAGTAGAATTTTTAACTAAGCGAAATCATAAAATCGTGAATGTTAAAGAAATTGCCAGTACTTATTAAGTATTATGGTTTGATCTACTAGTGTTACGTGGAACGCAAAATGCTTTTTATGGCATTGTTGCGTTGATTGGTAAAATCCACTTTGTCACCCCGTGGCTTGACTACAGGGTCCATAAAAACAATTTAAAGTACTAATATTATTAGTATTTTAAGCTGGATCCCGTGATCAAGTCACGAGATGACAATTGAAAACCGTTCCACACAATAATGTCTGTAAGTGAGCTAGATGACGACAGGCGGAAATTAATTATATAACATAATATTGCTATTAGGCTTTCTTTACTTATGGCCTTAATAATTCAAAAGTTTGGTGGCACTTCCGTTGCAAATATTGATAGAATCAAAAAAATCGTTCCTATCATCAAGACCGAAATAGCTAAAAATAACCAAGTAATTGTCGTAGTTTCGGCTATGGCAGGTGTTACTAATCAACTTGTCACATTGTGTAATGAAGTATCAAGCCTTAACAACATTTCTCAATTTGCAGAATATGATGTAGCACTTTCTAGCGGTGAAATAGTCACTGCTTCATTACTAGCGCTCGCTCTTCAAGAAGAAGACATAAAGGCGCGATCATTTCTAGCTTGGCAATTACCGATGCTCACCGATCATAATCATAGTAAAGCTTTAGTAGAATCAATTACTACAGATTTACTAGAAAAATATTTACAGTTAAATACCGTCCCTATAATAGCCGGTTTTCAAGGAATTAACAAATCCAATAGGTTAACTACTTTGGGCAGAGGAGGATCTGATACTACTGCCGCCTTAATCGCTGCAGCTATGAAAGCCGATAGATGTGATATTTATACCGATGTAGAGGGAATATTTACTGCTGATCCAAGAATTATTCCAAATGCCAAGAAGATAAAAGAAATAGATTTTTTAGAAATGTTAGAACTAGCATCAAGTGGAGCAAAAGTACTACACCCTAGAGCCGGAGAGTTAGTAATGCGATATAAAATAGATATGCGTGTTCTGTCAACATTTTCACCGGATACAGAAGGTACGTTAATCACTTCAAAGGATAAAAATATGGAGAATGGGATTATTAACAGCATTACTTCTAATAAAAATTTATTAAAAATATCTGTAAAGAGCATTTCTTTAAGTTTTTTGCAAGTTGCAAATATGATTACACAAAATAATAATCATATTGAGTTTATGCAAGAGACAAAAAATAATGAAGAATATAGTTTTATTACAAATTTAACCGATAAAAATAATTTACAAGCTTTACTGACTAATTTAAAAGATGATAAGCAGATACAAGATTTTACTCTTGATACCGAAATTGCTACAATCTCTCTTATTGGTTATGGGATTAAAAATGATTGTAAATTACTTGAAACGATATTATCAAAGTTAACGAAAGATAATATAAATGTTAACATGATACAATTATCAGAAGTTAAAATTACCTTATTCATAAAGGATCAAGATGCAGAAAAAACAATTTTTAATTTATATAATCTTTTTAAAATATCTTAGATTCTGCACCTGAAATTTAATTTATAGTAAAAGAAGTGAAAAAGACATGGTTCCTACTACAGAAAAATTTTATAATTTGTGACAAAAAACGTTAAAATAGATTAATTTAAATTTCATATATAAGACCTAAATACTTAATTCAATAGCTTAAATTTATTATTTTCATTATAATTATCTTCTATTTACTATTTATTAGTTATATATTAATAAATAAGTCTCAGAGGCTATCTATGAAGTTATTTTAACTCTCAATTTTTAGGAGTAAATTTTACAGGAAAAAATAATGAGCGAAGATATAAGGTCAAAAGAAAGATTTAATCAGATGAACGATATATCAGAAACAAATAAAGATGGTCCAGAAGAAATTAGAAATAATTTTAAAAAATTTGTACTGAATATATTAGAAACAGACAATATAACCCCGTATAAGTTAAGTGAAAAAACAGGTACTCATGAAACAGCGTGGAAAAATTTTCTAGATGGTCGTACAAAAATGCCTGATATGGGAGCAATTGTTGCTCTTGCAGATTATAAAAATGTTCCACTAGATGAAGTAATAGGCAGAGATATAAATAAAGCAAAAAAGATAACGGTAGAAACAAAACAAACTCCGAAAATATCGGCATCTATAGCTAAACTACCAAAAGATATACTTCAAGAAGCCATGTTGATAGGAGAACAAACTAAAGGATTTATTCATAAACCCACAAATAAAGAGAAAAAATCTTTTGCTGAACAAGTTAAAAGCTCTAATAAACCGAAAGGAAGGTCTATCTAAATAAAAATATGTTTTTCAATATTGATCCTAATATAAAACCTTACTTGATATTCTAAAATGGAAAATAACTTCAAAACGACCAAAATGGCCGACAGCATTGCCGCTTACTACACTGATATTCCACCACAAAAAATAACTAGCAATAAAAATACACAGCTAAATCTCGATCGCTTCAGACAAGATGAATTTAAGGACGAGTCTGCACAGTGTACATTAGATTAGTACGGGACTACAGACGAGTTCCACGAAATACATTAGTATCAAGCGATCGAGATGACGCTGTACGAGTAGCCTATGTAGGGCATGTAACCTTTTAAATTCAAATAGACGGTTTAAATATCTTAACCGATCCGGTACGGTCGGAGCGGGTTAGTCCTTTTACTTTTGCAGGACCAAAGAGAGTGGTAAAACCCGGTATTAATTTTACTGATTGACCTAAAATCGATGTTATATTAATAAGCCATAATCACTATGACCATTGAGACATCAGAACAATTAAAGATTTATGGGTACGAAATAAGCCTAAGATTATTACACCGCTAATGAATGACGTAATAATCAAAAAACATATTACCGATGCAGAAATTGTTACCTTAGGGTGGGGAGAGTCATATAAAGAACAAGAAATACAGCTAAATTCAAAAAGTTTCCAAGAAGATGCAATTAAAGGCGATGTAGAATTTTATTTAGAACCGATACAGCATTGGTCGGCTAGAGGAATATTTGATAAAAATAAAGCATTATGGGGAACTTTTATCATTAAAACTAAGATAGGAGATATTTGTTTTATAGGTGATTCGGGTTATAACTATACTCTTTTCAAAGAGATCGGAAAAAAACATAATATTTTAATAAGCCTTATTCCGATAGGGGCTTATGAACCAAGATGGTTTATGAAACCGGTGCATATGCATCCTGAAGAAGCCGTATTTACTCATTTGGACTTAGGCGCTAAATATTCTATAGCTAGTCATTTTGACGTCTTTCAATTAGCTGATGAAGCATTTAATGCCGCTCCTTTGGAACTTCGACAAGCTATGAAAAAACATAATATTGATGAAAATAAGTTTATTATCTCTGAAATAGGTGAATTTTTCCTATTTGATAAAAACGATTTATAGTTTATGAACTTAAATTAGATGTGTTTTGTCTACCCATACTATATGTTTTACTGGATCCCGTGAATAAATCACGGGATGACAGAGAGGAATAATAATAAGCCACACCAAAACCACCCCTGAACGACACAAAATTCAGTTTATAATGGAGATAACAGCATATTTATTACTGAATGAGAAAATTGCCAATTTCTGATTTATCACGAGAAGAGAAAATAGAGCTACTAAATGGTTGTGCTTGGGGCGTTGCATTAGTCCATAATATTCTACCACTTTTGGCTTCTACTATTCCTATAGACATAAATATATTATCTGCATTACTTACTGAACAACCCAAAGCACTCATTAAAAAGTCACGTGTACGAGCTCCATTAGTCTTTATCATTTGCACATAATTAAGTAATACAAATATATCAGTTCCTGTTTTTTCTCCTAAAATTATAACAGGTTCACCTATATTTTAAGTCATTGAGAAAGCTTTTGCTTCAGGCCATAATAAAGGCGTATATAAAGCAGTATAAGCATTATTATAGGAGCTACGGAAACGAGATACTAAAATCATCAAGCTTTTGTGTTCTAATATCTTTGGTTGCAATAACTTAACTCTTAAACCATTCTTCTGCATTGCTAAAGAAATTTCTTGCCTCAACAATTCTTCCAAATGATCTTCATAGTCATATTTACGTTCTTTGCAATTACCAATATCTAGCATATATACTTCCGTTTGCATCGGTAAAACTAATATTTCCTTGTATAGATAAGATAATAAAAATTATAGATTTATGAAAAATTTTAATAACATTTAAAGTTAAAAAAATTACAAATAAAGATACTTACATTCATTATTTCGTCAAGATTTATTTTTTACCTATTACGGTTAAATAATATGGTCATAGAATAAGCAAGTACGGCAAACATGCAAAGATATAAAATCGGGAATAGGTTAAAATCAAATGATTTTATTACCTTTGCACAAATATAATTAGCAGTACCGGACATTAACATTGAGCCGATATTATGTCCTAAACTTATAACACGATAGCGTTCTTTAACTACAAAAGACTTAATAACTATACTATGAGCAAGAGCATTAAAAGGTGCAACTGATACAGCTAACATTAAACTAGTTGCAAGTCCTAAATTAGTCATTTGATATTTTACTGCTATCACAAAAAATACACTTGCTGTAATAGTACATATAAATGCGATTTTTAATACCGAATTAACTCCTAAGCGATCTGCAATAAAACCGGCAATCGGCATGCAAACAGCAAAACATATTACTATTAAGACCGAAAAAGAACTCATAATAATACCGACTGAAGGTAATATGATCGGTAAATATTGCTTCATAAAGATGATCGCAATTTGATATGTTGCTCCAAAACCTCCGGCTAAAAATATTAACCGTGCAATATTTTTCCATTGCTTTTTAATTATAGAGCTAAGTTTTTCAATAGAATCTTGGCTATAGTGTGCTTTTTTAAACGCCGGTGTTTCATCAAATTTCTGGCGATAATAAAGAGTTATTAATGCAAGTGGTAAACTTAGTAAAAACGGAATACGCCAACCCCACTCCGGAAAAATATGAGAATTAAAGAAATTAGTTGCACCGATTCCGCATAATAAACCCATTACTCCTGTACATCTAGTTATTGCCGAGGCAGTAAATCGGTATTTTGCTCCTAAATGTTCAATAACATAAATCGCTGCACCGTCATATTCCCCTCCAATAAAAATACCTTGCATGAAGCGACATAACACTAAAATTATTGTACTCCAAACTCCTATCGAGGCATAATCGGGCAATAAACCTATTATTAAGGTAGGGATTACAATACCGATAATCGTAAAACTTAAGGCTTTTTTTCGACCGTATATATCCCCTATACGTCCAAAAATATAAGCACCCATAGGCTTTGATAAATATGCTGCTGCATAAACGGCAAAAACATTTACAAGCTTTGTTAATAGATCAGTACTGGCTGAAAAGAATTTATCAGCGATAATTGCCGCTGAAAAACCATATAAACTATAGTCGTAATATTCAATAATAGTGCCTAAAAAAGCACCGAGAACTTTATTGCGTGATTTTGTTTGTTTCATTTTAAAGGTATACTGTGAGTAAACGAAAAGTAGGTAGACGAAGTTTAATTTGGAAAAGAGCAAGGCATCTTGAAGCTGATAACCACAGCTGTACATACTAGTACGTGAGGATTATCAGCAAAAGACAACGTAGCCAATTTTTCAAATTAAACGAGTATACATAACCGCTTTGGCCGTTACTTAAAATCCTTTAAAGACCTTTATGTAAAGGTGGACTTCATATATCTAAACTGAATTAGTATTAGACAGGGACGATGTCCTAAAAGTTAGTGGTAGTCCTAGGTTAATATTAAGCTCACGAACCAAGCAGCCAAGAGCTAATATATCACTTTCCCATTTTACGTGCAAGGTTTTCTAGGTAACCTGCTATAGTAGTTAAGGTTTCTGCGAATTTTTCTTCGTCGGGATGATTTTTTTGAAGACCGTTTTTATTAAGTGTTTCTGTTAGACTAGCTATTTCAGCTTGCGCATTAAGTGATGCCATAACTAATAATAGCTCAAAAGAAGCTGTGGGACTACCAAGTTTAATTTCCGCTATTTTATCATTCAATTTATTCGCTAAAGATAGTAATTCTTCCTCATCTCCATTATTACAATATAATTGAAAACTCTTGTTATTTAATGTTACCGTAACAATTGACATAATTATTTTTGCTGTCTTTTTAGTTCTTCAAGTTCATTAATATAAATGCTAATTTGATCTAGCATTGTTATATAATTATCTTTTAATGCTTTATTTTCGTTTTGTAATTTTTGAACTTCATTTTGATTATTTACAAGCATACTCAACAAATCATCGAGTTTATGTTCTACTTCTTCCATTAATTTCTTTAGACTGCTTACATAACTTGCTTCTAAAGGTAATTTGTACGTCGATCCTGTACTCGCATCCTCACGTACGTCTATGTATGCTGCGGTGCCGCGTTCCGTGTCTCCTTCAAATGCCTCTTTATTAGCTTCGTTCTGTAAGCAGTCTAATATTTCATTATTCATTTTCGTTTAAGCGTTAATTATGAATGGATGACTTACAATAATAATTGATAACATTATAATAGATATAAGTACTAATTGTTTTTTACGTTTATAATTTATCAATACCGTAGCTCTTTTATTATTTAATAATTTTTCGGTTTCTATCTGCTCTGCATTTCTATCTTTTACATTAAGATAATCCAAGTATAATTTTAAGTAACCTCTTACGTATACTTCCCCCGGTAAAACATTAAAATCATCCTCTTCTAAAGCTACTAAATATTTTTTTCTAATTTTTAAATCACTAGATACCTGATTTAAAGTTTTACCTGAATCTAACCTAATCTGCTTAAGCATTGACGACATAATTTACTCAAGTTTTTGTAAGAATATTTCAAATGTCTTGTTTGCTAAAATAATTATATTTAAGTCTATAGTTTCTTGAGCTTTAATTTCTTTAATAAAATCAAGAAAATTTCTAACTAAGTTATTATTATTATCAATCCATAAATCTAAATCAATAGTTGTTTTAGATTTATTAATTATTTTTATTAATAATCTACGTTGTTTGTCATATAAATCATCTTTTAGCGATTGAATACCTAAGCGACGCCAAAATGAATCGTTCAATTGCCTATCACAAGCTTTACGTAACCAATCAAGACTAAACATATCACTTATAACAAAATAAGCTTTTGCTATCTCTTTATTATTCCCTGAAGTCTGTTTTGTTACATATATAATGTCAAATACTGAAATTAAATTGTCAAATGTAGCGATAGTAGCAGCAAATGACTCCTCTACCCCGCTAGTGGTATAATAATTTAATTTTTCTTCAAATCTTATTTTAGTTTCTCCGACTAATAAAGTATCTACCATTTTTCTTAAGTTTTGTGCAGGAACTCTAAACTCTTCTATAGTTCCACTAATATTAATAGGATGTTTTAAATTTTTAATAAACCACGAAATACCTCGACGCATTAATTTCGTTATTTCGGTAAACATGTCGATTTTTACATTGTAATCAATATTAGCAGGTAGCTTATTACTTATCGTTTCCCATATATCATCAAGATCAAAAATTTCACAAATAATGGTATATGACCTTATTATATCACAAAGAGGAGCCCCAATCTCACGCTTTACAATACTAATAAGCGGTCCGCCAAGCTGATTAATTATTTTATTTATAGTAACGGTTTTAATAATCTCATGTTTAAGTGGATGAGATAAAATTTCATTACGAAACTTTTTTTGCATCATTTCAGGAAAATAATCTATAAGATATGCATCAAAATATTTATCATGGGAAAAAGTAGAATTAATTAACTCATGATAAGCAAATCTCTTACTATATGATAGCAATATGCAAAGCTCAGGACGAGTTAATACTTCACCGCTAATAGCTCTTCTATTCAATTCTTCTGCACTAGGCAAGAATTCATTTTCCCGCTCTAATACTTTTGCTTCTTCTAAAATATCTATAAATTGACTAAGTATATTAACAGTTAAAGTAGGAGATAATTGCATAATTGTTATTGCTTCAGTTTGCTTATAATTATCAAGTAATACTAACTCTTCAACTTGCTTTGTCATATCGTTTAGAAGTTTATTACGTTCTTCTAAAGTAATTTTTCCTGAGGTTATCGCACTACTTAAAGCAATCTTGATATTTACCTCATGATCGGAGCAATCAACACCTGCTGAATTATCAATAAAGTCAGCATTTATGCGTCCGCCTTTTTTAGCATATTCGACTCTACCTCTCTGTGATACCCCAACATTACCGCCTTCTGCTATAACTTTTGCTCTAATTTCTTCACCGTTACATCTAAGGTTATCATTTGCTTTATCACCGATTTCTAAATTATTTTCCGTTTTAGCTTTGATATAAGTGCCTATTCCGCCATTCCACAATAAATCAACATCTGCTTTTAAAATAGCTTTAATTAATTCTTCCGGTGATAATTCATTATCATTTATATCAAGTAATTTTTTAATTTCCGGTGATAATTTTATTAATTTACTACTGCGTTCAAATACTTTGCCTCCTTTAGAAATAAGCTTAGAATCATAATCAGACCAATTAGACCCCTTTAAATTAAATAAACGCAAACGCTCATTAAAACTTGATAAAGGATCAGGAGTAGGATCAATAAATATATGTTTATGATTAAAGGCAGCAACTAACTTAATAGCCTCTGATCTAAGCATACCGTTACCAAACACATCTCCCGACATATCTCCTATACCTACGACGGTAATAGGGTCTTTTTGGACATCTAACCCTAAAGTTTTAAAGTGATTAGTTACGGAAATCCAAGCTCCTTTGGAAGTAATAGCCATTTTTTTATGATCGTAACCTGCAGAACCACCGGAAGCAAAAGCATCATCAAGCCAGTAATTATATTCTCTTGCCACACTATTAGCATAATCCGAAAATGAGGCTGTACCTTTATCGGCAGCAACAACTAAATAAGGATCTTCTTTATCATAAATAATAACGTCTTGTGGATGTACTACTTTACCGTCAATGATATTATCAGTTATGTCTAATAAACCTCTTAGGAAATTCTTATAGCATTCTACCACTTTTTCCATATATTCATCACGAGTAAGCCCTTCCTCAGTAAAATGAACATAAAAGCCGCCTTTAGAACCG
Source organism: Rickettsia massiliae MTU5 (assembly GCF_000016625.1). Classification (NCBI taxonomy): domain Bacteria; kingdom Pseudomonadati; phylum Pseudomonadota; class Alphaproteobacteria; order Rickettsiales; family Rickettsiaceae; genus Rickettsia; species Rickettsia massiliae. The sequence goes on from NC_009900.1 coordinate 1,161,556, forward strand.
ACAGGGACAATAACGGAATTCTTAGTCATTTGTGCTTTCATAAGCCCAAGGACCTCAAGCCTATAATCTTCTGCTCTATCCGACCATCTAAGCCCTCCGCGTGATACGGGACCGCCTCTTAAATGAATAGCTTCAAAATTTCTAGAATAAACAAATGCTTCGGCAAACGGAACAGGTTTAGGTAAATCCGGTACTTTTGAAGAATCAAACTTAAATGAAAAAATATGTTTATGTGGTTGATAGTAATTTGTTCTAGTAATAGCATTAACTATACCAAGCATATTACGTAGTACTTTATCTTCACTACTCATCTCAACGGTTACTAAGTAATTATTTAGTTTGTCTTTAATTACGTCACAATTATTATCCGAATATTTAGGATTAAATTTTATATCAAATAGATTTACCAACATTTTTGTATATTCGGGATGTTTAAGTAACGTTAACTGTACATAACCTTTACCGTAACTAAATCCCGTTTGATGTAAATATCTTGTTAAAGCTTTGACGAGTTTAACTTGCTTCCAATTAAAACCGGCAAGCACTATTAATTTACTTAAAGAATCATTAGCAAGCATCCCAAGTGCCATTTTGTCTAAAGCTTCTTCAACATTTATTTTTAATTCGGTAATATTATCCTTTACAGGTACAATAGAAGTTAAGATAAAATTATATATCCAGCTTTCTTTGATTTCGAGAGCCTCCTTAATTGCAAAAGTTTGTTCATCAATTGCTTTAAAACCTAAATTTTCTATTGGCGGCAATATGTTAGAAAGTGCAAGTTTTACTTTTGGACTATATATTTTTAAGTAAAATTCCGTTTCATTTACAGAAACTAGATTAAACATACATTTTTGTGACTTACTTGCTTCCGTTAGATATTCAATATCTACTAAAGCTATTTCCGGAGAAAATTTTTGCCTATAATCTGCCGGAAAAACATTATCAAAAAGCTTTAAATTAATACCTGCTTGATATTCGCCGAATTTTTTAGAAAGCTTAAAATAAAAATCTTCACTCCAACGTGTAGAGATACGATCTAAATCTTGCTGTATTATTTCTGCTTCAAAATTTATTTTATGTTCCCCTTGTGCTTCAAGCGTTACAAAAAGATAAGAAAAATTACCGGCTACTTCGGTGATATAGTTGGATAAAATTTTACTACCGAATTTTTCTGCTAAATAACAATCTATCATATTATGCATTTCAGACGTTAAACGTTCTCGTGGCAGAAAAATTATGATATTAAGAAAAGAACTAGACCAATCATATTGAATAAATAATTTAAGCTTCTTACTCATCATACTTGAGAGCATATGTAAACACATACAATATAAATCGCCTTGATCAATTTGTATTAAAGCTTCTCTCGGTAACGACTCCATTAAAATTCTTAACTTATCGGCATTATAACCAGATAATGCAAAACCGGCTTTCTCAATTACAAAATTAAATTTTTGTCGTAGGATTGGAATATTACTTATTGAATGGTAATACATATTTGAATTATATATACCGAAAATTATACTTCCCGCAATATATTCACCCGAAGAGTCAAATTTTTTCACTAAGATATAGTCGATTAAATTATCTGCATGGATAAGCGACGCACTATTTATTTTACCGAGTATTATTAATTGATTTTGATATAAAGAATTAGCAGAACATTTTATAATATCATCAATCTCGTCTTTTACTTCTTGCCATATTTTTGCTGCTCCTATTTCATTGCTTAATTTTAAAGATTTTACTTCAAAATCCAGAGTCCCTAATAAAACCAAATTATCGTTTTGTAACCAATTTAAGAATTCTTGAGCCTCTTTAAAATTTAATTGATAATTATCAATTATATTTTTAGATAAATCTTGTAATTTTGTGCGTAATTGCGGTAAATGGCTATAGCTTTGCTCTAACTTTTCTAATCTTTCATTTATAGCCTCGGTTAAAAATGTAGTAGTTTTATCATCAAAATTTCCTAAAATGGTTAAATGTAGTATTGATTCTGATTTTTCATCCGACACAGAATTTTCTAATATTTTTTCTAATTCTCCTTTACTATTTCGGACACAGTTTATTACCGGATGGAGTAAAAACTTAGTTTGCAAATTTATGTTTTTAAGCAGACATATGATAAAATCAACAATATGCGGCTTATTATCAAGTAATATCAAGACATTTATTGCCGGATCATTTTCGATAACTGCCTTTGTTATTGCTATTTTTCTTGCTCTTACTATCCTTTGCTTAAAAAACTTAAAGGCTTCATCTGCAAAATTTTGGAATAATTTTTCTCTATTCTCAAAATCATAATCTATCGGAATATAATTTAAAAACTTTTGAACAAAATCTATATATATAGAACTTGACTCACGTTCCTTGCTAAGTTCTAGAATTTTAGTTTTATAATTCGGGATTTGACAATTTAAACGGCTAAAGTTTAAAGAGGTTGTTTTTGGGGTCATAATTTTCTTAAGTAATAATATGATTATTTCTGTTGTTATTATATTATATAAAATAACTTAAGCAAGAGGCATAGAAAATAAGTGGAAACGATATTTGCACAAAGCTCTGCATTCGGTAAAGCAGGCGTAGCGGTTTTTAGGATTTCTGGTCCTAAAAGCTTAGAAGTTTTACAGCTACTTACCGGTAGAAAGGACTTTAAATCGAGATTAATGTATTATCAACAAATTACAGTCCCTGAAACTAAGGAGCTAATCGATAATGTTATGGTTGTTTATTTTAAGTCACCTGGTAGCTTTACCGGGGAAGACGTAGTCGAAATTCACACGCATGGCAGTAAAGCTATATCTATAATACTGACAAATGCATTATTAAATATAGCTGGTATTCGTTTGGCAGAAGCAGGAGAGTTTACCAAAAGAGCTTTTTTAAATAACAAATTTGATTTAACGGCAGCAGAGGGGATAGCCGATTTAATTAATGCCGAAACTATAATGCAGCATAAGCAAGCAATTAGACAAGCAAACGGCAAACTTGAAGAATTATATAATAATTGGCGTAGTCAGCTTTTAAAAATTATCTCTCTGCTTGAAGCTTATATAGATTTCCCTGATGAAGATATACCTGATACCGTCCTTAATGAAGTTACTAATACTCATACAATTCTTGTAAATACAATATCGGAATATCTTAATGATAACAGAAAAGGAGAATTACTACGAAGTGGTCTTAAGCTTGCAATTATCGGTCCACCAAACGTTGGTAAGTCTAGCTTACTAAACTTCTTAATGCAGAGAGATATAGCGATTGTCTCAAATATTGCAGGAACTACTAGAGATATAATTGAGGGACATTTAGACATTGGCGGCTATCCTATTATTTTACAGGATACAGCAGGTATAGGAGAAGAAAGTAGTGACATTATCGAGCAGGAAGGTATAAAACGAGCTATAAATTCAGCTAAAACAGCAGATATTAAAATTATAATGTTTGATGCCGAAAAATTAGACTCCTCTATAAATGAAGATATTATTAATTTAATTGATGAAAATACTATCACAATAATTAATAAAATCGATTTAATCGAAGCTAGTAAAATCTTTTCTATTGAAAATAAATATAAATGCTTAAGAGTTTCAGTAAAAAATAATATTGCTCTTTCAAGTATATTAAAAAATATTGAAAATATTGCCGAAAACATGGCAGGATTTACCGAAACTCCTTATATAACAAATCAGCGTCATCGTAACTATTTACAACAAGCTCTCTCACATTTAACGGCTTTTAGCTTAGATAATGATTTAGTTCTAGCAACTGAAGATATCAGAATGACGGCACGCTGCATCGGTGCAATTATGGGTGTTATCAACGTAGAAGAAATACTAGGCGAGATCTTTAAAAATTTCTGCATAGGTAAGTAATATTGTATAGCTCGTTCTATGTCATTCCCGCAAGGTATTATTGCATGGACACCAAATCGTTATTGCGAGGCGAGGCAAAGCTTCGACGTGGCAATCTCAGGCATTTTGTACTAGACTTCTTGCATAACCAACCTCCTTCTAAAGGTAATTTGTACGTCAATCCGGTACTCGCATCCGTTTCCTGCAAAGTCCTCTTTATAAGATAGGTTATGCAAGAAGTCTAGTACAAAATGCCTGAGATTGCCACGTCGAAGCTTTGCCTCGCCCCTCGCAATAACGAAAAAACGAAACATTACAGCATAACAATCATCTTTCTCAAATCTTTCCATATATTAATTTATTTTAACTTCATCTTGACAAAAACATTAACATACTTTAGAAACCACGTTTTATTAATTAACGGAGTAACATTATGGCATCTACATTAAATATAAAATTTAAATGCGTTATGCCTATATTTGGAAATGAAATAGTAAGCAATTTAACGGGTAATATAAGTCACATCATTCATAAATTAAGCGGTACTATATTGTCCTCAGTATATAGTACTATTAAAGGAGCTTTTAAAAAAGGTTATATAGTGGATAATGCACAGTGTAATTGGAAAAACATTGAACAATCTTTCAATGAGTCCCCAAATGATTTTTCAATACTACACCAAGAGTGCAACAATGGTTTAAATACTCCAATAAATAATATTTTTATCGATGCTGAAAATAATCCTCATATACTTTTACAACAAGCCGTAACACCTCATCAAAACGGTACGGCTAGTATTCTTGGTCAACTTTATAAAGTAACGAATGATTATGTGTTCTCTCAAGGCAATATTACCGAAACTAGCGAAGCTGATTTCTTAGGTTTAAATGAATGCACTAAAGAAGAAGCTATGAGTGCTTTACAAAACTATAACGCTTATAAAGAAACTTTAATCCCTCGTGAATCGTTTATAAATACTCTTGAAAATACTCTAAATCACTTAGGTCTCTCTTTAGATAATGTCTCTCCTACAGAAATAGGTAAAGATATTTTAGCTCAACTCGGTAAAGTTTACACTGACCCTACTACAGAAAGACCTAACGATGATACAAATGACGGTGGATATAGCGGTGCTTATTATATAGCTGGAGTAGCATTAGGAACATTAGCTGTAGGTACTATCTTAGGGTATTACATTAAATATGGATGGGATTGGTATAAGGGAAGAAATATAAAAAATGAAACTTTAGATTTAGTAATGAAGAATAAAGAATTAGCATTTATAGCACTACTACATGAAAATTTTAAGAATAATGCAGTTATATTAGATGAAGTTATAAAAATTAATAATTTACATGATATTATAAAACTAGCAAAATCTATTAAGGAATATGAATTCTCAATACTACCACTAACTAATTTAAATAATGAAATTGTAAAATTAAATTCCCCATCCGCTATAGCAATAAACTTAGCTTCTTCAAGCGGAATATTGCATGAAATATGTAAGAGTCTTGGCGGTGATGATAGTTTTAATACTATCAGCAACTTTGCACGCTTAATAACAATTATACGAACAGCAAATCCCGAGTCTGAAGAATATAAAGAAAGCATTACAGAAATATTTGAGATATTTAGCCCTCGTTACACAGATATTGACTATCAAAATTGCGAAATGCCTTTATTAGCCGATGTATCATCACTATATGACTCCTCAGGTATAGAAGCATAGAACGTTGTTAGTACCATAACAAACCATCATTGACTTTTTGAAAGTTATACATAAAATGATACTTAGAGTAGCAAAGTGCTATTTCGGGGTGTCAAAACCTCTGCCAAAAGTGAGAACATTTCTCACAAAACTGATGCAATCCTCGGCTTTATTTCGGTCGGGGTTATAATAGTTATGTCCAAGGTTTAAAGCTTAAGCTTAGAACCTAAAGGCTATTATGGCTATCGTTGATGGTTTTCTTACTCCCCCAACCACCAAGAGTTTATTTCTCTTCGGTGGTTGAAACGTGAGCAGTTTAAGTTTAATCAATCGGGAACAAATATGTCTGACCAAAATACTAAAACCATCTCAAGACTCGTCATAGAATGTACTTTAAATGAAAATAAAAAAAATCTAAAAGCCGAGAGAGCAGATTTACTAGAAAGACCTATAACAAAAAGCAATATCGAAAGAATAGAACAACGCTTAGCAGAATTAGAAAAAATATTTAGTAATGATTTATAGCCTTAAAAATATCATCATCTCATTTTATTAACTACCTACTATAAAAATAAGCACTAAGATCATTTAACCATTATGGTAAATAGTGCAAAAATAGCAAAAGACGGTAAGGTTTCTATACCAGTTTCATCATATTAATGTAGAGAGGTAGATGCTTTAAAAGGAGGAAGAACATACATAATCACATCCGCCAATATTAGCATGATTATTCCTAGAATAATACCTACTATTAAATGCATTTATAAAAGTAATATTAACCTCCTTAATTAATTCATGAGCAAATGAAGGTGGTATTTGTTGAGCAATAATTATTCCTTCACCGATTTGAGTCACGAGCTATTTCTGCCATTGATACAGAAACACCGTGAGGGATTACTAGATTGTTACTATATATAAAAGACGTAATACTTACAATAACAGCTATACCTAATACATTACCTAATTCATATGCTGTTTCTTGTAATGCTGCTGCACCTCCGGATCTCTCTGCCGGTACTGCATTCATCATAACTGTTACGGTGGTAGAGAGGCATAGACTACTTCCTATACCAAGCAATCCAAGATATATAGTATTTGATAATAAATCTCTATAGTCTAATATACTAGGTAAGATCAATGATATAGTAGTAAAGATAAGCTCACTAAACATTATTACACGTGCGATAAATCGTGTGAGTAAATATGGCACAACTAAAGAGGCAATTAAAGCAAAAACTGCTGCAGGCAACATATAAAGACCTACATACAAAGGACTTAACCCCTTTGATAAACTGTAACCATAAGGACATAAGATACATTATGGATCCTAAGACACACGTAATCAGCAAATAAACTATTACTCCTATAATAAAATTGCTAATTAAGAATAAACGCATATCCACTAACGGATCATCACTTTTAAGTTGACGTAAGGTAAATATTATTAGTAACACAATGCCAATTAATAGCATTCCGCCGGATGCTAGATTCATAATACCGTATTTAGCCAACATCTCAATGCCTTGAACTAAAGCTGCCATCCCAAAAAACGATTGAAATACTCCTATCCAATCCCATGGTTCATTACTAGGATTAGATGATTCAGGAATCCAAACTATGCCAAAAGCAATAATTACTAATGCAATAGGTGCATTTATAAAAAATGCAAATTGCCAACTTAAAAGCTCAACCAATACTCCTTCCTAGTACTGGTCCTGTAGCTCCTACGGTTGCCATTATTCCCCACACGGATATTGCGATCATACGTTCATGTGTATTAGTAAAAATGTTACGCAATATCGATAAAGTGGAAGGCATCATCACTGATCCTCCTAACCCAAGTAAAGCATGACATAATACTAATCCCCATGAGCTATCAAATACATAAACTAACATTGAAGCGATGGAAAAAACTAAAAGCCCCCAAAGTAATAATCTTTTACGACCAAATCTATCTCCTAGCACCTGCGGTAATTAGAAGACCTGATAATACTAAATGCATTGATTATCCATAATTGTTGTAAATTAGATGGTTTTAAGTCAAGGATTATAGTAGGCATAACAGCATGCAAGATTGTATGCATCCATCGATACCAAAAGTAAGCAAATGCTTAAAATAATTAAAATATGCCATCTAAATTTATAAGATATAGATGATGAATTATCTTTAGTGATATATTCAGTTTGCAGAAATTGTGATACCATATGTGATAAGTTATTTAATAAGGGTTTTACTAAATCTATCTTTTTCGAGAACTATGGGACTGTTAACAAGTAATTTAATTAGCTTTAAAATTTATTTTGTTAATAGTCCTAGGTTAATTCAGTTGGTAACAATAGTAAGCAAGTCCAAATCCATTAACCATAACACAAGTAAATTTAACATCTAAGCATCACCTAGTATGGAAGTCAAGATTTAATCTTACAAGCACAATAACATAAATAAAATTTGATTTTTCTTTCTCAAGCTTATATTTTAATTGGTAAGTTTATAATATAAATTTATGTCAAATACAGATAAGGAAAGAGCCATTGCCGCAGCACTCGCACAAATTGAAAAAAGCTATGGTAAAGGTTCGGTAATGAAACTAGGGCAGCGTCCGCATGTTGATATAGAGGCCGTATCGACCGGCTCACTTGGGCTAGATATAGCTCTTGGAATCGGCGGTATTCCCAAAGGTAGAATCATCGAGATTTTCGGTCCTGAAAGCTCAGGTAAAACCACTCTAACATTGCATTTAATTGCAGAAGCTCAAAAAAAGGGTGGTACATGTGCTTTTATTGATGCCGAGCATGCATTAGACCCTGCTTATGCTAAAAAATTAGGCGTAAATATTGATGAGCTTATTATTTCACAGCCCGATACAGGTGAACAAGCACTAGAAATTGCCGATACGTTAATTCGCTCCGGCGGTATTGATATGATAATAATAGATAGTGTTGCGGCTTTAGTACCAAAATCAGAGATTGAGGGCGAAATGGGTGATGCTCAAATGGCTTCTCAAGCAAGATTAATGAGCCAGGCTTTGCGTAAACTGACCGCATCAATTAATCGCACCAATTGTATTACTGTTTTCATTAATCAAATCAGAATGAAAATAGGTGTGATGTTCGGTAGTCCTGAAACTACGACAGGCGGTAATGCCTTAAAATTCTATGCTTCTGTTAGGATCGATATAAGAAGAATCGGCTCCATTAAAGATAAAGAAGAAGTAATAGGCAGCCAAACCAAAGTAAAAGTAGTCAAAAACAAAGTATCTCCTCCATTTAAAACTGCAGATTTTGATATAATGTACGGTTCAGGTATTTCAAAAGAAGGCGAGATAATCGACCTTGGAGTTAAGCTTGATATTGTTGAGAAATCCGGCTCTTGGTTTTCCTACAAGAACGTACGCATAGGTCAAGGGCGTGAAAACGTCAAACAATATTTAAAAGAACATCCACAAATTTCCAACGAAATTGAGAAAATAATACGTGAAAAATCGTCAAAAATTACTAATATAAATCTTGATCAAACGGGGGAAGAAAATGATTGATTTAACAGGTAAAACTTCCTTAATTACGGGAGCTTCAGGAGACATAGGCGGAGCTATAGCGAGGTTACTGCACAAACTCGGAAGCCATGTAATTATTAGCGGTAGTAATGAGGAAAAATTAAAATCCCTTGGAAAGGTTGTAAAAGATAATTATACGATAGAAGTATGTAATCTTGCCGATAAGGAAGAATGTAGCAATTTAATATCTAAAGCATCAAAGTTAGATATTTTAGTATGTAATGCCGGTATTACTAGCGATACGCTAGCAATTAGAATGAAAGATGAAGATTTTGACAAAGTTATTGATATTAATTTAAAAGCAAATTTTATTTTAAATCGTGAAGCCATAAAAAAAATGATACAAAACAGGTATGGACGTATTATTAACATATCTTCAATAGTAGGAATTTCAGGTAACCCCGGGCAGGCTAATTATTGTGCTTCTAAAGCAGGTTTAATAGGTATGACCAAATCACTCTCTTACGAAGTTGCAACCAGAGGAATTACGGTTAACGCAGTAGCTCCAGGATTTATTAAATCAAATATGACCGATAAACTCAATGAAAAACAAAGAGAAGCTATAGTACAAAAAATTCCGCTAGGCATTTACGGTATGCCGGAAGACGTGGCAAACGCAGTCGCATTTTTAGCAAGCGATCAGGCATCATATATTACCGGTCAAACTATACATGTAAACGGCGGTATGTTAATGGTATAAAAATTAATAAGATTATTTTGTGCTAGCATAAAATAATTTTTTGTGTTAAAAGTTCTTTTAAAGATAAAATGCGATGAATATTTTAAATAAATATTCAATACAGTTAAAATAAAGTCTAATAGCTGAATAACCGCTATTATACGGCATATAAAATTAAATGATTTATGGAGTTCAAAATTATGAGTACAACGGATAAGATCGAACAGAAAGTTATTGAAATGGTTGCTGAAAAGCTAAATAAAGATAAATCGATAATAACTACGGATTCAAGATTTATAGAAGATTTGAAAGCCGATAGCCTTGATACCGTAGAGTTAATGATGGCAATAGAAGTTGAATATGGTATTGATATCCCTGATGATGAAGCCACTAAAATTAAAACCGTATCCGATGTTATAAAATATATCAAAGAACGCCAATCTTAATCTGCATAAATTAAATCCCTAATAGATAATTAAAAATGTCGCATCAAAGAGTAGTTATTACCGGACTTGGACTTGTTACTCCTGTTGGGCTTAATGTTAGCTCATCTTGGAAAAATATTGTAGATGGAGTAAGCGGTATAAAAACTATTACAGAATTTGACACTTCTAAACTTGCGTGTAAAATTGCCGGACTTATAGATAACTCTGAGAAAGATGGATTTAAACTTGAAAATTTTACACAAGCAGATGACGTTAATAGACTAAGTAAAATGGATAAATTTATCCATTACGGAGTAGCAGCCGCAACCGAAGCAGTTGAAGATAGCGGCTGGTTACCCGACGATGCAAAATCTCGTGATAGAACCGGCTTGATATTAGGTTCAGGAATCGGCGGTCTTAAAATGATCGAAGATACCTCTATAAAACTTTATCAAGAAAATAACGGCAAAGTTAGTCCTTTCTTTATCCCCGCTTCATTAATTAATCTTTTATCCGGTCTTGTTTCTATAAAATACGGTTTTAGCGGTCCAAACCAAACGGCAGTAACAGCTTGCTCTACAGGGGCACATGCTATAGGCGATGCTATGCGTATGATAAAGCACGGCTATGCCGATGTTATGATCGCAGGCGGTGCGGAAGCTCCAGTTACACCTGTCGGAGTTGCAGGTTTCGTTGCTGCTAGAGCATTATGTACTAAATATAACGATAATCCTGAAAAAGCCTCAAGACCTTGGGATAAAGACCGCAGCGGCTTTGTTATGGGTGAAGGAGCAGGCGTTGTAGTCTTAGAAGAATATGAGCATGCCTTAAATCGAGGGGCTAAAATTTACGGTGAAGTTATAGGATACGGCTCTACAGGTGACGCCTATCATATGACAGCTCCACATCCTGAAGGTAGAGGAGCTTATAGAGCTATGAGAGACGCAATGCTAGATGCAACTATCACGCCCGATATGATTGATTATATTAATGCACACGGTACTTCTACTACACTTGGTGATGGAATAGAATTAGCAGCCGTACAAAAATTATTTTTAGAAGCGAATCCCCAAGTTTTAATGTCTTCTACTAAATCATCAATAGGACATTTGCTTGGTGCGGCAGGAAGTGTTGAGTTTATCTTTTCAGCTCTTGCAATTAGAGACCAGATTGCACCACCAACCTTAAACTTAGATAACCCTATGGATGAGGTGAATATAGATTTAGTTGCACTTAAAGCTAAGAAAACTAAGATAGATTACGTGCTTTCCAACTCGTTCGGATTCGGTGGTACTAATGCTAGTTTAGTGATTAAGAGTATATTCGTTTAATTTGAAAAATTGGCACAAAGTCCTATAAGCACTGTGGTACTCACGTATTAAGTATACGTTCCGCTCCTCGTCTTATGGACTCCTTGCGCTTTGCCAAATTAAACTTCGTCTACCAACCTTTAACTAATGTCATTCCTGCGAAAGCAGGAATCCAGTAAAACATATAAAAACAAGTTTTTATATGTTTATTCTATCAAATATGTAATTTTGTACCAATATTAAGGTTATTTTCTAGATTCCTGCTTTCGCAGGAATGACATAAAAACTAGCCAATAATCAACTATGACTCCAATTTATTACATTAAAGACGGTAACTTAAGTTTTGCGGATAAAGTAATTTTATCTGATTTAGAGCTTTATTTGTACAAAGGCGATAAGATTTGTCTTATAGGACGTAACGGCTGCGGGAAATCAAGCTTAATGAAAGTAATATCAGGTGATTATGAGCTAGATAACGGTGCATTATTTCAAGATCCTTTAGTTACAACCGGTTATTTAAGACAAGATACTTCTATAAAAACTCATCTAACTGTTTATGATTTTGTCTTACAACAAACAGATAGTACAAAAGAAATAGATAAATACCAAATCGATATAATTCTAGAAAAATTACAAATCAACGGAACAGATAATTTATCCACCTATTCAGGCGGTCAACTGAGAAGAGCAAGCCTTGTTAAAGCTTTAATATTAGAGCCGGAAATATTACTACTTGATGAACCGACTAACCATCTAGATATTGCAACAATCGAATGGTTAGAAGAATTTGTTAAATCTTATAACGGTGCTATTATTTGCGTTAGTCATGATAGAACATTCCTCTCAAATGTTACTAATAAAATTTGGTGGCTTGATAGAGGAATTTTACGTAAATCTGATAAAGGATTTAAATTTTTTGATGAATGGCAAACAATTATCATAGACCAAGAAGAAGCCGCTCTTCGGAAATTAAATAAAAAATTATCTCAAGAAAATGAATGGTTAAATGCCGGTGTTACTGCTAGACGTAAGCGGAATCAAAAGAGACTTGCGGATTTGAAAGCTTTAAGAGCAATAACACAAGAACAGATTGCAAAACTAGCTAGTTCAACACAAAGAGTTAGGGCAGAGCTTGCCGGAAATATAGCTAAAAGTAAATTCATTATTGAAGCAGATAATATTACTTTTAGTTATAAAAATACTAAAATTATTGATAATTTTAGCTTTCGTGTAAAAAAAGGCGAGAAAATTGGTATAATCGGTGCAAATGGCGCAGGCAAATCTACCTTTATCAAACTACTAACAAAACAGCTTACCCCTGAAAGCGGCAAAATTATATATGGCGGTAATTTAGATATTGCATATTTTGATCAACATAGAGAAAAACTAGAACCTAATCATACATTACAACAAACTTTATGTCCTACAGGCGGTGATCAAGTATTTTTGCCAAACGGTAAAACCATGCATGTTGCCGGTTATTTAAAACAATTCATGTTTAATCCTAAACTACTTAATGCAAAAACCACTATTTTATCAGGCGGTGAAGCTAATAGATTATTACTTGCAAAAATTCTAATTAACCCTGGAAATCTGTTAATTTTAGATGAACCGACTAATGACCTCGATATAGATAGTCTAGAAATTTTACTAGATATACTTGCAGATTATTCAGGTACTTTAATAGTCGTGAGCCATGATCGTGACTTTTTAGATAGGTTAGTTACTAGAACTTTAGTTTTCGCTCAAGGTAAAATTCATGATTTAACAGGAGGTTATGAAGATTATAAGCAGTATTTTACTACCTCTCCTATAGCCAAAAAAGCTTCAAAACCACTACCACTAACTTCTCAAAAAGAACCTCTAAATAAAAAGCTATCTTATAAATATCAGCGTTTGCTTGAAACATTGCCCAACGATATTGAAAAGCTAGAAATATCCATCAAACACTTAGAAAAAGCACTTGAAGACGTTAATCTATATTTAGATAATCCTCAAAAATATAACCGCATTACTAGCCAATTAATTAATGATAAAAAGAAACTAGACGAGTTATTAAATCAATGGCTAGAAATACAAGATTAATTTTTGTTAAAATTTTCTTGACTTAATTATTAACTTTTGTTAACGTTTCTTGGCGTTAATATTAAAGATGATTAGCATGTATGCCTGATATAACAGCTACATTAAAATATAAATTCGATAATTTAAAAGAGCATCTTAAAAATTCTTATTCTCGCTCTCGAATAGAAACAATTCTAGGAGCATTGAGTAGTTTACAAAGCGAAGCAGCTGCATATGGCTTGAATTTTGACATATCCAATCTAAAAGAGAATGCTGAAACTAAGCTCAAGAACTATGAAGTAGAACAATCTCTTGAGAAAGCTAGGAGTCAAGAAGAAGAATTTCTAAAATCACAAAGAGCAATAAAACTTGCCGAAGAAGAAAAAGAAATCGCACAAAGAATTGCTGCACTTAATAATTTGCATAATGAATTTATAAAAAATATTACTAAAGATACTAAAAGAATTAAAGAAAGTAATAAACGTTTAGATAAGATAATAAATAAACTGGAAAAGGAAAACATTATTGATCATGAAGAGTTAAATCGTGAAATATTAACTCATGAAGAAATATTTAAACTAAATCAAGCGCATAAAGTATTACATGAAAACCATAAAAAAATAACTGAAAAACACAAACAAGCACATACAGAATTAAATGAATTAAATACAACAATAACGAATTTATCACAACAATTACAAGAAAAAGGCTTAGCACCACAAAAAGTTAAAGAATTAAAAGGAGAACTAGAATTTTACCAAGAAATGCTAAAAATACATAAGGCACATGTAGAGAAGATTGAAAATAGTAAAAAAATATTAGATCAAGAAATTATTAAACATGAAAAAGAACACAACATAAATAAAGATAAAATAAAGAAATTAGGAAGTGATATTAAAGAGCGTTATAAAAAAGAACCAGAAAAATATTTAGATGCATATGAAAAATATGTAGCTCTAAAAAATCAGCATAAAGCAATTAAGACAGACGGCGTTGTAAAGGATATAAAGCATCATAATAAAATACTAAATAAAATTAACGTGGATAAAACTAAATCTTTAGCTAATAAAATCAGAGAACAAACACAAGTAAAAGATACTAATACTGGGAGTTTATATCCTGCTCGTACTCCTAATATTAAAGTTACAAATAATAAAACGAGAGGAATTTAACTAAAGAGTAATATTATGTCTAAATTTAAAAATTTAACTCCTGAACAAAGAAAAGCAGCTTTAGAAGCTGCAAAAGTACAATTTGAAGCACAACAGCAACAACATAACGCAATATTTCAAGAAGCTATGCAAGCGAGTAGTCAAATCCACCAATATAATCAAGATTTAGGTAATTGTGTGGATAATGCTTCCAAAGATATCAAACTTGCCGGTAAAGCTTCTAAATGCGGATGTGAAATAATATAACATTCTAAAAGCTGTAACTATATAGTTGCAGCTTTTGTATCATTTTGAATTAAGCTCGAAAGACCTATTGCTTGTATTTTTTCTGACAATTTAAAGCTAATCTCACCTGGAAATATTACATTCATTTGATCAAGTTTTAAATCTTTTAAAGATATTTGCATTGATTTTGTAATGCTCGGTGTATTTGTATATTTAATTTCAAACCCCAAACGTTTTCCATTTTTAAAAATTAACAGATCTATTTCTGCTCCATTATGAGATGACCAAAAATAACATTCTTCGGATTCGGCTTTATAATATCTAATAATTTGTTCTAAGGCAAATCCTTTCCATGATGCACCTATTTTAGGATGAGTGCTTAAAGATTCATAATTATTTAAGCCTAATAAAGCGTGATATATTCCACTATCTCTAAAAAAGATTTTTGGAGTCTTAACTTGTCTTTTTTTAAGGTTTTCATACCAAGGCTGCAAAATACGGATCATAAAAGTTCCCTCTAAAATATCTAAATAATGCTTTGCGGTATGATATGAGATAGATAAAGAATTTCCAAGTTCTGAAGCATTAAATATATTAGCGTGATAATGGCAAAGCATTAACCAAAACCTACGTAACTGCATAGACGGAATTGTAAAACCTAAATTTGGTATATCTCTTTCTAAAAATGTTTTAATGTAATTCTGACGCCATAAAGCACTTAACTCTTCATCATCTGCAAGATATGATAAAGGAAATCCGCCGCGTATCCATAATTGCTGAGTACCTGACACTTCAGATAAGGTAAACGGTGTCATTTCAATATAACCTATTCTACCTGCTAGTGTTTCAGAACCTTGTTTAATTAAGTCTCTTGATGCACTGCCTAGTACTAAAAATTTAATATCAGTTGTATCAACAAGAACTCTTAAAATAGGGAATAGATTCGGTTTATACTGAATTGCATCAATAATAACAAATCCTTTTAGATCAGACAAAGCAAGCATCGGTTCATTTAATCTTGCTAAATCTAAAGGATTTTCCAGATCAAAAATATTGATTTTAGGAATATTATAAGCTTCTACGAATTGTTTAGAAAGTGTAGTTTTTCCGCACTGCCTTGGTCCTAACAAGGCACAAACTTTATGAGTTTTAAAATGTTTTATTATTGATGAAAGGAATTGTTTTCTAAGCATTTAAATTAGTACCATGAAAATTAGAAACATAACGTCTAATTCTCAGTATAGAAAGAAAAAACGACAAAGTCAAAACGCTTTTTCTCGTTCTGCAACTATAATCGCATGTATTTTTTTAAGCGTCCGGTCAAAGTCATCGTTAGTAACTACATAATCATACTCATTAGCATGTGATATTTCGTTTTGTGCCGACTGCATACGTAATTTTATTGCTTCTTCATTATCGGTCGCTCTATTTCTTAAGCGTTGTTCCAATACTTCAATATTAGGAGGCAATACAAATATAGCAACAACATTAGTAGCATTTTTCTTAATACTCCTTGCTCCTTGCCAATCAATATCAAACAAAACATCCAAGCCTTGATTTAATAACATTTCGACATATTCTTTAGGCGTACCGTAATAATTATCGTATATTTTAGCATATTCAAGGAATTTATTCTGCTTAACTAATTTTTCAAACTCTAGACCGGTCTTAAAGTAATAGTGTATACCCTCTACTTCTCCTGAACGTGGTTTTCTTGTAGTTGCCGAAATAGATAAACGCAAATTATTATCTATTTTCAATAATGCTTTAGCTAAACTCGACTTACCTGTACCTGAAGGGGAAGATAAAATTATAATCAGTCCTTTAGAGTTCCTCGAAAGTTCTACTTCTAGAGGTAATTTAGACATCGCTGCGGTGCTACGTTCCATGTCTCCTTTAAATTCCTCTCTATAAGCGAATTTCTGAAGAACTCTTTTATTTTTTATTGTCATATTTTCTGTTTTATTGCGTAGGTACAGCATATTTCAGAAAGATTTAGACAAGATGAATTTAAATGCGAGCCTGCAAAAGCAGTAGGGAAACTATGTGAGTACAGGCGAGTCATGCAAAATTCGCTTGTATCAAGCTTTATGAATTATTCTGTACTTTTCTTTTTATTACCTCATCCATAGTACAATTAAAATATTTTGCTATTTTTAAAATAGTATCTATTTCAGGGTTGAATTCACGATTAGCTTCCGCTCTCATAATTCTGCTAACAGTCGTATAAGGGATATTAGTGACTTCGGCAAGATATTTACGATCTATCTTTTCTTGTTTTAATTTTTCTTCTAAAAATTCTTTTACTTTAGTAGCAAGTGCCATATTAATAACCTCTGAATAAATAAAGGATAGATATATACAAAGTGTGTCGAGTATTACCAGCCTTGTTACATGGATCGAAAAGCCTACTCAATGTCATTCCCGCGTAGGCGAAAATCTAGTAAAAACATATAACTTCTGTAGCAATATTGAAGTTATTTTGCTGAATTCCCACCTACACGGGAAAGTTTTGTTGCGTGGATCACTTTCACCTCTGTCATCCCGCGCCGCGACTTGATCGCGGGATCCAGTTAAAAATACTAAAATTATTAGTATTTTTTATTGTTTTTTTGGACCCCGTGGTCAAGCCACGGGGTGACACACAGGGGATTGTACCGGTCCATGCAACAAAGCCTCGATTCTGCGCTAATGACATAGAGTACAAAAAAAACAGAAATTACTCCTTAGGCAATAATACTTGTACAAATTCTGTTTTAGATAGATCAGCTGCTACGTTTACCATAACATCATGTTCCGTAACTTTAGACACATAGCCCACTAAAATACCTGCAGGATAAATATTACCGTATCCAGAGGTTACTATCTCCTCATCTTTCTGTACTAAGTGATTGTTAGGCAAGTATAAAATTTTACTATTATTATTATTACCTGCTAAAATACCTTGTTCTCTTGAAGAATTAGCTTGAATAGGTATTCTAGAATTAACATCGCTAATTAACATTACTTTAGCATAATTATTACTCACTTCTATTACTTTTCCTACTAATTTTCCTGAATTAACAACGACTTGATCAGGTTCAATGCCTTGCTTTTTACCTGCAGAAATCAAAGCAGTTCTAGAAAAGGGATTAAAGGAAACACTCAGTAATTTAGTAGTAATATATTCAAATTCTTCTTCCTCAGCAATCGTTAACAAATCTTTTAATGCAATGTTTTCGGCTCTTACCGATTCTACTTCACTTTGTAAATGTTGTAATCTTGCTATCTCAAGTTTAAGTTCTATATTTTTTCGTTCTAAATCTTGAAAATAAACAAATTTTTGTGTTATTGAATTTATATATTCAAATATATCGTCATAAACTGCTAAACCAGTTGATACTATACTACCGGTTACTTCAAGTGATATACTAGATATTTTTTTAGGTGTAGTAAAAAATAAATATACAGACAATCCAAGCCCAAATATAACAAAAAAACGCTTAAGAGTATTTGATACTATTCTTATTAATTCTAATGAATTTGAAGAATTTTTTACTCTATTTGCAAGTATTGCCATTTTTAATCCTGTTTAAATAGTACATGTTTTAGCTTTGTAAAATCTTCAAGTACTTTTCCTGTTCCAAGTGCCACACAAGAGAGGGCATCATCTGCAACTATTACTGGCAATTTAGTGGCTTCACTAAGAACAAAATCAAGATTTCGTAATAATGAGCCGCCGCCTGTTAAAACAATTCCCTTATCAACTATATCTGAAGATAATTCAGGAGGTGTTGCTTCTAGTGCTACTTTTACCGCTTCAACAATTTGACTTACCGGTTCAATTAGACTATCAGCAATTTGTCTTTCGTTCAATATCATTTCTTTAGGAATACCGTAAATTAAATCACGTCCTTTAATTTCCATCTTTCTCGGCTCAGCATTTTCATCTACATAAGCCGTACCTATTTCTTGCTTTATCTTTTCGGCAGTAGCCTCACCTATCAATAGGTTATAGTGCCTTCTTATATATGAGATAATAGCTTCATCCATCTTATCACCGCCGACTCTTACCGACCTTGCATATACTATGCCCCCTAGTGACAAAACTGCAACTTCAGTAGTGCCTCCTCCAATATCAACAATCATCGAACCGGTCGCTTCCGTTACGGGTAGCCCTGCTCCGATCGCTGCCGCCATAGGTTCTTCAATTAAATAGACATCCCTACCCCCTGCACTTTCTGCTGCTTCTTGGATAGCACGACGCTCAACCGGCGTAGAACCGGAAGGCACACAAATAACAATTGTCGGCCCAAAAAAAGAGCGACGATTATGCACCATTCTAATAAAATACTTTATCATTTCCTCTGCACCCTTAAAATCGGCAATAACACCGTCTTTTAAAGGTCTTTTTGCTTCAATATCCGTAGGAGTACGCCCAAGCATCATTTTTGCTTCATGACCATAAGCATAAGGCACAAAAGCACCGTCTTTTTTTATTAACGCAATAACAGAAGGTTCCCTTAGAACAATTCCACAATTTTTTTGATAGACAATAGTATTTGCCGTACCAAGATCTATGGCCATACCGGAAGAAAACCCTTCCAAAAATCTCATTATCATTTTATTTTTTCTCTCTAAATTCTAAAAACACTTCTATAGAACTGTTAACAAAATAAACAGTCCCATAGTAAATAAAAATTTAATATAGACGAAGTTTAATTTGGAAAAGAGCGAGAAGTCTCGGAATTTTTGACCGCAGCGTAGAATACTACGTGAGGATCAAAAATGAGAAGCGACGATGCCAATTTTTCAAATTAAACTTCGTCTATATTAAATTTCTTTATAATGTAACATAATAAAGTTACTAATAAAAAATATTAACATACTAGGTAATAAAATAGCAGCAATTAAAGACAAATTATTATAAGTAAGTATTTTTAATAAAATTTCTGATAACGAATATGCTATAAAACCTGAAAATAAACCTAATAGCAGTATTTTTTCTTGGGAATTATCACGCTGTTTAAGACTAATAAAACAACTTGCTAAAATTACGGTTGCCATCATCATTATAGGCTTAAATAATTGCTTGTAATAATAAATTTGATAATTAATAACCGGTAAACCTGAATTTAATAATTCATTAATTAATTTAGGTAAAACCCAAATAGAAACCATTTCAGGACGAATAAATTTATTTACTAAACTATTAATTGATAAATTTGTCTGTATAGTTAAATTATTGTAAGCCTTAGTTTCCTCTTTTGTGAAAACCTTAACTCTATTTAAATGTAACATTTTATTTTCAATAATACCGTATAATGCATCAATTCTCTTTAAAAAAGAATTATTATGATCAACAAATAAAATTGTAATATTATTTAATTTTTTCTCGGCAACATTAATAAATTGTGTTTGGATAATTTGATTTTCATCATTTAAAGCTTCAAAAAATAATAAGCCTGATTTAGATATTATACCCTCACTCAAGGCTTTTTTAGTTAGTTTTGCTTCTAATAACTCATATTTTTGTAAGCCTATAGTACCGATAGGATTCAATATAGTCGTAAAAACTATACCTAACATTAAAGTTACAATACATGGAATAACAAGCACTTGCCAAATATGAATACCGCTAGATAACATAGCCGTTAATTCATTATTTTTTGTTAGATTTCTAAGAAAAAATAACATAGCGGAAAAACTAATTAACGAAGATACTTGACCTAGTAAATAAGGAATCTTATATAAGATAAGTCTCCAAAAAAAACTAAAAGGAACATAAATATTCTTGAATTTTTGTAAAAGATCAAAAATATTTGAGATAATTAATAGCCCGATTAAAAGAAATAATATAATAAAGAAACACTTAAAATATAATTTAGTAAGATACCAAGAAAGTGTTTTTAGATTAATCATTATAAATTCAGTGCTAATGCGAATTTAAATAAGAATTTGTGTGGTGGGGCTGGTAGGACTTGAACCTACGACCACACCGTTATGAGCGGCGTGCTCTGACCAACTGAGCTACAGCCCCTTTTCATTTGAAATTTATATAATTATTATGCAGTTAAGTCTAGTAAAATTTTTATATTTTGAGGTATCGCCTAAAAAACAGGGCAATATGGTTCAGTTTTTTCGTCATTGCAAGGAAATGAAAAAGTAATTGACGAAGCAAAATCTCAGGAGTTTGTTTTTATTTCATGAGATTGCCACGCAGCCTATGGCTTGCAATGACGATTTGGTATCCACGCATCAACGCTTTCGCAATAATAATATCAAGTTATAAATAAAAAAAGGCCGAGTAGTAAACTCGACCTTTTAGGATACTATAATTAGTAAATAATTTTAGTGGTGTACAACTGTTACAGCTCTACGATTATAAGCAAAAGCTTCTTCAGTATTACCCATCATAGCAGGTCTATCTTTACCATAAGAGATTGTATTTAATCTGTTATGATCGATTCCTTTATGAGCTAAGAATTTTTTCACTGCTGCTGCTCTTCTTTCACCTAAACCTATGTTATATTCTTTGGCACCTCGTTCATCGCAATGTCCTTCAACAGTAACTTTTACTTCAGGATGCTTTGATAACCAGCAAGCTTGTCTCTCTAGTTCTTCTTTAGCCTTGGGTGATAAAGCAGAGCTATCAAAAGCAAACCATACTGCATTTCCTGCATGCTTCTCGAAATCTTTCATTAATGAAGTTTCTTCACCTTGGTTCATCATATTACCGTCAAATTGCGGTGCTCTTTTTGTTGTATTACACCCTGCAAGCACAAATAATGCAAGAAAAGCTAATGTAAGTTTTGTTTTCATAATTAAACTCCTTGAGATTATAATTTATTAATATTGAATTCATTTTAGCTAGTCATAAAACTAAACTAACCAAAAGCTATGTGAGGTTAGTATATATCATTATTTTATTCGTTTAAAGGCTAAAATATTATAAAATGCAATTACTCATGTATAAATGTGGTAAAAATATCATTTTTATAATACAATTTTATCCGTATATACTTTGGATAAATAGATAAATGAAGTTTAATGGGGCAAAGAGGAATCGATTTTGAAGCTTATAACCGCAGCGTATATATAATATGTGAGGATTATAAGCAAATAAAGTAGCCGTTGCCAATTTTTCAAATAGACATCTTCAGAAACTTGCTTATAGAGAGGAATTTGAAGGAGACACGGCACGCAGAACCGCAGCGTACATAGAGGTATGTGAGGATTCGAGTACAGGATCAACGTACAAATTACCTCTAGCAGTAGAGTTTCTGAAGATGTCTAATAAAACGAGTATATTCACCATCTAATGAATGCACTGCCCCAAGTAAGACCTGCACCGATAGCTGAAAATAGTAGAATATCACCTTTTTTTATTTTGCCTGATGCTTTGAGAGTACTCAAAGCAAGCGGAATAGAAGCAGCAGAGCAGTTAGCATGTTTTTCTACGGTTTTCACTACTTTATGCTCTTCTATATTTAATAGTTCAGCGAGTTTATTTATAATACGGATATTTGCTTGATGAGGTATAAAATAATCAATATCGCTTACACTGAATTGATTAGCATGCAGTAAATCTTTTATAGATTGTTGCATTTTTTCTATTGCATGACGAAATAATTTTTGCCCCTGCATAACTATTTTGCCACTAATACCGTTCATACTTACACCACCGTTTGTGTATAATATTTCATAATCAGCCCCGCTTGAGAAGATATTACTATCTATTAAACCGGAGTCATCACGACTACGCTGTAATATTACGCTACCGGCCCCATCACCGAATAAAACGCAAGTAGTCCTATCATTCCAATCTAATAACGACGTCATTTTCTCGGCTCCTATAAGCAAAATAGTTTTATATTTACCTGATGAGATAAGAGAATTTGCTACTTGTAAACCATAAACAAAGCCGGCACATACTGCTTGTAAATCAAAAGACGGTATATTAGTTAAACCAAGATAACCTTGAAGCTTAGAGGCAACCGAAGGGAAGCTATTATCGGGAGTAGTAGTACATGTAATAATTAAATCAATATCATTTACCGATATCCCTGCATCTGCTATAGCTTTTTCAGCTGATTCTAAAGCAAGATGGGAAGTATATTCTGTATCACCTGCTATATGACGCTGCGTAATACCTGTTCTTGTTCTAATCCATGCATCGTTAGTATCTACGAATTTTGCAAGCTCGTCATTACTAACTATTTTTGAAGGGAGATACCCGCCGCAACCAATAATTTTACAGGTCATAAATCTTTTAGGCTACTTCTTCTTCAGTTTTAATTTTCTTTGTTACTACTGGACGATTATTATAAGTACCGTCGACTAAAGAAACGTGATGCGGAAGCTTATATTCACCGGTTTGCGAATCAACTATTACGTTAACTTTGCCAAGTGCTAAGTGCGAACGTCTCATATTACGTCTTGATTTTGATGTTTTTTTCTTTGGAACTGCCATTATTAGCCTCTCTAAATATAAATTAAAAAGTATTTGTCAAATTAGTGAAGCAGTATATTATAATCCTGTAATAAAATCTAGATAAAATTAAACTTATGAAAATTTTTATAACATACATTTTTAGTATATTAGCCTTTTTTTCCTTAAGCGGCTGCAAAACTATCGAAAATAGAGGGCAATCCATAGATGATTCGGCACTTGTAAAATTAGAGTCTAAAAAACTAAATAAAACAGAAGTCGTAGAGTTAATAGGTACGCCTACTATGGTACCGGAATATTCCCAAAATACCTGGTATTATGTTGAAAGAGTTATGTCTCAAAGAGCTTGGCTTAATCCAAAAATTGAAAAGCAGAAGATAGTAAAAATTACGTTTGATGCTAATAATTTTATGCAGGAAGTAGTAGTAATAGATGATTCTCATAGACAAGATATAGAAATAGTCCATGAATATACTAGGACATATGGAACGGAACTTAACGGACTACAAAAATTTGTTAAAAATTTAGGTAGATTCAATAAAACCACTGACGGAAATAAACACAAAAGCAAAAATAAGAAAAAGAGATAAGTACCTTAATCATCATTGCAAGATGGCTTATCTGTGTAGATACCTAATCGTCCTGAGATTGCTTCGTCAATTACTTACGTAATTTCCTCGCAATGACGATTTGATACTCACGCAGGCGTAACACCAACACCCATAAAACAAAAAACTATCTAATATGATTTCGATATTTAGTAAATTAAAACAAAGTTTATCTAAAACTTCTAATAAAATATCGGAAGGTATCGACAAAATATTTTACAAGAAAAAATTAGATGCAGAAACTCTAGAAGAGCTAGAAGAGCTACTTATCTCAAGTGATATGAGTGTTTCGGTAGTAACTAATATTATTGAAGAGTTGAAAAAGGTAAAATTTGACAAAGAAATAGATAATCATACAGTAAAAGAAGCCCTTGCTAAATTAATAGAGCAGCAGCTATCAAAATCAGAAATTCCTTTTACCTTAAGCAAAAATAAATTAAACGTAATTTTAGTTTGCGGTGTTAACGGAGCAGGTAAAACCACGACTATAGGTAAGCTTGCTGCAATGTACTCGGCACAAGGGAAAAAAGTAGCAGTTGCAGCCTGCGATACTTTTAGAGCAGCTGCCATAAATCAGCTAAGTACTTGGGCAGATAGAGCAAATGCACTACTTATTACCGGTGAGGAATCGGCTGACCCTGCGAGTGTTGCTTATCGCGGGATGGAAGAATCGATAAAACAAAATATCGATATACTTTTTATCGATACGGCAGGTAGGCTTCATAATAAGAAAAATTTGATGGATGAACTGTCTAAGATTGTAAAAGTTATAAAAAAACTAGACGAGAATGCACCCACTCATAGCGTTTTAGTCATTGATGCTATTACCGGACAAAATACTTATAACCAAGTAGAACATTTTAATGATGCTACTAATTTGACGGGGCTTATCGTGACTAAACTAGACGGCAGTGCTAAAGCGGGCGTAATTGTCAGAGTAGTACAAAAATTTAATTTACCCTTATACTTTATCGGTATAGGCGAGAAGATAGAAGACTTAAAAATATTCAACCGACATGATTTTGCTAGAAATCTAGTGGGGTTGTGAGGTTTTGCCACGTCATTGCCTGCACGAATATTGAGTCGTCATTGCAAGCAGCTGTAGGCTGCACAGCAATTTCATGAAGTAATAATAAACTCCTGAGATTGCTTCGTCAATTGCTATGCAATTTCCTCGCAATGACGATTTAATTAAAAATAAAATCATAAAATGACTCAAAAAAATACCTTATTGCTCATAGACGGATACGGATTTGTTTTTAGAGCCTATTATACACAACAGCCTTTAACTTCACCAAAAGGCGAGCCTGTCGGTGCTCTTTACGGTTTTACTTCAATGCTGCTAAAATTACTGAACGACTTTAAGCCTCAACATGTCGCTGTAGTATTTGACAGCGGCGGGAAAAATTTTCGCCATCAGATTTATCCCGACTATAAAGCTAACCGCCCTCCACCCCCTGAAGATTTAATTGTACAATTACCTTTAGTTCGTGATGTTGCAAGTAACTTAAATTTTCCTATTCTAGAGAAGAAAGGTTATGAAGCCGATGACATTATCGCAACCTTTGCTACTAAAACTGCCGCACTTGGCGAACATGTAGTCATTATCTCTTCCGATAAAGATTTATTACAGTTAATGACTGAACACATCAAGATATATGATCCGTTAAAAGGGAAATATATTACGGAGGATGATGTTGTTAAAAAATTCGGCACTACTTCTGATAAATTACGTGAAGTAATGGCTTTAATCGGCGATAGATCGGATAATATTCCGGGTGTGCCATCTATTGGACCAAAAACTGCAAGTAGTCTTATAACACAATTTGGTTCTGTAGAAAATATATTTAACTCTTTAGACCAAGTCTCAAGCGTAAAACAACGTGAAACTTTACAAAATTCAAGAGAAGCGGCGTTAATTTCATGGCAGTTAATAGGGCTTGATTCTAATGTTGATTTAGATTTTCAGCTAAATAATTTAAAATGGTCACCTCCAAATAGCGATAAATTAACAGGATTTTTACAGGAATACGGTTTTAGATCTTTATATAAAAGAGTAGAAAATTTATTGGATATTAAAATTAATGACCACAAAGAGATAGCAGATAATAAAGTAACGGAAATAAAAGAAATTAATAATGCTAATGAGTTAGCAGACTTTGCTAAAGAAGCCGAGAAAATAGGAATATTCGGGATATATTTATTACAGCATAAAGGAGCTAATCTTGCTTTTATTTTATCACTGCAAAACCAAAGCTATATTATTAAAATTTCAAACACTTCTCATGATCTATTTTCTTATAATACTAAAACTAATAACAACTGGTTTTCGGATATAATCTTCAATTTACTAACCGATAAATCCATAAAAAAAATTACTTACTCTCTTAAACCTCTACTTAAATTTTATGCAAACCAATCTCATGACATTACGGCTATAGAAGACTTAGAATTAATGCAGTATGCGTTATCTGCCGGCTTATCACAGAAAATTTTATTTAAAGAAGTTTTGAAAGAAACTTTGATAGAAAATATAATTATCGAATCAGCAAAAATAGTAATAAACTTTATCTCACTTTATAAGCAAACTATATTGGAGCTTAAAGACAACAAAACCTTTAGACTTTATAGCGACATTGATTTACCTATTTGTTTTATTTTAGATAAAATGGAGAAAGTGGGTATTACAGTAAATGCTAATTACCTAAAACAATTATCCGCTGAATTTGGAACAGAAATTCTAAAACTTGAAGAAGAAATTTTTGCTCTTAGCGGAACTAAATTTAATATTGGTTCGCCAAAACAATTAGGCGAAATCTTGTTCGAAAAAATGCAATTACCTTTCGGTAAAGCTTCAGCTAAAGCAAGCTCTTACTCAACGGGAGCGGAAATACTAGAAAAACTTAGTGAGCATGGATATAATATTGCAGATTTGTTATTAAGATGGCGGCAACTGACAAAATTAAAGAATACCTACACCGATAGTTTGCCGAAACAGATAGATAATATAACACATAGAGTACATACGACATTTTTACAAACTTCTACCACTACAGGAAGACTTAGCTCACAAGAACCTAATCTACAAAATATACCTACTCGCTCTAGTGAGGGGAATCAAATCAGACAAGCTTTTATTGCTGAAGAAGGTTATAAATTAATATCTGCTGATTATTCGCAAATTGAGCTTAGAATATTAAGCCATATCGCAAATATAGATGCACTAAAACAAGCATTTATCAATAAAGACGATATCCATACTCAAACTGCTTGTCAGATCTTTAACTTACAAAAACACGAACTAACTAGCGAACATAGGCGTAAAGCAAAAGCTATAAATTTTGGTATCATTTACGGTATAAGTGCTTTTGGGCTTGCTAAGCAATTAAACGTTACTAACGGCGAAGCATCCGAATATATCAAGAAATATTTTGCTGAATATAAAGGAGTGCAAGAATATATGGAGCAAACAAAAGCTTTTGCAAGTAGCAACGGCTATGTCACAAATTTCTTTGGCAGAAAATGTTTTGTACCTCTAATTCATGATAAAAAGCTTAAACAATTTGCAGAACGTGCGGCTATTAATGCTCCGATTCAAGGAACTAATGCCGATATAATTAAAATTGCTATGATCAATCTAGATCAAGAAATAGAAAAACGTAAACTTAAAACAAGATTAGTACTGCAAATTCATGATGAATTACTATTTGAAGCACCGATTGATGAAGTAGAAATTATAACACCTATTATTAAAAAAATCATGGAAAATTCTACTAATATGGATGTACCGATTATAACCGAAATTAGAGCAGGTAATAACTGGATGGAAATTCATTGAAGGTGTATCATTCCTAGCTAAAGGCGGCGTTATTGCATGACTTGATGTCATTCCCGCAAAAGCGGGAATCCAGTAAAGCATATAAAAAATCATATATTAATATAACATTTGAAGAATTTTAAAAGGAGCGTAATGTATGAAAAATTTTAT
This sequence comes from Rickettsia massiliae MTU5, assembly GCF_000016625.1. Taxonomy (NCBI): domain Bacteria; kingdom Pseudomonadati; phylum Pseudomonadota; class Alphaproteobacteria; order Rickettsiales; family Rickettsiaceae; genus Rickettsia; species Rickettsia massiliae. Next base: position 1,189,583 of record NC_009900.1, read on the forward strand.
ATTCACGTCTGAGTCAGTTTTTGAAGGGCATCCGGACAAAATTGCCGATCAAATTTCAGATACGGTACTTGATGAGATTCTAAAACAAGACCCTAACGGTCGTGTTGCCTGTGAAACATTTGTAACAACCTGTCTAGTTCTAGTGAGCGGCGAAATTACTACTAGTACCTATGTGGATATTGAGCAAATAGTACGTAGCAAGATACACGAAATCGACTATAATAATCCAAATTATGGATTTGACGGTAATGGTTTTCGGTTATGCCTGTAATGAAACGGATAGTTTCATGCCCGCACCGATTTACTACGCTCATTTATTAATGAAAAGGCAAGCATATTTACGTAAACAAAATGTCTTGTCTTGGCTTAGACCCGATGTAAAATCTCAAGTCACGTTACGATATGAAAATAACAAACCAATTGCCATTGATGCAGTAGTTTTATCAACTCAGCATCATCCGGAAATACAACAAAAAGACCTTATTGAAGCAGTAATGGAAGAAATGATTAAACAGGCATTACCAAGCAATTTACTTCATAAAGACACTAAATACCTCATGAATCCGACGGTCGGTTTGTTATAGGCGGTCCCGTTGCAGATTGCGGTTTAACCGGTAGGAAAATTATCGTGGACAGCTATGGAGGAATGGCAAGACACGGGGCAGCGGTTGCTTTTCTGGAAAAGATCCAACAAAAATAGATAGGTCGGCTGCTTACATGGCACGCTATATTGCTAAGAATATAGTAGGAGCAGGACTTGCCGATCGCTGTGAAATACAAATATCCTACGCAATAGGCGTAGCTACTCCCATATCTGTTTATGCTGAAACTTACGGTACTAGCAAATTAAGCAACGAACAAATTACTAAGCTCATAACACAGCATTTTGATATGCGTCCAGGAAGAATTATTAAACATCTTAAGCTTCGCACTCCATGTTATCAAAAAATGGCTTCTTACGGTCATTGCGGCCGAGAAGACAAAAATTTTACATGGGAGCAATTAGATAAAGTAGATATATTGAGGTGAGTAATATTGACATTTATTTATTCGTAATACATGATTATTTTTATCCTTGTTTCACTAGTTAGTTGAAAATATGGCTGAGAATATAAATAATGATAGGAAGTTCGGTCACTTAGAAAATTATGATAATGAACTTACAAATACTGCTCTAAAAGAGAATAACCAAAATAAGCTGAAAAAGCATTATGAAAATCTCACTCAAGCCTTAAATAACATACGGAAATATGAGTATGAAGCAAAAGCAACTCAGTACCGCAAAATGCTTGACGATGCTCGTACCTATGATAAATCCACATTAGGCTCAGCTCATTTTATAACGGCTAGCGTATAAAGCTTTTAAATCCTGACGAAAATACAGGTAAAAAATTAGACCATTTTATGGATGGTTTAGATGAGATTTAAATCCTTTTTAGTACGTAATTTAACTAGCTCAACTGAATTACCACCAGCAGAACAGTTAAAAAAATTTTTAGAAAAAACTACAGATGAAATATATGATAAACTGCAAAAACCGGACAAGCATATTTATCATATTCTAATGCTCCTACTAATACAGGATTACATGTAAATGTTATAAAATCTTCTAAAGAAAACGGAAAAAATTATCGTATATATATAATGCCGGTGCTGGGATAAGAGCAGATAATTCAAAGCTAAATCAAACACCAAAAGATCAATTATCTAAAATAAATGAAACAATAGAAGCAAGAAGTAAAGCAAAATTTAGCCCAATTAAATATGAACTCAAAAATCAAACAGATAAAGAAATAAAAGATAGTATATTTTCTATATTATCTATAAATGAAATAGAAGTGATAAAAGCTCATAATAACAAAATCAACAGATTCAAATCGGGGCAATTTATTAATCCAACAGCTGATTCAAGCAGAACAGTTACTGGACAAACTTTAGGGCATTGTAGTAGCAGGTCAATAAGAGAAGCTTTAAGAGACAATGTACCGGATTCAGAATTTCGTGAAATATATAATTTTATTACACAAAATCAAGTATCACAAATAATATCAAACTTAGAAAGTGAACAAAAAAATTTAGCAAATATCTTAAATATACCTTTAATAAAAGAACAAAGTATCTCAAATACAACTTCTTCAAAAAGATATTGCCAATTCAGCTACTAATTATAATGAAGGACATACAACCAAGCACAAAAGAAAAGTTATTTAATAAAGTTGCTGAAGAATCTAATTTAAAGTATATCAAGATTGATCTAGTAGATTTTTTATCTACTGTGTTTCCCTATAAGGACACTGATTTACCTATTACCGAGGATCTTTTAAAGCCTGTTATAAACCATATCCAAACTTGTTTTGAAGATCACGAAATCGCTCCCTCAAAAAAAGTTTTAGAAAATTATAGATTATATAAATCTAACAAAGAACAAATCATTAAAGAGCTATCAGCAAAATGCTTAAATGATACAGATGTAAATATACTTATCAAAGCACAAAGACAAACGAAAATAGCAAACCGCCCGGCTATAGATATTTTCCAACAAATGAAACAAAGTAATACTAACCCTAAACCGCTAGAGCTATCGGAAGAACATAAGAAATTGGATGATGTCATAAAAGATATGGCACAAAAATACAAAATGACTATACCGGAAGCAAAAGCATCCGAAGCAATCACTCAAATGGTCAAAGATTATAGTGAAAATAAATTTAATGAATAAATAACACCTATAAAAGCTCAAAAATTAGTAGATGAATTTACGCAGCAAACTCTAGATATTTTTGGAGAGAATAAATTAATAGACTCACCTATAATTGAAACAAAAAACGAGCTAATATACCGCTCCCAAACATAGAAACACAAGAAACTACTAACCTTAACTTGGATACAATACACTCAAAAAATTCTATCAAGCTTTTTGAATGACGCTGTACTTAAAGAAGAAAAATAAAATTTAGTAAATGCACTAATAACTGAAGTTAATAAAAATCTACCTAATAATACAGGAGTATTAGAAGATAAAAAACAAGAAGTTAAAACCGATAATACATTCAATAAAAATTCAGAACCTCAAAAACAAACTATCAAAAATAAATTTTATAAGTATTTAAGTAAATTAACGAGAAAATTGGGATTAAAATCCATAAGTAATTATTTTAAAGAATTAATTAAAGATCCAAATCTTGAGCAAAATATCAATTTAGAAAAAGAAGCAAAGTTAATAGCAGACAAACATCGACTAACAAAATATATGGAACTTAGCGATAATAAAAATAATAATGCAGTATTTGGCGGTAAAAAAACATCAAAGAATATTACTCATTGTGAGCAGCCTATGGCTGCTCACAATGACGACTCGGTATCCACACACAACAATACCTTGCGGGAATGACAGCGGAAAACCGAACCACGCAACAACTACGCTATTTACTATATCCTTTTAAAATCTCAAAATCTTGCCCTTGGAGCAAGAATTTTTCAGGTAATGTAATTTTTGCTACAAAATTCTTTACATCTGCGCTTTGTAAATAGATTGTAGCTCTAGCATTACTCTGATCTTCGTTATTTATACGAGCTGCAAGCAAGGTTACTATCTGCCGTAATTCTTCATGATTTTGTGGATAAAACTGTAGTTCAAATTGTTTATTATTAATTGCATCCTCAATTGATGAAAAGCTTTTTGCCGTTAGTTTTATTCCTCCCTCATCTTTAACTATGTCACAATTAACAACTACCAAACTTTTAACATCAAGTAAATGTACATAATCTTTTAAAACTTCCTCACTAAAAATACTAAGTTCAAAGATATTTTCAGGATCGGAAAGCACGAGCGTCACAAACCTACCTCTTGCCGACATACGAGAATCCTTTTTTTGTATTACACCGGCAAGACTTACTCGGTTAGTACCATCAGGTAAGTTATTATGCAAATCCGCAGTATTTAAAATATTTAAACGACTAAATATTTCTTGATATTCCGTAAGAGGATGATTAGAGATAAATAAACCCATAGCCTCAAATTCATAAAAGGCTAAAGTATTTTTATCGGCATAATCGCTTGATACTAAAATAGTTGGACTTAAACTAGAAACTTTAATTAAGCTAAATTGATTAGATTCCTGCTCTTCGTGATATGAAGTTGCATAAGAAAGCAATTTTGGAATGCTTGACAATAATTGCAATCGATTATCATGCAGCTCATCAAAACAGCCTGACTTGATTAAATTTTCCAATAATTTACTGTTAATAGATTTGGGGGGTAATCTTTCAATAAAATCAGTAATTGATTTAAACGCCCCCCTTGCTTTTCGCTCATCCGTTACTAACTTACCAAAATTCGGCGTGACTCCCTTAATAGCACCTAAGGCGAAGATTATTGCACCCGCGATGTCATACCGTGGCTTGACCACGGTATCTTTTGAAATTTCCTGGATACCGCGATCAAGTCGCGGTATGACAGGCCTTACGCTATGCGGGATGACAGTGTCCGAAAACTTTACACTAAAATATCCTTCAGAAATATTAATATTAGGTGCAGTAATTTTTATGCCGTTATCTTTTGCTTCTTGTAAAAAGAAATTAATTTTATCGTGATTATTCAATTCAAGATTTAAGCATGCTACTAAAAATTCAGCAGGATAATTAGCTTTAAGATATGCAGTTTGGTATGAAAGAACACCGTAAGACGCAGCATGTGCCTTATTAAAACCGTATCCGGCAAATTTAGCCACGGTCGCAAAAATGGATTTAGCTTGAGATTCCGAAATATTATTAGCAATTGCTCCTTTAACAAAAATTTCTTCCTGCTCCTCCATTTCTTTTTTTATCTTCTTACCCATTGCTCTACGAAGTAAATCGGCAGCTCCTAGCGTATAACCTGCAAGAACCTGAGCAATTCTTTGTACCTGCTCCTGATATATCACCACTCCGTAAGTTTCTTCTAAGATTGGCTTCAATAGCTCATGTAAATAATCAGGCTGTTGTAATTTATGCTTACAAGCTATATAGGTAGGAATATTTTCCATAGGACCAGGACGGTATAACGCACCAAGAGCTATCAAATCATGTATAGAATCAGGTTTAAGGCGTCTAAGTGCATCTTTCATCCCGATACTTTCAAATTGGAAAACGCCGACTCCTTTACCTTTACACAACATTTGATAAGTCTTATTATCATCAAACGTCATATTGTTAAAATCTACTTCTATCCCTTGCTCTTTAAGCAGTTTCTTACAATCGGTAATAACCGTTAGGGTTTGTAGTCCTAAAAAATCAAATTTAATTAAACCGGCAATCTCGGCATATTTCATAGAATAACCGACTACCAGCATATCGGAGTTAGCATCTTTATATACCGGTACTATATCGACTAAATCAGTACCTGCTATTACGATTCCTGCAGCATGAGTTGAGGAATGCCTATGCAGCCCCTCAAGAATTAACGAAGTATCAAGCACGAGCTTAATTAACTCCGCTTCACCGTCTAAATTATACAGCCCATTACCTTTAGCGGCATTTGCAAGCTCCGGAACTTCACGCATTGCCTGTTCTAAGCTAACTGGATTAACTGCACTAAAAGGGACAAGCTCCGTTAGATAATCAGCGAATTTATAAGGTAAGCTAAGTACACGAGCGACATCCTTAATTACAGCCTTTGCCTGCATCTTACCGAAAGTTATAATCTGTCCTACTCTATTATTACCGTATTTGGAACGTACGTAATTAATTACTTCCTCACGCCTTTCCTGACAAAAATCAATATCAAAATCAGGCATTGAAATACGTTCAGGATTTAAAAATCTTTCAAATAATAAGCCAAATTTAATCGGATCGAGATCAGTAATAAGCAAGCTCCAAGCAACAACCGAGCCTGCTCCCGATCCTCTACCCGGTCCGACTAAAATACCCTCTTTTTTACTCCATTTAATAAAATCGGATACAATCAAAAAATAACCGGCAAAATTCATATTACAGATAATATCCAGCTCATAATTAAGACGGGCAAAATATTCGGTTTTCAATTCTTCTTGATTCTCTAACGAAATATTTTCAGATTTAAACTTTGTAGCAAGCCTTGCAAGCAACCCTTCTTTTGCATCTTTTCTAATTAAATCCGTTTCACTAATATCTTTGGTGGCAAAATTAGGCAGCATCGGCGGGTTTGCATGTGCGGCAAAATAACAACGCTCTCTTAAATTCACGGTATTTTGGATGGCACTAGGTAAATCGGAAAAAAGCTCTATCATCTCATGCGGTGATCTAAAATAACAATTTTCGCTAACTGTTTTTCGATCCGGATATTCTTTAGTAACACCGGCTGATATACATAACAATACATCATGTGCATCATGCATGCTTTTCTCACTAAACAAAACTTTATTAGTAGCAACAAGCGGAATAGCAAGCTCGGCAGCAATTCTAATATAACTATCCTCAATAAACTGTTCTTCCGGTAGCTCATGTCTCATAATCTCAAAGTAAAAACGATCTCCTAAAATTTCCTGTAATTTACGTGCAAACAGCATCGCTTGTTCCTCGTTGCGAGCTAGTAAGCATTTTCCGACAATACCGTCGGTATAACAGCATAATCCTATTAATCCTTCTTGATATTCGATTAAATCTTCAAAATCAATGTGATCACATATCTTACGATCATCTTTAGTAAAAGTAAGGCTTGATAGTTTGAGTAAATTTTTATAGCCAGTTTCATCTTTAGCTATAAGCAAAATTTGAGCAAAAATATCTATATCGTATTTTATATTTAGAATAACTCCGTGTATCGGCTGCAGTCCTTTTTTTACTGCATATAATGCAAACTCTAATGAGCCGAATAAATTTCCCTTATCTGCCAAACAAATAGCAGGCATTTTATTCGCTGAAGCAAGTTCTACTACCTTCTCAATCGTTAATGCACTTTCGAGAAAAGAATAAGAACTTTGAGTTCTTAAATGAATAAATTCAGGTCGCATTTTAAATTAATGTTAAAGTTTATTGTCTTACTGTATGACTCTTTATGTCATTCCCGCGTAGGCGGGAATCCAGTACTTTAAAGCTTTTTAAAAGCTCGATTTATCTCGCTTTACCCTGGATTCCCGCCTACGCGGGAATGACATCGGAAGCCTTAACGACAAGACTACATTTTACTTCCGACTGCATAATATCCAAAACCGATTTTTTGCATTGCTTCATTATCTAGTATATTTCTAAGATCAATGATTATCGGCGATTTTACTAAATCATAAATTTCTTGCCAATTAAGTTTTTTAAATTCTGACCATTCAGTTGCAATAACTATAATATCTACTGATTTACAGGCTTCAACTGCTGAATCTAAATATAGCAAATTTTTATGTTCCAAATTCTTTTTAGCATTTTTAAGACCGATAGGATCAAATGCTTTAACATATACATCTTTATTTAATAAGATCTTTACAATTTCGATGGCAGGGCTTGCTCTCACATCATCTGTTTCTGCTTTATATGTTAAGCCTAAAATTGCTATATTTTTACCTTTTAAATCTCCGTCTAACAAAGTAGCTATTTTATCTACCATATTACTTGGACGCTGCTTATTACTTTTAATTACTGCCTTAAGAATCCTACAATCTATATGATGATTTTCTACAAGATTATTTAATGCTAGAATATCTTTTGGAAAGCACGAACCGCCAAAACCAGGTCCTGCATTTAAAAAATTTTGACCGATTCTTTGGTCAAGTCCTACACCTTTAGATAAATCTTTAATATTACCGCCGATTTTTTCACATAAATCAGCCATTTCATTAATAAAAGCAATTTTGGTAGCTAAGAAACTATTTGAAGCATATTTAATAAGTTCGCTCGTCACTAAATCGGTAACCACAAACTTTGCACCTTGCTCTATTAAAGGTGCATAAATTTTTCGCAATATTTCCTCTGATTCTTTATTATTTACACCGATAACTATACGATCAGGATATAAAAAATCTTCTACCGCACTACCCTCTCTTAAAAACTCAGGATTAGAAGCAACATTAAATGAAAAGCCTCTTGATTTTAAATAAGCTATAATATTACTGCAACTACCCGGCGGAACGGTAGATTTTATGATGATTAAACAATCTTTATTTATATGCTCGGAAACTTTATCAATAGCATCATAAACATATTTTAAATCCGCTTCTCCCAACCATTTTGAAGGTGTACCGACCGTAATAAATATTGCATCGGCATTTTGAAGTTCATTATTATAAATATTTGTAAATTTTAACCTATCAGATTCTAAAGCTTGCTTAAGATACTCATCAAGTTTAGCTTCATAAATCGGTAATATTTGCTTATTTAATTTGGATATTTTAACCTCATCATTATCAAGACAAGTAACATTATGACCTAAATAGCCCATAATAATACCTGAAACTAATCCCACATATCCACTACCGATAAATGTAATATTCATAATTTTTTGTGATTTTTATATTAAATTTTTAAATTATACGTTATATTCCAAGTGTATACCTCAAATAAATGAAGAGTAGTATAGACGAAGCTCAATTTCAAAAAGTGCAAGGAGTCCACAAAACGAGGAACAAAGCGTATACTTAATACGTGAGTACCGGAAGTACTTGTAGGATGACGTAGCCAATTTTTGAAGTTCTATCCGAGTATATAAAAAGCTTTTATCATATTTCAATAGATTTACAAGCTCAAATGAATTTTATTAAAAAAACCTTTATTAGTATTTTTATAATTCTGATTTCATTATCTTTGGCTATAACTCTAACTGTTTATAGTGCAAATAAAGGAAACTTAAATGAACCTTTGAAAAAAATAATTGAATTTTATTTAAGTAAAAATAATATAAAGGCTGTACTACATAATTTAGAATTTAAAGAAAACCGATTATCCATAGATAAAATTTCCTTAAGTCTTATAGATAATGCTAGAGGAGAAATTAACGATTTTAATCTTTTCTTTAATTTCAAAAATTTCTTCTCTAATGCGTTAATAGAGGCTAATTTTAATATCGATAAAATTTCCGTAATTTCAAATAACGATGAAGAGATTATAAATACTTCAACAACCGGTGATTATTCGTTAAATATAATGAAAAAAGATTCCCTAACCGACATACGACTAACTTCAATAAAAAGTGATATCTTAACTGATGAGCAAGGAGCAGCCTTACCTCTAGGAAATGCTTTATGCTCATATAAAATCGCCTATTCTAAAGATAATCCAAAGACCATTAATTGCAAACTCACCTTTGGGGACAAAGCTTTTTTATCACTAAGCGGTATAATAACCGATAAAAATATCGATGCAAGTGCAGCTGCCGCAAATATGCCTTTAATAATTTATCAAACAGTCGAAAAAATTATTCCGGATAATCCTATAATCTCATATTTACGAGAACATATAAAACAAGGTTACATCCAAAACGGAGAATTAAATATTAAATTAGATAAAAAATTTTTAAAAAAAAATATTTTAGTAGAAGATAATTTAAAAGCAAATTTACATATCTCGAATTTTGAATATAAATATCATACAGATTTACCGCCTTTGACTCAAGTTGATACTAATATAATCATTTCAGGACCGGAAATAAAATTTCTAATTAATGAAGCATATAGCGGTAAAAGTGTCGTTTCAGACGGTATTATGACTTTCAAATGGGAAGGACCGAACAAATCACAATTTGTTTTTAATGCTACTGCTAAAGGTGAAATTAATGACTTAATTGCCTTTGTTCCAAATGATGCATATCAAAATATTAAAGCTCAAAATATTGATCTTAAAAAAATCAAAGGAACGGCAAATTCAATAATAGAGCTAATAATTCCTATTAGCCCCAATATCCCTAATAGCTATAATGTTTTGTCGACATTAACAAATATCTCTTTTAACACCTTAGACAATAATATCCTATTACAAAACGGTGAAGCCAAAGGTAGTTTTAAAGATAATAAACTAAATATTAGCGGTAAAGGTAACATTAATAATTATGCAAGCAGCTTTACTTATGATCATGATATATCGGATAAAAATAATGAGTGTTTACTTAAAATAAAAAGCAATATTGCGGCAAATAATCAAAGATTTGGAGTGTTGAAATTAATTTCAGGCAGCACCGTTTTAAATTTTGAGTATAAAAAACAGCATAATAATGAGAGTTTTATTACCGTTAATTCTAATCTTAATAATTTAGAATTTTATATAGATAAAGTATCTATTCATAAAAAATTATATAAAAAAGCCAATTTATATTTATATACTAAATTAAATGATAAAAATTTCGATAGAAATATTGAATTTAACCTTTCAGGGCAGGATAATCTAAAAATTAACGGTAATGCCTTAATTAAGAAAAATATTTATAATATTAATCTAGCCTCTGTTAAACATAATCATACGGATTTAAAAGGAAAAATAATCATAGATAACCATAATCTTAATACGGCACTTTATGGAAGCGGATTAGATTTATCAAATGCTAATATGATGCAGTTTTTAGAAAAAGCGGGAGATTCTACACGTAATATTAATTTAAAAACTAATATATCAAAAATACTTTTAAAGAATAATATAATTCTAGGTAATCTTGATTTAGCAATTAAATGTGATAAAGTGCGATGTTTCTCCGGCTTTCTAAATGCTAATATTGATAATAAAAAAGTTAAGATGTCGCTTACCGCTAAGGAAACTTTTGAACAATGGTTAATTGAATCCGATAATGCCGGAGCATTGCTTAAGGGACTCGGAATGTATACCACTATGCAAAACGGTCAGATTAACATCAACTTAAATACAAAAAGATATGAAGTAAAAAAAGGTGAAATAGTGCCAATATTAGACGGCAAATTTTCTATAAAACATTTTACGGTAGTTGATACTCCTTTTTTAACACGGCTTGTTTCCTTTGTTTCGTTGCCGGGTTTTCTTAGTTCAATAACTAATAATAAAAATATTTTATTTGAAGATATGAGCGGTAAATTTAATTATAGAGGAAATATAATTACAATTTTTGATACGGAAGCACATGGACCGTTCTTTGATTTTACTATGACAGGTAATATTGATACCAAGCAGCAATTAATTATGGTTAAAGGAAATGTTATTCCTTCCTTTTTCTTAATCAGCACTATTGTAACTAAAATACCGGTAGTCGGTAAAATATTTTCCAAAGTCGCTCCTTACTCCCTAAAAATGAAATATTAAGTAACTATTTAAAGCTATTAGATTTCGTGTACAAAATTTTTAATCATTCCTTTATGTCATGCCTGCGAGGCATTATTGCGTGTGTACCTAATCGTCATTGCAAGCAACTGAAAGCGTTGTTGCATGACTCAAAAAACGTGTTCAGTGTCATACCGTGGCTTGACCACGGTATCCAGAAAACAACTAAAAATACTAACAATATTAGTATTTTTAACTGGGTCCTGCTACAAACTTGCGGGATGACAGAGGCGGAAGTAAGCCATGCAACAAAGCCACAACTGCAAGGAGCGTGGCAATCCAGCAATAATAATAGAATATTCTGTAAATCAGAATTTTTTACTGGATTGCTTCGTCGAAACTTACAGTTTTTCCTCACAATGACGTTGAAGATCAATTCACGCAAGAATGACATAAATAACCATACATATTTAATCGGTATTTTACTTTTAGGCTTAATTTCCGGTCTTACGTTCAATTTAATTTTTTTTACAGTTCCATATCAATTATCCGAAGCAAAATACACCACTGATATAATAGGTTCGATATCACTAGCTGCCTTTCCGTATTGCTTAAAGGTCATATGGTCACCTTTTATAGATAAATACTCTATACCTTTTTTATGTTCTAAATTCGGTCACAGGCGTGGCTGGGCATTGGTATCACAAATATTTTTAATCCTAGCGATGACGGGGTTCTTAAACATAAGCCCTTGTAATAACTTATATATTACTGCAATTATCTTATTTATTATTTCATTCTGCAGTTCTACACAAGATATTGTACTTGATGCATATAGAATTGAGAGACCTACATCTAAAGAAGAGCTTTCAATGGCTTTTACCTTTAGTAGCATAGGGTTTCGTTTAGGTATGTTACTTGGCAGCGTCGGTACTTTATATTTATCAATTATTTTCGGCTGGAATACAGTATATAAATTTGCTCTATTCATTACTCTAATTGGACCTATAGTAATTTTATGTATCAAAGAACCACAATCAAAAGAAATACACCATACAACTAATAATTTAATAGGATTACAACAATATTTTGAAGTTATAAAAAAAAGTATTATCTCCTTAAAAAATGAACAGCAATATTTACTGCTAATTATATTGTTTATCTTTTTATATAAAGCTGCGGATTCTATACCTATGGCTATGAGTTCGCCTTTATTTCTAGATTTAAGTTTTACTACTCATGAAATTGCCGTTATTTACAAAGCTTACGGGTTACTAATCATGATCGTCGGAGGAGCTTTAGGCGGCGTTTTAGCTGCAAAAATGGGTATATTTCATAGTGTCTTAATTGGTGGAGTTATTCAATTATTGTCACCTCTTATGTTTATGATTCTTGCTACTATCGGCTATGATATAAAGCCATTTATACTAACTGTTACAGTACAAAATTTTTGTGCAGGCTTTGCAGGAACTATTATCTCTATCTATTTTGCTAGCCTTTGCAATAGTGAATTTGTTGCCACACAATATTCTATTATTGCATCTTTTAGCTCTCTTAGCCGTATTATTCTAGCTAGCCTTGGCGGTATTTGTGCAAAATATCTTACTTGGCCTGTATTCTTTTTAGGTAATACTCTGTTTAGCATGTTATTTATCCCGATATTTTATAAAATATATAGAAAGAAACTAGGCTTTGTGAATATTTCTAAAAAGATATGACAATATATTAAAAAACGTTTATAATATTGATATATAATATATATTGCTGCGAAATGAAGAGTCAGAATTTTTATGAAACTATATAGTTTTCAAGAACATTTATTAGAATTAAAAATAAGGCTTCTTAGAATATTTACTGCTTCTATAATTATATTTGCTATTTGCTATTATTTTAGCGACAATATTTATAGTGTTTTATTAAAACCGCTTGCTAAGCTAAGCGGTGATACGGTACGAAATATAATTTATACAGGACTTACAGAAGCATTTTTTACCTATATTAAACTTGCAGCTTTTACTGCTTTTACTATTATTATACCTATAATTGCTTTGGAGTGTTATTTATTTATCAGTCCCGGGTTACACCGCCATGAAAAAAAAATTATCGCTTTTATTTTTTTTATGTCACCTATTTTATTTTGGTGCGGTAGTATTTTTGTGTTTTACTTTGTAATGCCGAAAGCTTGGAATTTTTTTCTTAGTTTTGAAAAACGTGATATGATAGTACCGATAGTTTTGGAAGCAAGAATTAGTGAGTATCTAAATTTAGTTATTCATTTAATTATTGCTTTTGGAATTGCTTTTCAGCTACCAGTTGTGATCATTATATTAAATATACTAAAAATAGTTAAGGTACAAACACTTAAGCAAAAAAGACGCATTGCCGTGGTAATTAACTTTATTATTGCAGGAATATTAACGCCTCCTGACATTTTAAGCCAGTTTGCTCTTGCAATACCGCTACTTTTATTATATGAAACTTCAATAATGATATGTAATTTTATAGAAAAACCGAGGACACTAAATGTTAAATATCAAATGGATTAGAGAAAATCAAAAATTGTTCGATGAAAAGCTTAGCCAAAGATTTATTGAACCTATGTCTAGTAAAATTGCTATGCTCGACAGAGAGAAAAGAAAAATTATGAGTTTAATTCAAGAATTTCAGCATGCACGTAAGGTAAAATCAAAGATTTTAGGTAATATGGCCTCTAAAAGCGGCGAAGAGTTTGAAGGGTTACAAAGAGATGTCAAACATATAAATGAGAAGTTGGAAGCACTTGAACAGGATCTAAATAATAATAACGAATTAAATGAACTATTAAATATGTTTCCTAATATTCCGGACGAAGAAGTACCTTACGGAATGGATGAAAGTATGAATAAATTAGTTCGTACTTACGGAGAGACCAATCCAAATGCTTTGAATAAACAGCATTTTGAACTAGGTATAAAATTAAATTTAATGGATTTTGAACAAACTGCTAAAATTTCTGGAACTAGATTTGTAACGTTAAAAGGTGATTTAGCAAAGCTAGAACGTGCTTTAATTAATTTTATGATTGATGTTCATACTAAAGAGTTGGATTTCTTTGAGATATCACCTCCGGTATTAGTTCGAGATAATGCTATGTATAATGCAGGACAACTACCTAAATTTGCCGAAGAGTCTTTTGCAACAACAAATGGTTACAGACTAATTCCAACCGCAGAAGTACCTTTAGTAAATATAGTCGCCGATACTATTATACCAAGAGAAAAATTACCGATGCGTTATGTTGCTTACACCCCGTGCTTTAGATCAGAAGCAGGTAGTAGCGGTAGAGATACAAGAGGTATGATTAGATTACATCAGTTCGGTAAAGTTGAGCTAGTATCTATTACTACCCCTGAAGAATCAAAAAATGAGCATGAATATATAACTAATGCATCAGAGACTATTTTACAAAAACTGAATCTTCCTTATCGTGTTATGTTACTTTGCACCGGAGATATGGGATTTGCAGCAAAAAAAACCTATGATATAGAAGTATGGCTTCCGGGACAAAAGCAATATCGCGAAATTGCTAGCTGTTCTAATTGTGGAGATTTTCAAGCACGTAGAATGAAAGCAAGATATAAAGAATTCGGCAGTAACGAAACTACCTTAGTTCATACTTTAAATGCTTCAGGATTACCTATCGGAAGAACTATGGTTGCAATACTTGAAAATTATCAAAATGAAGATGGATCAATAACTATACCGGATGTCTTGATAAATTACATGGGAGGATTACAAAAAATCACTGCCTATAGTGAATAATTGTTTATTAAATATAAATAATAAGGTAAAGTTTCTAGTTGTTGTTAAATTGGCTTTGTTGCATGGCTCTTATGTCATTCCCGCTTTCGCGGGAATGACATCGAGTAGAGGCTGCTCGCAATGACGACTCTAGCATCCACGCAGGCAAAGTTCATTAGTATATACTCCTGTGAAATGAAGAGTTGTTATACGAAGTTCAACTTGGAAAAGAGCAAGGAATCTGTAAGCCGAAGGGCAGAGCGTATACTTAATATATGAGCATCCGAGGACTTACAAAGACGACGTAGCCAATTTGTCAAGTTGAACGAGTATACAAAACGATAATTTAAATTCAGGTTATTTGTGTTTAGTGATTTACGAAAATTTGACAAAGATATATATAATTACAATGCTCCTAATTTTATACCTATAGCATGTCATTATAATGAAAATACTTTACTTACCAAAGACGGTAAATTACTACAAATTATCAAAATACACGGCATTAACTCAGAGAAAATAAGCGATAACATACAAAATTTACGTGAAATAGTTAGAGCTTCTATTAAAAAAAATATAAACGATTATGATTTTGCTTTTTGGCTACATACAATACGAGAAAAACAAAACTTAGACGATTCAACTCCTTACAAAAAATTATTACCGGCAAATATTCATACCCTATGGCAAAGAAAAAACCATTGGAATGATAAATTCGTTAATACTTTATATATATCTATAGTACATGATTCTGCTAAAGTTAACATCAAAAATTTTAACTCTTTAATAAATTCTTTATCTAATAAATTAATTACTGATTTTGAAAATAACTACTTAGATTCAGCTTTTCAAAAATTAGACAATATCACTAATAATATTTTAAACGATTTAAACGAATTCGGTGCTGAAAAACTCGGTATAATATTTGAAAATGATAATGTTTTTTCTAATCCTTTATTTTTATATAATCGAATAGCTAACCTTAATAATAATGATTGTTTGGTACCTATAATAGATTTATCCGATGCACTAGGTAGAAGTATTTATACAATTAGCAGCGATAAAATGGTAGTTACGGATCATGAGAAAAATAATAAATTCGCTTCTTTACTATCTATAAAAGAATATCACGAAACTCCTTCTAATACACTGGATAAATTTTTACAGTTACCGATTGAATTAATAATAACTGAAATATTTTACTTTGTTAGCAAAAAACAAGTAATATCCAAATTGCGTGGTCAAGATTATATTCTCAAAATTACTAACGACTCAACTTTACTTAATCACAAAGGGATTAATAAGCTTGATGCAGCTAATTTAGATTTTCAATTTTGTAATCAGCAAATTTCAATTGCCGTTATAGAAGAAGATGAAAATAAACTAGATGCAGCTGTAGCTAAAGCATCAACCGAACTTTTTAAACTTGGTATTATTCATGTAAAAGAAGATCTTAATATTGAGCAAATATTTTGGTCGCAATTACCTGCTAACTTTGCCTTTATACGTAGAATGTCGCCATTATCCGTAGAGCATATTGCTTCTCTTACTGCTCTTCATAATACTACACTCGGTAATCAATATAATCCTTGGGGTAAGGCTATAACTTTACTACGAACCGAGAAAGGTACTCCATATTTCATGAATTTTCATGATAAAACGAATAAAGGTAATACTTGCATCTTTGGTACGGAAAAAACCGGCAAAACCGTATTATTGAACTTTTTAATATCAGAATCGACTAAATATGATCCAACAATAATTTATATCTCTAATAATAATGATTCTAAAATTTTTATCGAGGCAATAGAAGGCAAATGGTTAGAACCGGACAAACAAATTATCAATCCATTTTTAGTAGATGATACAGAAAAATCACAAGCATTCATTTTAGAATTTTTAAAATTAATCAGTGGTCATTATATCTCACCTCTTAGCGAAATAGAGATATCATTTCTAGAGAAATTAAAAAATAAAATTTTATCAATTGAAAAAGAAAAACGTATTTTTTCCGATATTTTACAATTAGAAGATTTTAAGGAGGAAGGAGGAATACAAATACTTGATAAACTTAAAGTTTTTACCAAAGAACAATTATATTCCGGATTATTTGACGGATCGTCTCTTAACATTGAAGAAGGGAAAGTTATAGGGTTTAATTTATATAAACTTTCTGATGAGCCGTTTTCTAAACAATTTTACCCAACGGAGAGAAAATTTTTAGAACAATTTAATAATAATTTAAAGAAACACCAAAGTATTAGTGCAGCAGTAATTTATGCTTTTACTTATCATTTAAGTCTAGTTGGCACAAAACCTAAAATATTTGCTGCCGATAATTTTGATAAACTTTACAGACCTGAGGTTTATTATGATAATATAAATTTAATCTATAATAATTTGTCTCAAAATAATGGTATTTTCGTCAGTAATTTCAATTTTATTTATCTTAAGTCATATCCAAAATATACTATAAAACCTTGGCTTGATTTAATTAATACTAAAATTATTCTACCGTCTGACGTTAAAATAGAAGATTTAGATAAAATTTTAGGTTTAAGCGAGCCGGAAATACGAAAATTATCACAGCTAATACTTTCTGCAAGAATGTTCTTAATTAGTAAGGATAATGAATCGATAGCTTCTGAATTAAGTATTGCCGCTTTAATAGGAGTTGTCCGTATTTTATCAAGCAGACAGGAGGAAATGGATATTTATAAAAAAATACTTGAACAACACCAAGGTCCTCCGGATAATTGGGTTAATTACCTATATAATGAGTTAAATACGGACTAATATTTCACTCTGTCATCCCGTGATTTATTATGGGATCCCAAAAACATTAAAAAGGACTGGATCCTGATCCCGCTACAAGCTCGTGGGATGACAATAATTTATTATGAACTATAAAAACAACGAGCATAAAGAATACTCAAAGTGTTAAAAAAATATTTACTATTTTTCTTATTTTCATTTTTCTCATTTAATGTATATGCATCTATTTGGGGTGATATAGCCGATTGTCTTAGCGATCCATGTAATTGCGGTCAAAGTGAGAGAACGGAAATTTGGAATAAGGATGGAGGCATCAATGCAAAGCCAAGAGGGCCTTTTAAACCAGGCACATTATGTCCTCCTTGGAATAAAAGCGACGGTCGCGATAATGATACTTGTTTATTAAAATTTGATTACCCAGGTACATTTATCGGTTTTTTACTTAATAGATGTGCAGAAGAAGCCCCTGATAGTAGTTACTTTACTCCAAAAATTCGTATTAGAGTTCAAAGCTGTAATGCCGTAGCTTGTTGGCACCAAAACTCTACTTTAAATTGGGATGGAGAATGTGTATTATGGCCTACAGGTTACGGTCTACCTCTAACTAGAGTCTGTGCTAGAGTTGCCGTACCGGATATGCCTCCACCTCCCGGGATAAATGCCCCACCTTCCCCTGCGGATCCAGGTTATACCGATGGAGTACATCTCAATAAAGTCGGTTATACAGAAACTGATAATAAGATAATCGGTGTAGACGGACAAATAATTACTTTAAAATCTCCTAAACTTTGTGCTTATAGCGATCCTGGACTTGTTAACCTTGTTTCAGATTCCGGTGTACATCTTGATCCGATGGACTGGAATCCTAATCGTCAACCTCTTCATCACACTAACGAACTTAGCCCTATTGCAAAAATATTAAAATTTTTAGTTGAAACGATAAAAGGAGTAAGTTTACCAAGTTTATTAGGGCAGCTTCTTGGTATGATAAATCAAGATTCAGAATTTATAAAAGTACTTCAATCAATACTTAATGCAATAGGAGAGATTTTTAAATTTTTTCCTGATTTAATAATAAAAATTATTGAAGCACTTGGGTCATTAAACGGCTCTGTAGATAGCTATTCTTTTGGTTGTGTACAATTACCTTTAGGGCCTTTTCCACCACCATATTGTCCAAATTTAGATTATATTAGCATTAATGCGAGTGCTAATAATGTATGTAGCATAAAAGATGCAAGCGGCAAGTTTGACCAATCTTCTACTAGCCCGGCTTGTGTAGTGCCATCTAATATTAATGTTAAAAACAATATTGTTAATAATACCATACGTGTTAGCTTTAGCAATCTTGTTCCGCTTTGCACGAGTTCTCCCTCTGACCTCAAAACTTGTGTAGAACCACGTAATATAGATTTTTCTTCAGCAAAAATTACTCATACTAATACGGCTTTTAAAGATTTAATTAAATCGTGTAAGAATACTTCAGGCGACACTCCATGTATTAATACAGAAATTTCTACGCCATGTAGTGTTACAGCTAACGGTTGTAATGAGGGATTTAGAATAGTATATTCGCAGAAAATTGGAAATGTAGAAACACCCAGCGATTACTACATAAGCGATATACCGGACTGTCCAAGTTCTAATTCAACTACCTGTCAAAAAGTGTGGGGAGTTAATATCGGCGAATTTAAGGATGTAAGCGTAAAATTTCCTGAGGTACAAAAGCAAGATACAGCTAGCTTAATGCCTATAAAGACAGATGTCACCTTAAAAGACAATAACGGTAAAGATAGAAAGCTTTATGTCTCTATTAGTAATACCGAAGACGATAAGCAAAATCCTAATAATATTTGCTTATTTGAGTCTGGTAATTTAATAGATTGCGTACCGAGAGTAAATCATTCTTACAGCTTAGCTGCTTATGAATGTGCAAAGCAATATGCCGGAATTACCTGTACTAATAATAGCAATCCCAACGATGCTTATTATAAACCGCAATTCATTGCGTCAGTACAAGTAAGAGAAGGCGACAATATCATAGATGAAACAAGCACTCTTGTAACGCCGTTAGCATACGCCGGACCTCCACCTCCCAACCCCACTGACACAGAAAGCATAGTAATGCTTGCCGGTTATAAGTATAGTTCTTCCGTTGCGTTTATACCTAAAGATCCACCAAAAGATCCAAAGGAAGATAAATATATTGCTATGCCGTTTTCAGGAGAGAATGCTCTAAATCAGTTGACTATTCACGGTAAATATAAAGACGATAAAGAACCTTATGATAGTAATGGCAATCCTGACTCAAGTGCGGTATATTTAAAATATTTAGAATATATAAACGGTAAATATATCCAAGGTGGAACGCATGCCTGCTTGATGCCGAAAAATTTCCAACATTGTAACCCTATGCTGCGTCCTACTTTACCTGATGGATCACCTATTCCTGGTTACAATAATGACTCGACAAATTGTGTACTTGCTAAACTCAACAACAACGATACTATAAATTGTAAAGATTTTAAAAATAAATATAACGTTAAATATCCAAATCTTGGCTTATGTAAAAAAGATACAGATCTAACGCGCTGTACTCTAGAAGAAACAGTGTCAGGTCCAGGAAGAGGTATTACAATTTATACTTGCAATATAAATAAGATTCCGAGTAAATGCTATACCAATAACGATAAGGCTAATACTCCAATATGTGTTTTAAGTAGGGATTATACAGATAGAATCGAGCCGAAACCTAACATAGGACCAATATTAGTACCGGTAGATCCTTCAAAATATTATACAGTGACATATACAAAAGGAGATAACAATACTCCTCCTGAGCCGACATATAAAGCTGAGACTGAAGATGTAAGAGATAAAACTTGGCAAGAGCTAAATCTTTGTGCTCCTATATTAGTACCTACTTGTGCTAAAATTCCTAGCACAGAGAAAGCTCCTTCCGGTAACAATCATGGTAATGCAGAATGGCCTGAAAGCGATATAGGAGAACTTGCAAAAGGAAAATGCCCGACGAATTGGATACCTATTGATCCTAATAAACCTTTAGAACGCCATTGTTTATCATATTTTGATAGAAAGGTTGTCGAGTTTGAACCTTTAGGCCAAAATGTCGGCTGTAGAGAATCTAAAGGATTACCTATAAAAGTTGGTTATAACGACTTTCCATCAAACCAATTACCTGAGACCCCTTATAATCCGGTAACTAAAATAGGTGACTATATCTTAAACAAAAAACCGGTACCACAGGGGAGCATTATGGCATTTCCAAAGGATGGAGCATTTATAGAGGCAGCAAATAAACCGGACAATACAATACTGCATACTGTAGAATTCAAAGTAACTTTAGATGCAATAATGGATGATATTGAGTATTTTGAAGTAAAAGATTTATGGTATGATGATTGCACATTAATATATGTCAACGGCACAAAGTTACTTAGCCTCCCGACTAACGTTGATTCTCTAGATGAGAAAAGGTACTGTAACAATGGACATGACCAAGGTCAAGCATTACAAGCTAAAAATTTACCGATTGATATAAAGCGTTATTTAAAACAAGGAGAAAATACTATAAGATTCCAGCTAAGAGTTATGTTTGGTGGAGGACTATATTTCCACATGCAATATAAAATGAAGAGATAAATAAATGAGTTGGATTATTTTTTATACGGTAATCGCTGCTTTACTGATTCTCGATTTGGGAATAATACACAAAAAAAATACCATAATGAGCTTTAAAGAAAGCGTACTTTTTAGTCTTTTCTATCTTGTAATAGCTTGTTTATTCGGTATCTATGTTTACTATAATACGGGGGCAGATCATGCTCGTGAATATTATACTTGCTTTCTCATTGAGAAAGCTATGTCACTTGATAATATTTTTGTTATCTCTATTATGTTCCAATTTTTTAAAATTCCCGGGCAATATCAACATCGTGTTTTATTTTTCGGTATAATAGGCGTAATAATATTCAGAGCCGTAATGATTTACGGCGGTATTATTCTTATAAATAAATTTGCCTGGTTATTATATATTTTTGCCGTAATACTTATTGCTACAGGTATAAAAACTTTCTATGTATCACATAAAACTTTTGATATACAGAATTCTTATATTTACCAGTCAATAATAAAAAATCTAAATATTACCCCTAACCTTGAAGGGGATAAATTTGTTGTTAAACGTAATAACAAACTATATTGCACCCCCCTTTTTATATCTCTAGTACTGATAGAAGCAATAGATTTAGTCTTTGCTATAGATAGTATACCGGCAATATTCGCAATTACTAATGATGTTTATATAATTTATACTTCAAATATTTTTGCTATTTTAGGGCTTAGAGCGTTATTCTTTTGTTTAGCAGAAATTGTAGAACGTTTCAGTTATATAAAATATTCTTTGGCTTTAATTTTAATATTTATCGGCTTTAAAATATTTATTCATCATTATATAACGATTCCGACATATGTTACGCTCACTGTAACTATTACTTTATTACTATTTGGTATAATTGCTTCCATAATTAGGAACAATATGATTGACCATTAATAAAGGGGGTATATAATATTTTTTTATTTTTTAAGCAATTATAATGACTAAATTACTAAAATTATTTTTTATTACTATCATCATTTTTAATAACATTGCTTTCGCAAAAGAAACAGGGTTCTATATAGGAGCAGAAGGCGGAATAGTTGAACTGGTCATTAGTAAATTCCGACATAAACACTCAAATACCGAAATAATTTTAAAAAAATCAAGTATGTATAGTGGGAAAATAGGCTATATAATATATCCACAGATAGCTATTGAATTCTCAGCAACTTATCAACCTAAATATCGTCTGCATTACGTATTACCTCAGCAAAATTTAAGTAATAGTCTCACTATTCCTAAAACCCCAGGTAATACTACCGTATTATCAAATATATATATGCTAAATCTTATTTATGATTTAGAAAAAATAAAAACTTTCACACCTTTTGTAATACTTGGAGGTGGAATAGCACAAGTAAAAGTTCAGCCTACCTCTTCTAGGTGGAGTGTTATAAATAGCGATTATTTTAAAGTAAGAAAAACTCATAAAAATTGTGTTGCTTGGCAAGCAGGTCTTGGAATTTCACAAGATGTAACTTCAAATTTAAGTATTGATGCAACTGCAAAATTACAAACAGCATATAGAGTAAGAATTAATTATGATACGCTTGATATGAAAACGGGGCAATTCGTGTCAGCAAATCCTATCAAAAAAACTATAGCCGTTGGAGAATTTGGCGTAGGATTTACTTATAGATTGCCATTTTAATAATTCTGTGAAATATTTATATGAAAGCTACAATGTCATCCCGCGGTCAAGCCGCGGGATGACACGAATAATTCAACTATATAAGGAAAAAATATGTCTCCAAAAGCTACTAACTCTTCTTCTACCCCTAACGGTCATGATAAGATGGCAAAAAAAACACATTCCGTACAATCCGTTGTTAAAGGTGCGGTTTCAGATCATAACACTTATGATGAAGTACCGTATGAAAGCTACCCATATGCTCTTACAAATCCTTATCACTTAAGTACACTTGCAACTCTTTTCGGTGTAAATGCTCCTAAAGTCGAGAATGCAAAAATATTAGAGCTTGGTTGTGCAGCAGGCGGTAATGTAATACCACATGCAGTTCTTTATCCAAAAGCTCATTTTGTTGGGGTTGATTTGTCTAAGGTACAAATTGACGAAGCAAATAAAAATGTTAAAGCACTAGGATTAAAAAATATAGAGTTCCATCATTGTTCGATAACCGATATTGACGATTCTTTCGGTAAGTTTGATTATATAATTTGCCATGGCGTAATTTCTTGGGTACCAAAAACCGTTAGAGATAAAATTTTTGAAGTTTGTAATAAAAATCTTAGTCCAAACGGAATAGCATATATTAGCTATAATACCCTCCCTGGCTGGAACATGGTCCGTACTATTAGAGATATGATGATGTATCATTCTAGCTCATTTGCAAATGTACGGGATAGAATAGCTCAATCTAGGTTGTTACTAGAATTTGTTAAGGATAGCTTAGAAAACTCTAAAACTCCTTATGCAGAAGCATTAAAAACCGAAGCAGGGCTACTTGCTAAACAAACCGATCATTATTTACGTCATGATCATCTAGAAGAAGAAAATGCTCAATTCTACTTCCATGAATTTATGAATGAAGCAAGAAAGCACAATTTACAATATTTAGCCGATTGTAATCTTTCGACTATGTATCTCGGTAATATGCCACCGAAAGTAGTAGAGCAGTTAAAAGCGGTAAACGATATAGTTAGAACCGAACAATATATGGATTTCATTACGAATCGTCGTTTTAGAACCACTTTACTATGTCATAGTGATGTGAAAATTAATAGAAATATTAACAATGATGATATAACGAAATTTAATATAATCTTTAATATAGTGCCTGAAAAACCACTCAAAGAAGTAGATCTTAATAATGCTTCCGAAAATTTAAAATTCTTCTTAAACGGCAATAAAGACTCTAACTTAACAACTAGTTCGCCTTATATGAAAGCTATTTTATACACTTTCAGCGAAAATCTAAATAATCCGTTAAGCTTTGAGAAAATAACCACTGAAGCTAATAAAAAGCTACATAATACTAAATTAAACGAAATCAAAGCTGAGCTTTTAAATAATGCAATGAAGCTAGTACTACAAGGTTATATTAGTATTACACATCAGAAGTATCGAAATAACCCTGAGCTTGATAAGCCTAAAACAACAAAAATGGTGATACATCAAGCAACCCATACACCTTCTATGTGGGTTACAAATTTAAAACATGAACCGATCGGCGTTAATTTCTTTGAGAAGTTTGCACTTAGATATATGGATGGTAAACATGATAAAAAAGCAATCATTGAGGCTGTACTTGGTCATGTAGAAAAAGGCGAGCTAACTTTAAGTAAAGAAGGTCAAAAAGTAGAAAACAAGGAAGAAATACGCAAAGAACTAGAAAGCTTATTTATTCCGATGATCAAGAAATTTTCTTCTAATGCTTTGTTGGTGTAGCCAATTTGCACTCTGTCATACCGTGGTCTTGCCACGGTATCCATGATACTAAAGAAAAATTATTTATTGACTCTCCTACGCCAATGGCGTATAATTATTATGAGTAAAAAACTGATTTCAGTTGTTGAGCTTCCAGAGTTTCAAAAATTCGCTAAGAATAATTTAAATGAAAAAGAATGCTTTAAAATAATACATTACATTGCTGCTAATCCTGACCAAGGTGATATAATAAAAGGCACTGGAGGTATAAGAAAGTTACGATTTGCTTTAAGTAGTAATAATAAAGGTCAAAGTGGCAGTATAAGAATAATTTATTTTTACTACAATGAAAATATGCCGGTATTTTTAATAACAGGTTTTATAAAAAGTAAGATGGAAAATATTAATCATAATAGTTGTAATGAATTAAAAAAACTAACTGAAGAATTGGTAAAATTATATGTCGGAAGAGGCAAAAATGAATAATAAAAATATTAATCAAACCGACAAAAGTATATTAATTGGAATGCAAGAGGCTGTTTTATACACTAAAGAAAAATTAAAAGCAAATAAACATAATATAAAATTATCTAATATAGACGTACATGAAGCAAGAGATAAGTTAAAATTAACACAACAACAATTTGCTACAACATTTGGAGTGAGTGTTGCAACTTTAAGAAACTGGGAACAAGGCAGAAGATTACCTACCGGAGCTGCAAAATTACTTCTTAAGATTATTGAGAAAGAACCTAATGTGGTAAAACGAGTTTTACGAGGATAAAATAGAGATAAGACACAACCTATATAAACACCATGCCTATATTTTTTTATTTATTTGCAACATTAATAACTATCAGTAGCTTATGCGTTGTCTTAAGCAAAAATTCCGTATATTCGGTATTATGGTTAATTTTTGCATTTATCAACGGTGCAGGGCTTATGATTTTGCTTGGAGCAGAATTTTTAGCTATGATGCTGATAGTGATTTATGTTGGAGCTGTAGCAGTATTATTCTTATTTGTGATAATGATGCTAGATATGCATTTTAATAAGACAATAACGCAGCTAAAAGAAAATCTAGCTTTAAGTATTTTAATAGCTTTGATTATGTTTGCCGATTTAGTAATAATTATTTTACTTGGTACTAAAAATATTAATTTCAACTCCAATGTATCGTTTGCCATAACAAATAATATCTCAAATACTAAAGCAATAGGAGGCGTACTCTACACAGACTTTATGCTACCGTTTCAAATGGCGGGCCTTATATTATTTGTCGCTATGATTGCATGTATTACGTTAACACTAAAGAAGCGTGAGGGAGTAAAACGTCAAGATATATCAAAACAACTACGTCACAATAAAGAAAATACCGTATTAATGACAAAGCCTATTCTAAATAAAGGTGTTGAGAATATTAAATATGAATGAATATATTTCGCTTAATCATTATTTAATCTTAAGCAGCTTAGTTTTTACTATCGGAATGTTTGGATTATTTATGCATCGCAAAAATATTATCAATATATTAATGTCTATTGAGTTAATGCTGCTTGCAGTTAACATAAATTTTGTTGCATTTTCCGTATATATGCAAGAATTATCGGGACAAATTTTTAGTATTATAATCTTAACCGTAGCAGCTGCCGAAACCTCAATCGGGCTTGCAATATTACTAATATATTTCCGTAATAAAGGCTCAATTGAAATTACCGACATTAATCAGATGCGGGGATAATGATGTATCAAAATATTTCCATAATGATCATCATGTTACCGCTTGCATCTAGCATAATAAACGGGTTATTCGTAAGGGTAATAGACAAAAAATTAGCGCAAGTAATTGCAACCGGCTTTTTATCTTTATCTGCCTTATTCTCATTAATAATATTTTGCGATGCGGGCTTAGACGGGAATATAATCCATATTAAATTATTACCATGGATTGAAGTTGGAAATTTTAAAGTAAATTGGTCGATTTATATCGATCAGCTAACTAGCATAATGTTTATAGCCGTAACATGGGTGTCAAGCGTCGTGCATATCTATTCGCTTGGCTATATGGCCGAAGATAAGGGGATTATACGCTTCTTGTCTTTTCTTTCTTTATTCACTTTTTTTATGTTAATGCTAGTATCTAGCGATAATTTCTTACAGTTATTTTTCGGTTGGGAGGGCGTTGGCGTTTGCTCATATTTACTAATAGGTTTTTGGTATTCAAAAGAATCAGCCAATAAAGCAGCGATTAAAGCTTTTATAATAAATAGAGCCAGCGATTTTGCTTTTATCTTAGGCGTAATGACGATTATTGTTTATTGTGGCTCGGCAAATTACAAAGATGTATTGTCATCTGCAGAATTATTATCTAATACAAAAATATTTTTACATTTTTCCATTCTAGACATTATTTGTTTATTATTATTCATCGGTTGTATGGGTAAATCTGCACAGGTCGGTTTACATGTATGGCTTCCTGATGCGATGGAAGGACCGACTCCGGTATCTGCACTTATTCATGCAGCAACTATGGTAACGGCAGGAGTATTCTTAGTAGCACGCTGCTCGTATTTATTTGAATATAGCCCTTTAATTCTACAATTTATTACGATTATCGGCGGTGTTACTTGTCTTTTTGCTGCAAGCATTGCTATTATGCACAGCGATATCAAGAAGATTATTGCTTACTCAACTTGCAGTCAACTTGGTTATATGTTCATGGCGTGCGGAGTATCTGCCTATAATAGCGGAATATTTCACTTAGTAACTCATGCCTTTTTTAAGGCCTTATTATTCTTATCAGCCGGCAGCGTAATACATACTGTTCACGAGCAGGATATTTTTAAAATGGGTGATTTAAGAAATAAAATGCCGGTAACTTATGGCAACTTCTTAATCGGCTCACTTGCACTAACAGGGATTTATCCTTTGGCAGGATTTTATTCTAAAGACTCGATTTTAGAAGCGACTTATAGTAGCGGCTCGTTTATGTTTATTTTTGGAATAGCAGCAGCAATACTTACCGCTATTTATTCAATGAAGATTATTATGTTGGTATTTCATGGCAAAACTAAGCTAGAACAAGATGTTTTTGAGCATGCTCACGAACCGGCTAAAGTAATGAATAATCCACTTATATTACTTGTCGCCGGGAGCTTTTTTAGCGGTATGATCGGCTATTATTTACTTGCTATGGACAAACCAAACGGTTATTTCCATGCAAGCCTATTTAATTTACATATTTATAAATTACTAATTAGCCACCCGCCTTTATATATTAAGCTACTACCTATGGCAGTCGGTATAGTGGGGATTGTTACTGGGATTTACTTATATAAGTCAAGTACTGTTATGTCATTCCCGCAAAAGCGGAAATCCAGTAAAAATATTAAAAACGCCTGGATCCTGCGGTCAAGCCGCGGGATGACACCCCTTGTATTAATTTCCAACATATTACGCAATCAATATTACTTCGATGAAATATATAATTGCTTAATTGTGAAACCTATTAACTGTTTAGCTTCTTTATGTTATCTTGGCGATCAGCAAATAATCGATCGTTTTGGACCAAACGGTTTTTCACGAGTCGTTAATTGCTTTAGCGTTCTTACCGGCAAAATACAAACAGGATATGTTTTTAATTATGCTTTGTATATAGTATCATTTATTGTTGTAACAATTAGTTATTTTGTTTGGAAAAACATAATGTACTGATGTTATTTGCGTTAAAAACTAAAACCGTCATTGCGAGCGAACGTAGAGAGCGTGGCAATCTCATGAAATAATAACAAATTCCTGAGATTGCTTCGTCAATTACTTCATAATTTGCCTCGCCATGACGGAAAAAACTCATAAAGTCTTAAAGAATGTTAGAATTACCTATTATATCTATCAGTATTTTTCTGCCGCTAATAAGCGTGCTATATATTTTGCTGTTTATTAGTCAAAGTAAAAAAGCAGATAAACCGATATATGTAATGTATGTTGCAGTGCTTAGTTCTGTTTTAACATTCATCTCAACTATCTATATTTTAATAGAGTTTGACTCCTCAAACCCCGCTTATCAATTTATTGAACGCTACGCTTGGCTTGATAAGATCGGGCTTGAATTCCATGTAGGCGTTGACGGTATATCAATATTTTTTGTGGTTCTAACTTCTTTTCTTACTCTTATTTGTATAATTGGAAGCTTATTTACCGTTAAAAAATATATTAAAGAATATTTGGTATGTTTTTTATTAATGGAATCTTTTTGTATAGGGGCATTTACCTCGGTAAATTTACTATTGTTTTATCTGTTTTTTGAAGCAATATTAGTGCCGATGTATATTATTATCGGCGTATGGGGTGGCGAGAATAGAATATATGCGGCTCTTAAATTCTTCTTATATACGTTCTTTGGTTCTGTATTTTTCCTACTTTCATTAATTTATATTTATAGCAAAATGCATAGCTTTGATTTAACTTATATCTTTCAGCTTACCGATAATATTCCATTATTTGCTCAGCAAATTTTATGGTGGGCTATCTTTATTGCTTTTGCCGTTAAAATCCCTATGATTCCTTTTCATACTTGGCTACCCGATGCACACGTACAAGCTCCAACCAGCGGCTCGGTTATTCTTGCCGGTATTTTGCTAAAACTCGGCGGTTACGGTTTTTTAAGAGTATTACTACCTCTATGTCCGAGTGTATCACAAGAATTTGCAATTTACGTAATTTACCTTAGCGTTATTGCTATAATATATGCATCACTTGTTGCTCTTGCTCAAAAAGATATGAAAAAGATGATAGCATATTCATCTATTGCACATATGGGATATGTTACGATAGGTATTTTTAGCTTTACTGAAGCCGGAGTTAGCGGAGCAATATTTCAGATGCTTAGCCACGGCGTGATTTCTTCATGTCTATTCTTAATAGTCGGTACTTTGTACGAAAGATTGCATACAAAAGAAATAGCTAAATATGGTGGTGTAGTAAGTAAAATGCCGGTGCTTGCCGCATTTTTTATGATTGCAATGCTTGGCTCTGTCGGGTTACCCGGAACTAGTGGATTTATTGGAGAATTTTTAAGCCTGCTTGGGATTTATAAGGTGAATGTAGTAGCAACCTTTATAGCAGCTCTCGGCATAATCTTCGGGGCGGTTTATATGCTGAAATTATACAAAGAAGTAATGCTCGGTGAAATTACCAATAAAGAAATTATGCATTTCAGAGATTTATATAAATACGAAATAATCTCAATAGCTCCTTTAATATTATTAATTATTTACTTTGGTCTAATGCCGAGTTCTATTTTAAATGTATTTAGCTTATCGGTGGAAAATTTGCTGGTAAAATTTTAATTGCTTACAAAAAATATAAATGCTACTCTAATTATAGAACTTAAAAGTGAGATTTATATGAAAAATAGCAAAAGAAGCTAAAAAATAAACCATGAATTTAGACAACGCAACTAAAAAACTAGGTCAAGAAGCTAATAAGGTAACAGGCATAGAAGATATAAGGCATGTGGTAAATCCTGATGCATCAGATCATAAAGAAGCTTTAAGAGATGCTCGTGAGAAACTTGGAATTGGTCATAATAATCAACAAGATAATACAGAATTAACTGGGACCACACCAGAAGAGCATCATGAAAATTAAATTTATTAAAAAGCAACAGATGTCATACCGTGGCTTGACCACAATATTTAGTAAAATTATTAGTATTTTGAATTGCTTTTATGGATACCGTGGTCAAGCCACGGTATGACAAGGACATGCTATCACTTCATCAATTACAATTTAAAAACTTATTTGATCTAAATATTACTTTTCTTCCTTCTTCTATCACATATATAAAAGGAGCCAACGGTTGTGGGAAAAGCTCGTTGCTACGAATGATAGCCGGCATTATGCAACCGAGTAGCGGTAATATCTACTATAGAAACTGTAATATTAACAATGTCGCTAAACTTTACTGCACTTATATCGGTCATAATTTAGGTCTAAAATCAGAAATGACTGTTTTTGAGAATCTAAAATTTTGGTCGGAAATTTATAATTCCGCTGAAACCCTATATGCTGCTATTCATTACTTCAAATTACACAACTTATTAGATGAAAAATGCTATAGTTTGTCTAGCGGAATGCAGAAAATCATAGCCATAGCAAGGCTTATTGCTTGCCAATCTGACTTATGGCTACTTGATGAAGTTGAAACTAACTTAAGCAACGAAAATAGGGATTTACTAAATAATCTAATTGTCATGAAAGCAAATAGCGGCGGTATTGTTCTTCTATCCTCTCATCTAGAAAGCTCTATAAAATCTGCACAGATATTACAGCTTGATTAATTATTATTGTTTTGCGTATTTTTATAAATCTCCCAAATGTACAATAAAAAAAGGCTAACTATAATCCAAATTGAACAATTAATTATTGTACTTACAGCATGTGTTTTAGTAACTTCTATATATTCATTCTTATAACTAATTCTCTTGTCTTCTAGCTCTTTTGGAGGCAACCCTTTTAATTGTTCATATAAATCCTTATCATATGATTTTAGCTTTAAATATTGCTCATTAGTACTATATGTTATGAGTTCCTCTTTTATTCCGGTAGGAATAATGTAATGAATGCATTAAATGTAATAGAGAGCGTTATCAATAAAACTATAGTAGTAACAAAACAAACTACCATACTATAAATCTGTTTTATAAACATAATTTTTTAGTTTTTATAATTATTTACAATTAAGAGAATAAAAGTCAAAAAAAAGCAATAATTAAATTACAAAGGTTTATGAAATCTCGAATACAAGGTTCGAATTTTCATGATATATTTTTTTAATTTAACTTTTTTGAAATGAACCTATTAACAGCATCACAATAGCATAATATACGTATATATTCCGAATAAATGAAGAGTAATTAAACGAGTATATTACCTATACTCGTAATCTTTGTGTAGTTTACTAGCGAGTGCCTGTTCCCATCTATCGCCATTTTGCAGTAATCTTTCTTTATCGTAAATAAGTGCGGTATGAGTTAGACTTGCAAACTCAAAATTAGGACCTTCAACTATTGCATCTACAGGGCAAGCTGCCTGACATAATCCGCAATAAATGCATTTTGTCATATCTATATCATAACGAGTAGTACGCCTGCTGCCATCTTCGCGTTCGTCCGCTTCAATTACTATCGCTTGTGCCGGACAAATCGCCTCACAGAGTTTGCACGCAATGCAGCGTTCTTCACCGTTTTCATAGCGACGCAGGGCATGTTCACCCTTAAATCTTGGACTAACAGGGCTTTTTTCATAAGGATAATTTATGGTAACTTTGGGCTTAAAGAAATACTTTAAAGTCAAAGCCATCCCCCTTACTATCTCATATAGAAAAAACGATTTTAAATAGTTTATCATAAAAATTATATATTAAAGATCGATGTATTTCTCTGCGGGGTATTGCCCGCATGGATACCGAGTCATCATTGCGAGCAACCGTAGGCTGCGTGGCAATCTCGTCAAATATCCTGAGATTACTTCGTCAATTACTTTGTAATTTCCTCGCAATGACGGGTAAACCGATCAAGCAACAATGACAATAACACCTAAATACTCGGTAAATTATCTGTATAAACAAGCACACTTGATACTAACACCACCCAAAATAAAGTTAGCGGTAAAAATACTTTCCAGCCAAGTCGCATTAATTGATCATAGCGATATCTTGGTAAGGTCGCTCTAATCCATAAAAAACAAAACAATAAGAATCCGACCTTAAATACAAACCAAAAGAACCCCGGAATACAATCTAACCACGATATATTAAAGGGCGGCAAGTAACCTCCTAAAAAGAAAGTCGTAGTCATTGCACTAACTAATATCATATTAGCATATTCACCTAGAAAAAATAAAGCAAATCCCATAGAGGAATATTCAACATTATAGCCAGCGACTAACTCCGATTCTGCTTCAGGTAAATCAAAAGGTAATCTATTTGTTTCGGCAAGCACCGAGATAAAAAACACGACACCCATAGGTAGTAGTATTAAATCAATCCACCACGGCATTGTTCTTTGTGCTTCAATGATCTCACTTAAATTGAGAGTACCGGTAGTAAGTAGCACGGTAATAATAACCAGCCCCATCGACACTTCATAAGAAATCATTTGGGCAGAGGAACGTATAGCTCCTAAAAAAGCATATTTTGAGTTACTAGCCCAGCCGGCAATAATAATGCCGTAAACACTTAAAGAGGAAATAGCAAGAATATATAAAACACCTACATTAATATCTGCCAGAACTACGCCCTGTGCAAAGGGTATAACTGCCCAGCCGATTAAACTTAATATAAAAGTTATCATCGGTGCTAAAATAAATAATATTTTATCGGAATTGGTTGGAATGATCGGCTCTTTGAATAAGAGCTTAACCGCATCAGCAATAGGCTGAAGTAATCCAAACGGACCGACAACGTTAGGTCCTCGTCGAAGCTGCATTAATCCAATAACACGACGCTCTGCATATGTTAAATACGCAACGCACAATATTAAAGGGATAGTAATTGCAACTACCTTTAGAGCGATGATAATTAACGGAAAAATATATTCAAAAAAGAATTCTAGCATGATTGTACTCTTATTATATCATTCCCGCAAAAGTGAGAATCCAGAAAATAATTTACAAAAAAAAGAACTGGATTCCCGCTTTTGCGGGAATGATATACGGGGTGAGAATAGCATACTTTTCATCATGCTGCCTCCCCGTCTCTTGCTTCCTTAGCCTCAACGCACTTAGCCATAGTGACCGAATTTTTACTAATCACGTCAGTCATATAATAATTAATAGGTTCTGCAGTTATAGGCTCTTTTGATAACTTATCTTTAGAACTAAACTTACTAAATTTATTTTTTATAATCCTATCAATACTAGCAAATACCTTATATTCTTTAGCAAGCCTTACTCTTACTTCTTGCAAATTATCCATTCCGATATCTATTATTTTTAGATAACCAGCAAGTTCTGTAATAATTTCTATATCTTCTTTAGCTACCCCTACAGGCGATACTGCTTTTTCTGCTATTTGCGGTCTACCTTCTAAATTTACGTAAATTCCGCTCTGCTCGGTATAAGCAGCCGCAGGTAAAATTACGTCAGCACTGCTAGCACCTACGTCCCCGTGATGTCCTTGATATATTATAAAAGTCGATTTCAGCTTATCAAATGGGACGGCATCCGCTCCAAGTAAATAAGCGAGTTCCAACTCTTCGAGCTTAATAGGAGTATTAAAACCAATATCAAGACCACCAACTATAGAAGCGTGATTATGCAATATATTAAAGCCTTTCCAATCATCACGCATAATATTATATTCAATCACTATCCTATGAATAAGCGATAATATAGCATATCCGTCATCTCTTGCATATACACCGTCACCTACTATAATTATCAGATATTTTGCTGCTTTTAAGGCTTTCGTAAACTCATGAGTACCAATGGCTAGCTCCTCAATAATCTTAATATCACCTCCTAAATCCTGAATTTTATAGGTTTGATTATGCCCTCCACCTATTCTTGCTACTTTTAGTGAGTCGGCACGTACTCGCATACCTATTCTACTATTTAATACTGGAGCTATTTGCCTTGGATTTGCTCCGATTAGCAAACATAAATCAGCCTTTTCTATCTCTGCAATAGTAGTATTAAATAAATAATTGCCTCGTTGCGTGGTATCTAATTTATAGTCAAACTGATTAACGCTGTAATTATTAGAACCAAGCTTTTGCAATAATGTTTTTAACATAAACATTGCTTCGACAGAAGAGAGAGAACCAGCAATAGCAGCAATCTTTTCTGGTTTTACTGATTTTATTTTATTCGCTACTGTCTTTAAAGCTTCACTCCAGCTAGCTTCTACTAACTTACCGTTTTTTCTGATATAAGGACGATCCAAGCGCTGATATTTTAAACCGTCATAACTAAAACGATTCTTATCCGAAAGCCACTCTTCATTTATTTCTTCATTAACACGAGGTAATATCCTCATTACCTCATCGCCTCTACTATCAATACGAATATTAGAACCTTCGGCATCATGCACTCCAATGCTAGCGGTATGTTTTAGCTCCCATTTACGAGCTTTAAAAGCATAAGGCTTAGAGTTCAAAGCACCGACGGGACAAATATCGATCATATTACCGGAAATTTCGGAATCTAAAGTTTGCTCTAAATATGAAGTTACTTCCATGTGTTCTCCACGGTGAATAGCTCCCATTTCCTCTATTCCCGCTATATCGCTCACAAATCTAATACATCTTGTGCATTGTATGCATCTAGTCATCGCTGTTTTAATCAGTGGTCCCATATATTTATCTTTAATAGATCTCTTATTTTCGTGGAATCTATTAGTACCTTTGCCGTATCTGAAAGCCTGATCCTGTAAATCACACTCTCCGCCCTGATCACAAATAGGACAATCTAAAGGATGGTTAATCAGTAAAAACTCCATCACCCCTTCACGTGCTTTTTTTACCATAGGCGTATCGGTATGAATAACCATACCGTTACTTACCGGCATAGCACAAGAAGCTATAGGCTTTGGTGATTTTTCCATTTCAACCAAGCACATACGGCAATTACCAGCGATTTTTAGACGCTCATGATAACAAAAATGAGGGATTTCTTTTCCTGCTTGTGTACAGGCTTGATAAACGGTGCTACCTTCTGATACTTCTATTTCAGAGCCGTCTACGTTCAGCTTTATCATTTTCATTTTATCCAATAAGTCATAGGGTTTGGGTATGCTTTGTCTTCTATCATATATTTAAAACCGATGGCAACACGCAGTATATACCAAACAGCGAGTATAAAGTATAGTACTACTCCAATCATGATAAACGTAAATATAAAACATACAATCCACCCAAGAACCCCAAGGCAAAAAGTACGAAATAAAAACACGTAATGACTAATTGCAAAGTTATCGCCTTTATCTTTGTTAAGATATGCAAAAAATACCCCGATTAACGGCAATATCGGAGCTACTATCCCGCATAAATATAATATATATACCACAATTAAATTTTTCTTACCGCTCTCGGTATATTCTTTAAGATGCTTGTCCATATTTTTACCTCTTTATGTCGTTCCCGTGTGGCGTTGTTGCATGGCTATCTGAGTTGTCATTGCGAGCAGCGGTAAGCTGCGTGGCAATCTCATGAAATAATAACAAACTCCTAAGATTGCGTACGTACAATTGCTACGCAATTTCCTCACAATGACGATACCAGCAAACTACCCCTTCAAACTCTCTACCACAAAATGCATAATACTACCGTGCTTTATATAATTTATCTCATTATCCGTAAATATTTGCAATATTAAATCGATTGTTCTTATTTCACCGGTTTGTTTTTTTATCACGCATTTAACAGGATTATAAGAGCTTATATTCTCGCTTAAGCCTGTAATGTCAATAGTTTCTGAACCGTCTAACTTTAAATCTAATCTTGTATTATTACCGGTAAAAGTTAACGGTAAAATACCCATACCTACTAAATTTGAGCGATGTATTCGCTCAAAGCTCTCGGCAATCACTGCCTTTACACCAAGCAACCCAGGTCCTTTTGCTGCCCAGTCTCTAGATGAGCCGCTGCCATATTCTTTACCTGCAAAAATCACTACCGGTACATCATGAGCTTTGTAGTCCATAGCTGCATCGTAGATAGTTTGCTGCGTGCCGCTTAACTGGTTTATGGTAAACCCGCCTTCTACACCTTTACACATCTCATTTTTTATACGAATATTAGCAAATGTGCCACGCATCATTACTTCATGATTTCCTCTACGTGATCCGTAAGAGTTGAAATCTAGAGGCTCTATATGATGGTCCGTTAAATATTTAGCAGCAGGGCTGGTTTTACTAATACTACCTGCCGGCGAAATATGATCGGTAGTAATAGAATCACCGAGAATTGCTAGAATTTTTGCAGATTTTATATCTTGTATATTATTCTTGCTGCCTATATCCTCAAAATAAGGCGGATTATTAATATAGGTACTATTCTTATTCCAGTTATAAGTAGAACTATTAGTAACCTGTAAATCTTTCCACTCTTTCGTTCCGCTAAATATATCAGAATATTTTTCTATAAACATAGAGGAATTAATGGAATTTGCAATAACTTCATCTATCTCTTCTTTGCTTGGCCAAATATCTTTTAAATAAATATTTTCTCCTATGGGCATATTTGTTAGATCTATATTAAGAGTGCCGCTAAGTGCATATGCTACGACTAAAATAGGCGAACCGAGATAACTTACTTTAGTAAGCGGATTAATTCGCCCTTCAAAATTCCTATTACCAGATAAAACAGAAGCAACAACTAGCCCGTTTTTGTTAATAGTTTCCTCTATTTCCGGATTTAGAGGTCCGGAATTACCGATGCAAGTAGTGCAGCCGTAACCTACTAGATTAAACCCTAATTCATCTAAATATTTATCAAGACCGCTAAGCTTCAAATATTCCGTTACGACTTTTGAACCAGGAGCAAGAGAAGTTTTAA
The DNA here is from genome assembly GCF_000016625.1 of Rickettsia massiliae MTU5. Classification (NCBI taxonomy): domain Bacteria; kingdom Pseudomonadati; phylum Pseudomonadota; class Alphaproteobacteria; order Rickettsiales; family Rickettsiaceae; genus Rickettsia; species Rickettsia massiliae. Next base: position 1,226,919 of record NC_009900.1, read on the forward strand.
CCCAAGGTTTTACCTTTAACCCGTGTTCCAGTGCTTTTTTAGCAAGAAGTGCTGCACCAATCATAACCGAAGGATTAGAAGTATTAGTACAGCTAGTAATTGCTGCAATTACCACATCGCCGTTACCGATTTCGTAATTCTGATTTGCTACGGCATATTTTTTATCAATGTCTTTATTTTCTAAAGCAAAATTCGGTAATTCATATTTAAAATTACTTGCTACATCGTTTAAGTTTACTCGATCTTGCGGACGTTTTGGACCGGCAAGTGAACTATGTACCGTAGATAAATCTAGCTCTAAAACCTCGGTATATTCTGCCGCATGTTCAAAATCATACCAAAGATTCTGCTCGGTTGCGTATTTCTCTACCAATCTGATTTGCGTTTTTTCTCTACCTGTTAGCTCTAGATATTTTATAGTTTCTTGATCAATCGGGAAAAAGCCGCAAGTAGCACCGTATTCAGGCGACATATTAGAAATAGTAGCACGATCGGCAATCGTTAGGTTTTTAAGCCCCTCACCGAAAAACTCGACAAATTTACCTACTACTTTCTTTTTCCGCAACATCTTGGTAACGGTTAAAACTAAATCAGTTGCGGTAGCTATACCTGTTAATTTTCCTGTTAGTTTTACCCCAATTACCTCCGGCAGGATCATAGTAAGAGGTTGACCTAGCATGGCAGCTTCTGCCTCTATGCCGCCGACTCCCCAACCAAGCACCGATAAACCGTTTACCATAGTTGTATGGCTATCCGTTCCAACTAAACTATCAGGATAAAGGGTGCCGTCTTTATGCCACACGACTTTTGCTAAATATTCTAAATTTACCTGATGACAAATACCCGTACCCGGCGGCACTACTTTAAAATTATTAAATGCTTGCTGCCCCCATTTAAGAAATGCATAACGCTCTATATTACGTTTCATTTCCATTTGAACATTTTTATCGAATGAATCCTTAGCTGCATAAGAATCAACGCTTACGGAATGGTCTATTACCAAATCAACAGGAATAAGCGGGTTAATTTTTAACGGATCGCCTCCTATTTTCTTCATCGCATCACGCATAGCCGCCAAATCTACAATAGCAGGCACACCAGTAAAGTCCTGCATCAAAACTCTTGCCGGCATAAAATCTATTTCCGCATCAGATTTTTTAGTTTTTAGCCATTCTTTAAATACAAGTAAGCTTTGCTTTGAACCATTAGAACGTAATACATTCTCAAATAATACTCTTAAACTATATGGAAGCTTTTTTAAGGGAAGATCGATATCACTTGCTGCTTTATTTATATCGTAAATTTTGTATGAAGTATTATCGACTGATAACTCTTGTATATATTCTGAATTATGTACTTTTGACATTTGTTTCTCACTTGATTATGTGGAATGAACATCGTCATTGCGAGCAGCCGTAGACTGCGTGGCAATCTCAGGAAGATTGACAAGATTGCTGCGTCGCTTCGCTCTTCGCAATGACGGAAAAAAGCCTTGCAATGACATTAAAATAACCTTATCCCAAAACGTAGATTTTTCAAACAAATTAATGTTGATCTGATAAACGTTTTTAAAGATCGAGAAGCTTAGTTGCTATTTCCGCTTCACTTAAATTCGTAACGTTAATAGCCGTTTCCGTAGCTATATTAATATAATTTGCCGTTACTTTGGTTACACCACCGGAAATAAGATAAGTGTTTTCGGATTCATGCATATCATCTATATAAACCTGCACTAAACCGGCTTTTAAACTAACAATCATCAGAACGTGACTCGGCAGCACTCCAAACATACCCTCCTCACCCGGCATTGTTACCATTTTAGCTTGCTTTTCAAATGCAATACTTAAAGGAGTAATTATTTTGACTAGAATTGTTGCGTTCATAGAATAATATAGTAAAATTACTACGTCATTCCCGCGTAGGCGGGAATGACATCAACGTCACTTCAACGTCTGCGCCTTCTCTATAGCCTCGTCTATAGTTCCGACCATATAAAAAGCAGCTTCCGGTAAATCATCGTATTTACCCTCTACAAGTCCTTTAAAGCCTGCGATAGTATCGGCTAGATTAACAAATTTGCCTTCAGCTCCGGTAAATACTTCAGCGACATGGAAAGGCTGCGATAAGAAACGCTGTATTTTTCTAGCACGTACCACGGTTAGTTTATCTTCTTCGGATAGCTCATCCATACCTAAAATAGCGATAATATCCTGCAACGATTTATAAGTTTGTAAAACCTGCTGCACTTGTCTTGCTACACTATAATGTTCTTCACCGACAATCATCGGATCAAGTACCTGCGAGTTACTATCTAACGGGTCAACTGCCGGGTAAATCCCAAGCTCGGCTATCTGACGGCTAAGTACCGTTGTAGCATCTAAATGTGCAAAAGAAGTAGCAGGAGCAGGATCAGTTAAATCATCCGCCGGTACATATATAGCCTGCACGGAAGTTATTGAGCCGTACTTAGTAGAGGTGATACGCTCTTGTAGTTCGCCCATATCGGTTGCAAGAGTAGGCTGATACCCTACCGCTGACGGAATCCTACCGAGTAACGCCGATACTTCAGAACCTGCTTGAGTAAACCGGAAAATATTATCTACAAAAAACAAAACATCTTGCCCTTCATTCATATCTCTAAAACTCTCCGCAATGGTCAGACCGCTTAACGCAACTCTTGCCCTTGCTCCCGGCGGCTCGTTCATTTGTCCATAAACTAACGCTACTTTTGACTTTTCAGGCTCTGCAAGGTTAATAACACCCGAGTCAATCATTTCATGGTAAAGATCATTACCTTCTCTAGTTCTCTCACCGACTCCTGCAAATACCGTATAACCGCCGTGTGCTTTAGCTACGTTATTAATAAGCTCCATTATAAGCACGGTTTTACCGACTCCTGCACCACCGAATAGTCCTATTTTACCGCCTTTAGTATAAGGAGCAAGTAAATCAATAACTTTAATACCGGTTACTAATATATTACGCTCGGTTGACTGATTGGTAAAATCAGGAGCAGGCTTATATATAGAAGAAATATTTGAGCTTTTAATGTCTCCTTTACCGTCAATCGGCTCACCTACAACATTCATAATACGCCCAAGCGTCTCAGTACCTACAGGAATACGAATAGGACTGCCTGTATCTATTACTTCTACGCCCCGCACTAACCCTTCCGTAGAATCCATAGCAATACAACGCACCGTATCATCACCTATATGTTGTGCTACTTCCAGTACTATCCTTTGTTTATCATTATAGCACTCTAGAGCATTTAAAATTTCCGGTAACTCACCGTTATTCGTAAATTTTACATCCACCACCGCTGAAATAATCTGAGTAATTTTTCCAATATTTTTTGCCATGATTTTTTCTTTTGTTAAAAAATATACTACAAATAAAATGAAGAGCAGATAGACACAGTTTAATGTGGAAAAGAGCAAGGCGTTTCATATTTTTTGATCCTCACGTACTAGTATGTACGCTGCGGTCAAAAAATATGAAACAACGACGCCAATTTTGCAAATTAAACGAGTATATCTAAACCGCTTCCGAACCGGCTATAATCTCTATTAATTCCGTAGTAATAATAGCCTGTCTTGATCTATTTAGCTTTAAAACTAACTTGCTTATTAAATCATTAGCATTATTCGTTGCATTTTCCATAGCGGTCATTCTAGCTCCCTCCTCACTTGCTCTACTTTGTAGTAAAGCATAATTTATTTGGGAATTCACATATAAATTAATTAGATTAGAAATGAGATTCTCTCCCTCATATTCATAATTATAGTCAATTGATTTGGACTCGCCTACTATGTCACTCGTCGCTCTCCTATTATTTATAGGCTTCGCTCCTCGTTCCTTGTATCCGAATCCGACTAAATTAACTATAGGATTATCTATCATAGAATCATCCTGAGATTTTGCTACCGGTAAAATCTGTTGTCTAGTCATAATTTGAGTCATTGCGTTCTTAAATTTATTAAAATATATAACACAATTACTAACTTCTAGATTTTCTACTGCCGACATAATTTTTTGTTTTACTTGTAGCACCAGATTTTCATCATGAATTTTGGGTAACTCAAAATAACTATCAATATAACTTACATATTGCCTTTTTAGTGCTTCGTAACCTTTTTTTCCAATAATGATAAGTTTTATTTGTTCGCCTTTATTTTCTAACTCTTTAATATCATTCTTAACTTGCTTAATTATATTGTAATTAAACGTTCCGCATAAACCACGCTGTGATGTCATAACTATCAATAAATTTGCTTTATTCGGCACGGTATTAAAAAATCTCTGCTCTTCTATAGATAACTCATACATATCAATTGATAATATAGCAGACATCATTTTACTAATAGCCTCAATATAAAAATTTGAATTGGCTATTTGACTCTTTATTTTTGCCATTTTAGAAGCTGATACTAGTTGCATTGCTTTAGTAATCTTTTGTGTAGATTTAACGCTTTTAATTCTAGTGCTTAACTGCTTTAAATTTGACATATTTATTTAGTATTTTTATGTCATTGCGAGGAACGAAGCTTTGTTGCAATCTCGTCAAATATCCTGAGATTGCCACGCTCCTTTCAGTCGCGCGCAATGACGATTTAGTATCCACACAAAAACAACATCATCTTATTTAACAAATTTCTTAACGAAGTTTTCTAAAAATGCTTTCAGTTTCTGCTCGGTTTCTTCGGTTATACGTTGCTCGTTTTTTATTGATTCCAAAATATCTTTTTTATTTAACCTTATCTCCGTAAGCATTTTATCTTCAAATTCTTTTACTTTCTGAATCGGGACATCATTTAAATATTTCTTAGTTCCGACATAAATACTTACTATTTGTTCTTCTACCGGAAAAGGATGATATTGAGCTTGTTTTAATATCTCAACTAATCTTTTACCGTGATCGATTTGTGCTTTAGTGGCAGGGTCTAAATCTGATCCAAATTGCGAGAAAGACTCAAGCTCTCTAAATTGAGCAAGTTCTAGCTTTACCGAACCTGCTACCTGCTTCATAGCCTTTATTTGTGCTGCAGAACCAACACGGCTTACCGAAATACCGACATTAACGGCAGGTCTTACGCCTTTATAAAATAGCTCACTTTCTAAGAAAATTTGACCGTCGGTAATCGAAATAACATTTGTTGGGATATATGCGGATACGTCACCTGCCTGCGTTTCGATTATAGGAAGAGCAGTAAGTGAACCGCTGCCTTTTGCCTCTGACATTTTAGCAGCACGCTCAAGCAACCTTGAATGCAGGTAGAACACGTCGCCGGGATAGGCTTCTCGCCCGGGAGGTCTTCTAAGTAATAATGAGATTTGTCTATATGCAACGGCATGCTTACTTAAATCATCATAAATAATAAGTGCGTGCATACCGTTATCACGAAAATATTCGCCCATACTACAAGCAGAATAAGGAGCAATGAATTGAAGAGCTGCAGCTTCCGAAGCAGTAGCCGAAACAATGAGTGTATAGTCCATGGCTCCGGCATCTTCTAGTTTTTTTACTATTTGTGCAACACTTGATCTTTTCTGCCCAATAGCTACATAAATACAATAAATTTTATCACTTTCATTAGTAAGTGAATGAGCTTGTTTTTGATTAATAATAGTATCAACGGCTATAGCCGTTTTTCCGGTTTGCCTGTCACCGATTATTAACTCTCTTTGTCCTCTACCTATTGGGATTAACGAATCTATAGCCTTTATTCCGGTTTGTACGGGTTCGCTCACACTCGTTCTTTCTATTATCCCCGGAGCCTTCATCTCGATATGTCTGTACTCTTTACTTGCAATATCGCCTTTGCCGTCAATAGGATTACCTAGAGCATCAACAACACGACCAAGCAAAGCTTTTCCTACCGGTACTTCCAAAACTTCTTTAGTTCTTTTGACATTATCACCTTGCTGTACTTGGTTATCATCCCCCATAATTACAGCACCAACACTATCGTTTTCCAAGTTTAAAACAAGGCCCTTAACACCGGATTTAAATTCTACTACTTCACCAGATTTTACATTAGCAAGACCGTAAATTTGGGCTATACCGTCACCGACGGTTATTACCTGCCCTACTTCCTCAAGCTCACTTAAGCAATTAATATTAGCTATTTCCTTTTGTAATATTTCAGCTACTTCAATAGGCTTTAGTTTCATGTGGTTTATGTCTCCTAATTTTCTTGTCATTGCGAACGAGCATTGCCCGTGTGGATACCGAGTCGTCATTGCGAGGAGCGAAGCGACGTGGCAATCTCATAAAATATCCTGAGATTGCTTCGTCAATTACTTCGTAATTTCCTCACAATGACTATATAAATCTCTATGCAGCAACATTAACTGTCTTTAAAGCTTTCGTTATTTTCTCTAAACTACCTTTTATTGAGTAATCTTGCAACATACTATCATATTTAATTACAATACCGCCAATAATAGTACTATCTATATCAAATAATATTTCTGTTTTTTGATTTAATTCTTTTTCTATAAGAGATTTAATCCACTCCTGCTCTTTAGGTTGTAACTTATTTGCAGAAATAACCTGAACTATCTTTATATTTTTACTTTCATATAGTAAAGTATTATAAGCATCTACTATATTAGATAAACTAGCAGTACGAGAATTTTTTACCAATAACAATAAAAAATTTTGTACTATTGTGCTAATTTTGATATTTTTTGCTAACAAATTGACTGCGTTAATTTTGTCGTTCTTATTTACTATAGGAGAAAATAGGAACTCTCTAATATCAAAATTATCGGTAATTATACGGTTTATAGAAGTAATTTCTTCAAAGATCTTATCTTGTATATTATCAACCATAGCGTTATTAAATAACGCTACTGCATAATTCTCAATTAAATTACCTTTGTTCATTTTCTTAATTTATATCTCCGAAGTAAAATGAAACGTATATACGGAGATCAACTTCAACAAGAGCAAGGAGTCTATAAGACGAGGAGCGGAGCGTATACTTAATATGTGAGCACCACAGCTCTTATAAGACGACGTAGCCAATTTTTGAAGTTGATCGAATATTATATATGTATTGCCCTATCATAAGCAGAGAATACTGATTCATGCATCATTTCCGATAAAGTCGGATGCGGGAAGATAGTGTTAATTAAATCCAACTCCGTTCCTTCTAAATTTTTTGAAACCACATATCCTTGTATTAATTCTGTAACTTCCGAGCCTATCATATGAGCTCCAAGCAACTCACCCGTCTTAGCATCAAATATAGTTTTAATTAAGCCATCGCTATCACCGCTTACTAAAGCCTTACCGTTAGCTATAAAAGGAAATCTGCCTATTTTAAGCTCATAACCTAAGGTTTTTGCTACTTCTTCAGTCAAACCGACGCTTGCTATTTGCGGCGAAGAATAAGTGCAACTAGGAATATTATGTTTATTAATAGCATGCGGTTTTAAGCCTGCTATGCTTTCCGCTGCAATAATACCTTCATGGCTTGCTTTATGAGCTAAACAAGGCACTCCTGCTACATCGCCTATAGCATAAATTCCTGATGCCGCAGTTTGCATTAACCCGTCAGTAGTTATATAGCCGTTTTCTACTTTAATTTTTGTTTTCTCAAGACCTAAATTTTCCGTATTAGCTGTAATACCTACTGCCATAAGTAAAATTTCAGCTTGTAATTTTTGTGTTTTATCTGCTAACTCTAACTCAACTTCTATCTTATCTTTTGATTTTGTTTGCTTAATTAACTTAGCATTTGTAATAATTTTTATACCTTTCTTCTCAAAGTTCTTATGAGCGATTCCGGTAATTTCCGTATCTTCAGCAGGCAATATTCTATTATGTGCCTCAATTACGGTAACATCCACACCAATACTATTATAAAACGAAGCGAATTCTATACCGATTGCACCTGAGCCGACAATAATCATAGATTTCGGCACATGCTGCGGTATCATAGCTTCTTTAGAAGTCCAAATTTGTTTACCGTCAGGCTTAAAGCCTTTTAAAACCCTAGATCTTGCTCCGGTAGCTATAATAATATTTCCTGCTTTTACTGTAGGTTTATCATTTATATTTATTACCTTATTTCCTGCAAGACTTGCTACTCCGTCTATCACGGTAACTTTATTTTTTTTCAGTAGTAACTTAACACCGCCTGCAAGCTTATTTGAAATCTCTCTTGAGCGTTCGACTATTTTCTTAATGTTGATTTCAGCACCTTTAACATCAATTCCATAATCTTTAGCATGTTTTATATATTCAAAAACCTCAGCAGATTTAAGCAGGGATTTAGTCGGTATACACCCCCAATTAAGACATACCCCACCCAAATGCTCTTTTTCTATTAATACAACTTTTTTCTTTAATTGTGCTGCTCTAATTGCTGCAACATATCCACCTGGACCACCGCCTATAACAGCTACATCATATTGTTCCATTTTATTTTTATTTTGTTAGTTTGTTTGTTATGAGCATTAACGTCATTGCGAGGCGATGCACAGCATCGACGCAGCAATCTCAGGAATCATACACTATCTCATGAGATTGCCACACGCTCCTTTCAGTCGCTTGCAATGACGAAAATGGAAATGACACTAGAGTATACTACTCTTTAACATCCATCTATTCTTTTCATGCACCTTAATTCGTCCAATAATCAATCATATCGGCTGTGTACCCTCATCGCCCTCTGCTTGTGCTACTTTGAGTCCCTTATATAATGTATCTCTAATAATATCTTGATCTTTTGTTAAACTTTTAAGCATTTCATTTGCTGTTGCGTTTGGATTTGCCTCATCTATAGATGCAAGTTTTATTAAATCTGATAATGCGGGAACTTTAGCATTTAAACTTCTTATTCTTTCAGCTAAATCTTCATACTGCCCCTCAAATAATAAATGTAAACTTCTACACTCTGCTCCTTCTACATTCCAATGATAATTTTGTGTTTTAAAATATAAAGCATAGCTATCTTGCTAAAATTTGTTCTAAAGCTTTTCCCCTTAAATTTCTATGAACTTTTTGAGTTTATAACATTTCTTTAGATACTGCAAGCGATATTGAAATTTATATAATTGCACCTAATTGCAATGATTATAAATGATTATATATTAATTATTAATTTTTGTTAATAATTTCTTGACTATCAAATAAATACTGCTGATTATGCCCTTCAATTTTAAAAATCCAAAGGAATAGCAAAATGATACATCAATTAACTTCATTTTTAACCACTGTGGCAAGAATTACTACAGCAAGAGCAACAATATTGGAGATCAAGAATATAATATGCTTCAAATAGGATATAACGGAGAAAATTATTATATAGATCCTACTACAAAAAATTTAATTGTATCGCATTGTCCTAAAAACAATATGGCAGCGATGGAGTGTAGCAAAGGAATTGAATTATTAAATAGCGATATCATGAACCTAATATTTAAAGGGTTTTCAAAATAAAAAAAGCGTTAACTAGAGACGAGGCTATTATTACTGCAGTTAATGATAATGGAGACGATATACGAGATTATATATTTAAAAAACAAGGTGATAATACTTTTATGTATGAGGAAGCATTGATGAAAATATGTCAAGAAAATTTTCGTTATTATTCTGATCCACAAAATTATACTAAAATTTAAAACCCTACTATTGAGTATATACTTAATACTGCAGCAACTAATAACCCTATTACTATAGGTTATAGTAAAGGATACGAAATATTTGAGGTACTTAAAGGAAATAATTTGAATGGAACTTCTTCAGAAATAAAGAATTTAATATCTAACCCGATATCTAGCACTACTCAAGGTACTAGCACAATAGAAAACTTATTAGAACTCATAACACAAGACTTATCTGAAATAGCAGCTAATCCGATTAATAACACCGTAGCAAACCTTACTAATACTGCTTTCAATACAACTTACAACTCTCAAGAAAATATGTTTGATGAGAGTGATAACGATAATTCCTTGGTGGTTGCTCAATATATAAGCATATTGGCACAGCTGTAGTTGCGCCTCCATAGCTGTTATAATAGGTGTAGGGGTAACTTGGTATGTTAGAAATAAAAACGCAAAAAAAAGCTAAATTAAAACAATATATTGATGAAATTGAAGCTGAAAAACTTGCTGCTGAAATTAAGGAAGATGTTACTACTGAAAATAACACTCTACTTGATAATGATCATGCTATGGTAGATATGACCGGAGTGAAGAAGAAGGTACTTTAGTATAGAGAACCTAGAGTATTGCTTTTTAATCAACAACCAATAGCAAATTCACTGTTGGTTGTGGCCTCGAAAATAAAAATTGAGATTTATTTCAATTCTTTTAGCTTTTCTTTCGCTGCTTCTTTAGAACGTCGCCCTGCATAAGAATCATAATTTTTATTATCTTCAATGAAATGTACAAAGAAAACTGTTCTGTCATTTTTTTGTAGCCAACCTATAAACCATCCGATTTTACGATCCTTTAACTTTACAGTTCTATCTTGGCTAAGTTTATTACCGCTGCCTGTTTTACCGTAACGCTTCCAACAATCTACAAAATCTTCAATAAACAAAATATTTTTATTTCTTGGGCTTTAACACTTACAGGCAATTTATTCTCTGCTAGTTTCTGAAGAAAAGCTAATTGTTCTTACGGTGCAATTTCTAAAGAACTAGAAAACCATGCATTAGTAACCGTTATTCTTTCCTTTATCTCCTGAAATATCACGATTACCATAATCAAATTTTGTTACATAATCACGAAATTTTTCAAGACCTAATTCTTTATTAGTAATAATCTGAGAATACCAAACACAGCTATTCTTCATCCAATCTTTCAGGTGTTTGGGATTGTTTCCAAACTTCAAGATAGTCAGCATATCATTCTTTAAAAGGTAATTTTGGATGAGTTTCATCAATTAAAACCCATCATCATAACCCATTAAACTTATAGCAATTTTAAATGTTGAGCATGGAGCATAACGAGACTTGCAATTACCTTCTTGTTTTATAATTTTATCATTTTCATTTAACTAAAAAACAATCCGCTTGAGTTATAAAAGGTATAGTAAGTGATATTAGGGCAGTGAGATATAAAATAATTTTTTTCATAGGTTAAAATAAAAATAGGTGGTTTTGTTGCATGATACCGATGTTATGCCCATGGAAGCGGGAATCCAGGAAAAAAGCAGAAATACAGCAAATTTTAAAAATTAAAAGTTCGATTTATCTCGCTTTACCCTGGATTCCCGCTTCCACGGGCATGACATCGAGAACAGGGAATGACATCGGCTTAAACTAATTATACAGTTTAGTAAATTTCCTGCGATTGATCTTCCTTACTCGGTACATAATCAAAAATATCATTATTATCTTGATTATCAATCATATCTTCATTCTCAAGCATCTGAACATTATTTGCTTTAAATGCTTCTATAACAGTACCGCTTGGTGTAATTTTACCAGTTGCTCTATCTACGGCGATTAGCTTAATTGAATCTGGAACTTTGAAAGGCAGCGATGGCTCATCCTTATAAGCATTACTCATAAAATCAATAAAAATCGGTAATACTACGTTTGAACCTGTTGCTCTTTTTCCAAGCTCTTTCGGTATATCATAGCCCACATAACTGCCGACTACTATTTTGGGTGTAAAACCTACAAACCATGTATCTTTACTATCGTTACTAGTACCGGTTTTTCCGCCGATAATTTTTCCTAACTTCTTCGCAGCATAACCGGTACCTCTATCTATTGCTCCGGTTAAAAACGAAGTAATTTGATAATCACTAGCTTCATCTGTAACTCTATAGATATATTCTTTCGGTATTTCTAATATTGCGGTATCTAAATTACTATCCGAAACATTACAAGCAAGACATTCTCTATCATCGCGCCTATAAATAATTTTACCGTTACGATCTTTAATTAATTCTACAAAATGAGGCTCAACTTTTTTACCACCGTTAGCAATAATTGCATAAGCATTAGTCATTCTGCTAAGTGTGGTTTCAATTGAACCAAGTACCATAGAGTAAACTTTTTTTGGTTCATTATTAATACCGAAACGCTTAATTATATCAACGATTTTTGTAAGTCCTACGGCAGTTGCAACTCTTACGGTTATAAGATTACGAGATTTTTCAAGACCAGTACGCATAGTGATTTCACCTAAAAACTTACCCTCATAATTTTTAGGACGCCAACTAGGCATCCCTGGACCTTGCGAAATCTCAATAGGTCCATCGTTAAAAATCTGATTCGGCTTAACACCATTTTCAAGAGCTGCTAAATAAACAAAGGTTTTACTCAAAGAACCGGGTTGACGAAGTGCTTGAGTTACTCTATCAAATTTACTTGTGGAAAAATCATAACCGCCGACGCTTGCAAGTACCTGTCCGGTATTTGGGTTCATAACCATAATAGCACCGTTTACTTCAGGAATCTGACGAAGAGCATACCCCTCTTTGATACCCTCAACCACTATCACATCACCTTTTTTAAGCAAGGTCTTAACTGATTTAAGATTACTTCTTGCCCATTTCATTTCAGCAATAGGCATCTTAGATTTGCTGCCGTCTATAAGTCCAATCTCTACATGATTATCGGCTACATCTAGAACTACAGCCAATTTATACTCTAAAAGCGATGGAGGAGTCGGTAGTTTTTTTAGCTCTCCTTGCCAATTATCAAGAGAAATATTAGCTATAGGTTTTCTAAAACCACGCTTTCTATCAAACTCCCTTAGACCTTTTCTTAGAGAGTTTTCAGCTAATTGCTGCATCTTTGCATCTAAAGAAGTAATGATAGTAAGACCTCCGGTATAAAATTCTTCCTTACTATTTAACATCCTAATTACTTCTTCTCTGACCTGTGCAGCATAATAATCTGCCGTAACAGTTTCTTCTTTAGCTCGTTTACGTAAAACTATCGGGCTATTCATAGCTTCTTTCGCAGCGTCTCTTGTTATATAACCATCTTCAAACATACGTGCTATTACGTAATCACGACGAGCTTTTACTCTAGCATAGTTTCTCTCAGGATTAAGTTCGGAAGGAGCTTTAGGCAGTGCCGCAATAAAAGCTGATTCTGCAATAGTAAGTTCCTCTACGGATTTATTAAAATAATTTTGTGCAGCTGCCGCAACACCGTATGCACCACGACCAAAAAATGTTTGATTAAGATATAATTCTAAAATTTGATCCTTAGTAAATACTCTTGAAATCATATAAGAAAGAATCGCTTCTTTAATCTTACGTTCAAGAGAAACTTCGTTAGTTAGCAGAAAATTTTTAACCACTTGCTGAGTAATGGTAGACGCTCCTTCCATACGCCTATGATGTAAATAATTAGATATGTTTAAAAATGCCGCTCTAACTATTCCAAGCAAATCAACGCCTGGATGGTTATAGAAATTCTTATCCTCAGCTGCAATAAAACTTTCTATTAGCGAACTCGGTACGCTATTAATCGGTACAAATACACGACGTTCAAAAGCGTACTCCTCCATTAATTTGCCGTCACGGGAATAAATACGCGTTACCGACGGTGGATAATAACGTGCAAGCTGTGAGTAATCAGGCAAATCACGTGAATAGTGGTATATTATATAAGCAGTAATCCCGCAACCTACTAAAATAAGGAAGGCAAAAATTTTTAAACAAAAAAGAAGAGATTTATACATGACTTACTAATATTTCGCCGGTTAAACTATTAAGTGAAGCCTTAGTAATTTTTATATCAACGATTTTACCAAGTAAAGATTTATTAGGGTTTTGGATATATACGGACTGCATGTATGGAGTTTTACCTATTATCTGATCATCGCATTTACCATTGCGATCAAATAGAACTTTCATAGTACTACCAACACAACTTTCATTAAAAGCTAGTTGCTGAGCCATGAGTTCTTGTTGTAATATAGTTAATCTCTCTGATTTTATATGTTCAGGTATTTGGTCGGTTTTAGTTGCACCAGGTGTGCCGGGACGTGGGCTATATTTAAACGAATAGCACTGACCATATTTTACTCTGCGGACCAAATCTAACGTATCCTCAAAATCTTCATCTGTTTCACCGGGAAACCCGACAATAAAATCAGAGGATAAAACTATAGCGGGCCTTGCTTCTCTTAAGCGATTAATTATATCAAAATAATATTCCCGATCATGTTTGCGGTTCATGGCTTTTAATATTTTATTTGAACCTGACTGCACCGGTAGATGTAGAAACGGCATTAATTTAGGTTCGGTGCCGTGCAGTTTTATTAGATCATCATTCATATCTATCGGGTGTGAGGTGATATAACGTAATCTCTCTAAATTGGGAATTTGTGCTAGATGTTTGAGTAAATCGGCTAGACTAAATATTTTATCTGCAGGACCTTTACCGTGATATGCATTGACATTTTGTCCAAGTAACATAATTTCTTTAGCACCGCTACTAACTACTTTTAGTGCTTCTCTGTAAACCTGCTCTACATTTCTTGAAAATTCAGCACCTCTAGTATAAGGTACTACGCAGAAAGTACAAAATTTATCGCACCCTTCCTGTACCGATATAAAGGCACTTGTTCCTTGCGGATATAATTGCTCAGGTAGCTGATCAAATTTTGCTTCTTCAACAAAATCAAGATCGATTAAGTGCTTTTCGTGTCTAACGACTTTTGAGATTAATTCCGGTAGGTTATAATAAGATTGCGGACCGACAACAATATCAACATAAGGAGTTCTTGTAAAAATCTCCTCCCCTTCCGCCTGTGCAACACAACCGGCTACAACTATTATTGCAGAACTTAAACCTTGTTTTGTTCTGGTATCTTGTAGTTTCTTAATACGACCAAGTTCAGAATAAGTTTTCTCGGCTGCTTTCTCTCTGATATGACAAGTATTTAGAATAATAACAGCTGCTTCTTCAATATTTTCAGTAGGTTCATAGCCAAAGGGATAAAGCAAATCCTGCATCTTAACGGAGTCATAAACATTCATCTGACATCCGTAGGTCTTAATATAAAGCTTCTTACTCATAATTTTTTATATATATCTTTAAACTAAAAGCCTAGTATACGAAGATCAAATTCAAAAAGAACGAGGAGTTCACAAGGCAAGATGAGCTGCGTATAACGTAATACGTGAGAACCGAAGCTCTTGTAGAACGACTCAGCCAACTTTTGCAGTTCATCGAATATACTATATTTAATTAACTTTATCAATCTTTAAACTAAAACCTTGATGGGCATTGCTCAATAACTAGAGATATCTTTAAAAGCCCCCATCATTGCGAGGAAATACGAAGTATTGACGAAGCAATCCAGTTAAAAATGCTAATATTTAGATTTTTATTATTTTTGCTAGATTGCCACGCTCCTTGCAGTCGCTCGCAATGACGATTAGGTGTCCACGTAACAATGCCCGCTCGCAATGACGACTCCGGTATCCACGCAGGCAATGCTGAGTTAGGAATGACACTCAATCCTTACTGATTAATTCTTGCTGTGCAGATTCTTTCGGTGATTTCTTTTAATTTTTCTCTTCTTTCAATAAGACAAAGCAGCTATTCTTTAGTAATTTTATAGTTTTTATCATATCTTGCATCAACATAAGCTTTTTCAAGAAGCTCAAAACACTTTTTTTGTTCTTCGGTTAATTGAAGAAATACACTCCATAATTCATTATCATAATTTCCTGCCATGCTACCTAGTTCTTGTACATTATGTAATTTAGGTTTGTAGTTTGAGAAAACTAATAAAAAATAGTACTGTAAAGACTTTCTGTAGCTTGATGAGAAGGGCAAAGGCTGATAAAGCAAGCATACTCCAAATCGTTTAAATAAGTAGTTGCCCCTTTTAAAAAACCTTTACCTCTACCAAACCAATATTCATAATAATCTTTAGCGATGTCTTTCATCTCGCTCCAAGGTAAATCTTTAGCCTCGCTAAGTATAAATTCACTGCTATCATATAAAAGAATACCTTCTTTTTTTATATCGGTATAAAAATAACGTCCTTTTCTAACTGCCTATTTATTTCCTCTATTGACTCTAGAATTATCGATATTCTTGAATCATACGGAATAATTTGCTTAGGGTTTATTATTCCTGTTTTTTCTAATCTTATATTATATATATATTATCTTTTAATCTTAAAGCAGTGTATCCTTTATATTTACCTTTTTTCAGAATTATCAAAATATCAGTATCGCTATGATAGCCGTGAGGTTAGATCACGTACCCAATCACCTCTAGCAAAAGAGCCGTACAAGATAATCATAGAGATTTTTCCTGTGCAATATCTAAAATCTGTTGCACTATAAAATTAAGCCTTGCTCTAATTTTAAGAGAACGTTCGGGTAAGGTGGTTTTCATTTAAATATCTATACTTTATATTTTTCTGCTTTTAGCTTTTTTATTTCTTCTATTGTAAGCTTAGTATATCGTGCTATTTGCTCTATAGGTCCGTTCTCTATTAACATTTCTTTGGCAGTTTCAATTTTCTCTTTCTCTATACCCTTCTCCATCCCGGCATTAAACTTTTCTTCAAACTTGTCTATTTCTTGTTGTATAGCCATTTCAGCTCTAAAATAATCATCATGCTCCTGTTCTGTCCATTTATATTGCTCTAAACTTGCATATGCCGATAACACAATTTCATTTTTAATCTCTTTTGGCGGTTCTTGTTCTTGCGAAGCATATTTTAATAAATACAACCATTCATCGGTATCATCTTTAAGATCATTTTTTTTAAACTTCCCTAGTTCAATAAATACATAAGTTAATGAAAACAAATATTGTTTATGGATATTGCTTTCTTTTATATGATGATAGCTAATATACGGTAATTCATCAGGCAAAGCTTTTGCTCTTATGATAGAAATTATTACTACCGGCAATAAATCCTTATGTTTCATACCCTTCTTAATTTGACTAACGTAGGTATAACAACCGTAAAGCTGCGTTCTATTAAGATAATCTTTCTCCATTTTACGCTGCATCTCGATTATATACCATCTACCGGTTTCATCTTTAACTTTTAGATCGAACAAACTTCTTCGCCCTTCAAGAAATAAAGGCAACTGTTCAGTAGTTATATAGCTTAAATCTATGATTCTATCCCCTTTCGATAATCTAAGAAGAGAGTTCAATAAATTTATTAATTTTACTTTATCGCTAAATAATTTTTTAAATGCGATATCATTTGTACCGTCTAAATATCTTTGCATAAATAATTATATCTTTGGTAAATTTTTATATATAGTAAATTAACTTCAGGTAGTAAATTACTTTTACAATTTATTATCGGTACTAGGCTTCTTGCATAACCTATCTTATAAAGAGGAACTTGAAGGAAACACGAAACACAGCACTGCAGCGTACATAAAAGTACGTGAGGATGCGAGTACCGGATTGACTTACAAATTACCTTTAGAAGGAGGTTATGCAAGAAGCCTAGTAATACCTATCATTATCATCATACACTCCCCAAATTACTTTCTTGGAAATCCAACCTGTGTAATCCTTACATGTAATTTGGCAGAATTGTTCTTTACATTTTTTTAAACTACAACGAACTTTTGGCATTAATTTTGCTATAACTCGGCTTTTAGGGTCTGCGGATTTGGTAAGTTCTATTTCCTTATCAGAAGTAATAACTACTGATCTTTTACCTGATAAAACGCTTGAATGTATCCAACCACCTTCGCCGTTAATGTCACGTACTTGTCGCCATTGCTTGTACTCTGCAATTATTTCTACCGGTTCGCCTTTTTTAACAAAAACCCATTCTACGGCAGATTTAGTAGTTGGTCCGCTCCTTGCATTTACTTCATTAGATTTTATTGAAACAAATCTCGGAATAGGCAATTTTTTATTATCGGCATTAATTGTTGTTGATAATATTACAATAATTAAAGTAATAAGAATTTGAATTTTAATCATTATATTCCGCTTCAGATAAAGCATCCTCTTTTTTTGCTATTATATAATTACCAAGCCTAAATTGTACTTTTATTCTATTAATTTCCTGCTCGCTAATACCTATATTTTTTAGGACTGTTCCACCTATTTGTAATCCAGTCTCATAACTTTCCGGAATAATAGTTGTGGCACCTAAATCATAAAACTCTCTAGCATTTTTTAAATTTTTTAACTTAACGACAACCGGTATATCCTGATAATTACCACTAATTGTTTTAAGCGATTTCTTGATAGTTACTTGATTATTCATAGTAAGTATTATAGCGAATGCTCTTTCTGTACCTAATGCCTTTAGAGTATCGGCTTGCGATACATCACCTTTAAAAACCGGCAAACCGTTTGATAGCTCTTCTTTTACTCTATCATCATCTAAATCAAGTATTACGTAACTTATACCTTCCGCTTCCAAAACTCTTGCTACCATTTTACCGGTATTACCGAGTCCGGCAATAATAATATGGTTTGTTAAATCTCTTGCCCCAAGCTCAATCATTTGAGTCGGAGTTTTACCAAGTCCTTTATCAACTTTCTCGGCAATCTTTTGCCCTAAAGCTGCGAGTAATGGAGTAAGTGCCATAGTAAAAGTAACTACGAGTAATAATATATCGGCAGTACTTTCTTCTAATACTCCGCTATCTTTACCTAAACTGAATAATATAAAACCAAACTCTCCGCCTTGCGATAATAATAAGCCTGAATAAAAAGCCACTCCTTTATTAAAACCGAATAAAATACAAAAAGCCGTTATGATTAAGGTTTTTATACCTATTAAAGCAATCGATAAAGTAAGAATATGAGATATTTTTTCATACATTTCTAGGGCATCGATATTCATACCCACGGTCATGAAAAACAATCCTAAAAATAAACTTTTGAAAGGATAAATACTTTCCTCTGCCTGCAATCTAAATTCAGTTTCCGCAACTAATACTCCGGCAACAAATGCTCCTAGAGCTAAAGATAAACCAAATGTTTCGGTAGCCCAAGCAGCAGAAAGTACTATTAACAAAGTCATCGAAATAGGTAACTCGCTTGCATTATTACTTTCTGATGAAATGAATGAAAATACAGGACGAAGAAAAACACGACCGACAATAAATATTGTCAGTAAGGCCGTTACGGCTTTTAAGAGTGCAATACCAAGAGCCGCTGCAAGCGAGGCTTTATTGTTACCGGCAAGTAACGGAACTATTACAAGCAATGGCACTACGGCCAAATCTTGTAGTAACAGAATAGCTAAAGAAACTCTTCCTATTTGCGTTGATTGACTACGATTTTCCTCAATAACCTGCATAACAAGTGCCGTAGATGAAAGGGCCAGACCACCACCGGTAATAATAGCCGCACTACTATTGCCGTCTATAAGCACCATTGCACCGGCAATTACTATAGCGGTTGTTAAAACTTGCAAACTACCGAGACCAAATACATATCGTCTCATAGCTTTTAATCGCTCAAAGGATAACTCAAGTCCTATCGCAAATAATAGAAATACTACACCAAGTTCACCTAATAACTTAGTTTGGTCATATGTTACGATTTTTAAACCGTGATCACCTATTGCAGCTCCGGCAATTAAGTAACCAAGTACCGGACTTAATCTAAGACGCTTAAGTATAGCCACAATAAAAACCGCAGTACCGAGTAAAATTATAACGTTAATAAGAATATGATCGTTCATCTTTTCCAAATTTCTTCTAACTTAAAATGCTCCCGTACTTCAGGATAAAAAATATTAATTAAAATAGTACCTGCATCTATTAGTACCCATTCTGATTTACCAAGTCCCTCAATATTACTATTTATACCAGCATTATTTTTTAATTCTAAAGCTACATATTCAGCAATTGCTCTAACATTTTTAGTCGAACGACCGCTAGCAAATATAATATAATCGGCTAATTTATGTTTTCCTGTTAAATCAATTACCTCAATATCTTCTGCTTTTTTCTCACTTAAACATTCTAAGATAAATAATTTTAATTCTTCAGTTTCTTTTTTCATAATAATTAATAAATGACATAATAATATTAATTATTATATGCATAAGAGTCGATTTTATCAATGAATGTTTAAAATTCTATAATAAAAATTCATATAAAGCTTTACTTTAAGCAAAAAAACTTTAATTAATACTTAAATTAATACTGATAAAATAATGGCAATATCTATAGAAGAGTTAGAAAAAATACTTAAAGAATCATTTCCGAACAGTACAATGAAAATTACTGATTTAGTAGGAGATCAAGACCATTATGCCTTAGAAATATCAGACGTTCAATTTAATGGACTTTCTTTAATTAATCAACATAAATTAGTAAAAAACGCCCTGTCTGAAATATTAAATAAAAAACTACATGCAATTACCATAAAAACTATCGCAGTTCCCGAAAAATAATTACAGATATTAATAATCCTTATTCTTAATTGATGCAGGTTTTTAGAAGTTTGCTTTAACCGGACTGGACATGGTATTTTTTAGCTAAGTTCAGACTGTAATGCTGCACTCCGTACTCCATTCTACCCTTCTTAATTACTTTACTGCACCTGCCCCTAAATCATATAGCATTTTAGTAGGTTTAGGTGCTGGTACCGGTAGAGGCTTATTAAGACCGTTAAGATCTGCAACGATTGCCGGTGTTTTACCTTTAAAGTCGTAATTAACGCGAGTTTCGAATTAACAGAGCATAGAATTTAGACTATCAAGAGAGATGTAATAGAAGGTTTATTATCAGACATTTGATAATTTTTATCAGTGCTGCAACCATATGAACAAAGGCATTTGTAACTGATCTATGCCTTGAATGCTCAAACTTACTCAATAGTTTAATTTTGCTAAAAATAGATTCTAGCAATGATCTTTTAAGCAATAATATTTTATCCAACATAGACATAAGCTTATTTTTCATATTTTTCTTTACTCTAGTTACTATAAAAACTCCTTGCTCTAAAAGTTGTTGAAATAATTTTTGTGAAATATAATCACGATCTCCAAATATTTTACCAAAAAGATTTTTTATCATCAATTCTAGCTGTTTTCTATCATCCTTATTACCAGGACTAAAAGATGCTTTAACTTATACCACCAGCTCTATTAATTATTAAATGTAGTTTGAGTCCATAGAACCAACCTTTTGTTGTTGCACCACGTGCTGCTTATACCAGCAAACACTTTATTCATTGAAATACGATATTTCTTGCATACCTCTATACTACTTGAATCTACAAAAGATAGTCCGTCACACTGATCCAAAATAGAATTTAATATTAATACTAATAGTGGTAAATGTGGACCTATTATTTTTATAAATTGGCTATAAGCTTACTAACTGAAAATCTCTTTGATGATGAATTCATATCTGTTTCAGATAAAATAGTTTTTAAAACAATCATAAGATGACTGTCAGTAACCTATTATAATCGTTATTACCTCACTTCTATGCAGTCTACTTTTTGGACCAGATTTGTTGTTATTTTGAGTCATTGAATTTGTATGCTTATCTAATTCTTGCAAATCGACGTAGCAAAATATTTCTATAAAATCTATGCTCATAGGTTATTGCTCTTTATATTATTTTTCAATAACCTATAAACTTTTTTCTAATACTGTAAAGACACTACCTTAATTCAAAACGTGTGTTTTCTCACTAATTTTATAACAAAAACAGTATTATTAATACACTCGTAACCTAGTGATTATCAGCTATAAAACGCCTTTATTAATACAAAACTCGCGTTAAGTAATAAAGACATGAATTTGCGGTCTAATTATGAATTCATCCTTATAGGAGGTTGTCTTAATTTCACCGCTGAGTATACCTTCAACCTTGTTATATTGACGTTTCTGAATAGTTAGGTTTTGGAAAGAAGTACCGTATTCCTGATAACCAGAATCTTTAATCCTTAGTAAGCCTGATTCCTGCCATCGGTGCAAATGAAGTTTCTTTCCATAGATAATTTATAACCCCCAACTACTTGACCGCTATAAGAAGTTGAATGATACTTACCGTGCGCTGTTTCACAACCGCCTATAATATTACGTAGTTCATTAGTTTTAATATCACTTCGTGCATAGGTGGTTACGTCTTCTATAAATAGGTTATTTATAAAGTTATATAAACCGTATATAGAGAGCCCATATTAGTTCCGACCTTAGGCCGGCTTTAGCATTTTGGTAACGTAACTTCGTATCGACTCTAGTATAAGCAGCACCAAGAGAACTATATATCGTTTATAACGGTATCAACCCCGATTGAGCCACCGGTAGATTTAGCTTTATAACCGCTAAGTTAAGTCCGTTAAAGGCTTTTTTGTACTGCCTTACCGTAATATAGGCTAGCCCATACCCCGTAAATGGAATTATTAGCTTTACTTTCATCAAGTTCACAATCACCGCCTCCGACAGCTGCACCTCTCTTACGTGATGTAGTATCTTCTGCTGCAGGATTCGTAGCTTTTTGATTACCGATACTAGTATTATCTTGTGCAGCATTAAAGCCGTCGTTCGCTTTAGCACGACTTATTCCGCTACCTGAGCTTCCACCGCTACTTGTACCTGCAGAATTATCTCGGCTACTACCTATAGCAGACATATCGCTACCGGAACTACTTCCCATGCCGTTACTATTATTAGAGCGGAAGAAACACCTGTTGCTTTAGGATTACCGCTATTACCGTATGGACTACTTCCGCTGTTGGTTACACCGCCTTTAGTTGTACCTCCCAAACTAAAACTGCTCCCTTGTGCTGAAGAGTTACCGCTATTAGCAGGAGCAATATCGGTTGCAGCAGGACTATTATAACTTGAGCCACCGGCACCACTCTGACCACTAGAAGCCGTTGATGGACTGTATACATACATCCGAACCGGAAACTGGACTATTGTAGCTTGAGCCACCTGTTGACGGACTGTTATAGCCCGTAGTACCTCCAAAACTACCGCCTCCTCCGGTTGATAACTGGTTAGCGCCTACGTTTGAGGTTGGAGTCGTTACGACCGAAGCATTCGGACCATCAGGATTGCCTCCGACATTAGCAGGACCGTTAGGACTAAATCCGCCTGTGCCTGTAACCGGAGTAGTCGGAGTATTATATCCTGCCGAATTGCTAGGTGTTACGTCGTAGCCGCCCGGAGTGATAGGCGGAACAAAAATATATATTGTTAACTACTGTTAACTACACTACCGCTAGTTGGTGGCGGCTATAGAGGGCTAAAACCTCCAACACTCGGACCGACGGAAGGACCCTATTGGGGTAATAAGCGGAGTAGTTATTCTATGTATTTCATTTGAAGGTCTTTGAATTATAGGTAATAGATGTTCAACTACTTCTCGTCTTTGCCCTACAGGGGTATTTATTAAAATTTTGATGATATTATCTATTGTTACATCTCCTGTTGGTTCTATCGGTAAAAGTACAAAGGAATTACCTGTAATTTGCCATCTGACAAAACTACCTTCATTAGCGGTTACATTAAACGGTAAGCTTGCAAGCATTACCGACTATGATATTACCTCCTACCGTGGTGATGATAGGATAAGCACTACCCTACCCAATAGCAGACGGATTATTTTGTGCAGTTAAAAATACTTATAATTGAAGAAACATTTGATAAATCAAAGGTACTACCGCTTGCGAGTACTATATTACCGCTATTAGCGTTGCCTGTTTGCCCTGCATTTATAGTATCATAGAAGACATTTATAATAAGCTCACCGGTAGGAGTAGCAGAGCCTGTATAAGTAACTTTATTATTACCAAGATCGAAAGTTATATTACTTCCTGAGATATTGCCCCTGACATTTACGCTAGTATTATCACAGGTAAACATCATTGTTGCTTGATCGGCAACTATAGTATTTGCTCCTAAATCCTATGCAATAAAAGCGGTTTTCTTCGGTGCAAAAGTAATAGCATTAGTACCTGTTACCGCTTTTTGTAACCATACATCATCATCGAATTTATGACTACCGCCGTTAATCGGTGCTTGTACAAGTGCAGCATTAGTGTATTCCGCTGAAGAGTTGCTGCTGCTCCCTTTTTTGAAGTTCTCTGAAACGATTTTTGTTTTGTAATTAAATTTTGTTGTTGCTCTTGGCACTTTAACACCGCCGACCGTGGCTGACGGAATGTCTAAACTTCTACTGTTATAACCGGTAAATACCGCTGATTTACCGGCATCAATAGTAATATCTTTAGCATAGGTATCCCTTTTTACCATGCCTTTATTACTACTGAACTAGTTTAAGGTTTAAATTCTCACCGCCTAAATAATCGGTAAAACCATTATTAGCGTTAAATCGTTAAATATTGCCGTACCTTGATTATTAGTCTTGGTTGTTATACTCGAGTAAAAATCTTCGCTATCGATTGTGATTTTACTGTCTACACCGTTGAACTGAACGGTTTTAAGGTGATTTGAGTCTGAACCTACCGAACCACTACCGCTAGATCCAGTTGTTAAATCATTTGATATTGCAAGAGTATGGATTTTATTACCTGTGGTCGTAATTGATTCATTTATTATACTTGTATTATTAAGGCTTAAAGTTGCAGACTGAGCAGTAGTAAATGAAATCGAGCCTGTTTTTCACGGTACCTTGAATTGTAACATCACCCCCGTCTATTTGAACTATATCGACCATTCCTTTAGTACCTATTATACTACCGGAATAAGTAATAGCAGTAGATTCATCAAAAATTACCATGCTATCCTCAGGATTTATAGCTAAAGCAAAAGGAGGAAAGCTTGATCCTTCAGAAATATCTAAACTATTAGTTGTTCCCTTAAATATTACATATCCTGCATTAATACCTCCGGTACAATTTAATACATCACCGCTAATAGTTATATCACCAACTTTTGAAGTACTGCTACCTATAGCTCCACTAACGCTGCTTGGACCGGTAAACATTAAATCCACAGCTTTACCGCCTGTGATGTTAATACCACCGGTTAAATTAGTTGCTTGAGTAAACACTATATTACCCGTGCCGGTTCCTTGGATTTCAGCAATTGACATATTACCGCCGGCATCAATCGTAACAGTACTGTTGTCAGCACCCACTTTTAACATTGCAAGGTTCGTAATTGTATTCGTTGAGTTTCTGTTACCGTCAACTGTATCTATAGTACCGTTAGTACCTCCGGTACTTGTTATATTACCGGTAATAGCTGATGTTATATTATTTGCTATATCACTAGCAAATATTGCGGTACCGGCATTATTTTGGAAATTCATATTACCGTCAATCTTTACAGCCCCAAGCTCGCTATTAATAGGACCGGAAGGAGTGGAGAAAAAAACATTTGATCCAACTATCATATAGCAACTTTTGCAACGGATACGTCGATATTTGGGGTATTAAGAGCAGTTATTACCCAGTGTTCTGTGCCCTGTAAGTTGTACTTTACTCACCGGATTTGCTTTTGTTCCGATAGCATACTTATTAGCCGTACCATCTATTGTTAACTTGGTATTAGCATTTCTTGCATTTATCTCCACTACACCGGTATTTGGAACAACTGGCTCTATATTACCTGTTAACTCTATAGTACTGTTCTTGCCGCTAGCTACGGTAGTCATTAACTTTAAAACAGATGCGGTATTCACGAATGTAACACCTGGTGCATCTAATGGAAAATCACCGTTTAATGCATCAAGGGCATAAACGGCTGGTCCAGCATTAACCTCACCGATATTAATTTTGGCAATCTTAGCCGAGGTAAGTGATGCATAGGCAAAAACCCCGCCAACAGCAATATTAAGCACTGCAGTATTACTCATATCAAGTTCATTTGTACCTAACGTAGCATTAGTACCAACAACGCCGACATTACCACTAACATTTATAACAGTAAGGGGCTTTGCCTTTGTGCTAAGAGTTTCATTACCCAAATTACCCTGCAAAGTTAACACATTGTTATTAGGTATAAGTACTAGAAGTACTACTTAAATTGACGCTACCGCCTCCACCGGCAAAACCATCGACACTATTCATAAAGGTAACTTGTCGATTTTTGCTAGTAGTTAAACCAAATACGGCTTTAGTATTATTCAAATTAATAGCACTTCCTAGAGTTAAAGCCTTGTTAGATACATCTATCGTAAATGCTGCAGCTGCATTTCCCTGCCCGATATTAATTGTGTTTACCGTACCTATACTTGAATCAGTAGCCGTTAAAGTAGTGCCGGTAATGTTCCTGTGTTCCCGTTTTTGATTTGGCTGTTTAAGTAAATCACCTGCAGGATTTGCTCCCGAAAACTCTAAAACACCGCCATTGGTAAAATCCACGCTACCGCTTGTTGTAAGCGAGTCTTGTAAATTCGCCACAGCATTGTTACCAAGTGTTAAAGAAGTAGCGGATACACTTTTTTGAAAGATAACCGTTTTATTACCTGCTACATTAACAGTAATTGTTCCAATATTATTTATGACTCCGGTAACGTTACCGCCTCCTAAAAATACTAAATTACCGTGTTAGTTGCTGCACTACTTGTCACTGCTACTAAAGTACCGGTATCATTAACGTTAACCGTACCTGCAGACCCTTTAAAATCAGTCTATCCTGTAATAACTGTTGTGTTAATAGTTCCGGCCCCGCCAAAAGTTGCATTACCGGTAATATTTCCTGCATATGTTCCTGTTCCGACAGTAACATTACCCGTAGTATTTGTTGTAAGTTGGCCTGCTCCGACCGCAGCATTACTGGTAAAACCACCCGCAGCTGTAGCTACCACACCTGCATTATTTATGGTAAGAGTAGTTGCACTAGATGCTCCGACTATCACAACATTTCCTGCTCTGTTAAGATTCAAAACTGCAATACCTGTTACAGGTCCAAACGTACCGGCTCCTAAAACATTAACAATGCCTTTAACACCTCCGCTACTGGTTACTGCCGCTAAATTACCGCCCGCAGCAAGGTTTATTGTACCAGCATTATTGCCCTGAACATTTAATATATTAACCGGATTTGTAGCTCCTACATTACCGATAACCGTACTATTTTACCGACAAAATTTAATATATTCGCACTTCCTCCTAATTTATTATCTATATTACCACCGGTAGCCCCACCAACATTCTTACCATCAGCGATTGTTATTTGTGCAGCCGTACCGTTAAAATCTATATCAGAAATTACATCTTGCTGAAATCGTACTAATCCGCCCGCGCCGGTATCCAAACCATACGGCGTGTCTACTCCTATATTAATAGGCTGATACTGGTTCCCTATCTGAATAGTTTGGGCAAAGATGGTTCCTGTAATTGTAGCTGGATTTTGATTTAGAGGAGCTCCTATCCCATCGGTAAAAAATTTGTTAAGCCTTATTGTCCCTCCTGTTCCATTACCGCTACCTGCATTAAGTGCAATTTCTCGGCTACCGGAAACCACGTGTACTCTTAATTGACCATCTACATCATTTGCTGGAACTAGGTTGAAACTAGCCACAAATTCTGCAGCATTTGGCGATTCATTACTTACGTCATAAGTAGCATTTTGGCCGCCGAACTTGATACTATTTTCTATAGGTTGTATATCCATAACTTCATTAACGTAAAAGACCTACGGCTGGTGAAGTATCAGTAGCAAAATTAAGTAGCTGATTATTTGCAATATGAAAAGTTTTTGCCTTAATCCAACTTGGATGTTTAAATTAAAAGTCAGTGTCAATCTGTAATGTAAGATCTGCCTGGCCTTGAACAGAAGTTACTATACTACCTGGACCTGAGAGATAAAGGCGATTCTATTATCACCAGTAGGAGGCAAAAGTGATGTAGCCTGAAAAATCAAAGTACTAGCTAAATCGTTAAAATTAAAGCTGTTAAAATAGTAAGTATTCCCTGGTGCTTCTCCTGGTCCTGGAGCAAAAGGAGAAACCGCTGCAAGTGCTTGTGCATTTGTAACTGGCGTACCTGTTAAAGTGATGTTTATAGCGTTAGGGACATCTACAACGAGCCTGACATTTTCTTTAGTAAGATCAACAGGTATAACCGGTCCAAGAGTTATGTTATTTGGCACAGTCATTGTTGCATTATTAAAGGTATCTAAATATATGGCAGGAATTGCTGACACATCTGAAGTAAAATTATTTACTTCGCCAAAGGTTACAAATGAACCTGGTACATATGCTCCTCTGCCAAAAGCACTACCATCAGCTACTGAGCCACCCCCTACTGTTACGATTCGGTTAGCAGTACCAAGGGCACTAGTGCTAGCAAGCATCAATGCCGCAGTTGATGCAAACATGCCTTTTTTATTAAATTTTTTATCGTTGACTTGACATAATATCTCCTAAATTTGGGCTTAATTTTTCTAACTTATGATTTGAAAAACATTAATTAAATACTAAAATATCTATAAAAATACTTATAAATAAGGTATTTTCTATATAGAAAAAGTATGATTACTTTTTCTTGTTCAAAATAAATTAAACTTTATGTACTTTTTATAGAAATTCGGTAAATCGTATATAAAACTTAAGCAACACAAGGGTAAAACCTATCTATTTTAGCTTCTTAGTGAAAACCGCAAAACTTTATTAATTTTTGTATCTCTTATGTCATTCCTGCGGAAGCAGGAATCCAGTCTTTTTTGCTGTCATACCGTGACTTGACCCCGATCTTGTATAACAGACTGTGTCCTGAGATCCCGCAATCAAGTTGCGGGATGACATTAAAGATTACTGGATTCCTGCTTCCGCGGGTATAAACATAAGGGCCATACAACAAAGCCACAGGACTGAATACAATGACGCTTAGAACCTAACAACACCACTTTTTCTAGGTAAAATCTATAAATTTTTACATAAACAAATTGATTTGCTAAGAATAATAGAGTATATAGTATAGACATAATTAATTATCGGGGCGTAGCGCAGCCTGGTAGCGCATCTGGTTTGGGACCAGAGGGTCGGGAGTTCGAATCTCTCCGCCCCGACCATAAAAACATAAATTATAATGTCAAAAGACGACCTCATTCAGTTTACAGGTACAGTACTTGAACTTTTACCTAATGCTACTTTCAGAGTAAAGCTTGAGAATGATCATGTAATTATTGCTCATACTGCCGGTAGGATGCGTAAAAATCGTATCAGAATATTACTAGGAGATAAAGTTATGGTAGAAATGACTCCTTATGATTTAACTAAGGGGCGTGTGATTCATCGTCACTAGTCTTTATAAGTATGAAGCAGAACAAAAAAAACCTACCGATTATATTAGTATCAAGCTCTCCTGCAAGAATTGAGTTACTAAACAGAATCAAAATTATCCCTTCACAAGTTATTCCAGCAGATATAGACGAAACACCTAATTTGCGTGAATTACCTGCTCCCTTAGCCATAAGACTTGCTTACGAAAAAGCTATAAAAATTGCATCTCAAATAGAGGAATCAGCTATAATTATAGCTGCCGATACCGTAGCGGCAGTAGGTAGAAGAATATTGCCGAAAGCTACTACTTATGAAGAAGTCAAGAATTGTATTAAGATGTTATCCGGGCGTCGTCATCGTGTCTATACAGGTTTATGTATTATCAAAAAAGAGAATGATCAGCTTACAGTTAGACAAAAAATAGTTCAGACTATTGTTAAGTTCAAAAAATTAAGTGATGAAGAGATTAATTTTTATTGTTCTTTGGATGAGGGCATAGATAAAGCCGGTGGATGTAAAATTGCCGGTTATGCAGAAGCTTTTATCTCATTTATTTCCGGCTCATATTCAAATGTTATGGGATTACCTTTATTTGAAACAGTAAATGCTCTAACTTCTTTAGGTTTTAGATGTTCAAGTGTCATTCCTGCAAAAATGAATTATTGTCATTCCGTGACTTGATCGCGGAATCTAGTTAAAAATACTAAAATTATTAATATAATATTTGTTTTTCTAGACCCCGTGGTCAAGCCACGGGGTGACATTAAATGTTTTTGGATTCCTGCGATCCACGCACATAAATTACCTAACTACTTAATTCCCAGACTCATCCAAATGACTTCTCTCATAATTTTCATGACGCTCTTGAGCTTCAATACATAATGCAGCAATAGGTCGTGCTTCTAATCTTTTTATACCTATTGGCTCGCCTGTTTCTTCACAGTAACCGTATTCCCCATTTTTAATACGTGATAATGCTTCTTCTATTTTACTCATTAATTTACAATATCTATTTCTACTACGAAGCTCAAAAGCTCTTTCT
Source organism: Rickettsia massiliae MTU5 (assembly GCF_000016625.1). Classification (NCBI taxonomy): domain Bacteria; kingdom Pseudomonadati; phylum Pseudomonadota; class Alphaproteobacteria; order Rickettsiales; family Rickettsiaceae; genus Rickettsia; species Rickettsia massiliae. Next base: position 1,257,077 of record NC_009900.1, read on the forward strand.
GTTTCATGAGTAGCACAATCGTTAAGATCGGATTCTTTTAAATTTTCTTCCTTTAAATGATTTAAAGTCTCTTGAGATTCCTTTAATAAATCCTCTTTCCATCTTAAAAGTTTTTGTCTAAAATATTCTAGGTGATTAGGACACATATATTCTTCATCGTTAGAAGGTTTATATCCCATAGGTAATTTAGGTGTTTCTAGCATATTAATATCTCAATATTAGCTTTAATATATTAGTTAATAAGGTTTTTAAAATAATATAATATATCACTTAAAATTAACGCAAGAAGATTATGAATATTAATATATTTTATTTTTTAATTGGATATGCGGTAGTATATACAGCTTCTAAATGCTTTATACTTGTTTTAGTATAGTTTTGTGTAGTAGATAGACTTTTATGACCTAATAGCTCTTGAATAGAGCGTAAATCTGCACCATGCTCAAGCAAATGTGAAGCAAAACTATGTCTAAATGAATGAGCAGTTAAATGCTGCGGTAAACCATAAAAATGCTTTAATTTAATTAATTCACGATTAAATACCGGTGGCTGCAATTTCTTACCCTGCTTTCCTCTAAATATGGGTTCATTATCACCTAACTTATACGGCAATATTTCTAAATATTGGGTAATTAAATTTTTAGCAATCGGTAACCACGGAATTATTCTTTCTTTACTACCTTTACCTATTATTCTTATAAATTCTAGATTTTGTAGATGAAGTTTCGTAATTGATAATGCTTCCGATATACGTAGACCTGAAGCATATATAAGAACAAGTAGGGCTTTATTTCTAAGTTCTACCCACTTAACATTCCCGTATTCTTCAATATGTTCAAGTGATATTACTACATCATCTTCCGATAAAGCTTTTGGTAACAATTTAGTCTTTTTAGGAGATTTTATAGAAAAAATTATATGACTATTTAATTGTGTTGTTTTCTCTAAAAACCTATAAAAATTTTTTACTGCAGATAAACCACGTGAAATTGAAGAAGTGGTAAAATTATCACAGTGACGTTTTGCAAGCCAACTTCGGATTAATCTTATATCTGCGGTTTTAATATGATTTATCGTTACAAACTCTGAATTATAATAATTCATAAACTCAAGGAAATGCTTAAGGTCATTATTATAAGAAATTACTGTATGATTAGAGTAATTTCTTTGCAAAACAAGGTATTTTTGCCACTTATTTATTAATGCTTGAATTGATGTATCTAACATTTATAAAAACTTAACTATTTTTAATATTATTCTTAATGCTAACAATTATTGACTCATAATTTTATAAATGTTAGCATGAGTTGAGGGTTTATGTTTACATATACGTAACCTATAAAACACAAAAAATTTTTTAGGAGAATGAATAATGTAAAATAATACACAATTTTTAGATTTAATGAAATCCTATATGAATCCAGAATTTTATATGAGTTCTATGAAAAATATCCATAGTGTAGATCTAGCATCTATCACAAATACAATGCAAAGAGCTATGAGAATATTCTTTTAATAACTAACCAAATTGCTACAGAAAGCATGCAATCTTTGCTTAAGAAAAATTCCGAAATTACACAAAATACTGTTAATACTATTTTGAATACTACTAAAGAAGCAGCAACTTCTAAAGATTTCAAACAAGCTAGTGAATGTCATCAAAAATGTTTAAAATCTATTTATGAAACATCTATGGATAATGCTAAGGATATTAGCAAGTATTGCTTATGAGTCTTCAACCAAAATATTAGAAACCGCAAATAAGCACATTGCCGAAAATGTTCATCATGCTTCTAATAATAATATGCAAAATATGGCAGAACAAGTACAAAAAACTTCAACAAGAAATCTGCTTAATTTTTCAACCTCATGAGCTAAGCGACTGAAGGCATTGTTGCATGGACGAAAAATGCGTTTGATGTCATTCCTGCGCAAGCGGGAATCTAGAAAAAAGCGCAATTATTTGAGCTTTTAATATAAAAAATTAAATATATTTATATCTTTTAGCTACTGGATTCCTGCTTTCGCAGGAATGACATAGTGGAAATCTCCTCTCAGTTGCTCGCCTTTCTGTTTAACCAATTTTGTAAATAAGATTCTGCTAGCTCCTGATCTTCTATAATAATTACATTTTCAGCATTACGTTTATCGGCAGCAGCCGTGAAATTAAACGAACCGGTTATTACTTTCTTTTTATCAATAATTATAACTTTATTATGCGCGATTCCCGGTACTTTATCTATACCTACATCAATTTTTGCTCGTTGTAATTCATGTAATTTAGAAAATTTTTGCTTTAAATTACTACGATCAAGCAATATTCTAACCTTTACTCCTCGCGCTTGTGCATTAATAAGTGCAGTAGTAATTAACGCATCGCTCATACCATATGCCTGCATATAAATAGATTCTTCAGCTTTATCTATCTGATTGGCTATAAACTTAGTACAACCGGCAGGCGGAGTAAAACATGTACTAACTTTACTTCTTGAAAGCTCTGAAATATTGTAATGCTTTATTTGCAGAGCAGATAAAGCTAATGATTTTTGACTTATTAGATTAGTAAAATAATCCGGATTCTGTCCATAAATACCTAAAGCAATTCCCAAGATAAAGGCAATAGATATTTCTATAAATTTATTATTTTTTCTCTTCATGACTTATTTATATTTTAGGCGTTGCATAGATCAGCTTTTCCGTCATTACGAGGAAAATTACAAAGTCATTGACGAAGCAATCTCATGAGATTGCCACGCAGCCTATGGCTGCTCGCAATGACGATTTAGTATCCCCACAAACAACACCTACTTCCTTACGTAACTTTCTGGCGCTTCTTCAATAGCCTCTAGATTCTGATAATCTAAAGAATCTACTAGCTTATTATCATTATTTTTTATAAGCCAATAATTCCACCATGAGCCTTTAGATTCCGTAGCTTTCATAAGCCACTCATGACTACTTAAACTTAAGTTGTCATTAAGCCGATAATTATATTTAGCACTAGCGAGAGGGTTAACTACACCTGCTACATGCCCTGAATCCGTGAGACAAAAAATCTTATGTCCGTTTAATAATTTTACTCCATCATATATTGAACGCCATGGAGATATATGATCTTCTTTTGCGGCTACGAAAAAAGAGTTACAATCAACTTTTCCAAGATCTATTTTTGTTCCGAGTACCTCTAAATTATTAGACTCTTTTAGCAAGTTATTGCAATATGTATTTTGTAAATATTCCTCATACATTTTTGCCGGCAAGTTAGTAGAATCCGCATTCCAATATAGCAAATCAAAAGGCATCAGTTTTTTACCGAGTAAGTAATTATTGACAAAAAACGTCCAAATTAAATCATTAGCCCTTAGTAAACTAAAGCTATTTGATAAATATTACCCATCAAAATAGCCTTTTAGTTTTATATCTTCCTTAATGTAGTTAATCGTAGCTTCATTAAAAAATATTCCAAGCTCGCCGGGATGAGTATAATTAAGCAAAGTAGTAAAGAAAGTAGCACTATGAACGGACTCTATTTTTTTTCTTTGAAGTAGACGATAATTATAGCAAGGAATGTACCTCCCATGCAATATCCGACAAAATCAATTTTCTCAAAACCAAGATTTCTAACATACTCAAAAGGTGCTAAAATACCGTCTTTTAAATAATCCTCGAAGCCTTTTTCCGATAGAGAGATATCAGGATTAACCCATGAAATAAGAAAAACTTGAAAATTATTTTCTACTAAGAAAGATACTAAAGAATTATGCGGAGATAAATCGAGTATATAATATTTATTTATACATGGCGGAATAATAAATATCGGAATCTTATGAACTTTCTCTTTCGGCTCATAACATATTAATTGCATTAAATCATTTTGGAATATAACTTTTCCTTTTGTCGCCGCAATATTTTTACCGAGTTTAAAAGCAGATTTATTGGTAGTTTTAATATTTAATATATCACCTGAACTTTTTATATCTCTTAAGAAATTTTCTAGCCCTTGTACTAAATTTTGCCCGCCGCTTTCTAATGTCTCACGCAAAACTTTTGGATTACAAAAAGCAAAATTTGAAGGTGAAAACACATCGATAAAATGTTTAGTTGCAAACTCTAAATGTTGCTTGAGATCACTTGACAGCTCATAATGTTCTATATTCTGCTTAAGCCACTCGCTAGATAGTAAATAATATTGTTTAACAAAGTCAAAATAAGCATTATCCTCCCATGAAGAATCTTTAAATCTTTTATCTCGATTATCCGGAGAAAATACAGCTTTTGCCGGACTACCGACAAACTTTGCAAAGCTATTCGCTGTAAGCTCTCTTAACTTATCAATATATTCAATATTAAGCTGACAAAATTTTTCAGGATTTGCCCAAAATTGTTCTACCATTAAAAAGAGGCTATAATTCTGTTTTTATCACTATCAATTAGGCTCCTAGGGATCATACTCCCCCTACCTTGCATGAAATGCGCAATAAGCTCTTGATATTTATCGGCAATTTCTTTGAAATTATTAATTATCGTCTCGTGCGGGATGTTATACATGTTTAGTTCCAAGATATTTCAAAAAATTAACAATTAATATAAACAGTATACGAAGTTTAATTTGGAAAAGAGCAAGGCGTTTCATATTTTTTGATCCTCACGTACTAGTGTACGCTGCGGTCAAAAAATATGAAACAACGACGCCAATTTTTCAAATTAAACGAGTATACCTTATATCTTTAAACTATTCCACATACTATTAACCTTGTCGATAACTTCCTGACTCATTTCTATTTTTTTACCCCATTTTCTATTTGTCTCAGGGTATATTTTATCGGTTGCATCTATTCCCATTTTACTACCAAGGCCTGACTCAGGAGATGCAAAATCCAAATAATCTATCGGGGAATTATCTATAAAGCTCGTATCACGCCTTGGATCGCTTCTTGTTGCTATTGCCCAAATTACTTCTTGCCAGTTACGAACATCAATATCGTCATCTACAACTATAATAAACTTACTATACATAAAGTGCCGTAAGTAAGACCAAATCCCAAGCATTATTCTTTTAGCATGACCGGGATAGGATTTTTTAATCGATACTACCGCAACTCTATATGAACAACCTTCAGGTGGAAGCCAAAAATCGACTATTTCCGGAAATTGTTGCTGCAATATAGGAATAAAAATTTCATTTAATGCTTCACCTAAGATTGATGGCTCATCAGGCGGTTTTCCTGTATAGGTGCTTAAATATACTGGATTTTTCTTCATCGTTATTGCGGTAACCGTAAATACAGGAAATTCCTCAACATCATTATAATATCCGGTGTGATCCCCAAAAGGACCTTCAGGCAAATACTCCTCTAAACTTACATAGCCTTCCAGCACTATTTCACTATGTGCAGGTACTTTGAGGTCAATAGTTTTGCATTGTACCAACTCTACTTTTTCATTACCGAGTAAACCAGCAAAATTATACTCCGAGATATTCTCAGGTATCGGCGTAACTGCTGCCAAAGTTACCGCTGGATTTGCCCAGATAACGATAGCAGCAGGAAAAGGTTCTTTTTTTGCTTCTTTCCAACGTTTATGATGCTCTGCTCCGCCCCGTAACTTTAACCAACGCATCAATAGTTTATTTTCTGAAATAACCTGCATTCTATATATGCCAAGGTTGTAATTATCGATTTTATCTTTTGTTGGACCTTTAGTAACTACTATACCCCAAGTAATTAAAGACGAAATATCATCAGGCCAACATCTTTGGATCGGCAATATATTGATATTCGGTTTGTCAATGACGATTTCATGACAAGCTGCTTTTGATACGGTTTTAGGAGACATAGCAAATATACGCTTAGCAAGCGGTAACATTGACCATGTTTCTTTAAAAGATGCGGGAGATTGCGGCTGTTTAAGGAATGCTAGTAAAACGCCAAGTTCTCTTAATTCTTTGGGTGACTTAAGTTTAAGCCCCATACAAATACGATTTATATTAGCATAAAGATTAGTGAGAACAGGTATGTCGGACTTAATGCCGTCGGCTTTTATAACATTTTCAAAAAGTAATGCAGGTCCGCCTTGTGCTAATACTCTTCTACTAATTTCAGTAATTTCTAAGTCAGTTTTAACCTCAAGAGCAATACGCTTTAACTCACCGTTTTTTTCTAAAAATTTTAAAAACTCCGGTAAATCTTTAAAGCTCATAGTTTTATTTTTTTGTTTATAATGTACGGCTTATTTTATCATCATTGCGAGCAACCATAGGCTGCGTGGCAATCTCATTAAATATCCTGAGATTGCTTCGTCAATTGCTATGCAATTTCCTCGCAATGACGATACGGTATGACCTGATGGATTTCGCTACTTATTAAAATTAGCTTTTACCTGCATATCATTCTGAATAATTGTGTAGTTAATTAGCTCGTCAATTACAGAATTTTTAATATTATATATTATATTTTTTTCTGAATTGACATGAATATTTTTAGCTGTTAATTCATCGATACTTCTAGATTTAATATGTGCAAAATATACTTCATCACCTACTTGAAATACAGGCGTATTACTTCCTATTTTAGTATTAAAAATTGATAATAATATTTCAGGAGTTAGTGTTAGATCATCTTCCATTTCGGATCTAATATAGCTTTTTTTGCTTATTTTTATTCCGGTAGCTTGAAGCTCTTTTATGTTCTCTTGATCTGAATTATATTCCTTTGCTAAATCCTTGATAATTTTTAAGTTTACATCTGCAATATTCCGCTTTATCCAAGCTTTATTTACCTGCTCTTTAATAGCATCAAATTCAGGTATTTTTGCCGGCTGAATAGATTTTAATTCTACCAATATAAGATAGCTTTTATCCTCTGTTTCTATAGGATAAGATAATTCACCTTCCGAAAGCTCAAAAATACTATCGGCATTTTCAGCAATTATTTTATCTTCAATAAGCTCCGCATAACTGATATAGTGAACGTTTTGTATCGGTAGCTTATATTTTTCGGCAATTTCAACTAAGCTAGAACCGGCTGCCGTCTCATCTTCCAGCTTTTTAGCAAACTCCATATTAAGTATGTCGATTTTTTGAGCCTTTAATAAATCATGTAATTGTTTTTGTACTGCTTCAAAACTTTGATCACCGAATTCATCTTTATTTTCATTATAAAATTCTAACAACTCATCTTGAGTAACTGAGACTTTTAAATCCTTAATATTAGCTTTAATATAAGAAAAGCTGCGTTTCTCAGGTACCTCAAACGCGGTTTTATTATCTTGGTAAAAATCCTTTAATTGCTGATCGGTAGGAGTAGGGATTTGTAAATCTTTCGGTTTATTTTGTAAATCTATTTGTACTAATTCTACTTCTCTTTTTTCAGCCATATAATCTACTATATTGTCAGTCATAGCTTTAGGAACATAGAAACTTTCTACAAAAGTACCGACAAAAATATTTTTTAGAGCTTTTTCTTTGAAGTTTAATAAATATTTTTCTTCATCCATATAAGAATTTCTAAAATAAGTTTTAAAAATTTTTATATTGAAAACACCTTGCTCATTTTTAAAAACCGGTGATTCTTTAACTAAAATTTTAACTGTATCATCACTTAGATCTAAGTCATAATAACTCACTAAATAATCTAAAACATTATCGTAAACAAGCCTTTTTAGGATTCGGTTATCAATATTTAACTTTGCTATTTCTTCATCCGTTAAACTTGTTCCCGTTTGCTTACTTATAGCATTAATTTCTAAAGATTTTGCTCTCAAAAAATCTTCCTGGGAGATATTTTTCACATGAGAAAAAGTAACAATATCGCCGCTTCTTCTTCCGTTTAATACATCTTTAATACCAAAGCCGACAAAAGCAAAAGCTATCATTACGAATAAAACCCGCATTATAAAACTATCGGCAGTTTTTCTAATATTATCTAACATAATTTTTTATTTAAGTTTTTATCGTCATTGCGAGGAAATTACGAAGTAAGTGACGAAGCAATCTCAGGATATTTGACGAGATTGCCACGTCGCTTCGCTCCTCGCAATGACGCTTCTCAAGACTACATTATAAAGCAAAAAAGCCTATATAGTCAAACTATATAGGCTTTTTTATGATTATAGAACGGTTAATTAAAAATTAACACGAACTTTTACACTACCTTGCTGAGCGAAATACTTACTTCCGATATTGGTATCGTAGTTAATCCCGTATTCCATCATTTTATGCTTAGCAGTAACACCAACACCGACATCAAAACTTGTTTTGCTTTGCTTAAAGCTGTTGGTTGGGAGAGGAGCAGTCATACCTTGTAATCTTGCATCAATCGCCGGAACTTTATTCTTGAATGCATAATCGACCATTGCGTAAAGCTCAGGTGTTAGCACTATTTCATTGACATTGATATTACTTGATACTTTAGCACCGAGTAAACCGTCGAAAGTATTATAGTTCTTGCCTTTAACGGTAAGATTTTGGTAAGTAGTACCGGTTTCCTTATAGCCCTTATCTTTGATAGTCGAATATCTAAGCCCAGCTAGCGGTGTTAAGTTAATGTTCTCAGGCATCATATAGGTATAACCAGCCATTAACTGACCTGTATAGCTTTCGGATTTATACTTACCGTTTGCAGTTTGATAACCGACAGTCTCTAGTGCCGTTGCAATAACACGTCTTGATTTGCTGCTTATCTTATTATCTGAGTAAGATGCTATAGCTTCAACGGAGAGATTTTCATAAGGTACATTATATAAACCGTATAAAGAATAGATGTTGCTCTCTACCTTATTCTTATCGCCCATTTTATTATTTTTTAGCTTAATGTCAGTATCGGCTCTTGTATATGCAAGTCCGAGTGCTAGATCATCACTAACTAAGCAGTCAAAACCTATAGTGCCACCAGTTGTATCAGACTTATAACCACTTATATTGTTACACATCTTCTGCGTTGCATTACCGACAAACGGGCTTATCCACGCACCAAACTTAGCATCCATATCTTCATCACCGGAAGAAACAGGACCTTTATTCACTGCTTGTACTTTATCCATTCTAGCATTTAGAGCAGTTATATTACTTGATATATTACTCGCTACAACTTGATTATTAACGGCAGCTATAGTATCGCTAGGTTTTACAACATCTTGCATGAGGTGAGTTGTAGCATCTGCTTCCTGTAGTGGTGTCATTAGACCAAAGTTATTGAAAGCTTGACGTGCATCTGAACCATTGGGAGCATCCTCCATTAACTCAAGCGATTTCTTTATATTTGCAGCATTTGGGATATTTGCAAGCAGTCCACCCGGTCCAAAAGCTTCATCTATAACATCTGCAGCTATATCCTCTGCAAATAACGTTAAAGTCGATGCATCAAAAGTAAAGTCAACAAAACGGTTGTCATTATTAATAGTTATTTTAACATTCTCTTCAGGAGTAGGCTTTAAACCACCTACTGTTTCTGCAGATATTACCGTATATTTTGTATCTGGGCTTATATTATTAATGTCGAAATTAGTAGCAGTAACAACAAGTGCTAAAGTTGAAACCCCTGATAAATCAAGAGTACTACCTGATTTAATTAAGATATTACCACCTGACTTAGCTGCTCCGTCAAAAGTAGTATTTAAGGTTAGCGTATCGGTAAAACTACCGGTGCCAGCAGTATATGTTACTTGATTTGCACCTAAAGTAAGTGTAGTACCGCTACCTGTTATATTACTATTAAAGGCTAGGCTATTGCCGAAATTAATAGTAGCACTGTTAGCTACAAAGCTGGTAGCCGTTACATTTTTAGCAAAATTAGTGATAGAACCTTTGGCTAAAGTAACCGCACCTGTATTAGTGAATGTATCGGCAAAACTTGTAGTACCGCCAAGTGTCACCGTACCTTTTGCGTTAACACTGCTTGCAAAACTTGTAGCACCTGCCGTTGTGATATCACCAACCAAATTAGCCGCAGTCCCTACAACACTGCTAACACTACCGCCGTTCGTGAAGTTTAGCTTCAGAGCCTGACCACCGGTTTTATTTATGCTGCCTGTTAAGTTAAAGTTTGCAGGTAATGTTAAAGTATTTGTGCCTGTACCTTGGATTTCGCCGATTTTAACGTCACCGCCTTTGGCAATAGTTACATTTCCTGCACCTACTTTTAACATAGCAATCCCGTTTACGCTATTAAGATTACTTGCACCTAAAACTATTAACGTACCGTTATTAGTACCGCCGGTATTTTGGACTGCTCCCGCAACATTTACATTGTTATTTAATGTTACCGTACCGTTTTTTGCATTAAAGTCTAAGAAACCGCCAATATTACCACCGGTTTGAGTTAATTGAATAGCATCATTAAGTAAAACTACGTTTGCCGTAGTAGCTCCAAGTTCTAATCGACCTGTAGTATCAAGCACTATATTTGTTGTATTAAAAGTGGTACCTGCCGCGCCGAAATCTCCCGCTCCTTTGAAAACTATAGTGTGTAACTTATGAGCTCCACCAAGCGTCTTGCCTCCGGCTATCGTTAATTTTTTTCCTGCAGTTACAGAATTTAATGTTACTATACCCTCATCGTCATTATCAGGGTCTATATTCGCACCTAGTGTGATCGTACGGTCGTTTCCTGAAGTATTTTGTAATATTAATTGAGCATTCGCATGTGCAAATTGAATATTTCCTGCTGGTACATTTAAATTACCATTATTTGCATCAATCGTATAAGTAGCATCGTTTATTTGTATAGCACCAGCATTAAATGCTGTACTACTAGTAAAAGCTGCATTATTGTTAATATGCACGTTCTGTATACCTTCTAAATTTACATCGTCGGTTATTGTAACGGCATTATAAATAAGTAAAGTGTTAAATTTATCACCACCTCCATCACCGATATTTCTAGCGGTACCTGCTACATTACTCCCGATATTCAGGCCATTAACCCCACCATTAAAGACTACATCACCTCCATTAGCACCGGGAGCTACTAAATCAGCTGCTAATAATATATTTTTTACTCCGACTCCGGTTAAGTTAGAAAGTACTAAAGCAGAATCTGGAACTCCAAAATTAATAGCTTGAGCATTTAATATAGTAACATCACCAGCACTTGCATCAATTGCAAAAAAATTACCGGCTCCAATATTGATTTCTGCAACTGTTCCTATAGTGGAATGATATGCCGTAAGTGACTTTGTATTAACATTTAATATAGCGTTATTGCCGTTTGCTATAGCTCCTTTAAAATAATAAGGGATTGTGTTACCACCACCATCAAGAGGTCCGTTAAACTCTAAAGTACTCCCGACTCCAAAATCTATATTATTCGCAGCTAGGCTTCCTCCAGCTTGTAATGTTATTCCTGCTCCTACATTCACTGTTGCTAATGCTGCCGTATTACCTATATTGCCAGTTACTGTACTATTACCGGTAAACGTTGCTATACCATTATTTGCATTACCGGTATTATCTATCGCTCCGGTCACCACTACAGGATTCGTAAATGTCACTGCTGACGCAGCATCTGTTAATTTAGTCGTAGTAGCTTTAACAACCGCTCCTCCTAACATGGCTGTACCTGCTCCTACACTTATCGTGGCTAATGAATTTGTATTACCTATATTCCCGGTTACTTGACTCAATGCACCATTTAAATTTAAGACACCTACATTATCAACGCCTGTAGTGTTATCAATCGCACCTGTTAATACTGCATTTGCATTTGTAAGGGTTAATACCGACGCAGCATCTGTTAAATCAATCGTAGTAGCTTTAATAACCGCTCCCCCTAACGTGGCTGTACCTGCTCCTATACTTATCGTGGCTAATGAATTTGTATTACCTATATTCCCGGTTACTTGACTCAATGCACCATTTAAATTTAAGACACCTACATTATCAACGCCTTTAGTGTTATCAATCGCACCTGTTAATACTGCATTTGCATTTGTAAGGGTTAATACCGACGCAGCATCTGTTAAATCAATCGTAGTAGCTTTAATAACCGCTCCCCCTAACGTGGCTGTACCTGCTCCTACACTTATCGTGGCTAATGAATTTGTATTACCTATATTCCCGGTTACTTGACTCAATGCACCATTTAAATTTAAGACACCTACATTATCAACGCCTGTAGTGTTATCAATCGCACCTGTTAATACTGCATTTGCATTTGTAAGGGTTAATACCGACGCAGCATCTGTTAAATCAATCGTAGTAGCTTTAATAACCGCTCCCCCTAACGTGGCTGTACCTGCTCCTACACTTATCGTGGCTAATGAATTTGTATTACCTATATTCCCGGTTACTTGACTCAATGCACCATTTAAATTTAAGACACCTACATTATCAACGCCTTTAGTGTTATCAATCGCACCTGTTAATACTGCATTTGCATTTGTAAGGGTTAATACCGACGCAGCATCTGTTAAATCAGTCGTAGTAGCTTTAATAACTGCTCCCCCTAACGTGGCTGTACCTGCTCCTATACTTATCGTGGCTAATGAATTTGTATTACCTATATTCCCGGTTACTTGACTCAATGCACCATTTAAATTTAAGACACCTACATTATCAACGCCTGTAGTGTTATCAATCGCACCTGTTAATACTGCATTTGCATTTGTAAGGGTTAATACCGACGCAGCATCTGTTAAATCAGTCGTAGTAGCTTTAATAACTGCTCCCCCTAACGTGGCTGTACCTGCTCCTACACTTATCGTGGCTAATGAATTTGTATTACCTATATTCCCGGTTACTTGACTCAATGCACCATTTAAATTTAAGACACCTACATTATCAACGCCTGTAGTGTTATCAATCGCACCTGTTAATACTGCATTTGCATTTGTAAGGGTTAATACCGACGCAGCATCTGTTAAATCAATCGTAGTAGCTTTAATAACCGCTCCCCCTAACGTGGCTGTACCTGCTCCTATACTTATCGTGGCTAATGAATTTGTATTACCTATATTCCCGGTTACTTGACTCAATGCACCATTTAAATTTAAGACACCTACATTATCAACGCCTGTAGTGTTATCAATCGCACCTGTTAATACTGCATTTGCATTTGTAAGGGTTAATACCGACGCAGCATCTGTTAAATCAGTCGTAGTAGCTTTAATAACTGCTCCCCCTAACGTGGCTGTACCTGCTCCTACACTTATCGTGGCTAATGAATTTGTATTACCTATATTCCCGGTTACTTGACTCAATGCACCATTTAAATTTAAGACACCTACATTATCAACGCCTGTAGTGTTATCAATCGCACCTGTTAATACTGCATTTGCATTTGTAAGGGTTAATACCGACGCAGCATCTGTTAAATCAGTCGTAGTAGCTTTAATAACTGCTCCCCCAAGAGAAAGGGGGCTTGCCCCAACGCTTATTTGAGCTGCTGGGTTAACATTACCTATTGTTCCGTTAATGGCAACACCTGTATTGACAGTTATTATACCTCCTCCATCTATATTTCCTGCAAGTGTTATCTTTGCCGGGGTTACAGATTGTATAATTAGTGCAGCATTCGCTCCCCCTAAAGTTATATTTCCTAAACCTGTATAATTATCGGCAGGAGCATCAAAACCATGATTTGCAGCAACAGCATTAGTACCGTTTAAAGTTAAGCTTTTGCCGGCAGTAATAGTAACAGGCAACAAGTTACCTCCCGTCACAATCGAACCAACGACGGTATTTTGAGTAATATTTAGACCTACGGGAGTAGTACCCGCAACATTTATAGCCGTAATAATACGACCGGCTTCATCTGCAGTGATAGTATGATCACCACCGTAAGTAAATGCCATACCATTTTGAGGACCGTCAACAGGAGTACCATTAGCTACCCCTTGAGCCGTTATATCATTCCAATTATTGGCAACAGCAAGATCACTAAATGCTGCATTATTATTAGTAGAAATAACACCTACAGCAACACCGAGTACCCCGCTACTACTCAGCATTATCGCTGCAGTTGAGGTGGTGAATAAAGCGGCTTTAAGACCTTGTTGTATTGCTTTTTGCAATAATTTTGGAGAAATATTTGTCATAGCCATATGTAAACCTTAATAAAAATTAAATCACTTAAAAAGTGTTATTTTAACGCAACTTTTTTAATATGTCTATAATAATATAGATGATATGTCATTCCGTAGCGGCGTTGGTCTTGTTGCATGGCTCGAGAAATCTGCTGGGTGTCATGTCATCCCGTGGACAAACCATAGGATGACAGGGAGGGAATCGCTCCACGCGGGCAATGCCCACTCGCAATGACTATTTAGTATCCATATTCTCCTAACACCTTAATAACATCATCATACATATAATATTCAGAAACATTAGCTTTGAGCAATAATTCTGTAGCCGGGACACAATGATTACTCTTCGCCATGGCCAGCGGTGTTAGACCTGATTTATCACGATAATTAATATCCGCAGTGTGTTCAATTAAAAACTGTATTAATTCTTCACTGCAATTAGCTTTTATAGCATGATGCAGAGCTATACGTCCTAATTGGTCTTTGTACTGGGCATCAACACCTTTACTATATAAAGTTTCTACTAACTCTAAATCACCAGCATATATTGCTTTTTGTAAAAGCTTTTGTCCTAAAGCTTTATCAAATGCGGCGTAATCTTTAATCAACATTTTTACTAGTTTCGAGATGTTTATATGCTTGTCATAAATTTGAGTTACTTTTTCTAAAAGTGTTTGCTGCCCTGTGTTTTTACCGACTAGCGTATGATTTACTAGATACTCTATTAATCTCAAATCTTCAGAATCAATAGCAAGTTCAAAAATCTTATAACCGAGTTCGCTTTTAATATCAAATTTAGCACCTTTGCTAATTAATGCTTTTACTGATGAGATATTTTTCGATTCTACAAATGCTAACAGAGTTTTATTATTATGATTTTTATCATGACCCATTGCGCTTGCCCAATCATGTAAAGTATAGCCATATTTATCGTACTTTTGAAATTCCGTATTCTCATATAAATATTCTACCATTTCCACATTACCGATTTTTATTGCTAAGTGAATAGCAGACCAACCATACATGTTAGGAGCAATCTCCCCTCCCATCTGAACTAAAAATTTTACTGTTTCTAAATCATGACCTGTTTCTGAATATTATATGTATAAGTATTGCTAACTCCAAAGGAGTTCTACATTTAGCATCTGTAGCATTAATATTTTTTTCATTACATAAAACTTTTACTAATTTTATCTCTTTAGATCCTTACTGCTATATGTCAATCCGACCATTTATTATCTCTTATAGCCATCGGGTTTACTTTCGCTATCCTTAGCTTTTAAAGCTTTAAGACGTGATATTATATAATCTTTAGGGGTAATTTTTGCATATGAGGTATAGTCTGGTTTCAGTGTTATAGGCAGTCATTAAAATTATTTCCATTATTTAATATATTGCGGCGGCAATTATTAAAATATATTAATAATAATGTCAATGATAAATATATTTATGTCATTCCTGCGAAAGCATAAAGCAAAATAAATCGAGCTTTGAATTTCAAAAATTTGCTGTATCCATACTTTTTTCTTGGATTCCTGCTTTCGCAGGAATGACATAAGAGCCATGCAACAACGCCTACGGCTGCGTAGCGCATGACGAAAAAAAATACCCTACCTCTCAGGCAATAATATCTCTCTTTTACCTGTATGATTCGGTGGTGAGACTATTCCCTCTTTCTCCATCTTCTCAACTAAGTTGGCAGCTTTGTTATAGCCAATTCTAAGCGACCTTTGGATATAGCTAATGGAAGATTTGCGTTCGTCACGCACTATCTGCACAGCTTTTTTGTAAAGCACTTCATCAGAGGTGCCGTCACCGATATCAATGCTACTATCATCCTCTTCAGGTTGCTCTGTAACGGCAGAGATATATTCAGGCGTACCGCTCTCTTTCAAATATTCCGTAATTTGCTCAATTTCGGCTTCATTAACAAACGGTCCGTGTACCCTACTTATCTTGGAAGTGCTCCCCATAAATAGCATATCACCCATACCGAGTAACTGCTCAGAGCCTTGCTCTCCTAAAATCGTTCGGCTATCGATTTTAGAGGTAACTTTAAAACTAATACGACTTGGAAAATTGGCTTTAATGACACCAGTAATAACGTCTACAGAAGGTCTTTGCGTTGCCATAATAATATGGATGCCTGCCGCTCTTGCCATCTGAGCAAGCCTTTGAATCAGCATTTCAATATCCTTACCGGCAACTAGCATTAAATCAGCCATCTCATCAACAATAACCACTATGTAAGGTAGTTTTTCCATGTTCATTGTAACGGTTTCGTAAATAGGCTTACCTGTTTCAGGGTCAAAACCAGTTTGAATCGAACGCTCAATTACCCTATTCTCTTTAACCGCTTCTAAGATTTTTGCATTATAACCTGCGATATTCTTAACACCGATATTGCTCATCATTCTATAACGGTTTTCCATTTCCTTAACTGCCCATTTAAGAGCAACTACCGCTTTAGAAGGCTCGGTTACCACGGGAGTTAGCAAATGCGGTATTCCATCATAAGCCGATAATTCAAGCATTTTCGGATCAATCATGATAAAGCGACATTCTTCGGGAGTATAGCGGTATAAGAGCGACACAATCATCGCATTAATACCGACGGATTTACCTGAGCCGGTGGTTCCTGCTACTAATAAATGAGGCATTTTAGCAAGATCTGCAATCAGCGGCTTACCTGCCAAATCTTTACCCAAGACTAACGGCAATAAAGTTGATTTGTCTTGGTATTCTGGGGTCTCTATAAGTTCTTTTAAGCAAAAGAATTCACGCTGCTTATTAGGAAGCTCAATACCAAGTACGTTTTTGCCGGGTATGACTGCTATCCTTGTTGATAAAGCAGATAGTGAGCGTGCTATATCGTCAGATAATCCTACTACCCTTGATGTTTTCGTGCCTGCTGCCGGCTCAAATTCATATTGAGTTACCACCGGTCCTTGATTGATATTAATTATCTGCCCTTTAACTCCAAAATCATTCAGCACGGTTAATAACTCTTCAGCCTTTTGTTTAAGCTCTGAGGAAGAAGCTCCTTTTACATGATGGTTTTCAGGATCACGTAATAACGAAATAGGCGGCAATTCTGCTATTGCGCTTTGAGATATTTTAGGGCTAACAGGTTTGCTAAAGAATTTTATAGGATTTGCAGGTACGGGTCTCACTTCTTCAGGGAATTTTACTTTTTCACTTACAGGCTTTTGGTAAGAAGAAGTTATATTTATCTTATCATTGTTTTTAGTAGGGAATAATATTATCGACGACAATCGTGAAAATACATTATGTAAAAAAGATTGTATCCGATAGATTAAAAATTTACCTAGCTTAATAATAAAATTACTTAAAGAAGTAAATTTAATTTCAAATAAAACAACTAATATAATAAAGGTAAAAAATATTAATAATAAGTATAGTTGATTTGTAAATCGCTCAAAAAAATTAGAAGCTATTATTCCGATAGCTCCACCTGCATTTGCCGGTATGAATTCTAGCTTAATCTTAGATAATAATGTGCTACTGCTAACGAGAGCAAGCAACATTACAAACATACGGATAAATGAGCCACGATATCTTCCATACCAACAATTTTTCCCCCAAACAAAGCAAGCAAGCGGTATAATAAAAGCAGCCAACCCAAAAAATTGATATAAACAATCCGATAAATAAGATCCAAAAATTCCGACTAAATTACTATGGTACTCTGTTGTGACCGAGTTAAAAGACGGATCGTCTATATTATATGACGTGAGAACAGTAACAATCCCAAGCCCGATTATCCCTAAGATAACCGCTTGTACCTTATTGTTTGAAAGAATTTTATTTATGTAATATAGCATAGTTTTAAATATTAAGAGCTAAATTATGAGTTTTATATCTTTTTCTATAATACTCTATAGGTTTTTCAATAAAGAAATAAATTAAAAAAGAAATAATTATTACTGTTATAAAAGTAACCAACGTATTAAGAAATGTCCCATTATCAGCCCAATATGAAATAGCAGGTAATATAATTATACAAGACAATTAAATGACAATAATATATTGGGTAAGAGAGTAAAACAATTAATTTGTCTAACTTATTATCTTTGGTTAAGTCAAATATTTTTCCTAAAGATAGAGCAAATAAACAATAAAAAAGTAATTTTTTTAGTTGAGGCTCTATTGGGATAAACGGAAAAGTAATAATTATTAATATATAAATAGAGTAATTGACTAAGCCAAGACTTTTTTTCGTTTATTTCTTGATTAGTATAAATATAAAATGCTTGACTACCAATTAAGAAAACTGCAAGTTCAGAAGGAAAGAATCTATAAGACCAAGAATCTCCTATAAATCCATTAAACTGAAGAATAATTCTAGTAATTAAAGATATACAAATTATGGATAAAATATAGATATTTTTCTTTTTTAGAATCCAAGGTGCCATTATTAAATAAAAAGAAATTTCTAACCTAATTGACCAACCAGGAGGTATCAACAAAAATTGATAAAGAGGAGGCGTGAAGTCAATAAAGTATTTTGTAAAATGTACTTGTATTATTATTAATTCCAATAAACATTGTTACATCTTGCAACAACATTGTTAGGTTTGTAAAAATTAAAAAAACCAGCCGGAAATGGAAGATTACACAATTACCTTAAAAAAGAAAAGTTTTGCTGCAAGAAGAAAGTAACTAAAATACAAAAGATATAAGTAGGATAAAGCCTTAAATATCTACTTTTCCAAAATTTTATTTTGCTTATATAATTGCTCTGAATCATAGCCATATAAAAGCCGGAAATCATGAAAAAAGATTGTACTGCAATTGTTGCACCTATAAATTTAAGAAATGGATGAGAAGTTGAATGTACAGCCACAACAGAAAGAGCAAATAATAACCTAACTACACCCATTATGTTAAATAATAATTATATTAGCAATTATATAATATTCAAAACCTAAATCAAGTAACATAGTAGCACTTCTCAATAATAAGATAAGTTATTTACATTAAAAGAGCCATTTTGTATTATGAAAAATATTTTTTTACTTGAGGGAAAGGTAACCAAAACTCATGACCATAAAAATCCACACGGAAAAAGATTTCATAAAGATGCGGGCAGCAGGAAAATTAGCTGCAGAGACGCTCGATTTTATTACTGATCACGTAAAACCGAACGTCACTACTAATAGTTTAAATGACCTTTGTCATAATTTTATTACTTCTCATAATGCCGTTCCTGCACCGTTAAATTACAAAGGCTTTCCGAAATCGATTTGTACTTCTATAAATCATGTGGTTTGTCACGGCATTCCAAACGATAAACCGTTAAAAAACGGTGATATAGTAAATATTGATGTTACGGTAATTTTAGACGGTTGGTACGGTGATACTAGCCGTATGTATTATGTCGGTGATGTAGCAATTAAGCCAAAGCGTCTTATTCAAGTAACTTATGATGCAATGATGAAAGGGATTGAAGTAGTTAGACCCGGTGCTAAACTCGGTGATATCGGACATGCTATTCAAAGCTATGCCGAGAAACATAATTATTCTGTGGTTAGAGATTATACGGGTCACGGTATCGGAAGAGTTTTTCATGACGAACCGTCAATATTAAATTACGGTCGCAGCGGCATGGGTCTACCGTTAGAAGAAGGGATGTTTTTCACAGTTGAACCTATGATAAATGCCGGTAATTATGACACTATATTAAGTAAACTAGATGGATGGACAGTTACTACACGTGATAAATCATTATCGGCTCAATTTGAGCATACTATAGGCGTGACTAAAGACGGTTTTGAAATATTTACGTTATCACCTAAAAAACTTGATTATCCTCCATACTAAACTGTAGGGTAAAAATTGATTTTGTTGTATGGCTATCTATGTCCATTCCCGCGGGACATTGTTGCGTGAATCGAAAAACGCACTCGGTGTCATCCCGTGGCTTGACCACGGGATCCAAAAAGCATTTAAAAAGACTAGATTCCGCGATCAAGTTAGCTAGGATGACATTCAAGATTACTGGATTCCCGCTTTTAGCTAGGAATGACATCAGCAACATTTTACTTATTTATAATTTGAATAAACATTTAAAGAATGTTAGAAAATAATTTGTTAGAATTTAGTAATGATAAAATAGATACGCCTCATTATATAGGTCACCGTAAAAGAGTAAAAGAACGCTTCGTTGCCGCTGGAGCAGAACATTTTGCCGATTACGAATTACTTGAAGTAATGTTATTTTCGGCTATCCCTCGTAAAGACGTAAAACCTCTTGCTAAAAAATTACTTGATCATTTTGATATTACGGATTTAATTAACCTTGATAAGGCAAGGCTAGTTAGTATTAAAGGCACCAATGAAAATTTATATATTTATATATCAATTTTGCTCTAATACGTGAGCTGATAAATTAGAGTATTGAAACAAAAAATAATAAATAAAAATATTAGTGCTTCTTGGAGTTCTTGGATTGATTATTTAAAAGTTAATATGGGCAATATGCGACTCGAGCAATTTCGTATATTATTTTTGAATAAGAAAAATATTTTAATTGCTGATGAGGTTTGAAGTCAAGGAACTATAGACCAAGCTGCGGTATATCCACGTGAGATAATTAAACGAGCTTTATTTAACAAAGCAAGCAGCCTTATACTTGTGCATCATCATCCAAGCGGTAGCCCTGAACCTTCAAAAGCCGACATTCATATGACAAATAAGATAGTAGAGACATGCCAAACCGTAAATATTATAGTACATGATCACGTCATTATAAGTAATAACAAATATTATAGTTTTAAATCTAATATGTTCCTATGAATATAAAGAGCTACAGCACATTATTTATTTTTTCTTTTATATCCACCGCTATATTAACATATATATTAACTAAATATCTTCCTACTATCGGTTTAGTTGATATACCAAGTAACCGTCGTTCTCATGATAAGATAACACCGCGCGGCGGCGGTCTTGCTATTGTAGTTGTTGTAATGATTGCTTTGAGCGGATTTGAATATATAACGAGCAATAACTTTGTTAATTCAATAAAAATATTACCGTTATTATTGGCAATTGCTTCGATTTCCTTTTTAGATGACTTAAAAGCCGTACCTATTCTAATTCGTTTAATAGTCCACTTAATTTGTGCAGCTTTTGCTATTTTTCTTTTTTCTCAGCTAAACTCTGTACATATACTAATATATTCTATTTTAGTTATAGCTTTAAGCGGTTTTATTAATATATATAATTTTATGGACGGTATAGACGGTATGAGTTGTGTGGAATCTATCCAGCTATCTAGCACTATGCTTATATTATGTTTTTTACAATTTCCGGCTATTAATAATCCATATTTTATAGCTAGTGTAAATGTTATTATTCTTGGTTGTTCTTGTGGTTTTTTAATATTTAATTGGCATCCGGCAAAAATATTTTTAGGAGACGTGGGAAGTATTAGTCTTGGATTCTTAACGGGTCTTTGTTTGCTCCTGCTGGCTCTTACAAGCACTAATTTATTTATAGCTTGTGCTATTGCTAGCTTATATTACATCACTGATGCAGTGCTAACCATATTAATTCGGCTACTCAATAAAGAAAAAATTTGGCAGCCTCATTTAAAGCATTTTTTTCAAAAAGCAGTACAAAAAGGTAAATCTCATAAACAAGTAGTATCGATTATAGCAGTTTGTAATATATTTTTAATGATCATATCGGTTACATCTTTACATTTTCCTGTAATATCTATAATGCTTGCTTTAGCCATCATAACTTTAACAGTGCAGAGTTTATTAAAATGAAGCTAATTAAAGAGGATATCGATAAAATAGTTAGACGTATATTTGCCAAACAACATCCATTGCTGCCTGAAATCATGATTAACTGGAATAAAATAGTCGGGTTTAACTTCAGCACTAAAGCATTACCTTTAAAAATCACCACCTATACTTATAAAAAACAAAAGATTAATACGCTGTTTATACAAGCTGAAGATAATGCTACTGCAGCAGAATTACCTTATTATCAAGATATTATTCTAGAACGTATTAAAATTTATTTAGGCTTTGAAGCAATACATCAAATGAACGTAACGTTTTATAAAGGAAAAAAGAGTCTTTAGATTAAGAGTTTGTTGGCATGAATATCAATATACTATCTCTACTATAACTCTGCAAGCTTGTAGGTGTTGTTGCCTGGCTCAGTTTATGTCATTCCCGCTTCCGCGGGAATGACATCGTACGGGCTTTTCGAACCATACAACAACTCCGCAACCGTAGGATCTAGGAAAAATAATAAAAATGCTGTAAATCAGAATTTTTTACTGGATTGCTTCGTCAATTACTTCGTAATTTTCCTCGCAATGACGAAAAAGCTGAATCATGCTAATACCTTGGCAGTCGCTTAGCTCATGACGTCTCAGTATCCACGTAGGCAATACCAAGGCACACAAACAAAAAAAGGAGCCTTTAATTAAAGACTCCTTTTTCGTGTTAATAGCTTGTAAAAAGATTTAAGACTAATTACATATCAAATCTTAATCCTGCCATTAAGTTATGACCTTTATAACGGGTTCCGCCAAATTTAACTTTATCCCCGTCAATAGTTTTGGTGGTATTTTTTGTTTTACCGTAATCTCTCCAGCTATAAACTAGTTCAGCTTTTACCCCTTGTGCAACTTCAAATGAAGTTCCTAAAGATAATTGATAAGCAAAGTTAGTTTTGTTTTTAGTAGTACCGTTGAAAGTTTTCGTTACACCATCTTTAATATCTTTAGAGTTAATTTTTTCCTTTATAAAAGCAGCACCAACACCTGCACCTGTAAATACTTTAAACATGCTTAAATCGACGAAATCAACATAACCGTTAAATAATACACTTACAATAGTAGGTTTATTTTTTACTGAGAAAGAAGCACCGTCTGGATAAGTTTTTGATTTCTTTAAATGACTACTTGCTACCGTTCCAATTGTTAAATCGGTTCTTAGATTATCCATAATATAGTAACCTGCACCGATCTCACCTGTAAATCCTGTATTAGACTTTAACTTAAAATCTGCTCCTTTATGTTTTGTTTTGTTAAAAATCACACCGCCGACATTAAGTTTTAAATACCATTGATTTTCTACAGATGATGACATCGATGAATTAGTAGATGCATCTACAGAAGAATTCATATCGCAATCAGCAAATGAAAGACCGGAAGTTAAAAGTGCTGTGCTTGCAGCTGCTATTAAAAGTAATTTTTTCATATTGTTAAATTTTTCCTTTAAATTTTATTAGTTGTTAGTAAAAACGATATTAGATAATAATTTTACAATTTTTATCTAAATTCGACAAAAAATAGTCTTAAGTGACATTTCTGAGTTGTCGTCTAATGTCACTCCGTGGCTTAATAACCACTCCAGTCTTTTTTCTTGTATTTCTAGATACTGTGGTTAATAAGCCACGGTATGATATTAGGTTATTACCTAAAACTATTAATATATTCTTGTTAATTATATATCAAATCTTATACCAGCTGTTAAGTTGTGGCTTTGATAACGCATACCACCGGTTGGTACACTTGTTCCTGGGTAAATTACATTCTTACTTTTTGTTCTACCATCATCTATCCAGCTATAAGCTAGTTCTACTTTAACACCGTCAGCAATTTGTGCAGAAGTACCTAAAGTTAGCTTGTAAGAAATATTAGTTCTGTTTTTAGTGTTAGATGAAAGACCGGTTATCCCATTATATGTAATTTTTTCTTTAACTAATGCAGGACCAACACCTGCACCAGCAAAAACATCGAACATATCAAAATTAGTTAAATCTACATAACCGTTAATAAGTAAACGTGTAATAGTAGGTTTATGGCTTGCTGAAACATTAGTACCGGTAAAAGGTGCATTAGTCGCAGCTCCGGATTTCTTTAATTTTCCACCGATTATAGTACCTAAAGTTAAATCGGCTCTACAGTTTTCGGAAATATAATAACCGATACCTAAATCAACTGGAACAGTTGTATTAGATTTTAATTTAACACCGGTTGCCTTATCTTTTTCTTCATTAAACATTGCTGCACCGGTATCTATTCTTAAATACCACTCATTATCCATGCCCTCGGCAAATGATAAGCTAGAAGATAAAATTGTTGCACTTGTAGCAGCTATTAAAAGTAACTTTTGCATGATTAGCACCTCAAATTAAATAATTAAACATTATCTTAATGGCATATATAACATATTATATTTTTTAGTGCTATATTTAATCGGCAATTAGATTCATATAATAAAGCTTTTATTAAGTTTTGTGACAAAATAAACACATATAGTTAATGCATGTTATTTTAGGTTCTGTGAAGATTGCTACAAATTATAAGATTTTTTTGAAATAGGATTTAACTATTCCTTCAAAAAGCTTATAATTTTCGCTTAAAAATATCTCAAAATAACAAATCTAATTAGCAATCTTCACAGAACCTATGTATTTATTAAACTTATCTTTCTCATCTTTAAATTTATCGGCATCAGGCAAAGCAGGTTTTTTTTTGGTAATATTTTTCCATCCTTTATTTTCTATAAAATCTTTTGCACGTTCTACCCATTCTATTAACCCCGGTGATTCGGGTTTAATAGCACCTATAGGACAATCAGGAACACAAACGCCACAATCTATACATTCATCGGGGTTAATGACTAACATAAAATCATCTTCCCTTTCACCTTCATAAAAACAATCTACAGGACATACTTCAACACAATCGGTATATTTACATTTTACGCATTCATCGGTTACAACATAAGTCATTTTATTATCTGTTTTTGATTTTGTCGATTAATATAGAAGTTCTTAAAAGTAATACTAATAGAAAATATAATATAAAACTAATAAACATGATAATTAAAGGCTTTAGCATTGAAGAGTGAATAGTTGGACTCCCTAGCCTTAAAACACTAGCAGGCTGATGCAGGCTATACCAAATATTTACCGAGAATTTTACTACCGGTATGTTAATCAGTCCGATAAGAGCAATAATAGAAGAAGGATTTTGTGCCTTTCTTATATTATCCGCACTATTCACTATAATAATATAGCTTAAATATAATAAAAATAATATGAGCATGGAGGTAAGTCTTGCATCCCAAACCCACCATGTCCCCCATATAGGTTTTCCCCATAAAGAACCTGTTACTAAACTAATCAAAGTAAAAGTAGCCCCAACGTAACTAGAAGCTACAGCTAACAAATAGCTAATAGTAGTTTTCCATACTAAATAGCTAAAGCTGCATGCTGCCATGAAAACATAAACACCAAGAGCCATCCAAGAGGCAGGGACATGAACATACATAATGCGTACAAACTCACCTTGCTGATAATCTACCGGCGAAACTATGAGGGCTAAATAAAGACCTATAATCATCATTACGCAAGTAGATATAGCTAATATAGGTATTATAATCTTTGATAATTTATTAAAATAATAGGGGGTTAATAGTTTTAGCATGTTTTTCTTAGTTCTTTATGTCATTCTTGCAATCTTCTATGTCATTCCCGCGAAAGCGGGAATCCAGTAAATAAAAACTAAATATAATTTCCATTAACTTTTTGTTTTTAAAAATTTTTTGTGGATTCCCGCCTTCGCGGGAATGACATCATCTAGGTTATCACTGTAGCTAGAAATAACAGTTCTTATCCTCTTAAAAAACTCTTTCATTAATAGCCCCGAATCCTCGGCAAGAATTCCGCTATATATTTCCGGTCTATGAAAACAAGCACTACTGTTAAAATATCGCAAATTACTTTCGACTGCTCCGTGCTTGGAATCAGAAGCCCCGTAAAATAAACGTTTTAACCTGCTATGAGCTATAGCTGCCGCACACATAGCACAAGGTTCTAAAGTAACGTAAATATCATAATCATTTAAATTTTTAGAAGATATAAGATTACATGCTTCATTAATAGCAATAATTTCAGCATGATAAAGAGCGTTATTTTTTGCTTCCGTATTGTTATGGGTACTAGCAATAATTTTCTGATTTAACCTATCTACAATTACCGCTCCGACCGGGACTTCATTTTTATCAAAAGCAATCTTGGCTTGTTTTAAAGCTTGCTCCATGAAAAAATTATTAAAATTAGCTTCTTTATCTAACAATATATTCACGGTAATTTACGTATTCTTCGATTCCAAAAGGATCTTGGTGGATAATTATTTCAGCCTCCGGAAATTCCTGCAATATTTCAAAAGCAATCTCATCGCTAATTTTATGAGCATTATAAAGCGACATATTGCCGTCCATTTCCAGATGGCACTGGATAAAAGCTTTTTGACCAGCATATCTAGTTTTCATTTCGTGCATACCTTTTACCCCTAAATGGTTATTAACTATCGAGATAATTTTTTGTCTATCTTGTTCGGGTAATTCATGATCTACTAAATTTTTAAATGCCTTTTTAAATAAAGAATAAGAAGAGTGAAATATATATAACGAAATAACTACACCAAATAATGGGTCAACACACCAAAAATAATCACTTAAATTTATAGAGATAATTACTATAACATTAGTTAGTAAGTCCGTGAAATAATGAAGCTTATCGGCTTTTACTATTTCCGATCTTGTTTTTTTAATTACATAAGTTTGGTAAAGCACTAAAATAATTGTTAAGAATATACATACATACATTACAGTAGTACCGTCGCTAATATTCTCCGGTTTTGTTTTTTCAAATAAAGATTTAACCGAAGAAAAGCATACAAAAAAAGCTGAAGCAAAGAAAAATATCGATTGAGAAAAAATTGTTAAATCCTGCATTTTTTCATGCCCGAATCGATGATGATGATCCGGCGGTTGCAGGGCAAATCTTAAAGCTATTAGATTAATAAAGGAGGAAGTTATATCAAGCATTGAATCAATTAAAGAAGCAAGGATTGATTGCGAATCGGTAACAACCCAAGCATATAATTTTATACTTAAAATAATTAATGCCGTAGTAACCGATAAATAAGATGCCGATTTTATTAACCGATTACGGCTATTAGTATCCATGACAAATCTTTCCAATTTATTTTTTGTAGTTTAACAAAGAAAATATAAAATTCAATTATAATGAGGTTCCGTGAACAAAATTAAAAATAATATTTTAAAATACAAATAATTTAAATTATGTTTACAGAATCTAGTTTTAGCTTTACAAAATTCTAAAAACCATATACTTATTAAATTATATATTAATTTAGAGAGAATTATATGAAACTATTATCTAAAATTATGATTATAGCTCTTGCAGCTTCTATGTTACAAGCCTGTAACGGTCCGGGCGGTATGAATAAACAAGGTACAGGAACACTTCTTGGCGGTGCTGGAGGCGCATTACTTGGTTCTCAATTCGGTAAGGGCAAAGGACAGCTTGTTGGAGTAGGTGTAGGTGCATTACTTGGAGCAGTTCTTGGTGGACAAATCGGTGCAGGTATAGATGAGCAGGATAGAAGACTTGCAGAGCTTGCCTCACAGAGAGCTTTAGAAACAGCTCCTAGCGGTAGTAACGTAGAATGGCGTAATCCGGATAACGGCAATTACGGTTACATAACACCTAATAAAACTTATAGAAATAGCACCGGTCAATATTGCCGTGAGTACACTCAAACAGTTGTAATAGGCGGAAAACAACAAAAAGCATACGGTAATGCATGCCGCCAACCTGACGGACAATGGCAAGTTGTGAATTGATAGACAAAACGTCATTGCGAGGAAAATTACAAAGTAATTGCCGAAGCAATCTCAGAAATTTTATTATTTCATGAGATTGCCACGCAGCTTATGGCTGCTCGTAATGACGTTATAACAAAAGAAGCAACCTATGACTTTCATAATAACACAAGTACGGCATTTAAACATAATGATCGCATTCCTGATAAATTTACTTGTAAAGGACAAAATGTTTCACCGCATCTACATTTAGAATGGAGTAATGCTCCTTCAGATACTAAATCTTTTGCACTTATAATGGATGATCCGGATGCACCGGTAGAAATAACACCGCCACACGGTATATGGTATCATTGGGTAATATATAATATTTCTGCTTCTATTACTAAGCTTTCAGAAGAACAAATAGAAGCGGCAAGAAAAAAAATACGGCGGTCCTTAATGCTCTAAATGATTATCTTGAGTTTGATGAGAATGCTAGCAAACAAGATTTAGTATTAGCCCTGCAAAAACATTTACTTGCCGAGGCAGAACTAATCGGCATTTATTCTATTTAATGAATGCTATTTATTGTCCACTGTGGTCATCCCGTGGCTTAACCACGGGATGACACAGAAGTGAACTGACACATGCAACAACCTATAATCGAGTTTCGTAACGTATCTAAAAAATTCGGTAATAAATTGCCGATAAATAACGTTAGTTTCACTGTCAAAAAAAATAATATCACTACTTTAATCGGACCTAACGGTGCAGGTAAAACTACCATAGTACGATTAATGCTTGGACTTGAAAAACCTACAAACGGCGAGATTATAATTGATCCCAAACTAAAAATTGGATATGTACCGCAGAAGTTCGGATTACCCCCTGATTTACCTATTACAGTAAAAAAATTTTTAGATTTGTTAGCACCAAGTAATTTTAATAACAATATTAAAGAGATTAACTCATTTATTGATTTGGAACATATAAAAGATCAAGAAATTTCTAAGCTCTCAGGAGGGCAGTTTCAAAAGGTAGTTCTTGCATGTTCAATAGTTAATAATCCCGACTTAATTATTTTAGATGAACCGTTACAGTCTTTAGACGTAACAAGCCAACAAGAATTTTATCAGCTTATTAATTTGATTCGTAAAAAGCTAAATATTACGGTTTTTATGATTTCTCATGATTTATTTACCGTAATAAAAAACTCCGATCAAGTGATATGCTTAAACGGTCACATATGTTGCAGCGGAATACCAAATGAAATAACTCCTAACTCTGAATTCTCAAATGCACTTTCTGCTCTAGGCTTCTATACCCACCACCATGACCATAAGCATTAGAATTCTTGCATCACTTATTTGTCTCCAAAAGGATCTCTCCTTATTAGCTATGTTATGCAAGAATTCTATTATACTTGAATTGTATTCCACACTCACCTAAGCTTGTTCTGTAGCATCATCACCCTATCACCTCTACTTTTAATCCGTATTATCGAGAACTGCGTTAAATCATTTTCATTTGTATTACCTGATTCTTATTGGCCTGTTATCACATTAAACAATTCTTTCGTAGTGAGCCGGGCCTTAGGATAAGCTTTTTACCTTATAACTATTTTCAATAAAGAGTTTCTGCTGACCTATACCATAGCAAGTAATTTTTTTATACTAAGACCGTCGTCAATTAAGATTTTTACCCGCAAACTATTTTTAATAACTAAGTCTTGCTGACTTGGTTCCATTGCAAGTAATTCTTTCACACTAACACCGGCGTCAGTCAAACTTTTTATATTATAGTCATTTTCAACAAAGAATTCTTATTTATCGTTTTTTCTATATTCGAAATTTGTGCAAAAGTAAAACCTATGTTAAGCAATGATATTTCCTCTTCTGTTAAATCTCGGTTAATTTGCTTACTTATTATAATTTGTTGTAGTAATTTACTATCAGTTTTTAGCTCTTCAATAGTAGAAATATTGATTAACCTGGTTATTAGCATTTTTTCCTAAGTTTAATTCTATTGTTGGTACTTCTCTTGTAATAGGATAAACATTTGTTGCATCGCCATATATAAATCTTGCTCCATTGGTTTTGGATGAAGTATAGTGTTTATATCAAGTTTAGGAGTTTCCACATCCTACATATAAATTTAATGCTTGTTTTTGTAATGCTTCTCTCAATTTATTTATTATAGGTACAAATAATAATTTATCTTCTTTCCCTAAATGCTCAAATGAATCTAGTACCATAGAAGTGGCTTTTTCATTCTTTTTTCCCTCTCCAGCAAACCAAGCATATGACTGAGCTCTTATATTTCCTTTATCATCCGTAATTATATAAAAACCGGCATTTGCTTTACTCATACCGTCTAAAACACATCTTGCGGAATCATGTCCTATAGATTGGCAAGAATTACTAAATTTACCAAGCATAAAACCTCTCATATCATCAGCAGGTAATTTAGAAAAATTATACTTTTTGCCTTTTACCTCTATATCAAAATTAATATCAGGCATATAATCTTCTTTTTTTAACTTATCTTCTTTTATAAAGTTCAATGCTTTTTGAAAACTATTATTATCTAGTTTTCCTTTTAAAGAAAAATGAGCTAAATTTTTTGCATGTAATTTATTTTTTTCTGATAATTCTTCTTCGTTGTACTTATAAGATTCTTTAATCACTATTTCAGTTACTTGATTTACTAATTCTTTTAAATCATTTTTAGTTATCTGCTGAAAATCATTTAATTTATTTTCTTTAAGAATTTTTTGAAATTTTTCAGTTTTTTCCAATAAGTGTGCATTACTGAAAATATATAATGAGTCTCTTCCCAGATTTATTTAAAATTTGAAAAAATTCTAATGTTTTGGAAGACAATTTTTGTGGTAAATTAAATTGAAAACTCAATTCTATTGTTTCTTTTGTATCATAATTAACAGTTTTTAAGTAACTTTTTATATCTCCTAAATTTCCAAAGTAAGTAGATAATTTTTTAGCCATTTTTAAAGAATTTAACCGCCATTCCCTGTATATAAGTCAGCGATTATTTGACAATATGGCAATACTTCCTTACATAGTTCTTTACTAATAAGATTTTTTTAAGGCGTGTATTTGTAATTAAATATTGTGTATGTATTTTTTCAAAAACATCATTAATATTTAATTGATCAAAATTATTTTCTAATAATTCTTTTAATGTATCACTAGACTTGTATGGACCTACCCGATAATGCAAGAAAAAAATAATATATAACAGCAAAAAAATCGAATGCAGTCATGTATCCGGCTTATAGTTAATAAATCACTTTAAATTTACCCTATAGCCCTGATGGAATTCGCTGGCTTACAAACTATATTACTTATCATTTTGTCGACTTCTAAAGAGTCATTGTCCAGTTCAGTTTTTTTGTAAGCTAAGGTTCGTCTTATTTACCATCAATATTATCATTCTTTCGCATATTCCGGATTAGAATCTATTAAATTTCTACTTACCTATAATATTATCTCGTCAACTATTTGTACCAATTCTTTAGCTACAAACTTTACTCTCAGTATAATCATTACCTGAACTGTGTACTGTAAACACCACTCTTGCTAGTTTATTAGCTACTGCAACAGTTGTTTTATTATGCCCATTTCGTTCAGATAAATTAAACATCCACTTGGTAAACTTGCTATAATCTTTTTTAGATTTTTGCTCTTCCGTGGTAAATCTTATCTTACTATTCAGTACTGCTCTTGCTCCTTGAATCAACAAAGTGCGTAAATAGATATCACCTCTTTTACTAATACCAAGCAACTTATCTTTGCCACCACTAGAATGTTGCCTTGGCACTAATCCTAGCCATGCTGATAATTGCCTGCCATTTTTAAAACAACTAGCATTACCTATTGATGCTATTAAGGCTGTAGCAGTTATTAAATCTATACCTGGTATCGTCATTAGTTGTTGGTGATTACTATACTGGCTAGCTATAATTTTTAATCTTTGTTTTAATTCTTTTATTTTTTTATCATTCTCTAGAAATTCTGCTTTTAACTCACTAAACGTTCGATAGCTTAGCTGACTTAAATCCCCTTCATCTAAAATTTCGGTTAATTTTGTCATAATCTTATTGATTCCTTGCGGAATAACAAAACCAAATTCATGTAATAATCCCCTGATCTCATTAGCAAGAGCTGTACGATTTTTTACCAATCTCTGTCTTACCCTATGAATAAATAAAATATCTTGTTGCTCTACAGTTTTGATAGGCACAAACCTCATATTAGGTCTTGCTACTGCCTCACATATTGCTTCTGCATCAAGCTTGATCATTTTTATTAGTTTTAACATAAGGCTTAACAAATTGTGGAGCCATTAGTTTTACATTATGACCTAATTTTGTTAATTCTCTTGCCCAATAGCTAGAACCACCGCAAGCTTCCATGCCTACTAGACATCTTCTTGGTAAATTAGCCATAAAAGTTATAACCTGCTCTCTCATTAATTTTTTCTTTAATATTGTCTTACCATTTTTATCTACACCGTGAATTTGAAAAATTCTTTTTGCAATATCTATACCAATTGTGGTAACTTCCATATGGACCTCCTTATTGTTGTTTAGGATTCATTTCCTATCCTAGAAGATTAGCTTCTGCTTCTCATTCTGTATATAGGGTAGGTCCATACCATTATTTTGGTTAAAATATTCTCATTTTTATTATAAAAATTAAGCTTAGCTTAAAGACAAGCATATTCTAGAGGCAAGTTTTTCAACATTGCTAGAGCTTTAAGTGGCTGTTCAGGTTTATCTTCAGCATCATATACTACTAGATACTCGCCACGTGAATATTCTAGAGCATAATTAAGGGCTTTCGGCTTTTAGTTCTTGGTAGACTTTTCGGAACAGATATAACATGAAAATAAGACGGTAAATTATATAACACTATTTCTTTAATCATTAGATAATCGTCATCTTCGGTAGTTAATAAACTATAAATTTTTTCAATACTATTTAAATGTAACTTTCATTAATTGCTTCTTTTATAATTATTCTACAGAAAACCATAAAACATGGTAATTTTAGAAAATAGCAAGGATTAGATTAATTTGTCTTAACGAAATCAAGGGATGAGTGTTAAGGATAATTTAGAAATACATCAAATAGCAAATTATATAGAGTAACTTGCTATTTATATTAGATCACACCAAATATTGCTTTAAATATCTACCGGTATGGCTTTCCTCACATGCAACGATGTCGGCAGGGGTGCCACATACAACTATCTTACCGCCTTTGTCGCCACCTTCAGGACCGACGTCAATAATATAATCTGCAGTTTTTATAACATCTAAATTATGCTCGATAACTAAAACGGTATTGCCCATATCAACAAGCTTATGTAACACTTTTAACAATTTATTAATATCGTCGATATGTAATCCCGTAGTCGGTTCATCAAGTATATAAAGCGTTTTACCGGTTGAACGTCTTGATAATTCTTTAGCAAGCTTAACGCGTTGTGCTTCACCACCTGAGAGAGTAGTAGCAGACTGACCGATTTTAATATAGCCTAGACCCACTTCATTTAAGGTAATTAATTTTTCATAGATTAACGGTATTTTTTCAAAAAACTGCATCGCATCTTCTACAGTCATCATCAAAATATCGGCAATAGATTTACCTTTATATTTTATTTCAAGCGTTTCTCTATTATATCTGTGACCGTTACAAATATCACACTTTACATATACGTCAGGTAGGAAATGCATCTCTATTTTTATTAGCCCGTCACCTTGGCATGCTTCACATCTACCGCCTTTAACGTTAAATGAAAATCTACCTACTTTATACCCTCTAGCTTTTGATTCAGGTAATTCCACAAACCAATCCCTAATATGGGTAAAGGCACCTGTATAAGTCGCAGGGTTTGAACGAGGAGTTCTACCTATCGGAGATTGATTAATATCGATAATTTTATCAATATATTCAAGTCCTTTTAACTCTCTATATTTGCCGGGAAATACTTTGCTAGTTGGCTCTAAATGCTTTAGAGCCGCTTTATATAGAGTATGAATCATCAAGCTTGATTTACCGCTTCCCGATACTCCCGTTATAGCGGTAAAAGTACCAAGCGGAATTTTGATATCAACATTATCTAAATTGTTGGAAACCGCCCCAAGTAATTCAATTGCCCTATTATCATGCCCTACTCTTGTTTCAGACGGCACTTTGATTGTTTGACGACCGCTTAGATACCTACCTGTGATACTTTCTTCAAAATTCTTTATTTCTTCAGCATTTCCTTCCGCAATAACACGACCGCCGTGAATACCGGCTCCCGGTCCTATATCAATAATATGGTCTGCTTCATATATTGTTTCTTCGTCATGCTCGACTACCAAAACGGTATTACCCAGATCTCTAAGCCTTTTTAGTGTCTCAATTAATCTTGTATTATCTCGTTGATGAAGACCGATAGACGGCTCATCAAGTACATATAAAACACCGCTCAGTCCTGAACCTATTTGAGATGCAAGACGAATACGCTGACTTTCCCCTCCCGATAAATTACCTGCTTCTCGTGATAACGTTAGATAATCAAGCCCAACATTCATAAGAAATTTTAATCTCTCGGTAATTTCTTTGAGTATACGCTCAGCAATAAATAATTGCTTTTTATTTAATTTTTCTTCTAAGTGACTAAACCATTTTTGCAAGGCTGCAATACTCATACCTGCTACTTCGCCTATATGAAAATTTGCTATTTTAACGCATAATGCTTCGTCTTTTAATCTAAACCCTGAACAAGCAGTACATTTATGCTCTGACTTAAATTTAGCTAGTGCTTCTTTAATTAAAACCGATTCTATAGTACGGTCCTTTTCTTGCAAACTTGGTATTATACCGGCAAAAGGTTGTTTTATTATTTGCGTTTTAGAACCATCGTGAAATTCAAACTTTATTGCCTCTTCTCCTGAACCTTCAAATAAAATATCCTTAACATTTTGTGATAAACTTATAAAAGGTACTTCAATAGAAAATTTATAATGATCGGCAAGAGCCTTTAATGTCTCTAGGGTAAATTTAGAAGATGTACTACCCCAAGGCACTATTGCACCGTCTTTAATAGAAATTCTTTGATCCGGAACTATTAAATCTCTATCAAAGAAAAACTCCTTACCTATCCCTTCACATTTAGGACATGCTCCAAAAGGGCTATTAAAAGAAAAGATTCGAGGCTCTATTTCAGTAAGCTGAAAACCCGATACCGGACAAGAATATTGCTCAGAAAAAGTAATACGCTGATTTTTTTCAAACTCGCTCTTAACTGCCGGCGGTAATTCTACAATTTCCAAATAAGTAATACCCTCGGCAAGATTTAACGCACTCTCTAAGCTATCTGCAAGTCTATTACCTAAACTTTCGTCTAGAACTATTCTATCAACAATCACTTCTATATTATGCTTCTTATTTTTATCAAGTTTCGGTAAATCATCAATTTCGCAAACTTCCCCGTTAACTATTAACTTCTGAAAGCCTTGCTTTTTCAGATTCATAATTTCACGCTTGAACTCACCCTTATGTCCTCTAACAATAGGAGCGAGTAAATATATTTTCGTACCCTTAGGTAATTCGTTAATTATATCTACCATCTCAGAAACTGTTTGGCTATGTATCGGAAGACCGGTTGCCGGAGAGTAAGGAATACCCACCCTTGCATATAATAACCTAAGATAATCGTAAATTTCCGTTATAGTTCCAACCGTAGAACGTGGATTTTTGGAAGTAGTTTTTTGGTCAATTGCAATAGCAGGCGATAATCCGGAAATAGATTCTACATTAGGTTTATTTTGTAAATGTAAGAATTGCCTTGCATATGAAGATAAACTTTCAACATATCGCCTTTGACCTTCTGCATAAATAGTATCAAACGCTAAAGAAGACTTGCCTGAACCGCTAAGGCCGGTGATAACAACAAATTTATTCCTTGGAATATTAACATTTATATTTTTTAGATTATGCTCTTTAGCACCGCGTACCTTAATATATTCTTGGTTCATAATCACTTCACTACAAAATTTTTGAGATATTTTTTAAAAAACCTGTAGTATTATAGGCTCTTTTATTTTATTATTGCAATAATAATATTTTATAAGTAGGTAGTAATCTATGGCAGGTAGTTTAAATAAAGTAATATTAATAGGTAATGTAGGGCGTGATCCGGAAGTGAGAACTACGGGCGAAGGGAAAAAAATCATTAATCTTTCCTTAGCAACAACCGAAACTTGGAAAGATCGCATTACCAGCGAACGAAAAGAACGAACTGAATGGCATAGAGTAGTGATATTTAGTGACGGGTTAGTATCTGTTGTAGAACGCTATGTCACAAAAGGTAGCAAATTATACATTGAAGGTTCATTGCAAACCCGTAAGTGGAATGATAATTCAGGTCAAGAAAAATATACCACGGAAGTTGTGTTACAAAACTTTAATTCACAATTAATATTATTAGATAGTAAAAACTCTAATAATCATACTCAAGATTCAGGACATAGCGAATATAAACATCCTGAAACTAAAAATCATTCCTTTGACCATAGCGACTTAGACGACGAAATACCGTTTTAATCAAAATTGTTATGAAAAATTTTATTTGGGCAATAATATTTCCAATATTTCTTTCAGGGTGTTCTACTACTCATGATGTAGCTAGCAGGGTAAAGCATTCGCAAGATATAGCAACTCAAAATAACTTTCAGATGAGGCTAGTAAACGGTGGTGATTTTACTCTTACGACTTATCAGCGTATTACCAACCGTAACCTACCTTTTGTATTCTATATTGAGGGAGATGGACATCTTGCGGATGGATCTGCTAATTCTGACAACCCTACTCCCGTTAATCCGATGCTCTTAAAGCTTGCTACAATGGATAAAAGACCGAATATTGTTTATATAGCAAGACCTTGCCAATATACTCCTTTAGAAATGAACTCAAAATGCATTAGCGATTATTGGTTAGATAAAAGAATGGGACAGGAAGTCGTAGATTCAATTAACAATGTCATAAATATTATCAATAACGGACAAAAATTTAGCTTAGTCGGCTTCTCCGGTGGCGGCGGGCTTACAATATTAATTGCCGCTCAAAATAGTAATGTTAAAGATATTATAACGATTGCCGGTAATTTAGATACTAAAAAGTTTGATAAATATCATAATTATCGTGGTTACTTAGTTAAATCCTTAAACCCGATAAATTATGCAAAACAGGTTAATAATATCCCTCAATTACATCTCTCCGGCATGGATGACAAAAGAGTCCCGCCTTTCATAGCAGCACTTTACGTAAAAACAAGTAATTCACCGTGTGTAAAAAAGCAAACTTTTCCTAATATTGCTCATGCAAAAGGTTGGGATAAAGTTTGGTCTAATATATTAGATATGCCTCTGATTTGTAATTAGACATTAGGAAATATTATTAATCTATATTCAAGCACTTATCATGGCTTTTGCCCTTAATGTTATGCCGGCTGTACCAAATTGTTTTAGACATTTTCCAATCTTTAAATGCTTTACTTCCAAACATTTACATATGCTGTATCAGCTGCTTGTATGTATGTTATTAGCTCTTTTGGTTTTCCTCATTTAATAAAAACCTTTGGAAACTGGGGAGTATTAATTATTATGATTCCAACAAGTATTGGATTTGGTATATTTCATTTTGAAAAATTGGAGAAAGAAAGTGGAAATTATCCGACAAAATCTTTTGCTCCTCCTCCGGTGATGTCTGCTTAATTGATAAATATTTATAGCAGGTTTCCTGTAATATCTCTTAGTTTAAGACACTCAGCAAAAATTATAAAATGCGTATTATTAGAGAATTAAAGAAAATAATCAGAAGTTTTAATAGTTAGTAATAATTATAATCTATAATATTGCCGACGTTTCACTAAACCTTGCAGCTTAAGACCGCCTTTAGCACGCATCCATCGCAGTAACTCGTTAGCAGCGTTTGCATATTCACCTCGGTTTAGCTTTTGCCGCAATGTTGATGCTTGAAATGCCCCAGCCCCGCAGTTGAAAATAAACAAGATTAAGGCGGCTTTTTGGTTTTCGGTTAATGGCACACCCTAGTGGACGATTATCGACACATTTAACAGCTTCGAGTAATTATTATTTATCTTTCTACAGATCCTCGCTTGCTTTTTTGCGATATATTCTTGGGGGTAGGTAATAGAATGAGGAAGGGGAGATTTATGTTTGTTAATAGTAGCCCTTATGCGTTCTAGTGTTTGTTTAGTATTTTTATTAGCATGTGTTATAGCATCCATATAAATACCTACTTCTTTCTGTTCTTTTTTGAAAGCTTTTTTATTTCCTATGTTAGCCAAAGCTTTAAAACTATGTTTTATAATTTGTCCAATATTTTTAAAAACATGCAAATTATCTTTTTTAGCTGTTTCTTTGCACCATATATCTAGATTCTCTAATTCTTTTTTGATTTCAGGATTTTCCTTCCCTTTTTCATAAGTATAAATAATCTTTTCTAATTTTTCTTGAAATTCTTTTTCGTTATTACTAGGTTTTAAATTAAGCATTACACAAGAATGGTCTGATAATAGTTCTTTGAGGGTATTAATAATCATTTCTTCTTTTAATCCATTATTAGCTCCATTAAGCAAATTTTCATATTTATGTCTACATATGGAGCTATACTTGTGATATCATGATTATTAAATATTAGTTAACACAAAAGAAATTAAAGCTTTAATTAATAAACTTGAGAAATATTTTTAATTAAATTATTAATGTTTCGTTTTATAAGGTGATAAATTTACTATTTAGAAGAAAGAGCAAAGCTGCTTAGTTTAGAGACTTGGTAAAAGACAATTAATATTCAGTTAAATGGTCAAAAGCTTGATTTTATGCTGCATCTGCGGTTTGTGATACGTTTGTAGAAATACCGAAAAATGAAGAATGGCGCACCCTAAAGGATTCGAACCTCTGACCCACAGATTAGAAGTCTGTTGCTCTATCCAGCTGAGCTAAGGGTGCTAAACATTTATGGTAAACGTTATATCAGTTTAAGCAAAGTGTTTCAAGGATTCTTTTTTTATTAAAAATAATAAGCAAATATGATAAAAAATATTCATGGATAAATTCTACAATTACAATTCTTCTTCACATCAGGCTTTACTTAGTTTTAAAGTAAAGCCTAATTCTAAACAAAATCTAATTAGCAATTTTGTAATTATTAATAATATCCCATATCTAAAATTATCTATAAAAGCAATACCGGCACAAGGTAAAGCGAATGAAGAAATCATAAATTATTTAGCAAAAGAATGGAAATTATCACGTAGTAATATCGAAATTATTAAAGGTCATACTCATAGCTTAAAAACGATATTGATAAAAAATATTAATGAAGACTATTTAAATTTGATTATTAATTCCTATATTAAATAAGGTACAGTTGTTGCTAGACTTCCAATGTCATTCCCGCATAGGCGGGAATCTAGTTTATATTTATTATTTTCTAGATTCCTGCTTTCGCAGGAATGACATAAGCAGTCATATGACGAAAAAATAATTTATTAACTGGAATAATTATGACACAAGAAAAAAAGAAATTTGACGCCGAGGTTGGCAAGATTTTAAATTTAATGATTCACTCTCTTTATAGTAATAAAGAGATTTTTATGAGGGAGTTAATTTCCAACGCTTCGGATGCTTGTGATAAATTACGTTATTTATCTCAAAGTAATAGTGAATTAGTAGCTGGCGATAGCAATTTTAAAATTACGGTTAAAGTCGATAAAGATAACGGACAAATCATTATCCGTGATAACGGCATCGGCATGAATAAAGACGATTTAATTGAAAATCTCGGTACTATTGCAAGATCGGGTACGGCAAATTTTCTTAAAAGCCTATCCGGTGATTCTAAAAAAGACAATATGCTAATCGGTCAATTTGGTGTTGGATTTTATTCAAGCTTTATGGTAGCCGATAAAGTGACTGTAACCTCAAGAAAAGCTGGGGAAGATAAAGTCCATATTTGGGAATCAGACGGGCTTGGTGAATATACTGTCTCAGATTCAGATAAAGAGTTCACAAGAGGCACGGAAATCGTTTTACATATCAAAAAGGAAGAAGATACATTCCTTGATCATTTTAGATTAAAACACATCGTTAAAAGCTATTCCGATCACATAGCAGTACCGATATATTTCTTTGATGAAGCTGGTAATAATGAAATCCAGCTTAATTCAGCTTCTGCATTATGGACAAGACCGAAATCGGAAATTACGGAAGAACAATATAAAGAATTCTACAAAAGCCTATCTTACGCCGTTGATGACCCTTGGATAACTATGCATAATAAAAACGAGGGAGCTATAGAATTTACTAACCTACTTTTCATTCCATCAAGCAAAACATTTGATTTATTCCACCCTGATCGCAAAAGGCGAGTAAAATTATATATAAAAAGAGTATTTATATCTGATGAGAATATAGACTTAATCCCGTCATATTTAAGATTTTTACGAGGCGTGGTTGATTCAGAAGATTTACCACTAAATATTAGCCGTGAATCACTGCAGCATAATAGCGTGCTTGAGAAAATCAAAAATGCTATTACAAAAAGAGTGCTTGGCGAGCTTAGAAAAAAGAAAGAGGAATCACCTGAAGAATATAATAAGTTTTGGGCTAATTTCGGCGGTGCTTTAAAAGAGGGTTTATGCGAGGCTACTACCGATCATGAAAAATTATTAGAGGTATGCATATTCAGAAGTGCCTTGCATAATAAAATGATCAGCCTTGACGAATATATAGCGAATTTTAAAGAAGGGCAGAGTACTATATATTATTTAAGCGGTGATAACCCCGATAAATTACTTTCAAGCCCACAAATCGAAGGGTTGTTAAGTAAAGAAATCGATGTATTACTTTTTACCGATACAGTGGATGATTTTTGGGTAAATGTTAATAGCAAGTATAAAGAACATGCTATTAAATCAGCAACAAGAAGTGATATCGATGTAGAGCAAACTACTTCACAATCTGAGGAGAAAAATACAGATAGTAAAAAATCCGATGATGAATATAAATTGCTAACAGATTATTTTAAAGAGACACTAGGGGAGTTGGTAAAAGAAGTTAAGATCTCTAAAAAACTTACTTCAAGTCCTGCTTGTCTTGCCGTTAGCGATGCTGCTATGGATATTCGTATGGAGAGATTTTTGATTGAGCAGAAACAAATAGCTAATGCCTCAGCTAAAAATCTAGAGTTAAACCCTAAAAATAAAATCATAGAGAAAATCTTTAACGACTTA
This sequence comes from Rickettsia massiliae MTU5, assembly GCF_000016625.1. Lineage (NCBI taxonomy): Bacteria > Pseudomonadati > Pseudomonadota > Alphaproteobacteria > Rickettsiales > Rickettsiaceae > Rickettsia > Rickettsia massiliae. The sequence goes on from NC_009900.1 coordinate 1,298,103, forward strand.
AAAGCAAATAATAAAAATAATGAAGAATTGGTTAATCTAATATTTGATCAAGCCTGTATTTTAGAGGGTGAACCGGTTGCTGATACAGGTGCATTTTCAAAGAGATTAAACGATATTGTACAAAAAGCCATATTATAACTTTAAACTTTTTTAATTTTAATGTAGAATAGTTGCAAACGTGATTTTGGAAGTATTGTTCTGTTCGATCTCATTCCCGCGTAGGCGGGAATCCAGAAAGAACATTCAAAATATCTGATTATAGAATTTTATAATTAATAAAATGGATTCCCGCCTACGCGGGAATGAGATCGAGAAAATGTCTTATTACGATACTATATTTAGCAAACATATAGATAAGATCAAAAGCGAAGGAAGATATCGAGAATTTAAGACCTTAAAAAGACAAGCCGATAATTTTCCTTTTGCAGAACACGCTAATAAACAAATAGTTATGTGGTGCATTAATGACTATTTGGGTATGAGTAAACATGCAAAAGTAATGCAAGCTTCTATAGATGCCTTGCTAAAATACGGTGTTGGATCAGGCGGAACTCGCAATATCGGCGGTAATAATATCGCCATTCTTGAGCTTGAAAAAGAACTTGCAAATTTACACAAAAAGCAAGCAGCCTTAGTTTTTACATCCGGTTTTGTTGCAAATGATACAACGCTTGCAAGTCTTGCTAAAATCATGCCGGATATAGTATTTTTCTCCGATGAGCTAAATCATGCATCAATAATTGCAGGGATTACAAGTTCAAGGGCCGAGAAATATATATATAGACATTTAGACGTTAAGCATCTAGAAGAGCTTTTACAATCAGTCGATATTAATAGACCTAATAGACCGAAAATTATTGTTTTTGAATCAGCTTACTCTATGGACGGTTTTTTCTCACCTATCAAAGATATAATCAACTTAGCCAAAAAATATAATGCTTTAACCTTTATCGATGAAGTTCATACGGTCGGTTTATATGGTAAACAGGGTAGCGGTATTGCCGAGCTTCTTAATTGTAGTGATCAAATCGATATTATTCAAGGGACGCTTGCCAAAGCATATGGTACTATCGGCGGTTATATCACTAGCAACCATAATTTAGTCGACGCTATAAGACTAACCGCTCCAGGGTTTATTTTCACTACTTCATTGCCGCCGGTAATTTCTACCGCTGCAACGCATAGTATTAGACATCTTAAAGAATCGAATGCAGAACGAATAAAACATCAAGAAGTAGTTACAAAACTTAAAAATTCTTTTGAACGTTTTAATATACCTTATTTGAAAAATGAAAGTCATATAGTGCCGATAATTATTGGTGATCCGATTAAAGCGGCGAAAGCCTCAAATATGCTCCTTAATGAATACGGTATTTACGTTCAACATATCAATTTTCCAACCGTACCGAGAGGTACGGAACGCCTTCGAATCATCCCAACCCCTGCCCATACCGACAAAATGATCAATGATTTATCTGTAGCTTTAGTGCAGATATTTGCCGAACTTGATATAGAATTATCTTCTGCTAAAGAACTTAACGAAGAAGTACGCTTAAATCTTATTGCTTAACGCCATTGTGAGGAAAATTACACAGTAATTGACGAAGCAGTCTAATAAAAAATGCTCTTAATGTCATTCCTGCGTGGGATCGGTCTTCCGTCATTGCGAGAAGAATTACGTAGTAATTCGACGAAGCAATCCAGTAAAAAATTCTGATTTACAGAATTTTTTTAATTATTTTTTTGGATTGCCACGTCCGCTTCGCGCCTCGCAATGACGATTTGGCCTCCACGCAACAATACTTTCAGTTGTTTAACTCATGACGATATCTATCTTTGGTTAACAATGCCACAAATCTTATACCCAATTTATTTACTTGCTTTTGCTCCTAAATCATCTAGTTTATTGAAATATACTCTAAAAAAGTAAGATATAACCCTTTAAATTCTTTTTAAAAAATAAAGGGTTACCCCATAAATCCCTTATCTTTATATAATTTAAAAAATAGTTGTATTTTTATACCACTATAATATTAATTTTTTATTTTTATATAATTAATTTGTTTACTTTGAAGAATTTATAATTTATTTTTTCTGCAAAATTTCAATACAAAGCTGTAATTATTGAGCTTTTAAAGTTAACTCAGATAAAGAACAAACGAGCAATAACAAAAAAGAAAAAAGTACTTCTACAAAATCGACTACGGGCTAGTCGCTTAGCTCATGACAATATCCATCTTTAATTTAGCAATGTCTAAAAAATAAAGTAATATGAATTTTAACTTAATATAATTACCGAATATGTCTTTTTTTGACCGCAAAACTGCAATTATTAAACTCCTTAAAACTCATGCCGGCAAAAGAGTTTACTGCTTCTAAAATAGCAACCTGGCTAGTTGATACTTATCCTGAAGAAGCAAAGAAAAAAGAGGAAGCAAGCAATGATAAACGATTACTTAATGCTAAAAGCAAAGTAAGAAAGAGAAAAATTATTATCATGATTTATAGAAATGAATTGAATAAGCTATTGAACGCTATACAAAAAATAGAACCGAAAATTAAAATAACCAAGAGAGGACGCTGGTTTTAGATATTGTTATGTTAACAATATTAATAACATAATTAATCATGATAATAAATGCTATGAGATATTTGATCTTAAATCCGCAATTATTAAGTTTCTTAAGATTAATGCCGGAAAAGAATTTACTGCTTCCCAAATAGCCGTATGGATAGTTGAAACGTACTCTCAAGAGGCTGCTCGAAAAGTGCAAACAAGTAACGATAAGCTATTAATGAGCGTTAACAAGATGAGTAACACAAAAGAAATAGCGATACTTTTGTATAAAAATGAAATGAAGACGCTATTACCTACAACCTATACCAAAAATAGAACCGAACATTAATACAATAAAAAAGGGAAATCGGGCTAAATATTGTTATATTAATAATACCGATAAGATATTTGATATATCCAAAATTATTAAAGCCCTTGAAAATTATAAGAAGCAGGAGCTTACTGCTATGGAAATGGCTCAATTGCTGTTAAGTGCTAACGCGAAATAGTTAGTGATTGCAAAAATAGACGACTATATGCCAGCAAAGGTGAGTTCTGCGAAACTCGCAGTTAGCAATGCCTAATCCTAATGGGATTTTACAAAAACTATTGCATATTTCAGCTCTTTAGTTTATTTTGATTAGCAAACTATATACAGAATTAATGGATTATTAAAATGGGAATTACCGTATTAAAAAACGAAGGATTGGATTTTCATGCAAGAATTTCTACTCCTTTAAGTGAGATAGATGACGATATTCAAAAAGAATTACTTGATTTAACCAAAAAGGTTAAAATAGCAGGTTTTAGAGCCGGTAAAGTACCGGTTTCAATTGTTAAGAAAAAATACGGTACTTCCGTCAGGAATGATATAATAGAAAGAAAAATTAACCATTCAGTAAATCACGTTATTAAAGAGCATAATCTCAATATAATCGGTAGACCCAAAATTGAAGAATTACAAAATGAATCCGATAAAGCTTTAGAATTTACCGTAAAAATAGAGCTATTACCTAAAATTACTATTCCGGATTTTAAAAAAATCTCACTAGATCGTCCAAAATTAGAAGTAAACTCTAAAGATGTTGAAGAACAACTAGAAAAACTTGCCGCATTAACAAAAAACTATACTAAAGAAAGTAAAGCAAAAATAAAAGCCGGAGATCAGGTTACTATTGATGCAATCGGGTACATCAAGGAGAAAGCTTTTAAGGACGGTAAATTAAATGATTTTAAGGTAATAATAGGTAGTAATGCACTTATTCCCGGTTTTGAGAAACAATTAATAGGTTCTAAAACAGGTAGTGAAATAGATGTTAATGTTACTTTTCCTGAAAATTACCATGCTAAAGATTTAGCAGGTAAGGATGCTCGTTTTGTAGTACAAATTAAAGCAGTACATACTGCAGAACCTACCGTTATCGATGACGAATTTGCTAAAAAATTCCAAAGTAATAGCCTTGAAGAATTGCGTACACATTTTACTAAACAAATAGAAAATGAGTCGGAAGAAGCTATTAATACTATAATGAAAATGAACTTATTTGATAAGTTAGAAAAATTGTTAGATTTTGATGTACCGGAATCTTTATTAGAGCAAGAAAAAAATATTCTAAAGTCCGGAACCGATAAAAATGAACAAGATGAATCATTATTGAAAGATAAATCCTCTAAAGAAATAACAGCATATTATAATAAATTAGCCCTACGCCGTGTACGAATAGGCTTATTACTTGCTGAATATGCAAAATCTAAAAATTTGCAATTAGAGCCTGATGATTTAAGAAAAGTTATTATGCAACAAGCACGTAATTTTCCTGGGCAGGAAAATATGATATTTGATTTTTATAAAAATAATCCTAGAGCAATTGAAGGACTTAAAGGTCCTGCCTTAGAAGATAAAGCTGTACAATATATATTTAATCACGAAATAAAGCTTAAAGAAAAAAAATATACTAAGGAAGAGCTAGAGAAATATCTAGAAGCAGAAGAGCAACGTATTACTTTAATTTAAAGTTTATTAATTGTCATTGCGAGGGGGGTATTATTGCGTGGATATCAAGTCGTCGTTGCGAGTGAACGTTAGTGAGCGTGGCAATCTCAGGAATCCTCGCAATGACAATCCTCAGTATCCACGCAGGCAATACCTAGTAGTATTACTCCTGATTTTTTATAGTCTCTAAAGCAAGTTTAACTATTTTATTTACTCCAGCATTAGTGTAGGTAGAGATAGGAAAAACTTCTTTATTAGTAACTTTCTGCAACTTATTTATTTTTTCCTGTATTTCCTCATCTGTGAGAACATCGCATTTATTAAGACATATGATTTCGATTTTATTTTTTAGATAATCGGAATATGATTCAAGCTCAAGACGTACCGTATTATAATCTGCAACTACATCATTACTAGAGCCGTCTATTAAATGTATTAACACATTACATCTTTCTATATGCTTTAAGAATTTATCGCCAAGTCCGTGACCTTGATGAGCCCCCTCAATTAAGCCAGGAATATCGGCTATGACAAACTCTTCGTCATCAACATATACCACTCCAAGATTCGGCACTAAAGTAGTAAAGGGATAATCGGCAATTTTAGGCTTGGCTGCCGTTACAAAGGATAAAAAAGTAGATTTACCGGCATTTGGAAACCCCACAAGCCCAACATCAGAGAGAAGTTTTAAACTTAAATGAATCCACATTTCTTCGGCAATTTCTCCTTCCGTACGCTTTCTTGGAGCTTGATTAACCGACGATTTGAAATGGCTGTTACCAAGACCACCACTTCCTCCTTTAATTATTTCAAAGCTTTGATCATCCACAGTGAAATCATGCAATAATATATTGCCGTCCTCGGAAAAGATTTGAGTACCGATCGGAACATCAAGAACTAATGATTTTCCTGATTTACCGCTTCTATTTGAATCTTTACCGTTTTCGCCGTTTTCTGCGGTAAAATGCTGTTTATATCGATAATTTACTAGCGTATTAAGATGGTGATTACTCCTGAAAATAACACTACCGCCACGTCCACCATCACCACCGTCCGGTCCGCCTCTGTCAATAAATTTCTCACGATGGAAACTAACACAACCATTGCCGCCGTTCCCACCTTTTATATATATTTTAACTTCATCAATAAAATGCATATGATTTATATTTTCAACGTTATTGCGAGAAGCGAAGCGACGTAACAATCTCATCAAATCTCTTGAGATTGCTACGCTCCTTGCAGTCGCGCTCGCAATGACGACAATGTTTACCTCTCCCGAATACCCTTATACTCTCTATGTACATAACCGGTGTAAAGCTGTCTAGGTCTGCTGATTTTTTGTTCAGGGTCTTCGTGCATTTCTTTCCATTGTGCCATCCAGCCTACGGTTCTTGCTATTGCAAAAAGTACCGTGAACATTTGCGACGGTATACCCATAGCTTTATAGATAATACCCGAATAAAAATCAACATTTGGATATAATTTTCTCTCAATAAAATATTCATCTTTAAGAGCGATAGCTTCAAGTTCTATTGCTATTTGTAAGAGCGGATTGTTGTCTAACTGCCCGAGTTCCTTTAATACTTCTTTGCACGTTTCTTTAAGTACTGCGGCACGCGGGTCATAGTTTTTATATATACGATGACCAAAACCCATTAACCTAAATGGATCATTTTTATCCTTAGCTTTAGCTATATATTTAGGAATATACTCTGAACTACCGATTTCTTTAAGCATATTTATTACCACTTCATTAGCCCCGCCGTGAGCAGGTCCCCAAAGTGAGGCAATACCCGTGCTAATACAAGCAAAAGGGTTAGCTCCGGATGAGCCGGCAATTCGGACTGTTGAAGTAGAAGCATTCTGCTCATGATCGGCATGTAGAATAAATATCTTATTAAGAGCATTTTTTATTATTGGATTTACTTTATATTTCGTACAAGGCGTTGCAAACATCATATGCAGAAAATTTTCGGTAAAATCTAACGAATTATCAGGATAAATAAACGGTTGTCCTATAGAATATTTATAAGACATTGCGGCGATGGTAGGTATCTTAGCAATCATTCTAATAGCGGTAAGTTCGTAATCTGCTTCCTTAAAATTCAATAAATCAGGATAAAATGCCGAAAGAGAACCGACAGCCGCAAGCATAATAGCCATAGGATGAGAAGAGCTACAAAAGGTTTGAAATAAATAGTGTAATCTTTCATTCACTAATGAATGATGCGCAACCTGTTTAGTGAAATTATTATACTGCTCGCCACTTGGTAGTTCCCCATAAATCAGTAAATATGCCACTTCTAAAAAATCACTTTTCTCAGCTAAGTCTTTAATATCATATCCTCGATGCCGCAAGATTCCTTTATCACCGTCTATATAGGTGATAGTAGACTGACAAGAAGCAGTAGACATAAAACCCGGGTCGTAAGTAAAGCAATCGGCTTCCGCAGATACCCTACTTATATCGATTACATCCTCACCGATACTTGCTTTAAGTATAGGTAATTTAAATATTTTTCCTCTGATTTTTAATTCAGCAAATTCTGAATCATTATTATTTTCATTGGTCATATGGATATACCTTATTTTTATACATCAGTAAGTATAATCCTAATTTAATGCAATTAGAAATGAATTATGATTTATTAGGATTTAAAAATTTTCTTTGATATCTTGCTCAACTTGCAAGGTTAATGAAAATTAAAAACTAAAAACGCACATGCTTCTACTTTCAACTGTAAGCCTAAAGCGTTTAATAAAGATCCTATATTGTCGACACTTGGATTACCTTTGCTAGATAACATTCTATATATATGTTGTCTATTTATATGAACTTCTTTAGAGATTTTTCTATACCTCCTCTTGCTATAATGGCTTCTTTTAAAGTAGCCATTATAGCTCATTATTATGATCCACGAAATATTGCTCTAACGCTTCATTAATATACCCTACTAATATTTCCTCATTTTGTAATTTTTCTTTTAAATAATCTGTAAACTTTCCATATAACACCCTCAATTTCGTTTATAAACTTCTTCTATTATTTCTAAGGCTTTTTTAATATCTTTGCCTTGAGTATCTTTATTACCTGCATTTAATAGCAGAATATCTGTTATAAAAATTGTAACTAGAGATGATTACACTGTCGCATATATACGACTAATTGTCCAGTAGAAAATCATTTTGAAAAGTACGTGAAGCTGTGAGTACTAGATTAATGTACAAGTTATGCAAGAAGTCTATTATTGACTACATACTCCTTAATCTTGAGTAAATCATACCAAGAGGTGCGTTTTTGCATGGGTTGGCGGAGTAAATAGGCAGGGTGGAAGATTGCCGTAGTTTGAATAGGAGCGGATAGATATTTATTGGTATAAAAATAATATTCTTGTCTAATTTTAGTAATACCCGAATTTTTTCCAAGTAAGCTAGTTGCAGCCGTGCTACCGACTAGAATAATTAGCTTCGGGTTAATAAGAGCAATATGCTTCTCGACAAAAGGTCTACAAATATCGACCTCTTCGAACGTCGGCTGTCTATTAGCAGGAGGACGCCAAAATACCGTATTAGTAATATAAGCGTTATTTTTTCGTGAAATTCCGATAGCGTGTAACATATTATCAAGTAAATTGCCACTTTCGCCGTAAAAAGGTATTCCTTTCAAATCTTCGGTACTTCCCGGGGCTTCGCCTATTAACATAATTTTAGCTTCCAAATTACCGTCACCGAAAACCGTATTAGTAGCAAATTTCTTAAGTTCACAACCATTAAAATTTAGTAGAGATTCTTTTAGTTCTTCGATATTATTAGCTTTATCGGCAAGAGATCTTGATAGGGTTATATTCTCATGAACTTTATCATTCATATTGAATGCAGTTTCTTTTGTAGACTTAAGTTTTACTTGTGGCTTTTCAGTTAGTTCAGTATTATTACGTACCTTTAATTGCGTTGGATGTTCATGGCAATAATATTCAACACCGATTGCACTTAACCATTTAAGCGTATTATTCATTATCTTAAAATTAAAATATGTTAAAATATTCCGTACCACACGAACTAAATGACATAAGGCTTGATAAAGCTCTATCATCGCTTCTTGAAAATGTTTCAAGGAATCAAATCCAAAAAGCTATTAAAGATTCGCAAGTACTAGTTAATGATGTAATTATTTCTGATCCTGATGTTTTGGTCAAGGAGAATGATATTATATTATTTTCTTTTAAAGAACCTGAAGAGCTAAAAATTGCAGCAGCAAATGTAGCACTTGATATAATATATGAAGACGATGATTTGATAGTAATTAACAAAGCTGCAGGTATGACGGTACACCCGGGAGCAGGGCATCATGACGATACGCTTGTTAATGCTTTATTACATCATACAAAAAACTTATCGGATATCGGCTCATCAGAAAGACCCGGGATAGTACATCGTTTAGATAAAGACACTACGGGCTTGATGGTAGTGGCTAAAAATAATAAAGCACATATGCTACTTGCAAATCAGATAGAACAAAGGCAGGTAATACGGAAATATAAAGTGTTAGTGTGGGGAGTAATAAATCCGCTAGAAGGAGTCATTAAGAATAATATAGGTCGCAGCCGAAGCGATCGCCAAAAAATGACCATATTAAAATATGGCGGCAAAGAAGCCGTTACACATTATAAGACTCTAGAATTATTTTATAAAGGTAGTATTAGTATGGTGGAGTGCAAGCTTAGTACGGGTAGAACTCACCAAATTAGAGTACAGCTAAGCCATTTAAAGCATTCGGTAGTCGGCGACCAAACTTACGGCAATAACGACCGAAAAATTGCTCATTCTCCCCCTGAACTAAAAGCAAAATTAATTGATTTTAAACGTCAAGCCCTGCATTCTTGGTATTTAAGTTTTACTCATCCGACTAGTAATGAGATTATGGCATTTTCTTGTAAGTTGCCAAGGGATATGGAAGAGATAATTAGTTTATAATTAACAAAATATTAATTTTTTAATATAATATTAAGGATTAAATATTTAAAAGATTTATAAAATGAAAAAATCTAATGCTAAATTAGAAGAAGCCTTATATTCTATGGAAGAGGGTATTTTAAACCTTAGAAAACAAAAAGCGAGCTTAGAAGAGATTTTTACTTTTCTGCAAGATTTTAAGTACCGCCACAGACAAAATTATTTCCTTAGATATATCAAATTATAGAGATTGGCCAGAAGTAAAAGATTTTATTTTAAAATTAGGTAATAATTTATCTTTTAAACCGCAATCTATAAAAATTGCTAGCTCTTCCCAATATAGTACAGAACATGAAATTAAAATTTCTGAATTCGTCAATGAAATTCTTTCTCTAAGATTAAAAATAGGCATAGATATTAATAATAGTACGTATATTGATGATGCAAATTATAGGAAAAAAATTTTTAGAAGAATTTAAAAAAAATGATTTTAATGAGCAAGAAGAACAATTAAATAAATTTATAAAAGTTGCATGCAAAGAAGCAAAAGCACCTGATAATATAGACATGCAATATATGCAAGCTCTGCGGATTTTCTCTGAATTTGATTTCAGTAAAATAGATGAAAAATATTCTAATTTACAAAATTTATCATTATGAAGTAGAAGATGATTTACATTTTTATATGGTAAAAGTTAATGGAGTAAATGTAACTACTTGGCAAAATTTCTTAAAGAAACAGGGGGAGTTTACAAACCAGTCCGGGAAAAAAGAATATAGAAAAGCTTTTATAGGACTAGAGATGCTTTTGACTCTAGTATAGAATATCATGACCAAGATTTAACAGATGTATATGTAGTTTTTACCTATAATAAAGCATGGGAACAGAAAAGTAGCATTGATATACCATCGGTAGAAATGATTACAACTATGACAACTTCTCAAAACGCAAATTTCACATATAGGAATAACAAAAGCTCCAATATATGACTATAATAATACTAAAAAACATTCAAGTCTTTCGCTTAAACTTCATATTTTTATTGCTAAATGTGCAGAGATTATTTATCCTAACAAAAAAGAATATATGATTACTGTTCCAACAAAAAATATAACTCATATTATTATTAAAGATTATTAAAGAATATGAGAAAAAACAAATTTTAGATAAAATATATATAGGATATCAAGACACAAAAATACCGTAAGAATCTTTAGAGGAATTAAAATCTAAATATCAAAAAAATACTAAGTGTATACGATATGAGGGACAAGAGTATAATAAGCATTATTTTAAAGCTTATTTAGAATAATATTTTAAAAAATCAACAAGAAATTTTATGTGAGAAGAAAGCTCGCATAAAATTTACCGAAGCAGGATATGGTGCTTTTTCTGACTTTATTTTGTATGGGAAAAATGGTGAAGTACTAAATAAACTAACTGCTGACCAGATAAAAAGAGAGTTCGCTTGGTTTTGTACACTAGTCCTTATTTATTAAAAAATCAACACGAACAAGAACCTTTAATCACTTGTGATTTAGAAACATTAGCAAATCTTAGCTTTAAAAATAGCTATATAGAACATGAATATTATTCAGAAATAATTGGTGATATAATAACATAAAACGGTTTATGAAAATAATTAAAATACCTAAAACCAAAAATTATCTTAAAATAGATATTATAACTCTAGAACCCGAATATTATAAGAATAAATTTGGTAATAATCTATTTCGTGCATTTAGCATTTACTGAACTTAAAAAACGAGCACCGCTAGGTAGTGTAGATGAGATTTTAGAAATGAAAAATTTTGGCAGAAAATAAAACATGCAATGTTCTATAAAGCAAATTCTTAGTGACGCTACAGATAAATTAAATAAAATAGGTATTAGTTCGCCGCAATTAGAAGCACGAATTTTACTACAGCATGTTATAAATAAACCTATTGAGTATTTACTTATTAATCTTGATGAGCAGTTAAATGAAGCCGAGATAGAAGCTTTTGAAAAACTGTTAGAGAGAAGATTAAAGCATGAACCGATAGTATATATTACAGGTGTTAAAGAATTTTACTCACGTGAATTTATTGTTAATAAACATGTATTAATTCCAAGAAGCGATACTGAAGTTTTAGTGGATGTTGTATTTCAATGTCATCCCCGCTTTCGCGGGGATGACATAAGCGAAAACTGCAATGACAAATTCTTAAATATCCTAGAACTTGGCACAGGTAGCGGCTGCATTGCTATCAGTCTATTATGTGAGTTACCGAATGCTAATGTAATTGCGACCGATATAAGTCTTGATGCTATAGAAATTATCAAAAGTAATGCGGCAAAATATTCGGTAACGGATCGCATTCAGATTATTCACAGTAATTGGTTTGAGAATATTGAAACTCAGAAATTTGATTTTATCGTTAGCAACCCGCCATATATAGCTCACAGCGAAAAATCAGAGATGGCAATTGAAACAATCAATTATGAACCGTCTATTGCTTTATTTGCTGAAAAAGACGGACTGCACGCGTACTTTCTCATCGCCGAAAATGCCAAACAATTCTTAAAACCAAACGGTAAGATTATATTAGAAATAGGGTTTAAACAGGAAGAAGCGGTAACCCAAATTTTCTTAGATCATGGTTATAATATTGAAAGCGTTTATAAGGATCTACAAGGTCACAGTAGGGTAATATTATTTACTCCTATTAATCTCAATCGGTCATATGCAAGACGTATCGGTAAAAGCTTATCAGGAGTGCAACAGAATTTATTAGATAACGAACTACCAAAATATTTATTTTCTAAAGAAAAGCTTGTAAATGAAAAACGTAAAGTATTTCTTGAGATAGGCTTTGGTATGGGTGAGCATTTCATTAATCAAGCTAAAATGAATCCTAATGCACTTTTTATTGGGGTAGAGGTATATTTAAACGGAGTTGCAAATGTTTTAAAGCTTGCAGGCGAACAAAATATCACGAATTTTTTATTATTCCCTAATAATTTGGATTTAATATTAAATGAGATACCAAGTAATAGCTTTGATGGAATTTATATTTTATTTCCCGATCCATGGATAAAAAATAAGCAAAAAAAGAAACGTATTTTCAATAAAGAACGACTTAAGATTTTACAAGATAAGCTAAAAGACAATGGTAATTTAGTATTTGCTTCCGATATCGAAAATTATTTTTATGAAGCAATAGAGTTAATACAGCAGAACGGTAATTTTGAAATTATAAATAAAAATGATTATTTAAAACCGCACGATAACTATGTAATTACCAAATATCATCAAAAAGCTATTAAGGCGAATAGAACGCCGAAATTTATGATTTTGCGGCACGTTTTAGGCGATCATTAATTGCAGCTCCTATATTCACTTGAGGTATAGGGCTAACTGCTATACCTCTTACATCATGAGATGCAGCATAATCGTCAAGTATTCTTAAATAAGCATAAAGATTTGCAGCGGCTTCTATAAAGTTACCTTTTACACTTAAGTTTAATGAGAATCTTCCTGTAAGATTGCTATTGCCAAAATTTAATCCGATTTCTTTATCCTCTAAATTTATAGCATTTAGCCTAACCGGTACTTTTGGTGAATAGTGTTTTGCAAGCATTCCCGGAGCTTTTATAGTACTTGTCTCTGATGCTTTTAAAACTTCTATCCCTAGTATTTCTCCTAAAATTTCAGCAGTTATAAACCCTTCTCTAAGAATAGTAGGAGTAACAGTCGTTGTATCGATTATCGTTGACTCTAGCCCATATTTAGATTGATAGATTTCAGGTGCTAAAATAAAAATTTCCTGATTATCCTTAAAATGTTTTGTGACATGCTCAGCGTTAGTCGGACTAATATAGTTTGCAGGGTTAGCACTTGGGGCAGCTATAGGTATGCCTGATTGTCTGATAAGCTCTAACGCTACAGGATAAGACGGTATCCGAAGCGCTATGGTATTTAGTCCTGCTGTTACGCTAGGGGCAATATTTGCATTCTCTTTTAAAGGGACAACTATAGATAATGGTCCAGACCAAAATTTTTCTGCTATTTTTGTAGCTAAATCGTTCAACTCCCCTATTTCCTTTGCTTGCTCTATGGAGGAGACATGCACGATAAGCGGATTGATAGCAGGGCGCTCTTTGAACTGAAAAATCTTTAAACACGCCTCATTATTTGTGGCATCCGCACCAATCCCATAGACTGTTTCAGTCGGAAAAACAACCACTTTACCTGATTTTATAAATTGAACTGCTTTGTTTATCATAAGCGGTTAAACTTAGCTACTTTATCAAATAATTCGCAAATATTCTGTAATAACGACAAACGATTTTGAGCGATCTTTGGATCAGAGTCATTAACGAGTACATTATCAAAAAAGCTAGTAATGGGAGTTAATAGAGACGATAATAAATTTAAGGCTTTCTTATAATCTTTATCAGCTATACTATCTATAATTTGCGGAGAAATTTTTTGGATTACTTCAAATAATTCTTTTTCAGGTTGTGTACTAAAGAGACTCGCATCAACTAAGCCGGTAATTTTCTGATCACCAATAATTATATTGCTAGCTCGTTTGTAAGCATTTAATAATTGCTTGCCTGCGTCTTCTATTAAAAATTCTTTTAACGCATCAAGCTTAAAGTTTGTATCTACTAAATTTAAGTCAAGAACTGCATTAATTAACGCAATATCATAGTCATTTTTAAAGTAAAATTTTGCTCTTTCTTCAAAAAAAGATATTATTAAATTCTTATTTTCGTCAGATGAATCTTTATATAAGTTTATAGAAAAATTAATTAAATCATTAAAATTTAGCTCTAATTTATTTTCAAGTATTATTCTTATTATACCAAGAGCTTGACGTCTTAAGGCATATGGATCACCTGAGCCTGTTGGTGCTTCCCCTGCTATCATCAAACCTACTAAACTATCTAGCTTATCGGCTAAAGCAAGTAAAGCTGCATTTCCGCTTGGTACATTGTCGCTCAAACCTTGCGGTTTATAATGGTCTCTAATTACAGCGGCTATTTCTGCATTTAGCCCTTCATGTTTTGCATAATAATAACCCATAATCCCCTGTAAATCAGGAAATTCCCCGACCATCTCAGAAACAAGATCACTTTTGCAAAGCCTAGCTGCTGTAATCAAATCCTTATTATTTGGAGCTATATAATTACAAATATCGGTTATGCGTTCAATTTTTTCTCTTAAATTACCAAGCTTTGCATGAAATGTTACAGCTTCTAATTGGCCTAATCTTGATTCTAAAGTTTTAGCTATATCCTGCTTACAAAAATATAAAGCATCCGAAAGACGTGCCGATAGAACTTTCTCGTTACCTTGAATAACTAGTTCAGCATTTGTAAATCTGCCATTACTGACAAAGAGAAAATACGGTGTGAAATTTCCTGTTTTATCAAATAAACAAAAATATTTCTGATGCGTACGCATCGAAGAAATAAGTACTTCTTTAGGTAACTCTAAAAATTTTTGCGGGATTTTTCCAAGCAATACAACAGGAAATTCGCTAAGCCCTGCTACTTCTTCTACTAAACGATTATCTTCTTTTATAATTAAATCATGAGAACTTGCTAGTTCCAGTAAACCGGTTTTAATTATTGTCTCTCTCTTTGTTCTTTCTAAAATAACATGATTTTCTAAAAGCTTATTTCTATAATCTTCAAAATCTGTTACTTCTAATTTTTTATTATCAGTAAGACGATGCCCATACGTAATATTATTAGCGGTTAAATGCCCAAATTGCACCGGTAATATTTCGCCGTCAAATATGCATAAAATATTTCGCAGAGGTCTAATCCATTTTATTTTGTAATCACCCCAAAACATCGATTTTGCCCAGCTATATTTATTAATAGCCTCTATAATAATCTCCGGCAAAATCTCTTTTATTTCTCTTTCTTCTGTTTTTTTGATAAAGAAATAATATAGCTGATTACTAATTAATTTAGTAGAAAGCTCTAATTTACTAACATTATGAGCTTTACAAAAGCCGTTAATAGCGGCTTCCGGAGCTTCTATGTTTGGTCCTTTAATTTCTTCCTCTTTTGGCAAAGTTATCTTTGGCAAATGGGTAGCATGCAGCGTTATCCTGCGAGGTCCCACGAACACTTGCACTTTTGCAAATATTTCGTTTTCTTCAAAAATTTTCGTGAATATATTTAAATAACCCTCTTCAGCATTTTTGTGCATAAAAGCCGGAATTTCTTCGCTAAATAGCTCTAATAATAACTCGCTCACTTGTTCATCTCCAACCATTTTGTACAACAAATTCTAGCTAAATGACGCACTCTTAAAACATAAGAAGCACGCTCAGTGACGCTAATTACTCCAAGTGCATTTAGTTGATTAAATGCATGACTTGCCTTAAGGCATTCATCATAAGCCGGCATAGGTAAATTAGCTTTGATTAATCTCTCACACTGGTCTTCGCTATCCTTGAAATGTCTCAGTAACATTTCACTATCGGCAAGCTCTAAATTATATTTTGAAAATTGCCGTTCAGCTTCGAAATCCACTTCACCGTATTTTAAAGCTTTTTCGCCTACTTGTCCGTTCCAATCAAGCTCTCTTACTTCATCAACACCTTGAATATATAAAGCAAGCCTATCGAGTCCATAAGTGATTTCACCGGCAACGGGACGGCATTCAATACCGCCGATTTGCTGCATATAAGTAAATTGCGATACTTCCATACCGTTACACCATACTTCCCAGCCAAGCCCGGCAGCACCTAAGGTTGGCGACTCCCAATCATCTTCAACAAATCTGATATCATGAATTTTTAAATCTATGCCTAAACATTCTAAGCTTTTAAGATATAACTCTTGAATATTATCCGGCGACGGCTTTAAGATAACTTGAAACTGATAATAATGCTGCATTCTATTAGGATGCATGCCATACCTGCTATCCCCTGGTCTTCTTGATGGCTGAACATATGCAACAGACCAAGGTTTAGTACCAAGGCAGCGAAGCACAGTTGCAGGGTGAAACGTACCGGCTCCGACATGGGCATCGTAAGGCTGCAATATTGCACAGCCATAATCCTGCCAATAATTTTGTAATGTCAGAATAATTTGCTGAAATGATAGTTTTTTCATAGGATATTATTATTGGGAAAGAAAATTTTGATCAGTTAAAAGGATCGAATATTTTTATATTAAACATATTATAATGTTTGATATTTCTAGTCACTAGTATCATATTGCTTTGTTTTGCCTGTGCAGCTATTAAAGCATCGATTGCATTCGTACTATCAATACTCATTAATTCACCCCACTCCTCACATATTTCTTTGTCAATATTAAGAATTCTTTCATTATAATCTATTATTATTCTTTCTAACCATTTTTCTAATTTTAAACTTGCTATTTTATCTTTCTTTGCTAATTTTGATATTTCCTTTCTTATTTCGCCGATAGTAATACAACTTAAGTATAACTGGCTAGAATGAACAATTGAAAACCATACTGCTACTTGAGAATTGGATTTTTTCTTTTGAATTTCAGATACAACATTAGTATCTAATAAATATTTCATAATTCAAAATCTCTAGCATACCCTTTTGCTCTCTGAATATCCAAATTATCTATCTTAGGTATGCTCAATAAATATTCTTTGAAATCAGGTTTTTGTTTAGTAAGTTGTTTATAGTCTTTTATACTAATAATTACAACTGCTTCTTCACCCCTTTTTGTAATACATTGAGGGGTACCATGCATTACAATATCAATAATATTACTTATTCTTTGCTTCGTGTAACTGCCATTTATTCATATAAAATCCTCATATAGCTAGATTGTCTAGATTATTATAATATAAAGATTCAAAAAAATAAAATATTTTTTATTAATTTGAGGTCTTAATAATACTCCTTGCCGATCTCGATTTTAGGGCGATTGTTTGCTACTCGCCAATCGTTAGTATCACGGAAAGAATAAACACAGCCGCAAAATTCTTGTTTATAAAAGTTCTCTTCTTTGGCAATTTCGTACATTCTGCTAGCACCGCCGTCTTTACGCCAATTATAAGTCCAATAGGTCACCCCTTCATAATGAGATGCCGCCCTAGTTCCTGATTCATTAATTTGGTTCATATCTTTCCATCTAGAAATACCAAGCGAGCTAGTTATAACTTTAAAGCCGTTCTCATAAGCATATAAAGCCGTACGTTCGAAACGCATATCAAAACACATTGTACAGCGTATACCTCTCTCAGGCTCAAACTCCATCCCTTTAGCACGCCTAAACCAATTTTGCGGATCATAATCTGCATCGATAAATTCTATATTATGTTTCTCGGCAAATTTAATATTTTCGTTTTTACGAAGCTCATATTCTTTTTTAGGATGAATATTAGGATTATAGAAAAAAAGCATAAACTTAATGCCGGTATCGATCATTTTTTCCATTAAAGGACCAACACAAGGAGCACAACAACAATGGAGTAAAACCTTGCTTTCACCGTTTGGTATTTCAAAAACTTCGCTCATATTAATTTACTAGATTCTTTTTATAGGTTTCTTTATAGAATTTTAGAATTATAGAAGATAACAAGACAAGTGCAATTAAATAATATGCAATAGCATAATTGTCTCCGGTAACTTTCGTTAATATCATTGCTAACATTGGAGCAGTACCGCCAAAATATAGCAGCTGCAAGGTTGTATGAAAGTGCAACACCGGTAAATCTTATGCTAGTCGGAAATATCTCTACTAAAACCGTTGGAATAGGCCTCATATAAATGCTAATAACTCCAGCAAATATTACTTGAGATATTATAGCTAAAGTAAAATTCATCGACCCTAAGGCTACAAAAATAGGATAGACTGATAAAATTAACAAGATAATCCCCCCATATATTAGTACAGGACGTCGCCCCACCTTATCCGAAACATACGCAGATATAGGAAATACTATCATCATTACGATTAATATTATACTACTAACAATTGTGCTTTGCTGATTAGCATAACCGAGTGTGTGCATAAAATTACCAATAAAAACCGTAGAAGTATAAAAAGGAGCAGTTACGGTAATATAAAGACCAAGTGCGATAATTTTAGTTCTTTTGGGTATTTTGTTAATGTTTCTCGTAAAGGAAAACGTGCTAAACGCCCTGTTCCTTAGCTTTTTTATAAATAGGACTTTCTGCTAGGTTTTTTCTAATATATAAACCTACGGAGCTAATAAATAAACCGGCAATAAAAGGTATCCTCCAACCCCATTCAAATAGCATATCGGCAGGCATAAAATAAGAAAAACCAGCTGCTGTACCAAGTCCAAGCAGCATACCGCCCGCACATACTAACAACTGAGCTACTCCCCGCAAGTCCTCGCTGCTCGAACGAAGCATGTTCTACAATATACGAAATACAACCGCTAAATTCCCCTCCTAAAGAAAAACCTTGTATGAGTCTGATAATAGTTAAAATAATAGGAGCGACAATTCCAATAGTTTTATAACTTGGTAAGAGCCCTATCCCGGCAGTCGTTATTGCCATAGATTCAGTTGGGAAAATACGATTTAGCTTTAGAAGCTTATAATAAGGCAATCGTAGATCCAAGTCATCCTTATGCCTTAACAATAAAGCAGAAATATTAAGAAAGCTTGAAAAATACGAACTAGCACTTGAAGCATACAATAAAGCAATTGAAATTGATCCTAATTATTCCGATGCTTATTTTAATAAGAGTAAATTATTCGATGAACTTGGAAATTACGAAGCAGCTCTTGAGGCATATGATAGAGCACTCACATATAGGCATGATGACGATTTAGGTTATTCTGACATTTATCTCTTGAATCATACAACAAAGCATTAGAATTAGAGCCAAATGACTTTGAGACACAAGCTCAAATACAAGCTATATTAGACATGCAAAAAGGCTAAATAATAGTCATAATAAATTATGACTATTATAATATACACGTTATAATGGTCAAGCACTTATAACTTAGTTATCCTCTAGTGGGAACTACCGGAATTCCTACTTTTGTAAGTTTAGCTCCTTTTGGCTTTTTAATTCCTGCAAATTTCTGTTCTTCTTGTTGTTTTCGTAGTTTTTCTCCTATTTTTGCAGCTTCTCTGCTACCTTTAAGAGCACTTTTTACGGGCTTTGTGTTAAGATTCGTAACACCTTTTGAAGTCTTAATACTTTCAATCTTTATCAAAATATTTTACGTCTGTAGCAGTACTTAAATGGTAAACTCCGCTACCTTTTTGTATACACTGATTTTGATTTTGTAAAGCTTTACCTTCTAAATCTAAGAATTTACCATTTTTTTTGAAGAATAATAGTTTCATCAAGCTTAATATTCTCATCTAATACTACTTTTCCAAAATCACCTACTTCTCCAACTTTTGTACCACTAAGATCATATGCGTAAAGTTTTTCTTCATGGAAATCTAATTCGTATTTTTAATAATTCCAAGATAGGTTAGAGCTTTGTACCCAAATTACGCTTTACCTCAACTTCTACGGGTCTAGAAGATTCTTTTTCTTTTACTTCTTCAACTTCTCCTATAACTTAATTGCCCATCTATGGGGCTGCCCAGTTCATCTTTAAAATGAATTAATTTGGTATTTTTACCCTATTTAATTCAGTTTCTTCAGTTTGAAAATGTAGATGTTTTTTTCTGGCATAAATTCCTCCTTAAATAAATTGTGGTTTATTTCAAGTGTAAAGGAGTAAATTAAATTTTTGCAAGAAGTTTTTATTGTTAGTTATTTCTCAATAACTAACAAATATTAAGAATTAAAAACTACTGTGCCGTCCAGCCGCCATCTATCAAGAGTCCACTACCTGTTATTGATGAAGCTTTTTCGTCACATAAGAATATTACTAAGTTTGCTATTTCATCAGCTTCTACAAATTTTTTCGTAGCTTGAGATTTAAGGATTACATCCCTTAACGCTGATTCTTCACTGATATGTCTAGCTTTAGCAGTATCTGCTATTTGATTCCTTACTAAGGGTGTGTTGACGTAACCGGAACAGATAGCATTAACTGTAATATTATTCTCAGCCACTTCTAAAGCAACGGTTTTGGTAAGTCCAAGGATACCGTGCTTTGCTGCTACATATGCCGACTTGAAGGGTGATGCGACATATGCATGAGCGGAAGCGATATTAACAATTCGCCCGAAGCCGTTTTTTTTCATAATCTGTATTGCGTATTTTGTAGTATAGAAAGATGCTATTAAATCTATACACAAAATTTGCTCCCATTTATCTTCAGGAAATTCATCGATAGGAGCAACATGCTGAATACCTGCATTATTTACTAATATGTCTATTTTACCGAATTCTTTCATTTTTATCTCCTTATAAAATATGCACTGTCATACCGTGGGCTTGTACCAGCCAGCTAAATCGTCATTGTGAGCAGCCATAGGCTGCGTGGCAATCTCAGAACTTTGGCACTAGATTGCTGCGTCAATTACTTACGTAATTTCCTCGCAATGACGAGAAAATTAGAACCATGCAACAAAGCTGATTAAGTCACGGGATGACATAGTTAATCAAGTAATATTTGTCTTTTATTTAAAAGTAACTTATATTAGATTTCACTTAAAGAAATAATGTATAAATCTATGGAAATTGTTAATAGCGTTGATGCATCTGTATCTTGCCAGGGCAAAGAACCTCTATATGACCATCCGAAAGTTTATTTAGAGATAGATAAAGAAAAAAAGGAAGTTATCTGCCCATATTGTAGTAAGAAATTTAAATTAGTAACAAAATGACTATAAAATTTCTGTCAGAAAGTACTATCAACCAAATTGCTGCTGGTGAGGTTATAGAAAGGCCCGCATCGGTAGTAAAGGAATTAGTTGAAAATGCTGTTGATGCAAGTAGTACTAAAATAGATATTATTTTAGAACGTGCCGGTAAAAATCTAATCATTATTTCTGATGACGGTATCGGTATGACTGATAAGGAATTAGAAATTGCCGTTGAACGTCATACAACTTCTAAGTTTGATGAAAGCGATTTTCTAAATATTCATACTTTCGGTTTTAGGGGTGAAGCACTGCCGTCTATTGCTGCTATTAGCAAAATGCTAATTACTTCTAAAAAACGAGATGCCGACAAAGCATTTCAGATTAAGTTAATTGGCGGCAATGAAAAACAAGTTACTATTTCTGTTCATAATGAAGGTACTAAAATAGAGATACGTGATTTATTTTTCGCAACACCTGCACGTTTAAAATTTCTTAGAGCCGATAAAACAGAGCTTGCAGCAACTGTAGATGTGGTTAAGAAAATCGCTCTAGCACATCCTGAAACTTCTTTTAGTTTAACACATGACGGCAAGAATTTATTAAAACTAAAGGGACAAAATAAAGATGCTAAAACTAACCTAAAACAGCGTATAATTGATGTAATAGGTGATGATTTTATAAAAAACGCCGCTTATATAGACTTCAAAACACCTAATTTCTCTATTTGCGGCTATACTAGTAGCCCGACATACAATAGAGCTTCAAGTGAAGATCAGTTTTTATTTATTAATAATAGACCGGTAAAAGATAAATTATTACAGGTAGCTTTAAGGGTAGCATATCAAGATTATTTAGCTCGTGATCGTTATCCGCTATGTGCTATATTCTTACAAATCGATCCGCAACTTGTTGACGTTAACGTACATCCGGCAAAAGCAGAGGTTAGGTTTCATGACCCGAATTATGTGCGAAACTTATTAATAGAAGCAATTAAAAATGCTTTAACAAATAAAAGCCATGTTACTTCTTCTACTACTATCGCCTCTGATGCTCTTGAGTTATTTAAAAATCCTTTAGTTAACAAACAATCGCCAGTAAGTAAAGTTATAAAGGTTAATAGTAAATCGGCAGATTATAGACCTACTACTCATTCTACACTTAATACAGTTCCTCAAAATCATGTTTGTCAAAAATTAATCGATACATTATCACATGCTAAAATAGAACAAGAAGTAGAAAACCGTATAGAACATGAACAGCAAACCCGTAAACAATATAAACTTGGGGCAGCTAAAGCACAATTTCATACGACTTATATTATTTCACAAACCGAAGATAGTATAGTGATTACCGACCAGCATGCAGCACACGAACGTTTAGGGTATGAAAAAATAAAAGATTACCTTAAAACGGAAGAGTTAATCAAACAGCGTTTGCTTATCCCTGAGATAGTAGAACTGCCAAATGAAAAAAAAGCAGATTGTTTATATGACCATAGAGAAAAACTATATAAACTCGGTTTAACTCTAGAAAAATTCGGTGAAAAATCTATTATAGTAACTGAAATTCCAAATATCCTTGGAGATGTAAACGTACAAAAGTTAATTCAAGATCTCGCCGATCATTTATCGGATTTTGGCAAGAATATAGCTTTGACAGAGTTAATCGAGCATGTAACGAAAACTTATGCCTGTCATTACTCTATTAGAGCAGGACGAAAATTATCGGCAGATGAAATGAATGCCTTACTGCGTCAAATGGAAAATACGCCGCTTTCAGGTCAATGTAACCACGGCAGACCTACTTATATTGAGTTGAAGCTTAAGGATATCGAACGCTTATTTGGACGGTAACTCGTTTAATTTGAAAAATTGGCGTCATTGTGAACGACTAAAAGGAGCATGGCAATCTAGTTTTAATTTCCCGAGATTGCCGCACTCCTTGCAGTCGTTCGCAATGGCGTATCTCTCTTTATCTTGCAATGCCTAGTTTTTACTTGACTATTTTTCAATTTCGTTTTATTCTGCTTTTCTTAGAGTAATAAAATAATATCTTGATTTAAGGTGTCAGCTAATGGCAAAGAAAAATAAAAATGTTTTGGTAAGGCTAGTAAGTACTGCCGGCACAGGTGTTTTTTGGGTAAAGAAACGTAATCCGAAGACCCAAACTGAGAAGCTTTCTTTTCGTAAGTATGATAAAGTAGTTAGAAAACATGTTCTTTTTAAAGAAGAAAAAATAAAATAATTGTAAGTAATATATGGCAGTAAAAATTCGTTTAGCTAGAGGCGGTGCTAAAAAGCGTCCTTTTTACCGTGTAGTAGTAGCTAACGCAACAGCACCTCGTGACGGTGACTTTTTAGAAAAAGTCGGAACTTATGATCCAATGCTTGCTTTAGATAATAGTGAGCGTGTTGTTTTAAAAAAAGATCGTATAGAATATTGGCTGGGCACCGGTGCTAAACCAACTGAGCGAGTCGCAAAATTTATTGAGCAAGCGGGTGTTACTCTTCCTGAGAAAGTTAAAAAGGAAATGGAAGTGAAAGCAAAAAACCGTAAAGCTAGACCAAGTAAAAAGGAAGATAAAGAAGCTTAGTTTATAGTGTATTTTTCGTCATTGCGAGCAGGCATTGACTGTGTGGATCAATTCAGCCCCTGTCATCCCGCTATTTGATTGCGGGATTTAGTAAATTTGACTATTACAAGTTGTTTTTCTAGATATCGTGGTCAAGCCACGGTATGACATATCTCTTCTCTATAATCATATTAATATGCCGGATTAGCTCAGTGGTAGAGCAACCGCCTTGTAAGCGGTAGGTCATCAGTTCAAATCCGATATCCGGCACCATCAAAATTTTTCTTGTCATACTGGGGCTATCCTTTATATAGATACCAAATCGTCATTGCGAGCAGCAGTAGGCTGCGTGGCAATCTCATGAAATAATAACAAACTCCTGAGATTGCTTCGTCGAATTACTGCGTAATTCTTCTCGCAATGACGATTTACCGATCCATGCAAGCAAGCTTTCACAAGAATTATTATGATAGTAATCGATAAAACATCTTATAGAGCTGTGGGATTTGATAAACGTATTAAATTCCTAGTGCTACATTATACACAGTGTGATTTTAAGCAGTCTTTAGATTTTTTAACCGGTGAAAAGTTAAGTAGCCATTATTTAATAAACAATGAAAACCCTGAACATATATTTCAATTAGTAGAAGAGCATGATAGAGCATGGCATGCTGGAGTAAGTTACTGGCAAGGTCAAGAGCGTATTAATGATACATCAATCGGTATTGAAATCGTAAATCCTGCTTTTGAAGTAAATGCAAAAAATAATGATATAGTTTGGCTACCCTATTCGGAAAGGCAAATTAATAGTGTTATAAGTTTGTGTAAACAGATTATTGCTAGATATGATATTAAACCTACTAGAGTGGTTGGGCATTCTGATATTGCTCCAGGTAGAAAACAGGACCCTGGCCCGCTATTTCCTTGGAAACTATTATATGATAACGATATTGGAGCTTGGTATGATGAACAGGTGTTTAACGATCTATTGCCGCAAGTCGACATAACCGATATTGCAGCAATTCAGCAAAAATTTATTACATACGGTTATAAACTTGAAGTTACCGGAATTTTAGACTCTAAAATGAAAGATATTATAATTTCGTTTCAAATGCATTTTCGTCCTAGTAATTTTTCCGGCAATTTGGATGCTGAAACCATAGCAATTTTAGATGCATTAATATTGAAATATACACCTGAATTAATATGATAAGGTTTATAACTATACCGGATTTTGCGGATTATCAAGTTACTTTGAAATTAATGGAAGATTACGTTAACAAAGTAATTAGTGATCATGAGCCGGAAATTATTTATTTAGTTGAACATTCGGAAGTATATACAGCCGGTACTAATTATAAACAAGAAGAATTATTAAATTACGGTGATATTCCGGTCATTTACACAGGACGTGGCGGTAAATTTACTTTTCATGGACCGGGTCAGCGTGTTATTTATCCAATTCTTAATTTAGCTTCACCAAATCGACACAAAGATTTAAAACTATATATAAAAATGCTTGAAGAATGGATTATAAATAGCTTAAATTATTTTGGAATTAAAGCATATATTATTAAAGATAAAGTAGGAATTTGGGCAAAAGTAAGGAAAGATGAATTTGCTAAAATTGCTGCAATAGGTGTTAGAGTAAGAAAATGGGTTACATATCACGGTGTAGCTATAAATATTTCAACAGATTTAAGTAAGTTTAGTGGGATTATTCCTTGTGGACTTGAAAATTCTTTAATAACATCTTTAAATCAGTTAGGGATTCATGTTGAAATGTCTGAATTTGATAAAATTATTCAAACTGAATTTAATAAAATATTTAAATGATCAGAAAATTTTTACTCACAATTTTTGCTCTTTGGGTCGGTGGTTTTGGTTATTATTTATATTTAATAAATTCTTATAAGCTTAATAGTAATACCACTAATGCAATAATAGTATTTGCAGGAGGAGGACATAAAATTGAAACCGGTAGTGCTTTGCTTAAGGCAGGCTATGCACCTATATTATTTATTACTGGTATAGAATCTACAGAGCAATTAAAAAATTTGTTAAAGGAACGTAATGTTATAGAACAGCAGGTAATACTTGCTCCGAGTAAAATAATGTCTGAAGAAGATAATATTAAGAAAGCGGTTGATTTTATTGTAACTTACAATCTTACTTCAATAATTTTAGTAGAGCATAATTATAATATGCCTTTTATGCTAAATAAGCTTGAAAAAGTGATTCATTCTTCTCATAATATCTATATAGTACCATATCCTGTTTTTTCCAAACAAAAATATGATGTGTTATTAAAATCCTATCATCGTTATTTAATGAGTATACTCGTTTAATTTGCTCCTTTACTCTTTTCCAGTACAATATTTTAGAACGGCTACGCCAAATAATGCAGAAATTAAAGAGCCTATTATTACTGCAGCTCTCATAGAGTTTGAAGGGCAGCTGCTCTCAAACGTAATACTACCTATAAATAAACTTAGGGTAAATCCAATCCCTCCAAGTATAGCTATAGAATAAAATTTTAACCATGAAGTATCACTTGGTAAATTACAGAGTTTAAATTTTACAAATGGATATGAAAATAGCATAATACCTAATTGCTTACCTACAAATAAACCAAATATTATCCCATAAATTAAAGCAAGTATTGAGTTGGAACAAGTGCCTTTAAATGCAAAATATTCTAAAAGGATACCGGAATTCATAAATACAAAAAGCGGTAAAATAAAGTAATTTACAAAAGGACTAGTTAAGTTTTCAAGTTTTTTAAAAGAAGTGTTAAATTCTCCTTTTATATTAACAGGTATAAAAAGTGCTATAATGGCTCCACATAAAGTACCTTGAATACCTGACTCCACCATACTAATCCATAATAATAAACCTACAATTATATAATAAAATAATTGTTTAACTTGTCGATAATTCAATATAAACAAGATGAATATAATTACAGAGGAAATTAATAATGCCGGAGTATTGATTGTTTTAGTATAAAACAAGGCTAGTATAATTAACGCAAAAGCATCGTCAATTAATGAGAAACCTATAATAAAAGCTCGTAATTCTAAAGATATATGTCGGCTGAAAAAAGATAAAATACCAAGGACAAAAGCAGTATCAGTTGCGATAGGAATAGCCCATCCTTTTATTAATCTCGGTTTATCGTAATTAAAAAACATGTATATTAAGACAGGAACTACCACACCTCCAAGGGCTGCCACAGCAGGTAATATTAGTTTTTTTTTATTTTTATGTTCACCTTCTACTAGGTGAAATTTCATCTCTAAACCTATTAATAAAAAGAAGAAAGTCATGAGACCGTCATTAACTAACTCTATAAACGTTGTTTGTAAACGTACATTTCCTATTGTTAAAGAAAATTTACTGTAAATAAAAGAAGAATAATATTTCGTTAGGAAAATGTTATTGCTGACAATTATTGCTAAGGTAAAAGCAATAATTAATAATATACCGGCAAAAGTACCTGATTTAATTAATTCTCTTAACTGGTTATTTATACTCATGATTTTAATATTAGTTATAACAAGCTCATAATAAGTTATTTAAATTCATTAAGAAAGTCAAAAATCTATATAAATCCATAGCAATAATTTATTTTTTAGTGAGATAAAAAGTTGTTTTTTGTACTTTTTTATAAGCTTGTATAATAATAAGTGTAAGAAGATATAATTATTAATTACAAAAAAATATCTAAGCAATTCTTATGTTAACAGAACAGCAAACCGAATGGATTATCCGCAATAACCTTGTAAATAAGGGATGGCATATAGGATAATGATACTAAAAAGAATGTTTATTTTCAAAAACCAAAATCAAAAACAGAACAGACAAGATTAAACGGAAAAAGACCGGATTATATCTTATATGAAAGTAATAATAATAAACCTATTGCAATAATAGAAGCAAAAAACAGGAGTGGATTTAAGGCAAGCTTTAGATCAAGCAACGGAATATGCAAAATTGTTTGATGTACCTATAGTGTTCGCAATGAATGGAGCTTACTGCGAAGCTCATTTTGTTGCTAATAATAAAGAGCTTATTAAACGGTGATGAAGTAAGGGAATTACTACATGAAAAAGAATTATTAGCTTTGTTAGAAGCAAGCAGTAATAAAGCTTGGACTAATACCGAAAGAAATTAAAGTATCACGTGAAGAATTAATATCGATATTTAAAAACTTGAATAATCTTTTAAGAAGTGAAGGGCTCCGAGCAGAAATAGAAAGATTTAGCGAATTTGCAAATATATTATTCTTAAAATTATTAAGTGAAAACAACGAAAAATCTTGGTGGAATAATATCAAAGCACAATCAAACGATGATATTATCGGTTACATTAATAGCTATGTTATAGAACAAATTAAGAATAAATACGGTGGTGATGTTTTTAACGCCTATTTCTCTAGGCAATTCCATTACTCTCCACCACATTATCGATGCAATTGATCCTCTTATTTTTCTACGATAGATACAGATATAAAAGGCGATGCATTCGAGTATTTCTTAGAAAAAACTACATCAACGGAAAATGATTTAGGCGAATATTTTACACCGAGAAATATCGTTAAAACCATTATTAATTTGGTTGATCCTAAATTTAAAGAAACAATTTATGATCCTTTTTGCGGTACCGGTGGGTTCTTAACTGAAGCTTTTAATTATATCAAAGAAAATAATATAATTAATACCGATGAAGATTTAATATGGGCGAGAGTTAACCAAAACCGCTAGAATCGCTAAGATGAATATGATTTTGCATGGTGACGGACATAGCGGAATTCAGCAAATAAATAGTCTTGAGAACCCTAATGATGTTAAACCCTTAACTGATCAGCAGTTAAAGTTTGATGTAATTGGTACTAATTGCCATTTTCTCAAACTATCACTAAAAAAACTAGCAAAAACGGCAAAACTATAATAGAAAATCATATAACTCCTCTTTATTATAACGGCATTGGTAGTACCTGAAGGGTTCTTATTCAGAAAAGACACCGCTGCTGTTCGTCAATTTTTACTATCAAAAGCAAAGCTGCAACTCGTTATCTCTCTACCGCAAGGTACTTTTTTACCTTATACAGGAGTAAAAACGTCAATACTTTATTTTATCGATGCACATAAACCGAATAATCAAAAAGAATATTGAGGTTAAGAATATCGGCGTTACTCTAGACAATAAAAAAAGAAAAATTGTCGGTATAAATGATTTAAACAGGCGAGGATGGAAAATTAAATTTATCTAAAATTCCTTTTATAGATCTCGATTTTTATCAAATAGCTAAAAAAGGATTGGTGAAAAACAATGATATTTTAATGTGTAAAGACGGAGCATTAAAGGGTAAAGTGTGTTTTGTAGATGATAAAATTTTACCACAAATAGAAGTAATGATTAATGAACATGTTTATATTTTTAGAGGGAAACCGAATATTTATACATCAATCTTATTTATTTTATTGTTTAAATAGCGATATAATTCAAAATCAAATTAAGAACTTAGCTTATAATAAAAGTGCTCAGCCTGGTTTAAATAGAGAACATATAAACTCAATTTATATTCCTCTTCCATCTCTAGAACAACAACAGGAAATTATTGAAGAATTGAATAGCTATCAAAAGATAATAGAGGGGGCAAAACAGATAATAGATAATTGGGGCATCCTTTTATTTGGAAATAAATAAACAATGAGAAATTGTTAAATTTGGCGATATCATTATCAATAAATTAAAAAGTAATATTTTATCTCTTGAGCATAAGGAGTATACAACGTTAATAGTAGGTAAAAAAGGTAAAATGATTAACATTAATATTGCAATTAAGGGGGATATTCCAGTAATAGCAGCTGGTCGGGTTAGTCCTTATTCACATAATCAATATAATTTTAACGATAACATAATCACTATTTCTTCATCGGGAGCATATGCTGGATATATTTGGTATCATAATTCGCCAATGTGGGCTTCAGATTGTAACGTAATCTATTCAATTAATGAAAAAACTATTGTTAACTAAATATCTATATTATATTTTAAAATCTCAGCAAAATATAATATACCAAAAGCAAGCTGGATCATCAGGTCAACCTCACGTTTATTTGAAAGATTTAGAGGATTTACAAATTCCTATCCCGCCTCTTGAAGAACAGCAAAAAATAGTAACAGAGTTTGATAATAATCAAAGTGAGATTGACAGCCTTAAAAACTATATAAAACAATTTGAAAACAAACTAAAAACCACATTAAATTCTCTTTGGCAATAATTGATGTACATTAACTACTTAAAAGATTTGATTGGTTTTAAGTCTGTAACTCCTAAGAGCGATGGGGCTATTGAGTATATTGATGATTTGCTTAAACAGCACGGCTTTAAGACCGAAATAAAAATATTCGGTGATTCTAAAAGCGAGCAAGTCACTAATCTTTATGCTGTTTTCGGTAGCAATGAGCCTAATATTTGCTTTGTTGGTCATGTAGATGTAGTGCTGGCAGGCAATCATGAGCTTTGGCATAATGCGAGTCCATTTAAAGCTAGCCAGCAAGACGATAAGATATATGGCAGAGGTGCGGTGGATATGAAAGGGGCTATAGCGTGCTTTCTAGCTGCCAGTTTAGATTTTATAAAAAATAATACCGATTTTAAAGGTTCCATTAGTTTCTTACTTACTAGTGATGAAGAGGGAAAAGCAAAGCATGGTACTAAAGAAATGCTGCAATATATTTATGATCAAGGATATAAGATAAATTTTGCTATTGTCGGTGAACCTACTTGTGAAAAAGAAATAGGCGATGCAATTAAGATTGGCAGAAGAGGAAGTGTTAACTTTAAATTAAATATAGAAGGCTTAAGCGGGCATGTAGCTTATCCTCATAAAGCAAATAACCCATTGCCTTGCTTAATAATAATATTGAATGAGTTAACAAATATAAAACTTGATGAAGGTATTGAATTTTTTCAACGTTCAAATCTTGAAGTAACGAATATCGAGGTCAGTAATAATACTTCAAACGTAATTCCGGCAAGTACGGAAGCATCTTTCAATATACGTTTTAATAATTTACATAGTGCAGAAACTTTAGCAAAACAGGTAGAAGAAATTATTAAACAGCATTGTAAAGAATATAAAGTAGATTATAAGTTAGAATATAGTAGTTCTGCTGAAAGTTTTATTCAGAACCCTAGCGATAAAATAAAAGAATTTGCTAAAGTAGTAGAGCATACGCTTAAAATAAAGCCTGAATTCTCTACAAGCGGCGGTACGTCGGATGCAAGATTCGTCAAAAATTATTGTCCGTTAGTAGAGTTTGGTTTATTATCCGAAACGGCACATAAAATAAACGAATACACAAAAATTAGCGATTTACAAAAATTATATGATGTGTATTATAACTTTTTGATGGAAATACTTTAATGTCATTCCCGCAGAGGCAGGAATGGTATTACCATACGCGGATGTGATGGAACTGGTAGACATGCAAGATTTAGGTTCTTGTGCCGCGAGGCGTGGGGGTTCAAGTCCCTTCATCCGTACCACTTAAATTTTCTCATAAAAAATAACATAAAATTTTTATGCAGCAATTTAGTATTTATCAAACAAGCGATGAATTGCTTCTAAAGTCGATATTGCTTCTGATAGAAAAATGCTATTACTCTGATCTTAAAAGCGTGATATTAACTGCAGATGCAGATCAACAAGAAATGCTCAATAAAAATCTTTGGACTTATTCACGTAAGCAATTTATACCTCACGGTAGTAAACTTGATCCGCAGCCTGAAAAACAGCCGATTTATATTACCGATGAGTTACAAAATCCTAATAATGCTAGTGTGCTTGTTATTATTTCGCCTACAGATATAGGAAAAATTTTACAAGCAAAAGAATATATAAGAGTTTTCAAAAGGATAATTATAATAACCGATTTACCGGAAGATTTAAAAGAATTAACAGTTAAAATAAATAAATTTACCGGACAGGAAAACAAAATAGATTGTTTTACTCAAAATCCTCGTGGAGCTTGGAGTAAAGTAGTCTAATAAATTTATATTCTTTTACGTACAAATAAATATAATCCGATCGTTAAAGCAATAACCAAATTGAAATAACAAGCAAAAATAAAATCTAGATTTTTTGAAGCAAAATTTTGTAATATAAAATGAATTGAAGTAACTAGCAATACTATTAAGGCAGAAAATAATACCGGCATAAAAGTTGTTTTTTTACTATAAGGATATCTCAAAAAAACTGCAAGTGTTACAAAAGGTAATACAAAATTGTATAAAGGCCAAATTATTCTTTGATGTGCTTCAGCAATTAATTTAATTTTTTTAGTAATAGCTAAATCATGAGGAGGGGCAAGTAATTCGCTTATATAATATTCGTTTGCTTCTTTATTATGTTTAGTTCTTTGCGATACTAAAGGATTATCATTTTGCAGTTTTATCATTAAAGAATCGAAAGTTAACTGAGTTAAATTACCATTTACGTCATATTCTTGTCTTCTGCCTTTATTAAGTTCAAAAATCGGGCTATTATCATATATATTAAGAGTACCTGAACCCGCAAATACTACTGATGGGTTATCAGCGTTGCGATTATCAAATATTATTACGCCGTTCATAATATTTCCTGCTGATTTTTTATCTATAAAAACAGTGATATCTTTCGTTACTTTATTAAAAGTTTTCTCTTCAATCATACTTGAGATATAATTATTCTTTATAAAGTTTAAACGTGATTTTAAGTTTATATGAGATAACGGCAGGATGGTAGAAGATATATAATAAGCAAGTAGCATAACTATTAATGCGACATATAAAGCAGGCAGTGCTAGCTGTACATTATCAACTCCTGAAGCTTGTAATATAATTAATTGTCGCTCGACTTTTAAATTATTATAGATATAAATCACGGTAATAACCGTTATTACCGGTAACAGAATAAATAATAAAGTAGGAAGTACTAAAACTATTAAACTGAAGAAGTCCATAACTTTTATACCTTTATCAAATAAATATAAAAGTTTTAATATTTGCGTTATCCATACTATACTAGTCACTGAAAAAGTAACGACTATAAGCAGCGGTAAGATATTTTTTATAAAGTATTTTCGGTATAGTAGTATCATAATGTTTGTTTGGTTTTTTGATGTCATTCTCGTTTTTAGCTAGGAGCGACATCAAACGCTTTTCAAAAACTGTCCAGTACTATGGATGGTTAGATGGGTTTTGTAGGAACTCGTTCCCGGTTCATTTCAAAATAATTAAAAACCAAGTGCACTGTGTGAACCTAATCGTATTAACTCCAATGTGTCAGCATCGGGTTTTCTATAAATTAATACTAAATCCGGTTTAATATGACAATCTCTACAATCTTTCCAATTACTATAAGGGCATGGTCTCTCATATGTATAGGTCATGTTATATCAGCAACCAAGTACCTAACTGCTTTCAGTAAAATATCATCCAAATTTATTCCATGTTTTCTACGTTTTTCACGTTTAAACTATGCAGTACGTTTAATCGTTCTCATTTAAATCAGATAACAAATTATTGATATTACCAACATGAACTAATTTGCCGCTTCTTGCAGCTTTCATAGCTTTAATTGTTTCATCATTTGGGATAAGTGGCTCAAACGGCAATGCTTTTTCACGAGCAACACGAAATAACAGCATACGAACAGCATCAGATAAAGTAAGTCCCATAGCAGCAAGCACTAAAGCTGCTTCTTCTTTCACGTCTTCATTAATACGGGCTCGCACAATAGAATCAGCAGACATAAAAATCTTCTTTCAATAATGTAGCTACATTGTAGCGCACATATTAAAAACTTTCAAGATTAAAAACAAGTTTTTTATATGTTTTTTCTTAATTACTGCCTCATTAATAGAAAATCCCCGATCTTTCTTATTATATGATTTGCAAAGATGCGATAAATTAACTTACCTATCAGTATTGTTATAAATGCAATAATAATGCCGTAGATTATATCACTTGGGTAATGCATAGCAAGGCTTATGCGAGATAAAGACACGAGCATAATAACACAAATCATTAAGATTTTTAATGGTAATTTTATATAATTCCAAGCAAAATACGTTACTAACACGCTAAGAGCTGCGTGGCTGCTTGGAAAGCTTGAAAAGCATCTTTCGTTTGCAGTATTTATTATGGTCATGAAACTATCTACAGGAAGACTGCAATAAGGGCGAGGGAAATTAACTGAAAATTTAAGAGCGGTAAAAATTAAACCGAATACCCCGTATATTATACCGATTTCAACTAACTTATTATAATCGTGCCAGAATTTATTTTGCCGCTTCTTATCATTTTTGGTTTTCTTTAATTGAATATAAAAATATATACGGTATAAAATATATATTAAGGCGAAATTAGCGATATTAAAACAAAACGAAATTATTTTAAAAAAATAAGGTATAAAGCCGATATTAGTAATTTTATTCAAAAATAAGAATATTTCTTGATTTAAGCCGCAAAAATTATAAAAAACTTCAAACATTATTTTAAATATTTATGTTACAAGTAACAATACTTGGGTGTGGAGCATCTATAGGCGTACCGGTGATCAGGTGCGATTGTAGTACTTGCACATCTCCTTCAAAGTACAATAAAAGGACTAGATCAGCAATATATATTAACGATGAAAATAGTCAAATATTAGTTGATTTCGGTTTTGATATTAGAAATCAACTATTACGAGAAAAGATAAATAAGCTCGATTGTGCTATATTAACACATTATCATTCCGATCACGTTAACGGTATCGATGATTTACGAGTATTTACTTTTATGCAAGGCAAGCCATTTGAAATCTATACAGATCACGATAGTACGGCAAAGCTCCATACAAAATTTGATTATCTATTTAACAATAAGTTATTTAAGCTTGGGCGACTGTTCACAACTCAATCTGTTAGTTTTTTTGATAAAATTAAGATTAATACTATAGAAATACAATTTTTTAGACAGCATCACGGTCCTATAGATAGCTTGGGTTTACGTATAGGTGATTTCGTTTATTCGCCCGATGTAATTGATTTTCCTCCTGAATCAGATAAATTTTTAAAAGATATAAAAATATGGATATTAGATTGTATGGATTATAAATCAAATCCGAATCATGCAGGGCTTGATAAAGTTCTAGAATGGCGTGAAAAATATAAACCTGAGCAGATATTATTAACCAATATGAGACACACGATAGATTATCATGAGATTACGAAAATGCTTCCAAATAACGTTAAGCCGCTTTATGACGGTTATAAATTTACGGTCTAGTTTATGATTATTTTAGAAAAAGTTTGTAAGCGTTATGGCAAGAATTACGCAATTAAGAATATTGATTTAAGTTTTACTACCAAGGAAACTACTGTAATAATCGGTCCTTCGGGAAGCGGTAAAACTACTCTGCTTAGAATTTTAAATAATTTAGAAGAACCAAGTAGCGGTACTTTTTTGGTAGACGGGAAGAAGCTACTGCTTAAAGATAGAAGAAAGCTTTGTTTAAAAGTTGGTATGGTTTTTCAAAATTTTAATCTATTCCCGCATTTAACGGTAGGAGAAAACCTAATCTATACGCCGGTAAATGTTTTAATTTTGCCAAAAGAACAAGCAATTTCTATGGCAAAGGAATTGCTTGCAAAATTTAAGCTAACACAAAAATTTAACTCATATCCGGCAAGCCTATCAGGAGGGCAAAAGCAACGTACCGCAATAGCAAGGGCTTTAATGATGAAGCCGGAAATTTTGTTATTCGACGAACCGACTTCGGCACTCGATCCTGAAAATATTAAAGATGTTATAGAGAATATAAATTTATTAAAAGATCAAATGAGCATGGTAGTGGTCACGCACCATTTGAAGTTTGCAAAATTAATAGCGGATCGTGTTATTTTTATGGATCAAGGACAGATTTTAGCAAATCAGCCTGCCGAGGATTTTTTTAATAAACCGACATCGCATCGAGCTAGGTTGTTTTTAGAGAATATCGGCGATTTAATGTGATTTTCTTGATAAAGATAAAATTATAGCCTATAATTAGTATTTAATTTAGTATTAATTATAGGTATACTCGATGAACTTGAAAAATTGGCTACGTCGTCTAAATAAGTTCGCAGGTAGCCACGTATTAAGTATACGCTCCGCTCCTAGTCTTGCAGACTCCTTGCTCTTTTCCAAGTTGATCTTCGTATAACTTTCTTCGTTTACTTGGAGTCAATAATGGAACATATTTATGCAAATCTAGCAGTTAGTATATCAGAATTAAAAAAAGCCCTACTGCATTATTGGATAAGGCAAGTGGTGAGCCTGTTGCCTTATTAAATCATAATAAACCGACTGCTTATCTAATTCCGGCTGAATTATATGAGCAAATTATTGAAGCTTTAGATGACAAATATTTATTAGAGCTTGCTAGTTATTAGATTAAAAGATAAAGAAAAGGCAATAGCGGTTAAAAAAGTAGCTTTTGTCATTCCTGCGAGAGCGGGAATCCAGTAAAAAATGGTAAAAATAAAAAAAATCATATAAAAATTTAGTATATAATTTGTTTAGAAAGCTGGATTCCTGCTTTCGCAGGAATGACATATAGAATCAATAAATAATATCGCCATATGAATAAAAAGCTTATCCTATTTTTAGTATAATGTTACTATTATCACATCGTACAGTTTTTTGGTACAGACACGAGTAGAATTACCGTAAAAACTAAAAAGCTTGAATTGCAAAAAGACGAATTACAAGGAGGAGCAATTGCAATTCTATACAAAGGTGAAGTTATTTATAAAACAACGTTTGGAAATCAGAAAGGTAATAGTGGAGTTATTACGGATAAAACTTTATTTCCTTTAGCATCGGTTTCAAAAGCTGTTTCAGCAACGGCAATTGCATTAATGGTAGATCAAGAAAGTTTAGATTTTGACGAAAAGTTCAAATTACCATACCTAAAAAATGCTATTAGTCTTAATAATATTTTAAGCCATACAAAAGGTTATCAATTCTCAGGAAATATTGAAATTGAGCAAGGAATGAATCGCTCAAAGCTTTTAACGTTGCTAAAAAAACAACAAGCTAGTTGTATAAACCCGGGCAATGCTATAAGTATAGTAACATCGTTTTTAGTTTACTTGAAGAAGCTTTAAATTGTAAAAAAATCAAGTTTAAATGCTGCAAATAGATAATTTGCGTACAACGCTTAAAACACAAGATATACAAATATTACCGCTGTATAAAATAGTAAAATCAAACAAAGATGTTTTTGGATTTAAATGGCAACCGATTTGGCCTATTGATCAAAAAATGATTGAGTCATATTATGCTCTTGGATGGCTGTATTCTTAAAGTAAAAGGACGCTCAAGGATTTAATTTTTCACTCAGGCTATATTAACGGTATTAATTCTTTTATTGGCTTTATACCGTCAGAAGAACTTGGAATTATTATTCTAGTGAACCAAAAAGGTAGTTTTCCACTTAAAAATGGGCTGGGACTTTGGTTTGATTATATAGATTAAAATTATATACTCAGATAGAACTTCGTATACCTATTTTTTATTTACTTGTAGTATATTATATGAATAAAAAACTCATAAAACTTATTTTTATCATTTGCAGCACCGTAATTGTAACCGGTTTATTATACAAATATATCAATCAACATTATCCAGAATTTTTTAAAGCACCACAAAATATAGGGAGTTTTTGTGCGTCATTATTAATATTATTTAGTATAATTTACAGTACTATTAGCCAAAATGAAATACGCAGATTTTGTTTGCAACTAGCAATGTGGGCAGCAATTTTCTTAGTTATAATAACCGGTTATGCTTTTAGGTTTGAGCTGAACTACGCTTATCATAGAGTAATGTCTGCTTTAATTCCATCATATAAATGGTCTACTGAAGTCGGAGAAATTATTATAGCCCGTAGCAGAGACGGGCATTTTTATATCAATGCTTTTGTAAATAACGTTAAAATAAAATTTATGGTAGATACAGGGGCAAGTGATATAGCTTTAACTAAAGAAGATGCTCAAAAATTAGGCTTTGACTTAACTAAATTAAAATATACTAGAACTTATCTAACAGCTAACGGCGAAAATAAAGCCGCTCCTATAACCTTAAATAGTGTAGTAATCGGTACGGCATTTAAGAACATCAAAGGACATGTAGGTCTTGGTGACCTTGATATTTCGCTTCTTGGTATGTCGCTACTTGAGCGTTTCAAAGGTTTCAGGATTGATAAGGATTTATTGATCTTGAATTATTAGACTTCCTGCATAACTTGCTTCTAAAGGCAATTTGTACGTCGATCCTAATCCCTAATCTTCACGTATGTCTATATATGCTGCAGCGGCAAGTGCTTCCGTGTATCCTTTAAATTCCTCTCTATAAACTGCTTTGGAAAGATGTCTATTTTTTACAAACTTCCTTTTTATTAAGAAATAGTTAAATTATTAATTATTTCTTGACCTTTATATCAAAAAGTGCTAACATGCTTTTTTAAATAAAAGGGGTTTTATGTATAAATCTAAATATGACGAAAACGATTTTAAAATCAATTTGTTTAATACTATTTTGTGAATAAATATGGATACCAAATCGTCATGAGCTAAGCGACTAAAGATGTTGTTGCGTGGAGCAGTTTTTCCGTCATTGCGAAGAAATTTACAATAGTAAATTGACGAAGCAATCTTGGAAAGAATTCCTGAGATTGCCACGCTCACTAACGTTCGCGTGCAATGACGACTTGTATCCACTCAACACGACCTTTGCAAGAATGACATAAGAGCCGTGTTAAAACGGCATTTTAAAGCCTGGTGGTAAGCTCATACCATTTAAGGCTCCTGATAAAGAATTTTGAGAATCTTCATCACATTTTTGTTTAGCATCATTAAAGGCAACTTTAATTAAGTCCTCAAGCATTTCTTTTTCTTCTGCTTTTAATAAAGATTCATCAATTGAAATCTTTTCAACTTCGCCTTTACCGGTTGCAATAACCTCAACAAGTCTGCCGCCGGCTTTACCGGTATATCTTGCATTTGCCATTTGCTCTTGAGCTTCTTGCATTTTCTTTTGCATTGATTGGGCTTGCTTTAAAAACTGATTAAAATTTACCATAATTCTATCCTATATATTTTTAGCTTTTAAGTAAAATATCCGAAATTGTTATATTTGGGAAATGTTTTTTAATTAAACCAAAATCGTTACTTGCTTCAATCTTATCAATTAACTGATTCTTTAAGGTTTGCTTGTTCTGCTCTTTTATTATTACTATCTCAAACTTTTCATTAGTAAAAACAGCTAACAAATCTTCTATTTGTTTTTTTATTTTGCTTGTAACTTCAAGACTTACGAACTCTAATCTATTATTACTGAGATTTTTAAGTTCCGTATGATTGAGTAGGAAATAATATATATCTATCTCATTATTTTTATATAAATATTCAAGAAAATCTACAATTTCAAATTTTTTTTTTATTTCCGGATTAATTGATTGATTTAAATTTTGATTATTACCGTCAAAATCTGTAAGCAAGGGTAGCGACGTCGAATATATAGATTTTATAACTAACATTTCCGTTTCTGTTAGTTGGTTATAGGAAATTTTTATTTCCCCTACTCCCTTATTATATATTTGCCATAAGATTGATAAGTGCGGCAAGCTGGTTTTATCTAATATGCTTTTAGTTCTATCATTAAATGATTCATATATAGGCAAACTATAATTAGGTAACATTTTTACTTTATTAAGATAAGCAATAAAATCTGATGCCGATTCTATAAAAATCTCAAGATTAACCGAAGAACCGTAAAGTTTATTTATTAAATTTATAGCTTTTTCCGTCTCTCTGTGGATAATACATTCGACAAATTCTATTATAACCGAACTATCGACAAGCCCAAGCATTTGATTAATTACTTGAGGACTAATTATATTGTCAGATTTCACCGACATACTAGCTGCTTGATCTAAAATAGAGACTGCATCACGTGCCGACCCTTCCGATTTGTAAGCTATAATTCTTAGTGCTTCTATATCGGTTTTTAAATTTTCTTGCTTAGTTATATATTCAAGTAGCTTAAAAATCTCTTCAAAACTCAACCGCCTTAAATCATAACGTTGACATCTTGAGATAATAGTTGCAGGTATCTTTTGTACTTCCGTCGTTGCAAGGATAAATATTATATGAGGTGGCGGTTCTTCCAGTGTCTTAAGAAGTGCATTAAATGCCCCTTTAGAGAGCATATGCACCTCATCAATAATGAAGATTTTATGCTTACCTTGTAGGGGCTTATACTCGGCGGATTCTATAATTCTACGTATGTCATCTACGCTAGTTTTACTTGCCGCATCAATTTCGATTATATCAGGGTGATTATGATTATTAAAGCTGATGCAATTCGTACATTCCTCGCATGTTTTAATAGTCGTATTTTCGGTAATTAAAGCAGAACAGTTTACGGCTTTAGCAATAATTCGGGCGGAAGTAGTTTTACCGACTCCTCTAATACCTGTTAAAAGATAGCCTCCGGCTAGCCTATCGTTTAAAATAGTATAGCTTAAAACTTTGACTAATACCTCTTGCCCCTGAAGCTCGGCAAAGTTACTAGGACGATATTTCCTTGCAAAAGGAATATATTGATTTGATGAATTTATATCTAGCACGATAGTTATAAGACTTTTTATGTCATTTTAGCAAAAAACTGGCTTTATTGCAGGGTTCTCTATGTCATTCCCGCGAAAGCGGGAATGACATAAAACGAGAGCCGCCTTGCTGTAGAAATGACATAAAAATTAGAATAATGCTAGTAATGACCCATCGAATCCCTCTCTGGCTGCTTCCTTTCAGACCTGACCGACTAAAAAGGTACAATGCCCACTACTAGCATAATTAACATAACCTGTTTATTTTCAAGAAACAATATATTTTTTTTCTATTTCCGATTTTGTTAATCTTTCAGGAGGACCGAATATTTCAGGGTTTTTTAATTTAAACAAATCATCGGAAAATTTTTGTACTTTAGCTATTTTATCAAAAGTAATAGTGACTATATTATTATCTTCAAATATTTTTAATGCTTCAATTTGTTGAGTAGCTTTATTAAAAGTAATTTCGCTACGTTTTTCCGTTAGAGTATGATAGATAGTAATTTTAGAAATATTTCTTTCGTTAATTACCGATTCAAAAATAAAATCCTTGTCAAAATGCTCATTATCTTCTAATAAAAAATTAAATGTATTTTCGCTTCTATTAATACGGCTTACTTGCTCCATATCATAATCATACATCGATACGAAATTTTTAGTACCTATTATAACTAAAGGGAAAGGAGGATAATAATTATATCTAAAATTATAAGGTTTATGGATCAGTAATTTTCCTTTAACTATTTTACTGTACGAATCTTCTTGAGTAAAATCTATCGCAACCGATTTTATCGTACGTAGATAAGTTTTTAGCTCCGAAATAGCTGTTTTATCATCTACCCCAAATGCTAAGCTTGAATTCACAAAAAGATAAATAATGATTAGAAAAAATATTTTTTTCATTTTTGTTGTTTTATATTTTAAATTATGTTTAAAATACCTTATGTATTCAGTTAATGCAAAATATAATTAGTATTTATGAAAATCGTTGCTTTAAAAGAAAAAGCCAAGCATGAAACACGAGCCGTTATAACGCCTGAAGTAGCAGGATTGCTAGTCAAAAAAGGCTATGCGGTTACGGTAGAAAAAGATATAGGGCTTCATGCCGGTTTTCTTGATGAAGAATATGTTGCTCTAGGTGCTAAAATATCTTCGGTACCACTCGAAATTATTTCTGATGCTGATATTATATTAAAGGTACAACCTTCATCCGTTACGGATAAATATAGTGAGCTTGAATTTGCAAAAAAAGGAGCAATTATTGTAGGATTATTGTCGCCTTATTTAAATCATGAATATATAAAAGCGGCAGCTAAAAAAAACCTTACGACTTTTGCTATGGAGTTTGTGCCGAGAATTACTAAAGCTCAAAATATGGACGCTTTATCTTCTCAAAGTAACTTAGTAGGCTATAGAGCGGTAATTGAAGCAAGCTATCATTACACAAGGGCTTTTCCTATGATGATGACGGCAGCAGGGACGATTTCACCGTGTAAAACTTTAGTGCTTGGTATCGGTGTTGCCGGTCTTCAAGCTATTGCAACGGCAAAAAGGCTTGGTAGCATTGTTGCAGGATATGATGTAAGAGCTGCTACCAAAGAGCAGGTAGAAAGCTTAGGAGCTAAATTTGTTTCACCGGAATTACAGGAGGATTTACAAGATAAATCAGGCTATGCTCACGAGAGTTCGGAAGATTATAAAGCTAAACAAGAAGAGTTTTTAGCAAAAATTATTAAAGGATATGATATAGTTATTACTACTGCACAAATTCCGGGAAAAAAAGCACCTCTGCTTGTTACAGAAAAAATGCTAGAATCCATGAAGCGCGGCTCAGTGATTGTTGATATAGCGACTAGTACAGGCGGGAACGTGGAAGGTTCAGAACCGGATAAGATCGTTACTAAGCACGGAGTTACCATAATAGGTGTATCAAACCTTGCTACTAAAATTGCTACCGACAGCTCAAAATTATATGCTAAGAATTTGTATAATTTTCTAACCTATGCATTGCAAGACGGTAAGTTTAATATGAATGATGCGTTAGTACGTGAGATGTTGATTACTAAAGACGGAAAAATTGTGAGTGAGAAATTAAATATATGAATCAATTACCGACGATGGCTAAACAGGCTGCTGAAATTGCCCATAATACCCAAGAATTATCAGATAAATTAAAAGATTTGGTAATAGATACTAGTTGGCAAACAAACACAAGTACTATAGATCCGCTAGTATTTGCTATAACTATTTTTGTATTAGCTTCTTTTGTGGGCTATTATGTTGTGTGGAAAGTAACTCCTGCACTCCATACTCCGCTTATGTCTATTACTAACGCTATTTCAGGTATTATAGTTCTTAGTTCTATGATTGCTGCAAGTAGTTCTGCTTTTGGGTTTCCCAGTCTACTAGGGTATTTTGCAACGTTGCTTGCTTCTATAAATATCTTCGGCGGATTTATAGTAACAAAAAGAATGCTCGAGATGTTTAAGAAGAAGTAATTAATAATGTCATACCTGCGTTGTTGATACCCAAATCGTCATTGCGAGGAGCAGGGGTTGTTGCATGGGTCGAAAAACCTACTCGATGTCGTTCCCGCGTAGGCGGGAATGACATAACAAGTCATACGGTTAACGTTTACAGTGACAAAAAAATCAAATTAAAGTTCTAGTTCTTTATATTCAACGGTAACTACTTCGTATGATTTAGATCCTTTCGGTGTTGTAACTTCTACAAAATCACCTACCGATTTTCCAATCAAAGCTTTTGCTATAGGAGA
Source organism: Rickettsia massiliae MTU5 (assembly GCF_000016625.1). NCBI lineage: Bacteria > Pseudomonadati > Pseudomonadota > Alphaproteobacteria > Rickettsiales > Rickettsiaceae > Rickettsia > Rickettsia massiliae. The sequence goes on from NC_009900.1 coordinate 1,341,403, forward strand.
AGCGATTGAAACTCTTTTTCTAGTTATATCGGCTTCATATTCTCCTACAATAATATATGTTACTTTTTCTTCAGTATCGTCGTCGATTAAAGTAACCGTAGCCCCGAATTTTATGTTATCTCCCGATAATTTACCAATGTCAATAATTTCCGCTCTTGCCGTCATATCTTCAAGCTCTTTAATACGCCCTTCTATAAATGCTTGTTTCTCACGTGCCGCTTCATATTCCGCATTCTCGGATAAATCGCCGTGTTCTCGTGCTTCGGCTATATCTTCACTAATTTTTTTACGTTCTACATGTTTTAAATGTTTAAGCTCGTGTTCTAATTTTTCAAAACCTTTAGCGGTGATAGGAAATTTTGTATTCATAATTATATTGTATAGATTTAGTAATTTTAGTATACTATTTTCAATAATATAGATTTTAGCAAGTATATTTGTAATAGTGAAATTTGTCAAATAAGCCTTTTTAATTATTTGGCATTATTTCTCATATAACAATAGCAACAAATTAGTAATCTTATGGCAATTAAAGATTTTGACTTTGAGAAAAAGCGTAAAAATTTCCACCTATCGGCTATAATATTTCCGCTGCTTTATTTATTTATTCCAAGAACCGCTATTACGTTATTATTATTTATAATAACGGCTATTACATTATATTTAGATGTATTACGTCATAATAATGCAAAAATTAGCGAATTTATAACTAGATTTTTTTCAAAAGTTTTAAGGCTTGAAGAAAATAACGGTTCTTTTGCTTTAAGCGGCGTTAGCTTTATGATGCTCGGTTTTTTCTTAACTGCTCTTCTTTTTCCTAAAAATTTAGTGATTTGTTCGTGGTTGATTTTAATTATTTCAGATTGTTTAGCGGCTCTTGTCGGCGTTAAAATAGGAAATAGCTTAGGTAACGGTAAATCTATAGCCGGTTCTATTACCTTTTTAGCTTCTGCAATTTTTATAAGTATATTAGTGTATTTCTATTTAGGATATAATACAAGTTTTATTATTATTATTATAAGCTGCATAGGGGCTACAGTAGCTGAATTTTATTCAAAAGATTTAAGAATTAACGATAATTTGTCTATACCGCTTTCTTATTGTCTTTCTACAGCTATTCTTTCCTACATATTGTAATATAATGAGAGTTGCACCGGAATTTTATGAGTTCTTAAGAAACCGTATTAACATATCGGATGTAGTGCGGCAAAAAGTAGCTTTAACTAGAAAATCCGGTAACTATGTAGGTTTATGTCCTTTCCATCAAGAAAAGACCCCATCTTTTACGGTTAGTGATAGTAAGAGATTTTTCTATTGTTTTGGTTGTAAAGCAGCCGGTGACGTTATAAAATTTACTTCTAATATTAGCGGTTTATCTTATAATGAGTCTGCTATAAAGCTTGCAACCGATTACGGTATAGAGATACCGAAATTAACTGCGAAACAGAAAGAATTTTATGAAGAATCCGATGAAATTCTAAATATTTTAGAACTCGCCAATAAGTTTTTCAGGACACAATTAACACCTGAAATATTACATTATCTACACGAAAGGAGTATTACCGAAGAAACAGTAAAAGAGTTTTCAATAGGCTTTGCCCCGAAGAATAATAAAATTGAAAAATTTTTTCACGATAAAAATATAGATATTATAAAGCTTGGTAAAGCAGGGCTAATCGGCAAGCGAGAAAACGGTGAAATATATAATTTATTTTCTAACCGTATTACTATTCCAATTAGAAATATTTACAATAAAATTGTAGGCTTTGGCGGTAGAGTACTAGGGGAGGGGCTGCCTAAATACTTAAATTCACCTGAAACTACAGTATTTCAAAAAAGTGAAACTCTATACGGTGAGCATAAAGCGATAAGCAGTAGCTATAAAAAAAATCATTCGATTTTAGTAGAAGGTTATTTTGATGTTATAGCACTACATCAAGCAGGTTTTAGTGAAACGGTTGCGAGTCTCGGTACTAGCGTTACCGAGAATCACTTACATAAATTATGGCGTGCTGGCGATGAAATTATATTATGTCTTGACGGAGATAATGCAGGCATAAAAGCTAGCATAAGAACTATTAACTTAGCATTACCGCTTATTAATAGTGAAAAGAAAATTTCTTTTATTAGGTTACCAAGCGGACTTGATCCCGACGATGCAGTAAATAAAAACGGCGCTGATTTTTTTGCAAAGCTTATAGATAAAAGAATAAGCTTATCAGAAATGATTTGGCATATTGAGTATAGCGGTAAGAGTTTTAAAACTGCGGAAAAAAAAGCTAATTTAGAAAAAAATTTAAAAAATTATTGCAGCAAAATATCGGATAGTGATTTAAAAGCAAGTTATTACAGGTTTTTTAAAAATCAAATATGGCAAAATTTAGTCACAACGCAGAAGAAAGCTACAACTAAAAACTCAAAATTGGCTCCGATAATTTCAAGTCACGGCTATTCGGAGCTTGAAATGTTAGAACACGCTTTTTGTGCTTTGTTGGTTAAATTTCCTATAATACTTGAAGAAAAAGATATTAGAGATTTCATCTTAAATTTAAATTTTAATAATAAATCGCTTGAAGAATTCCGTAATTGGTATTTAAACGAGATTATAGATAATAACGTAGAAGCAAGTGAAATTACTGCAATTGTGGAAAAAACTAGCTTTTTTGATATTTTTTTATTATTATCAAAAACGGATAATTTGTTTTTAGATATCTCATTTAATAAAAATAATATCAGACTGGATTTATTATGGCAGTGGCTACATAAGAAATATTATCTAATAAATTTACAACAAGAATACGCTATTACCATAAACAGTACTGACAATCACGACTTTGAAAAAGTTTTACTATATAAAAAAGAAATTCTGAAGATTGCAAATGAACTTCAAGTTTTAAACGAATCTTTTATTAATCACACGATAACTTAATTATTTCAAACTTCTTTTAAAAGAAAAAAGCATATAGGTATTTAATGAGCAATAGCAATATAGACAATGATCTAGATAAAATAGATAGTTTACTTAAAAAAGCTAAATCTAAAAAGATACCGGTCACTTATGATGATATAAACAACGCTCTTCCTCTTAATAAAAATCCTTCAATAAGACAATTAGAGGAAGCTATATTAAAATTTTCCGATGCGGGAATAGATATTTTAGAATCTAATGAAGATGATGAAATTAAGCTTGATATCGGAATGGATGAAGAATTTAAGCTATCTACCAATGTTGATAATGAACCTGAGGATGAGGTAGAAGAAAATATAGGTGCTACCGATGATCCTGTAAGATTATATCTTAAGGATATGGGGGGAGTCGATCTTTTAACTCGTGAAAATGAAGTAGAAATAGCAAAAAGGATTGAGGAAGGACATAAAACAATGACTGCTTCCTTATGCAGAAGCCCTATTGCTATGCGTTGTTTTATAGTATGGTATGAAGATTTAGTTAATGAAAAAATGTTACTACGTGATCTGATAGATTTAGAAGCTAACATGTTACATGACGAAACACCCGAAAATGATGAAGAACATAGTAGTGAGACCGAAGGAGAAGAGCATGAGGATAACCACTTATCTATATCTAGAGTAGAAACGCAGATATTACCTAATATTATAGAGCGTATGAAAAAGATTTCGTTTATCTGCGAAGAGCTACTCATTGAAGCTAAAAAATGTTATGAGAAATCTTTTGAGCCGAAGGTTTTACAAAATAGCAAAAAATATAATAATTTGGAATTATTAATAAATGAAGTTTCGGAAATACATTTTAATTCTAAAAGAACGGAAGAAATTTTAGGTAAGATGTATGGAATAAATCGTGATTTAATTAATAAAGAAACAGCTTTTTTAAAACTTGCTGAAAAATATGGAGTAACTCGCCAAAATTTCCTTGATGAATATATAGGATCGGTTATCAATGCAGCATGGAAAGAAAAAATGCTGAAAAATAAAAAAGGCGCTTGGAAAGAGTTAATGACTAAAGAATCGGATTATATAGATCAAATGATTGCTGAATTATCGGTTATAGAATCTAAAACCGGTCTTTTAGTTAATGATTTTAAAAAACTAGTGAATACTATACAAAAAAGTGAGAGACAAACGCTACAAGCAAAAAAAGATATGATAGAAGCGAATTTACGTTTAGTTATATCTATCGCTAAAAAATACGCTAATAGAGGATTGCAGTTTTTAGATTTAATTCAAGAAGGTAATATAGGACTTATGAAAGCGGTGGATAAATTTGAATATCGCCGTGGTTATAAATTCTCTACCTATGCTACGTGGTGGATTAGACAAGCTATAACAAGAGCTATTGCCGATCAAGCAAGGACTATACGTATTCCTGTGCATATGATTGAAACAATTAATAAGATACTACGTACTTCAAGACAAATGCTTAATGAACTCGGATACGAACCAACAGCAACGGAAATCGCTAACCGTCTTTCAATGCCGCTTGATAAAGTGCGTAAAGTCATGAAAATAGCTAAAGAACCTATAAGTCTTGAGAATCCCGTAGGTGATGATAGTGACGGCGGTCAATTAGGCGATTTTATCGAAGATAAGAATGCAGTAGCACCGATTGATGCGGCAATTCAGTCAAATTTACGAGAAGTTACCACTAGAGTACTTGCAACCCTTACGCCTCGTGAAGAAAGAGTGCTTAGAATGCGTTTCGGTATAGGTATGAATACTGACCATACATTAGAAGAAGTAGGGCAGCAATTTAAAGTAACTAGAGAACGTATAAGACAAATCGAGTCAAAAGCTTTAAGAAAGTTACAACATCCTATTAGATCCAAAAAACTTAATAGCTTTAGAAGCGGAGGAAAGCGTGGTGACGGTAATCCATCGGATTTACTAGAAGCATGATAATACTTATACTGTTATCCCGTGATTCGGGATCTCAGGACACGGGCTTGTGATACAAGATCCCGTGGTCAAGCCACGGGAGATGACAGTGGGCTATTATGTATCGATATAAAATTACCATTGAATATTTAGGCACAGATCTTGCAGGTTGGCAAAAACAAGCAGGAGTAATGTCGGTACAGCAAATATTAGAAGAAGCGATTTATAAGTTTTCCGGTGAACAGGTGATATTGTTTGGGTCAGGAAGGACAGATGCTGGTGTTCATGCTATAGGTCAAGTAGCACATTTTGATCTTTCAAAATATTTAGAACCTCACAAAATTATTACGGCTATCAACTATTTTGCAAGACCGTATGCCGTAGGAGTATGGAATTGTGAATTAGCCCCCAATAATTTTCATGCTAGGTTTTCAGCTACCTCTCGTTATTATATATATAGAATTATTAATAGACCTTATCCATCGGTAATTGATTTAAATAGAGCATGGTGGATTAGTTCACCTTTAGATGTTCCGGCTATGCAACAAGCTACCGCTTATCTATTAGGCAAACATGATTTTACTTCATTTAGGGCTAGCTCATGTCAATCAAAATCACCAATTAAAACTTTAACTGAACTTAATATTATTAAAGAAGACGAAGAAATAAAATTATATCTTTCAGCCCCGTCATTTTTGCATCATATGGTACGTAATATTGTCGGCAGTTTAGTACTTGTTGGTAAAAATATTTGGCAGGCAGAACAAATTAAAGATGTTCTAGAGGCCAAAGATAGAAAAGCCGCCGGTCCTACTGCTCCCGCCGCCGGTCTTTATTTTGTGAAAGCAGCGTATTAACAACCATAAATTTTGTCATTACAATGCCTCCCTGCATAGGCATTGTTACGTGGATACCATCTTGTCATTGCGAGGAAATTACGAAGTAATTGACGAAGCAATCTCAGGATATTTGACGAGATTGCCACGCAAGTACTACGGCTGCTCACAATGACAACCGGGTATCAATCTGCAAAGCACACTCGTAATGACGTCCTAAAAAATTAGTACACTACGACACTGTCAATAAACTGTACAATTTTTTATGGATGTTAGTTAGCTTACCTATATCATTTCCACCGGCTTGAGCAAGGCTTGCTTGTCCACCTCCGCCGCTGCCACCTAAGAATAAAGAAAGTTTTTTTGCAATTATATCTGCATTGTATTTGTCTGTTATAGCTTTACTCACCGCAACCGTAATAGATAATTTACCAATTCCCTCGGCAATATATACCATTATCAAATCTTCTACTTTTTTTGTTAAATTTTCGGCAGCTTGACGTAATATTTTATTGTCTATATTTCCTACTTTTTTGTATAATAGTTTTATTCCTGTTATTTGTGCGGCTTGCTTTTCAATTTGCTCTATACTTAAATCTAAACTAGCTAAATGAGTTTTTTCTAACTCTTTCTCAACTTCCTTGTTACGCTCTAAGATATTATTAACCTTAGTAATAAGTTCATTTTTATTAGTTTTTAAACTGCTTTCTATCGATTTAAGTAAACTATCCTTTTCTCTCATTAATTTAATTACGAATTCACCGCAAACTGCTTCAATTCTACGAACACCTGCTGCTATAGCACTTTCGCTTGTGATTTTAAAGCAACCGATGTCACCGGTACGTCTGACATGCGTACCGGCGCATAATTCTAAAGAAGTCTCACCCATCTTAACTACTCTTACTTCAGAGTCGTATTTCTCGCCAAACAGTGCCATAGCTCCTTGTTTAACTGCATCTTCAGTTGCCATGAATGTAGTATTTACTTCATGATTATCTCTAATAATCTCATTTACCTTATCTTCGATTAAAGTGATTTCTTCATTAGTCACAGCTTTAGAATGGCTAATATCAAAGCGTAAATAAGTCGGAGCGACTAACGAACCTTTTTGAGTAACATGTTTACCAAGTACCTCATGCAGTACTGCATGTAATATATGCGTTGCCGAGTGATGAATTCTTAAATTTTGCCTATATCTTATGTCTATACTAAAATTAGCATTCTCGCCTACGTTAATCTGCCCCTTTTTCAAAATACATTTGTGGACTATAATAGAACCTAAATATTTTAAAGTATCTATTACTTCTACTTCAGAATCTTTTGCAAATATCGTTCCGATGTCACCTATTTGACCGCCTGATTCACCGTAGAAAGGAGTTTGATTGCTGATTAGCAGGAATTGTGTATCTATCTCTTTTATATCATTAACTAAATTATTATTTTTGATTAATGCAATTATTTTACATTTTGCTTCATTAAGTGTATATCCTAAAAACTCCGTGCTACCATGTTGCTCTTTGATATCAAACCACAACTGATCGGTTTTTGATTCACCGGAGCCAAGCCAAGATTTTCTAGCACGTTCTTTTTGCATAAGCATTTGCTCTTCAAACCCTTTGTGATCAACGGAAATATCGCGGGTTTTTAGAATATCTTCGGTTAAATCAAGCGGAAATCCGTAAGTATCGTATAGTTTAAATGCTACTTCTCCTGATAATTCATTACCTTTTGTTAGCATTTCTGTTTCTTCGGTAAGAAGTTTGAGACCACGTTCTAATGTGGCTTTAAATCTAATTTCTTCTTGTTCTAAGATACTACTTATAAAGCGTTCTGCTCTTTTAAGTTCAGGATAAACATTCCCCATTAAATCAACAAGTTTTGGCAGTAATTTATACATTAACGGCTCTTTTGCCCCAAGCATATGAGCATGCCTCATGGATCTTCGCATAATGCGGCGAAGTACGTAACCACGCCCCTCATTTGAAGGAATAACGCCGTCAGCTATTAAAAAGCTACTTGCTCGTAAGTGGTCGGCAATAACTCGGTAAGAAAATTTAGCTTCTCCCTCTACTTTCACTTTTACTATATTTTCGGTAAAATTAATTATTTCCTGAAATAAATCTATATTATAATTGTTGTTAACATGCTGTAATACTGCCGTCATACGCTCAAGACCCATACCGGTATCGATAGATTTTTGCGATAATTCTATGCTAGTATCTTTATCGATTTGTTCATATTGCATAAATACCATATTCCAAATCTCGATAAATCTATCACCGTCTTCATCTTTAGTACCGGGAAGTCCGCCATATATTTGTTCACCGTGGTCGTAAAAAATTTCGGAACAAGGACCGCAAGGGCCAGTATCACCCATTGACCAAAAATTATCGTTTGTTTTGATCTTTATGATGCGATCATCCCCAAAACCTGCTATTTTTTTCCAATAAGAAGCTGCTTCGTCATCGGTATGATAAATTGTTGCATAAAGCTTGTCTTTTGGGAGTTCAAATTCTTTAGTCAATAAATTCCAAGCGTAATATATGGCTTGTTCTTTAAAATAGTCACCGAATGAAAAATTACCTAGCATTTCAAAAAAGGTATGATGTCTTGCCGTATAACCGACATTCTCAAGGTCGTTATGCTTGCCGCCGGCTCTAAGAGACTTTTGACTAGTTACCGCTTTGTTATAAGGTCTTTTTTCTTGTCCGGTAAAAACATTTTTAAATTGTACCATTCCGGAATTAACAAACATTAAGCTAGGGTCATTGTGTGGAATTAACGAGCTGGTCGGTACATGTGTATGATTATTTGCTTTAAAGTAAGTTATAAATTTACTTCTAACTTCTTCGGTGGTAAATTTAGTCATGGTAAGATATATTATTTAATGTTATGTCATTCCGGAGAGGATCATTTTTCGTCATTGCGAGGAAAATTACGTAGTACTTGCGTGGCAATCTCGTGCCAAAGTCCTGAGGTTGCCACGCTCCTTATCAGTCGTTCGCAATGACGGTTCGGGTATCCACGCAGAAATGAACGTCCAGTATAGTAAAATACACTGAATTATGATTAAAATAAATTTATTTATGAAAAATATTTTTGATTTGATCAAATTACATTTTGTTCAATTTGCTATAAAATTAAAAATATTTTCTTTCAAAAGAAAAAAGATCGTGGCGTTACTAGGTAATAAAGGTGTATTTCTTAGTACTTTTCTCGATAATAAATTATTAGATAAATTATTTATCCCTACTCGGGAACAGATAGACTTAAATCCTTATAAAAACTTTTTTAGTAAATTTCCAAAAAGCGATATTTATTTTTTACTTGACGGCAGCGAATGTAAAACACGGCACGATCAAATACCTATATTACAGTCAATAGTTAAACTTGATCCTATTGAACAATTTATTGAAGGTTATTTTAATAAAGAAGACATTATAGCACATTGTGTTTACGAAATTACTACTACCCCAAGTGAAATTTGGTCGACTTTAATTATGTCGTGTCCGTTTGAAACACCTTTAAGTGATATAATTTCATGCATTATAGATAAAAGATCTCTTGATTTAAAAGGAATTTACTTTTTAACGTTAGAGCTAAAAGTTATTATAAATAAAATAGTGCAGAATATAGAAAATGACAAATATAATGATTATTTTCAAATTTGTGTATATGTATCACAAGCTAGCGGTATAAAATTTATTATCAAACATAAAAATAATATAATAACAATTAGAAATCTTGAGTATCCATTTGATAAAACAACCGGCTATGTTCAAGGTATTATAGAACAAGAAATTAATGATTGTTTGATATTATTTAAAAATTATATAAATACTCTTGACCAAAGAGCCTGTATAATTCTTATAGTAGATGAAGAGTTAAAATCTTTATTAGAATCAACAAATTTTGAAGAACGTCCTGTAGTCTTTATACCGGTTGATAATATACTAAATAAGCAAACTCTAGAAAAAGAAAGATTTATAGATACGAATATTAGTAGACTGTTTCTAGAATATAAAAGTTTTCCCGCTTATAATAATAATTTAAAATCAATAAAAAAACTAGTTACTATAAAGGATCTGACATTTAAATTATATAGTGCATTACTTATAATATTAATATTAGTGGTCGGTATTATCAAATATAATACAAAACAAAATTACAAAGACATAAACTCTATTAATGAAAAATATTATGCAACAAATCAAGAATATGATGGTCTCAAATATAAATATCCTTATATTAAAAATACTACTAGCCTAGCTGATTTATATGTAATAGAAAAATTACTAGAAGCACCGGTACCACTGCCGTTTGATTTACTTAAAAGGCTAATAATTACTTTAAATCCGGCTTTTAAATTAGAAGAAATTAAATGGGAATTAACAAATATAGATAATAGTTTGTTAATTTCTAAGAGACAATTAATAATCAAATTAATACTTAAATATCATACTAATAATCTATCGGTAGATGAATCTCTAAAGATGCTAGATGATCATATGACAAACGTAAAAAATAAATTATCTAATTTGCAGATAGATTATGTTATATATAAGGATAAAATACTTGATATATTCGGTCAGGTAGTAATTCCTTTATCGGTTAATATAGTTGATAATAAAACGTAATATTCCATGTCATTCCCGCGTAGGCGGGAATGACATAAATCATGCAACGGCACTAATAACCCAAGGTAAAAATAATGTTTGAAAAATATATTATGTATTTAAAGAATCTTATATTTTTTCAATTTATTATATATTTCTTCTTTATTTCCTTAACTATTTGGATAATAAAAATTTTCCAGCAAGAATACAGTAAATCTATTCTTGATAAACAAGTTTTACAAGAAAATTTAACAGAGGAAGTTTTAAAGCTTTATTCTGTCATTAACTCTAAAGAAGAAATATTAGAATCGTACAAAAAATATGTAGATTTAAGCGTGCCAAGTAGTGTGAGTTGCTTAAATTATCAAGAACTAATTCCTAAAATAAAAAGCTTAAGCAATAAATATGATTTAGTAGAACCTATAGATGTATTTATAAATTCAGTATTTTTTAAAAATAATGTTCAGGCGATTGAAGGAGAAGGTGAATCGATTCATGTAAATAATTATAGCATAAATATAAAATATGCATGTGCAGATTTTTTGACTTTTCTAAAAATATTCTCTGAAATTTATTCTTATATGCCTCCTAATACTCTTATATCTTTTGTACGAGTACGTAATGAAGAAGTGTTAACACCTAAGAATATATATAAACTTTCAGTAAATCATGCTCCTAATCTTGTTTATGCTAAATTGATATTATATATCAGAGAATTAGCCTCAAAATAAATTACCAAAATGAATAATGCAATAGTACTTAATAACGTAAATACTAGTTTATTTAAAAAAGATATTGTTAATAATTTTGTCAATAATCTTATGAAATCTACTTGCTCTACTATTGCAAATATGCTTGCTATAGATTATACGCTAAGGCTTAATTCTAAACCAGAAGCTGAAAAATATATTAATAAATGTATTTCTAGACTCAAAAATTATTTAGGTATGCGGGTTATTAACGATGATAATTTTTCCGTAGCATTAGAGTTATTTGCAATAATGATTACTTCTGAAGACGAAAATGAGCAAAATAAGAATAATATTTTGGAGCAATCACAAGATATAATAGCAGAAAATCTTGTAGAAGTTTATTTTGGAGATGAAATAAATAGTACCGAAAAAGAAAAAATTAAAAATATATTTAAAACTCTTTTAAAAGAGAAGAATTTTGACAAAATAATAAATTATGCGGAGTCTCACAAAAAATTATTTAAGGCTTCTGTAATGTATGCAATGAAGAAATATAATAATATTGATGAAGCAACCATCTATATAAAGAAAGAATTTAATAAAATATTAGAGAGGTCTTTAGTATTTACACAAAAAAGTAATATGTTTAAACAAGCAACCGGAAAAATCGCCGGTGCTGTTTGTGCTTTATTAGTCGGAGCAATCAGTGTTGCGACTGCGGGAGCGGCTTTTTCTATCATAGTTGTACCGGCATCAATTTTTGCCATCAGATATGCACCTGAACTTGGTGAAAAATTTGGAGGATTAATTTTGAATAATGATAATGCAATAAAACTAGAACAAAGCAATATAGATAAGTTTATGAAAACATTACAAAATGATAAAGAAAGTCTTCTATCTCAAGAAAAAACAAAAAACATCAAACAAAATATTAAAGTTTCTCCTTCTCAAATCAATGCTAAATTAACTAAGAAAGTGGTTAATGAAAAACATAGATAGGGTATAGTCATTGCGAGAAGAATTACGCAGTAATTCGACGAAGCAATCCAGTAAAAATTCTGATTTACAGAATTTTTAATTATTGTTCTAGATTGCCACACCGCTACGCTTCTCGCAATGACGACTACGGTATCAACGCAAGCAAAGCTATTCGCATAAAATAAAGCTATTTTTACTTGAGAATATAAAATATTACTCTTATTATCTTTTTTAAAATCAATAAAATAACTTAATGAGAAAAGTAGTAATATCCGGCATGATCGGCAACGCTTTATAGAATGGTATGATTATGCATTATATGCGCAATTTGCTTATATTATAGGGCAGCATTTTTTCTGGATCCAGAAATGCAAGAGACTTTAACTTTTGTGGTATTTGCTACAGGCTTTGTAGTACGACCGCTTGGCGGTATTATTTTCGGTAATATAGGTGATAGATTCGGTAGACGTACTGCTTTGGTGATGGGTATTATAGCTATACCGCTCCTTTATTAAGATAAGCCTAAAAATGATTAGGGTTTATTGCAATTGCTTTGTTATAAGCTTCAAGGGCCAACTCATATTTTTCAGGAAACCTAAGTCCCAGTATTCTTAGTCTAAATCCATATCCAATATATGCATCTGCATCATTCGGATTTTGTTTTATAGCTTTATCACATTCTACTAATTCTTTTTCAAAATCATTTGCAACTGATTCAGGTTGTTTATTAAACAAGAACTTATAACCACAAAAACATATTACTATCACCACAAGAATTAAAATGCCGACAATTAAATATTTATACTGCATATGTGCTTATGATTTTATTGTAATTAATAATATTATAAATTACACTTTATAAATGATGTAACTTGTCTATAATAACTAATTAGTAATTAAGTTATTTAAAGCTCGATGAATAGGTCTAAGTTCATTTTTTTATCTGCTATTTCAGGTAATGTACTCGAATATTATGATTTTACGGTATATTCAGTTTTTTCGCTGATTATTGGACAAGTTTTTTTTCCAGGCGAATCAGAATTCATTAGAATTCTTCTAAGCCTTGGAGTATTTGCGGTTGGCTTTCTGACAAGACCGATAGGAGGCATATTATTCGGTTATATCGGTGATAGATACGGTAGACGTATCGCTTTAATAATCTCGATGCTAGGTATGACTATTCCGACCTTTATTATGGGTCTCATACCCTCATATGCAAGTATTGGGATTTATGCCCCTATAACTCTAGTTATAATGCGACTTATTCAAGGTTTATGTATTAGCGGTGAAGGAACGGGAGCGGCAATTTTTATCCTTGAACATCGTCAAAATTTAAGACCGGGTTTTACAGCAGGTTTAGTACATGGTTCAAATATCGCCGGTACCTTAATTGCAACATTTATCGGTATTATAATAGAACGTTATTTCTCTCATATAGATTTTGCTTGGCGTTTTGCTTTTCTGCTTGGCGGATTTATGGGTCTTGCAGGATTTTACTTGCGATTGCGTATATCGGAAACACCGATTTTTAAAATGCTTGAGAAAAAGAAACAAGTTCTTAAAGCACCTTTTTCCAATGTAATTAGAACTGCTTGGAGATCGATGTTTTTAACTATGTGTATAGGTGCTATCGCTAGCAGCGTTATGTATTTAGTAAAAACATATATAAATGTTTTCTATTATAATGTAATGCATCTTAGTAATACTATTGCTTTATCATATTTAGCGTATAGTTCGTTTATTGCGATGATAGCGATGCCGCTTGCTGGCGGTACTGCCGATATTATCGGAAAATTTAAAATGGCAATGCTTGTTGGTGTTGCTATCTTGATATTGATTTTACCGACCATGTTACTTATGTCGACAGAAGAGATGTGGCAACAAATTATAGCTCTTACAATGCTTGGTATGCTCGCAGGAAGCATAGCAGGTACAGCTTATATATTCGTTATATCCTTGTTTACGGCAGAACAAAGATTTACCGGTGTTGCTTTCAGCTACAATTTTGCAATAGCGATATTCGGCGGAACTTCACCTATTATTTCTCGTTGGCTTGTAGAGCGCACAGGCTTATTCTATGCTCCGGCTTTTTATATTATGATCATTACTGCCGTATTTTTAGTGATTATGTATATGATGAGGAAAATAATTAAATCGTTGCTTAATAATTATGAACATAGAAAATAAAGAAATAACAAGTAGTTGGTTTACTAATTTACGTGATTTATTGTGCAAAGAATTTGAAAAAATCGAAGAAGAATATGCACAAACCAAAGGTTTAAAACCGGCTAAGTTCGTACGCTCAAGCTGGCAACGTAACGGCGGCGGTGGCGGTGTCATGTCTCTCATGAAAGGAGAAGTATTTGAAAAAGTCGGGGTTAATATATCTACCGTATTCGGTGAATTTTCTCCCGAATTCCGCAGCGAAATTCCAGGAGCAGAGCTAGACGGGAAATTCTTTGCAACAGGCATTTCATTAGTCGCACATCTTAAATCGCCGCTAATTCCCGCTATGCATTTTAATACTCGTTATATAGAAACTTCTAAAAGTTGGTTTGGCGGCGGTGGCGATTTAACACCTTTTTATCCGGAAGAAAACGAAACTGTAAAGTTTCATGCAGTTTTTAAAGAAGCGTGCGATAAGTATGATTCTAGCTATTATCCTAAATTCAAAAAGCAATGTGATGAATATTTTTATCTAAAGCATCGAAAAGAGCCGAGAGGAGTAGGCGGAATATTCTATGATTACTTAAATAACGATAATTTTGAACAGGATTTTGCCTTTACACAGGACGTAGGTAAGGCTTTGTTGTCGGTATATCCTGAAATCGTTAGAAGTAAGTTATTTTTACCTTGGACAACCGAGCAGAAAGAATACCAACTTATAAGGCGAGGTAGATATGTAGAATTTAATTTGCTATATGACCGCGGTACTAAATTCGGCTTAATGACCGATGGAAATGTCGAAGCAATATTAATGTCATTGCCACCTGAAGTAAAGTTTAATTGACTTTTTTAAAATCATAACCGGAATGGCAAAATGCTATTTCGGTGTGTTGAGATTACTTTTTTACCAGTTTTATTTTTCAAGGCCGTTTTAGCGTTTTTAGCTATACTTCCTCCTATTTTACCTGCAACCTTATTTTCTTCCATTCCTGTTGCATTATTAGTTTCTGCTACCTGATGAGTAGATAATTCAGCAAGAGCAGTAAAATTTAATTTTGCTTCATTCATGTGATCACGTAAATTTTGATTTGTTAAGCCCTTTATATTTTTGGGTTCTTTAACAGTTATACCAGCCCATTCTTGATGAAAAATATTAGTTAATATAGCAAATTCATTCTCTTTTGTTACTTCATGATTTTTCCAGTAATCAGTTAATTTATTTCGTGTTTCCTGCCCCATCCACATCATACATTGTTGAATCCATTTCTCGCTATGACCGTGTCGTTTCCAATTATCCCTTGCTCTATCAATTGACTTTTCCGGATCAGAAATTTCTTGAATCCTCTCATAACCGACTTTAGCAAGCCATTTTTAAACGGTTCTGCCTTTGGAGACGGAATAGATTGTATAATACGAAGTAATGACTCTGTATGTTATATATTTTTTCCATCTGTGGCAGTTAATTTCAGTCCGTGACAATTTGTCACGACTTCACTTTTTTCTTCGTTTAACTTTTGTTTTAGTTTTCTCCAATAAGCTCCAGGGTCACTACTATCAGTCAATGCTCCTACTACGTCAACTACCGAAAACCACTATTTGTTATTATGCAAAATTCTTCTAATGGTTTTATCTTTAAAGATTACTAACTTATTAAGTTCATCGCTATTATTCATAATGTTCCAATTATTTTTTATGAATTATAGATATTCTAAATAAATTTTACAACTTATATTAGAAATAAAAAATCTTTTAGATAAATAAACTATTAGTTTAAAATAAGTTATAGATTGACTTTTAAAGGAAGTTAGGTATAAGCTTTAACTGAAATAGTAAAACACTATTTCGGGGTGTAACCAAAAGTGAGAAAATCTCTCACATAACTGATGTAATCCTCGACCTTATGGTCGGGGATATAATAGGTATGTCCAGAGCTTAAAGCATTTCTTTAAGCAAAACCTATTATAGCTGACTTTTGGCAGTTTTGCTAACTCCCTGACCACCAAGGGTTTATTTCTCTTCGGTGGTTGAAACTTAAGCAATTTAAGTTTAATTAATCGGGAGTAACTACATGTCCAACCAAACTAACAAGAGCCTACCTGAACCCGTAGCAGAGTTTACTTCAAAAGAAAATTTAGAAATCCTAAAAGTTGAGATAGCAGAGTTGCTAGAAAGACCTTTGAAAAAGAGAGATATCAACGCAATAGAGAAAACGCTTAGCAGAATTAGAAGCAATATTTGGTATTGCTAAAGTATAGATAAACAAACATTGCTTTATTTATGTCATTCCTGCTTTCCTTTCACGGAAAAACATTGCCCGCATGGATCGGTTTTAACGTCATTGCGAGGAAATTACGTAAGTAATTGACGAAACAACCTTAGGAGTTTGTTATTATCTCATGAGATTGCCACGCAGCTTACCGCTGCTCGCAATGACGATATATCTTTAACAATCCCTTTTCAAATAAAAAGAGTACTAGTCAAATGGTTTCACTATAACCATAATCACTGCAACAATCATACAAATAGCCGGAATCTCATTAACTATGCGATAAAATTTTTCTGAATGGACATTCTTACCATTTGCAAAATTTTTTCGCCATCTTGCAAGTAAACCGTGAAATATCACTAAAATTAATACTGCAAACATTTTAACGTGAAACCAAGTATCAAGAGCAACAAACCCGTAAACATGAGCATTTATTAAACCAAAAATAAATGTGCTAATCATTGCCGGATTCATAATGAATCTGAGTAATTTTAGCTCCATTACTTGTAAAGTACTATCTAGCTCACTACCTATTTTAGCTTTGGTATGATAAACATATATTCTAGGTAAATAAAGAAGTCCTGCCATCCAACATATAGCAGATATCAGATGGACCGACTTAAACCATAGATAGTAACTTGCCATTCTTTTCCTTATTAATTTGTTAACTTACACAAACATTTAGTAAATTCGTTTGGACATATTCTTGTACTAGAGCTACTTATAACTAAATTAGTATCAACCTTACTAATAAATCGTAGCAATATATTTGTCAAACTATTAATAAAAATTTTATTTGTTCCAAGTGTCGGAATTCGGGTATATTGAATTTCATATTTATCTGCGATTAATTTATATTCAATATCAAGTTCTACTAGTGTTTCAACATGCTCGGACACAAAGGATATAGGTACGATAATTATGTCTTTTTTTAACTTTCCTGCTAGCTCTATTTCGTCTTCCGTATTCGGTTTTAACCACTCTATAGGTCCTACTCTACTTTGATAAGTTATCTTATAATCTAGATCTTTTATATTTAATTCTTTAACTATTGCTTGTACTGTTTCTTTTATTTGAAAACTATAAGGATCGCCTGCTTTTATTATTTTTTCGGGTAACCCGTGAGCAGAAAATAATATACGAAAATTTTTATCGTATAGTTTTTCTTTAATTAATGAAACATGGGCTTTTATAAAATCTTTTTCTAGAGGATAACAGCAAATTGTTTTAATTGGAATATCAATATCAAGGTTTTGTAAAAAATTTTTAACCGATGATCCTGTCGTAGTACTTGAAAATTGAGAATATAGAGGCAATAATATTATTTCGCTTGGATTATATTTTTTTATTTGACCTATTACTTCTTTAGCAAAAGGTGCTGAATATCTCATATTTATAAAAATAGCGAAATCTTCTTTTATAAGTTGCTTTAGCTTTTCGGTTAGTGCTAATTTCTGCTCCTCTGTTTCCTGAAGTAAAGAAGATTTACCACCGATTAAAGAATAAATTTTTTGAGATTTTTTCTCTCTAGTAATAGAAACTATTTTAGCGATAATATAACGCAAAGGATTTGGTAGATTAATTATAGCTTTGTCATAGAATAGATTAAATAGAAAAGACTTCACTGATTTAAGGTCTTTTGGACCGCCTAAATTAAAAAGTACTATTGCTATTCTTTTCTTCATATAACCTAACATATTCTGTCAAAAATTCTACATTTTCCGTAGGTGTTTCAGGCAAAATACCATGTCCTAAATTAAAGATAAAATTCTTTCCTTTCATTGCCTGAAGAATTTTATAAGTCTTTTCTTTAATAATTTCTTTATTAGTTAATAATACAACCGGATCTAAATTACCTTGTACTATTACTTTATCACTCCACTCTTTCATTTTTTCAAGAGGGACCATTTGATCTACAGCTAAAATATCTATCGGTACTTCTTTTATAAATTTTTCGTACAATAATCCCGCTCCTTTAGGAAAAGCAATTATAGGAGTTTTTGGAAAAACTTCTTTTACTTTTAGTACAATCTTTTTTGTCGGCTCTATTACAAATTCAGTAAATTCCTCTTCTGCAAGTACTCCTGACCATGAATCAAAAAGCTTTAAAACATCTACTCCAGATTTTGCTTGATTTATAAGATGATCAGCTGTTTTTTCCGTAATAAAATTTAATAATTCTTCAGCAAGTATTTTATTTTCATATATGAATTTTTTGCTCGTTTTAAAATCCTGTTTTCCTTTTCCTTCTAGCATGTAACTCATCACTGTCCAAGGACTACCTGCAAATCCTATTAAAGAAGTGGGGGATGGTAATTCTTTTTTTACTTTTTTTATTATTTCATAAACCTTTTCTAATTTATCATTCGGATTGATTTGCAGATATTTAAAATCTTCTTGTGATTTGAATTGCTTTAATATAGGCCCTATATTTTCTTTAAAATCCACTTCCCATCCAAAAGCATGAGGTAAAACTAATATATCGGAAAAAATAATAGCTGCATCAAATCCATAACGTTTTATCGGTTGTAAGGTTACTTCCGTTGCTTTGTTAACATCGTAACAAAAATCTAGAAAATTTTTTGTTGTTTCTCTTACTTTTTTATATTCCGGCAAATATCTACCTGCTTGACGCATAAACCAAATAGGTATTTTATTATCATTTCCTTTTAATGGATTTATAATTTGCTTCATGTTATTGCTAAAAATATTAAAATAATAAATATATTTATTATTTATTGTTTATGTAAATAGAATTATGTAGATTAAATGTTTTAAACAGAGTTATCAACAAAATTTTCATTAAAATTTTCTTAAAAATACCGATATTTTTAATTATTATTCACATAAGTTTGTAATGAATTTATACAAGTGGATAATTAAGTGTAAAATTCATTTCTAGCTTAGAAAAGACTATTTTTTCAAAGAAAAATAATATTTATTCACAATTTTATCCACAAACTATTTGTTTTAAAAAAAATACACTAGATTTACTTGATTTAATAAGGATTTGAGGAAATTTTTAATAGATTTTAATAGGAAAAATAATAAGTTATTAAAAAATTTATCCACAATTACATGTGAAAGT
>NC_009897.1:0-15286 GCF_000016625.1 Rickettsia massiliae MTU5
TTGATACGATATGCAAAAATAAACACGGGCAGCATTATTTTTACACGTAATAAATATATACTATTTCTACGTAGCGGTCAAGGGTTTCAGAAAAAGGAGCATAAAATGCAATCATTTTACCCGCTTGCTACGCCAAGTGATAATGTAGGTATACATCAGTACTATGATACCACCAAGAATCAATCATACGTCCCAATAACTGGATGCGTATTATCTCATATATTATCAAGCAAAGAGTTATCTACTCTTGAGAAAATGTACTACATCTTAGCTGATGGGCTTTCTTGTATTAACTTTTCTAAGGGACGTAATAGATCTATATCTCTACCTGCTAAAAGCTGGGCAGAAAGACTATCTTGCTCTAAATCTGAAGTATTTGTGCTTCAGAAATCCCTGGAAGATAAAGGACATTTCATTATTACTAGAGATAAGAACGATCAAGGTCAGAATAAACGTAACATTATTACCACAACAATACCCGACAAGGTCTTTAATGATCTTAAATATGAACCTGATAGGTTTGATCTAGGTGATATCGATAATACAAAAACACGTCACTCTAAGTCAGATAAGTTAGATTCTATAGATAATATCTTTGTGTCAACCATAGAAGGAAAAAGGCAACATCTTGAAAAAACTAAGATGTTTATAAGAGTACCTTATGAGTTCTTAAAGCAATTAAATTCTAATTGTAGCATTTCTGCAACAGCAAAGACTATAACACTCTATCTTTTTACAAAGATTTATAAATCTTCATTATCTAGTAATAATGATAAAGGTAACAGAGACACAGACAGTAAGGAGAAAGACAACAGGATAACTACAGAGACTTATATTGATGCCAGTAACAGCAATAAGAATGATTATAAAGATGTTTATGATCATGCTTATGACCATGATCACTCTATAACTAATAATCTGCACTCTATTGTCACTTCTTATCAAGAATTACAGAAAGAACTTAAATTACATAGAAATTCTATTTCTAGAGCATTAAAGGATTTAGAAGATAATAATCTTATTAAGCGAGATAAGTTAGTTATCAGAAACAATGATGATTATAATAGCAGGGCTGATAAATCTTTATGGCAAATATCTCTTCTGAATATATCTCTAATAAATAACAATGATCAGAAAAAACAGAAAGAGCAAAAGCAACAAATAGTAATTGAGTATAATAACAATAAAGCCTTAGAAATCGCTAAAGAATGGAAATGCACAGAATATGACCCTCCTTGCACTGATTCTGGTCAATTATATAATAAAGACTTTGTATTAAAGAACAGTATTATTAAAAATATAGATTATATAGATGTAAATCTTAAGAATTTATCTTGCAAAAAAGAGTTTTTGGGAAACGAGCTTTGCTCGTTTCCATCTGAATGTTATAACAATTCTTCTTTTTTAAATGATTCTGAAGCTGGTTGTTTTGTTTCTAAGAAAGAATACTATGAAACAGCTAGTTTTAAACTACCTTGTGCTAATATACATCCCGAGATTGTTGCAAGAACCATCAAAGATATATCTGAAAATAAAGAATTAAGGCATTTCTATCCATTATCAGAAAAAGATGTAGATATGCTTAACTTCAAAGCAAACAGGGGATTTAGCACTAACTTTGTAAACCAGTTACTATTGAAGCTATATATCAAATATCCTGAAAAGAAATTTAAGAATAAATTTACCTTCTTAAGCTATATGGAGAAAGTGCTTGCGAGCGAAAAACATCAAGGACCACTTGTTAATCATACAACATTTAGATTCAGTTGTAATATAGGTGCTGAAGAGCAGAACATGTTAGAACATGAGCAATATTTAAGCCACATAGAGAATTCATTTGATACCAGTAAAGAAATGCAGGTAAAGAAGAAGATAGCAGGAAGATTTAGCACTTCCATAGCGTATTCAATACTAACTCAAGTAGAGTTTAAGATAAATGCCAACAACAGCTTTATAACTGTATTAATTCCAAGTAACCTAGCTTTAAGCGAGCGACAAATAGAGATCTTAAGTGAGCAGCTAGAAGCAGTATATGGAATGAACGGTTATTATGTGCAGGAGGTAGAAGAGATGGAGGATACAAGCAATGAAAGAAATCGGAGAGATGAAGAAAAGGTAATGCTATATCCTAAAATCACAACATCTGATATTGTGTCTAATGGTACACATGCAGGTATTTTAGCGAAAAGTGGGGGATTAGATACGATCGAAGTAGATACAGCATGGCATCATATCAGACAAGGATTAATTGAAGAGTTAGGAGAAGCTATGTATACAGCTTGGTTTGAAGAAGTAGTAGTAAAGGAGTGCAATGATACTTCTACACTAAAGCTTACAATGCCAACAAGATTTATGGCGAATTGGGTGCGTAATAATTACTCTCATGTGATACAGAGGCTTGGCTCTAGTGCAGGGGTTAAGAGAGTGGAATATGGATATTAGTTAAAAAATTATAGTCAAAGTAAGTGAAAACACAGAATCAAAAACATAAGCGAAGGTAATCCTCCCTAAAAAAATCGACAAGAAGAGTAGAAGTTTCTAATAACAAAAAAGGAGCTTCTGTAAAATGACTATATCAAAGCATAGTGACAGCCAAATCATGTCTATCTTAAAGCAAGCAAGTAGTGGTGTACCCGTAGCATCGATACTTAGAGAGTACAAAATATCATCATAGAGATCAAGGTATGGAGGTATGGATTTACCGATGCTTACCAAGCTAAAGGAATTAGAATCGGAGAATGTCCGACTTAAAAAGATGTATGCTGAGGAAAGGTTAAGAGCCGATAAAACAATAAATGATTGCTGGTCTATGGACTTCATCATGCATAATAGTTTAGAGAATGGAAGAAGATATCGTTACATCATGTTGTATCAAGTTAGGTTCTACGCTGTTGGCTATACTTTACGTAGGCTGGATTCTCACCAACTGTTCCTTACGCACTTTGCTTGGCACACTGGCGGATGGACTTAAATGCACCATTAAAAATTTTAGGTTATAATGCTCCCATGCAATCTATATCCTCTGTTAGTATCTGTGCATTATGTATGACTTCTATATCTGGTGTCTTATTTATTCCATAAATACGACTTTTAATTGTATCAATATTTACATCTTCATTACTGTGACCAATCCGTATAGTCATGGTGCCATTACTATCTGTATCACTAATATCATCAGATTCCGCATCCCAATCCCATACCTCGCATCCTGAATCATTTTCTTCATTTCCTGAAGTATGATCCGATTTTGAATTAGCCATTTCCCGCACTAAATCTGGATCTAGTTGTGGGAATTCTATACGTTGTAGTTTACTAAAGTGACCATCATAATAATCAGTTTCATGATATGGCTGTTGCCCTGTAAGATGAATTATAATATTCATCTCCTTAACTGTTGCAGTAAGTATACGAATTCCGTACAGCCCTATCGCATTACAATCAAGATTAAGATATGTAATCTTAGTATCCTTCAATATCTTCGCGAGTGCTATTGCACCAGTATTGTCTACATTATTAAACTCAAGATTAAGATATGTAATCTTAGTATCCTTCAATATCTTCGCAAGTGCTATGATTCCTGCAGCGTCTATACTGTTGTATCCAAGATTAAGATGTGTAATTTGAGTATCCGGCAATATAGCAGCTAGTTTTTCCACTGCATCATCTATTGTAGTATCTCCTACATTATTACTACTTAAATCAAGATGTGTAATTTGAGTATTCTTTAATATAGCCGCCAGCTCTACAGTTCCAGTATCGTTTATCGCATTACTGCTCAGATTAAGAGATGTAATATGCATATTATTCAATATCTTAGCCAGTTCTCTAACTCCTATATCACCTATGTAATTCTGTCTAAGATTAAGATATGTAATTTGAGCATCCTTTAACATAGGTGTCAATATTTTGATTTCTGTATCTCCTATATTATTATTGCTTAAGTCAAGATATATAATTTGAGTATCCTTGAATATAGTCATCAATTCTTCTATTCTAATATTCATTATGTTATCATCAGAAATAAATTTTATGGTAATAATATTGATACAATTTTTTTGTTGAGATCTTCTCTTTTGAGAACTCAAGACATCACTACTACAATTTGTGTTGTCACTATTATTCTGCAAATGCAAATTCACTTCTGTGCAAAATAATTTGTCTTTTTTCTTGTACCCTTGGACATATTGTAATTTCTTATTAAAAGTCTTACTAGGAGGATTATTAGTATTTTGATTATTTTGTATGACTGCATCTATCAATAAATTCTTGTTTATGTAATTTAATTCATAATCTGATTTCATTTGCATACTAGAGGTAGTATTAGTATATGTATTTATACATTTTAAATAATATTTTAGGTATGCATGATGATCATTTAGATTAGGATTTTTATTAGAGGTATTGGCTATTTTGATTTCTTGAAGCTGATTTGTAGAGAGTTCACCATCAGATGATAGGTTTTTCTCTGTGTATCGCTGTTTCTCGAGATGCCGTTCCTTAATTTGTGTATTATAACTAACTCGCTTCTTTAGCATTGATAATGAATTTTTAATACTATTCTGATCTGTCCACATATTTTGTAGTGATACATCTTGTAATTGTGATGTCTTGCCTGTATCTGTTGCTATATATGGTTTTCCTTTACTCACTAAGATCAAAGTTTTTTAATTTATATTAACTATTTTTGCTGTATCAACATAATATCTAGTATTTTCGTGATAGATAGATACATCTTGTAATTGTGATGTCTTGCCTGTATCTGTTGCTATATATGGTTTTCCTTTACTCACTAAGATCAAAGTTTTTTGATTTATATTAACTATTTTTGCTGTATCAACATAATATCTAGTATTTTCGTGATAGATAGATACATCTTGTAATTGTGATGTCTTGCCTGTATCTGTTGCTATATATGGTTTTCCTTTACTCACTAAGATCAAAGTTTTTTGATTTACATTAACTATTTTTGCTGTATCAACATAATATCTAGTATTTTCGTGATAGATAGATACATCTTGTTTTAATGTTCGATCGTTTGGCTTTATGGATCCTATTATATATGATATTAAGCCGTCTAACCTATTTATTCTAAGATATTTAGGTACTATAGTAGGTATACTACTATATTGGTTTAATGTGTTGAATATAAATTTGTTTAATATGTTATGAGTAACATCAAGATTATTACAGTTTTGTAAGTTGAGTTTATATTGCAAATGTGATGCAGAACCAGACTGTGCAATGCTGTGCATCCTTCTGGTACGTATTTGTACTTCTAGCTTCCGTAAATCTTTATCTATTATTACTGTATGTAGTGATTGATAATTATTTTTCTTTGGGCACTTAATAAAATCTTTATTTCGTTTTGGAACATGTGCATAATAGTTTAAAATAGTATTTAATACCTTATAACATTCATTATCTTGTGTTACTATTACTCTGATGCCGATAATATCACATAAGTTTTTTATTTCATTAGACTTATTTACTAACTTTTGTGCTATAGAATAAGTAGACTTAACTCGTCCTGATATTGCATATGCTACATCCAATCTGGATAAAATATCATGAAATGAATTAATTACTTTAATAACTAACTGATCTGGATTTTGATAGTTTACTTTTAAGAAATCAGTTATAAATTTGTATAACTTAGGCTGTAATATTTCTAAACAAACATTTTGTAATACATTGTTAATTTTCTCTACTGTTATTTCTTTAAATAAAGGTACGTATATATCTTTTATCTCTTCACTCATTAAGTAATATTCTATATCTGATATATTGCAATTAAATATTATTTTATGTAATAAATAAGCAAATCTTATTAATAAGATTCTGATTGCAATATTAGGCTTTAATGAACAAAACAACTGAAACGTTTCTTGTATTGTATTACAATATGTATTTTGTATTCGAAATAATTCAGCCAGTGAAAAAAATATCGTAGCTATTTCTTCACCAAAATGATATTTAATGTGCGTTAATGTTAAGTGATTTTTTAGCTCAGTAAAAAATAACAAAGATGTAATAACGGATTTAGTATCAGGATATATTGAGATCAGGGTTTCTGATATTTCTAATGAGTACTTATTATTATGACAATATTTTAAGAGAAACTTGATAGCCTTATCAAATTGTGTACAATCAAAATGATGATCATACCTTTGAAGTATTGTAATGATATGTTGATAAGTCATGATGTTTGATACAACTTGAGTTAGTCTCTCCGTCAAAATCCTACGAGCCCTTATAGGTCATAGGGTTTTAAGGAAGTAATAGCCAAAAATCCATAAGAAAATGAAAGGTTTGATATCAAAAGCTTATGGCAATAAGCAAAAATCGCAATTGGAAATAGGGTATTTTTTATACAACAATTTGCAATTAGGAGGGTGTCAAAGTCTATTCTCAGGAGACAGTAGTGGGTTTGACTTATCCAACTATTAATAAGATTTGCTTATTTATTATTTAAATTGTGTGATTTACAAACATAGTTACAACTAAAATGTCTATTTAATTCGTAACTAATTAAGCATGTTCATAGAACTGTGTTAAACTAGAAACCTCCCCCAATAAGACACTCTATATAGACGATTACTACTTATTTCTCAATTCTTAATTTGCATACCTCTCTTAACTTGACGGTGCCTTCTATATACCTCTAAAATCTTCCCTTCTTTGTTTTCTTGCGGCTGCAGTTTTGCTGCCGGTAAAGTCTTGATGTTTTTGCTGATTTGCTTCATAAGCTCTGTCACCACAACCTCGGGCATATTCTATTTTTGCTTTAGCATTCTTATCTTCTTTGGTAGTGTGTGCAAAGCGAGCTTTTATTTTGTTTAAACGCCTCATATCATCAGGGCCTAGCTCAATATTAGCCTCTTTAGCTTTTTTTCAATACCTGGTTAATTTGCCCCTATATTTATTTATATTCTTATTCTATATCTTTTATTTGTTTTGCTGTAGTCTTTTTATCAAAATCTTCCATCATTTTCTCCGATATTTAAGTTAACAATATATCTATTATCGTACACCGAGTAATTAAAAATTAACCAATTTGTGTTATATAAACTTTATCACTTCTTCAGCAATATATAGAATTCTATTGCATTTATTGCCAAGTTCTGTGATATAGAGGTTTTGTCACGTCTATGCATTATGCTCAGGATTTTACACTAAAATTTGAGATTTTAGACGCTATGACGCCATTAACATTTTTAAATTCTTAAAAGTAGCTCTATTCTTTAATTAGAACCTACCAATCAAGGTTAAACAAAATATTATGATAATGATAATTAAAAATTTAAAGTATTACCCATAAAGTTAAGGAGATGTTGTATATTAGTCTGATATTAGTATTTATTAAGTATCATAAAGTATACTTTAAGAGACTTCAAAAACTCTTGTCTTAATTAACGTCTCTTTATATAATTCTTGTAAACTTTAAAAGATTATAAGACATAAATATGGCAACAGTAGGATATGCGAGAGTTAGTTCATCAGGACAGTCGCTAAGTGTACAACTAGATAAATTAAAAGATTGTGATAAAATTTTTCAAGAAAAGAAATCCGGTTTTGGCGGCACAAGAAGCGTGCTAAAAAATGCATTAGATTATGTACGTGAAGGCGATATATTCACTGTCACAAAACTAGATAGATTAGCACGCTCTACTGCACATTTATGCAAAATTGCTGAGATTTTAGAACAGAAATCTGTAGCACTTAAAGTTCTAGATCAAAATATAGATACTAAAGATGCAACTGGTCGATTAATATTTAATGTGTTAGGAGCGATCGGACAATTTGAAACTGAGATTAGAGCTGAGCGACAAATGGATGGGATCTTAAAAGCAAAAGAGAGAGGCGTGAAGTTTGGCAAGAAGAAATACTTAACACATGAACAATTAAGTGCGTTGAAAGAGAAGCGAGAGCAGGGTGTTAAGATCAAAACTTTAATGCAAGAGTTTAATTTATCAAAAGCAACTATTTATCGTTATCTTGCTCAGGAGCTTATTTAATTTCTAGCATACTTTTGCGCTCATTTTCCAGTATATATAATTGAATTTAGAACAATAAAAATAGAATGTAAATTATGTACTATACTGCATTGAAAGATATAAAGGAAAGTTGATATTAAGATTCAAAAAAGAAATAGATTTAGAAGAATTTAAGTCAAGGGGCGAAGCCCCTTTGACTCAAGAATTAGGCTTTGAGAAGGTTATTGATTTCAGAAATAGATAAGCCGGTAATACGCGAAACCTCAGGAATAGAGTAATTATTAGAAAGCATATTTTTAGCTACTTCCATAGTTCTTTCATGTTTTCCCTCATTCTTACCAATCTGCATGCCTTGAGCAATCCCCTCATCAATATATTTATCAGCAATAGTTCTCATAAGCCCCTCCCCGTCTGCTTTATTTAGATGTTTTGCTATGATTTTAGCTAGCTCTGCTTGTTTATCTGCATCTACCTTAGCATCACTATACCACAATAACCATTTAATGTAAATGTATCCATTTTTCTTATCTATTTCTATACTACTTTTAAACCTCTCAAGTAGGCTTTGCCATAGATTTAAGATATCACGAGCCTTGATATGTTTAAGCATATACTCCATCATACCAAGATGCTTTTTTTTCTCTATTTCATCATCACTTTGTTTTTGCAAATCAACAAGCAAGTATTCATCTAACATTAGAGTTTTAGCAGTATTACTATCTTCAAATAATTCCCAAAAGCTCCTTGGAGCATTATAAGGTTTATCATTTGCATATACTACTATAGGACATATTAGAGGAAGTTTATCTCTTTCTTGTTTGTTGTTACCCTTATTTGCGTCCTTATATCTTTCACATAATAGCAGCATATACTGCCACAGTCTAAAGGCAATCCAGTAATCACTACTAGACTGATGTTCTATAAGCACATATACGTAAGCTTTGTCATTATCTACACTATCGGTGGTACTATCTTTCACATTATCATTTTTTAAAGAAACAGAGTAAACAACATCACTGAATCTCTTTTTTAAATCTTCAGTAACAAAGCTTTCCTTTTCTATTTTAACACTATTTAGATTAATCTTGTTCTTAAATGATACTGGCAAATAATGCTCCAGAAACTCACGAGCAGCAATAGGCTCGCTCATGACCTTTTTAAATAATTCATCATGTCTTGGACGCTCAGAAACACCGCTATTTTCTAACTCTGTTTGCTGTTGTTTCTGATTATGCTCTTCATTAGTCATGCTTGTCAATCCTTATAATCTCATGGTCATTGTATGTTCTAACTCTTTCTCTAGGCGGGGTTCTTTAACTTCTGCTTTTACCTTAGCAAAGGTTGATGCTACAGGCTTCTCATCTACAAAGCCTGGTATATTATTTTGCATCCCATGCTTCATATATTTAAGCGAGTATGAATATTTCTTAGCTCTTACCATCGCATGCTCATCATCTAATAGCTGCTTTCACCACGATGCTCCATATAATACTTCTCACATGTTGTACTTAAAGTTTTAAGCGCATTATGACTATCAGAAGAGTTAATTAGTATCTCGTGATCCTTTAATATACCATGTTTTTGGGCATACACCATCATATTATGCATAAAAATTACCTACCGTTAAAACAATCACAGTGTTAATCAGTTTTTTAAAACTCAGCAAATATGACGATGAGTGGCTCAGAGTAGGGCATCAACTACTGCTACTGCAAAGACCTACAGATAAGCGAAGATGCTATAGGTCAGCTTTATTATGTTTTAAGTCAGTAATCAAAACCCATTCTGATAATTACGTAGCATATTACTTTGGCGGTATCATTATGTTGGCTTGGAAGTTATGACGAAGCAATAAAGATGTTTGATATGAGTCTTCGCTGTAACAAAGAAGAAAGCACTGCTCTTGTACATGAAGGCATCAGACTTGCTACAGGAAATAATAACAGTGGTAATGGTGATGCCCATGCAGAAATGTTTTTTGTTAAATAACGAGAGTTTAACAGTGAATGAGGGGCCTAGACAAGCTAGAGAGGAAAATCATTAAAAAACTTCAAAGATACAAAATAGATGGGGTAGGGAAAATTAGTGCGACTAATCACAAACAACGTATCCCGAGAATGCACCACGAGAATGCACCAGCAAATTGTTATGTTGGGATGATACCGCAAAAGCAAGGCAGATATCATGAGAGCTTAGCGACTTACAGAAAAGCAATATCATTAAGACCTGGGGCTTCGGTCTTTGCTTTTTATATTTGCGTAATATCAAAGGTTTTGGTTGGAATCACAAACGTGTATACAGAATATATAAGGAATTAGCACTTAATATGAGAATAAAGTCTAAGAAAAGATTCCTTAGAGAAAAGCCTGAAAAGCTTATAGTACCTAAAACAATAAATGCTTGCTGGTCTATGGACTTCATGCACGATAGTTTAGAGAATGGAAGAAGATATAGTTTATTTAATGTGATTGATGACTTTAATAGGGAGGGTCTTGGTATTGAGATTGACTTTTCGCTACCGGCAGAAAGAGTCATAAGGGCACTAGATCAAATTGTTGTTCATTCAGCCAGGTTAACCTCAGCAAAATGCATATATTGAAAGATATAATAGGACTGTAAGATATGATTGGTTGAGCCAGCATTTATTTTATAATATACAAGAGTGCAAGAGGTACAAGATCTTGCCACTAAATGGCTTTGGTCATATAATAACGAAAGACCAAAAATTAGCTTTGGCGGCTTAACTCTCTACCCTTTATTACCATTAAAAATGTGGGGATTACCATGTAGAATATAGATGAAAAGTAGCATTGCTACTTTTCATCTAGAAGTGAGTAGGATATCAAGATCCAATTGATCTTATTCAATTGAATTTTGCTAAATAACCGTATAAAGTCCTTAGATTTTATATAAAATATGTTATTATTTCAACGAGCAATTAGCATAGAAATTCACTTAATCCTAAAATGCTAGAATCATCATAATGTTGTACTATTGGTATATAGACAGTTGCAAGTCTTGGTGGTAGTTGCGGGTAATCATAGATTGGTGCACAATTATCACATATTGGTATTCCAGAGTCGCTGTCCTCTATATGTAATTGAGCAAGTCTATGAGAATTGACATGACTGCTCTCTTGAGTAGAGCTATCAGTTGAACTCATTAACTCCATTCTGTCGTGATCATCAGAATGTGAGCTAGAGGGACTCATTAACTCCATTCTGTCGTGATCGTCAGAATGTGAGCTAGAGGGACTCATTAACTCCATTCTGTCGTGATCGTCAGAATGTGAGCTAGAGGGACTCATTAACTCCATTCTGTCGTGATCGTCAGAATGTGAGCTAGAGGGATTTGAAGTATCATATGTAGCTTTTGTATATGTAGCCCTCTTACTAACAATGTCTACAATAGCATACTCCGTCCCATCTGCCGAAGAACTATCACTGTAATAGATTTTAGCTTTTCTATTATTAATCTCTATTAGAGTAGGATCACTAATATTAATATCAGCAGCAGTTTCCGTTTGCGCCACAGGTGTTTTCTTACAGTATTTATTATACATACAAGTTAGTAAATATGTAATTGATACGGCTGATGCTAAAACTAACCCGCTTACGAGCATAGTACTATCTTGGCTATGTTGTTCATCGTAGTTACTAATATCAGTACTATTGGTACTATTATAATCTATAACTTCATTAGTATAGTTTAAGCTTGTATTTTCGGTTACGGTTGTAAAGAAGAAGTCTAGTATAGATGAAGTGGTGTTATTAATTACATCAGGTGTTACTTCTTGCAGCATGTGTTTTAACTTATCAGACATATATTTTATAAGGAAGATACCACATTTTCCAGTTTTTGGTGTACGCATAGATATATCATGACCTTGTAGCACTACCTTATGCACATTTTTAATCAGTACTGACTCATCTGTAAGACACTGATGTTCATACAATAATGGAGTGTTTACCGGGACTAAAGATTTTATATTCTGTCCCAAAGATTCTTGTATCATTGAATGAGCTTACAATTCTAAATATGGTACCATTGAGGTGTTCAACATATGCTTTGAGGCCTAAAGAGTTCGTACTTTTGCTGAGCAATTCAAAAATATTGCATGCTACTTTTGTATCGAGTGAACAATTGTCAGTAGGGAAACATTTACTAGAAATAAGTTGCTGATCCATAAGATAATATTTGCGATTACGTAACATGTTACCAAGTTTTACAACATCAAATGTTTTATTACTATCTTCACATGTGTTGGTATTACCCCAGATTGTGCGGAATGTGTTTAGCAATAGTGGAAAAATTTCATTCATTTGTATCTCTCTAGTTTTATTAAAAAATTATTTATTAGTGGTATTGATTGATATTGCCACTATCTTGCCCTGGCCCATCATATAACCTTTTTTCATTTTATCAATTAGATTATGGAAAGATATTATGAATTATCACACAAAGATAACCAATTATAGTATTTAGGCAATATAAAGTAGTATATTGAATAGCTTAAGGGTACGAACTTAATAAATTATAAATATTAGATTATCTTATCTAATATTAATTAGGTGTTTGAGTTAGGTTTAGAGCATTTAAGGTATTTTTAGTTTTTGGTGGCACTTCTTCTTTAGTTACTAAACTTGCTGAAGCCCCCTCAAGATTAAATCTTTGTGCTCCTTCAATAAGGAGTTTTTTATATCCCGTGAGCATGAGTTCTTTAAGTCTCTTGATGGCAATCTTAAATATGCAGAGCAGTATGATAGTAGTTTATTATCTGCAGTATCAAATGCTAAGACTATCGAGCAAGATAAGCTAATCACTAAGATGAGGATTGGTTATTATGATCTGCATTGTCAGCATTGCACGCTTGATCTACAAAACTCGCAACATTAGGGTCATAAGATATGTGAACTAATCTTGCAGCTTTAGGTTTTTTTATGATGCATGAGGTTTTTGAAGCAACTCTTGCTGGTTGCTAGAATTATGAAAGCCAGCGGGGCCTAAAGTGTTGCGGGGACTAGAAAAATGAGCAGATGTTACTCTACTAATTATTGCCATCACATACATTATGTGTTATATTTATTGTGACCTCGTATCTATTTAGGGGTGACTTTAATCACCAGTAAACACTCTCCTTGTCCAAAATTTGAGTGTTTACTGGTTTTTCTTTTTATAAGATAGTATTGTACTTTATTATGCAATCCACTACCTCATACTGCTACTTTATTAAATATATTTTGGTGTGTCAAGAAAATAGTTTCTGGTATTCAGAAACTATTTGTATGATATTTTGAGTTATTTATGGATATTTCACTAAGGATACAAAAATTTTTAAGTCAAAAAATTAAAACTTATAAAATACAACAAAAAGATTTGGTATTAGGAACATCTTTATCGCGATCTACTATTAGCAAACTCCTAAACGCAATTTTACTTAATCCTAATATCATCACTATTCTTAAAATTGCAACATTCTTTGAATGTGATATAGATGAAGTACTTGGTCGCGCAAAATTTATAAAAAATACAAAAAAATATCAATTATATGTATCTTTAACTTTAAATGATATTAATAATCATTTACTCTCTTTTCTTAAAACAAAAATACAGCAACTTAACATTACAGAGTATATATTGGAAAAAAATTGCAGAGTAGGTAGTAGTACTATTACTCATTTTATTAATACAAATAGTGATAATAGAATTTTAAGTACTAAAGTTATCGTAAAACTGGCAGATTATTTTCAAATCTCTATAGATGAAATGATTGGTAGGACCAAAATATAAACATACATATTCCTATATGTTTATATGCTCATATGATTTGTACTACACTAAAATTTAGTTATAAGTCTGATCAAGAAACGTGACGAATAGTATTTTATCCTGCTTAACATTAAGTATCCTTGCTTTAATAAACAAAAACATTAAGTTAAGACATATAAGCATATATATGTCTATATACTCTTTTCTACAGCTTCTATAATTATTTCAGTCATTGTTACCTCCCTCCTAGCCGCCTCGATTTTTAATTTCTTATGCAATTTTTCTGGTAAAAAGATAGTCGTTCTCTTATGTTTTTGATCTTGTTGTGCATGTTTTATATTACCCGACACCCATGCATCAATAAATTGAGTAGTATTTTTTTGTACCGGTTTTTTGGGGAACTCAATTCTTTTTCCTGTCATGACCTGTTCAATTAGTTATATTTTTCTAAAATTTCATTTGTTAAATCTGTTATTTCTCTAACGGCTAGATTGTCTCTATTATGCTCTTCCATAACTGTGGAACCAATAGCTGCTGTTTCTGCATATGCCACTCTCTGACAAATATGTGTTTGTAAAATATCCATACCGTAATGATCTAACGCTTGTTCCACATCTCGACCAATAGCAGTATTGGATATTTTCCTATTAATTAAAAAGGCGGACTTTATATTTTTTCTTCCTTCTAATGGTTGAGATACTTCTTTTATAAGGCTAACCACTTCATTAGCTGCCCATATATCATAAGGTGACGGTTGCACTGGCATTACTACCAGGTCACTAGTAACTATTGCAGACTTAGCAACATCATATATCCTTGGTGGTCCATCAATAATTATATGATCATAATTCTTAACCAATTTTGATACCTCTTTATGTATTATTGGTTTTGTGAGCCCAACTACAGTGAATAAACTTTCTTTTCTACGAATTGCAACCCAATCTAGGGAACTATTTTGTGGATCCGCATCTATTAAAAGCACTTTTTGCTTTTTTAGTGATAGACATGTTGCAACATTAATTGAAAGTGTAGTCTTACCTACACCTCCTTTTTGATTCAAGAAAGATAAAATCATAATAACATTATTTATTTTTTATACGATAATATAAATATATAAACATACATATGTCAATATGTTTATATTAAATTGTAAAAACATACATATATATTAACATATATATGTTATGTGCTCTGATTTTAAAATAATTATTTTTTATGCGTGAAATAATTATTCTTATTGACATGTGTACAAAATATGTTTAATTATGATTATAATTCATTTATCTCAATGGCTTTATGCTGAAGAAAATAAACGTAAAAAGGATATCTTTAGATATTCCAGAGCATATTATAGAAAAGATTGATAAAATTTGTGCTGAAAACTTTATCACGCGCAGAAAGTGGTTTATAGACGCTGCAAATGATAAACTCGAGAAGTATGAATTAAATAAAATAGATATGATAGTGAAAAAATAAACTACAGGTGCTAAGTTCTCAAAATAGCTAAAAACTCAACACCTTGA